>NZ_JBOZGL010000010.1:0-113103 GCF_050846855.1 Priestia sp. TGN 0903
TCTTAGTGGCTGCATCTAGATTGCTAAAAGGACCACCTTTATGTTCAGGGAAGTCTACGCCAAGTTCTTTTAATTTGACTTCAGCTTGTTCCTTAGTCAGGGTGCCGTCGCGAAGCTGGTCCATAATAGCTTTGGCTTTTTTCTTAGTGGCTGCATCTAGATTGCTAAAAGGACCACCTTTATGTTCAGGGAAGTCTACGCCAAGTTCTTTTAATTTGGCTTCAGCTTGTTCCTTAGTCAGCGTGCCGTCGCGAAGCTGATCCATAATAGCTTTCGCTTTTGCCTTTGTACCAGCATCTAAATTGCTAAAGGGGCCTTCTTTATGATGCTGAGGTAAGCTTACGCCGAGTTTCTGTAATTTTTCCTGTGCTTTTTTCATAATATCATCAACTTTTTGTTGTGTTGCATCACTCGTAGTTGTTGTATTGCCATTTGTTCGCTCTACAACCGTTGAAGAGCTTGTTTCATCTTTGCTTGCTGCAAATGCCGTGGAGTTTGCAGCGGCCATAACTCCTAGTGTTAAACCGCTTGCCATGATATAACCGAATAGTTTCTTTTTCATGCTGTTGTCACTCCTTAAAAGTTATAGGGGGTGTGGTACAGAGCTGTCCACAATTGTTAATGTAACCACCAATAGTGAAAAAATGGTGAAAATAGATAAAAAACGAAAAAATATAGACGTTTGTTGAACACTACAGCTCTTTTATTGGATAACAAAATGAAATTCGATATGATTTTATCTAAGTAACAGCAAAAAAGAATGGAGACTTTATATAGATGAACGTTCTTAAAAAATTGGCAATAGCTTTGATAGTTGTGATAGCGGTAAGCCAGTTATTTTTGTTTCGCGATGAGTTAAAGCCAGGTCCAACGTTAAAAGATTTTTCAGGAGCAGCTGAGTTGCATCCTGTCGTAGAAGAAAAGAAAAATAAACTTGTTCAACAAGCAAACGACCAAGGAATCTCGATTGTCATTACGGAAGGTTTCCGTTCAAAAGAAGAACAAGATAGGCTTTATGCAAAAGGCAGGACGGAAGAAGGCAACATTGTTACCTATTCAAAGGGCGGCCAGTCTTATCATAACTATGGACTAGCTATTGATTTTGCTATTGGGTTAAAAGACGGACAAGTTATTTGGGACATGAAATATGACGGTAATAACAATAATCGGTCTGATTGGATGGAGGTTGTAGATATCGCAAAAAGTTTAGGGTTTGAATGGGGAGGAGATTGGCAAGGTTTTAAAGACTATCCGCATTTTCAAATGAGTCCGGAAAATATAAAAGGCCACACACGCTAATAAAGCGTGTGTTTTTTAGAGAAATAATATAATTTCACTATATTTATGTCAGAACCTCTAACATGAATGGAAGCTTGTATTTACTTTTTTTATTAATTTACTGCTAAGAGAATTATATATATTAATATAATAAAGTGATAGACAGATAATTAGAAAAAGGGCTGATTAGAGAGAACTGCCCTAGAAAAATGAAAGACAATTCGTATAAAGATATGCGTTAACTAATATAATCTATTGATTAAGCTGATACAAGTACCTTCAGCCTAGCGAACGTATGCTTACATATCAGCAAATGCCAACAAAACCTATTATTTTTCTAGCATATTTTATTTGAAGATAGTTCATTTTGATTACAAAAAAGAGATAATTTGTCAACTGTTGACTTTGCTTTAAGGGTAAGAATATAATTTTTAACATATTTTAAATATTTTAAAAACTCAAATATTTATCATTGTTCGTAGATTAGGAGGAGGAAAATGATTGTTTTTGACGGAGTGAACAAATATTACGGTGATTTTCACGTATTAAAAGATATCAATTTAACGATTAAAAAAGGTGAAGTTGTCGTCGTAATTGGACCTTCGGGTTCGGGTAAAAGCACGATGCTGCGATGCATAAATTATTTAGAAACAATATCTAACGGACAATTGACGGTAAATAATATATTGGTTGCAGATAAAAAAACAAATATTAACAAACTGCGCCGCAATATAGGTATGGTTTTTCAGCATTTTTATTTATATCCGCACAAAACGGTTTTAGAAAATATCACCTTAGCGCCTATGAAAGTACTGGGACAGTCGTCAGAAGAAGCTAAGAAAACAGCTCTATACTATTTGGATAAAGTAGGAATCGGTGAAAAAGCCAACGCCTACCCATCCCAGCTTTCAGGTGGCCAGCAGCAGCGTGTAGCCATTGCGAGGGGACTTGCAATGAAACCAGAGATTATGCTTTTTGATGAGCCTACCTCTGCTCTTGATCCAGAAATGATTGGAGAAGTGCTGGATGTCATGAAAACATTGGCTAAAGAAGGAATGACGATGGTAGTTGTAACTCATGAAATGGGGTTTGCTAAAGAAGTAGCAGACCGCATTGTATTTATGGATCAAGGAAAAATCTTAGAAGAGGCAACTCCGGCTGAGTTTTATGAAAACCCGCAAGAAGAAAGGGCACGTTTATTTCTTAGCCGTATTTTAAATCATTAATTGTTTAATAGGGGGAGTAATATGAAGAAATCAAAAACGTTTTTAAAGGCAGCTGTGCTTTCATTAGCAGCGGCTATGATGTTAGCGGCTTGTGGAGGGAAAAGTGAAGAAACGAGTGGATCATCAGCTAAAAAAGATGCGCTCACTGAAATCAAAGACAGAGGGAAAATTGTTATTGGAGTTAAAAATGATACGCGTTTGTTTGGCTTAAAGAATCCAAAGACGGGTGAAGTAGAAGGTTTTGATGTTGATATTTCTAAGCAGCTGGCTAAAGAGATTTTAGGAGATGAAAACAAGGTAGAATTTAAAGAAGTTACGTCCAAAACAAGGGTTCCTCTTCTTCAAAAAGGAGATATTGACGCTGTTGTTGCAACAATGACCATCACAGATGAGCGTAAAAAAGAAGTGGATTTTACGGACGTGTATTTTCAAGCTGGCCAGTCTCTTCTTGTGAAAAAAGGCAGTAAAATTAAAAGCGTTGATGATTTGAAGAAAGGTACTAAAGTGTTGGCTGTTAAAGGATCAACTTCAGCTATTAATATTCGCGAAAAAGCACCGGAGACAACGGTATTAGAGTTTGAAAACTATGCAGAAGCATTTACCGCTTTAAAATCTAAGCAAGGAGATGCTTTAACAACTGATGATGCTATTCTTTATGGAATGGCTGATGAAGATCCTTCTTATGAATTAGTAGGAAAGCCGTTCACAGAAGAGCCTTATGGCATTGCTGTGAAAAAAGGAAACAAAGAGCTTGTAGATGCATTAAACGATGCGCTTAAAAAGATGAAAGACTCTGGAAAATATGATGAAATTCACGACAAGTGGATCAAACAATAAGCGTACAGTTTTCTTTTCTCAGGATGAGCAGCATTATGCTCATCCTGCTTGTTTAGTTGAAAGGAGGAAGAAAATTGCTGGATTTTTCAATTCTGACGAACAATATGGATCTTTATTTAGAAGGTTTTAAGTACACCATTATCGCCAGTCTGATTGCTTTAGTGGCCAGTTTTGTACTTGGTACAATCATTGCGGTAATGCGAATAGCTCCTCTCAAAATAGTAAATGTAATTGGCACTGTCTACGTAGAGTTTATTCGAAATATTCCACTTGTGGTTATCGTCTTTTTTATTTTTATTGTGGCAGGAATCAGCGGTACAGCAGCCGGAGTGCTGGGATTAACTATTTATACGGCAGCTTTTATCGCCGAAGCTATACGAGCGGGAATTATGGCAGTTCCAAAAGGGCAGCTTGAAGCGGCGCGTTCATCCGGCCTTACGTACGGTCAGGCGATGCGATTCATTATATTGCCTCAAGCCATTAAAATTGTCATTCCTCCTCTTGGGAATCAATTTATTAATTTAGTGAAAAACTCATCCGTGCTAGGGATTGTTGCTGGTTTTGATTTAATGTATCAGGCAGATCTTGTTTCCTCTCAAACTTATGTAGTGTTTGATGTGTATATTTTTGTGGCCTTATTTTATTTAGTTCTAACCATTCCGTTGAGTTTAGGAGTTGGTTATCTTGAGAAACGTCTTGGTAAAACAAGCTGAAAGGAGTGAAAGTGATGGATTTTATGGGTGCTTATTCTCCTGATCACCTTTCCTTCTTAATGGAAGGATTTTGGGTCACTTTAAAAGTGGCATTCATTTCGATTGTGTTAAGTTTTCTTATTGGAAGTATAGTAGGTATTTTAAGGTATGCCCGCATTCCAGTTCTGTCTCATGTACTCGCTTTTGTCGTAGAAATTATCCGGAATTTGCCGCTTCTTTTAATCATCTTTTTTACATACTTTGCTTTACCTGAAATCGGAATTGATATGGAAATTACGTCAGCAGCGATTGTGGCCCTCACTGTATTTGAATCTGCTATGATTTCAGAAATTATCCGAAGCGGATTAAAATCAATTGAAAAAGGACAAATTGAAGCGGCACGTTCATCAGGTTTAAACTATTACCAAACGCTTCGTTTTATTGTATTGCCACAAGCTTTGCGACGAATGGTACCTCCTTTAGTTAGTCAATTTATTTCATTATTAAAAGATACGTCGCTTGCAGTGGTCATCGCGCTTCCTGATTTGCTGCATAATGCTCAAATCATTTATGGACAGAAACAAAGTTACGTGGTGCCGATGTTTTTGATCATTGCGATGATGTATTTTATTGTAAACTATGCTTTATCAGTCATTGCACGAAGACTAGAAGTCAAAAGGGTGTAGATACTCTTTTGACTTTATTTTTGGAAAATAAATAACATTGACAATGCATTGTTGCAACGCATAAAATGACTAAAGTAACAGTGATTAAATGAGATTATTTTCATTCATTATATAGAAGAAAAAAACAGTGTTGGTCCAACCCCTACTGAATATCCGGTAGGGGTTTTTGTGCAAGAAGTGATTTGGTTAAACTAACACGTAAAATGAACAGAAGGGACGGGCATTATGGGAAAACAAGATCAAAATTTAAAAAAAGGTCTGTTGCCTCGTCATGTGCAGCTCATTGCACTTGCCGGCATGATTGGGACAGGCATTTTTAAAGGTAGCGCTGACACGCTAGGTATTGCAGGACCAAGTGTTGTACTTGCGTATTTATTTGGCGGCCTTATCTTATTTATTGTAATGACAGCACTAGCGGAGATGGCAATTGTCTATCCGAATATGAACGTACAAAATTTAGTGCATAAGGCATTCGGTACGCAAACCTCTTTTATTGTAGGGTGGCTGTACTGGGTGAACTGGATTGTTGTGACGGTTGTTGAACTGCTTGCGGGAGGAAGCTTTTTGAAGTTTTGGTTCCCTTCTGTACCTCTTTGGCTCTTAAGCTTTCTCTGTGCAGTGCTGATTGTAGGGATGAATTTATTTCAAGTGAAGTATTACGGAGAAATTGAGTTTTGGTTTGCCGGTATTAAAGTAATTGCTCTTACTGCTTTTATCATTTTGGGAGCTTTCATTTTATTCGGTGTAATTCCAAGTGATGTGCAAAATCCTTGGGCAAATTATACGGCTCATGGAGGCTTTTTCCCTCACGGCATGAGCGGTGTGCTGAGCGCCTTTTTAATTGTGATGTTCTCTTACGGGGGAGCTGAACTAATTGGTGTGGCCGTAACGGAAACAAAAGATGTAAAAAACGTGTTACCGAAAGTAATTAAAGGCACAGTATGGCGAGTGATTGGCTTTTATATTTTGCCTATTTTAATTATTTGCGGCCTTATGCCCTGGAATTCTGTATCGGGGCAAGACAGTCCCTTTGTGCAAGTGTTTAGTATTACCGGTCTGCCAGGTGCGGCTCACATTATGAACTTCGTTTTATTGACGGCCGTTTTATCAGCAGCCAATTCAGGGATGTATGCAACTTCGCGTACGCTCTATGCTATGGCTCAAAGCGGAGAAGCATCAAAGCGCTTCTTGAAAGTTTCAAAAAATGGCATTCCGATTAACGGTTTGATGATTACGGCTGCTTGTATTTTAATAGGTTTGTTTTTAGCCTACAAGACGCCGGATAATGTAATTAGTTATTTAATGACTATTCCAGGTTTCACGATCATTCTCATTTGGGTGAGCATTTGTTTAGCTCAATTAAAGCTGCGTAAAGGGTATAAAGAAAAGCCGTTTTTTGCCTTAAAGTGGTTTCCTTATACAACGCTCTTTGCAACAGCAGCACTGCTTGTTATTTTTGTATCGTTTATGTTTAACAAAAACAATGTGATTGGATCAAGCGTATGTGCGGTTATCCTGGTCGTACTCCTCATTTTTTCATTTATTAATAAAAATCGAAAAGAAAAAAAGTTTGAAGTATAGCAAAAAGGCAATATACTAGAAAGACGAGGGTAAAAGCTTGTCTTTCTTTTTTTGCGAAAATTTCTGTATCACGTTACATATTTCTAGATGAAATGTTTAGTTAAATAAATAAAGGATGAGGACTACAATGGAATCAAATAATGTATTTACAACAAACCCAAAAAAGAAATCAAAGCACTTGGCCACGATTTCTTTGGCGATTATGGGAGTGGGCTTCGTTGCCACCATGCCTTTTGGTGATTCAATTTGGGGTGGGTTGCTTCAAGGTGGGTTCGAAGCTGGATTAGTCGGCGGCTTAGCGGATTGGTTTGCAGTTACGGCTCTTTTTCGTCACCCTTTAGGCATTCCTATTCCACACACTGCGCTGCTTCCTAAAAACAGGCAGCGTATTACAAGAGGGTTAGTCTCAACGCTTGAAAACGACTGGCTGTCAAAAGAAAGTATTCAAGAAAAAGTAAAAAGAATTGCGTTTACAAAGCGTTTGCTTCCGATTGTTCGAAAAGGTGTTCATTCGGAAACGATTCAACAAAAAGGAACAGCACTGCTTGTTGATGCGATTAATCGTGTGGATACAGAGAAAGTAGTTCCTATTATTGAAAAAGAGCTCAAGTCATCGCTTTCAGCAATAGAGTTAAAGCCTATTGTGCATTCGGTTGTTGGAGAAGTGGTTAGAAATCAGTATGATGAAAAAGCACTTGATGTTCTTTTAAATAAGGGAGAGGGCTGGATTAAAAAAGAAGAAACCCAGTATCAGCTCGGAAGTATTGCTAAAAATGCGCTTGATAATATTGAGCTTGACGGTATTTTACAATTTGCTCTCAAATCATTTCAAAGCATGATTAACGAAGAGAAGCTAGGGTCTATTTTGCAAAATCTACTGCTTTCTATTACAGGTCGTCTTCGTAATGAAGATGATGAATATCGCCTTGCTTTGGTAAATGGAATTAGAAAAGAGCTGCAAGGCTTGGAGCACAATGAAGAGCTTCTTGAGAAATTAGAAGCATGGAAACAAAAAACGATTAATGAATTAAATGTAACGAATAAATTAACAGAAATCGTCGATAAAATGAAAGCGAAAGTGACGGCATTTATTGAAAGCCCTGAATTTATGAAAAGCTACGCCGTTCCTTACGTAGAGAGCTGGCTGAATGCTCTTGAAGTGGATGCACAGCGTCAAGAAGCAATTGATACGGCTATTCAAAAGCAAATCATGAGTTTTGTAGACGAGAATCATTCAAAAATTGGGCAGCTTGTTCAAGAAAACTTAGATAAATTAGATGATGAAACGCTTGTGGATATGATGGAAAACAATGTCGGAAAAGATTTGCAGTGGATTCGAGTGAACGGAGCTCTATGTGGATTCTTGATTGGTATTGTGTTAACGGTTATTAAATTAGCGGTATAAAAAAAGCACGCCCCTTTTGGAGCGTGCTTTTTCTATTAATCATCTATTTCTACACTGATTACGTCACCGTTTTTGGCATCTACTGAAACAGTTGCTTCACGTTTATCGGCTGTGTCAATTTCAATTTCATATACTAAACGGCTGTTTTCTTGGTCTAGATCCGTTTCATTCACGGTTCCTTTAGCACTTTTTAAAGCTGTTTTTATGGCTTGATCTAATGAAACAGCAGGGGAAACGTTTTGAAGATTCTCTTCTTTCTCATCTTCATCGTCTTTTTGTTCTTCATCAAATTCAATGATTTTACCGCTGCTGCTGTCAATATCTACATCGTATTCTTTATTACCTTTTGTGATGTCTACTTCATATTGTTTAACGCCGTCATCTACGGCTAATTGGATATTTGTAATGTCACCGCCGTCTGTTTTTTGAAGAGCGATGTCTTTTGCCTTTGCTTCTTCAATCGTTGTGGTTTGCTTCTTGTCATTGCTTTTAGACTGATCCGTCATGGCATATGCACTTGCACCTAATCCACCGACTAATACTGCACTGGCTAAAACGGTTGTAATAACTTTCATATGTTACGGCCTCCTTAATTTGTTGTTAAGACTATATTAGCCGATGAACTTTAAAGGAAAAGAAGAAGAAGTTTAAAATTTTCTTAGAAATAAATAAAGGTGTATAAAAAAAGCACAGCTTTCCGCTGTACTTTTAGTCGTCGTCATTTTCATAGGTGATGGAATCTACATGCCCAGAGTAAGCGTTTATCATTACTTTAGCTTCTCTTGTTTTAGACTGATCAATTTCGACTTCGTAGAAGGTTTGGCCTTCTTCCTCTTCTATTTCAACTGAGGAAAACGTTCCTTTTACTTTTTGTAAAGCAATATCTCTTGCTTGTTCCATTGAAATGAGAGGCTCGTCGGATGTAGGAGAAACGGGTGGCTGCTCGCTCTTTTTTTGTTCTTTTTCTGTATCATTTTTAGTTTGAGTAGACGTTTGTTTCTCTACTTTTTGTTTGATTAATGACTGGACTTCTCCATTTTCTCCATTTACTGTGATGTGGTATGGAATATCACCTTTAAGCAAAGTAATTAGATAAATCGGTTCATCATCTTTTTGAGAAAAACTTGCATTTTCAATCGTGCCGCCATATTTCTGCTGAATCATACGGCTGATTTCAGACTCGGATAAAATGGTATCAGATCGATTCATTGCTTTTGCTATTCCATAAAAGCAAGCTGAACCAACAGCAAGAAAGATAAGTATAAAAAGCACCGTTTTCTTCATACATTCACCTCCAGTATTATGAAAAATAGTATAGCAGGCAATTCTTAAAAATCTCTAAGAAACGGTGAGAAATCAAAGAGGAAAGCAAACCGTTACGGATGTCCCTTTGCCTTCATCGCTGCTAATCTCAATACGTCCGCTATGGGCTTCTACAATCTTTCGAGCAATGGATAACCCAAGCCCTGAACCACCGGTTTCTCGATTTCTTGCTTTATCTACGCGAAAAAAGCGTTCGTACACGTTTGATAAGTCTTCTTTTGGGATACCAATTCCTTGATCTGTGACCGTAATCATAAAGCTTTCGCTTCTTGTTATGGTTACCTCTACCGCTTTTTCACTATATTTAATGGCATTATCTAAGAGGATGTACAGCAGCTGCTTTAAGCGTTTTTCATCCGCTGTTACGACGAGATGATCCGTTTTTATATTTAAATAAATGGTTCGTTCAAAAGCTTGTTCTAGATGCTTGATTGTTTGGTTACAGACGGCCGCCGCATCTACGTGTTCCATGTGAAGCTCCCACTGCGACTCATCTTTCGCAAGCACCAGCATTTGAGACGTAAGCTGTTTCATGCGTAAAGACTCAGAGTGAATGGCTTCGATGGCTTCTTCTAAAATATCTGGACGCTTCATCCCCCATCGTTTTAGCATATTGGCATAGCTTTCTACCACGGTCAGAGGTGTTTTTAATTCATGAGAAGCATCGGATACGAACTGCTCTTGCTTTTTATAGTTTTCCTCTAATAAATCCATCATATTATTGAAGGTGTTGGCCATTTGATCTAACTCATCTTTAGAAGAGGAAGAGAGAGCGATTTTTTTGAATGTGCGAGACACTTGAATTTCTTCCATAGTATGAATAAGAGATTTGATAGGCCGCAAAATGATTTTACTTAAAAGCCGTCCGGCAAATATGGTCGGAATTAATATAATAAGAGAGGCAATAAGCAAGATGAATTTTAACGTCTGTAAAGATTGTTCCACGTCTTCGAGTTGTTCCGTGACTTCTAAAGAAACGACTTCACCGTTCGTCCAAATGACCGGAGTATGCGAAATTGCGTATAGGTGGTCGTCGTCTTCTTTGATGGTTGTTTGTTCATTTGAATAATAAGAATAGGATAAGTCCTGAAGCTCTTTCGTTTGATCAGTAACCGATACAACTAAAGGACTCCCTGATTTAGGTAAAATACGAATCATTCCGTTAGGAGGTAAATAGGCACGAAGCAAATTGGCTTGTTTAACCGTCGAACTTGTTTGTTTTAGCCCATTTGTTACGTTGCTTGTTTCTGCTTGTAAACGTTCAATTGCATTGTCTTCCATGGTTTTCTTGAAAATGAAGTAAATCGAGCTGTTCGCAATCACTAGCAGAATAAAAAGCAGCACAGTTGATGTAAGGATAATCTTTGTTTGCAGTTTCATGAGCTACTCCTTAAGCATATAGCCAACGCCCCGCACTGTTTGAATGTAGGGTGTTGAAAATGGAGCATCAATTTTTTTGCGCAAATAACGAATGTATACGTATACAATATTCGTGTCTCCGTAGTAATCGAATCCCCATACGTTTGTAAGAAGCTGTTCAAAGCTCAGCACTTGATTGTTGTTTTGAAGCATATAGACAAGCAAATCATATTCTTTAGGAGTCAGCTCAATAGCTTCATTTTCACGCGTGACTTCTCGCGTTTTTTCATTCACAACTAAAGTTCCTAGCTGCAGAGTATCTGCTTCTTTTTCAGCAGGAGATGCTGATGCAGGATGGCGAAGCCAGACGCGGATACGTGCAAAAAGCTCCTCAATTTGAAAGGGCTTTGTAATGTAATCGTTCGCTCCTAAATCTAGTCCGCTTACCTTATCAGGAAGGGCGTCTCGAGCGGTTAATAAGATAACGGGCGTCTGATCATCGTTTGCTCGAATGCGACGCAGTACTTCGAGTCCGCTCAATTCAGGAAGCATCACATCTAAAAGCAGCAAATCCCAATCGTGTTCTTGAAACTCTGCCAATCCTTCTGTTCCCGTATAAGCCATGCCCGTTTCGTACCCTTCGTGTTCAAGCTCGAGCTGAATCAAACGAGCAATTTTGCGTTCATCTTCTACAATTAAAATTCTGCCTTTACTCAACAAAAATTCCCCCTTGCGTCTATGTATAGTTGCGTACATTATAGCATGGAGAGGATTGAGGTGTATAAAAGCAGCTGGAGGTTAGCCCGGCTGCTGATTGGTTGAAAGAGGAATATGTAAGGTAATGGAAGTGCCTTGGTTAGGCGTGGATTTCACTTCAATATGCCCTTTATGAAGTTCGCAAATGGCCTTTGCGATACTCATGCCAAGTCCAGCACCTTCTGTTTTTTCGGTTGTATTTGTGCCGCGGTAATAGCGGTCAAATAAATTTTTCTGCGTTTCTTCATCCATTCCAATTCCATCATCTTGAATTGTAATCAAGACGTGGTCACTTTTTAGAACGGTCAAAATTGTAATAGTGGTGTTCTCCGGATTATGTTTAATAGCATTAAAAATTAGGTTATCAACCATTCTTTCAAACCAGCGCGGGTCAGCTTGAATAAAAGGTTGAAGGTGAACGGGTACATAAGAGAATTGAACATTTTTAATAGTTCGATCG
Organism: Priestia sp. TGN 0903; assembly: GCF_050846855.1. NCBI lineage: Bacteria > Bacillati > Bacillota > Bacilli > Caryophanales > Bacillaceae > Priestia > Priestia sp. TGN 0903. The sequence goes on from NZ_JBOZGL010000010.1 coordinate 11,604, forward strand.
TTAACGAATTTTAAAACAATATGCTGAAGCAATTGATGAACATCCACTTTTTTTGTTTCTAAGGCAACCACATTATTTTTAAGCTTAAAGGCCAGTGAAAAATCTTCTACAAGCCCCACCATGTATTCACTTTTGTCACGCAGCGTATGGCCAATTTCTTTTAGCTCTTCTTCGTTCCAATTGTAATAGCCGCTTTCAAGCATATGACCATATCCTTGAATCGTCGAAAGGGGGGTTCGCAAATCATGTGATATTCCAGTCATCCATTCTTCACGAGTGGTTTCTAGCTGCTTTCGTTCTTTTTCAGCTAAGCTAAGCTGCTCCGCCATCTCATAAAAAGCTGTGATTACTTCTGAATACAAACGATATTGAAAACGTACTTTTCCATTCTTCCGAAAGACGCGCTTCCGCTCTTTTTCTGTTAGCACTTCTGAATAGTTTCCGCTTCCCATGCGCCCGAGCCAGCTGGTGAAGAGAAGTAAGGGGCCACCGTAGCGAAAAGCGTTCCAGATGGAGAAAGTGATAGTGGCTATAAGAACAGAAACCGCCACGATGATGGAGATCATCCAAGCTTTTCGGATAATAGATTCATCGGTTATACTGTGGTAATTATTAGGAGTGTAAAAAACCCAAGAAATTTTCTTCTTTGGATCATGGAATACAGTAGCCGTTGAATCATATTTATCTTGTTCAATTTTTCGGGAAATAATTTCTAAAGGATCGTAACGTGTTTTTTCTTTAGGCATTCTAATTGAAGCTAAGATATCACCTTTCTCATTTAAAATTTGAAGCGAAGCATCTTTTTCTTTTAACGCCTTTTTGATAAATGGGATATCGCTTTTGGGAGGCACACTTTGTTTATTATATTTAGCATACAAAGCCTGAAGCTGTTCTTTTAAATCACTTTTATAGCCCAAAATATAATAAGTAGGTGTAGTCAAAAAGGTATCAAGTTCTGTTACAACATTATAGTTTCTAAATTTTTTGGTTTTATCCATTTCTAATAACTCTGAAAGACCGTAGTGCTTAGGTAAGTCTTTTGGGGAGTTAACTTCTCCAATTACTTTTCCTTGTTTGTTCAGTACTTGGTACCATAGTCCTTCTTGTTTAAGCTGTTTTGCTAAATCATCTGAAACGCTTGCTTTTCCACCTTCAACTGTTGTATCCCCGGTTAATACGCTAAGTGATCCAGAGGGCAAGTCTCTTTTGATATCTTGCTTTGAAAGGTAATAAGCTAGGAACATTAAAGCGCAAAAGAGAACGCAGCAAACACATGCAATAATCGCAATAAACTGAAACGAAAAATGAAAGGTCAACCTTCTTTTAATTGATTTCATAGTGCTTTTCCGTTCACTAATTTATATCCAAGCCCTCGTACCGTAACTAAATGTTTTGGATTGCTAGGATTATCTTCGATTCTTTCTCTAATTCTTCGAATATGAACGGTTACCGTATTATCGTCTACGAACTGGTTATATCCCCAAACGGCTTCAAGCAGCTGTGATTTAGAAAGAACCACGTTCATGTTTTTACAAAAATGAAGTAGCAGCAAAAATACTTGTGCGGGGCAAGCAACCGTTTGACCATCTACAATGAGCTCTCCAGCGGATTCATCTAAGATAAAACGATCAAACTCATAGCGATTTGAAGGCTGTAATTCCATTTTTACAGGACTTCTTTCAATCAGCGTTTGTTTTCTGCGCAATCGTGCTTTAATTCGTGCCGCAATCTCTAAAGGATTAAATGGCTTGGTTACGTAGTCGTCTCCGCCCATGGCGAAACCTGTTAACACATCCAAGTCAGATACTTTGGCTGTTATGAACAGGATATATGCGTTTGAGAGCTCACGAATTTTAGGACAAATATCAAATCCACTTTTATCGGGAAGCATGACGTCCAACAAAATAATATCAATCGTTTGATTATGTAAAACATCTAGCGCTTCTTGAGCGGTGTGAGCTTTATAGATTTGGTTGAAGCCTTCTTTTTTTAATACTGTCTCCAGCATTTTGACAATAGCAATTTCATCATCCACTAGCAAGATAGATGAATCTTCCAATATAAATCACCTCTGTTTCATTTCATACGTATTCGATTTTAGCATAAGAACATTACGAAAAGATTAACAAAATTGGAAAATGTTAAAGAAAAGATAATCTCCCGTTTATTTTCTTGAAAACTTCATTTCATATACTAAATATACAGACACATAGTAAAGGAGTTAAAAGGATGAGTAATGATGTTAGGCGGGTTAAAGTAATTGATAGTATGAGAGGATTCAGCTTGTTTGGTATTTTACTAGCGAATATGCTGATTTTTCAATATGGTATTTACGGAAAGGATATGATTCATCTCTTCTCGCTATCATCAAGTGATTCAGCAGCCTATATTTTTTTAAAAGTTGCCGTAGAAGAAAGTTTTATGCCAATCTTTACTTTTTTATTTGGCTATTCAATGGTGAAGATGAAAGAAAGCTTAGAAAGAAGGGAGTTAGGAGTAAAAAGGCATTTCTTTCGCCGCTTTCTTCTGCTTCTAGGGTTTGGTCTACTGCATGGAGTACTTTTATGGGAAGGAGATATTCTTACGTTTTACGGAATGATGGGGATATTTTTATTAGTTTTCTTTTTAAACCGTAAAGCTAAAACGCTGTTGGTATGGGCATCAATTTTACTAGTTCTTACGGGAGCAGCCGGTTACGGTTCATTAAACGATAATATGTATCTTCTTAGTGATAAGCAAACGCTCACCACATACGTAAAAGATACGATTCATGTGTATGGAAGTGGAACTTATGAACAAATTAAAGACCACCGCAACAACGTTGATCCGATGAATATAGCAGGATATAAATTTGCTTTTGCCTTCTTGTTTACACCATTTATAATGGGTGCTTTGTTTTTGTTTGGTATGTATGCGGGGAAGAAAAATTGGTTTTACGACGCTTCAGCTAATCAAAAACAGTATGGCCGTTGGGCGGCCGTGTTGATTCCGCTTAGCTTGCTGTTAAAAGGAACTATGTACGTATGGCCAGATGCTAATTGGGCTGGTTCTACACATATGTTAGGTGGGAGTCTCTTATCTCTTGGTTATATTGCAGGCTTTGCTTGGCTATATGTGAAATACGAAAAGTCATTTTTGATGAAGGCTTTTGAAAGCGTAGGCAGGATATCGCTTAGTAATTATTTAATGCAAACGGTTATATGCACGACGATTTTTTATGGTTATGGATTAGGTTATTTCGGAAAGCTCGGAATGATTGCAGGGGTTTTTGTCTGCATAGGTATTTACGGAATTCAGCTTATCGGAAGTTATATGTACGTGCAAAAATTTCAAACTGGACCGGTGGAAAAGCTGTTGCGCATATGGACAAATTTTTCTTGGGACGGAAAGCCCAAAGAGAAAAAAGCTTTACCTGAGGGAATAAATCATCCTTTTGTTGGATGATAGCAGTCAAACTTATGTAAAAAGGAGATTTTAAAAATGTGGGCCATTAGTGTAAAAGAGTTTCAAAGCTTATTTAAAAGTGTTAAATCAATTATCGTTATTTTAATCGTATGCGGTGCTTCCTATGGAATAGCCCATCTAGTTAGTCAACTTGGAGGTCAACTGACGAGCGCACAGATTCGAGATGGAGCCAACGGGGGAATTTTGGTGATGCTTCTTGGATTCGGACCCTTGTTTATTTCAAGTCTTTCTCACAATGTTATTAATCAAGAAATTAAAACAAGAACAGCCAGGTTTTTAGTTACCAAAACATCAAGAGAGCGTATTGTACTAGGAAAATTCTTAGGAATTTGTTGTTTCTGGCTTGTTTGTATCTCTATTTCATTTCTACTGATTGGTTTTATTTCGCATCATTTTTCTTTTTATATATTTTTAGAGTGCCTGCTATTCACTACTTGTATCATTTCATCTGTTTTAATGCTTTCAGCTTTACTATCAAATCCAATTCATACTATGTTTTTATCAATTATTTTATCAATTGTTTTACCGGTACTGAGCGTATGGAGCATATTTTCATCAAAAGCGTACATTGCATGGTTTAAGTATGTGACACCTTACTACTATTTAAAGTTGGAGAAAGGGTATTTAACGGTTCTTCTTATTTTTGCAGCACTTTGTCTATGTACGGCACTTTGGAGTTTTAAAAGGAGAGAAGTATAATATGTATGCTATAGAAACAAGTAAATTAACTAAAAAGTATGGATCAAAAACAATTGTTAACAGTATTAATTTACAGGTACCACAAGGAGAAATTTACGGATTTTTAGGGAGAAACGGAGCAGGGAAGTCTACATTTATTAATATGCTTACTGGCGTTTCATTTCCTTCAGCAGGAGAATTTACGCTACTGGGACAGAGTGATATTGATTTAGAGCTTCAGAAGAAAATAGGCGTGCTTCCTGACTATGCTACCTTTTATGATGAGATGACGGCACTCAATCATTTGCGCTATTTTTTAAAGATAAACGGACATCGTTTTTCTAAAGAACACTGTAGTAATGTACTGAAGAAAGTAGGATTAGAAGGACATGACCATCAGAAAGTTGGAAAGTTTTCATTTGGAATGAAAAAGAAGTTAGGAATTGCTCAAGCGATTGTAACAGACCCAGATCTTGTCTTTTTAGATGAACCAACTTCTGGAGTAGATATTGAATCTGCTCTCCACATTCATGAATTAATAAGAGAACTTCAAAATCAAGGCAAGACAATTTTTATGACGTCTCATAATTTAAATGAAGTTGAGAAGATTTGTACACGTGTAGCGATTATGAAAAATGGTGTTATTTTAGTAGAAGGGACAATGGAAGAACTGCGTTTTCAATACCAAGCGAAAAAAACGGTGATGATTAAACATGATCCTTACCCAAGCAGTCATAAAGCATATATTCAACAGTTTTTCCGTACGGTGAGTCCGGACGTGGAATACCATCACACGTACACAAAAGTGATGCTTCAAAAAGAGAGAAATATCCCTCTGATTATTCGCGAATTGATTCAATGCGGCATCGATATTTATCAAATTCACGTAGAAGAGCCTTCTTTAGAAGAAATCTTTTTGCAACAAAACATCGTGGATCATTCGCAGGTAAGTTAATGGGCAAAAATCTGTTGACTTACCACTCAGCCTGACTAAGTCATTTATAAATACCAGTTAGGAAGCTTCTGACAAAAACATGTTCATTTTCTTCAGAAACTGATAAGATAGCTAATGACATTTAAAAATAAGAAAGGATTTCGATTATGTTATCAGCTATTAATTCAGTAGACTATACCATTTTCCATGCGGTGAATCAGTACGCCTCGCATGTGAAGTTTGTAGATTCGCTAATGGTATTCTTTGCAGATTATGCCCAGTATGTACTTATTGTTTTACTCGGCTTGTTTTTACTTATTAATAAAAACGGCAGCCGTGTTGTAGCATTTCAAGCTTTATGTGCTTGTGCCACAGGAGTCATTATCAATAAAGTGATTAGTTTATTTGCTTATCGAGATCGTCCGTTTATCTCTCACCACGTGAATCAGCTTATTGATCACGCCGCGAATTCTTCATTTCCAAGCGATCATGCTACATCTGCATTAGTTATCACTTTTACCATCTGGCTGCATTTCAAACGTTCAGGGCGCATGTGGGTTGTCATGGGTGCACTCATTGCATTTTCACGCGTATGGGTTGGCGTTCACTATCCATTCGATGTGTTAACAGGAGCTATTCTAGGCTGCGTGCTGGCGCTGTTTATTCATTATGTTATTTTTAATACGAAACTGATGAGGGCTATTACCAACTTGTCTATTTTTCGAAAATCAGCTTATGACGAACAGTCTCAATATTATTAAGAAAAAGTCGCATATACGCGGCTTTTTTTATTGGAAAATTTTTAATGTATTTAATACTTGTTTTTTAAAATTAAATTGTGTACAATTAAATTACAGAAACGATAAATAAAAAATTTTAATAAAATTACTAAAAAAGAGGAGAGATTTATACATGAAAGCTTTATATGAAACAACAGTCGTTAACACAGGTGGAAGAACAGGAGAAGTTCATTCTTTAGATAATATCTTTAATTTAGACGTTGCAACACCTCCAGCGCTTGGTGGAGAAGCAACAACAGCAACAAACCCAGAGCAGCTATTTGCAGCTGGATACAGTGCTTGTTTCAACAGCGCGTTAGAATTTATGTTGAAAAAACATAACGTAGAAATTAAAAGCAGTGAAGTAAAAGCTACGGTTCAGCTGCTTCCAGATAAAGCTGATCAAGGAGTGAAAATTGCTGTAGCGCTTGAAGCTCATATCGAAGGTTTAGATTTAGAAACAGCTAAAAAATATGTAGACCTAGCCCACTCATACTGCCCGTATTCAAAAGCAATCAGCGGCAACGTAGACGTAACGGTAGAAGTAGTTTAATTGCTTTAAAAAGCCCTGCTAAGCATGTAAAGCTCAGCAGGGCTTTTTTATTTGAATTTTCTCTATTCATTTGTAAGGAGTACTAGTATAATGAGGAAGAAAATGAATCATTCGCACAGTTTAGGTGCTCTTACATAGCGTAAGAGGTAACAGGGAATCGAGTGCAAATCTCGAGCGGTCCAGCCACTGTAAGCAGGGAGTTTTCTATCTTATCGTCACTCAAAACGGGGAAGGCGGTAGAAAATGATGATCTCAAGCCAGGAGACCTACCTATTCTGTACACTTGACTCTTCTAGGAAAGAGGCGGTGTATCAAGGTACGCAGTGAGCAATTACTGTTTATTTTCATATGCCGACACATCCTCAATTTCTATAGAATTGAGGCTTTTTTACGTTTTATTTTAAAAAAAGGAGTGTAGGAAATGGAAGGTTTATCAGTTTTTTTACTTGTCTTTTTATTAGGAATCAGGCACGGATTAGATGCAGATCACTTAGCTTTTATTGATGGCCAGACCCGATATAATTGGCGAATGGGCAGCCGTTTTGCTCCGTGGGTCGGAACGCTGTTTTCACTAGGTCATGGAGGAATGGTGGCCGTCACGGCCGGGGTGCTGGGCGTAGTGATGAAGAATTTTACGTTTCCAGCATATTTCGATCATTTTGCATCTTGGGTATCTATCATCTCTCTCTTTCTGATTGGGACATTAAACACATATCATTTGCTTCGAACTAAAAACAAAGAAGAAGAGTTTCAGGTGAGCGGGTTAAAAGGGAAGTTTATTCCGAAAATCGCAAAAGGAACAACGAATCCTTTTTTAATTATTCTTGTAGGAGCGCTGTTTGCCCTAGCGGCTGAAACGGTCAGTCAAACGGCCGTGTGGTCTCTAGCTGTAGGGAACGCAGGCAAATATACGCCGCTTTTATTAGGACTAGTATTTATGTTTGGTATGATGCTGACAGATACAATCGATTCACTGATTGTACATAAAATGGTGAATGAATCGAGTAAGTTTGGGCAATCTGCTTCCCGCTTGATGGGCTGGGTTATTGTTATCCTCGCATACGGGGTGTCCTTCTACTTAGCATTCACTTTCTTTAATCCATGGGCCGAAGTAAACTTTGAAATGGTTGGCGTTATTTTGTTTGTTTTTTTAGTGTCTATGTTTGTTTTTGTAAGTGTGAAGTCAAAAGGGAAAAATATCAAAATAAATGTCAATTAATAAAATGAAAGCTTTAATCTGTTGAAGATTGAAGCTTTTTTGTATAAATTTGTTGAAGTTTATGGCTATTTTCGGTCGGTTATGAATAAGTTAAAGTATTATCTGTATTTTAAGGATGGAAAATTGTCTGAAAACCATTATAATTAAGGATAATTTAAGGTCGTTATGTGAAACGTAGAACATACTCATACGTACGATAAATAAAAGCAATGAATGCACAAGCAGCAGGGGTTGTTTGGAGGAGGAATTGATTTGAGTCAGGTAATGGTAGAACAAAGCGTATTTAGTTATTTAAAAGAACATGAACAAGAGATGCTCGAAGATTTAGTTGGATTTGTGAAAAAAGAATCACCGTCCTACAGTAAAGAGTTAGTGGATCAGTGTGGAATGTATTTAACGCAGCTGTTTCAGAAGCGTTTAGGCGTAGGGTATGAAATCATAGAAGAAAAAGAAGTAGGAAACCACTTGAAATTTACGATTGGAGAAGGAGAGAAGCAGCTTTTAATTATCGGTCACTTTGACACGGTATGGGAAAAGGGAAGGCTGAGTCTAAGAACAGAAGGAAACAAGCTTTATGGTCCGGGAATTTTAGATATGAAAGGCGGCATTGTGCAATCAATATGGGCAATTAAAGCGATTCAAGAGCTCGGCTTAGAAATGGATAAAAAAATTGTGTTTTTCTGCAATTCAGATGAAGAGATTGGATCAATTTCCTCTAAAAAATATATAGAAGAAGAAGCACAAAGAAGTGAAGCAGTGCTAGTAGCAGAACCTGCGGTGGCGGGTTCAGGTGCGTTAAAAACGTCGCGCAAAGGAGCGGGTATTTTCACCGTAAAGGTGTGGGGACGAGCAGCCCACGCTGGTAATCACCACAAAGAAGGAATCAATGCTATTGAAGAGCTAGCGCGCCAAGTGATTTTTCTGCAGAGCTTAACCGATTATGAAAAAGGTACAACGGTGAACGTTGGGACATTTACCGGAGGCAGCGGTACGAATGTAGTGCCGGAATATGCAGAAGCGCACGTGGATTTACGTGTTTCTACAGAAGAAGAAGCAAAACGTATGACGGATATTATTTTGAATTTAACGCCCATTTTAAAAGGGATTAAGATTGAAGTAACAGGAGGCATGAACCGTCCTCCAATGGTTAAGTCTAAACAAACGGAAGAGTTATTTGAATGCGCTCAGTCGATTGCGGCCAAACTGGGTATGAAATTAGAAGAAGCAGCTGTTGGAGGCGGAAGTGATGGCAATTTTACAGCGGCTATTGGCATTCCCACGTTGGATGGATTAGGAGCATGCGGAAAAGGAATACATGCAGAATATGAACATATTCAAATTGATACGTTGTCCGAGCGTTCTTCTTTATTTGCGAATTTGCTGCTTCAAATATAAAAAAAGCCCGCCTCAAACGGCGGGACTAACCTGAAAGCTTATATTGGGAGAGTATAAGCTTTCTTTTTTATTTACTGCTTTCTTCTTGAAGAGAAAAAGCAGTTTCTTTCTTTTTAAATACCACTTTATCAAGAGCAAGGAACTGGCTTCCTGCAACAAATAAGTGAGCAGACATGGCAATTAAGGCAATATCAAACTCAAACCCGCCAACGAATCCGCTTTTAAGCTTGGCTGTAAAAATAGCGCCAAGCATAACTGCCACAAATAAAGCAGCTACGACTCTTGTTGCTAGACCAAGAATAATCAGAACCCCACCTACAAGTTCAATTGTTGCCACAATATATGCCATGAAACCAGGGATTCCTAAGCTATCGAAGAAGCCTACTGTATTTTCAATTCCCCCTTGCCATTTTTGAAAGCCGTGTACTAAAAATGTAAAACCTAATACTAAACGAATAATAAGCGACCCAATTTCGACGTTTTTATTCACTTTACTTCCTCCTTTAAGTGTATTTGAAAAACACTACATTATGTAGTGTAAAAGCCCGTAAAAAGAAATGTAGCAATTAAATAAAGTCTTTCTTATTTGGATAATTTTACAACGTTATGAACATCACACTACACATTGTAGTGTGATGTTTGTCCCCAGTCAAGTAAAAATATAAAATTAGATCATTTGGCATACAAAAAATTTCTGAAGGGCACTTGAAAAATCCTTTAATTATGTACAATTTAGTTCCTTATTTTCAATCTTATTCTCCAACATGCTATACTGATGGCGGAGGTGTTACGATGCGCTTAGAAAATAAAAGAGTTATTGCGCTTGTTAGTGCAGACTTTGAAGATCTAGAACTATGGTATCCAGTGATGCGTCTTCGCGAAGAAGGAGCAGAAGTACATTTAGTTGGAGAAAAAGCAAACGAAACGTACATGGGGAAATACGGTGTTCCAGCCGTATCGGACTATGCATTTAAAGATGTTGATCCAGCTGAATATGACGCTATTTTAGTACCTGGAGGCTGGGCGCCGGATAAACTGCGCCGCTACCCTGAAGTAATTGAAATGGTTCGTCATATGGATGAACAGCAAAAGCCAATCGGCCAAATCTGCCATGCAGGATGGGTATTAATCTCTGCAAAAATCTTAGATGGCCGAAACGTAACAAGTACGCCAGGAATCAAAGATGATATGGAAAATGCGGGAGCTATTTGGCATGATGAAGCAGTCGTAATCGACGGCCACATCATTTCAAGCCGCCGTCCGCCAGACCTTCCTCCTTATGCAAAAGCATTTGCTGATGTACTAGCAGAGCAATAAGAAAAAAGCCGAAACCATATTGGTTTTGGCTTTTTTATAAGATTCCCTAAAAAAAGAAATGATAAAGTAAATAAAAAATCATCATTAAAAAAGCGAGCAGATGCATCTGCTCGCTTTTGTTCGTGTTTCTTATCAGTAACTTGCTTTTTGCAAGTGTAAAAACAAAATGATTACTTTCTTTATAAAATCCATGATTACGGTTTTTGTATGTTTCGTTGTTGTTAGGGCACAATTAGCATTGATTGTGCTTGCATGGATTTCATCCATTGCCGCGGTTTGTTTTTCCACATGATCGATTAACCTAAACGACGCAAGCCCTACCTCTCTTGCATCCTTACGGCTCCGAAGCCGATCCAGTGTGAATAAGTTTTGTTCAAAGACATGTGTCGAATGCCAGTATTTTTACCTTGCATTGTACGATACATCCTTTCAAGTTACTTTCACTATGTCTAGCTCTTAAAGAAAAGCCAGAAGTCTAAATATAACACTTCAGTTGATCTATGTCAAATAGAAAAAATATTTTTTTCACGTGAAACAATTGCAGCTAAAACATGGTTAAGTAAAGGGATATCCTTTTTATATAGAAGAGTTTTTTGATACGATAAGCTAGAGGAATCCTAGAGGAGGATGAACAATGAACAAAAATGAACAGTTTCGAAATGATGTATTGAACAGTGTAGAATCATTAACATATGAACAATTAAATCAGCAGCCAGCATCTAATACATGGAGCGTTATGCAAGTATTAGAACATTTATATTTGATGGAGCGCATGATTGTTTCACGTGTAAAGGATCAGTTAGAAAACGGTGTAGATCAGCCAACCGAAGATAAGCCGTTTCATTTAGCGGTAGACCGTTCTCGAAAAGTAGATGCACCGGCTCAAGTTACGCCTTCTAATGAAAATCAGACATTAGAAGAAATGAAGAGTAAGCTGGCGGAATCAAGAGCGGCTTTAGTAGAGTTAGAAGAAACAGCCAGTGAAGAAAACCTAAAGCAAAAATCGTTTCCACATCCTGTGTTTGGGTTAATGGATTTAAAGCAATGGATTGATTTTATTGGCTATCATGAAAAGCGTCACCAAGAACAAATAGAAGAAATCAAAACAGCAATTGGCGCATAAAAAAACAGGCATTCCGCCTGTTTTTTTATTTTTGGACCAAAATAGGGTAATCCGACATCATCCATATCCCAACACTGTATGTTTGGGGATTATGGTTCCCTACGGTAGAGCCTGTTTGGATGGTAAATGAGAGTTGCAGAGGGTCTTGATCGTAATAAATTGTTTGCTTGGTGGAAGGGGAATAGAGTCGCTTCGGAGGGATTTTAGGAACCGTATCCGTCGTGTTAACAAAACAGCGGCTATTTGAAACAAGATTTGTGTATGTTTGAACGAATTGAGGATCCCCTACTCGAGGAGCTCCGTAGTTGTACATTGTAATTTCCGGAAAAGATGCGTTTGTGGCGACATCTAAGGCATGAAGAGCAGCGAGTGCGCCACCTAGGCTATGCCCCGTTATATAAATGGGCTTGGTGGGAAGCGATTTATATGTTTCAAAAATTTCATCACGGCATGATTCGTAAACGGCTAAAAAACCTTCATGAACGAGCCCGGCTCGTTGATTGTATGGATAGGGGCGCTGCCTAATGCGAGCATCAGCAATCCAATCTGCCTCAGATTGAGTTCCTCGAAAGGCAATTACGATAGAGTCATCAGATTCTAAAATAAAACCAAACCATTCTTGCACCCCTACGGCAGAAGCTTTAAACGATTTAATAAGCCGGTAGCCTTCAGGTACATCAAATGTGCCTCCCTGTGCGTATTGCTTATAAGCTAAGACGCACGCATAAAGAAGGTCTAGAGCTAAAGAACGATAAAATAAAGGCTCGATTCTCATCATTGTTTTTCACACCTTCTAATAGAAAATAACTCCTATAGCCTATGTGTTCTTGAGAAGAAAGGTGCAGATATCTCTTTTTTGAGAGCAATAATTATGGAGTGTAAACGATTTCTTATTGGATGTTTTTGAGGGGTTTATAACTTTTTTTGTGTATTTTAACTAAAAAAAAGTTTTAATTTAGAGTTTTATTGTTAAAATTTATAATTTAACTTATAATTTAAAATAGTCTGAATCAAAAAATAAGGGGGTTATCGTTTGGAGCAATTTGTAACGAGTTTGAATAATGTGCTATGGAGCACGCCTGTTATTTATGGGTGTCTTGCGATTGGCCTGTTTTTCTCGATTTTAACAAGGTTTTTACAGGTACGACACTTAAAAGACATGGTTATGCTGATGTTTCAGGGTAAAAGCTCAGAAGCAGGAGTTTCTTCCTTCCAAGCACTGTCTTTAGCGCTGTCGGGACGAGTTGGAACAGGAAATATTGCTGGAGTTGCGACAGCTATCGCTTTTGGAGGTCCAGGGGCTGTATTTTGGATGTGGGCAGTTGCTTTTATTGGTGCTTCTAGTGCATTCATCGAATCAACACTGGCTCAAATTTATAAAGTTAAGCAAGATGGCCAATATCGAGGTGGTCCAGCGTACTACATTGAAAAAGGAACAGGTATGAAATGGTATGGCATTTTATTTGCCATTGCAGCCCTTGTTGCGATGAGTATCTTAATGCCGGGCGTTCAGTCCAATTCCATCGCGCTTGGCATCGACAATGCATTTGGTGTTAGTCCAACGGTTACAGCAGTAGGATTAGTTATTATTCTTGCTTTTATTATTTTTGGAGGCGTTAAGCGTATTGCAGGGGTAGCCCAATTCGTTGTACCTTTTATGGCACTTGGGTATATTATTTTAGCTCTTATTATTATTGCCATGAACATTTCGGAGTTGCCGGGAGTTATCGCTCTTATTTTTAAAAGTGCTTTTGCATTAGATTCTGCTTTTGGAGGAATCGTTGGTTTAGCTGTTTCTTGGGGAGTGAAGCGCGGCATTTATTCAAACGAAGCAGGACAAGGAACGGGGCCGCACGCAGCAGCTGCAGCAGAAGTTTCACACCCGGCGAAACAAGGTCTTGTACAAGCTTTTTCGGTTTATATTGATACACTGTTCGTTTGTTCAGCAACAGCGTTTATGATTTTATTCACAGGCATGTACAACACGGAAGGACCGGGAGGTTCATTTATTATTTCAAATTTACCGGGTGTAGAAGCAGGACCTGGATTTACACAAGCTGCTATTGAAACAGTGTTGCCGGGGTTTGGAGCTGGCTTCGTGGCAGTTGCCCTATTCTTTTTCGCGTTTACAACGATCATGGCTTATTATTACATTGCTGAAACAAATATTGCTTATCTAACTCGCGGAAAGAACGGGAAGTGGGCTATGTTTGCATTAAAACTTGTCCTGCTGGGAGCTACGTTCTACGGGTCAGTGAAACAAGCCTCATTAGCTTGGGCGTTAGGTGATGCAGGACTTGGTATTATGGTATGGCTAAATTTAATTGCTATCTTAATTTTAGCTAAGCCTGCGTTAGTTGCATTAAAAGACTATGAAGCTCAGAAAAAACAAGGGGTAGACCCCGTATTTGATCCTGTTAAGCTAGGAATTAAAAATGCGGACTACTGGGAGAAAGAATATAAGAAAGATGAGTCACAAGTTTCGTAAACAAGAAAATCCTCACATTTGTGAGGATTTTTTTATGAAGAAAGTGAGACAGGCGAATTGTTTAAGTTATAGCGTTCCTTCAAACGATGAATACGGTGTAGTTCTTCAAGCAGGTGATGAATCGCAAGAAGTTCGTACAGCATGGTTGTTTCTGTTGAAAAAGGCTGATCCACTCTGTTTTCTTCCTGCTTATGTGCCCAAAACCTTTGTTTTAAAGTCAAAACAAGCGTTTGATGCTGCAAAGAGCTTTTATATTGTTCATTTTGTAAGACGTTATGAAAGGAAGTGAAAGTGTCCCAAATCACTTGATGTTTTGCACTTTGCAGCTGATGAGCGGGCAAATAAATTAAATTACCAATATGGTAGACAAGCTGCCTCATAAGAGAAAGTTTCTTATATTCATAGTGGAATTTTCTCATAGCTGTACGAGTGAAATGATGAAATTTCCATTCTTTTCGCTGATACTCACAAAGCGTCTCAATTTTTTCAATTTCAGCAGAAAGCTGCTGAAATTGAAACTTTGTTTGTTTATGACAAGCGTGTACTTGAGAAAGTTCGCTTCCTCTTTGCTGTAAGACGCTACTCATTTGTTTTGAGAGAGTTTGAATTTTCCTCGTAATAATCGGTGTATAATTAGGAGGAAGAACAATGATATTTACAAGTGAAGAAGTAAGCAGCCCAATACTAGTGGTCGCTAGGCGAATTAAAAATGATATGAAATAATGGTCGTGCACAATCGTCAGCATAGCCACTCCTGTTAGCGTTGCAACGAGTGTTCCGGCATGTAAACGCAATTTATAACAGGATATAATAGTAGAAACAGCAACAAGCATATAGGTAAGCGGCGTTACGCCTAAAAGAAATGTGTAAATCATGGCAAAAGCAGCTCCAATTGCTGAAGCAGGAAAGCGAATGAACGCTTTTTTGATAGAATCCGCAGCGGTTGGTTCAATCGTAACAATGGCTGTAATAACAGCGAGCATATACGGCCAGCCAACGGACTGACAAATGAGTGCAGTCAAAAAAACGGCAATGCCTGTTTTAATAATACGACCGCCTAAAAAATTAAATTTTTTTACGTTAATCATTATGCATACCTTCTTTAAAACAGTTAGTAGTTTAATTATAAGGCATATTAAGGTGATAGGAAAACACGTCTTAAAAACTAGCTTTCAAAAAACGAATAAATATACTATAATTTGTTTAAATATTTAAAAGAGGAGTACAACTAATGAAACAATTAATAAATGAAACAATTAATAAATTACAGGATAGATTTTATGATGTAAGCAAATATATTGGACAAAATCCTGAGCTTGGCCATGAAGAATTTAAGGCTTGCAAAGCATTAACAGATGTTTTAAAAGAACAAGGGTTCACAGTTGAAATTGGTACATGTGACTTGCCAACGGCTTTTACCGCTGTTTATGACAGTCAAAAGCCAGGTCCATCGATTGGGTTTATGGCAGAGTACGATGCTTTGCCGGATCTCGGACACGCATGCGGACATAACTTAATTGGAACCATGTCAATTGCCGCTGGTATTGGTCTGAGTAAAGCAGTCGCAAAAACGGGCGGTAAAATATACGTATACGGAACGCCTGCAGAGGAAACACGAGGCGGCAAAGTAACGATGGCTGAACAAGGTATTTTTAATCATTTAGACGTAGCTATGATGGTGCACCCTTATTACTGTCATCAAAAAAGCGGGCGTTCTCTTGCGATGGATGCGATTCAGTTTGAGTTCTTCGGAAAATCTGCACATGCAGCCGCTGCCCCTCATGAAGGAATCAATGCACTAGACGGTGTATTACAAACGTTCAATAGCATTAATGCGCTTCGCCAGCATGTGAAGCCGGATGTACGTATTCATGGAGTGATTACAGAGGGTGGCAAGGCGGCCAACGTTGTACCGGATTATGCAGTAGCACAATTTTATGTTCGCGCTTCAACTCGTGCATATGTAGATGAAGTAACAGATAAGGTGAAGGCATGTGCACATGGTGCTGCTTTAGCGACAGGAACAAAATTAAAAATCTCAAACTATGAGTTTTCTTATGATGATATGCAAACGAATCAAACATTATCCGACGTCTATACAAATAATCTCATCTCATTAGGTGTGAGCGAGCAAAGCATTACGGAAGATCAAGGCGATCATGGATCTTTAGATATGGGGAATGTGAGTCAGGTTGTTCCGGCTATTCATCCGTATATTCAAATTTGTGATGATTATTTTGTTTGTCATACGCACGAATTTAGAGAAGCAGCTTTAAGTGAGCAAGGAAGAGAAGCAATGATACTTGGTGCAAAAACAATGGCATTAACAGGGTATGACGTATTAACCAATCAAACGCTGCTCCAAAAAATTAAAGAAGAATTTAATGCTACAAAGTAAGAGATAATAATAAAACCATACTAAATAATACGCTTGCAGTGGCAAGCGTATTATTTAGTATGAGAAGTGGGACTGAATGGTTCGAAAAATTTGACCGTGGCGCTGTTCATCGCTCGCAGCTCGAACAATGCGGCTTTGAATTCGAGCATTTGTGATTCTTCTAGCGATTGATTGATAAAATGGAACGGTTTCTACTTCATCTTTAATGGATTCAGAGACCCCTTCTTGAAAAGTATTTGGCAGTTTTATGTTTAATGAAATCTGTGGGTAGCTGCCTGATAAATCATAATAGGCTTTAGAAAACCAGTCAAAGTGTTTAATTTCATCCTGCCGAATACCTAATATAGCTTGTTGAAACTGATCATTAGGAGCCAGCTCTGCTAGGCGTGTATAGTAGTGAATAGCGGAAAACTCATCGTTTACAGCTTTGTTTATATCTCTTAAAAGCTGTTCGTCTAGTCTTGTATCATCTTCCCAATATTCTTCATGCCGGGAGTAAAATTCATACATATGGATATACCTCCTCACCGTTTTGTTCTCTTGTCGTCACCATCATCGTATGTATAGACAAGAAAAGGCGTACATTAAAAGAAAAAAGTTTAACAAAATGGTAAAAAGGGTATGTGCAGAGAATAGTATCAAAAAAGACAGAGGTTATCTTATGATTAAAATTGTAGCTAAAACCAAAGAAGGAGCTATTAAAGAGATAGAAATGAATGAGATTCGTTCAAGCCATGACTTTCAATGGTATTGGGTTGATTTTTACAATCCCACCGAGGAAGAAAAAAAGCAGCTTGAACAATTTAATTTTCATCCTTTAGCAGTTGAGGACTGTTTGAATCAAGGTCAGCGGGCTAAATTTGAGTTGTATGATGAGCATTATTTTTTAGTGTATTATGCACTTCATAAAGAAGAGCTTGAGCACTTAGAAGTATCTGCATTTGTGGGGGATAACTTTTTAGTCACTTACCACTTGGACAAGCTAACGAGCGTGGCTAGAGTGTGGGAGCTTATCAAAAAAGACCCTGAGGCTACCGAAGATGGAACATGGGATATCATGTATGAACTCTTAGATCATACCGTTGATGAATACTTCCCTGTGCTTTATAAATTTGAAGATCACATAGACGACATTGAAGACAATGCAAAAGACGAACCTATGGATGAACTAATGAGGCAGCTTTATGACATCCGAAGTGATTTGTCACGAATGCGCCGGATTTTAAACCCCATGAGAGATTTAATGTATCGTATTATGTCAACCAATGCGTTAAAAGCAAAAGAGCAGGTTCGCTATTTTAATGATATTTATGACCACCTATTAAATATGATTGAAATTATGCAAGCAAGCAGGGATTTGTCAAATGATATTCGAGAAAGCTTTATGTCCATCAACTCGGATCGTATGAATTCAATCATGTTTACGCTAACGCTGATGTCAGCTATTTTCTTACCGTTGACGTTTATTGCTGGCCTCTATGGCATGAACTTTTCATATATGCCGGAACTGACGGGGAAATATAATTATTTTATTGTACTGGGCATTATGATTGGGCTTGTAGGCGTAATGGTCTTTGCCTTTTATAAAATGGGATGGTTCAAATATCGAAAAGGACCTAAACTATAAAGTAGATTGTTAACCTTCCTGTATAAATGTTCATCAACTCAGTAAAAATGAAATTAAATAAGCGAAGATCTTATCTGCCTCTAGATAAGATCTTTTTCTTGTGCTATAAACAAGGAAAGCAGGGAAGCGAGGGAAGAATGTGAAACACGGAAGAATGGGGCTGCGAAGCATCACGGTGCTGCTTGTATGCATGGTGGTAATTCTATCGCTATTGTTAACGGATTTATTAGTTAGCAGTTCAATTGGAAAAAACATCCGAGATCAACAGGCTGAAAAAGCTCGGACTATTGCTACAATTATTTCAGAATCAACGAACGTGAAAAAAGGACTAGAGACAAAAACACCTCAGTCAATTCAGGAATTTACTGAACGAATTCGTAAAAAATCAAGCGTCTTGTTTATCGTTGTTATAGATATGAATGGAATCCGCCAATCTCACCCAGATCCTAAAAAGATAGGAAAGAGGTTTGCCGGAGGCGATGAGCAAAAATCATTGCACGGGAAATCTTATGTATCTGTATCAAAAGGAACGCTTGATAAATCTCTGCGCGCTTTTGCACCCATTTATAATGAAAAAAATCAACAAATTGGCGCAGTGGCTGTGGGGATTTCTTTGAATAATGTAAATGAAGCGATTAGAGATGGGCATCGTCGAATTGTTTTAGGTTCATTAATTGGCCTACTTGTAGGCGTTCTTGGTGCTATTTTATTAGCGAATTACATAAAGAAAATTTTATTTGGCTTGGAACCTTCTGAAATTGCTAAAATTCTAGAAGAGAGAAGCACCATGCTGCAGTCGGTTCGTGAAGGAGTGATAGCTGTTGATAAAGAAGGTAATATTACACTTGCTAATCGTTCTGCACGCCGTTTATTTGTTAAAGCAGGGTTAGCACCAGAGCCAATCGGTTTGTCTATTCGAGAATATATGCCCACCTCCAGATTGGACGACGTTTTGTCTACGGGGGAATCTCATTATGATGAAGAGCAAGTCATAAATGGAGTAGCCATTGTAGTTAATAGGGTTCCGCTAGTGGTAAACGAAGAGATTGTAGGAGCACTTTCTACGTTTCGGGATAAAACAGAAGTTAATATCTTAGCAGAACAGCTAACAGGTGTTAAAATGTATGTGGAAGCGCTTCGAGCACAATCGCATGAATTTATGAATAAACTTCATGTGATTTTAGGAATGGTGCAGATGAATTATTATGATGAGCTAAAAACGTATATTCATCAGCTTGTTAATCATCGTGTCGATGAATCTAGTTCAGTGACTAAATCTATTAAAGATCATGCGTTGGCAGGGTTTCTCATGGGCAAAATGAGTTATGCTAGAGAGGAAAGCGTAGAACTGACGTTTTCCGCTGATGAAGTTATTCCAGAACCTTCAGATCCACACGTTACTCATCATCTCATTACCATTATTGGAAATTTAATTGATAATGCAATTGATTCAGTTTGTCATCAAGCCTCTAAAAAAGTGTCCGTTATGCTTGTGTATAAAAACAATAAGCTTACGATTCAAGTTACGGATACAGGCTGCGGCATTCCTTCCGATACAATGAATCAGATTTTCAAGAAAGGCTTTTCTACAAAAGGAACGAGCAGAGGGTTTGGGCTGCATTTAGTGAAGCAAACGATTGATGAACTAGGTGGCCAAATCGTTATTGACTCATTTATAAATAGCGGTACCACATTCTATATTGATATTCCGTACGAAACAAGGAGAGATCAAGTTGATTAAAGTATTAATTGTTGAAGATGACCCAATGGTTGCTCAGTTTAATCAAAAGTACATTGAAGAGATAGAGGGGTTTACAGTGGTCGCTGTTGCTCATTCGGGTCATGAAGCCTTAGTGAAGGTAAATGAATATCAAGTTGATTTAGTACTGCTTGATATCTTTATGCCTGGGCAAAATGGTTTGAGAGTTTTACAAGAGATTCGAACAAAGCAAGAGGAAATAGACGTCATTTTTATCACCGCTGCTTCGGATGCCCAAACGATTCAGCAAGCTTTACGCTATGGAGCGATTGATTATTTGATTAAGCCTTTTACATTTGAACGCTTTTATCAAGCACTTTCGGCTTATAAACAAACATTTCGTACGTTAAAACAGCAACCTCAGCTTAATCAACAGGAATTAGACGGGCTGCTGTCTAATAAAAAAATAAAAGAAGCTCCGGTAGAGCCGTTGCCTAAGGGTCTAACGACAGGAACATTAGAAGTCATCGTAGAAGCCATTGTGCATCTTAAAGATCACCCTTTTTCGACCGATGATGTGGCTGAAAAAACGGGAATTTCAAGAGTGTCTATTCGAAAATATTTAAAATTTCTAACAGATATAGGTCTTCTTGGAGAAAGAATGACTTACGGCACAATAGGACGTCCTGTGTATGCGTACTTATACAATGAACAAAACCGTCACTTGCTGCATCACTATCTCGTTGACTTTGAAAAATAAAAAGATTTACCTGTCAGAGACGTCCGGTGCTATTTTGTCGGTGTGAGAATATTTTACTGTAGAGTGCCGGTGAGTTAAGTGGTATGGTTGATAATAACAAAGGAAAAAAACAAGTCGTTTGACTGAAAAAGAGGTGGTTTCTTGATTGAAAGCATAGAACGCTTGACTGAATTACTGTTATCAGGGAATCAAGATGAAGCTTGGAATATTGTGTGGAAAAAAAGACAGCAGGGTTTCGATACATTTTATATTTTTCAGCAATTCATTTCAGTGTCAATGGCTCAAATCGGTATGATGTGGGAAGAAGATGAAATTTCAGTGGCTGATGAACATTTAGCTACTACTACCTGTGACTATGTTTTGTCACGCTATCAATTGTGTATAAGACAAGAAGTTATTAAAAGTGAAAAAAAAGGTCTGTTTTTGTGTATAGAAAATGAACAGCATTTTTTAGGTTTAAAAATGATTTCCATTCTCTTTGAAGAGCACGGATGGCAGACGAAACTTTTAGGAGCAGATTCTCCGCTTTTACATGCAACGCACGCTGTTGAACAATGGAAACCTGATTTAGTAGGAATCTCGTTCAGTTTAACTCATCATATAGAAAAAGCAAACGAATATATAGAAGGATTAAAAAAGACAAAACATCAGCCGCTTATTTTAGTTGGAGGCCGAGTAGTTTCAAACTATAAGTTTCCTCTTGTTCAAACAAATCAAGTTCGATTTATTGCACAGCTAGAGGAGTTGAAAGAGCTTTTTCATTATCAATCAATTAGGGGGATTAAGGTTGTCGACTATTAAATATGCTCCGCTTCCTGCTTTTATTATGGATGAGGAAATGAATATTCTAGCGCAATCTGATGAAGCAGCCGCTTTATTCGGAGAGGTTCAACATTTTTTAGAAATTGTTGATGAAGATAGTCAGAACAAAGCTAGAAAACGATTAGGAAAGAAGGAAAAAATAAAAACAGAATTAGTCATGCATTCGCGTAAATCTAAGATGTCTCTTTATACCGTGAATTGCAAATGGGAGCAAGATAAGGCGCATGTAATATGTGTAGAGGAAGATTCTCAAATTAGAATTCTCTCAGAAAAAATCGAACAGCATACAGCGCGTTTATCTGAAACAGACTTAGAACTGCTGCTGCAAAAAGAACGATTAGAAAAGGCCATGAACCGAGTTATAGAGCTGTCGGGACCGTTTATTCATTTATCGAACAACATGGTGCTTATACCTCTGTTTGGCGATTTATTTGAGGAAGTCATCATGAAAAATGAACATCGGCTGCTCAGACAAATAGATGAGGAAACGGTTGATCGAGTTATCATTGATTTTAATGGAATCGGTCAAATTGATGAACGAGGTGTTGCAGCCCTAGAACATTTAATATGGGAATTTCAGCTAATGGGCGTACAGATTTATTTAACAGGTGTGACACCCGATCACAGTCAATGGCTTCACCAGTATCATTTTCAAGCAAATGTAAAATCTATTAGTAACCTAGGTCAGGCCATTCATCAATTTTTTACAACGGCATGAAATGGCTACAAAAAGTGAACACTTCATATAAAGGCAATAAGACAGGGGATCAATACGGATAAACAGGTGATTAAAATTTGGTGAAACACGCGCGTAAAGTAGCTTTAAGAATTTCAATTATATATATCATTATTGGCGCTGTATGGATCTTGATATCTGATAATATATCTAGAACATTAGCGCAAGGTCGTTTTGAAGTATATATTTTTTTTCAACAATACAAAGGTTGGTTTTTTATTTTAGCTACGGGTATTATTTTGTATGGGTTGGTATATAGGAGAGCTTATAAACTAGTGGAGTCCCAGCAAGAGCTCGTAGTGAAAGAACACGAACTTCAAACGAGCAATCAGCACTACCAATCTTTGTTCAAACATAACCCTGATGGTGTTTTTGAAATAAGTAAAACGGGTGAAGTACTTCTTGCTAACCCGGAAGGTGAAGCAATCGTTGGATACTCCAGTGAAGAACTGCAAAAGATGAAACCTTCAGCTCTTATCGCAGCTGAAGAGTTTGATATGTGTAAAGAGTATTTTAAAGAAGTGCTGAATGGAAAAGGTGCTAAGTTCGAAATGAATGTGATCAATAGAAAGCGAGAAAGACGGTTGCTTAGGTGTTCTTTGCTTCCCATTATTGTTCATAAGCAGGTAGTAGGTGTATTTATGATTGCACGCGATATTACTACATACCGTCAAGATGAAGAGCTTATGATAACCTCGGAAAAAATGTCGGTTATTGGACAAATGGCAGGTGCCGTAGCACATGAAATTAGAAACCCCCTTACTTCTTTAAAAGGTTTTGTACAGGTTATGCAAGCCTCTAAGGAAACAAATGACACATATTTAGATATCATGATGTCTGAAATCGACCGCATCAACTTAATCTCCAGTGAAATGCTCATTCTTGGAAAAAAGCAGCATGTATCTTTTGAAAAGACCAATTTATGCGAGATTTTAAAACAAGTTATTACGCTAATGGAAGCGCAGGCCAATTTAAATAATGTTTCTATTTTATTGAAAGAAACAGCAAAAAGGCCTATTTATGTTTCGGCTGATGCAAATCAGTTGAAACAAGTGTTCATCAATGTGATCAAAAACGGTGTAGAAGCTATTATTGAGAAAGGCCATATTACAATAACAGTTGAAGAAAAAGATACACGAGCATTGATTCACTTTGAAGACAATGGAATCGGAATGAGTCAAGAGAGGATTGAACAAGTAGGGACGCCGTTTTATTCTACAAAAGAAGCTGGAACGGGCTTAGGGCTGGCCGTGTGTTACAAAATCATGGAGCGTCATCAAGGTACCATGCATTTTAAAAGCGGTAAAGGAAAAGGGACAACGGTTACTATTGATATGCCAATTACAGAACGAAACAGCCGCCTTTCGTAGTTCAGAGAGGCGGTTGTTTTCTTGAAAAAGAGGAAGTAAGCAGCTGAGCCCTTTGCGTCCGGATCCATATAGGACATAAAACCTCCTTCTTATACAAGTTTTCGTCCATAATAAAGAGGATCATATTGTTTTCTATAGAAGCAATAGTGTATCATAGTTGAAGCTATGTATATCGATGTAGAAAAGTTAAGGCAACAATCGACTTTTCTACTGACGGATTGACAGGGTCCCTTGGGATAAGGAAGGTTTATTTATAAATAGAAATTAAGGTCAGTATTAACGCACATGGCCACTGATACATTCGTTTAATTGAAATAAAAAAATCGTTTATAATATCGAGAAAAGCATGGAAAAGGAGATAGATATGAGTCAGTTTATAGAGACTTTACAGCCTTTTTTACAAGAGGCGTGGAAAAAAGCAGGGTTCAATGAGCCTACTGCCATTCAAACGAAAGCTATTTCAGAGATTTTAGCTAATAAAGATGTAATAGGAGAATCCCCAACGGGAACAGGAAAGACACTGGCATATTTGTTGCCTGTCTTACATCGCATTCAGCCGGGACCATCTCATGTTCAAGCGGTTATTTTAGCATCTTCCCATGAATTAGTTATGCAAATTCATGGTGAAATTCAAACTTGGTCGCAGGGAAGCGGTATTTCAAGCGCTGCGTTTATTGGCGGAGCAAATATGAAA
Organism: Priestia sp. TGN 0903; assembly: GCF_050846855.1. Taxonomy (NCBI): domain Bacteria; kingdom Bacillati; phylum Bacillota; class Bacilli; order Caryophanales; family Bacillaceae; genus Priestia; species Priestia sp. TGN 0903. The sequence goes on from NZ_JBOZGL010000010.1 coordinate 35,661, forward strand.
CGGCAATTAGAAAAACTCAAAAAGCGCCCTAATATCATTGTTGGTACCCCAGGACGTTTGAACGAATTAATTAAAATGAAGAAATTAAAAATGCACGAAGTCAAAACAATTGTGATTGATGAAGCGGATCAATTGTTTGTGCCTGAGCATGTTCAAACGGTTCAACAGATTGTAAAAATGGCGTTAAGTGATCGTCAAATCCTAGTCTTCTCAGCTACTGTATCAGAACGTACCAAATCGCTAGCGAAAGACATGATGAACCAGCCTCTTGAAATAGAGGTAGGAAGAGATGAACTCCCAGCTTCGAAGGTAGAGCATGTATACATCAAAAGTGAAGCTAGAGATAAAGTGGACGTGCTTAGAAAACTAGTTCGTCAAGAACAAATGAAAGCTTTAGCCTTTTTTAAAGGGATTGATACTCTGATCGAGTTTGAAGAAAAATTAACATTTAAGCGTGTAGAAGCAGGCTCTTTACACAGTGAAACGAAAAAAGAAGATCGTGCTACGACGATTAAAGGTTTTCGAAAAGGAGATTTCCCTGTCTTATTAGCAACGGATGTCGCAGCTAGAGGATTAGACATTAAGGGATTGACGCATGTAATTCATATCGATGTTCCTCAAGATGCAGATCAATACGTACATCGCTCAGGTAGAACAGGCAGATCGGGAGCAGAAGGTACAGTCATTTCTCTTGTCACTGAACGAGAAGAGCGAAATTTAAAACAAATCGCACGTGAACTTCAACTTTCATTAGCGAAAAAAGAGCTTTATATGGGCGAAATCGTCGATGAAGGTACAAAAGAGCAGTCCCGTACAGCTAAAAAACCTTCAAAAAAGCCATTTAACAAGAAAAAGAAACAAAAAGGTCGGATGTAAACTAGGTATTCTTCCTTTTTATAACAGCAGTGTCACAATCTAAAAAGCAACGTCTACTGCTTTATTACAGCAGCCTGGCGTTGTTTATTTTCTCTATTTCCCCTGTATAAATAAGTAAAAAAAGAGAAATGTAGATATTTTTTCCTAGGTATGAAAATAGTTTGAATGATGGATTTTGTTTTTTGTAACCTTATTTTAACATTACTTTAAGAGACTTCTAATAAAAGAGGAAGAAGGACGTGGGGACATTTTATGGATGCAATTGATGATCTCTTTGACGACATAGAGCGAAGAAGAAAAAGCAAAGAATATAGTCGAGATGCAGATCAATTAGAATCATATTTACATGAAGTTCAACGTATCATGGAATTTCTTGAAGAAGGTATCTATCTGTTTCAAAATTCGCACCAACAATATGCGTCAGATTGGTCAGGGCGTTCTAAGAGCTCATATGAGGATATTTATAATGATATTACGCAATCCACTTTTCATCTGTACGACGTAAGGGATGAATTGTTTCAAACTTTACGCTTAGAAATTTCACGATTAAGAGAGCTAGCATCGGCGTAATAAATAACATTATCGACTCACTCTTTTAGAAAGTGAGTCTTTCCGTATAGGCTTAAAAAATGTTTGGATGATGACTGAAGGCTTACAAGAGATAGGGGGACGGACATACATGGAGATAAAAGTAAATCCAGAGGTGCTGCAGACATTTGCAGAGCGAATTCAACAGTCTCATTCACAGACGGCTGATGCACTTCAAAAACTAAGCTGGGAAGCTACAAATCTACATTTCTTGTCTGTTGCAGATATTGATAAAGTGCTGGACTTGCAGGAAGAGTTACAGCATATGATTCGCAAACTTGATTCGCTAACGGAAAATGCACATTTATTAGTAAAAGACACTGCGGAGCAAATGAGAAAAGCAGATGGAGAGCTAGAAGGCTCTTCAGGCTGGACGGAGTTTTGGTCGAGCGTATGGAGCGATGGGAGCGCCCATTCGCAAGATACGTGGAATGACATAAAGAACTTAAAAGAATGGAACACGTATGACAATATGCATAGAACGATTGAAAAACCTCTAGGTACTCTTAATGTTATGTGGAATTCGCTTTCTATGTCTTGGGAAGAAAAAGTAGTGAATGGTTCTACATGCAGTCGAACGGAATTTTTCACTTATGGGGTTATTCAAATGGGATTGGGCATTTTAAGTCAGGAGATGAATCCTTCAAACATTATGTTTAGTGACAGCACAGAGGAAGTGAAGAGAGAATGAATGAAGTATATGATGGCGCTGGAAGTGAAATGGTACAGTTCCTTACAGGGTTGTCTCAGCAATGAAGTATACATTTAATTTATTAGAAAAATCGTTAATTGAAGCAATGAAAGATAATAAAAAAATTGCTCAATTTTATAAAACTTTAATGAATAGCAATTTATGGCTAGTTGTTAGCTCAGAACATGTAGCATCAGATATATTAATTGCAGAGCACTACGTTCAGACGATGAAAAGTGCAGCGTATCGATATTTACCTGTTTTTTCGTCAAAATATCCGATTGAACAGATGCTAAAAGATGAAAAGACCGTATGTGTATCATTTAAGGATATGCTGCCTGTATTAAATGAAGAAATAGCCATATTACTTAATCCTGACACGCCTCTCTCAAAATTATTCATCCCGGAAGAAATAAGAATGTTAAAAGAAGATAAAAATTATTTTAAGCAGTAGCCAAGGCGATAACAAGCACATGTCCTTTTTTCAAGCATGTCTGAATCTTAAATAAATAGGATATATATAGGCAGGGCCTTAAACAGGCTGCTGCTTTTTTATTACTAGTAAATAGTTCTATAGATAATAAATAGAAATGTAATTTAATAGTCTTATAGTTTTTATTTTCCTTTAAATAGGTACCTATAGATTAGATGGAAAAGGTTTAAATGAGAACAAAATCTTGGTTTTTTAGGTTTTATTTGCATTTTTTAGGGGTACTTGTAGATACATATTCTCATTTTTGGAGGCTTTTGCAAGTAACCTTTGACCTTATCACTAGAGTTTCTTACAATAATAGTAAATATATAAACCGAAGGAGAGATATGTATGTCAGGAATTATTCGCGTAACACCAGCAGAGCTTCGCGACATGTCAGGTCGCTATACTAACGAAAGCGGTCAAGTTCAAGAACTAGTAAGCCGTCTTGATACAATGAAAAATCAACTTCAAGATATGTGGGAAGGTGCTTCAAGCGAAGCGTTTGCTGCTCAATACGAAGAATTAAAACCTTCTTTCGTTGAAATGTCTAACCTACTTACAAAAATTGCTAAGCAATTAGACGACTCTGCAAATGTTCTTGAAGATACAGATAACCAAATCGCTAGCCAAATCCGCGGTTAACTTCATCTAATAATCTAAGTGAAGTAATAAAAGGAGCGCCCCATTCTCAAAAGATGAAGGCGCTTTTTCTATGTTTTGAGGTGATGAAACCCTATGTATATAGAAGTAACAGTAGACTTAAAGCACTATACAGGTGATCGGTTCGATTTGCGACTATCAAACTATCATTCAATCAAAAAAGTAGTCGAGATCGTTTGGCAAGCTAAAAAGATTACTCAATCACCAAAGGACGGTGCGTGGATACGTGTTTCAAATAAAAATCTTATTTTCTCGGGAAATGAGACGATGATTAACTGCGGAATTACCACAGGTGATTGTATCGAAATTCTCTAAAGGAGTCTATTAGAATGTCAGAGAAGAAACCGACTTACTTAGAAGAGCAGCTCGAAGCTGTAATGACACGTCATAATAATGAATATACATTTGTTTTTCAAAAAGAAAAAATTCGACTTGATCGTTCTGTTGAAATTGAAATGTTAAAGGATGTAAACACGGCTTTTCAAAAAGAAATCATGATGAGCGATGATGAACTTAAAATAACAATTAAGCCTACCTCTGAATTTCAACCTTTTACAGCATTAAAGGGAAAAGAAGAACAGCAAAAGTGGCTGTTTGCAGATCAGCTTATCAAAAAGATAAAGCAGCATTCTTTTTCAAGGCTGCATTTGTTGATTTGTCCAGAAAATATCATTTTTGATAAAAGTTTAAGTCCTGCTTTTTTACATTATGGAGTGAAAGAAAGTTTACCTCCTTATGAACCTAACGAGGAACAAAGCTTTCAGGAGTTAAAGGCTACGATAGCGGCGGCTGTTGACTCATCGCATACATTTGAACAGTATTTTAAGTTATACGAGACCTTGCAATTAAAAGAAGACGCTAAAAAAATAATGCATATCAGCAATGAGGAAGAGTTGAGTCAATTTGTTCAGCATAAGCTAACCCAAATTGAAAAACATCAAAAGACACTTGTTCAACTTCCTCAAAAACGCTGGACCATTTTTAAGTTTTCATCTGTCGGTATACTTGTCTTATTAATTCCAGCTCTTATTTATACTTTTTATTCTTATTTTTTTGCTCAGCCGAAACAAGAAGCATTTGTAGAAAGCAACGAATACTTTCTTGAAAAAAACTACAGCAAAGTAGTCGACACACTTGAAGATTACGATATTGAAAGTATGCCTAAAATTGTGCAATACGAAATAGCAACCTCCTATCTTGTTAATGAAAAGTTGGGAGAGGAGCAAAAGGCAAATGCTTTAAAGACTATTACGCTTCAGTCAGATCCTCAGTACTTTGCCTATTGGTTTTACATTGGCCGAGGAGACAACAAAAAAGCTTTAGAAGTGAGCAGGTTGTTAGAAGAACGTTCGTTAATTATCTATGCATTAATGAAATACGAAGGTCAGCTAAAGACAGACAACGATTTAGCGGCTGATAAAAAGCAAGAAGAGCTTGATAAAGTAGCGAATGAACTGGAAGAATTCAAGAAAGAAAATGATCAGCAAGAAGCGGAAGCAGCCAAGCAGCAAGAAGAGAAACAGGCTGAGGAAGCACAGGCGGCCAAGCAGCAGGAAGAAGAACAGAAAGCTGCAGAAGCCGAGAAAAAGAAACAAGAAGAGCAGAAAAAACAGCAGGAAGATCAATCGAAGTAGGGAGGTAGTTGTATGAATATGCTTTGGATAGTTAGTGGGCAAACGTATCAGCAGCTGCCTATAGATTTTAAAACCTTTCGCCAAGCAACGGTTGGAAACACTCAGCATCAAACGTTTACTTTTTCCTATCCGTTTGAGAAAGGTCAAATGACGCTGTCATCTGAAAAGAACGGCCGGCTCTTGATTTCCTACGGAGAAGAAAGGATAGCAGAGCTATCTGTTTCTGAGTCGTTTGTATGGCGAGAACAAGGACAGGCTTTAACCTTTGCCCTTACAGAGACGGCTGTTAAAGAAGCTGTCTATTATATTGATTACGAATCAGAAGTCTCGTTTTCCACAAGTGATGAAGCAGCTGATGTGTATCAGCAGAAAGAAAAGTATGTAGTAGAGCCAAAAGAAGGATTTTACTTATCAAAGATAAACGGGAAGTGGAAGGTCTTTTATAACCAAGAACGGTTTTATCTTAATGGACACCGAATAGAAGAGAATAGGAACCTTCAGCCCGGAGATCTTATTTTATGGTCTTCTATGACGATTCAATTGATCGAAAAAGATTTGCTGAAGATTCAAAGCTACTATGATTATGCATCTAAGCTTCCGGCTACGGCGCAACCTATTTCTGAAATGAAAAAGAAGTACCCGGTTTATAGACGGACACCGCGCATGATATATGATTTGCCTAATGATAAGGTGAGCTTGTCCTTTCCGTCTCAAGACAATGATGAAAATAACCGAAGCTTATGGCTTACCATTTTACCCCCATTAGTCATGCTTTTAGTCATGGGTACGGTATCGATTATTCAGCCCAGGGGAATTTTTATTATTATATCTGTCATGATGTTTACGACCACGCTGATTGTATCTACCGTTCAATATTTCAAAGATAAAAAACAGCGCAAGAAGCGCCAAGAGCGTCGTCGTCGAATTTATACAAAGTACTTAGAGAACAAGCGCGAGGAATTACAAGAACTAGCATCAGTTCAACGAGACGTATTATCTTATCATTTTCCAACGTTTGAACGAATGAAATATTTAACAGAACAGATTTCCGATCGAATTTGGGAACGAACTGTGGAAAGCAGTGATTTCTTACAGGTGCGTCTTGGAAAAGGAACAGTTCCTGGAAGCTACCAAATTTCTTTAAATAGCGGAGATATGGCTAATCGAGAAATTGATGATTTGCTTGAGCAGTCTCAGCACATGGAAAAAGTCTATCGAGAAGTCAAAAATGCGCCTGTTACCGCTCACTTAGGTTTAGGCTCTATCGGTCTGGTAGGAAAGATGAAGACGGTGAAGAATGAACTGCATCAGCTTGTAGGACAGCTGGCATTCTCCCACAGTTATCATGATGTGAGATTCGTATTCATTTTTGATGAAGAAGAATATAAAGAGTGGGAATGGATGAAATGGCTCCCTCATTTTCAGCTGCCTCATTCTTTTGCGAAAGGCTTCATTTATAATGAACAAACGAGAGATCAGCTTTTATCTTCTATTTACGAAATGCTGAGAGAACGCGACTTAGATGAAGCAAAAGGAGAAGGGGTTTTTTTGCCTCACTTTGTTTTTATTATTACGAATCAGCAGCTAATTGCAGATCACGTTATCTTAGAGTATTTAGAAGGGTATCACCCTCATCTTGGGTTCTCTACGATATTTGCGGCAGAGACGAAAGAAAGCTTAACGGAGCATGTTCACACACTCGTTCGTTATATTAACGAATCCGAGGGGGATATATTAATTCAAAAGCAAAAAGCTGTGAATATTCCATTTCAGCTTGATAAACACACGCTTGATTATAATGAAAGATTTGCAAGGATGCTGCGGACATTGGATCACCAAGTTGGCATGACCAACTCAATTCCAAATAGCGTTTCATTCTTAGAATTATTTAAAGCAAGAGAAATTGGTGAGCTGGATATCGTGCAAAGGTGGCACACCAATGAATCAGCTAAGTCGCTAGCGGTTCCAATTGGTTTAAAAGGAAAAGAAGATATTGTTGAACTAAATCTTCACGAAAAAGCTCACGGCCCTCATGGATTACTTGCAGGTACGACGGGGTCAGGGAAAAGTGAATTTTTACAAACGTACATTCTTTCTCTAGCGGTGAATTTCCACCCCCATGAAGTCGCATTTTTATTGATTGACTATAAGGGCGGAGGAATGGCTCAGCCGTTTAAAAACATGCCTCACCTGCTTGGAACCATTACAAATATTGAAGGAAGTAAGAATTTTAGTACAAGAGCCTTAGCTTCTATTAAAAGTGAATTAAAGCGACGCCAACGCTTGTTTGATAGATATGAAGTCAATCATATTAATGATTATACAGATTTATATAAGCAAGGTATGGCAGAAGAACCTCTGCCTCACTTATTCTTAATCTCGGATGAATTTGCTGAGTTAAAAAGTGAAGAACCAGAGTTCATTCGCGAATTAGTCAGCGCGGCGCGAATTGGACGTAGTCTAGGCGTTCATTTAATTTTAGCAACACAAAAGCCAGGCGGTGTTATTGACGATCAAATTTGGAGTAATGCGCGCTTTAAAGTAGCGTTAAAAGTCCAAGATGCCGCTGATAGTAAAGAAATCTTAAAAAATGCAGACGCTGCTTCTATTACGGTGACGGGTCGAGGCTATCTGCAGGTTGGAAATAATGAAGTGTATGAACTGTTTCAGTCAGCTTGGAGCGGCGCGCCGTACATGGAAGATACGTATGGGGCTGAAGATGAAGTAGCCATTATCACAGATCTCGGGTTGATTCCTTTATCTGATGTATCTACTCAGCAGACGTCATCCAAACAAGCGGAAGCAGAAATTGATGTTGTGGTGCAAAAAATCGAACAAACGCAGCAGGAATTAGGTATCAAAAAATTAAATAGTCCATGGCTGCCGCCTCTTAAAGAGAGATTGCTTCGCAGTGAGTACAAAGAGAAGCGAGACGGCGTATTCCCAATTGGCTTAATTGATGAACCTGAAAAGCAAAGTCAAACGGTATATAACTATCAGCTGATGGACGATGGAAACATTGGTATATTTGGTTCGTCAGGATACGGTAAATCGTTTACAGTCATGATGTTGCTTCTTAGTCTAGCTGAAAGACAGAGCCCAGAGCAGCTTCATTATTACATTTTTGACTTTGGGAACGGTACGCTGCTGCCGCTTCGTCAGCTGCCTCATACGGCGGATTATTTCTTAATGGATCAAATGCGTAAAATTGAAAAATTCATGACGATTATCAAACAAGAAATCGCAAGGCGAAAGCAGTTATTTCAACAGCAGGAAGTTAGCAATATCAAAATGTATAATGCTCTAAGTTCAGAAGAGCTTCCTCTAATTTTTATCACGATTGATAATTTTGATCTTGTTAAAGAAGAAATGCAAGATCTAGAAATGCAGTTCACACAGCTTGTGCGTGACGGCCAGTCTTTAGGAATTTATATGATCTTTACCGCGACGCGCGTGAATTCTATTCGTCAGTCACTTATGAATAACTTGAAAACGAAGGTGGTTCATTACTTAATGGATCATTCAGAAGCGTATTCTATTTTAGGACGTACGCCGTATGCGCTGGAGTCTATTCCAGGTCGGGCTATTATCAAAACGGATCAACCTTATTTTGCACAGCTGTTTTTACCTGCGGAAGGAAAAGATGATTTTGAAATTTTTGATGCAGTTAAGCTGCACATTCAACGATTAAAGAAACAATATGCTGATGCTATTCTTCCGGAGCCGGTGCCAATGCTGTCATCGAAACTTGTACTTGCCGAATTTATGACGGACAGAAGAGTTATTCGCGAAAAAGGAGTTATTCCTCTTGGGTTAGATGAAGAGTTTGTTCGACCGGTGCATATGAACTTTACGAAAAATAAGCATTGTATCGTCATGGGGCAGACGCAAAAAGGAAAGACAAATGTAGTGAAAGTCATACTGCAAACAGCGCTTGAACAAGGCGTGAAGCAAATCGGACTATTTGATTCGGTTGACCGTGGTTTATCAAGCTATGCAGCTGAAGAGCAAGTTGTTTACATGGAAACAAAAGAACAGATCGTCGACTGGCTTGACCTAACCGAAGAACGATTGCAGCGACGTGAAAATAAGTATTTGGAAGCAGTGCAGGAAGGAACCGTACACGGCCTTTCATTTGCCCCGATCATGCTTGTGGTAGACGGATTTGTACGATTCCAGCAAAACTTAGACAGTGTCTTGCAGGATCGTATTACAAAATTGATGAAAAATTATAGCCACCTGGGCTTTAACTTGATTGTTGCAGGGAACAACAATGAGTTTTCAAAAGGATTTGACGCGTTAACAACAGAAGTGAAGCAAATTGGCCAAGCTGTGTTGTTGATGAAGAAAACAGAGCAAAGCTTATTTACACTTCCTTATGACCGAAAAGAAGCCGACGTTAACCCTGGCTTCGGTTATTATATTAAAAGTGGAAAAGAAACAAGAATTCAAATCCCGCTATGTGTAAGTGAAAGGAAGATCTTAACATGACCGAACAGCGTAAGTATACACTTAAAGTCATATTAGCTGTTGTTTTAATTTTGGCTCTTCCTTCTTTCTTTTTCCAGTATATTGGAGACAACCCGCTACAAGTCACAGAAAACTCAACAAGAACGATTGCGGTTGTTAACGAAGATAATGGAGTAAAAGAAAACAGTGAAAAAGCGATAGAATTTGGAGAAAAAGTGACTCCTCTTTTACAGGAGGGGTCGGATTATCAATGGACCGTGCTTGGACGAAGCGCAGCTACAAGCGGTTTACAGAATGGGAAATATGATGCGGTTATTTATATTCCCTCGACTTTCTCACAAAATATTTTATCGTATCAGGAAAAAAAGCCAGAAAAAGCTACTTTGGAATACAAAGTTCAAAGCCAGCTTAACGCAGTTAATAAGGAAAAAGTAGTAGGGGAATTAGAAGATGCTACTACAAAGGTTAATAATGAAATGTCCTCTTTGTACTGGAGTTATGTATCACAGGAAGTGGATAAGGTACGCGGACAGTTCGATAAAATTCTAAATAAAGAAATCGCCTTTCAAAAAACAATGGTCGCTTTTTATAAACCGAATTCAAAAGATTTAGCAGGTGAATTAAATGATCAAAAGAAAATTCTTCAGCAAATCCAAGATAATGTAAATAAAGCAGAAAAAGGTTCTAGCGACAGACAAGGCGACGTAGAACAGGTTGAAAAGAATTTAAACAGCTTCATTGAATATGTAAATCAATATCAAACATATCAAGAAACACAGAAACAAATGCTTGAAAAAACGCAGGCTCAAAGTGTCACTGCGATTCAACAAGGGTTGTCTTCCCTTGAATCTAATCAGCCAAGCTCTAAGCAAAATTTTAATGAGCAGGCCAATCAAGTGTTTAGTGGCTTATCTTCCATTCAACAGCAGCTGGATGAAAATCAAAAAGCCGTTGGAGAACTTGGAGATCAACAAGCAGATAACGTCAGTGAACAAGAAAAAGCTCTGCAAGATTTGAACGGCCAAATCATCAGTTCATACAAACAGCAGTCTGAGCAAACAACCTTAAATCAAATTGAAAGTAAGCTAAAGCCGCTTCGTGCGCAGCTAGAGACAGCTTCATCAAATGATAGTGGTGGAGGCTCAACGGATCCAGGGGAAAGTGATGGAACTCAGCCAGATCCTAATCAAGACGGAGAGACGCCAACGGACCCTGGAGAAGGTGACGGAACTCAGCCAGATCCTAATCAAGGTGGAGAGACGCCGACGGATCCTGGAGAAGATGATGGAACTCAGCCAGATTCCGGTCAAGGCGAAGGAACGTCAGAACCAATTCAAGTGGATTTATCTCAGCAAACAGCAAAGCTTGATGATATATCAAAAGGGCTTGAAGACTTAGAACAGCAGCTCCAAGGAATGGTAAATGAAACACCTGAAACACCTGAAACACCTGAAGCGCCTGAATCATCTGAAACACCTGAGGGAACAGAAACGCCAGAAACGACTGAAACACCGGACACACCGGACACATCAGGTACATCCGATGCTGTGAAAAGTGCGCTTGAAAAAGTGGCTAATCTGAAAACACAGGTACAGGCAGTCAAAGATGAGCTGCAAAATGTAACCGTTCAGCCTGAAACTTCAGGAGAAAATACGGATGCGCTGAAGCAGAAAATTGTCAGCTTGGAAGCAGACGTTGAGTCTTTGACAGCACAGAAAAACAAAGCAGAGAAAGACTTAGAAGAAGCAACCAAGTCGTCGAGCAGTCAAATTGCTAAGCTTCAAGAAGAAAATGAACGATTAAAAAAAGAGAATGAAAAGTTGAAAGAAGACGGCAAAAAACCTTCTAAAGGCAGTGCGGATGTTGATGGTCTCATTACGATGATTAAAAACAAAGAAGATAAAATCTTATCTTCTCCAAACCTTTCAGCTTCTCGAAAGGAAAAGCTGAGCAATACATTCTCAGGTAAGATTAAAAGCAGCAGTGCCGAAGATCTGTTAAAGTACTACGGTGATTTATCGCAGTATGATTTGACTTTAGCTCAAGTAGGAAATACAGACATACAGAACAGCGTCCTTAACAATGACTCTATTAAAGGAAGTTTGCAGCAGGCGTTAGCTGGAACCGTTTCTTCTCAAGACGCGCGTAAGCAAATCCAACAAAACCTGTCTCTAACAAAAGAAGAGTTAGCACAGTTCCAAAGTTCAGTGCAAGATTTTGCTGATCAATATGGACAAACAGTTGATGCTGAACAAGCATCGATTATGGAAGAGCTATCAGCTATTCAAGAAAAAGCAAATGCAATGAATCAAGAGCTTCAATCTAGCGCAGGTGAAGATCAAGCATTAGAAAAGAAAGAAGCTCCGGACGTAACAGGCTTAATGACGCTGCAGCAAAGCATGGGTCAAGAGTTGAAGGGAATGAACGAACTCATTTCATCTTTAGGTGAAAGACAAGCTAATGTTGTCACGTACACAGATGAATTGCAGAAGCGTGTAAATGAAGTTCAGGATAAGGCTGACACGCTTAACAGCAAGTGGGCCCAAAACGTGGATTCAACGAAGTTGGTGCGAGGCCAGGTATACCGCTTGTTAAATAATACATTAGTAGATGGACAGAATAACGATTACGTTTATCATTATTTAGCAAATCCTCTTCAAGTAAGCGGTGAAGTGCCGGCTGAAAAAGTAAAAGAGGTTCCACCGGTTGTCATTTTGGTTATTATCTTAATCAGCAGCCTACTAATTGGCTATTTCAGTCAATACTACCGACATGCACCAATGCTTGTAAAAGGTACGCTCTTTGGATTATTGAATTTGATTGTAGGGTTAATGGTAAGTATCTTTAGCCTTAATATTTATTCGTTATCGGGAGACCGGGCAATGGAATGGTCAATCTTTACGATCGTCTTATTGCTTGCTTCATCTACACTTGTACGTATTGCTTTCTTATTAGGAAGCTTCGCTGGATGGGTGACGACAGTAGGGTTGATTTTATTTTATATTACCCCGCTTCTTAACTTATCTATGCCAAACTTTAATTACGAAGATCCAGTATCTAAAGTGTACATGTCCATTCAATATGATACGCAGTCTCTGTTTGGACAGGCGCTTATTGTATTACTGGGAATGACTGCCGTTTTAAGTGTTCTGCCATCTATTATTCGTGCTTTAAAGACGACTAAAGAGGTTGAAAATGATGAAACCTATAGTGCTTAGTAAGAAGATTGGAAGTGTTGTTCTTATTTTTTCACTTTTTTGTTTCCCTATAGCAGCAGCGGCTGAAGCTGATGATGGAAACGTTGAAGAGATTAAACCAAATGTATATAAAGATGATCCCATTAACTTAGACCCCGAATCTTTGCTAGAAAATAAAAAAGAAGTAGGAAATATTCCGGAGGAAATAAAGGATCTTACATTTGAAAAAGAGGAAGATGCAGAGAAAGAGAGTTTAAAAGAAAGTCTTTTTGCGAACGCATCAGCTGAAGATAATACGATTTCTGCGAAAGCAAAAGAATATAACTTGTTTTCTTCTAAAAACACTTCCTACAAGAAAGATCGGACAGAACAAACGGCTTCTGAAAAGTCATCAGATCTACAATGGTTTTATTTATTATTGATTGGTGTGGGGGTTGTTGTATTATTTGTGGTTTTAATACCGCGCATTAGCCCTCAGCCTTCTGTGAAAAAATGAAAAAACCTCGCTGTTAATCAACAGCGAGGTTTTTGCGTATAGACGTAAATTTACAGGCGGCGGAAGCCTTCTTCAAACAAATAATCTTCTGCTTCTTCGTAAGATAAAAATGCTGCCTCTAAATTCAAGCCAGAATAAATATTCCACAGGTCATCTTCATGAACAAGTAAAAGCGTTGCATTGTCTGGGCCGTTCCAGCGCTGTTCATTTCCATTCCCTACAATAGCTTCTTCTCTAGCTGTATCAGGAAGGGTAGACAAAGATTCAATAGAAGCTTCAATAATTGATCGAAGATCTTCTTCAGTGTAATCACGGATATTCACAAGACCTTTGTCATTTGTTTCATATCCTTTTAAAAAACCTGCATATACAAATCCATTTCCGTTAGGATGCAGATGATGCACAACAACCGTTTTATCGTACACGCTCTCTTCATAATGAAAATTCACGCGTCCTAAAGATACATCTTTTCGATGCAGCTCTGGAAACGATGAAATAATAGCTAATTTTTCGTCAAAACTAAGCATAGACAATCCTCATTTCTATTTAAATCATTTCATTTTCTGAAATGGTATAAGCTCTTTTACGATTCGGTTGATTATACCATATATAAAGAAAGACACATAATGCTTTTTCCAATGTGGACTTTTGAAAATATAACCCTTCGCATAAAGTGGCTGTCACTGTAAAGAAGAATACATCTTTTTCACTATAAAACTTAACAAAAAATAGGCAGGGAATTCACAGTGAAAAAATAATATAAAGAGGTGGAAGAAAACTAGTTTTCAAACCTATCATAAGGAGGAATAAAAAAGTGAAATTATACGCTCTGTGTAAAAAAACATGGGCAATGTCTCTGCTTATTTTTGTTCTTTTAGTGAGCTTAACTCCTGTTAGTCAAGCAGCCGCGTTTTTATCTGTTGCACAAGCTCTTGAGAATCAAAACAACAGTGTACAAACGGTTAAAGGATATGTAGTAGGTCAACCTACAGGCACATCTACAGTTATTACGAGCAATTACCCAAACGATTATGCACTTGCTCTCGCTGACAGTGCAAATGAAACCAACACAGACAAGATGGTATACGTTCAAATTCCTTCAAATTTGCGAAGTACATTTGGACTTCAAAGTCGCTCGGAGTTAAAAGGGAAAAGTCTTACTGTTACGGGCACACTCACCCCTTACTTTTCACACCCAGGAATAAAATCAGTTACTTCTATCAGTACAGAAACAGGAGGAACTGATCCGACTCCAGACCCCACAGAGCCAACTGTTCCAGTAGAAGACTATTATCGTACCGCAGCTGGAAAAACAGGAAACACCTTAAAAACAGAGCTTCATAACATTATTGACCATCACACAGAACTTTCGTATTCAGCCGTATGGGAAGCTTTAAAGAAAACGGATGAAGATCCAGCTAACGCAAATAACGTTATTTTGCTCTATACGGGGCGTTCACAGAGTAAGAGTACAAATGGAGGCGGAGTGGACGATTGGAATCGTGAGCACGTCTGGGCAAAGTCTCACGGGGACTTTGGAACAGCTATGGGTCCTGGAACAGATCTTCATCATTTACGTCCAACCGATGTGTCTGTAAATGGTACGAGAGGAAACTTAGATTTTGATAACGGAGGGACGGAACATAGCGAGGCACTCGGAAATTATTTTGACAGTGATTCATGGGAACCTCGAGATGAAGTAAAAGGTGATGTGGCTCGTATGTTGTTTTATATGGCCATACGCTATGAAGGCGATGTAAGTGATGAGCCTGACTTAGAACTTAATAACACAGTGAATAATGGCACTGCTCCTTATCATGGGAAATTATCTGTGCTTCTTCAATGGAACGCCGAAGATCCAGTAGATGATCGAGAACGACGCAGAAATGATATTATTTATTCAGACTATCAGCATAACCGCAATCCGTTTATTGACCATCCTGAATGGGTGAATGAGATTTGGAACTAATGTAGGAGGCGTCCTGGCGGGGCGTCTTTTTTTATAAAAGAAAAAGGAAAAAACTAAAATCCGCCGAATACCTATAGGTGATTTTGAAAAAATGGAGGGAAGCTATGAAACAGCTATGTAAAAAAGGGTTGGCTTTTATTTTGGTGCTCATTTTTGTTAACGCTTTCATTTTGAATCCACTTAATGGAGCGGCTGCCGTAGATGGAAAATCAATGAATCCTGGTTACAAAACCTACTTAATGGCGCCTTTAAAAAAGGTAACAGACTATACAACATGGGAAGCGTTTGAGAACGATTTACGCAAAGCGAAACAAAATGGATTTTATGCGGTGACAGTAGACTTCTGGTGGGGAGATATGGAGAAGAACGGCGATCAGCAGTTTGATTTTTCCTATGCTCAGCGCTTTGCTCAAGCTGCTCGTAATGCAGGTATAAAGATCGTTCCTATTATTTCTACTCATCAGTGCGGCGGTAATGTTGGAGATGATTGTAACGTTCCGCTTCCGTCTTGGGTATGGAACTTAAAAAGTGATGACAGCCTTTACTTTAAATCTGAAACAGGTACGACAAATAAAGAAACGCTAAGCCCGCTTGCAACAGATGTTATTTCTAAGCAATATGGTGAGCTCTACACGGCATTTGCGCAAGCGTTAGCACCTTATAAAGACGTGATTGCTAAAATCTATTTATCAGGAGGCCCTGCAGGTGAAATTCGTTATCCGTCTTATACAGCAGCAGACGGCACAGGGTATCCCTCTAGAGGGAAATTTCAGGTGTATACGAACTTTGCTAAAAGCAAGTTTCAATCATATGCTTTGACTAAATACGGCTCACTCGCCGGCGTTAATCAGGCATGGGGAACCAATTTAACATCTACATCGCAAATTTTACCGCCATCAGATGGCTATCAGTTCTTAAAAGATGGTTATTCAACGGCTTATGGAAAAGATTTCTTAGCATGGTACCAAGGAGCTTTGGAGGACCACACAAAACGTATTGGACAATTAGCTCATCAGGCTTTTGATGCCACTTTTAACGTACCAATTGGTGCAAAAGTGGCAGGAATCCATTGGCAGTACAATAATCCGACGATCCCTCATGCTGCAGAAAAACCAGCTGGATACAATGATTATAACGGGCTTTTGGACGCGTTTAAAACGGCTAAATTAGATATCACCTTTACATGCTTAGAAATGACGGACACCGGGAATTATCCGGAATATTCTATGCCAAAGACGCTTGTACGCCAAGTAGCAGGTATTGCGAATGCAAAAGGAATTGTTTTAAACGGGGAAAATGCTTTAACCATAGGCAGTGAAGATCAATATAAAAAAGCAGCTGAAATGGCATTTAATTATAATTTTGCAGGATTTACTTTGCTTCGTTTCTACGATGTAATTAATAATGATACGCTGATGGGGAAATTTAAAAATACGTTGGGCGTTACACCAGTTGCGCAAACGGTTGTAGTAAAAAATGCGCCAACTACGGTTGGAGAAACGGTTTATATCGTTGGAGACAGAGCTGAGCTAGGTCAGTGGGATACGTCTATATATCCAATTAAATTAACATATAACGCATCTACAGCTGATTGGAGAGGAACCGTTTATTTTCCTGCCAGTCAAAGTGTTCAATTTAAAGCAATTGTGAAGAAAGCTGATGGATCTTTAAAAGCATGGCAGCCTTCGCAGCAATATTGGAGCGTGCCGTCAACAACAACGACTTATACAGATAATTGGTAAAACAAAGCCGCATAGCAAACGCTATGCGGCTTTGTTTTGAACACAAGAATTATTTCCAATTCGCTTGAATAAATTCATCCCGACCGGACTTAGCGCGGTCTTCTTTATAGTGATCTGGATTTTTCTTATGAAAATCTTGATGATATTCCTCGGCTTCATAAAACGCAGAGGCAGGAAGGATGCTTGTCACGATTGGTTTTTTAAAACGTCCGCTTTTTGCGACCTCTAGCTTTGTCTCTTCAGCTTCCTGCTTTTGGCTATCGTTATGGTAAAAAATTGCTGTTCGATACTGCGAGCCGCGATCTTGGAATTGACCTCCGTCATCTGTTGGATCAATTTGTGGCCAATAAAGATCTAATAAACGTTTATACGGAAACACTTCAGGATCAAATGTAATTTGAACCACTTCGTAGTAACCGCTTGTTCCAGATTTTACTTGCTCATAAGTAGGGTTATCCACAGTTCCCCCCATATATCCTGATACAATGCCGTGAATACCTTCTAGCTCTTCAAAAGGTGTAACCATGCACCAGAAACATCCACCTGCAAATGTAGCTTTTTCCATACGTAATCCCTCACTTAATCCGTTGTTATGAGGGGTATTATAACAAATTTATATTGAAACAGCTAGAAAAGGGTTTGTAGGTTGTGTAAAAGCTGTGGATAAAGATAAATATCCACAGCTTTTACACAATAAACTCGGCTATGTTGAAGATTGAAAAATGCAGGAGAGAAGAAAGAAAAAATGATAGAATAGATGAGGTGTATATATCGATGTAGAAGAGATTAGGCGGCAGAAGCAGGATCTATGCGGCATCTAGATAAATAAAGTTAGTACGTTAGTAACAAGAGGTAAGAAACAGCATATTCGCGCTGTTAAATAAATATACAAAGATAATAGGAGAGTTGAATATGTTACAAGATAATCTCATCCTAGAGCACTATGGATTAAATGAATTAAATTTTGATACGATCAAAAGCTACCGGGATCGATTTGCTGAAGTAAAACCAGCTCATCCTTGGAATGCGCTTGAAACAAAAGAGTTTTTATACAAAGTAGGAGCATGGGGAAAGGTAAGAGATACCCATAAAGAAGGAGTTACGCTCGCAGGCCTGCTTTTATTCAGTGAAGAACGGATTATCACAGAAGTTTTACCACAATACTTTTTGGAATACCGGGAAAGTAAAGGGAATGAAGAATGGACAGAGCGTTTTACCTCTCAAGACGGGACGTGGTCAGGAAATATTTTCGATTTTTATTTCCATATTCATGAAATTGTTCGCAATAGCGAACCCCAGTCGTCAATCGCTTCCTCTTTAACAGAAGTTTTAATCAATATGCTTATTCATGCAGATTATAATGGCGAGGGCGGCGTTATTTTAGAAAAGCAACCTTCTCATTACGTTTTTTCTAATCCAGGTCTTTTGTTAGTACCTACAGATTCAGTTTTTAGTAAAACCGTTAGTCAGCTTCGAAACCCGAATATCGTTAAGCTATTCAGTTTACTAGGGCTATGTGAACGTTCGGGCTCTGGCTTGAAAAAAGTGAAGCAAAACTGGAGCTTGCATCATTATAAAAAGCCTTCTGTTGATCAAGATGTTTCTATGCATCGTACGGTAGTCACGTTATCTCTGTCCACTCAAGAAAGACAGATTAGTTCTTCTGAAAAAGACACTTATCATACGTCTGTAACTGATTTGGGAAATAATTTTAAAAGTGTCGAAAAATATCAAAACATACCTGAAAACAATGTCGAAAATAACTCCTATAATAAAAATAAAGACTCTTATAATAAAGATTTATTAGAGGAGTTAAACTCATGTAATAACGACAATAACTCCTATAATAAAGAGGAAAACTACTATAATAGTGAACTTAACTCATATAATAAAGATGATTACTCCTATAATAGTTATCAAAGCTCCTATAATAAAGAATCGGAAGATGGTTCTTCTAATTCAGTGAATGGTGAGGATATTGATACGAAGCTATGGGATATTGCAGCGCTGGCTCGTGAAAAAAAACGGCTTTCGCCTAATCAGATGGAGCATATTATTCTTGAATTATGCAAAGAAAAACCGCTCATGCTTAAAGAGTTTGCTTATTTACTAGAAAGAACGCCGGATGGAGTACGTAATAATTATTTAACAAAGCTATTACGAAAAGGACAATTACAGTTGAAATATCCAAATCAGCCAAACCATCCAAAGCAGGCATATTTATTCCATAAGAAAGATACAGGGAAGTAAATCAAGCAACCGCTAGAACAAATAAAGATTAGGCTGAAAAAATTGATAAGGGAGAGTTTGCTGAAAGCTACAGATCTAAGGGAGAAATTCACCATAAAGTTGCCAAGCTGCCAGACTCTCTTTATATGAGTTCTGGCTCGTATAAAGGAGGAAATAGAGTGTGAAAAGCAAGTGCGTTCTTATTTTTCTGGTGGTTGTATGGCTGTTTAATATGGGGAAAGGAATAGGATGTGGATCAAAGGTGAATGCAGAGATGAATATACCGCTGTCGACGTGGGTGTGGGATACAAAGAAATGGATGTTGAACCAAGAAGCTATCCGTGAAAAACTTCAAGAAAAAAAGGTGACAAAGGTTTATTTACAAATTGACGCTCATCTTTCACCTTCTGTATATAGGCATTTTATCCAACAAGCGCAAGTCCAGGGTATAGATGTCTACGCACTTGACGGCGCTCCTTCTTGGATAGGGCCTTCTGGTATAGAAGAGCAAGACGCATTTTTTAATTGGATAACAGCTTACCAAGCAGAAGCGGAAGAACAACAGCAATTTTCAGGGGTTCATTTAGATATAGAGCCGTATTTGTATAAAAGCTGGAAAAATAATCGAGCGAAAAGTATTCTGCAGTATCAATATGTTATTTCTCAAGCTGCAGTACAGTCTCGTCAGTTACACTTGCCGCTTGCTGTAGATATACCGTTTTGGTTTGACGAAGTTCCATTCAAAAATAGCAACGGTTCCGGTTCGCTGGGGCATTGGATTATTCAGTACGCTGATGAAGTCACAATTATGTCGTACCGAAACCATGCAGATAAAGAAGACGGTATTGCTGACATAACGCAAAATGAACGCAAGTGGGGACGTGTACTATCCACTCCGATTGAAATAGGGGTAGAAACGATGGCTTCAGATGAAGGGGAATACATTTCTTTTTCTGCTAAAGGAGAAGAAAAGATGATGCAAGAGCTGGGTAAGTTGCTTACGAAGTGTCAAGCTAAAAACCCTCCAAGCAGTATAGCTGTTCATCATTTTGATAGCTGGCTACAGATGAAACCATGACAACGAAAAGACCGCTGCATCACTGCAGCGGTCTTTTTGGGTTTAGGGAGTATAGATACAATATAGCCATTTTATTAAAGGACTATACATAAAAAAAGTAACCATTTAAAAAATGGCTACTCACACAAAGGGGGGGAACTTAATCTTATCATTCCCACTTTTTCTAAAAGATATGCCTCTTTTAACCCGTTTTTTTAAAATAATTTAGTCGTCCAAGATTCGCAGTTCCACACGTCTGTGACTACATCTTGATAAAATTCAGGTTCGTGACAAATAATTAAGATACTTCCTTTGTATTCTTTTAAAGCTCGTTTTAATTCATCTTTCGCATCTACATCCAAGTGGTTTGTAGGCTCATCCAGTACAAGAATGTTGGTTTCATTGTTAATCAGCTTACATAGACGGACTTTTGCTTTTTCTCCACCGCTTAGAACTTCTACTTTACTTTCAATATGTTTGGTTGTTAAGCCGCATTTAGCTAACGCTGCACGAATTTCATATTGGGTAAAGTGAGGAAACTCGTTCCATGCTTCTTCAATACACGTATTGTAGTTAGCTGATTTAACTTCTTGTTCGAAATAGCCAATATGCTGGTAATCGCCTTTTTCTACAGAGCCTGAAATCGGTTTGATTTCTCCTAGAATACTTTTTAAAAGAGTTGTTTTCCCAATTCCATTTGCGCCTACAAGGGCAATCTTTTGACCTCGCTCCATTTTTAGATTCAGTGGCTTAGAAAGCGGCTCTTCGTATCCAATGACTAAATCAGATGTTTCAAAAATTAATTTGCTTGAAGTACGAGCACTCTTAAAGTTAAACTCTGGTTTTGGACGCTCTTGAGCTAGTTCAATTACTTCCATTTTATCCAGCTTTTTTTGACGGGACATGGCCATATTTCGTGTCGACACGCGGGCTTTGTTTCTCGCTACGAAATCTTTTAAATCTGCCATTTCTTGCTGTTGTTTTTTATAAGCTGCTTCAAGCTGCTGTTTTTTCATCTCATATACTTTCATAAAATCGTCGTAGTCTCCTACATAGCGATTTAACTCTTGGTTTTCCATATGATAAATTAAATTGATCACGCTATTTAAAAATGGAAGATCGTGAGAAATTAAAATAAAGGCATTTTCATATTCTTGCAAGTAGCGTCGTAGCCACTCAATATGCTGTTCATCCAAGTAGTTTGTAGGCTCATCAAGTAAAAGAATTTCTGGTTTTTCAAGCAATAGTTTGGCTAGCAATACTTTTGTACGCTGTCCGCCACTTAAATCCTGTACGTCACGATCTAAGCCGATATCTTCTAATCCTAATCCGCGTGCAATTTCTTCGACTTTTGCATCGATAACGTAAAAGTCATTGTTTGTTAAGAGGTCTTGAAGCGTACCGACTTCTTCTAATAGTTTTTCGAGTTCTTCTGGTGATACATCCGCCATTTTCTCATAGAGGCCATTCATTTGAGCTTCTAAATCAAATAAATATTGAAAAGCACTTTTTAGTACATCACGAATAGAAAGGCCGCGCTCTAATGCCGTGTGCTGATCTAAATAGCCAACGCGCACTTTTTTAGACCATTCTACTTTTCCCGCATCCGGTTCTAGCTTGCCTGTAATGATGTTCATAAATGTTGATTTACCTTCGCCGTTTGCTCCAATCAAGCCGACGTGTTCACCTTTTAACAATCGAAATGATACATCGTTAAAAATCGCACGGTCACCAAAACCATGGCTTAGATTTTTTACGTTTAATACACTCATGCTGACACACCTTTTCTTTTAAAATATCTATCGTACGTTTCGTTATAAACAAATTGATTCATAACGATTATAGCGAACTTATATACATAAATCCATATGAGTTTTCCAGCCTTGAAAGTCATATAAAATTCACTCGCGTCTTCCTTTCACTTGATTCATACTATATATATCAATGTAGAAAATCCTTCATGACGACGGGACGGTTATATCGAATCATTCAAATAGAGTATATAGAAGAATAAAAAGGCAGGAGGAAAAGAAATGAACATTTATACGATACTAGTGGCAGGAAGAATGCATAAGGAGCTGGAGGAGATAATCAAACAAAAGCAGCTGTCTCAGACGTTTCGATTTATGGAAGAGCAAGACGTTACAATGGAAGATTTAAACTGGGCTGACGCGCTTTTATCCTTCGGTCCAACGAATTACTTTAAAGACCATAGCTTCAAATGGATTCATTCTCTCGGTGCAGGAGTTGATCGGTTCTTAGAAAGTGCGGATTGGAAAAAGAGCGTGATGTTAACACGTACGGTTTGTTCATTTGGTCAGCGGATCAGTGAATATTGTCTTAGCTATATGCTAGCTGAACTTCAGCACCACGCACGGTTTCAGCATCAGCAAAAACAAAAGCGGTGGAAAGCGGTAGAGCCTCAGCAGCTTTCTGCTCAAACGGTCATCATTTATGGAACAGGTGAAATCGGCGGACGTCTTGCAACCGTTTTAAAATCTTTTGGTGTACGAGTGATAGGAGTATCTAAAAGTGGAAATGAAAAGCCGTCATTTGATCAAGTAGTCTCGATTTCAAATGAGAGAGACTTGCTAAAAGAAGCTGATTGGATTATTAGTACAATGCCGCTAACGAATGAAACAAAAAGCTACTTTGATTCAAAATGGATGAATGTAGTTGAAAATGCATACTTTATAAATGTTGGACGAGGTGCAACTGTAGATGAAAATGCGTTAGTAGAGGCTATTGAGCAAAAGCGTATTCGAAAAGCATACATAGACGTATTTGAACGTGAGCCGTTAACGAAAGAATCTTTTTGGTGGAATCATTCACATATCATCGTAACACCTCATATTTCGGCGGTGACTACGCCTGAAGAAGCAGTAGAGTGTTTTGTTGAAACGCTGCAAAAAGTTGAGCAAGGCGAATTGCCTTCTAACTTGGTTAATATTGAAAGAGGTTATTAAAGCATTATGATACGCGTTTCCGCTATGAGAATGGTATACTGAAACTTGCTTTTCTTGGACGAAAAGAATGAAATCTGTTCTTCTAGGGGGGAACAAACGTTGAAGCAAGAAGAATTATTTGAACAAGCACGTGTATTTATAGAGACGTGCTACGCTGAACTTGAAAAAAGCGAAGTGGAAAAAAACAAGCGATTAAAAGAAATTCATCAGCAAATTATGTCACTCGGACATTATGATCATACATTTGAAGAGTTAGAGCACGGAGCTCGCATGGCTTGGAGAAACAGCAATAAATGTATCGGACGACTATTTTGGCAATCGCTCAATGTATTTGATAAGCGAGAGGTGAGCACAGTTGAAGAGGTAAGAGACGCTCTGTTTCATCATATTGAATATGCAACAAATGACGGGAAAATCCGGCCTACTATTACGGTGTTTAAACCGAAAACGCAAGCAAAAGAATCGATTAGAATCTGGAATCATCAGCTAATCCGCTATGCTGGGTACGAGACGGAATATGGCGTGATAGGAGATCCTGATTCTGTTGCGTTCACGGAAGTTTGCCAAAAGCTGGGGTGGGAAGGTGAGAAAACTCACTTCGATGTTCTTCCTCTGGTCCTGCAAGTGAATGAAGCGTCACCTCGATTGTTTGAGATTCCAAAACATTTAGTGAAAGAAGTAGCTATTACGCATCCAGAACTTCCTGAATTTGAAGACTTACAGTTAAAATGGTACGCTGTCCCGATGATTTCAGATATGAAGCTAGAAATTGGAGGGATTGATTACGTCGCAGCACCATTTAATGGATGGTACATGGGGACTGAAATTGGTGCCCGAAATTTGGCGGATACGTATCGCTATAATCAACTTCCAAAAATAGCTTCTATGATGGGATTGAATATGGATTACAACGCGACGCTTTGGAAGGACAAAGCTCTTATTGAATTAAACGTTGCGGTGCTTTCTTCTTTCAAACGAGAAGGTGTTAGCATTGTAGATCATCATACGGCTGCTCAGCAATTTCACTTGTTTGAAGAAAGAGAACAAAAAAATGGCCGGGAAGTGACTGGGAACTGGACATGGTTAATCCCACCGGTTTCACCAGCTACCACACATATTTTTCATAAGCCTTATAAAAATAAAGTATTATCACCAAATTATTTTTATCAAGACGCTGCTTATTAAATGAACAAAAAAGAGAGTACAAATTTGTACTCTCTTATTACACGTTAATTAATTTTTGTGTTTATCAAGCAAGTTAGCAAGTACATATGTTTTGTACTTTTCCACTTTGCGGCCTTCATGGTTGCGAACTCCTCGTTTTTTAAGTTCCTCAACATACCAACCTTTGCTTCCTACGTGCATACTCAAACACCCTTTCGTCATTTTTTAGGATGAACAGAATGAGGTTCATTGTCTGCTCGAATGGAGACATCTTGTCTTTCCAATACGTGCCTCATTGTAACATCTTTTATTTTATGATGAAAGGGAAAAAGGTCAAAAAAACGAGAATGATTTCAGGTGAATTTTAGTTTGTTCATTCCTCGTTTTTTTGAGATAGGAGGAGGAGGTTTAATTCGTCTTTATTTTGGATTAGATCTTCTAATGTATACTGATCTAACACTTTAATGAAGGCTTGCATGGCTTCATGCAAAACACTTTTTAACTTGCAGACGGGGCTAATAATGCAGAAGTTTCCTTCACGGTCAAAACATTCAACAATATGAAAATCTTCTTCAGTTTGACGTACCACTTTGCCAATATTAATGTCTTTTGGAAGCTGAGCTAAACGAATACCGCCGTTTCGTCCTCGGATCGTTTCAATTAAGCCAAGTTTTCCAAGTTCGTGAATGATTTTCATAAGATGGTTCTTTGAAATATTATACGCTTCAGCAATTTCTTTTATATTGCTTAGTTTATTATTATCGCGAACGCCTAAATATAATAAAACTCGCAGTGAGTAATCTGTATATTGTGTGAGCCTCATCTTTTTACCTCTTCTCTTATCAGCAGCTGATATATCTATAATAGCATGTCTATATCTAAGAAATACAGAAAGAATGCTCACATTTTTGACAGGGTGAATTTGTGAACATTTCTTTAAATATGTATATAAAATATATCTTTTTAAGTAGGATATGAGTATTATAAAGATGTATTAAAAATATATCTTTTAAAAATGAATCTTTCGGAGGCGAAAGTTATGAAACAAACAACTATTTCTATTGTAAAAAGTACAGTTCCTGTTTTAGAAAAGCATGGTCAAGCAATCACAACTCGTTTTTATGAAATGCTTTTTGAACAGTATCCTTCTTTAAAAAATGTATTCAACCAAACAAATCAAAAAACAGGACGTCAGCAAATGGCGTTAGCTAATACAGTTTATGCCGCTGCGCAGTACATCGATCGGCTTGAAACGCTGCTTCCAGTTGTGAAGCAAATCGCCCATAAACATCGCAGTATCGGCGTGAAAGCAGAGCACTATCCAATTGTCGGCGAGTTCTTATTAAAGGCAATTAAAGATGTTTTAAAAGAAGCTGCGACCGATGAGATTATGGAAGCTTGGAAAGAAGCTTACGGTGCCATTGCAGACGTATTCATAAGTGTGGAGCAAGAGTTATATGAAGAAGCTGAAGAAAAAGGATGGAAAGATTATAAAAAACTAATGGTTCATAAAAAAGTAAAAGAAGCAGAAGGCGTGTACTCGTTTTATTTAGTATCACCTGATCAAAAAGCACTGCCTGCTTTTCTGCCAGGTCAGTACGTGAGTGTACGAATTCCTGGTCAAGAATATTTATCCATTCGCCAGTACAGCTTATCTGGCTATCCAAACCAACCATACTATAAAATTACGGTGAAAAAAGAAAAACAAATGGAAGACGGGGTCGTGTCAACGTATTTACATGATCAATTGAAAGAAGGAGACTTGCTTGAAGTCAGCGTTCCAGCAGGAGATTTTGTCTTAAAAGAAAATAATAAATCAGTATTTATCAGCGGAGGTGTAGGAATTACTCCAATGATGTCAATGCTTCATCAAGCATTGGAAAACAATCAAGAAGTAACATTTATTCACAGTGCTAAAAATGAGCAGTTTCATGCAATGAAACGAGAGCTTCAATCGTTGTCAGAGACATATACGTTTGAACAGCACGTTTTCTATAGTCAAGCGCAAACAGATCAGCATGATGAAAACATAACGTATGGTCGCTTAACTAAAAAAGAGCTAGCTAAATATGCCGGCGATAAACATGCATATTATTATGTTTGTGGATCTTCTTCATTTACACAAATGGTGTTAGAAGGCCTAGATGAAATGGGCATTTCCCAAGAAAATATCATGTATGAATCGTTTGGCCCGAAAATGAGTATGACTCCTTCCGCATAAATGTATGGAAAAAGGGTAAAAAGCTAACAGTAGACAATACTGTTAGCTTTTTTTATGAAAGGGAGTTTAAAGATGACAAATAAGCAGTATGACATGGTGGGAATAGGAATAGGCCCTTTTAATTTAGGCTTAGCGGCCCTTGCTGAGCCTCTTGATGAAATTGATGCAGTCTTCTTTGATAAAGAAGAGAAATTCGAATGGCATCCGGGCATGTTAATTGACGGCACGGACTTGCAGATTCCGTTTCTAGCAGACTTAGTTACATTTGCAGATCCAACAAGCCCCTATTCTTTTCTAAATTATATTCACAAGCAAAAGCGCTTGTATCCGTTCTTTTTCTTTAATCGTTTTGACATTCCGCGTCAAGAATACAACGAGTACGCGAAATGGGTAGCGGAGCAGCTATCTTCCTGCCACTTTTCTTCAAAAGTTGTGGACGTGATACCAAAAAATGAAGAAGAGTATTATGAAGTAAAGGTAGAAACACCTGAGGGAATTCAAACGGTAAATGCTAAACACGTTGTAATGGGAACAGGAAGCATTCCACTTGTGCCTCCGGCTTTTGAAGAAAAGCTAAATGAGCATATTTTACACAGCAGCGGCTATTTACATAAAAAAGAAGAGATTCAAAAAGGAAAGCATGTAACGATCGTTGGTTCAGGGCAAAGTGCTGCCGAGATTTTTCTGGATTTACTAGAAGAACAGACTGAACATCATTACCACCTTACATGGTTTACAAGATCCTCTAATTTTTTTCAGCTTGATCAATCCAAGCTTGCTCAAGAGTTATTTTCGCCAAACTATGTAGATTACTTTCATTCGCTGGCTTTTGAGGAACGTACAAGCACGGTAGAAGATTTAAACCCCCTACGTCACGGAATTGAATCTTCTACCTTAACGAAAATCTATGATTTACTCTACCATCGTTCACTTAAAGGAAGAGTACCCGTTACGATTCAAGCTTCGACTGAAGTAAGTGACATTCATAAAAAAGCAAATGGATATGAGCTGGAGTGTAAACAATTAAAGGCTGATCGCTCTTTTCAATACGAAGCGGATCGTTTGATATTATCCACGGGCTATAAGCCAAAGATTTCGCCGTTCATCGAACGAATAAAAGATGATATCGAATGGGAAGATGACAAGCGTTTCAACGTCACAAAAGATTACCGGCTTGTCTTTAAACAACCCCGTAACCACCACTTTTTTACGTTAACTAACATTGAACATTCACACGGATCTGGCGCAACAAATCTTGGTTTATCCGTTCAGCGTAATCAGCGTATTCTGAACGTAATTGCAGGTAGAGATGTGTATCCAGTTCCAGAAGAGACGACGTTTCAGACATTTAATTTGTTTTGAATGTCTGATTTATAAAAACCTACACTGTGTTTTTAGATTATTGTAGAAAAGTTTTTTACTCATAAACCATGTTTAAAAGAATAGTGTACGGGTATTTTATTTATAGAACATTAGTACACAAATCAATTAAGGAGTTGCTTAGAATGAGTAAGAAAATTGCAGTATTAGTAACAGATTTATTTGAAGATGTGGAATATACAGATCCAGCCAAAGCCTTTGAAGAAGAAGGCCATACGCTAACAAAAATCGATGTGAAAACAGGCGAAGTAACAGGTAAACAAGGCGAAACAACATTAACAATTGATAAAGCAATTGCCGATGTAAAACCAGAAGATTTTGACGCATTGTTTTTACCCGGAGGCTTCTCACCAGATATCTTGCGTGCGGACGATCAAGTCGTAGCTTTTACAAAATCATTTATGGATGAAGGCAAACCGGTTATGGCTATTTGTCACGGGCCACAGCTGCTAATCAATGCTGAAACATTAAAAGGACGTGACGTAACTGGTTTCAAATCAATTGCTATTGATTTGAAAAATGCAGGCGCAAACTTCCATGATAAAGAAGTTGTGGTATGCGGTAATCAACTAGTTACAAGCCGTACACCAGATGATATGGAAGCATTCGTACGTGAATCAGTAAACGTCTTAAAATAAGTAGATAATATTAGTAAAACTTTCTGTAAAAGGCGATAACAGGGTGGTTTACCACTCTGTTGTCGCCTTTTTTGTATGTAACGTTTTTGACGAGGAATTTACAGTTATATTACCGCATTGGATGAAGCTGTTTCTCAAAGTATATGAAAACCTTTTACTATCAATAGCTAGAAGCCGCGTAATATAATCGAAATATTTTTTACATAAGTGTGAGTATAATTTTGGTAGCTTAAAAGACGTTGCGAGTTTCATAGTTTTCGTGCAACAATGAGGGTGCATCACGAGGTTGGCTTGCTACAAGCTTAGATGCGTTGCGGTTTTACAAAAAACTTTATTATCACATAGGAGGATTTCAAACATGAAGAAAAGGTTTCGTATTGCCACTGTCGCAGGTGCCGTATCATTAGGATTACTAACAGCAGGACAAGCAAATGCAGCAGCTCCTGATTGCAACACTCCAAAACAAATTACCATTAAAGATGCTCAAGCAGCACAAAATATAAATGTAGACGAGCTATTAAAGAAATTTAACGCTCAAGGACAATCTGCTCAAGCAGCAGCTCCACAGCAAGAAACACAAGCACCAGATCAAGCTGAAGCAGCTCCACAGGAACAAGCACAAGCACCAGAGCAAAGTGAAGAAGCAAAAGCTCCGGAGCAAACACAGCAAAACACAAAAGCTCAACAATCAGAAAATACTGATAAAGCAGAGCAAACAAAAGATGCTAGTCAATTTGAACAAAAAGTAGTAGATTTAGTAAACCAAGAACGTCAAAAACAAGGTTTAAAGCCTTTAACACTTAACAAAAAATTAAGTGACGTTGCACGCACTAAATCAAAAGATATGATGGACAAAGGGTACTTTGACCACAATTCACCAACATATGGTTCACCATTTGATATGATGAAACAATTCGGCATTGAATATACAACTGCAGGTGAAAACATTGCAAAAGGTCAGCAATCTCCTGAAGATGTAATGAATGCTTGGATGAATAGTGACGGTCACCGCAAAAATATTCTAAACCCTGATTTCACTGAAATTGGTGTTGGATACGTAAAAGGTGATACTACGTACTGGACTCAACAATTTATCGGTAAGTAATACAAAAAGAGCAGGATATACCTGCTCTTTTTTGCGTTTTTAGCTGTCCAATTTGGGTATAGTAAAGTAAGAACACGTAAAGGAGTGCCTTACATTGGGACGTATATTAAAAAAAATTCTAGTCGCTGTTTTTCCCATCCTTTTAAAAGAAGGATATCGTCATTATAAAAATCGTAAAACTCGAACTACGCCGTCTAAAGGGTATAAATAAAAAGGACTCAAAAGAGTCCTTTTTGTTTTATGCTTGAACGGGGATATGCTTGAATTCTTTTACGTTAAATAATCCTTTGTCGGTTAATTTTAGACATGGGATAACAGGCAAGCTTAAGAAAGATAACGTCAGCAGCGGGTTGAATTTCTGTGAAATATCAAGCTCATGAAGAGCCCCGTGAAGCTGCTTAAGTAAGCTATTTACTTCATTGTAAGGGTGAGGTGACATTAACCCTCCGATGGAAAGAGGGAGGGAACCAATCACTTCATTATCTTTTACAATAACAATACCTCCGCCGATTTCTTCAATTGCCGCAATTGCTTTTGCTAAATCCTCATCATTTGTTCCTACGGCTACGATATTATGTGAATCGTGAGCAATCGTAGTAGCGATCGCTCCGTCTTTTAACTGAAATCCTTTTACGATCCCAAGACCAATATTTCCTGTTAGATGATGGCGCTCAACAACAGCCATTTTCAGCTGATCGTTTTCTACAGAAGGCTGAAATTCGTTTTGCTTTACTTGAACTTCTTCTACAATATGATTTGTAAGCAGGCTGTTTGGATTAATTTCAATAATATTAGCCCGATTGTGCTGAAGTGGTATCGTAAGTTTGTTAATAGAAAACTCTTTCAAATGAACAGAATTCATTAGTTCTGTCGGAAGATCAATTTGTTCTTCTTGCACAGACAGCATCTCTCCATTTTCAGCAATGAGCTCTCCGTTTTGATAAACATGTGCTGCAGATATATCGGTTAAGTCGTCCAACAGAATAAAATCAGCTTTGTAACCAGGAGCAACCGCACCTCTATCTTTTAACCCGTAGCATTCAGCGGCATTTAATGAAGCCATTTGAATCGCAATTAACGGATCCAGCCCGAGTTCAATAGCAAAACGAACATTGTAATCAATAGAGCCTTCCGTTAATAAATCATCTAGATGTTTGTCATCGGTACAGAATAAAAATCTGCGCGCGTTGCGTTCATTTACAGCAGGTAACAATTGTTTTAAATCTTTAGCAACAGAACCTTGGCGGATTAGAACATACATCCCGCGCTGAATACGTTCAATTGCTTCTTCTGCTGTTACGCATTCATGATCTGTTGAAATATTAGCGGTACGATAAATGTTAACGCCCGTGGCATCTAGCCCTGAGCCGTGCCCATCAATTACGCCGTTTGCATCGTTAGCTGCTTGTAATTTATCGAGCATATCGTCATCTCCATCTCGAACAGCAGGGAAATCCATTACTTCTGCTAATCCAAGCACGCGAGAGTGAGAGAAAAATGGCGCTAAGTCAGCTGCTTTTAAGACGGCTCCAGAGCTTTCAAAAGGAGTTGCTGGCACGCTTGAAGGTAAGTTCACAAATACGTCTAAAGGAATGGAGTCCGAGTTTTGAAGCATAAACTCAATACCAGATTTCCCTGAAACATTCGCAATTTCATGAGGATCCGTTACGACAGTTGTAACGCCTCTAGGTACAAGAAGTTTTGAAAACTCTTTAGGTGTAACCATTGATGATTCAATGTGAACGTGTCCATCAATGAACGTAGGAGAAATGTATTTTCCTTTTGCATCAACGACGTTATTCCCATCGTATTGACCTATTCCAACAATCACTCCATCAGCAATCGCAATATCGGCTTCAATGATGGAAAGCGTAAAGACATCGATAATTTTCCCGTTTTTCACTACAAGATCTGCAGGTATTTTTTTATTGGCAACAGCAAGCTGTTTTTTTAATGTTGTTTTTGTATTTGACATGAATGTGACTCCTCTCATTGTATAACTGAATAACAATGAAGGACTATGTAAGGGAGAACATAAAGAAGAATAAAAATGCAGTATGAATGATGTTCAACCCTCGTAGTCCAACTATTTACGGTAGTTCGGTAGAAACTCTTGGACCCTATTTCCAAGACTATACGAGCTTTAGGTATTTCGATACATTCTATAGACAAATAATAAAAACGTCAATTCCTAATAAAAAAGAAAGATTTTTGGGAATATTTCATCTATGTGTATGTAAACGATTTAACTCTTATTTGCTCGCTAAAAGGTGCAGCATTCATGTATAGAAAAAAATGTAGAAAAAACCGTCAATGGCTATTAGTCATTGACGGAGGTGTCATTAAGCTTGTTTACGCAGTGTACCTAATTCTTCCGCGATCGCTTGCATTTCACTTGGGCTAAAAGAATCTTTTCTCATTACCATATCGTATAAGTACTTTAAGTCTTCAT
Source organism: Priestia sp. TGN 0903 (assembly GCF_050846855.1). Taxonomy (NCBI): domain Bacteria; kingdom Bacillati; phylum Bacillota; class Bacilli; order Caryophanales; family Bacillaceae; genus Priestia; species Priestia sp. TGN 0903. Next base: position 67,671 of record NZ_JBOZGL010000010.1, read on the forward strand.
ACATTTCTTCGTCAAAAGCTTCGGCTTTAATTGCTCCGATATTTAGCATGCGCAATTTTTCACTGATGCTATCGACCATATGTTTAATATTTTCTGGAGATTTTACTGATAAATCCACTTTGTTCATCCTTCCAGTTGCGTTTTTTTTATTGTAACATGTTTTTATCGTGTGAACACTTTTATGTCAGGTTCTTATCCACAGAAGAGTGGAAACGATATAAATAAAAGAAAACTATTTTTTAGTTTAAAAATGATTGTATATAATGTTTGTAATAAGGGAAAGGAGTCGAGACTATGATTAACGTATTATTCGTTTGTTTGGGAAATATTTGTCGTTCACCCATGGCAGAAGCGGTCTTTAAAGATATGGTGAAGAAAAAAGGGCTACAAGGACAAATTCACGTAGATTCTGCAGGCACAGGAGGCTGGCACAAAGGAAATCCTCCTCATGAAGGGACGCAATCTATTTTAACGAAAAACAACATTGATTTTAAAGGGCAAACAGCAAGACAAGTGATTCAAGAGGATGTAGCTAAATTTCATTATATTATTGGAATGGATGTCGAAAATGTAGGAAATCTGAGAAGAATGGCTGGACATACTAAAACAGGTTATATTGCAAGACTTTTGGATTTTGTGCCTGGTTTACATATTGAAGATGTGCCTGATCCTTATTTCACGGGAAATTTTGACGAAGTATATGACTTAGTTCAAGAAGGATGCAAGGCGCTTTTAGACGAAATTATAGAGAAGCATTTCTCGGAATAAGTGATACTAAAAAAATAAAAAACGGAGGAGAAACGACAAATGGGTAAACGAAATAAGCTAGTAGAAGGTATGGTCATTGGAGCAATTATAGGAGGAGCTGTTTCTTTATTTGATAAAGAAACCAGAAGTTCCGTTATTCAAGGAAGTAAAAAATTGAAAGACAAAACAACGACTCTTATTCAGCATCCTGAACTTGTAACGGATACTGTGAAAGAGAAATATGAAACGATCCGTACGACCATTGAGCAAGTTTCTGAAGATGTATCATTTGTAGCAGGAAAAGTAGAAAAGTTAAAAGAAACAACCCCTCAGGTGATGGAAATTGTAAACGATACAAAAGAAGCATTTGTAGAGAAGTATGGTGATGAACAAAAATAAATAAGGAGGCACATATGGCTGGAATATACATAAATAACATCGTAAAGTTTGGCAAAGAACTCATGGGCCGCATTCATCGAGATGAGCTGCCCAGCTTATCAGCTGAATTGGCTTATTATTTGCTGCTCTCGCTATTTCCTTTTTTAATTTTCTTAATTACGCTGATTGGATTTTTGCCATTGGAATCAACAGATCTGCTTGACTTGGTCGAAAATGTAGCGCCACAGCAAACGCTGCACATGATTGAAAGCAACGTTTCTCATATCATTGGTTCTCATAATGAAAAACTATTGTCCTTTGGTATCATTGCCACGATGTGGTCTGCTTCAAATGGAATTAATGCGATCGTAAGGGCATTTAACCGAGCGTATCACGTACAAGAAAATCGGCCGTTTTTAGTGGCGAGAGGCATGGCAGTTCTCCTTACTTTTGCGATGATATTTGTTATTATTGTAGCGCTTTTACTTCCTGTTTTTGGTCATATGATTGGTCTTTATTTATCGTCTACGTTTGGATTTTCAGAAACTTTTCTCGCTTTATGGTCTGCTTCCCGCTGGATTATCAGCGGTCTCATTTTGTTTACTGTTTTTACGGGGTTGTATTACTTTGCTCCTAATAAAAAGCTGCTGATTCGAAATGTTGTAAAAGGAGCGGCTTTTGCTACGGTCGGATGGACAGTGGTATCGATGCTATTTGCGTACTACGTCAATCATTTCAATAACTATACGGCTACATATGGAAGCTTGGGCGGAATTATTATCTTGCTTATTTGGCTGTACCTATCGGGGATGATTATCGTTATTGGAGGAGAAATTAACGCTATTTTCTACGACCGCCGAGTCAAATCTTCATAGTCACAAATTGGGATGAAATCATTCGCAAGATATGAGCATACTAACCAAGTGAAAGGGAGGTTTTACATCATGACAAAGCATACAAAAAAAGACGGAAGCAATACAAAGCAAAATAAAAAGAGCCAGCCAAAGCATAAAACAAGCAACAGCCAAAATGGACAAAACGGTTACCATTAAGGCATCGATTTCCATAATAAAAAGCCTAACAAATACGTTAGGCTTTTTTTCGTTAAGATTTTAGCAAGCGAAGGCCGTTTAAGATAACTAAAATGGTGCTGCCTTCGTGACCTATAACACCAAATGGCATATCAAGCACTTGGAAAAAATTCGAACAAATTAATAAAAAGATGACGGCAATAGAAAAAATAACGTTTTGCTTCACAATTGAGTTCATTCGTCTGGAAAGAGCTACTGCATCCGAAATTTTTGATAAATCATTTTTCATTAAAACAATATCTGCCGTTTCAAGTGCCACATCCGTTCCTTCTCCCATAGCTACTCCAACGTTAGCAGTAGCCAGAGCAGGTGCATCGTTAATCCCATCTCCCACCATTGAAACGGTAGGGAATTTTTCTTTTAACGCTTTAATTTTATCTACTTTCGCTTCAGGCAAGCATTCTGCAATGTATTCATCGACGGCACATTCTTTTGAAATGGCCTCGGCTGTTTTTTCGCTGTCTCCTGTAATCATGACGGTATGAATACCCTGCTCTTTCAGAGATTTAACAGCTTCTACAGCTTCTGTTCGTACAACGTCTTTTAGCGCAAGCAATCCCACAATACCATGCTGGTCTTTTGCGTACACAATCGTTTTTCCTTCACTGGCAAGCGTAGATGAAATCCCATTTTCAAATTCAGCTGCTTCTTCTTTACCTACAAAATCTGCTTTTCCTATCTTCCACGTATCTCCTTGAAGAGACCCAATCACACCGTATCCGGGAACGTCTTCAAGTGAATCTGGCTGAACGAGCGTCAATTCCTGCTTGTTTTTCACAAAGTCAACAATGGATTGAGCAAGCGGATGATTAGACTGACGTTCAATTGATGCTATTTTAATAAGAAATTCCTGTTCGTTTATATCAGAACGTACAATAACATTTGTCACTTCTGGCTTTCCTTTTGTTAACGTGCCTGTTTTGTCAAAAGCAATTGCGCTTAAATGGCTTAACCTTTCCAAATGCACGCCGCCTTTGAACAAAATTCCTTTTTTTGCTCCGTTTGAAATAGCAGACAGCGAAGCAGGGGTGATAGATGCAACTAGGGCGCAAGGAGACGCTACAACTAAGAGAATCATTGCTCGATAAAATGTCTCGGTCCAGCTCCATCCAAGCACATAGTGGGGGAGAAACAGCATAACTGCCACAACCGATAGAACAATTTTTACGTATGTGCCTTCAAATCGTTCGATAAACAATTGAGAAGGAGACTTTTCACTTTGAGCCGTTTGAACAAGTTGAATGATCTTTTGAAACAGCGTCTCAGCACTTGGCTTTGTCATTTTAATGGTAATGGCGCCTTTCACATTCACCGTGCCCGCGAATACTTCATCTTCGAGCTGTTTTAGTACAGGGACAGATTCACCCGTAATAGCCGCCTGATCAATCGTTGTTTGACCTGAGACAACAATACCATCGGACGGCACTCGTTCACCCGGCTTAACTAACAGCAAGTCTCCGATTTGTAAATCTGAAATGGAGACAATTTCTTCTTGATCTCCAATCAGCCGCGTTGCTTCTTGCGGCTGCAAATTCATTAAGGCGCTAATTTCTCGGTTGCTTTTATTCATGGTGTACGTTTCTAATGCACCGCTTAGTGCAAAAATGAAAATAAGCATAGCACCTTCTGTCCAGTAGCCAATTACAGCCGCTCCAATGGCCGCAATAATCATTAGCATTTCGACGTTTAATTCTTTATTTTCAATCGTTTCTTCAATGCCTTCTTTTGCCTTAGCAAATCCACCTATCACATAAGCTAATACAAAGAGCGTAATAGATACAGCTGTATCCTGCTGTTTTGAAATCAGCCAGCCGGCTAAAATAAGCACTCCGCTCAACAGTGCAGCAATGAGTTCACCATGTGTTTTTAATACGTTGACAGCAGAAGATGTTTGCGGCGTTTGTTCTTGTTTTTTAGGTAACGCATTTTCCATACAAATCCTCCTTGAACGATAATTGAGAAAAATAATCACAATCATTACCCCTAAAAAAGCACGAAAGCTGCCATCTCAGCGATAGCAGCACACTTTTTCCATTTATTATCTTTTGAATTGGGATATTTAGTATAGTATAGCACGGAACAAGCAAGTAGGTAACAACTAATGCTTAAAAAATAAAAACAGAATGCAGCTGGACGTCTGCATTCTGTAAAAAACGTACTACATATCTAAATGCTCTTCATAATATTTATAAGCGGAAGTGTAAATGTGCTCGATATCGGCATCCGTCATGTACATTAAGGTTTCACGGTCAATCCCCTTCATTGTTTCAATAAATGTAATCATGTTTTTACGTTCTTGTCTGCTCATTTATTATTCTCCTCTCCATCTGTTTTAATACAGTTTATTATATTTAATTGTATTATATAACAGAAAAAGTATTTTGTGTGGATTTTTTTTTAAAATAGGCAAAAAAATTTTGAAAGACGTAAATAATTGACTATAGAGAAAAAGGTATTTTATAATTTATATATGAACATATGCTCATATACTTGCATATAATGAACGGAGAGATGTTATGAAAAAAGATGAACATTCGTTTTTATCACCTCAAACAGTAGAAGAAGCATCAAGAATACTAAAAGCTATTTCAGATCCTACGAGAATGAAGATTCTCTATTTGCTATTTCAAGAAGAGTGTTCAGTCGGTCATATGGTTGAAGTGCTTGGTGTTTCACAATCAGCTATTTCACATCAGTTAACTCACTTGCGTCATTTACGTTTAGTAAAATATCGCCGTGAAGGGAATACGTATTTCTATACGTACGATGATGAACACGTGGTTGGAATACTGCATCAAGTGATTCAGCACGTAGAATGCGCACATAACGATTAGAAGGAGGGGCTTTGCATGAGTCATGATCATCACCACCATCATCATCATGGTCATCATCACCATTTTGATACACAGCGTGAAGGCAACAAAAAAGGTCTGTTAATTGCACTAATTATCACCGCGGGTATTATGGTTCTTGAGTTTGTCGGAGGGCTTTTTACAAATAGTTTAGCGCTATTATCCGATAGCGGACACATGCTGTCTGATACAAGCTCACTTGCTCTTAGCCTCGTAGCCATATGGTTTGCTAACCGAGCTGCGTCGGCTAAAAAAACGTACGGTTATTATCGTTTTGAAATATTAGCGGCTCTTTTTAACGGAGTGGCACTGTTTGTAATAGCAGGGTTTATCATTTATGAAGCCTATCAGCGCGTACTGGAGCCGCAGTCTGTAGCAAGCGGCAGCATGATGCTGATTGCTGCTGTTGGTTTAATCGCTAATTTAATCAGCGCATGGTCACTTATGAGACAAGGCGATGTAAAAGGAAATGTAAATTTGCGCAGCGCTTACTTACACGTATTGGGAGATGCTTTAGGGTCTATTGGAGCTATTGTAGCGGGACTTCTTATGATGCTGTTTGGATGGTATATTGCTGATCCGATTATTTCTGTAGTTGTGTCTGTATTAATTTTAAAAAGCGCTTGGGGCGTGCTTGCTCATAGCGTTCATATTTTGATGGAAGGCTCTCCTGAAGGAGTGGATCACAGTGAAATAAAAAACCTTCTTGAAAACATTGAAGGAGTCAAAGATGTGCATGATTTACACATCTGGACGATTACTTCAGGACTGGACTCATTGAGCTGTCATATGCGCGTAGAAGATGAAAAAGATTGTCAGCAGATTTTGCAAAAAGCCATTGATTTAGTACACGATCACTGTGGTATTGAGCATACGACGATACAAATTGAAAAATCAGCTCTTCAGCACCGGACGCTAAAAGTTTAAAAACAAGCGAGAACTTATAAGTTCTCGCTTGTTTTTTGCTGCATAGGCATTTTTTGTCCGAATACAAAAAGAAGGATAAAAATAAAGCCAAGCATCCCGCTAATAATATTAAAAAAGCTGACATGATGAAAGAACTGAATAAAAGTACCGCCTATGTAAGGACCGGCAAGGCTTCCGATACTAAAAGCAATGCCGCATAGTAAATTACCTGTAGGAAGCAGACGAGTAGGAATCAAATCCGTCATATAGCTGATTCCTAAACTAAACGTAGAACCTACAACCATGCCTGCTATAAATAAACACGCTACTAATGGAATAGCGGTGTCTTCCAAGAGACTTGCTGTAAAAAAAGTCACGGCTCCAATTGATAAAATCCATCCTAATACCAATTTCCGTCCGAATTTATCGCTCAGTATGCCAAGAGGAAGCTGAAACACAATAGCTCCAACTGCAAAGGAAGTCAGCAGCAGTGAAATAAACTCTACTTGCAATCCAATTCGTAAACCGTATACAGGAAAGCTGCCGTTCAGTGATGACTCTAAAAAACCATATCCAAAAGGCGGTAAAAAAGCAATCCAAGCATATTTAGCCGCTTTAGAAAATCGCTTAGCCGTTTCTTTTAATGAATTAACCTCAACTCCCTGAAGGGGAAATTCATTTTTTATCAAAAATAAAAATACCCACGTTAGAAGACATAGAGCAGAAGAAATCATAAAAGGCAGCGCTTGATTAATTTCAATTAACGGCGTCATTAAAGGACCAACAGCAAAACCAATACCAAAAAAGAGCCCATACAGTGAAATGTTTCTACCTCTTTTATCAGCAGGGGAAGACGATGTAATCCACGTTTGAGTTCCAAAGTGCAGCGCGTGATCTCCTATTCCAATAAATAAACGGAGCACAAACCAAAATACAACAGATTTCCACAGGGGAAACAAAGCTAAAGATACAATAACTAAAAGTCCTCCTGCTGCGATAATTGGCTTGTATCCGTATCTGCGAAGCGGCGCTTCCATGAAAGGAGAAATAAATAAGATGCCCAGGTACAATCCAGTTGCGTTTAATCCGTTTATAGTAGAGGAAAGACCATCTTTCTCAAAAATAATAGCAATTAAAGGCAGCAGCATGCCTTGGCTGAATCCAGAAATGGCGACAAGGCTAACTAAAATCCAGAAACGTTGTTGATGAGTAGCACCCATAGCATTTAACCTCTTTTTATCTATATTTTGTCAATCCAACTGTTTAATCGTACAAGGAAAACGCTTTATTGACAAGGATATAAACAGGCCGTGCTGTCCATTTGACATCTTTATGTAAGGGGAGTAGAATAAAACGTGTAAATATTTACATGTTTTTATTTACAATTAAGAGGTGATTGCTATGATAGAACCAGGGCTGAAGAAAATAGCAACATTCACAATTAATGTTGGTACACCCGTCGTTATTGGTCATACAGGATTAGGAAAAAAACAGTTTATTCCCATTAAGTCAGGTACTGCAGACGGGGAAATAAAAGGCTTAATTCTTCCAAGTGGAGCGGATTCTCAAATTATTCGTTGGGATGGCCGCGTCGATTTATCTGCACGATATGTCATTCAAACAGAAGATGATGAACTTATTTATATTGAAAACAATGGAATACGTCAGGTTAGTGAAGAGTTTAGAGAACAGGCTGCTGAAGGTGAAATTATACCTCCAGAGCACGTTTACTTTCGTACGATTCCTGTCTTTGAAACTGGAAGTGCAAAGTATAAGTGGTTACAGGACCGCATGTTTATAGGCGCTGCTGTAAGAAACCCAGAAAGCGTTGTGCTAGACATATACGAAGTTTTATAAATCAAATCAAAGGAGAGGTATAGACATGGAAAAATTTATTGGAAATCATATGATTTACACATACGAAAACGGATGGGAATATGAAATCTATATTAAAAACGAAAATACAATCGATTATCGTATTCATAGCGGAATGGTGGCAGGACGATGGGTTCGTGACCAAAAAGTAGATATTGTGAAATTAACAGAAGGTGTATATAAAGTATCTTGGACTGAACCAACGGGGACAGATGTATCTTTGAACTTTATGCCTGATGAAAAACGCATGCACGGAATTATTTTCTTCCCAAAATGGGTACATGAACATCCTGAAATTACCGTGTGCTATCAAAATGATTATCTTGATTTAATGCATGAATCCCGTGAAAAATACGAAACATATCCGAAATACGTGGTTCCCGAATTTGCTGACATTACATTCATCAAAAATGTCGGAGTAAACAATGAGGAAGTTATCGCTCAAGCGCCTTACGAAGGAATGACGGATGATATTCGCGCTGGAAAATTAATTTAATACGGAGTCATACAAAAGGCTAGGACAAAAGTATATTAGTTGAAGGAAGATCCGAACGAATTTGATTCTTGATCAAGAATCAAATTCGTTCGGATTTTTTTATTGTGATGGTGCCCGGAAATAAACCGCGGTGTAACAAGTGATCTATAGTGAGAGTAGTTGGTTATATAAAAAACGGTTTATAATGAAGGAAAGGAGTGAAGAAAATGGAATTTAACATGAAAAAAGAGGCGGGGTTTACGACAGATTTTCCTTATGGAGAGCTACATATCGCCGGAGATGAAGAGCATGGCTTTCGTCCGTATCAGCTAATGACATCGTCAATTGCCGTGTGCAGCGGAGGCGTGTTAAGAAAGATTTTAGAGAAAAAAAGAATCGCTTTTTCCGATTTACACATCCAAGCTGATGTAACGCGCAATGATGAAAAAGCGGGGCGAATCGAAAAAATTCATTTGCACTATATCATCACGGGAAAAGACCTGCCATTAGACAAAATTGAAAAATCGATTGAGCTAGCCCGAAAAAATTGTTCAATGCTACAGTCGGTTATTGACAGTATAGAAGTGACAGAAACCTTCGAAATAAAATAAAAGTGGACATTGTCCACTTTTATATTTCTTTTGGTTTGCTTCCGGCTTTATCAAAATAGCGCATGCGTTCAGGAGTCAGCTGAAGAAGCAAAAAATTTGGGTCATCTGGACTTTTAATCCACTCTTTTAACTTTTCATTCCAAAATTTCTTTTTTAACTCTTCGTTTGTTTCTACATTTACTTTGGCTTCTACCTCTACATACGGATCACTCCAACCTTGCCCATCATAGCCTAACAAAATATGAACGTAAGGGTTTTTTTCTAGTTCTTCGACTTTGTGGGTATCTTTATTGGTGGCGGTGTAAAGCACAAGATCTTCATGAAAAAACATCATAAAGCGTGAATAAGGTTTTCCATCTTGAATCGTAGCTAACGTTCCGATTGTATAGTCATCCAGTACCGATAAAATTTGATTTTTTACATCATTACTCATTTTTTCACTCCTCATTCTATCTCATTATCCTTGGTAGTTTGGCTGATTTTTAAATATCTTAATCAAAAATCAATTAGAGGTTTATCATTTATAAAAATAGGTTAAAAATACTAACATTGACGGTGAGTCTATACAAATTCCATTAATTTTATATGATTGATTTTGTTGTCAAAAAATGAATAAGGTAGGTGTACATATCGATGATCAATCGGATTTTTCTGATAGCGGTTATTCTTGGGGTGCCGCTATCTGTTATTGGGCACATGATGCACTGGTCAGATGTTCTTATGTTTATTATTTACTGTTTAACAATCATTGCCCTCGCAGCTTTTATGGGAAGAGCTACAGAGAGCTTAGCTGTTGTAGCTGGTCCTCGAATAGGCGGTCTATTGAATGCTACCTTTGGTAACGCTGTAGAATTAATCATTTCGATTTTTGCTTTAAAAGAAGGCCTTACAGCCGTGGTGCTTGCATCGTTAACCGGTTCTGTATTAGGAAATCTCCTTCTTGTAGGCGGTCTTTCATTCTTTATCGGGGGACTTAAATTTAAGCGTCAAGAATTTAATGTCTATGATGCAAGACATAATTCTGGATTATTGATCTTTGCCGTTATCGTTGCGTTTGTTATTCCTGAAGTGTTTGCTAGCGAAATGGACGAAGCGAAGACCATGTCTCTAAGTGTCGGAATTTCCATTATTCTCATCATCTTATACTTAGCGGCGTTATTCTTTAAGCTGGTCACGCATCGAGGCGTGTATCAGCATAAAAGTGAAGAAGTGGAAGAACATGAGGAGCCAGAGTGGTCAATGTGGAAAGCGATTGCGGTTCTCTTTTTGTCTACGTTAGCGGTGGCTTATGTATCCGAAAGCTTGGTAAGTACAATCGAAATTGTCTCGGAAAGCTTTGGCTGGAGTGAGCTGTTTATCGGGGTCATCATTGTAGCGATTGTTGGGAACGCGGCAGAGCATGCTTCCGCTATTATTATGGCCGTTAAAAATCGCATGGGTGTAGCTGTTGAAATTGCTGTTGGATCAACTTTACAAGTAGCGATGTTTGTAGCACCAATATTAGTACTTGTTTCGCTAATGTTCGAAAGCCAAATGTCTCTTGTTTTTACTTGGCCTGAGTTGATTGCGATGGTAACAGCCGTATTTTTAACGATTGCGATTTCTAATGACGGAGATACAAACTGGTTTGAAGGCGCAACTCTTTTAGGTGCTTATATTATTATGGGAATTGGTTTTTATCTCATTTAAAAAAGAAACGTTCACTTTATGTGGACGTTTCTTTTTTGTGAGTGAATAGAAGAATTTCCCTTTTGGTATTCAGGATAAAACAGGGGATGTTTGAAAAAACTATGGTTGCATTCATTAACGATGTTGAAAGGAGTTTCTAGATGTTACGTAAATTGCTTTTATTTGTGTTTACCATCATTATTTCGTTTTCATGTTCAACGAAGATCGCCATTGCAAAAACAGCTCAGCCTACCATCAACGTGCCTTCTTCAGCTTTAAATATTTCAAAAGAAAATACGTATCCAAATGCTAGTCAAGACACGCCTTATTTGCAGCCGAGTGAGTTCACAAAAGAGCTCATTGAAACGTCAAATGTAAAAATTGAAAACCCTGATTTAATTCGTATATTAAATGAATCAAACATTTCTAAAACTCCATGGGCAATTGGATTCAGAGCAACCATTTTTTTAGGACAGTGGCCGTTAAATTATGAATCAACAGAAACAAACGTTAACTGGCAGCACCAGCGAATCAATACGAATCATTATGATAACAGAGCAGGAAAAACTCAGTACAAAATGATGTACAGTCAGGAAAATCAAAGCCATGTAAAAGGCGGATTAACGGCAAAAGTGCCTCAGCCTGATCATGTTAAACAAATGATGCTAATTGAAGCAGCTAAAAAAACAAAGCTCACTTTATCATTTCAAACGTTTGTAGGTGCCGGAACGAAAAAAGACCAGGTGTATAACGTAGCTCCTAAAAAAGTAGGTTATCTCTATGCGTACACGCCTGCTGTAAGTGAAAAGGGAAAAGTAACGTATGGGGAAGTATATGTAACGGTAAAAGGCAGCAAGCGTTCAATTGTGGTGAGAAATGTAACGTCTCAAGGAATTGGAGCATGGATTCCAGTACAAGATTATGTCTCCTTAAGTTTCGGGGCTTACGATCAGCCGAGATAACAAAAAAAGAGATTCCAGTGGTGGAATCTCTTTTTGTTATTTTGTAATGTTCGCTTGGAGTTTGCTAAAATCAGTATCTTGATAATAGCTGTTTTTTACCAAAATATTAGGTCCCAAACAAGAGACCGCTGAACAATGGCAGCTAAGTTCTTTAGAAATTGTGCTTTGCTGCCACGTATCAAAAGCGTCTGTAAGCTTTGTATCTTGAATGTTGCCAAGAGGAGGCGTATCACCAAAATCAGTTACGATAATATCTCCGTCGAAAATATTTACATTTAGGCGAGAACGTCCGTCAGGATCGTTTCGAACGGTTACATTTTTACTGCTATACAAGCGCTGTAAAAGCGTTAAGTCTTCCTCGTTATTACTGCATGCATAAAACGGCAGCGTGCCGAATAGCATCCACACATTTTCATCTCGAATATCAAGAAGGTGATGAATCGCTTGACGCATTTCAGGAAGAGATAATGTCTCTAAGGTGCTGGCAAAGTCACTTGGATACATAGGGTGTACTTCGTGACGCTGACAAAGCATTTCATCCACAATTTGACGATGAATTTTTTCCATATGAGGAAGCGTACGTTTATTTAACATCGTTTCAGCTGATACCGTTACACCTGCTTTTACAAGCGCGCGGCTGTTTTCAATCATACGGTCGAAATATTTGGCGCGCTGCTCATAAGTAGGCTTTCGCTCCATCATTGCAAAGCCAGCTTCCACAAAATCGTCCATCGTTCCCCAGTTGTGAGAAATATGTAAAACATCTAAATAAGGAATGATTTGTTCGTAACGAGCAAGATCTAATGTTAAATTTGAATTAATCTGTGTACGGACACCTCGTTCGTGTGCATACTTTAATAAAGGCACCACATAATTTTTCACAGAAGATAGAGACATCATAGGCTCTCCGCCCGTGATGCTTAACGCTCGAAGTGTTGGAATTTCATCGAGACGTTTTAAAATTAAATCAAGAGGCAGTGCGTTTGGGTCTTTTGGCTGCAGCGTATATCCAACTGCGCAGTGCTCACATCGCATATTACAAAGCGTCGTTGTTGTAAATTCAACGTTTGTGAGCGTCGGTTTGCCATATTGTTTCATATCTAAATACGCTTCCCACGGATCGAACTCCGGGGTAATTCGTTGTAAAGTGGCCATAAAAAAACTCCTTTTATTTTTCCGTAAAGTGAAATGATGATGAAAACATCTCACGGTCCGTCCTGCTAGACTAAATTATACGTCCCATTCAAAACGGACACCAGTGACTATTATGGATTTTATTGCTTTTAGTTGTCAAATATGAAAGTATTCGTTAGGATATAAGGAAATAAGAATGAAAAGCTACATCAGGAGGGTTTAAAATGGGAAACGCCGTTCGAGATAAAGATTCACAAGTACGTTATTTAAAAGATCGTTTAAATATGTTTGTACACGTATTAGACTCTATGGAGCCTGAAAACACAGATCTAGAAGATATTGACCGTTTGATTACAATGATTGATGACCTAGAAGCAAAATGTGAGCAGTTTAAAAAAGATAAAGAATGAAGAAGAAAAAAGCGCTAGAAAAACTAGCGCTTTTTTGCTTGAAGTGGAAATCCTCCTATAAAGGTCTTTCGAAACAATTTTTGAAGGAGTATAATAAATTTTGAAAGTTGTACGACAGATAGATAAATACATACATTAGCGGGATATGGGAGGAATTAAGTGATGATTGAAGCTTTAAAACAAAGCATGTACAATTTAATTGTTGAAACATCTACAAAATTGCCAAAAGACGTTCGACGTGCTATCGCAAAGGCAAAAGCGCGTGAAAATGCAGGAACGCGTGCAGCAATGTCTTTAGCGACCATTACCAATAATATTAAGATGGCGGATGATAATTTATCGCCAATTTGTCAAGATACAGGTATGCCAACATTTAAAATTAAAACCCCTGTAGGAGTGAATCAGCTTCAAATTAAAGAAGCGATTTATTGGGCAATTGAAGAAGCAACAAAGCACGGAAAGCTTCGCCCTAATTCTGTAGATTCGTTAACGGGAGAAAACAGCGGTAATAATTTAGGCGGAGGCACGCCGGTTATTAAGTTTGAACAGTGGGAAAATGACTATATTGATGCGCGTCTTATTTTAAAAGGCGGCGGCTGTGAAAATAAAAACATTCAGTATAGCCTGCCTTGTGAAGTAGAAGGGTTAGGCCGAGCTGGCCGTGATTTAGACGGTATTCGTAAATGTGTGATGCACTCAGTATACCAAGCGCAAGGCCAAGGCTGTAGCGCCGGCGTCATTGGTGTTGGAATCGGTGGCGACCGTACAACAGGCTATGAATTAGCAAAAGAGCAGCTGTTCCGAAACTTAGATGACGAAAATCCAAACGCTCAGCTGAAAGAATTAGAAGAGTATGTAATGGAAAATGCTAATAAGCTAGGAATCGGTACAATGGGCTTTGGCGGAGAAACGACATTACTTGGCTGTAAAGTCGGCGTAATCAATCGTATTCCTGCTAGCTTCTATGTGTCAGTTGCGTATAACTGCTGGGCTTACCGTCGCTTAGGTATTAAAATCAACGCTGATACAGGAAGCGTTCAAGAGTGGCTGTATCAAGAAGGCGAAGAAGTAGATTTTAATAAAAATGCAGGTGCAGAAGAGAAACAAAATGCGGATGAAACAAAAGAAGTTGTATTACAAGCACCTATTACAGAAGAGCAAATTCGTGAATTAAAAGTTGGTGACGTAGTGCGCATCAACGGTATGATCTACACAGGACGCGACGCTATTCATAAACATTTAACAGACCACGATGCGCCAATTGATTTAAATGGACAAATCATTTATCACTGTGGCCCGGTTATGTTAAAAGACGAAGATGAAAAATGGCACGTAACCGCTGCAGGACCAACAACAAGTATCCGTGAAGAACCTTACCAAGGAGATATTATGAAGAAATTTGGTATCCGCGCGGTTATCGGTAAAGGCGGCATGGGTCCTAAAACGCTTGCTGCTCTTCAAGAGCACGGGGGCGTATACTTAAATGCTATCGGCGGAGCTGCGCAGTACTATGCTGATTGTATCAAGAGCGTAGAAGGCGTTGATTTGATGCAGTTCGGTATTCCTGAAGCAATGTGGCATTTAAAAGTAGAAGGTTTTACAGCTGTAGTGACGATGGATTCACACGGAAACAGCTTGCATGCAGATGTAGACAAGTCTTCATTTGAAAAGCTTGAGCAATTTAAAGAACCGGTATTTAAATAAACATACGTCGGGAACGTATGGTAAAAAGTAACGTTCATGAACGAGAAAATTGAGTGGATACTAAGCGTAAAATGACTTCCGAAAGGAGCTTCTTATGCGCCGGTTCACCTTTTTTCTCGTTTTTTTATTCGTGATGTCAACAGGCATAGCAGCTGTTGAAGCACAAATGTATCCAAATACTCCGATCAGCTGGGGATTTCAAAAAAGTAAAAATCACAAGCCCGCATCCGCAGGTACAGCTTATGAACAAATTCTTGCTAAGTATGATGCGTTTTACCTCGGCGATACAACTAAAAAAAATATTTATTTAACGTTTGATAACGGTTATGAAAATGGCTATACACCGCAGGTATTAGACGTGCTCAAAAAAAGAAAGGTTCCTGCGACGTTTTTTGTAACAGGACACTATTTAAAAGAAGAGCCTAAGCTAATTAAGCGAATGGTAAAAGAAGGGCATATTGTCGGCAATCATTCATGGCATCACCCTGACTTAACTCAAGTGGATGATGCACGTTTTAAAGAAGAGCTGCAAAAAGTAAAAGATGAATACAAGAATATTACCGGTCGTGATGAAATGAAGTATCTCCGCTCACCTAGAGGTGTATTTAGCGAACGAACGCTAGCTCTTTCAAAGCAAGAAGGCTATACGAATGTATTTTGGTCACTAGCATTTGTTGACTGGAAAGTGAATGAACAAAAAGGCTGGCGCTACTCATACGACAATATGATGACTCAAATACATCCAGGTGCGATCATGCTTCTGCATACCGTTTCAAAGGATAACGCAGATGCGTTAGATCAAGCGATTGTGGATTTAAAAAAGCAGGGCTATACGTTTAAAAGCATTGATGATTTAATGAACGAACGTAAACAATTGAAGAAAAGTCCTTCTAAAACGAAATAAAGATAAAAACCGACGGAATATTTCTTCTGTCGGTTTTTTGCTGTTGAAGTGTTATAATATGCGTTGATGTCTTTTTTAAAGCGATACGGTCCAATAGGTTTTAAGCAGCTAAAGACCGTTAATAACTATATAAAGAATTTAAACTAATCGGAGTTGGTCTCATGAATAAACCAAAAACTGAAATGAAAGTTCAAAAAGGACAAACGTTTCCGTTGACGATAAAAAGACTCGGTATTAATGGAGAAGGCGTAGGCTATTTTAAGCGCCAAGTCGTCTTTGTACCGGGAGCATTACCGAATGAAGAAGTGGTTGTAGAAGCAACAAATGTTCAGCATAAGTTTGCCGAAGGGAAAATCAAGCGAATTCGCAAAAAATCTCCTCATCGCGTAGAAGCACCCTGTCCGATTTACGACCAGTGCGGAGGCTGCCAGCTTCAGCACTTATCTTATGAAGGTCAGCTAGAATCCAAGCGGGATATTGTTCTGCAAGCGTTCGAACGTCACAGTTCATTAAAAAAAGTAGAGGAAAAAACTCGCCAAACGATTGGTATGGAAGATCCGTGGCGCTACCGTAATAAATCTCAGTTTCAAGTCGGCGTGGACAAACAAAAAGTCATTGCTGGTTTGTATGGACTGAATTCTCACCGCTTGATTGATATTGAAAACTGTCCCATTCAGCATAAAGCTACAAATCACGTGACAAAAGAAATAAAACGAATTTTACAAGACCTTCAAATTCCTATCTACAATGAGCGTAAACGCCGTGGAATTGTGCGTACCATTGTATCTCGAGTAGGGTTTGAAACGGGTGAAGTTCAAATTGTCTTGATTACGGCTAAAAAAGAAATTCCGAAAAAAGAGCTGCTGATGAAAGAAATTCAGCGCCGCCTGCCGGAAGTGAAATCGCTCGTACAAAACGTAAACGGCCAAAAAACATCGCTTATCTTTGGAGACGAAACGTTTACGCTCGCTGGAAAATCGGTGATTCAAGAAACGTTAGGTGATATCTCATTCGAACTTTCAGCGCGTGCATTTTTCCAGCTGAATCCTCTCCAAACGGTGAAGCTATATGAAGAAGTAAAAAAAGCAGCTGCGCTAACAGGCAGTGAAAAAATCGTAGATGCTTACTGCGGAGTAGGGACAATTGGCTTATGGCTTGCTAAAGATGCCAAAGAAATTCGCGGAATGGACACGATTGAAGAATCCATTGTAGACGCGCGAAAAAATGCCAAAGATCATGGATTTGAGCATGCCACGTACGTAACAGGTCCGGCTGAAAAATGGATGCCGCAGTGGGTAAAAGAAGGCTGGAAGCCAGACGTTATCGTCGTTGACCCGCCGCGAACAGGCTGTGATGACAAGCTTCTAAAAACAATTTTACAAGTAAAGCCAAAGAAAGTGGTTTACGTATCTTGTAATCCATCCACATTAGCCAAAGATGTGCAGCAGCTGTCGAAGGCTTATAACGTTGATTACATTCAGCCTGTTGATATGTTCCCTCATACGGCGCACGTGGAGAATGTGGTAAGTTTGACGTTAAAGAAATAAATAGATGAAGAGTAAAGAGCAGATTTGATTCTGCTCTTTTTTTATTTGAATTGGACTCTTGTTGGAAGAAAAAATATTCTAATATATCTAATTTGAATTAGTGGAAAGTTATGTTTTAGAAAGCATCGGAGCACCGAAAAGAAGTTTTATTAGTACTTATATTTCAGTAAATGAACTGAAATTTCATTTTTTATAGAGATGATAAACGCCAATCTAGTCTTGAAAACCCACACCCTCAACCACCCCAAAAATACTATAGTAATAAAATTACTAAAAAGTATATACAGAGGGGCAGAGGTCAAATGGACTCAATGTTTTTGAAAGGGCTTACGGGTAAAGTGGTAACGCCGAAAGACCCCATTTATGAGGAAGCTCGTCAGGAGTGGAATCGTGCTATTAATAAATTTCCGCTTGTGATTGTGTACTGTGAAAAAAAGCAGGATGTTGTAAATGCAATTCAATGGGCGCGCAAGCATCGTGTAGACATTCGCATTCGATCTGGCGGTCATCATTATGAAGGGTATTCTACGGGTGACTGTGTATTAGTCATTGATATCAGTCGGTTAAACGGGTTGAAATTGGATAGGAAACGGAACATCTTAAAGATGGAGGCAGGAGCAAAAAATACGGAAGTGTATGATTTTATCGGTTCGAATGGATATGTGTTTCCAGGAGGAACGTGTCCGACTGTTGGGGTGTCTGGCTTTACGCTCGGAGGAGGCTGGGGGCTTTCGAGCAGACTTTACGGATTAGGCTGTGACAGCTTGATAGAGCTAGAGTTGGTCAATTATGAAGGAAAGATTATTAAAGCAAACAAATCGTGTAACGCGGATCTTTTTTGGGCATGCCGAGGTGCTGGTGGCGGTAATTTTGGCGTTGTGGCAAGCATGACGTTTCAGCTTCCAAAACCGACGAACAGCTCTGTGACGCTTGTTCGCTTCTTTTATGTAGGTACTACAAGAGAAAAACAGGCACAAGTGATGAATATATGGCAAAGCTGGCTGCCTGAATTGGACAAACGTATGACGCTAGTTGCCAGTTTTTATAATGCAGAAGGAGAAGGATTGGGCATATTTGCGAACGGCTTCTTTTACGGATCTCCAGAAAGAGCTCGAAAGATCTTGCAGCCTTTTGCAGAGGTGGAGGGGTTCCGAGTCGAGCTAGAGTCATTATCTTTTCTTGAAGCGGTACAAAAGATAGAAGCAACCTATCCTCCGTCTGAAAAATTTAAGTCAACGGGAAGATTTGTGCAAAGAAGTTATTCAGTTGGCGAGCTTGAAAATCTTGCAGATCTCATACAGCGTCCAGCAGAAGGGTCCGTTTACGCCGCGATTTCTTTTTATGCACTAGGAGGAGAAATTCGCAGTGTTGGTAACAGAGAAACGGCCTTCTTTTACAGAAACGCTAGATATATTCTGGGCTTTCAATCTGTATGGACAGACGATGCGTTTGCACGAGCAAACAGAGAGTGGCTGTATAAGCGATTTCAATATATTAAACGTATTACGAAAGGCTCCTATGTGAATTTCCCTATCAGCAACCTTAGAAACTATGAGTATGAGTATTTTGGAGACAACGCAGAGCGGTTAGAAAGAGTAAATAAAAAGTACGATCCATTTAACGTATTTAGGTTTCCGCAGGGACTCAGGTAGCATGTAGAAAAGGATACTAAGTTGACGATTGAACCTGTTTCATTACCTTCTTTCGAAGAAGGTAAATAAATGAAAGTCATCTTTCTTGTTGACAAAGCATCCAACTGGTATTAGAATAAACAACTATTCGACAGTCATTATCTTGATCGAAAAATTTAATACGTAGAAAGCTATGATTGCTATGGATCACACTATAGCAGGAGCAGCTTCTGGAGAGATCGCGATAGTTTCGCGACGCCGAAGGGTTCACAATCTCAGGCAAAAGGACAGAAGAGTACCGGATATTTATTTGGCATGTTACTAATTGGTAGTATGTACCATAATATTTGTTATTCTTATGACCATGAGATTGGAGCGCATCCAATCTCTTTTTTTATTGGACTTTATTTTGTAGTCCGCACGATCGCATCAAAGGTTTTATTGTTAGGAGGAGTTAGAGTTGGAACAACGAGAATTAAAGAGGGATTTATCCAATCGTCATGTTCAGCTAATCGCGATTGGAGGAACCATTGGGACGGGATTATTTTTAGGTTCTGGTAAAGCCATACAGCTTGCAGGTCCCTCTATCATCTTTGCTTATTTAATTGTGGGTATTGCGCTTTTCTTTGTGATGAGAGCGCTAGGAGAACTACTGCTGTCTAAAGCAGGTTATCAATCGTTAACAGATATTGCTGAAGAGTATCTTGGACCATGGGCTTCATTTGTCACAGGGTGGACGTACTGGTTTTGCTGGATCATGACAGCTATGGCTGATGTGATTGCCGTTGGCGTATATGTGAAATATTGGTTCAATATTCCTCAGTGGATTCCTGCACTTATTTGTGTAATCATTTTATTAGGACTTAACTTATTAACCGTAAAATTATTTGGAGAATTAGAGTTTTGGTTTGCTTTAATAAAGGTTATTACGATTCTTGCGTTAATTGTTATTGGCGTTATTTTACTGGTAATCGGATTTAAAACAGATGCAGGATCCGTTACGGTTCAAAATCTTTGGAATCATGGAGGACTGTTTCCAAACGGTGTTTCAGGTTTCTTACTTTCATTCCAAATGGTTATTTTCGCATACGTCGGGGTTGAATTGGTAGGGGTATCGGCAGCGGAAACATCAAATCCCCAAAAAAATATTCCATCGGCCATTAATAAAATTCCGCTGCGAATCTTATTTTTCTATGTTGGAGCGCTTATCGTCCTTTTATTTATTAACCCGTGGATGGAATTGAATGCAGCAGAAAGCCCATTTGTTAAAACCTTTAGTTTAGTCGGAATTCCGCTTGCTGCTGGAATTATTAATTTTGTTGTATTAACTTCAGCCGCTTCTGCTTGTAATAGCGGAATGTTTTCAACAAGCCGTATCTTATATAACTTAAGTAAAAATGACCAAGGGCCATCTACGTTTGCAAAACTGAACAAAAACCACGTACCAAGCAACGGATTGTTTGTATCTACGCTGGTTATCTCGGCGGGAGCTTTGTTAAGCAAACTGATACCAGATCAAGCTTTTGGCATCGTAACAACCATCAGCGCTATTTGTTTCATTTGGGTGTGGAGTATCATTTTGATTTGCCATCTAAGATATAAAAAAACACGTCCGCAGCTGCATGCAGCATCAACATTCAAAGCACCGTTAACACCATTTATAAACTATGTTGTGCTAGCGTTGTTTGCAGTGATTCTTATTATTATGCTGTTTTCTGATGCGACGCGCCCAGCCTTATTGTTGACACCCGTTTGGTTTATTCTCTTATTTGGTTTTTACGGGGCTAGAAGGAAGAAGAAATAGTAAATGGGTGACCTCATCATTTCGTGATGGGGTCTTTTTATTGGAAGATAAATAATTGATTTCTACTGTATGAAGAAAATGCAGTAAGCAAAGTTTATATAAGAACCCTAAAAAAGTTTTAGCAGAAAATACAGTGAAAAAGCTCATAGTTTTCTGATAGTAATGTAGAACCAAATGCTTTTCTTCTATGTCTAAAGGTGGAATTCTATCATTTACATGGAAAAGTTTTCATTTTGCAGTACAATGGAGGTAGACTTCATTGAATTAAGGTGAACAAACATGAAATGGTTTAAATCTCATACGTTTTGGAAAATCTTCACGATTAATGTGCTTCTTATTTGTACCGTACTGACGCTAATGTTTATAGTTTCAAGAGTGATGCTGCCTAATATTTCTCAAGATCAATATCGACAGGTAACTGATAAAACCGTCAAGAGAATGAAAGAGCAAATTAACATCGTTATTAAAGATATTTGGAGCTTGGGCGACGAGGTACAGCAAGATCCTATTTTTTTATCAGATGATGAACAAGAGATAGACAAAGAACTGCAGAAAATAGTTAATATTTCACCGTATATCGATAGCGGAACCATTTTTAATACAAAAGGGTATGTGGAGCATTATTACCCAGATGATTTAAAGAGTATGAAGCACGTGAACTTAAGTAAAAGAAAATATTTTCAAGAAGCGCTGCGAACTAAAAAAATATATTTAAGCGATGTCGTTTCAGCAGACACAAAGCATTACATTGTAGTGATGGCAATTCCTATTTTGGATGAGCAGCAAAATGTAAAAAAAGTTATAAATTTAGCGCTGCGCATTGAAGAAAATAAAAGCTTTCAATCCATTTTTCAAACGTTCGATATAGGAGAGAACGGCTATACGTTTATTGTAGACCGCAATGGTAGAATTATTTCACACCCTGAGAAACAGAGAATCGGTGAAAATGCCAGGGGAAATGAAATCGTTCAGGAAACGATGAATCATAAATCAGGATATCAGCGCGTTGTGAACACCGAAGGTAAGTACTTCTTTGCGTCATTTGAATATATTCCTGTTTTGGATTGGGGAATTGTCGCTGAATTACCCGTTGAAGAAATTTACAGGCCTTATGAAACGTTTGAAAAAACGCTTTGGACCGTTTCAGGTATTACAATTTTACTGCTTTCTTTTTTTACTGCGTTATATGCAAGGCAAATTGTGAATCCTATTCGTAAACTATATGAATTGGCGGGACAAGTAGCGCGCGGGAATTTTAATCAAAAAATTCCGGAACGAGAAATTGAGCGGGGGGAAATCGGTACTTTATCTAAACAGTTTAATGAAATGATTAGCTATATACGCCATTCTAAAGCAAATTTACAGCAAAAAGAAAATCAGCTGCAGGAACAAAAAACGTTTTTAAGACAAGTCATTGACATTAATCCAAGCTATATTTATGCCATTAATCAAAAAAGGGAGTTCATTCTTGTTAATGAATCTTTTGCGATGCTGCTAGGTGAAAAATCTGATGACTTGATTGGACAACCAATTGATAAATATCAATTCAACCTTCAATCAGATCTTTTATATAAAGGGACGTTTTCAAACTGTACGCAAAAAGGGATGGTATTAGAAGAACAGTTTAAAGATTCGAAAGGAAACCGGCGCTGGGTCGAAACAGCAAAACTTCCTATTATGAATGAAAAACAGGAAGTGATTCAAATGCTGTGCGTATCGACAGATATTACGGAGCGTAAAAAAGCAGAAGAGAAGCTTAGAACTTCTGAGAAGCTTGCCGTTGTAGGAGAACTTGCAGCTGGAGTTGCTCACGAAATCAAAAATCCTTTGACTTCTTTAAAAGGTTTTGTTCACTTATTAAAAGAACAAAATCCCAAAGATGCTTTGTATATAGATATCATGGAAACTGAATTAGAACGAATGAATGGAATCGTAGAAGAATTTTTGATGTTAGGAAAACCTCAGGTTATGAATGTTGAACCCTTGAATATGCAAGCGCTTGTTCAAGAAGTGTGCTCGCTTCTTGAACCTGAAGCAGTAGAAAAAAAGGTAGCTTTCATATTTGAAAGGGATGAGCAATTACCGCAGGTATATGGAGATAAAAATCAGTTAAAACAAGTATTTATTAATATTATTAAAAACTCTATCGAAGCAATGCCTGAAGGAGGGGGTATTCATATTACGATTAAAGCAAAAGAAAACCACCTTTGGCTGCAGCTTGCTGATGAAGGGCAAGGTATTCCTCCTGAACGGTTAGCGAAGATAGGTGAGCCTTTTTATAGTACAAAAGAAAAAGGTACAGGTTTAGGGCTGATGGTCAGCTATCGGATTATTAAAGCTCATCATGCGCAGATGACATTTTCTAGTCAGTTAAATCAAGGAACAAGTGTGGATATATTGTTTCCAATCATAAAAAAGTAGGGAGAAGTTCCCCTACTTTTTATTATTATACTTATAATATATCAAAAGCTTTCATGTTACTAAAACAAACGAAATTGCTAAAGAAGATATCCACAGGTTAACAAGAAGTTAACTGCTGAATTGTATAGGATATTCACAACTTTATCCACATTATTCACATTTTTTCAGAAAATTTACATAAAAATTACCCACTGTCATTTCAAGTTATGAAAGCGGTAATATACATATCTGATAAAGTTATGCACATTATCCACATAATTGTGGGTAAACTTTGTGGATATAGTAAAGTATTAAAAAATCGTAAATCATACGCATGAAATCTTCGCGTTATTATCTTTACATAATATAAAACGTCCTTCCGATACACAGTGTACAGAAAGGACGTTGGGATGATCAAGCGTTGGATAGAGATATTTTGCCTCACTTATTTTTTCGTGTAGCCGCCTGCACGGTCTGCTTTTTTAAACTCGCGGCCGTAATAGATTTCTTGAGCGCTACTTAACGTATTTTTTGCGTTTTCTTTTCGTTTTTTTTCAGACATAAAAAAACCTCCAATTAACGTTTTTCGATCATGCTACTTATTTTTTCCAGAATCTCTCGTTTTTAATCATAAAAAAAGCTCTCCGTGTAACGGAGAGACTCTTACGCTTCTTTAAGCTGGTGATCTTCTTGAACGTCTTGTTCGTGACGCAGGTAGTATAATGTATACAAGTCTTTTGGAATTTCGTATAAATCATATACGTCTTCATGTTGATTAATTTCATCGTATAAAGCTTTGTGTGTTTCATTCGCAAGTACTGCATAAGGCAGTTTTTCGGCAGCCTTAATAGACCTGATGTTGATTTTGCGGATTCGCATAAAAATTCGCTCTATATTTAACTCAAAGAACAGTTCATTAAAGAACGCTTCTTTTGCAATTTGATTATATCCTTTTCCATGAAACGGTTTGCCAAGCCAAGTGCCTAAAAAACCAGCTTGATCCTGTACATCAAATAAATTAATGGTGCCGATAGGGTTACCCCATTCATCTAAAATCGTGCGAGAAATAATTTCTCCATGATCTTCTGCTTCCATCGTTTGTTTAGTCACAAATAAAAATTCTTCATAGGAATGGGCTTTATGACGAACAAAAGGGAAGACATCAGGATGTACCATGAGTTCGTATAGAGATTGACAGTCATTTAGGTCACGTTTTTTTAACATAACTTTTCCCTCCTGATCGAGGGTATATACAGACTCCAATCAAGTCCCCACCCTCGAAATTTTTTAATAATTAAAAAAATTTCGGGGTGGGAATCGAACCCACTAGAACCAGTTACCTGGTGGCGCACCATTTGCCTTCCCATTACAAGTCAACAAACATAAAAAGTCAACGTGTGATGTTTATGCTTTTGTGAAATTCACATGCTTCTAAACGTATCATACTAAAAAAAATAAAAAAAGAAAATAGGTAAAATGTTAATTTTTTTTAAATAATATTTTACCATCTATCATGGTGAAAATAGGCTTTGCTAAGTAGTGAAAGGGATGATGGCTCCATAGCACTAAATCAGCGTCTTTTCCTGCTTCGATACTGCCGATTCGATGATCAATACGGAGATTCCGAGCAGCAGTAATCGTGATGCCTTCTAATGCTTTTTGCTCTTCGAGTCCTTCACGTACGGCAATGGATGCGCAAATATTTAAATACTGAATAGGCGTATAAGGATGGTCCGTTGTAATGGAAACTTCTACTCCTTCATTGCAAAGAGCTTGATAGGTTTTCCACGTTTTATTCTTAAGTTCAACCTTTGAGCGGCGTGTTAAAGTTGGACCTACGCTCACTTTTAAATTTCTTCCACCCAGCTCTTTAGCAATTAAATGGCCTTCTGTACAGTGCTCAATACGGACGTCTAAATGAAATTCATCTGCTAAGCGAAGAGCTGATAGAATATCATCGGCTCTATGAGCATGAATCCGAACTGGAATTTCTCTATTCAGTGCTTGAGTGAGAGGTTTGATGCGCAAATCATCTTTGTTGTCACTGCTTGCTGCGTGATAAAAGGCTTCTCGCAGCATCCCTATAATACCCATTCGCGTAATCGATTCTTTATTGCCGTGGCTGTGAATTCGTTTTGGATTTTCTCCTAGCGCAATCTTAAGTCCAGCTGTCTCTTGAATTAACATTTGAGAAATGCTTGTTCCAGCTGTTTTAATAACGGAAGTTGTGCCTCCAATCACATTTGCACTTCCTGGCATAATGTGTACAGACGTAATACCCGCTTCAATGGCATCTTTAAACCCAGGATCTAAAGGATGTACACTGTCAAAAGCTCGGATATGTGGAGTCATAGGTTCAATGGTTTCGTTAGCATCATTCCCGGCCCAGCCGGTTCCTTCATCATATAATCCTAGATGTGTATGAACATCAATAAATCCAGGGAATAAATAACGCTGTTTGCAGTCAATGACTTCTACTCGAAGAGGTGGCTGCAAGTTTGGCCCAATTAAAACAATTTTTCCATCTTGAATGAGCACATCACTATTATAAATAGGTTTTGACGTAATAGGATAGAGCGTTGCATTTTTTAAGAGAATGGTTTTCATAAAGTTACTCCTATCTATCGGCAGCTTAGTCACCTGTTTTAGGGAAATAACAGAAAATAACTAGAGTAAATCTCGCAATGCATCTTCTAATACAGTATATGTAAAAATGTAATTCTGTTGAATCAATTTTTCAGGTAAAACGCGCTGTCCCTTTAAAATAATCATACTCATTTCTCCCATCAGCAGTTGAAGGCCAAAGCTAGGTACGGGCATCCAATGAGGACGATTCAACACTTTTCCAATCGTCTTTCCAAACTCTTTCATTTGAACGGGATTTGGGGCAGTGACGTTAACAGCTCCCTCTATTTGTTCGGTATGAATACAGTAATCAATGATCTTCACGACGTCTTGAAGATGCACCCAAGACATCCACTGTTCTCCGGAACCGACTGTTCCTCCTGCAAATAATTTATAAGGAAGGGCCGTAGAAGGAAGTGCTCCGCCATCTTTCCCTAATATAACGCCGAATCTTGTTAAGACAGTACGAATATTGAGTTCCATGGCTTTTAGCGCTTCATTTTCCCACTTTTTTACCGTTTCAGCCAAAAAGTCTGTCCCGATCGATGGAGAAGCTTCTGTGAACGTTTCTTTCGTTGATGTCCCGTAATAACCAACGGCGCTTGCATTTACATAAAGTGACGGTTTTTCGGGTAAAGAAGCCATAATGCGAAGAATTTCTTGAGTAGAAGAAAGGCGACTTTCCACGATGGCTTTTTTGCGTTCGTCCGTCCAGCGGCCACTGTTAAGTGAAACGCCAGCTAAATTGATAAAAACGTCTGCTCCTTCTACATGCTCTTCAGGTTGGCTGTTTTCTTGCATCCACTCTACATATTTAAGTTTCGGATCTCTTGCAGCTTTATCTGCATTGCGTGTTAAAATATATACATAATGTTTTTGTGTTAAAAAATGTTTTGTTAAAGCTTTACCTACGAATCCAGTTCCTCCAGCAATAACAATTTTCATACGAACTTCCTCCTTTATTGAGATAAATAAAAATGTGTATGATACGTTTGGCGGTTCTTCAGCCATCAATTTAATAAGAAATATGAGGTGAAGGTTAATGCCTGTTGTCACAAAGATCACAACGCAAAAGAATAGCGGTGAACGTTATAATGTGTATTTAGATTATGGTAAAGGTGAAGAGTTTGGCTTTGGTGTTGACGAAAATGTCCTCATCAAATATGACTTAAAAAAAGGTCGTGAGCTTGATGAATTTGAATTAACGGAAATTCAGTACGCAGATGATGAGAAAAAAGCTTATAATTTAGCGATCATTTACTTATCTTATCGAATGCGCTCTGAAAAAGAGGTACACGATTATTTAAAGAAAAAAGAAATTAACTCTACTATTATTCAACAAGTTATTCAGAAACTAGTCAGCCACCGTTATTTAAATGATGAAGAGTTTGCCAAAGCATTTGTGTTAACTCAGATGAACACAACACCAAAAGGACCAAATGTGATTCAAAGAGAATTAAAAGAAAAGGGGATTTCTGATTCCATTATTACCCTTAGTTTATGTGAATACCCTGAAGAACAGCAAATTCAAACTGCTGTAAAATTAATTGAAAAGTTAAAAGGGAAATATAAAAAATTATCTCAAGTAATGATGAAACAAAAAATGGAACAAGCATTGGCAGTGAAGGGCTATTCGTTTTCTGTTATTCAAGAAGCATTTCAGCGAACGGATACAGAAAAAGAAAGCGATGAGGTTTGGGAAGCTCTGCAATATCAAGGAATGAAAGCTCATCGTCGTTTTTCAAAGTATGAAGGCTGGGAATATCAGCAAAAAATGAAGCAGGCTCTTTATAGAAAAGGATTCTCCATTGAACAAATTCAATCATTTCTAGATTCTATTGAAGAGGAATAGAGCGGGGAAAAAAGTATGTTAGTTGAAGGAAGATCCGAACGATGAATCGAGATTCTTGATAGAGAATCCAACTCGTTCGGATTTTTTTATTGTGATGCTTCAATCTTTTTAAAACAAAATATCTTCTGAATCATTCTGCTGTTTATAAATAATCTCAGCGATTTCTGAAGCTGAGCGCAAGCGGCTTTTATCTTTAATGTGGTTGTTGTGATCCCAAAAAGGAGTATTCATGCCTCCCATATAAGCTGCCGTCACATGAAGGTTGGTATCTTGGTACTCCACTTTTAAACTTTCTGTAAATCCCCTTACGCCAAATTTACTTGCCACATAGACGCTTTCATTGGCTTTCCCTCGAAGTCCTGCAGTTGAAATGATATTCATAACTTTAGGTTCAGGTCTCGTCAAGAGATGAGGCATAAGCGCTTGCGTTAAAAAAATAGTTCCTTTTACATTTGTATCGATGACTTCATCGATTGCTTGTTTTGTATAATCTGTCAAAGGACCAAAATGTCCAATGCCTGCGTTGTTGATAAGGATATCTACTGAATGCTGCATCAGCAGTTTTTCTACAGATTTTCCTACTTCTTCATACTGTGTAATATCTACAGACATCGTATATACGTTTTCTCCTAGCTCATGCTGGGCCTCAGTTAATTTCTGTTGATTGCGTCCAGCTAGAATGACGTTGCAGTCTTTTGCGTAAAGTTTTGCGAGTTCTTTTCCAAGACCCGTCGCACCGCCTGTGATTAGCACTGTTTTCATTCCCAAAACTCCCTTTTCATAGTCTCCCTTTAGTTATACCTTTTGTTATAATAAAATGAAAGCAAACAAGGGGGAAAGCAGCATGTCTGAAAAACGTTACAGTGATATGACGACGTATGAACTTCAACAAGAAATTGGGTCTCTTCAAGAAAAAGCACGAAAAGCTGAACAGCTTGGCATGGTCAATGAGTATGCAGTATTAGAAAGAAAAGTAACAATGGCTAGATCGTACTTATTGGATCCTGAAACGTTTCAAGCAGGGGAAGTATATGAAATTCAAGGAGATCCGGGTTCATATTTTAAAATTGATTATATGAACGGAGTTTTTGCATGGGGGTTTAGACTTGGCTCACCGCAAAACGAAGAGGCATTGCCTATTTCCATGTTGAAAAAATAAAGGGACGAACAAGCAGCACGAAGTGTGCTGCTTGTTTGATATCTATATTCGCTTTACTTTTAAACAAATAAGCAAAGCAAGCGGTTATTCTTCGCGCTCATTAGAAGCATGCATACGTTCTTGCGGATGCGTATTGATCGTTCCATTTGCACGTTTTGAAGCGTATTCTGCTTTTGCTCGAGGTTCGCCTTCAAACTTAGTATGATGTTGGTTTGTAAAATCTTTTGCTTTATTGCGCATCGATACCTCTCCTTTTACAACAGAAAGCGTTGCGGTTATGATATAGTACATGAGGGAGTGAATAACTCCGCATTTATAGTGTAAGTTAAAAGTGCAAACATACTCATAAAGAATTTTGGTAATCGAGGTGTTCTTATGAACGATATATTCGAAAGATTAACGAATCAGCTATTAAGCAAAAATAGTTCGCTTTCATACGCTCAAGCCCGTACATGGGTCGAACTTTTCTGGGAAGATTTTGAGTCATCTTACGCAAAAGCAGGATATGATTATAAAGGGAAAGAAGCGACGGAAAAGGTTGTTACGATGTACATCAACAGCTACGGTGACAAACTTCATGAAATCGCGGTTAAAAACCCTAAATATCAGCATTTATTAAATAACGATGACTATTTAAAACATTAAATAAAAACGAACCGTCTTCTCAAGACGGTTCGTTTTTGGGTTTCATATTTGTTCTTGTTATGATTAGTGCGGGAGGTAATCAAGCTTTTTACGCAATTTTTTCTCACTGAAAATCCAACCAGTGTACGAACAAATAATATTTAAATCGTAATCAAGCTGGACCACGGCTACAAATGGATAGTAGTCTTTGCTGCGGTAGCGTAAATCAATAAAACGCACTTCAATGTGGTCGTTATATTCGTCCAGTTCCCATCTATAAATAGGTGAAAAGAAAAGAAAAGCAGATAAATTTTCATCTTTTTTCGCTACTTCAATTACGGCCGATTCAGGAATTGGAACTTTATCAAACGTATCATAAATAAAAATTTCTTCTCCGATTGCTCTTCCTACATGAAAGTACTTTTCGGTCGTCACGGCTAAGTGCCAGTGAGTGAAACGCAGCGTAGGAGAGATATTGAGCTTGATAACATCAGGAAACTGTTTTCGAAGCTTCTTGGCGATTTGGTGGCGCATATAAAAGCGCAGTCCATAGTAAAACGCCAATAACACATATAGCGTAATGAATGTTGGTCCTGGCTCTGCTCCAATAAACCAGATTAAAATTGCGAGCACGTGGGCTGAGAAAATCACGTAATCAAACGTGTTGATTACGCCAAGCGCAATCCATTTATTTGTGAAAGGCCGTAAAGCCTGCGTGCCATAAGCGTTAAAGATATCAACAAAAACGTGAATAATGACGCCTGCAAAGGTCCACATCCATAGATGCAGCAAGTTAGCTCCTGGCAGCAGAAGCGAAAGAATGAGCACGATAAGCAAAGGCCATAAAATAACAGCCGGGATAGAATGTGTAATTCCACGGTGATTGCGGATATACTGTGCATTGTTTCGCAGCTTTAAAACAGTGTCTAAATCAGGTGCTAATGACCCGGCCATTACGCCAATCATCACAGCATCCATTGTGGCTGTATTCGCAGATACAGTGGGGTCTAATGTTGCAAGGCCGCCCAGAGCGATTCCCATTGCAATGTGTGTACCAGTATCCAGAGCGAACTCCTCCTTTGTAAGATGATGACGATCTTAGATTATTCTAATTCAGCATGAGAGCTTGATTTAAAGCAAAAAATCTCATTTTATTATTAACGCAGCAAATCGGCTGTTTTTATTCATTATTTGAACAATTCATTTTACTATTCATATTTGTAGTTGTTATAAGGTTATCATAAAGTTACTAAGATTCAAAAAGCAACACATTGTATATGTATAGTTAATACCTCGGAGGCTATGACGTGAAACAAAGTAAAGATATTGTACAAAATTTTGATATTCAAGCATTTCAAAATGACTTAATCTCTTGGTTTGAGCAGGAACAGCGCATTTTACCTTGGCGTCAAGATCAGGACCCTTATAAGGTGTGGGTATCTGAAATTATGCTTCAACAAACGAGAGTAGATACGGTCATTCCTTATTTTAATAATTTTATTAGCAAATTTCCCACTATCAAAGACTTAGCTTATGCGAATGAAGATGATGTGTTAAAAGCGTGGGAAGGATTAGGCTATTATTCCCGTGCCCGTAATTTGCAAACTGCGGTTCGAGAAGTTCACGAACAATACGGGGGAGAAGTTCCAAATACGCCAGCAGAAATCTCCAAACTAAAAGGAGTGGGTCCTTATACAACAGGGGCCATTTTAAGTATTGCATACGGAGTGCCGCAGCCTGCTGTAGATGGAAATGTCATGCGTGTGCTATCGCGCATTTTATCCGTTTGGGATGATATTGCAAAACCGAAAACAAGAAAGTTGTTTGAAGAAATCGTGCATGAAATTATTTCAACAGATAACCCTTCCTATTTCAATCAAGGTATGATGGAACTTGGTGCCATTGTCTGTACACCAACTTCTCCTTCCTGTTTGTTATGTCCAGTTCGCGAACACTGCCGCGCTTTTGAAGAAGGAGTGCAGAATGAGCTTCCCGTTAAATCAAAGAAAAAAGCGCCGCGTGCTCTTCAGCTTGCTGCAGCGGTGATTAAAGACGGTGAAGGAAATTATCTAATTCATAAGCGTCCAAGCAAAGGACTTTTAGCTAATCTATGGGAATTTCCAAATATAGAAGTAGATCTTAGTATAGCGCCAGATCATCAGCAGCTTCAGGCGTTTATTCAAAATGAGTACGGAGCTGATATTAAAATCCATGCGCCTTTTACCACAATTCAGCACGTGTTTTCTCATATCGTCTGGAACATCACAGTATATGAAGCAGAGCTTGCAAGTGATATCAGTGCATTAAAAAATTTGAAAGTAGTTTCTGAAAAAGACTTAGAACAATATGCATTTCCGGTTTCCCATCAAAAAATCTTAAAAGAATATTTGCTTGTTAAATAAAAGAAGCGTGGATAAACTCCGCGCTTCTTTTTATTTAATCATATGATACGTGCGTGCCGTGTGTATAATCTGCTTCGTGGCGCTGTAACCCGCCTCGTGCTTCAATTTCTTTAATAATTTGCTGATGAATACTTTGTCCTTCAGCATTTAAATACGGCGTCATTTGCTGTAAAGAGTGATGGAAAAACGCAAGCTCGCTGTCTTTCCACTCGCTTTTAGAAATCATTGAAAGAGCCGTCATGTCTCTACCTACATACATTCTATTCACCTCGTTCATTTTATCAAGTTTTATCTATTTTCCCTATATTACTTGTTTCTTATGCGATAAAATCAGTACAATGTAAAGATAATATGATACATAAGGGAGATGACATCATGTCACAAAAGGTAGCACTAGTTACGGGAAGCAGCAGAGGTATTGGTAAAGAGATTGCTTTACGTCTTGCTAAAGAAGGATACGATATTGTATTAAACTATGCACGAAGCAAAAGTGCAGCGCAGGAAGTAGCGGAAGAAATTAAAGCATTAGGCAGAGAAGCATTAGTTGTTAAAGCAAACGTAGGAAAAGTAGAGAAAATTAAAGAAATGTTTGAGCAAATTGATGACGCATTCGGTCGCTTAGACGTATTTGTAAGTAATGCAGCTTCAGGAGTTTTACGTCCTATTATGGAATTAGAAGAAACTCACTGGAATTGGACAATGGACATCAATAGCAAAGGATATTTATTCTGTGCACAAGAAGCGGCTAAACGTATGGAAAAAGTAGGCGGAGGAAAGATTGTTACCATCAGTTCGCTCGGTTCTATTCGCTATTTGGAAAATTATACAACAGTAGGCGTGTCAAAAGCTGCTGTAGAAGCATTGACCCGCTATTTAGCAGTGGAGCTTGCTCCAAAAAATATTGTGGTAAATGCTGTATCTGGAGGTGCTGTGGATACAGAAGCATTAAAGCACTTCCCAAATCGTGATGAACTGTTAGATGATGCGCGCAAACATACTCCAGCTGGTCGTATGGTGGAGCCAAAAGACATGGTAGATGCAGTGATGTTCTTAGTCTCCGATCAAGCAAATATGATTTGCGGTCAAACGCTTATTATTGACGGAGGGCGTTCACTTTTAATGTAAGGTAAATGTATTTTGTGCTTGCGCCTTAAAATACTGAAAAAAGTTTGCATACCCTATTTACCTCCCGGGCATATTAATTTTCGTGGAGGTGATTACAATGGCAAAACAAACTAACAAAACAGCATCTGGTACAAGCACACAACACGTGAAAAACCAAAATGCTCAAGCATCTAAAAACAACTTCGGTACTGAATTTGGTAGCGAAACAAATGTACAAGAAGTGAAGCAACAAAATGCACAAGCAGCGGCAAACAAAAGCCAAAATGCTCAAGCATCTAAAAACAACTTCGGTACTGAATTTGCTAGCGAAACAAGTGCTCAAGAAGTGAGACAACAAAACGCACAAGCTGAAGCAAAGAAAAACCAAAACGCTGGTAAATACCAAGGTTAATATCAAAAGCGAACTTAACGTCTTTCAAACGGCGATGTTAAGTTCGCTTTTTCTTATATAAAAAGCAACAAAGTATGACAAAACTTCTTGAAACTTTACACAACTCGTCAAAGGAATCTGTCTCACCTAAACAGAATGTTAACAGAAGTGCCGCGTGTATGGTTAAAGCAAATAGGGAGGAGCTATCGTATGAAAAAATTTGATCAGCTAGTGACTCAACAATTGGAGACCATGGATCAACTTCTGTTTTTGCAGTCTGAGATTGAGCGCTGTCAGGAAATCGAAGGTGAACTAGTAAAACTTCATGAAGAAGCAAAACTTCATTCTGTGCAAGATGAAATTAGTGAAATGAAGCTAAAACTAAAAGAGATTCAATTGACGTTTGAAGCACAAACCGAAGACATTATTCGTACATATAAAAGTGAAGGGGCTTGCTCTACACTTGCTTAATGAACATTGATGTGTCACTTCCTCTCTTTTTTAAGGCTGCTAAGCAAAGGGAAAGTAGGGGGAGTGACTTTTTTGAACTCAAGAAGGTTAGCACATTTGTGTTAAAATGAAAGAGAAACCGTTATAATAAACATAAAACAAATGGAGACGTTATATGAATTTTTTTAAGTGCTAAAATGAAAGTAGGTATTGGAGATGGGAATTCCGGTGGAAGGAGAAACAATTCAAATACACAGCTACAAGCATAATGGACATATTCATCGCGTGTGGGATCGGACAACCGTATTAAAAGCAACCAATAACTTAGTGATTGGAGGAAATGATCGTACAGTCGTTACAGAATCAGATGGACGAACATGGGTCACAAGAGAGCCAGCAATTTGTTATTTTCATGCTCAGCAGTGGTTTAACGTCATTGGGATGATCCGTGAAGATGGAATTTATTATTACTGCAATATCAGTTCGCCGTTCATTTATGATGACAATGAAGCGCTCAAATATATTGATTATGATTTAGATATTAAAGTCTATCCAGATATGACATACACCCTTCTTGATGAAGATGAATATGAGAAGCATCGAAAAGAAATGAATTATCCAGAAGTGATTGACCGTATTTTACATAATCACGTCGAGGAGTTAAAAGGTTGGATTCGACAGCGAAAAGGCCCGTTTGCTCCAGATTTCATTGACATTTGGTATGAACGTTTTTTAACATATCGGCATTCTTGATGAATGAGCTAGAGAACATTATGTTAGGCCGTCTAAAGCTGACTGTTTGATATAATGTTCTTTTTGGCGTTATGGTCGCCATCTTTTAGAAGAGATAAAAGCACTAAAAAATCGACGCGTGTACATATACTAAGGAAGCTTGCCCTCATAGATAGAAAGGGGAGATTTTATGGGAAGTATAAGACGCTACATGAAGTT
The DNA here is from genome assembly GCF_050846855.1 of Priestia sp. TGN 0903. Classification (NCBI taxonomy): domain Bacteria; kingdom Bacillati; phylum Bacillota; class Bacilli; order Caryophanales; family Bacillaceae; genus Priestia; species Priestia sp. TGN 0903. The sequence goes on from NZ_JBOZGL010000010.1 coordinate 102,328, forward strand.
TGTACAGCCATACAAATGGCAAATTGTCGGCACTGTCTTAATTGGTATTATTAAATTTGCTATTCCTTTATTAATTCCGCTGCTTTTGAAATATGTTTTGGACGATATCGTAAATGGACATGGCATGTCTTCCTCTGAAAAAGTTCATAAAATGGTGACGATTATGGGGATTTCGTTTGTTATATTTTTAGTGTTAAGACCTCCCATTGAATATTACAGGCAGTATTATGCTCAGTGGGTATCGAGCAAAGTATTATATGATATTCGGGATCAGCTGTTTAGCCATATTCAAAAGCTTAGCTTGCGTTACTATGCAAACACGCGAGCGGGTGAAGTGATTTCACGAGTCATTAATGATGTAGAGCAAACAAAAAACTTTGTTATCACAGGCTTAATGAACGTATGGCTTGATATGATGACGATTGTAATAGCCATTGTGATTATGTTTACGATGAATGTACCTTTAACACTGGTATCGATTATTTTGCTGCCCGTTTATGCGTTCTCTGTAAAATATTTTTACAGTCGTCTGCGCCATTTAACGCGAGTCCGTTCGCAGGCTTTAGCGGAAGTACAGGGTCACTTGCATGAAAGGGTTCAAGGAATCTCTGTTATTCGCAGCTTTGCTATTGAGCCTCATGAGCAGAAACAATTTGATAAGCAAAATTCAAATTTTCTACAAAAAGCAATCAATCATACGAATTGGAATGCCAAAACATTTGCAGTAGTGAACACCATTACCGATTTGGCACCTTTAATCGTGATTACATTTGCTGGATATCAAGTCATCACAGAAAGTCTTAGCGTAGGAACGATGGTAGCATTTGTGGCCTATATTGACCGCTTGTATAATCCGCTTCGCCGCTTGGTCAATTCATCGACTACGCTCACGCAGTCTGTTGCATCTATGGACCGGGTGTTTGAGTTCATTGATGAAGAATACGATATTACAGACAAGAAAGATGCAAAAGAATGTACTGAGCTTCATGGAAAGGTGCAGTTTGAGCACGTTTCATTTGCTTATGAAGAAGAAGAAAAACCTGTGATTCATGATATTAATTTAGATGTAGAAAAAGGAAAATCCGTTGCGTTTGTTGGAATGAGCGGAGGAGGGAAATCCACGCTTATCAGCTTAATTCCGCGCTTTTATGATGTGACAGAGGGGAAAATTCTCATTGATGACATTGATATCAAAACCTATAAAGTACGCAGCCTGCGAGATAAGATTGGAATCGTCCTGCAGGATACGGTGTTGTTTAGTGACACGGTTAAAAACAATATACTGCTTGGAAAGCCAGGAGCGACAGATGAAGAAGTAATTGCTGCGGCAAAAGCCGCAAATGCTCACGATTTTATTATGAATTTGCCCGAAGGATATGATACAAAAGTGGGAGAGCGGGGAATGAAGCTATCAGGGGGACAAAAGCAGCGTATTTCCATTTCGCGCGTATTTTTAAAAAATCCAGCTATTCTTATTTTTGATGAAGCCACTTCAGCTCTAGATTTGGAAAGTGAGCACTATATTCAAGAAGCATTAGCTGAACTAGCAAAAGACCGTACGACTTTCATTGTAGCCCATCGTTTATCTACAATTACTCATGTTGATGAAATTGTACTTTTAGAAAATGGAAGAGTAGTCGAACGAGGTTCTCATGAGGAGTTAATTAAGAAAAAAGGTCATTACTATCAGCTCTTTAACGTTCAGCAGCTTGATACAATTTAAAAACACCACCTATTGTCTAACAATAGGTGGTGTTTTTAATCTTCTTGTCGCTGATGATTAATATCAAATGAGTTAGCATCTTTGTGATAGTTTTGGAACGTATCAATCAGCTTATCAAGATGCTCTAACTCTTCACTATACTCAATGATGACAGAAATTAAAGGGAAGATATGATAAATAACCTTATTCTCTTCATCATTATCGTATATTTTGTACTGCATAAATTTATCGATTAAAGCTCGTTTTCCAACGCAGGCTTCGTTTGGTACAGTAGTGGTTGGCTGTACGCGTAATTTCCCAATGAATTTTAATAATACTTGCTCATGATACATTAACAGGCACTCAACTTCAGATTTGATTAAATCTTGAAATTGCTGTGGCATGACTTGAAGATCATTTTCCACTCGGTGAAGTAGTTTCAAGGTTGTAAGAGCTCGTGTTGTTACGGTAATCATTTGACGAAATAAAACGAGCTTGCGTGACTTAACAAAACGTTTTTTGGTTGAATAAGTGCGTTCTTCTTTGTAAAAATCAAAGATTTGATTCATTTTAGCCACATTGTCTTTCATTTTTTCAATGTCTTCTTTTAACAATGTGTGCTCAGATGCGTGATAAAGATTCATGCGAATCCATTTAATAATTTCTTCCGTTGTGCTTACAATTTTATAATACAATCTTGTTTCATACTTTGGCGGAATAAAAATAAGATTGACAATAAATGCTGAGAATACCCCAAGTAACACTGTACCAAAGCGTATAAGTGCATATTCAACGAAATTATCTCCTGGATTTTCCATGATTGCAATTACTGTCACAAGCGCAAGCCCAATTGTATTATTAATACGTAATTTTAAGTTGACTGCAATGACAACAACAGCGGTAAAACCAATAATGATGGGATGGGTACCAAAAATAAGTCCAAAACAAACTGCAGAAGCAGCTCCAATCACATTCGCCTGTATTTGCTCCAATATCGTTAAATAAGATCTGTAAATAGACGGTTGAATTGCAAAAACTGCCGCAATTGCCGCAAATATTGGAGATGGTAAACTTAGAAATTCACCTAATAACAATGAAAGTGTAATGGCAATTCCCGTTTTTAAGATGCGGGCACCAAGTTTCATGTGCGTTCGTAGTTCCTTTCTGTAAAAAAGTTTTTTCGTTATGAAGAATGTTCCCCAAAACAAATGATAAATTGCAAAAATCAATCCTTCTTTATTACATAACCTGTTGGAAATAATATAAACAATAACATACTATACAAGGTTTAAGAATGGATATCAAGAGAAAACAAGCAGAAAAATAAGGGTATTTCTCGGGATTTTTCGACAGGATGACAAAAAGGAGATGACGCGTAAGAAATGGTTATGAAAGGTGGGAATGTTCTATAAGGAAACCCAAAGGCAAGATAAAAAAGCACTCATTTTCAAACGAGTGCTTTAGAGTAAAAATTAGCGTTCTTCACTTAACTGTTTAAATGCTTTTTCTACAGCTTCTAAAGTGTCGGTAATATCTTTTTCTGTATGAGCTGTAGTAAGGAACCATGCTTCATATTTCGAAGGAGCTAAGTTGACGCCTTGGTGGAGCATTAGTTTAAAGAAGCGTGCGAATAATTCGCCGTCTGTATTTTCTGCTTGTTCATAGTTTTTAACCGTTTCTGTTGTAAAGTAGAGAGTAAGAGCGCCTTTTAATCGATTGATCGTAATAGGCATGTTATATGTACGAGCATGTTTTAAAATACCTTCTTCGAGCATCGCCCCTAGCTTATCTAGCTGTTCATAAACACCTTCTTGCTTTAGTACTTCCAGGCAAGCAATCCCAGAAAGAATAGACGCTGGGTTTCCTGCCATTGTACCTGCTTGATAAGCCGGTCCAAGCGGCGCCACTTTTTCCATGATTTCTTTTTTACCGCCGTAGGCTCCGATTGGAAGACCTCCGCCGATGATTTTTCCAAATGCAGTCAGATCAGGTTTTACACCAAGTAAATCTTGAGCTCCGCCGTACATAAAGCGAAATGCTGTAATCACTTCATCATAAATAACAAGTGCTCCAGCTTCGTGAGTTAATTCGTTAACTTGTTCTAAAAAGCCAGGTTCTGGCTCAACAATTCCGAAGTTTCCAACGATTGGTTCTACTAAAACAGCTGCAATTTGATCGCCCCATTTTTCTAATGCTTCCTTGTAAGGCTCAATATCGTTAAAAGGAACTGTGATGACTTCATTAGCGATACTTTTTGGTACACCTGCAGAGTCAGGAGTTCCGAGCGTAGAAGGGCCAGATCCAGCTGCTACCAATACAAGGTCGGAATGGCCGTGATAGCAACCTGCAAATTTAATGATTTTATCGCGTCCAGTATAAGCGCGTGCTACACGGATTGTTGTCATAACTGCTTCTGTTCCAGAGTTGACGAAGCGCACTTTATCTAATGCGGGCATCGCTTCTTTGAGCATTTTAGCAAATGTGACTTCATGAGCAGTCGGCGTACCGTAAAGAACACCAGTTTCAGCTGCTTTTGTAATAGCTTTCGTGATATGAGGATGAGCGTGTCCTGTAATAATAGGGCCGTAAGCTGCTAAATAGTCAATATATTTATTTCCATCGACGTCCCAGAAATAAGCTCCGCTTGCCTTTTCCATTGCAACAGGTGCTCCGCCTCCTACGGCTTTATATGAACGTGAAGGGCTGTTAACGCCGCCTACAATATGTTCGAGCGCTTCAGCGTGTAATTGTTCTGATTTTGTAAATTGCATGTTATGCCTCCTAATGAAAAGTTCAACTTCTTTATTCTATCAAACTTATTTGTTTCTTGAAAAACATTCGAGAACGTGTATGATAGAAATTTGTGAGCTAACTGCTAGAAAATAGTTCCTCGTTTCTTGGAGGAGTTGCTAGCAAGGGCGCCGGAAACAATAAAAGAAACCACTAATACGTCGACGTAACGGAGGGAATACGATGAAAAATGCTATTGAGGTGAATCAACTTCGGAAAGAATTTAAAGCTTATTCTAGCCGCTCTGGCCTTAAAGGGGCATTCCGGGATTTATTTACCCGTAATTATAGAGTCATGAAAGCTGTGAACGATATTTCGTTTACCGTAAAACAAGGGGAAATGGTAGGTTATATAGGAGAAAACGGAGCGGGGAAATCGACAACAATCAAAATGCTGACAGGAATCTTAACTCCTACTTCAGGCGAGATTACCGTAAATGGAATGAACCCTCATAAAGAAAGGGAGAAGTTTGCCCAAACGATTGGAGTTGTTTTTGGTCAACGCTCTCAGCTGTGGTGGGATATTGCCGTACAAGAATCTTTCCGCTTGTTAAAAAAAGTATACAAAGTGTCAGATGAAGATTATAACGCTCATATGGAGCACGTTATTCAAACTTTAGATATTGGACCGCTTCTAGATAAGCCGGTGCGAAAGCTTTCTCTAGGTCAAAGAATGCGCTGTGAGCTGGCTGCTGCTCTTATTCATAATCCGCCGCTTCTATTTCTAGATGAACCGACGATCGGTTTAGATGTACTAGTTAAATTAAAAATCCGCCAATTTTTAAAAGAAATTAATGAAAAGTATAATACGACAATTTTGCTTACGACACATGATTTAGCAGATATTGAAGCTTTATGTGAACGCGTTGTAATGCTGGATGAAGGCAGTATTATTTATGACGGATCACTGCAAAAGCTGCGTTCGAATTGGGGAGACCTTAAACAAGTTACGTTTGAATTTGGAACAGCTCCAAATCAAGAGCAGTTGAAGCTATTGACGCAAGGGATGCCTGTTAACTGGATTGAAGGTGATCAAAAATATTTGTGGACAGCGCAGCTTCAAAATAAAGGAGACTTACTGTCACAGCTGATTGCTAAAGTGGTGGCAAAGCACGAAATCAGTGATATTAACATTGAAGAAATTTCAACGGAAGAAATCATCCGCAACATTTATGAAGAAGGTGTTGTGAATGGATAAATATATAGAGATGATACGCATTCGCTTTTTAATGATGCTGGCGTATCGGACGAATTATTACAGCGGAATATTGATTTATGCGATTAATATTGGTGCTTACTACTTTTTATGGTCCGCTATTTATGGAGGAAAAGAGAATATTCAAGGGTTATCCATTACCCAAATGACAACGTATGTAGCCGTTTCATGGATGGCAAGAGCCTTTTATTTTAATAACATTGACCGTGAAATGGCAATGGAAATTAAAGATGGCAAGGTGGCAGTAGAGTTAATTAAGCCTTATAGCTACCTTGGTATGAAAACAATGCAAGGACTGGGAGAAGGGATTTTTCGGCTGCTGTTTTTCTCAGTGCCCGGTATGATTATTGTCGCGTTTTTATTTCCAGTACAGTTCTCAGCCAATGCCGCAACATGGCTTTATTTTGGACTGTCTTTAATTTTTAGTTTCATTATTAATACACAAATTAATTTATTAACGGGTATTACGACTTTTTTTCTCTTTAACAATGACGGACTCATTCGAGCGAAGCGCGTTGTTATTGATTTGTTTTCAGGACTTCTTCTGCCCATCAGTTTCTATCCTTTATGGGCGCAACATATTATGAGCTATTTCCCTTTTCAGGCCATTAGTTATATTCCGAGCATGATTTTCACAAATGGATTTAAAGGGCAGGAAGTAATAAATGCTCTTATTACACAAGCAGTTTGGTCAGGGCTTCTATTTATTCCTATTGCGTGTTTGTGGAACATAGCGAAGAAAAAAATGGTTATTCAAGGAGGGTAGTCTATGAAAATGTTTTATTTTTCGATTTTCTTTCAGTACATTAGTCAATATATGAAAACAAGGCTTCAGTATCGCACCGATATGGTAGTTGAAATCATTTCAGACTTATTGTTTCAAACAGTTAATTTGATTTTTATTTTAGTTGTATTTGGACATACTCAGTCGCTGCACGGATGGTCACGAGAGGAAATTATCTTTATTTATGGTTTCTTTTTGGTCCCTTTTGCTATTTTTTCGTCTTTCTTTAACATTTGGGATTTCAACGAGCGCTACATTGTCAAAGGTGAAATGGACCGAATTTTAACGCGGCCGATTCACAGTTTGTTTCAAGTTATTTTAGAGCGGATGGAACTGGAATCATTGTTTGGTGGTATCACAGGGATTGCCGTAATGGCTTACGCTGCGTCTTCTTTACACCTTCATTTCCAGTGGTATGATGTTTTTATTTTTCTATTGTTTATTTTAGGAGGAGCGCTTGTATACGCAGGAATTTTCATCGCCTTAGCAAGCATAGGCTTCTGGTCGGATGCCAGAACCTCTATTATGCCTACTATTTATAATATTGGAAACTACGGAAGGTATCCTGTAGATATTTATAACAATGTCATCCGATATGTTTTAACGTGGATTCTTCCTTTTGCATTTGTAGGCGTATATCCAGCTGCTTATTTCTTAGGAAGGTCAGAATGGTACGGATATGCATTTTTAACCCCGGTGATGGGAATCGTCTTTTTTGTAATCTCTATTTTCTTATGGAATACAGGTGTCAAAAAATACAGAGGAGCAGGCAATTAAATGCCTGCTCTTTTTCGTGGCTTCTGAGTAGTAATGAATGGACAAGGATGCGCGTATAGTGGTAGTAGAGTATAAATTAAAGGAGTAGAATGATGGTTATTTTTCTAATCCTCGTTATCATTGTTTTTGTAATCGGTAGTATGAAGTTTCTTTTTGAAAAAGAACTTGGAGAATTTCACTTTTTCTCAATTGGTCATTTCTTTGTCTTGTTTTATTCATATATCACAGTTTTATTGGGGTTTAGCCTTATTTATACAGTGTGTGAGATGGGAAGTATTCCAGTGTTAAGCGGAGGGTTTGAACATGAAGGTCATTACTTTTATACGCTGTTTAACAGCATGTATTTCAGCGCAGCGACGTTATTTTCAGTAGGATACGGAGATATGTATCCGGTTGGAATTGGGAAATTATTTGCAACTTTTGAAGCGTTTATCGGCTACATTATGCCTGCAATCTTTGTGATGCGAACTGTTACCCGCACTTAAACTTGTCATCTTATCTAATATTGGGTACGCTATTCAAAGAAAATGAAAAGCGTAAAGGAGCAGATAAATATGACAGCTGTAGTTGGAGAAAAAGCACCCGATTTTGTATTAATGTCTACAAATGGAGAGCAAGTATCACTCGCTTCGATGAAAGGAAAAAACGTTGTGCTGTATTTTTATCCGAAAGATATGACGCCAGGCTGTACAACGGAAGCTTGTGATTTCAGAGATCAGCATGAAAATTTTGAAGAGCTAGATGCGGTGATTCTAGGAGTGAGCCCGGATCCAATCGACAAACACCATAAGTTTATTGATAAGCACGGTCTTCCATTCTTGCTTTTAGCTGACGAAGATCACAGCGTAGCTGAAGAGTATGGAGTATGGAAACTGAAAAAAAACTTTGGAAAAGAATATATGGGCATTGAACGCTCCACTTTTATCATTGATAAAGAAGGAACGCTCGTAAAAGAGTATCGCAAGGTTCGAGTAAAAGGGCATGTGGAAGAAGCTTTATCATTTATTAAAGAAAAAATGGCATAAAAACAGGCAGATAACTAGAGCAGTTTTAGTCTTTGAACATACAATATCAGTGTAGGGCATACCTCCTCAGATGTTAATATATTTAAAAGTGTGGATTGATTTCCACACTTCTTTTTTTGCATAACATATATGAATAATTTCTACTTATTACATAAAATAGGAATAGGCATCAAGTTGACAAAACGTGGGTAAAACATGTAGACTAATTATAAGAATTATAAAGTAATAATACTTATAGAAGAGGGGTGCATGACGTGTCAAATCATTTACAAGAAGCCCTTGAAACGTTAAAAGGTACTGGCGTTCGTATTACACCACAACGTCATGCTATTTTAGAGTATTTAATCAATTCTATGACACACCCAACAGCAGATGATATTTATAAAGCGCTGGAAGGTAAGTTTCCAAATATGAGTGTAGCAACCGTTTACAATAATTTAAGAGTATTTCGCGAAGTAGGTATTGTAAAGGAACTAACATACGGTGATGCATCAAGCCGGTTTGATTATGTTACAACAGAGCATTACCATGTGATTTGCGAAAGCTGCGGAAAAATTGTGGATTTTCATTATCCTGGTTTAGACGAAGTAGAAAAGCTGGCTGCTCATATTACTGACTTTGATATTAGTCACCACCGAATGGAAATTTACGGAACGTGTCCTGATTGTACGGCTAAAAAAGCGCATTAATAAGCTGATAGTAGTGATACTATCAGCTTTCTTTTTGTTTTTTTCTATTATACTTTTCATCGAATTGTTTTCCTTCAAGAGACCGGTCAAGCGTAAGCGGCTCGTTGCAATACATACACATATCTACGCGCCCTAGCATTTTGGTTTGCTTTTGACATGTAGGGCAGGTTACTTGAACTGCTTTTGTAGAAAGCATGCCAATCCAGAAATAAACGCCGGTACTAGCTACGATGCACAGTAAACCTAAAAGCATAAAAATAGTCATTAGCCAGACTGAAGACCGAAAGAAAATTCCCCCATACATAACAATGAAACCAACAAAGATCAGGCTGAGTGCAAACGTGCGAATCTTGTTAATTTTATTTGAATACTTTATCCCCATCAGTATCCCCCCTATTACCAATATATCATAGAGTGAGACAGTGAATAGTAATAAAAATTGAATCTTCGGAAAATTATCCGTAGTTTTTGAGCTTTCTGAATGATTTCCATAATTCTGAGTGGGATATCCGTTATACATCGTATATAATAAAAAAAGAAATCTTAGTCCATAGCCTTTAAAATTTTGAAAAATATTTGTCTATTACAGTTAGGAGAGCTCAAAATGGAAGATGTTTTACGGCCAATATATCAAGAAAGAGCTAGCAATAAAGACACACTCGGTATTTTACTGATTGAAAAAAAGAAATCAGAATCTCCAGTGACGGATAATTTGGATGCTATCTTATTTATTGTGACCAAAACCACAGAAACTTCTCTTTTTATTAAACAATACGAATATGAAAATGAGCGTGCTGCACTTTATATGGCTTCTGAACAGCAAATGAGTGAATGGATTATGAATGGGACGAACCGCCGTATTATTGATTGGATCTTAAATGGTAAAGTGCTATTTGATCGAAACGAATATATGGAAAACTTAAAGAAACGCTTAATTGATTTCCCTAGAGAAGATCGGACAAAGAGAATAGGTGTCGAGTTTGCTAAGTTGATTCGCCGATTTAAAGAAGGAAAAGACTTTTATGCGTCTAATCATTATTTAGATGCATTCAATCATGTCATTCATGCTCTTCATCATTTAGCACGACTGTCTGTGTTGGAAAATGGATTTCACCCAGAAGTGACAGTGTGGAACCAAGTGAAAAAAATAGAACCTGAAATTCATCGTCTTTACGAAGAGCTAATTATTAGCCAAGAAGAGGTTAGCAAGCGTTTGGAGCTGCTTTTCTTAGCAAGTGAATTTCTAGTCAATAAAAAAACTGAATTGGGTGCGAAGCATCTTGTTCATATTATGAAAAGTGAAAAGCAGGAATGGACGTTTAATGAACTTGTTCATCATCCCGAAATACGCCCTTATGCTATTGACTTAGGAATACTCCTTGAGTTTTTAATTGAAAAAGATATCATTATGGTAAAAAAAGTAGAAACCAAAGGAAAGAGTTTGTACCATAGACACTATGTGGCGAAATGATAGAGAGAGAAAGGGTATCTGATACGGTATGGTTATGACGTATAGATGCCCTGACACATGATTTTATAGTCTGGATAAAAGGTTTTTCTAAAAAAACACGATTTATTTTAAAAAATCTATTGACGCTTTAAAATATCCGTGGTAAATTTATATACGTCGCTGATGAGCGATACTAAATTTATCAAAAACTTGAAAAAACTTCTTAAAAAAGTTGTTGACAAGAAAGAGATAAACTGGTAAGATTAAAAAGTCGCTTAAGAGCGGCGGTTGAACTTTGAAAACTGAACAAAGCGACAAACGTCAACGTTAATTTTTATTTTTTA
>NZ_JBOZGL010000011.1:0-68998 GCF_050846855.1 Priestia sp. TGN 0903
TCATTTGATTCTTCATGTGAATAGTTCTATCGAATAAAATTCGATGTCTAACCTTTTAAGTTAGAAACGTGTCGCACTATCTTGAAATTCGTCAATTAAAAAATAGCGAAATCTTTTTTGATAACGAGTTAGCAAATCGGGATTTTGTTTTAGCATTTCATAACATCCATACAGCATGTCATCAAAATCGAATAGCTGTTTTTGCTTTTTGACTTCTTCATAGCGACGATATAAAAAGTGCACATCTTGTTCCCATTTGTCTTTTGGGCGAACATCTTTCACGCCAACAAGCGTGTTTTTCCAATAGCCGATTTGCTGAAGTGCCTGATCAAACGGGAAATCTTTTTCATCCACGTGGAGCTCTCTTGCTGCTTCTTTCACGATCTGTTCTTTTTGCCAATCCCATTTCAGCAGGCGATCTATTTGCCACGCTTGAGGATTGTGATGAACAATCATACGTAAGAAAATGCTGTGAAAAGTTCCAACTAGCATTTGACGAAGATGTAAGCCGGACATCTTTGGATATGTAGCCAATCGTTCTTTCATTTCTTTAGCTGATTTAGCCGTGAAAGTCACCAGCATAATGGATTTTGGATCAATTTGTTTTTCTTGTATCATATATGCGGTGCGAGCTGTTAACACACGCGTTTTTCCGCTTCCTGCACCGGCTAGAATAAGAAGAGGTCCTTCTGAATGTGTAACAGCTTTCCATTGGTTCGAATCTAATTCAATACCGCTCTCTTTAAATTCATTTAAATAAGGAGAGTCAGAGTGTTTAGGAACAGGTGGTTTTGAGCGAAAAGCAGGAACACTTGAAAAAGGCGCGGAAGACCTCCATGTCGCTTTCTCTTTTACAGTTGAATTTTTCTCACCAATAGCTCGTCCTTTAGGAATACGAAATCCATTGGTTTCTCTGTATTCAGCCGGAGTTTCTTTTATTTGTTGTACAGCTGTTGTTTCTGATAGTGTGTCTGAACACTCTTCTCTTTCATGAGGAACTTGAGCATGATAAAAGTAAGGAGAATGTTCAATCCCCAGATATAATTTAACTGGTTCTCCGCAGTGAGCACATGTTATTTCTCCTCGGAGACTAGCTTCATATAAATATTGAAATCGGTCTCTAGCCGTTATAGCAAGATTAAGTATCTGTTTTTGATAAAGTGCACGTTGCAAAAAACATGGCCTCCTTTGTAAAACATGAACAATCAATAGTAAATAAGAGGGAGTTAAAGCAAGAAGCCGCTCTTGTTCTACATCGATATAGATGTGTATATACGCACAGTTTTTATTCTATAATCAAAGTCTATCATATCAAAATCATCTTTTTTTAAAAAGAGTACGGATATTTTTGGAGGGATACGATATAAAAAAGGGTATATATTGAGTAAGAGATCACATATGTTCAAAAAAAGGAGGTATAGATACAAAGTGCTATCTGTTTTGAACAAGTCTAGAAGAGGGCGTAAGTGAGCTGTTTCAATGTCGATACTTCTTGCGAAAAATACTGAGGTCTGGGAGTAGAAGGTATCTTGAAAAAGAGGAGGGTTCATATGGGATATATACTGCCCGTCACGCCTTATCAGTCTATTCAATATGCAAATCGCCTTCAAAAAAATAATGCTTCTTTTTCAAATCGTATTTGGCCTGTCCAGAAAAAAAGCTTTGACGAAGAGTTTGAATCGCGTTCTCACTCATTGGAATTGACGCCAAGTTCAGTACAAAAGCGAAAAAAGCTTCAAGCAGCAGAGCGTGTATACAGCAAGCTAACAAATAAGGGCCTAGTGATTAATACACGGGTATAATAGAAAAAATCGTGAACGCAGCAGAATGAATGCGCTCACGATTTTTAACAAAGTAATGAACAAGTAAAAAACACCTTAGTAAGATTCAATAAAAAGTGTACGGCCCTGCTGCCATTCAGCATAAAGCACCTGTTTATAATCGGTAAATCCCTGTTTTTTTAATTGTTTCTTTAGCCAGTCTTCATCAAAGCCTGACTGAATTAAGTTTTTCAAAAGCAAACGTCCATCACTGACGAAGGCGATAGATAAAACAGGTTCAGAAGGAGGCAGCTGCAGATCGCTTCTTGTTGGCTTAGCATAATCAGATTTTGGCAATACGCTTAGCGAGCCATCTGTTTCTAAAATCGCATATTCAACTTCACGAATGGAAAATATGTCTTTTGAACGCAGCATATGAAGAAGCTGATCGATATCTAATCGATTTTTGCTAAGTTCTTTGTACGAAATTTTCCCTTTTCGAATAATAATAGATGGCCGTCCTTCTAAAAACAAGCGCAGGCGAATATTTTTTTGAGTAATAACTTCGGTGACATAAATAAGCGCTCCCCAAAAGATAACAGCAAATAAAATTTTGCCTATGCCTACTTCTGAGTCATATAACGCATTTCCTACTAACTCTCCTAATACAAGAGCAGAGATAAAATCAAAAGTGGTAAGCTGAGTGATCGTCGCTCTGCCTAAAAATTTAGTTAAGATAAACAAGCAGATAAATCCGATAAAGAGTTCTAGTGCAATTCCGATAAGTTCATCCATATTTTCACCTAATTCACATGATTAGGTATTAGTATAAGCAAAGCAAAGGTTCTTATCCTTTAAAAAAGCAAAAACACCAGGTTCAATTCCTAGTGTTTTTTACTTAGTTTCTTTACCATCTCCACATGTGGAATTCCAGCATCCATAAATTCACCTGAAACCGTTACGTAGCCTAGCTTTTTATAAAATCCTTCCGCATGCGTTTGAGCATGCAGCTTAATCTTTTCAATCTCATGCTCTGCTGCGATCTCTTCTAACTTATCCATCAAAAGCTTTCCTACACCGTCTTTTCGATAAGAAGAAAGAACGCAGATTCGTTCGGCTTTTCCATAGTCCTCTACCATACGGAAGCGTCCTGCCCCAATTGGTGCATTTCCTTTGTATACAACTAAATGCAGGGCTTCGGAATCGTATTCATCGATTTCTTGCTCTACATCAACCTGCTGTTCTTCTACAAATACTTTTTGACGTACGAAGTAAGCATCAGAAGGATCTTGTTTGTTCGTTAGTACTTTGATGTTCACGTATCTTATCCCTTTCCAAGACGAAATGTTTCAAACACAGTCCATGTTTCATTTTCAAGCTGGTACATTAAATGAAAGCGATCAACTGTTTCTTCATGAGCGACATCTACAAGCTTCAACTGGCTATACACATCTAAGTGCTCATCATCTGAAAGTCGTTGACCAATTGTAATATGTGGAATAAATGAATACTCAGTTGGTTGTTCGAGATTGCCTTCATGAAGTTTATTGTAAAGTGACGTCAGTTCTGGCTTTTGTTCCACTTTTAAGTAAATAACGTTATTGGCTGGTGAAAATGAGCTTACTTTCGTTACATTTAATGTAAATGGATTTGTTTCTTCGGCAATTTTACGCAAATTAGCCGCAATTTCGTCAATTTGGTCTTCTGTAGCTTCAAAGACTTCTTTTAATGTAAGATGAGGCGGAATTAATGAATAGTGAGAATCATAGCGCTTTCGATAAGAATTCGCTACATCTTGCAATTTTTTAGATGGAAAAAGTACAACGCCAAATTTCATAAAAAATCCCTCCAAAGTAAGATCATAAAATATGTATAAAGCGAGCTTATTATAACAAATTTTCAAAAAATATGATATCTTTCTACTTCAACATATATTGAAGCGACCGCTTTACGTCTTTTTGCCAGTATTTCCACGTATGATTTCCATTAAATTCTTCGTAGAAAACAGAATATCCACGCTGCTTCATTTGTTCGTGCAACAGGCGGTTAGGCTCAATAAAGTTCAATATACCGTCTTGTGTTGTTTTGACATCCGTTTCTTCCGTTCCAATAACATGATACAAATCCAGAAGTGAAGGAGAAGCAAATGAGTTGACCGTTTGTAATACAGCATCGTTCACGAAAGGAGAATGCATAATTACTTTCCCGAACGTGTGAGGATACGCAATGGCCGTCAGCAGTGAAACTGTAGCAGCAAGCGAATCACCAATTAGAACACGCGATTTTCCCATTTGATATGTAGGATATGTTTTATCCAAAAATGGCACAAGTTCATGTGCTAAAAAGCGAATGTAAGCATCTACCTGCTTTCCTTCTGGATGATACTTATCGCGTCTGTCTTCCACGCTTTTATATGGAATTCCAACAAAAATAGTACGATCGATTTCTGACTCGTTCATTAAATCATCGATTAAACGAGGTGTACGTCCGTACATAACATAATCTTTTCCGTCTTGGGCGATAAGTAGAGAATACTTATAGAGCGTAGAATAGTTTGACGGCAAATAGACTAGTAACGTGACATCTTCTTGCAGTGCGTCACTATAAAAAGAAATTTCTTCTAACTTCCGCTTACTTTCTGACATGAATAATCGACTCCTATGCATTTGAATGAAAGCGTTACCTTTATTGTAACACATTTTCTAAAAATCGTTCTTTATTTTATTGTAACGAATTTTTTAGCGAATGACGAGAAAGAGGCATGCGTTGCTAAAAAAAGAGGTTGGGACGTAACGAAATGAATTTCATCCAAGCATGAACAATCTGGATATATAATCTGGGCAGCTTGCTCGGCCGCAGTTGATTTCCGTGCAAGACTCCGCTTTCCGCGGGCGGGCGGTGAGCCTCCTCGTCGCTTGTGCTCCTGCGGGGTCTCACCTGTTCCGCTGTTTCCGCAGGAATCTTCGCCTTGCCCTCCAACCAACTGATAGAAGGAATGAAACAGATAAAATTTGCGTCCACTTTAACAAAAAAAACGAATCATCAATCAAACAGTTTGATTGATGATTCGTTTTTTTGTTAATCTAATTTTTTCATCTTTTTAAACATATCTTTTTCTGCTTGAGTGGCTTTTTCTAGCGGTTTTTTCGTATATTCCTCTTCTTTTTCATCAATCGAAACCAATTCTGTGTCATTCTTTACATAACTTCGGATATTGCGAGCACCGAAATAGCCGTTTACATCTTTCAAAATAGGCTTATTTTCTTTTTGATCATAAAGAGTATATGAATTCTCTTCTTTAACGATAGCATAGTGATTTCCTGCGAGCAGAGCCACAGCTTCTTTTTCGCTTTTTCCAAAAGTAGACATGAGAAACAGAACGATTAAGATGATAAAGAAAAGGGCTGTTGCGCCAATGAAAAATAATAATAAGCCTCTGCTAAATTTACTTTGTTTTTCTTCCACAGTAGACAAACCTCCTGATTCGATAATTTTATTATAGCAAGTAAATGTAATGAGCGCCTAAAGAGATATGTGACGAGTTTATGAACTCAGGCGGATGAACAAAAAAGGTTTTTAGCGGCTCTCATCGAATTTAGTATAAAGAGAGACAACAACTTGAAAAGGAGAGAGAGACATGACAGCGAAAAAAATCCCAACGAGCAAAGAAGTAGCAAAGGCAACATTTAATTTGCTGGAAGAGCGTGGCGTAACAGTTTTGGATATTGCTGAAATTGTGTATGATTTACAGCTTCCTTATCATCCAGCTCTAACCATTCAGGAATGCGCTGAAAGCGTAGAGAGAGTACTGCAAAAGCGAGAAATTCAGCATGCCCTTCTAGTTGGAATCGAACTTGATAAGTTAGCTGAGCAAAATAAATTATCAGAACCTCTTCAAAGTATTGTAGAACAAGACGAAGGGTTGTTTGGCGTTGACGAAACGATTGCTTTAGGTGCCGTTTTAACCTATGGCAGTATCGCTGTTACGACCTTTGGCTATTTAGATAAAGTAAAAGTAGGTATTATTGAAAAGCTGGACTGTAAAAAAGAAAAAGGAGTTAATACCTTTTTAGATGATTTGGTAGCGAGCGTAGCTTCTAGTGCGGCAAGTCGTTTGGCTCACCGTCAGCGTGATGAACAAGAACAGCTGCAAGAAGGCAATCCGGCTACGTAATAAACTTCTTTTAGTATGTATATAAGCTGCGTAAATTAACGCGTTAAAATGATTTAGTCTTTTATTTGAATAACGGAGGCTAGGCACGTAGGAGATACGTGCCTAGCCTCCGTTAATGGAACGATTTATGGCTGTAGTGAAGTAGTCATAAGATAGCTTAAGTTTTCCAGTCCAAGACTTTCATAAAAAGCACGTGCTTTTTCGTTAAATGCCCATACGGTAAGCTGGAGGTCATTTGCTCCTTTTTGTACAGCCCACTGTTTCGTAGCAGAAAAAAGACCTTTTCCTACCCCATAATTTTGAAAGCCTTTTTTTACACCAAAATATTGGATGTATGCTGTGTAGGAAAGCGGAGCTAACGTGGTGGGAGGGTTATATTTTAATTCAACAACAGACGCTCCAATAATTTGATTTCGATATTGAGCTACAAGAATATCAATGGTTGCATAATAAAGGGTAGCTTGATATTGTTCTGGAGATAAAACAGCCATTTGGTTATCAAACATAGAAGGGAGCGCATTTGCGTGGAGTTCTAGTGATTCCCCTAATATTTTATTTACTTCTGTATAATCATCTAGTTTTGCAGTGCGATAGATAATATCCATACACACTTCACCTACTTTTTAAAAGTTGTGCTTTATCATATGTAGCAACTTAGAAAATGTTAAATGAGAATGAAAACCTGAAAATTTTAAGTGAAGAACCGCACTAAACAGAGCATATATTTTATGCTCTGTTTGATGTTGTAGTTGAAGAATATATAAGGGCGAAACATTAAATTCTAGTTTCAGCAATAGCATCGCGTACTTTTTCAAGCGAGTGTTTAGAGGTGTCTTTATTCGCAATCATTACATTAACATACAAAGCATCAATGAGGCTTAGCTGTCCAATTCTCGAGGCGAGAGCTTCAGATCGATATTCGGTTTCTTCTGAACTTGTATAAAGAGAAACGTCAACGTTTTGACTTAATGGAGATTTAGGAAAACCCGTGATCCCAATCGTTTTGGCGCCGTTCGCTTTTGCTGTATTTAAAATGTTCATCGTGTCTTTATTTGTTCCAGAATGAGAAATCACTACCGCTACATCTTGTTTCGTCAATTGAGAAGCGGACATAAGCTGGAAATGGGAATCGATAAATGCAAACGTTTTAATTCCTGTTCGCACAAATTTATGAAAAGCATCCATAGCTACGACTGAAGAGCCTCCCGTGCCATAAAATTGAACTTTATCGGCCTTCATTAAAAGTTTGACGGCTTTTTCAATAGCATTGCCCTCTAGTATTTGTAATGTATTCTCAAGCGTTCGCACGTTGGAGCGAAAGATTTTTTCAGCGATCGTTTTTTCATTATCCGTTTCAGAAATTTCCTCGTGAATCTGCTGAATAGGCGTCATAATTTCAGCAGCCAGCGCTATTTTCATCGCCTGATAGCCCTTGAAGCCAATTCGTTTACAAAAGCGAAAGACTGTTGCATCAGCTACATTTAAATCGTCTGCTACTTCGTTAATGGTACTGTGAATAATTTGTTCCGGCTGTTCTAAAATATAATTTGCAATTTTTTTCTCTTTTTCACTGAATCTAGCATAGTGAGAACGAATTTTTCCTAAACAATTTTGCGTCATAACTGATGTTCCTTTCCACGAATTTAGTAGTAAAAAGAGTATAGCACAAAAATATGTGTGAAAAAAATTTTCTTGTAAACGATTGCAAAATGAAAAATAATTCGTATAATGGAGGTAATGTGAAATTTTTTTTCAAAGGGAGTTTATAAAATGAAAATTGGATTAATCGGTTTAGGAAAAATGGGATATAATTTATCATTAAATTTAATGGACAACCATCATGAAGTTGTAGCTTATGATGTGAATAAAGAAGCGGTAGAAAAACTTTCAAATGAAGGAGCAGCTGGTGCCTTTACTATTGAAGAGCTAGTCAACGAACTTCCCCCTTCACCTAAAGTTGTATGGGTTATGGTTCCGGCTGGAGAAGTAACGGAAAATGTGATTACAGAACTAAAAGACCTTCTGTCAGAAGGAGATATTGTAATAGATGGAGGAAACTCTAATTATAAAGAATCTGTTCGACGTGCTCAGGATCTTCAGGAAAAAGGTATTTACTTCTTTGATGTAGGGACAAGCGGCGGAATGGAAGGTGCAAGAAACGGAGCGTGTACAATGATTGGCGGAGATGCAGAAGCATTCCGTACAATTGAACCAATTTTTAGTGATATTTGCGTAGAAAATGGATTTATGTACGCAGGCAAAAGCGGAAGCGGTCACTTTTTAAAAATGGTTCATAATGGTGTAGAATATGGAATGATGCAATCCATTGCTGAAGGATTTGAAGTTCTGGAAAAAAGTCAGTTTGATTTCGACTATGAAGCCGTAGCGCGCGTTTGGAATAACGGATCTGTCGTTCGCTCTTGGTTAATGGAACTAACGGAAAATGCGTTTTCAAAAGATCCTAAACTAGATAGTATTAAAGGAGTCATGCAGTCTTCTGGTGAAGGGAAATGGACCGTAGAGACTGCCCTTGATCTTCAAACGGCAACTCCTGTTATTGCTTTATCGCTAATGATGCGCTATCGTTCATTAGAGGAAGATACATTTACAGGAAAAGTTGTAGCAGCACTTCGAAATGAATTCGGCGGTCACGGTGTTGTAAATAAGTAAAGTAGTAAAGTAGGGGGACAGCAGCATGAGCAAAAAATATGCAATAGGTGTAGATATCGGAACAACGAGTACAAAGTCTGTATTATTTTCAGTAGACGGTACAGTCATTGCTAACCATGGGATTGAGTATCCACTATACTCGCCTACGCCCGCGATGGCTGAGCAAGATCCTGAAGAAATTTTTCAAGCAGTTGTACGTACCATTCAAACGGTTGTAAAAACAAGCGATGTAAAACCTGAGGATATTTTATGCGTTTCATTCAGCTCAGCTATGCACAGTGTTATTGCCGTTGATCAGCAGGGAAAGCCGCTGACAAAATGTATTACGTGGGCCGATAATAGAAGTGCAGAATGGACGGAAAAAATTAAAAATGAATACAACGGCCATGAGATTTATTTACGTACAGGCACGCCTATTCACCCAATGTCGCCACTTTCCAAGCTAACATGGCTTTCTAATGAACAGCCTGAATTAGTGAAGGGAACACATAAGTTTATTTCAATTAAAGAATATGTATTCTTTAAGTTGTTTAACGAATATGTGATCGACTATTCGATTGCATCAGCAACAGGTTTATTTAATCTGAAAAATCTTGCGTGGGATGAAGAAGCATTAAAAGTAGCAGGTGTGACGACAGATCAGCTATCCACTCCTGTTTCAACTATGCATCAAGTGAAAGGGCTAAACACAGAGCTTGCAGTTGAGATGCACTTACTGCCGGATACGCCCTTTATTGTAGGTGCAAGCGATGGCGTATTATCAAACTTAGGTGTAAATGCGATTGAACCAGGCGTTGTTGCAGTAACAATTGGGACAAGCGGAGCTATTCGAGCAGTCACTGACAAGCCAGTAGTCGATCCTAAAGGTCGTATTTTCTGTTATGCGTTGACAGAAGACCACTGGGTAATTGGCGGCCCTGTAAATAACGGAGGCATGATTTTTAGATGGGCTCGTGATCAATTTGGAGCGTCGGAAGTCGAAACAGCTAAACGTCTTGGAAAAGATCCATATGAAGTATTAACGGATATTGCGGCTTTAGTGAAACCTGGAGCAGACGGCTTATTGTTTCATCCATACCTGTCAGGAGAGCGTGCGCCGCTTTGGGATGCAAATGCTAAAGGTTCGTTCTTTGGCCTAGGTTTGCATCATAAAAAAGAACATATGATTCGCGCCGTATTAGAAGGCGTTATTTTTAACTTGTATACGGTATTATTAGCACTTGAAGAGTTAATTGGAGAACCTACAAAAATTCAGGCAACAGGCGGATTTGCACGTTCCGCACTTTGGCGCCAAATGATGGCAGATATTTTTAACCAAGAAGTATCCGTGCCGGAAAGCTTTGAAAGTTCATGTCTAGGAGCAGTTATTCTTGGCTTATATAGCCTTGGCGAAGTCGACTCATTAAACGTTGTTTCCGATATGGTTGGAGCGACTAATCATCATTATCCAATCAAAGAAAACAGTGAAGTATATAAAGAGTTAACGACTATCTATATTCGTTTGGCTCGTTTATTTAAAGAAGAATACGAAAGCATTACGGCTTTTCAAAAAAAATACGTACATTAAGTTCAAAAATCATCGCTTGAAGCTTTCAGGCGATGATTTTTTGTGTGTTAGGTTATCTAACAACCAAAAGAGTTAACACTACACAATATATAAAAGTTCCCTCAAATAATGTTACAATTTGTCCAGTGTATCCCTGTTTCGCATTAAATATAATAAGGAATAACGTTAGTATTGATCACATACTAGAAGGAATCGTCACAAACGCCTTTATATTTCAGAAAATTCAAATAAAATTTGTTTTTTGAAATGAACTTATTTTATGAAAAGGGGTTTTATGGATGAAAACACAAATCGAGCAAGATGGAATTGTGACGCTCACAGATGAGACGCACAATCAGCTGAGCGGCAGCGATCTTTGGAATGAAGATTTACGTCCTACTACGATGAAAGAACATTCTTGGAAAGGAGTTAACTTTGCCACGCTTTGGATTGGGATGTGTCTGTGTATTCCAGCTTACACAATGGCGAGCGGAATGATGACGCTTGGAATGAACTGGTGGCAGGCAATTGGTACAATCTTTTTAGGAAATGTAATTGTTCTTATTCCTATTTTGCTTAATTCTCACGCTGGAACCAAGTTTGGCATTCCTTATCCGGTATTTGCCCGCCTGTGGTTTGGAGATAAAGGAGCACATATCCCAGCACTGGCTAGGGCTATTGTGGCTGCTGGATGGTTTGGAATTAATACATGGATTGGAACGGAAGCAATTGATACACTGCTAAGCGCTTCATTTTCATCTTGGAATGGTTTAGCTGGTCATACAGCCATTGTATTTGCTCTCTTTTGGCTTTTAAATGTAGGAGTGGCGTATAAAGGACCGCAAGCAATTAAAGTGTTAGGAGCGATTGCTGCTCCGGTTATTGGTATTTCAGCTATTATTCTTTTTATATGGGCTTATACAAACTCAGGAGGGTGGGGGCCCATTTTATCTACACCTTCTAAATTTACATCCACCGGAGAATTTCTAGCTGTATTTTTTCCTGCTTTAACCGGAGTCATTGCATTTTGGGCGACGCTCGCTTTGAACATTCCGGATTTTTGTCGAT
Organism: Priestia sp. TGN 0903; assembly: GCF_050846855.1. NCBI lineage: Bacteria > Bacillati > Bacillota > Bacilli > Caryophanales > Bacillaceae > Priestia > Priestia sp. TGN 0903. Next base: position 11,219 of record NZ_JBOZGL010000011.1, read on the forward strand.
ATGCTAGAAGCCAGAAATCCCAAATGGTTGCGCAAACCTTCTCTTTGCCATTGACAATGAGTATTTTTTCATTTATTGGAATTGCTGTTACCTCGGCAACCATCGTTATATTCGGAGAAGCTATTTGGGATCCAGTGGCGTTAGTAGCTAAATTCCCTCCGTTTATCATTTTCTTAGGAACAATCGTTATCGTGCTTTCTTCTTTAACGATTAATGTGGGAGCAAATATTGTGGCGCCGGCCCGTGCAATTGAGAATCTGAATCCAAAGAAAATCACGTTTGCGATGGGAGCGCTAGTAACCGGTATCTTTGCTATTTTGCTTCAGCCATGGTACATCATGTCTAATTTCGGGAATTATATCTTTGGATGGCTTGGAACATACGGAGCGCTGCTTGGTCCTATAGACGGGATCGCCATTGCTGACTACTGGCTTGTAAGAAGGAGACAGATGGCATTAAAGGATTTATACGAGGTAAACGGTCGCTATAGTTATTCAACTGGTTTTAATAAAAACGGTATTTATGCATTAGTAATTGGCGTGGCCATACCTGTTTTAGGCTTACTGATTCCTGGACTGCGCTTTTTATGGGATAATGCCTGGACATTTGGTCTATTCATTTCTATCATCGCCTATACGTATCTCATGAGAGGAGATAAAAGTGTATTAGCGCCGGGAGAATATGAAGAAATAACGTTAAAAACAAGCGAAAAACCAATTATCGACAGTCATACCGCTGATCCCACCATCACTAAATAAATAAGATAAATCCAATCATTAACATGATTGGATTTTTTTGTGCGTTGAAACTCTATGGAAGAAAATTGATAAAATTTTTTTGAGTTTTTTTATTGATTTAAGAATTTTTTTTTCATATAATTTAAGTAATAAAAAGATGAAATCGTTTTCTGATTTAATTAATGTAAACGATTTCGATAATTAAAACGTATTTTTTAAAAAATTAACAGGTTTAGAGCTTTTTTGCTACATAAAGAAAGCGTTTACTTAAAGGGAAGGTGGAAAGCAAGATGGATGCATACTTATTAGCTATTACGGTTGTCGCAATTGTTATTGTTATTGTAGGTGTTTCAGTTTTTAAATGGCATGCGTTTATCAGTTTAACGGTTGCGAGTTTGTTTTTAGCAATTGCTTCTGGGTTATCAATGGATAAAATTGTTGCCGCTTACGAAACGGGAGTGGGCGGTGTTTTAGGACACTTAGTAGGAATTTTAGCACTGGGAACAATTTTAGGTAAGCTGATGGCTGATTCAGGCGCTGGCATGCAGGTAGCGGATTATTTTGTAAGAATATTCGGTGTGAAAAGATTGCCTTGGGCAATGCTAGTAGCAGGTTTCATTATTGGTATTCCTGTTTTCTTCGAAGTAGGAATTTTAATCTTACTGCCTTTAGTTATTTCGATTCATAAAACAACAAAACAAAATATATTATTGATTGCTCTGCCAGTTATTGCAGGATTATCAATTGTTCATGGTCTGGTTCCTCCTCATCCGGGAGCGATGGCAGCTATTAGTATTTACGGAGCAAATACGGGGAAAGTGCTTTTATACGCGTTAATCATTTCAATTCCAGCAGCAGTTATCGCTGGACCAGTTTTTGCAAAATGGGTTAACAAACGAGTAATTCCAGAAGGAGAGCCGGATTTAATTCGTATCACGACAACATCTAAAGATCTTCCTGGTACAGGCGTTTCATTCTTTGTTATTTTACTTCCTGTTTTATTAATGGTTTTAGCAGCAATAGTGCCTATTATTAACGGTTTGCCAAGCGGCGTAGTGAAGTTTGTAGAATTAATAGGAAGTCCATTAATTGCACTTTTAATTTCTTGTTTTGCAGCGTTTTACCTGCTTGGAAAACGTCAAGGTATGACAAAAGATGTGATTAAAAAACTAACGGAAGAATGTTTGCTTCCTGTAGGATCTATTGTCTTGATTATTGGTGCAGGCGGTGGCTTCAAACAAGTATTAATCGATAGTGGAGTAGGTACAACGATTGGTCAAATGTCTGAACATCTATCTCTATCACCACTTGTACTTGCATTTTTAATTGCTGGATTAATTCGTATCGCTACAGGTTCAGCAACAGTTGCATTAACAACAGCGGCGGGTATTGTTTCACCGATCATTGAGCACATGTCTGGTGTTAATTTAGAACTTCTGGTTATCGTTACGGGCGCGGGTTCACTAATGTTCTCTCACGTTAATGATGCTGGATTCTGGATGGTGAAGGAGTATTTAGGATTAACAGTAAAAGAAACGTTCAAAACATGGACTGTTCTGGAAACGCTTCTATCCTTTATTGCTTTTGCAGGAGCACTTATTCTAAATGCAATAATCTAAAAATAAGACTCTTTTACTCTATGTAAAAGAGTCTTATTTTTTTATGAAAGAAAAGAATTTACTAGAAAAATAATCAAAATATTTTATTTATTCGTTAAATTATGGCAAAATGGAAATAGAAGAACAATAGCTTCTAAGAAGGGAATGACAGAGAGTGAGTAATCAACTAGTATTTTTCACAAACTTTTCAGAAGGAAAATTAGATTCAGACGTTTCTTGGTATTGTCCACCAGCTCAATTTCAAATTGATACGGAAACGAATCGATTAGTGATTAAAACAGACGCTAAAACAGATTTTTGGCAGCGTACTCATTATGGCTTTGAAGCGGACAATGGACACTTTCTTTACCGTGAAGTAGAAGGCGACTTTGAAATCATGACAAAGGTGCATACATATCCAGTTAATCGCTACGATCAAGCAGGTCTCATGATTCGTGTATCAAAAGATACGTGGATCAAAACGTCAGTTGAATACAATCCCGATGGCCCTAACCAATTAGGAGCAGTCGTAACCAACCAGGGCTTCTCAGATTGGTCCAGTCAAAATTTTACTCAAAACAAATCAGCGCTTTATTTTAAAATTCAGCGCAAAAATGATGATTACACCGTTTGTTATTCAAGTGATGGAGATTCCTGGACTCAGCTCCGACTCGCTCACTTATTGCACTCATCCAAAGAACCTGTTCAAGTTGGGATTTACGCTTGTAGTCCTCAAGGAGAAGGATATGAGGCCCAATTTGATTTTATAAAAGTAGAAAAGCTTTAAACGAAAACCACGATTTAGTCACAGCTAAATCGTGGTTTTTATTTAGAGAGCACATTATCTAAAGGCTGTGTGGCAGCAGTGGGTGTCGATTGATTGTGTAAAGCAATTTTTTGTTTGAAATAGCTGATGACAAACCCTGTAATCGCAATGGACATAAAAGAGAAAATTCCTTTTGAAAATCCAATTGAATACATGCTCGACAGCACGACGAGGAAATCAAATGAAAAATTCACTTTTCCAGGATCCCAACCGAATTTTCGCTGCGCGAATAACGCTAGAATATTAGCACCCCCAAGAGAAGCTCCGTTCATAAATAAAATGGATAAGCCAAGACCGGCAATTAGTCCGCCCGTAACAGCACCCATCAGGCTGGGAAGTGTAAAAGCAGGAAGCAAGTGATCGAGTGAAGTGAGAAGTGATAGCAAAGACACTGATCCTATAGTTGTGACGGTAAATTTCCATCCCATTTGAAAGAAGGAAAAGAGATAAAAAGGAATATTAATGAGAAAAAAAATCACCACAAACGACAAAGGAAGGGCATATGATAAGCTAAGAGACAGACCAGCTGTTCCCCCCGTCACTACGTGAGAGTGCCGCAAGATAAGAACACCAATACTTGCAATCGTACATCCAAGAATAATCCATAAAACTTTTTTCATAAATAAACCCCTTTGTTTGTTTTTTCGGAATTTTCATTTTCAATTATCTACTTTAATGATAGGATATTAAATAAAGAAAACACATGTATAAATGAAGGAAATAATACTTGTTCTGTTATCAACTTGAATAAAGATTTTATTTATTATATTCATTTTGAAAGGAAAGGTTTGTATGGATCAAATCGATGTACAATTATTGTCTATTTTGCAAAGAGACGGGCGTATGACGATTAGTGATTTATCAAAAAAGCTGGCTCTTAGCCGTCCAAGCGTATCAGAAAGGCTGCAGCGCCTTCAGGAACGAGGAGTGATACAGCGTTTCAGCGCTACGGTGTCTCCGAAAGCTTTAGGGAGAGATACACAGCTGTTTATTCAAGTAAGCGAATTAAAAAGAAAACCAGAGGAATTTGAAGACTTTATTGAGCAAAATGAAGATGTGCTTGAATGTCATCGCGTAACGGGACCGGTTTCTTATTTTATCAAAGCAGCCGTGTCTGGAATGGATGGACTTAGAATGCTCGTGGATGAACTGATTCCTTATGGAAATGTGAATACCTCAATTATTTTAAAGTCGCCTGTAGAAAACAGGATGATTACTCCTATACAAAAACCGACCCCATAAGAGGCCGGTTTTTTGTGTAAGGACATATTAATAAAACCCTTTAATAATATAAAAATGATTTTGCAAAATATCAGGAACTTCTTCTTCTGAAACGTTTCTTTTCGTCTTTTTTCCGCTGTCTGTTACAGTTAGTGTTTCACCAGAGAGGGTAATTCGCCCTGTAGGTGTTGCGATCGTAACAAGGCGTTTGTGTACAAACGGAGAATCAGCTGACGTTTGATTGAACTCACACATGGGAGTAAAGTCTGTCAGTTTCTTAGGAAGCGTAGACACACGGTACAGCGTTTTCCATACATCATCTTCCCATCGCTGCAAATCATACATATGCTCAGCAACGTTTGTCATACGATAAGAGCCGCTTACATCTCTTACTACTTCGCCATTTAAAGGCATTGGCTTGCGAACAGAATCTCCAAATCCAACGTCTACGATATAAGACTGATTTTTAACTGTCACAAGGTTTGTAGCGTGACTTCCTTCAATGGTCCACGTGCCATCGGGTTTTTTGACGGTAGCTGAAACGTACGAGACTTCATAACCGCTTTCTTTTAACAGCCAGCCAAATAAACCGTTTAATTCGTAGCAAAATCCTCCGCGCAAATTTACAATTACTTTTTGAAAGATCCGTTCTAAATCAATGATAATAGGAGTTTGAGACAAAACGTCTAAGTTCTCAAACGGAACATGAAGCATATGCTTGTTCTGTAAAGCAGCTAAGTTTTCATACGTTGGACTATCCGGTTTCTTAGCTAAAAACCGACTAAAATAATAATTAATATTCATCAAATACACCTCTTAGTGAATCATTTCTCTTTGTCTTTAAGCTTAGCAGAATATTCATGTAACAGCGTTTTTTTAATGGTTTCTTTGGAAGCAAATTCTTTCAATCTCAGCTTTTTGTTCTTTACTGACTTCTCTTAAAGGATTAGTGGCTAGAAAACATAGTGGACAGACAAAATCAAAATAAAATTCAGCGTGTGCTTTCATCCCGTCATGCTCCTTTATGGCATGTTTTTAGTTTATCAAAAGTAAAGACGGTTCTTCCAACTTGGGGACTGTGGAAAAATAGTTGACAAAATTGGATAACTCTTTCTATAATATAGTCAATACATATCACGAGCGATTAGTTCAGTGGGAGAATACATCCTTGACAGGGATGGGGTCGGGGGTTCGAATCCCTCATCGCTCATACCAAAGCCGTTTTCTTATTAATAAGAGAGCGGCTTTTCTCTTTGGCTTAACAAACCAATGCTATATTAAATCTTGAGCGCGCATAGAAGAATTAAAGTATAATGAAACATAGTGCATCAGGTCATGATAAAGATAATCACTAATTTAAAATAAATGAGGGTACAAAATGAATCAAAGAAGTTTTAGTCAATATGGTCTTAGTGACAAGGTAGCTAAGGCGCTTTCTAGCCTGCAATACAATCATCCTACGGAAGTACAAAGTAAGGTGCTTCCCATTGCGCTAGAAGAAAGAGATGTGGTCGTGAAGTCTCAAACAGGAAGTGGAAAAACGGCTTCCTTCGGCATTCCACTGTGTGAATTAGTTAACTGGGAAGAAAATAAGCCCCAAGCCTTAGTGTTAACACCTACACGAGAGCTGGCTGCGCAGGTAAAAGAAGATATTACAAATATCGGCCGTTTTAAGCGAATTAAAGCAGCAGCTGTTTACGGAAAATCACCGTTTGCAAAGCAAAAAGTAGAATTAAAGCAAAAAACACATATTGTTGTAGGTACGCCTGGACGAGTGCTTGATCATATAGAAAAAGAAACGCTGGCATTAGAGAAAATTCGTTATTTGGTTATTGATGAAGCAGATGAAATGCTAAATATGGGTTTTATTGACCAAGTGGAAGCGATTATTCAACATCTTCCTAGTGAGCGTGTAACGATGCTTTTCTCGGCTACGCTTCCGGAAGATATTGAAGAACTGTCTCGCAAATATATGAAGAAGCCGGTTGATGTTGAAATCAAAGCGAACGGATTAACAACAAGCACGATTGACCATTCTGTTATAACAGTACAAAATGAACGTAAATTTGAACTGCTGAAAGACGTAACTACAGTAGAAAATCCGGACAGCTGCATCATTTTTTGCCGCACGCAAGAGCAGGTAAATACGCTGTTAGATGATTTAGATGATCTTGGATATCCTTGTGATAAAATTCATGGGGCAATGGTGCAAGAAGACCGTTTTGAGGTTATGAATGATTTCAAAAAAGGGAAATTCCGCTATTTAGTAGCAACAGATGTAGCTGCGAGAGGAATTGATATTGATAATATCACGCACGTTATTAACTATGACCTTCCGTTGGAAAAAGAAAGCTACGTTCACCGTACGGGAAGAACGGGACGTGCCGGTAAAAAAGGGAAGGCTATCACATTTGTAACGCCTTATGAAGAGAGAATGCTATCGGAAATTGAAGAATATATTGGTTTTTCGATTCCAGTATCTACTCCTCCTTCTAAAGAAGAAGTACAGCAGGCAGCATTCGCTTTTAATGAAAAAATTAATGAGCGTCCAGAAGTTAAAAAAGATAAAAGCGAGTCATTAAATAAAGACATTATGAAGCTGTATTTTAACGGAGGAAAGAAAAAGAAAATTCGAGCGGTCGATTTTGTAGGAACAATCGCAAAATTAGACGGAGTAACCGCAGACGATATTGGAATTATTACGATTCAAGAAAATGTCTCGTATGTAGAGATTCTGAATGGAAAAGGTCCCAAAGTGTTGCAAGCAATGAAAAACAAAACAATTAAAGGAAAGAAATTAAAAGTTCATAAAGCGATTAAATAATAAAGGGAAGTCCATCTTTTTAAAGATGGGCTTTATTTATACAGCCAATAAAGGAGTTGAGAGTATGAAGTACATAAAAGAAGCGTGTGTAGAAGGGTATGAGCAGGCAAAAAAAGCGGAAAAGCTAGGAGCAGACCGCATTGAATTGTGTGACAATCTCAGTCAAGGAGGCACTACGCCAAGTTACGGCACCATTCAACATGCAAGTGAACATCTTGATACAGATATCAACGTGATTATTCGCCCAAGAAGCGGGAACTTTGTATATTCGGAAGCAGAATTTCAAATTATGAAAAAAGACGTTAAAGCATGTAAAGACCTTGGAGTAAACGGAGTAGTATTCGGCATATTAACAGAAAAAAATGAAATCGATCACGGACGCACTAAAGAATTAATAGCAGAAGCTCGTCCTTTAAGCGTTACGTTTCATATGGCATTTGATGAGATTAATGATAAATACAAAGCCATTGATATACTTAGTGAAATGGGAGCAGACCGCATTTTGACCAAAGGTGGGAAAGGGTCTGCTTTGCAAAACTTGCAGGTGATCCGAGAACTGATCACATACGCCAATGACCGTCTTATTATTTTGCCCGGCGGAGGAATTCATGAAGGCAACGCAGATCGGGTTATAAAAGACACACAGGCGACTGAATTACACGGAACAAAAATTGTAGGAGATTTATCGGGTTAAATAAAAAGAGGCTGGGACAAAAGTATGTTAGTCAAAGTGAAAAACGAACCACTAATCAACATGTTTGATTGGTGGTTCGTTTTTTTGTGATGGTAAATATAGTTTTATGTGTTTCGTTCCTTCTAGCAGGTGATTGGAGGGCAAGGCGAAGACTCCTGCGGGAACAGCGGAATAGATGAGACCCCGCAGGAGCACAAGCGACGAGGAGGCTCAGCGCCCGCCCGCGGAAAGCGAAGCCTTGCACGGAAATCAACTGCGGTGTCATAAGCAGTCCAGCTCATCTATCTCACTTGTTCATCTTTAGGTTGGATTCATTTCGTTATGTCTCAACCTCTTTTATTTTGATGTGTTTTCTTTTGCTGCTAAGCCGCTCGTCATTTTGGTACGCTGAAAGAAAAACGAACCTACGACGAGTAAAGCAATTAAAAGAGTTAAAAAGAACTGCGAACGCAATGAATCAATAAATGCCATGGCAATAAAGATACTAGTGATGGCAAGGATTGTAGCGTAAGTTAAGTAAGGAAACAACCACATTTTAATTTTTAATGCTTCAGGGTTTTCTTTTTCATATTTTTTTCTCATTTTAATTTGTGAAAATGCAATAACGAGGTACACAAGAAGGGCTACGCCGCCTGATGCATTCACTAAGAACAAAAAGATTTTATCTGGCGAAATATAGTTAAAGATGACGCTGATGTACGAAATAACTGTACATGCTAATATCGCGCTAACCGGTACGCCTTTTTTATTTAATTTTGAAAAGCTTTTTGGCGCATTACCATTTTGAGACATGGAAAACAGCATACGAGAGCTTGTATACAAACCAGAATTCAGACAAGAAAGGACAGCTGTTAAAATAATAAAGTTCATAATTTGAGCGGCGGCCGGTATGTTTACTAATTCAAGAATAGAGACAAATGGGCTTTTCATTAGGCTTGATGAATTCCACGGAAGAACGGTTACTAAAATAAAAATAGATCCTAAATAGAAAAATAAAATACGATAAATAACGGTATTGGTCGCAATGGTAATGGCTTTTTCAGGTTGAGAAGATTCACCTGCCGCGGTTGCAACAATTTCTGTTCCCATAAAGGAGAACATGACAAGGGCGATTCCTAAAAATACAGAGCTAATTCCATTCGGTAAAAAGCCGCCTTTATGCAAAAGATTGGAAGTGCCGGGAGAATCAATTCCTGGAATGAATCCACAAATAATAGCAATACCTAAAAGTAAAAAAAGAACGATACTGACAACTTTAATGAGAGAAAACCAATATTCAAATTCTCCGAAAGATTTAACAGAGTACAGATTGGTCATCGTTAATAAAAAAGTAAGAGTCAGACTAACTCCCCAAGACGGTAAAGACGGGAACCAGTATTGAATAATATTTGCACCTGCAATGGCTTCAACAGCAATAACGATAACCCAGAAAAACCAGTAGAGCCAGCCAATTGTGTAGCCGGCCCAAGGGCCTAATGCCTCTTTTGCATAAGTGGAAAACGAACCGCTGGAAGGATTTGCAGTAGACATTTCTCCAAGCATTCGCATGACTAAAATAACGAGTAAACCAGCAAATGCGTACGAAAAAATAGAGCCGGGTCCAGCGGTGTTAATGAGTGATCCGCTTCCAATAAACAATCCAGCGCCAATAATTCCTCCAAGAGAAATCATGGTGATATGCCGGATCTTTAACTCTTTTTTTAACTGTGGCTGTGGATGGCTGTTCATTTGTAACCTCCTATATAACCTGAATTTTTAGTTAATACGGAGAATTATAGTATGTTATAGGGTGCAAGGACAGGATGTTGTTAGAAGTTCTTTCATATAAAAAACCGGATATGAATGGTTACATTCATATCCGGCTTACTCTGACACAGACATTCATTATGCGTAGAAAGTACCTGATTAGCGCCTTTTTTCTTTATTATGGTAAGCAATGCAGATGAAGTTCTTATGAATGTTAGCTGAAAATAAGCTGAAGGATCGTTTTAGATCCGTTAATAAAAAGAGGTATATATTTAATTAAAAGATAATATGGAATAAGTTTCAAACTCTCTTTAAAGCGCTAAATGCGGGTTTTCCTTTCTGAAAACGGGTATATATAGTAGTAAGAAGTACATTCTTTTACTAAGTATAAAAGAAAGATGTGCGATAGAAACAGGAGGTTATAAATAATGAAACATGTTGAAGTAGTAGAAAACGGAGCGAATATTAACGAAGCAGTTAATCAATTTGCAGATAAAGGTTTTGAGAAAAATGAAGTATACGTGTTTACCTATGACAAGGAAAATTCTAAAAATTTAACTGAAGTAACGGACACAAATATTATTCGACTGTCTGAAGAAGGTCCTTTACATTCAGCAGCGAGTTTATTTTTAACAAGAGAAGATGAGCTTCGAACAAAAATGGCTTCGCTAGGCTTATCAAAAGACGAAACTAAAAAATATGAAGAAGAGTTAAAGAAAGGCAGTGCGATTGTAGTGGCTGCTACGGGAGAAAGAAAAGACGTTTAATTTTAATAGAGGCTAGGGCAAAAGTAGTTTAGTTAAAGTAAGATCCGAACGCGGTTGATTCTCTATCAAGAATCAGCCGCGTTCGGATTTTTTTATGGGGACGGTGTAACAAGTGATCTATACGAGCTCCTTTATTCCATTTGTTCGTCTTTAAATTCACTCTATTTCGTTATGTCTCACACTCTTTTTTGTTTTTCCCAATATATGATTGATAAAACTAATGGTATTAGTTAAAATAAAAACTAATACCATTAGTTTTTATTTTGATAATAGGGGATGAGGAAATGAGAATAGTTCGTGAGAAAATGTTGTATCAATTGACGTTTTTGCCTCGATTTTTTCCAGTGAATTGTTATTTAGTCGAAGAGAAAGACAGTCTTACGTTAATTGATGCGGCTCTTCCTTACAGCGCGTCAGGTATTTTGAAAGCTGCAGATCAAATTGGAAAACCGATTACTCGAATTGTTTTTACTCATACTCATGAAGATCACATCGGAGCAATTGATAATGTGAAGAAAAGTTTGCCGAATGCTTCTGTTTATATGTCGCAAAGAGATTATCGATTATTTTCAGGAGACTTTACACTCAATTCTGAAGAACCTCAAAACCCAATCCGTGGAGGAATACCAAAACTAGGAAAGATTTCAACTAAAATTGATCATTTCATCGAAGAAGAGTCTTATATAGGCTCACTTGCTCCTATTTTTACACCTGGACATACACCTGGGTCTATGTCTTTTTTAGACCGGAGAACAAACGCATTAATTGCGGGAGATTCTTTCCAAGTGCGGGGAGGAGTTGCCGTATCAGGTCAGTTAAAACCGCTGTTTCCGTTTCCTGCCTTTGGAACGTGGAGCAAAGAGCTAGCGCTTAAAAGTGCAGAAAAGCTATATGAATTAAACCCGTCACTTCTTGCTGTTGGACACGGAAGAATGCTTTCTCAACCGCTAAAAATGATGGAAAAAGCAATACAACAAGCAAAAGTAAAAATAGAAAAGAGGAGATGAAGGGATGTCGCCACGACAAGGACTAGATTTCAAAAAGGTTATTCAAACAGGTGAAAATTTGGCCAATCGTGAAGGGTTTTATGCTGTTACAATTGCTTCATTAGCCAAAGAATTAGATGTTCGCCCTCCGTCTTTGTATAATCATATAAAAGGGTTAGAAGAGCTGCGCAAAGAACTGGCTTTAAGCGGACTGCAGCAGCTACACTATCTTCTAAAAAGTGCTGTTGAACATGCTTCTGCAGAAGACGCTGTTTATCAGCTAAGTAAAGCGTACGTTTCATTTGTAAGAAAGTCTCCCGGAATATACGAAGCAACGGCAACGGTGGCACCAACGATACAGGATAAAGAAGTACAAAAAGCATCTGATAACATCGTATTTTTAGTGCTGGAGGTGTTAAAACCGTATCATCTTCCGGAAAGTGAAGCCCTTCATGCTGTTAGAAGTCTCCGCAGCATTTTACATGGATTTTCTTCTTTGGAGCAAAAAGGGGGATTTGGAATGCCGTTGAGTACTGATGAGACACTAGATTTTTTAATTCGTACGTTTGTATTGGGGCTACACCGGTATGAACAGACCCCATAAATTTCATTAATGCCACTAAGCCTAACGCTTTAGTGGAAATTGAAAAAAAACAGAAAGAATGATAGATTACAAATAAAGACATTTATTCCTATTGTTTTAGGGTTGTTACTGATGAAGCAGGCAAAACCTAAGCTGCAAGGACAGAAAAGGTAGTTTCTGTTTGTTGCTGTTTAGGTATTTTTTGCTTTTGTTTAAAATAACCAGCTCTTTTAATTTATTTTATAAAGAGGAAATCTTCTGAGAATGGAGAGAAACAAACATGCTTAATTCAAGAATGATCGTCATATTAAGAGAACTAATGTCCGTACAGTCTACATTATCAACCGTTACGAGCGAATATTTAGCAACAGTAAATCAGGTATCTTCTCGAACTATTCGAACGGATATAAAACAGTTAGATGACATGTTGTCTCAGTACGGGGCCAAAATTAAATCAGCTCGAGGGACGGGATATGAACTTAGCGTTTTAGATGAAAAACAATTTCATCAGCTATTAAAAGAACTTTCGGCTAATCAATTATTTGATTCAACTTCTATTCCAACCGTTCCTGATGACCGCGTGCATTATTTAATTAAAAGACTGCTGCTAGCAGACGAATATTTGAAGCTCGAAGATTTAGCAGACGAGTTGTATATTAGTAAATCAACGGTTCAAAACGATTTAAGAGATGTTAAAAAACAGCTGTGTAAGTATGATATTCTTTTAGAAAAACGTCCTAACTATGGCTTGAAAGCTAAAGGGGACGAAATGAAAATGAGATTCTGTATGTCTGAGTACATATTTAACCGAAAAGATAAAGAAGTAGATATGGTATACAATGAAATATCCATCCTGCCCCAAGAATCAATCTTAACGATTAAAGCCCACATTTTAAATCAAATAAAACGATACAATATTATGGTTTCAGATATTGGATTAAATAATTTAATCATTCATTTAGCAATAGCTTGTAAGCGAATACAAGAAGAAAATTTTATCTCTTTGTATTCAGAAGACTTGCTTGAAATTATGGAGCATAAAGAATATGAAGTAGCAGCTGAAATTGTGAGGGAAATTGAAAAGGCCTTCAAGATTCGTTTTCCGAAATCAGAAACAGCGTATATCGCCATTCATTTGTTAGGTACAAAAATGCTCAACAATAGCAATCATGAAGACAAAGAAGTAAAGCAGTTTATTGCCGCAGATATTTATGAATTAACAGCGGCTATATTAGAAGCAATTGAAAAAGAACTTCATTTAGGAATTAGTGAAGATTCAGAGCTGATTCTTGGCATGAGTTTACATTTGAAACCGGCAATCAACCGCTATAAATATGGAATGAATCTGCGAAACCCGATGCTTGAAGGAATTAAGAGTCATTACCCTCTTGCTTTTGAAGCTGGAATTATTGCTGGGAAGGTTTTAAAAAATCGCCTTGAAATTGACATGCATGAAACGGAAATTGGCTATTTAGCTTTACATATTGGAGGGGCCATTGAACGTCGGAAAATTATCAATCAGCCTAAGCGCTGTTTGATTGTATGCGCATCGGGAGTAGGGAGTGCCAAGCTATTATCATATAAGCTGCAGGCTACGTTTGGATTAAATCTTACTATTTTAGGAACAACTCAGTATTATAAGCTTCACCAAATGTCGCTGCACTCTTTAGATTTTATTGTTAGTACCATTCCAATTCCAGAGGATCTTCCTGTTCCTGTAGTACAAGTAAGTACAATTCTAGGAAACAATGATTTTAAAAAAATTGAATGTTTAATGAAGAATAAACCGCAGTCTTCGTTAGAATACACGAAAAAAGAATTAGTATATTTACAGCAAGAATTTCAAACAAGAGAAGAAGTGCTTCATTTTTTAGGAGAGAAATTAACTCATCTAGGACTAGTTCCTTTTCAATTTATAGAATCTGTTTTTGAAAGAGAAGCTGCATCCCCAACAAGTTTTGGCAATCTCGTTGCGATTCCGCATCCTATGGTTCCTCAAACCGATACGACGTTTTGGGCCATTTGCACGTTAAAAAAACCGATTATGTGGGAAGGAAATCTTGTGCAATTTATTTGTCTTTTAAGTGTAAAAGCGAATAATCAAGGCGATTTGCAGAAGATGTACAGTTTGTTGGTTCGCGTTGTGGATGACAAGCAGGTCGTGCAGCGCTTAGTAAAGTGCAAGGATTATGAGGAGTTTATAGAGGTATTTATGAAAAATATTAGATAAAAGAAGTCCAAGAGAGGGGCTTCTTCTTTTATCTGAATGTTCAAACATAATTTTTCCGTTACTAACGGAAAAAGGTTGTGTATAAATGTAAGCGCTTTTATTTTAAGATAAAACTATCAACAAAACAGATAGCAAAATAAAAAAACGGGGGAATGACAGATGAATATTCTATTATGTTGTGCAGCTGGAATGTCTACAAGTTTACTAGTAACAAAAATGGAAAAAAGTGCTCAGGACCAAAGCACGGAGTATAAAATTTGGGCAGTTCCTGGTGACTCTGTTCGCAACCATATTGATCAAGCAGATGTACTGTTATTAGGACCTCAAGTGCGCTACTTGCTGCCGCAGCTTAAGAAGCTAGGTGAAGAAAAAGGAGTGCCAGTTGACGTTATAAATCCTGTTCACTACGGAACGTGTAATGGAGAACAAGTGTTAAAATTTGCAGCTCAACTAGTTTCAAAATAGGAGTGTGGACTACATGAGCAAATTTAATAGTATGCTTGAAAGCAAAGTAATGCCTATCGCCGGGAAAATGGCAGGTCAACGCCATTTACAAGCACTTCGAGACGGTATTGTTCTAACAATGCCGCTCATTATTATCGGTTCCGTATTTTTAATACTATCGAATTTACCGATACCAGGTTACAACGACTTTATGGCAGGGATTTTCGGAAAAGAATGGGCCACAAAAATGGCGTATCCAGTTGGAGCTACATTCGATATTATGGCGCTGCTTGCTTGTTTCGGAATAGCCTATCGATTAGCTGAAAAATATGGAGTAGACGCTTTGTCCGCAGGTGCTATTTCACTTGCTGCCTTTTTACTTGCTACTCCGTATAAAGTGTCGTTTCTCCCAAGCGGCGCTAAAGAAGCTATTTTAGTAGACGGCGGAATTCCAACCGCTTTAATGGGAAGTAAAGGACTTTTCGTAGCAATGATTGTCGCGATTCTCTCTACGGAAATTTACAGATGGTTTATTCAAAAAGATATTGTCATCAAGATGCCTGATGGAGTTCCACCCGCTGTTGGAAAATCGTTTGCCGCTCTTATTCCTGGCTTCACGGTAATAGCATTTATTTGGATTTTACGTTTGTTAGTAGAACAAACGCATTTTGGAAGTCTGCATAATATCGTTGGAGAATTGCTTGGAAAGCCTTTAGGTGTGTTAGGCGGCAGTTTAGGCGGTACGCTAGTTGCCGAGCTTGTTATTATGCTCATGTGGTCTTGTGGACTTCATGGAGCGAATATTGTCGGTGGAATTATGGCTCCAATTTGGTATGGAGCTATGGATGAAAACAGAATTGCATTTGCTAACCATGAAGCATTACCCAATATTTTCACACAGCAGTTCTTTGACATTTGGATTAATATCGGAGGCAGCGGAGCGACACTAGCTCTAGTCGTTGCCATGATTTTAAAAGCGCGCAGTCAACAAATGAAGCAGCTTGGTAAATTAGGAATAGGGCCAGCTCTTTTTAATATCAATGAGCCGATTATCTTTGGACTTCCGATGGTGATGAATCCAATGATGCTTATTCCGTTTATTATTACCCCTCTTGTGACGGTAGTAGCAACCTATATTGCCATGTCGACAGGACTGGTAGCAAAACCAGCAGGTATTGCGGTTCCTTGGACCATGCCTCCGATTATTTCTGGCTATTTGGCCACAGGAGGAAAATTATCGGGTGCAGTTATGCAAGCTATTAACATCGGCATTTCTGTTTGCATTTATTATCCTTTCTTTAGAATGTGGGATAAACAAAAATTCACTGAAGAACATGGTATACAGCCTGCAGTTGAAGGGGTACCAAGTGATACACAGAAAGATATTGTGTGAGGAGGGATAAAGAATGGAAAGCGTTCAAGAATATATTTTTAAATTAATCTTACACGGTGGAAACGGCAGAAGTTCAGCAATGGAAGCGATAGCGGCTGCCAAAAAGGGAGATTTTTCAGAAGCGCGTGAAAAGCTTACACAAGCTGGGGAAGAATTAAATGCTGCTCATCATATCCAAACGTCGTTAATTCAAGGAGAAATTAGAGGGGATAGCACAGAAATTTCTCTGCTCATGATTCATGCTCAAGATCATTTAATGAATGCGATGACGGTAAAAGAAATGGCTACTGAATTTGTAGATTTATATGAAGCAATCAAAATTTCTGGGGGGATTACATTATGACAAAAGGTATTAAAATTGTAACGATTGGCGGAGGTTCAAGCTATACGCCTGAACTAATAGAAGGGTTTATTAAACGATATGATGAACTTCCAGTTCGAGAACTGTGGCTAGTAGACGTGGAAGAAGGAAAAGAAAAATTAGAGATTGTTGGAAATTTAGCGAAGAGAATGGTGAAAAAATCAGGTTTGCCAATCGAGGTTCATTTAACGTTAAATCGAAGAGAAGCACTAAAAGATGCGGATTTCGTAACAACTCAATTTCGCGTTGGCTTGTTAGATGCACGAGCGAAAGATGAAAGAATCCCGCTTAAATACGGGGTGCTCGGTCAAGAAACAAACGGACCGGGAGGATTATTTAAAGGACTTCGCACCATTCCCGTTATTTTAGATATCTGCCGTGACATTGAAGAGTTATGTCCAGAAGCTTGGCTGATTAACTTCACAAATCCTGCTGGCATGGTAACAGAAGCTGTGCTTCGCTATAGTAACATTAAAAAGATTGTAGGACTTTGTAATGTGCCAATCGGAATGGAAATGGGGATTGCTAAGCTGCTTGATGTAGACCACTCTCGCATTCGAATTGATTTTGCTGGTTTAAATCACATGGTCTACGGATTAGATGTATATGTAGATGGTGTAAGTGTCAAAGATCAAGTTATTGATTTATTGAGTGATCCAACTAACAGCAGCTTTGTGAAAAATGTAGCAGGACTTGGATGGGAGCCAGAATTCACAAAAGCGCTAAATGCGTTAACGTGTCCATATCACATGTACTATTACAAAACGCGTGAAATGGTAGAAAAAGAGCTTGTTAATTATGAAAAAGGTGAAACCAGAGCAGAAGTCGTGAAACAGTTGGAAAAAGAGCTGTTTGAACTGTACAAAGATCCTAACCTAGACATTAAACCGCCTCAATTAGAACAGCGCGGAGGTGCTTATTATAGTGATGCAGCGGTTCGATTGATTACATCCATTTATACGGATAAAGGCGATATTCAACCTGTAAACACAGTGAACAATGGCGCTATTGCAAGCATTCCAGCTGATTCTGCTGTAGAAGTAAGCTGTATCATTACAAAAGATGGTCCAAAGCCAATTTCAGTCGGCGATCTTCCCGTACCTGTCCGCGGTCTTGTTCAAACCATTAAGTCATTTGAGCGGATTGCTGCTGAAGCAGCAGTGACAGGAGAGTATGACAAAGCTATTTTAGCATTAACCATTAATCCTCTTGTTGCTTCTGATAAACTAGCTAAACAAATTGTCGATGAGATGTTAGAAGCTCATAAAGATTACTTGCCTCAATTTTTTAAAACGGTTCAAGCTTAAAGTCAAGCTGTTCGAATACAGTACGTATTCGAACAGCTTTTTCTGTTTATACAGCTAGATTTCTGACACCATCAATGTAACAATATAAAATAGAAACAGACAGCAAAGGGTGGCTAGAAATGATTCATTTATTAATTATGATGGTAGAACGAGTCGGAGTTATTGTCATTATAGGTTTTTTGCTAGCACATACAAAAGTTTTTCGGCAATTTCTCCGTAAACAGCAAGGTTATAAGGGAAAAGCTGTACTTATTTTTATTTTTTCTCTTTTTAGCATTATTAGTAACTACACGGGAATTGAAATTCAAGGAACGATTATTCGAAATGAAGATTTATTATTAAAAGTAGATCCATCAAGCTCCATTGCAAATACGCGGATTATGGGTGTGGAAATGGGCGGTCTGCTTGGCGGTCCTTTTGTTGGTTTAGGAGTAGGACTACTTGCCGGCGTTCATCGCTTTATGTTAGGTGGGAGTACGGCGTTTAGCTGCGCTGTTTCATCCGTTTTGGCAGGAGTGTTAACTGGATATATCGGTTATGCCTACCGGAAAAAACATCGAACGATTACACCGCGCTTTGCTGCACTTGTAGGCATAGCGATGGAAACGCTTCAGATGCTGATTATTTTATTATTTGCTAAACCGTTTGATTCGGCATGGACGCTAGTGAGTATTATTGCTATTCCAATGATTATTGTAAATGGTACGGGAAGCTATATTTTCTTATCTATTATTCAGTCCATTTTACGGCAAGAGGAACAAATGAGAGCGCTTCAGACACACAAAGTATTATTAATCGCGGATCAAACTCTTCCGCATTTTCGGCAGGGTCTCACTAGTGAATCATGTGAAAATGTTGCAAATATTATTCATCGCTTCACAGGTACGGACGCTGTTTCGTTAACGGATACGCACAAAATTTTAGCTCATGTGGGAGAAGGAATTGATCACCATGTTCCTTCGCACAGTTTAATTACCGGGCTGTCTCACGAAGTGCTGAAGACGGGAAAAATTATGAAAGCAAAATCGAGAGAACAAATTGATTGTCAGCATAAAGACTGCCCGCTTCATGCCGCAATTGTAATGCCGCTTACTTCTCACGGTACTACCATTGGAACACTAAAAATGTACTTTAAAGATGCAAGCGGGTTAAGCCGGGTGGAGGAAGAGCTGGCAGAAGGATTGGCCAAACTTTTTTCAACTCAGCTAGAGCTCGGCGAAGCAGAGCTTCGAAGTAAATTGCTAAAAGATGCGGAGATTAAAGCTTTACAGGCACAGGTGAATCCTCACTTTTTATTTAATGCCATTAATACGATATCGGCGCTGTGCAGACAGGACGTAGAAAAAGCTAGAAAACTGCTACTGCAACTAAGCGTTTATTTTCGTTCTAATTTGCAAGGTGCAAGGCAGCTGTTGATTCCGTTATCAAAAGAGCTTGACCATGTTCACGCGTACTTATCGCTTGAACAAGCCAGATTCCCTAATAAATACGAAATTGAGATGTATATTGAAGAAGGACTAGATGATGTCTTGCTTCCGCCGTTTATTCTTCAAGTACTTGTGGAAAATGCCATTCGGCACGCGTTTCCGCGCAAACAAAAACACTGTCGCGTAGAAGTTTATATTGAGACAAAAGATAAATATGTATACGTAAAGGTAAAAGACAATGGACAAGGTATAGACACAAAACGATTGGAACTGCTTGGCAATGAGCCTGTTTTTTCAGAAAAAGGAACGGGGACGGCTCTTTACAATATTAAACAACGTTTACATGGATTGTTTGGAAAAGAAACGACACTGGAGTTTGACGTAACAGAGGGAACAGCAGTTTCGTTTGTTATACCAATTGAATTAAAAAGCGAGGGTATGTAATATGCTGCGAGTACTAATAGTAGACGATGAAATGTTAGCGCGAGATGAATTAAAATATTTACTCCACCGAACGAAAGAAGTAGACTTCATTGAAGAAGCTGAAAGTATCGAAGAGGCGTTGGATAAAATGATGGATGAAAAGCCGGATTTATTATTCTTAGATATACAATTGTCAGATGACAGCGGTTTTGATATTGCGAAAAGACTTAAAAAAATGAAAAACCCGCCTGCTATTATATTTGCAACTGCGTACGATCAGTACGCTTTACAAGCCTTTGAAGTAGATGCAATTGACTATATTTTGAAGCCTTTTGATGAAGAAAGAGTGGTGCAGGCCATTCATAAATATAAAAAAATGCGTGTTCCTCATCACGCTGTTAAAGAAGAAGAACCGATAGGAGAGTCTTCTTCTCAAACGGGAAAGTTAGCGATTTCTGTAGACGATTCAATTGTGTTAGTAAATATAGAGGACATCTTGTTTGTAGGGCTAATAGAAGGAGAAGTTACCATTCAAACCATAACCGAATCCTATCATACTGCAGATACGCTGGCTATGCTAGAAAAAAAGCTCCCTTCTCAGTCGTTTGTTCGTGTGCACCGGGGTTATATCGTCAACGTACATCATATTTCCGAAGTACAGCCATGGTTTAATTCCACGTATAATTTAGTGATGAAAAACGATAAGCGAGTTCCTGTCAGCCGTACATATGCTAAAGAATTGAAGAAGCGTTTAGGAATTTAAGTAAGAAACAGCTTGCGTATGCATTTTAGCAGGCTGTTTTTTGCATTTCAAGGCTCGATTTTTGTAAGTGAGCACAAATATTCGACTCTTTGATTTGAAAACGCTTTCTAACGTGTTTTCATTTTATATAATGAAGTCAACAAACAGAGAGAGGTGAAAGAAATGAGTGCTAAAAAAGTGTATGGCTTTTTAACACAAGCATTTATTTTTTCCGTAATTATGTTGATTTCAGATTTTATTGCAGAGCATTTGCCTTTTCCGATGCCAGCTTCAGTTATTGGACTTGTGCTGTTATTTCTTGCACTCTGCTTGAAGATTATTAAACTAGAGCAAGTTGAATCACTGGGAACGGCTTTAACTTCTTTGATCGGATTTTTATTTGTACCAGCAGGTATTTCTGTTATGAATTCATTAGGTGTTATGCAGCAGTACGGCATTCAAATTTGTTTAGTTATCATCGTGGCAACGATTATTTTGTTAGGCGTTACAGGCTTATTTTCACAGCTTATACTTGGCATGACAAAAGATAATAAAGCAAAAGAAGAAATAAAAGATGTAGATATGAGTGAAAAAACAAAAAAACAGGGCATTGCGTAATATCAATTATAAAGAGACAAGGTGGTTGGAAAGATGAATCCGTATTTTGGAATCGTGGTTTCTTTAGCTGCGTACGGTATTGGAACGTATTTATTTAAAAAGTCAAAAGGGTTTTTCTTATTTACTCCTTTATTTGTGGCAATGGTGCTCGGGATTGCTTTTTTGAAACTTGGTCACTTTTCTTATGAGGAGTACAGTAGCGGCGGAAAAATTATTAGCTTCTTTTTAGAACCGGCAACAATTGCTTTTGCCATCCCTTTATATAAGCAAGCCGATAAATTAAAAAAGTACTGGTGGCAAATTCTTTCTTCTATTGCGGTAGGGTCAGTTTGTTCGGTAGCGATTATTTTTGCGATTGCTAAAGGTATTCATATGGATGAAGTCGTGATGAAATCAATGCTTCCACAAGCAGCTACAACAGCGATTGCGCTGCCATTGTCTCAAGATATTGGAGGGATTCCTGCTATTACTTCCTTTGCTGTTATTTTTAATGCAGTCATTGTATATGCACTGGGCGCTTTATTTTTAAAAGTATTCAAGGTGAAGAATCCAATTTCGAAAGGATTAGCTCTTGGGACTTCTGGGCATGCGCTGGGAGTAGCCGTAGGGATTGAAATGGGAGAAGTAGAGGCAGCCATGGCAAGTATTGCAGTTGTTATTGTAGGTGTCGTCACAGTTGCCGTTATTCCACTTTTTGTTCAGCTAGTCATGTAATAAAAGCCTGAAGATGTCAGAAAACCTCTGACTTCTTCAGGCTTTTATTTGTTAATACACCACTCCAAAATGTCGTGATGCGCAGTTTTGGCAGGTTGTATGGTCAAAAAGACTCTCAGGAATGATAAATTCAAAACAAAATTGACATTGTTTGAATTGACTTTGTCTATAAAACATTGTCTCTAAGAAAATAGCTGTAATATGTTCGGTTATACGCTTATGGGAACGTTGTTCTAAAGTGGACCACGGAATAGACTGATGCTCTATGTAAATCGGAGAAGAAGTATAGGGTGTATCCCATTGAATGGCTTGATATCCAAACGTAAGGCCATGACGTGCTGCTGATGTAAATATGATCAGGTTTTGATGGAATTCTGGTAGAGGTAATTCTAGTTTTTGATCTTTAAGCGATCTCGTTTTGGAATGAAGGTTATACAATTTAATTTGAAAATGAATCCACTGAGTGGCGTGAACGGTTATTGACATGTTTTAAACCTCCAATTCAGACTCTTTCTTTTATCATAATTGATTTCAAAATAAATAAATAGTAGGCAAAAAGAAGATAACAAAATTTTATATAGAGTACTTATAAAGCGTAGAGAAAGGTAATGCAAGCACAGCATCCTTTTTTCTACCCCTTTTTAAAGCAGATTAATCTTCTATATAAAAGCCTGCTTTCAGCGAAAGGTATCGGCGTATTCATACGCTTTAAACAGATTTTAATGTTAGAAGTTATAACAAGGTTCATTTCTTTTAGAGAAGTTTATGAAATAATAAAAAATGTATATTTTACGGTCTGAATCTATGTGTTGGAGGTTTTTATATGACGAAACAAAAGCTGATAGTAATCGGAAACGGAATGGCGGGAATGCGCTGTATTGAAGAAATTCTTATTCATTCTCCAGATTGTTTTGATATTACTGTTTTTGGAAGTGAGCCTCACGTTAACTATAATCGAATTTTATTATCAACCGTTTTACAAGGCAGTACAAAGCTTGAAGATATTAACATTCATTCTTTTGCATGGTATAACGAAAATAATATCACTTTATTTAAAGGAGAAAGTGTTACGCACATAGACACCAAGAGAAAAATAATAAAAACAGATAAAAACAGAGAGACGATGTACGACAAGCTTATTATTGCTACCGGTTCGAGCCCGTATATGCTCCCCGTTAAAGGGGCTGAAAAAGAAGGGGTCCTCGGTTTTCGTACCATCGAAGACTGTCGAAAAATGATTGAAATTTCTAAACGGTATAAAAAAGCAGCGGTTATTGGAGGGGGTCTGTTAGGGCTGGAAGCTGCTAGAGGACTATTAAATTTAGGAATGGATGTTCAAGTTATTCATCATTCGGGTTTTTTAATGGAGCGACAGCTAGACAGAGCAGCATCTGCTATGTTAAGAGAAGAATTGGAAAAGCAAGGCATGAGTTTTCTATTAAACAAACATACGGATGAGATTATAGGGGAAAACCGAGTAGAAGGCGTCCGATTTAATGATAACAGCAAAATTGCAGCTGATTTAGTTGTAATGGCTACAGGAGTGAGGCCAAATGTGAATCTAGCTAAAAAAAGCGGAATAGAAACAAATAGAGCAATTATCGTAAATGATTATTTAGAAACGAGCATCCCGGATATCTATGCAGTAGGTGAATGCGCTGAACATCGAGGGATCACATACGGCCTTGTTGCTCCTCTTTACGAACAAGGAAAAGTCTTAGCGCGACACCTTTGCCAAATGAAAAATGAGGGTTATGGCGGGTCCGTTCTTTCCACTCAGTTAAAAATATCAGGAATAGACGTTTATTCGGTCGGAGAGTTTAAGGAAAATCAAGGTGCAAAAGCTATTACGATTTCTAATATGTTAGATGGTATATACAAAAAAGTAGTTTTTCGCGAAGGGAAAATAGTGGGAGCCGTTCTTTTTGGGGATACCAGTGAGGCTATAAAGCTATCACAAATGATTAGTGAAAAAAAGGATTTGTCGCAAGCGGAAAAAGTACAATTATTTCCTTCTCAATATGAAAAGGAAAATGCAGCAGCTTCTATGTCAGTTACAGATATGGTATGTAACTGTAACGGTGTAACCAAGGGAGGTATTATTGAAGCAGTACAGAAACATGATTTAACGACAGTAGATGAAATAAAAAATTGCACGAAAGCTTCTGGTTCATGCGGAGGATGCAAGCCCCTTGTAACAGATCTTTTAACGTATATTCAAAGCGATGAATTTGATGAAAACATTGAACAAAAAACCTTTTGTGCTTGTACACATCTATCAGAAGATGAGCTGGTAAGAGAAATGCAGCAATATCAATTTGAAACGGTTCAGCAAGTAAGAGAAATGTTAAAGTTTAAAGACATGAAAGGCTGCTCGTTATGTGAAGGCGGTCTTCATTACTATTTAAATATGATGAATCCTCATTATGAAAATAATCGACATTCTTTATTTACTACGGAGAATGAACAGGCCGTTTTGCTTCATGACGGTACTTATGCAGTGGTACCGCAAATTCACGGTGGTCTGACAAATGTACAGGAATTAAGGAACATAGCAAATGTAGCTGAAAGGTACAACATCTCGAATATTCGTTTAACAAGTGATCAGCGCATTCAACTTATTGGAGTGAAAAAAGAATATCTTTCGTTGATAAGTGAGGAAATAGATAGAGGACTTCAGCAGCTATATGAACGTACAGTTAAAAATGTATCTGTTTATATAGGAAAAGGAACGTGTATTTGTCAGTATGAACCTGCTCTTGCTTTATCAAATGAATTAGACAAACAGCTTGAATACGTAAAGACCCCATGCGATATCAAAATCAGTATTGCTTCTTGTTTTCACATTACAGAGGATGTCACAACAAGTGATATAGGATTAAGAAGAATAGACAGAGGTTGGGAAATATATGCTGGCGGAAGCAGCACAGAAGCCAGAAGCGGGGAGCTGTTTTATGTGGCCGAAACGAACGAAGAAGCGATAGAAATCAGCTGTTCTTTGATTCAATATTACCGTGAAACGGGAAACTATTTAGAAGCTGTCGGCAGCTGGATCGAGCGAGTAGGAATTGTTCATGTCAGAGAAGTTTTGTTTGAGGCAGACAATCGAGAGTATTTAATGAAGCAGCTCAGCTCAGAACGCTCTCGTGCAATCACATATTTATTATAGGAAAGAAGGGTGACCTACGATGACTGAGATGCTGTTGAAATATTTTCGTGAGCAGCAAAAGCAAGTTGAAACCGAGCGTATCTATAATACGCAGTGTCCTTACTGCAGCATGCAGTGCAAAATGCAGTTAGTTGAACAAACACATGTAAAAAGAAAAACGTATAAAACAATTGGAAGAGACAACCCTACTTCTCAAGGAAGATTATGTATCAAAGGAATGAATGCGCACCAGCATCCTTTGCATAAAGATCGGATTCAATATCCTTTGTTAAAAGTAAACGGAGAGTTTGTAAAGATTTCTTGGAGGGAAGCTCTTGACTATATTAAAGAGCACGTTACAGAGATTCAAGAGAAGAATGGAGCAGATGCGCTAGGTGTTTATGGAAGTGCCTCTATTACAAATGAAGAAGCTTATTTATTAGGGAAATTTGCTCGAGTTGCGTTAAAAACAAAGTATATTGATTACAATGGACGCTTATGTATGTCAGCTGCTGCTTCTGCTGCTAGTAAAACATTTGGCATGGACCGAGGATTTACGAATAGCTTACAAGAGATTCCGTTTACTGAATGTATTATGTTAGCTGGAACAAATATTGCGGAATGCCAGCCAACGATTATGCCTTATTTTGAAAAAGCAAAAGAAAACGGAGCTTTTATTATTGCTATTGATCCAAGAGAGACAGGTACAACTAAAATAGCTGATTTACACCTGAAGCTTAAACCGGGGAGCGACGCGGCATTAGCCAATGGAATCTTGAAGGTCATTATCGAAGAAAATTATCTAGATGAACGATTTCTACAAGAACGTGTTAATGGATTTGAAGAGGTAATGCAATATGTGGCGTCTCTAGAATTTAGTGTCATTGAAGAAATAACGGGAGTGCCGCTTGAGAAAATGTATCAAGCTGCCCGTATGTTTGGTCAAAGAGAAACAGGAATGATTTTTACTGCTAGAGGGGTAGAGCAGCAAACAGACGGGAGTGCTGCTGTGCAGAACTTTTTGAATATTCTACTTTCTGTCGGGAAAATCGGTAAACCCCGCTGCGGATATGGAGCCATTACTGGTCAAGGAAATGGGCAGGGAGCCCGAGAACACGGTCAAAAAGCAGATCAGCTTCCAGGCTACCGTTCAATCGAAAATCACGAGCATCGGATGTATATAGCAGATGTTTGGAACATAGAGGAGAAAGATCTTCCTAGAAAAGGTGTTTCTGCATATGAAATGATTGAAAAAATTCATGACGGTGAAATTAAAGGGCTGTTTCTGGTATGTTCAAATCCAACCGTTTCAAATCCAAACGCTAATTTTGTTAAGAAGGCTTTTGAAAAGCTTGAATTTCTAGTGGTAGCAGATATGTTTGAATCAGAAACGGCAAAATTAGCAAACTTAATTTTACCAGCGTCCTCTTATTTGGAAGATGAAGGAACGATGACAAATGTAGAGGGAAGAGTTACATTGCGCGAAGCTAGCTTTCCGCGCCGTGGCGAAATCAAACACGACTGGGAAATACTATGTGAAATTGCTAAAGTTTTAAGGAAAGAAGAATATTTTTCGTTTTCATCAGCTGAAGAAATATTTAATGAACTGCGAATAGCAAGTAAAGGAGGAATCGCGGATTACTCCGGTATTACGTACGAACGATTACGAGCGGAAAAAGGAATTTTATGGCCATGCAGAAGCTTAACAGATAAAGGAACCGAGCGCCTGTTTGAAACACGTTTTGCTCATAGTGATGGAAAGGCGATGATGGTCCCTGTCTCGAATCAAGCTATTGTTCCTAAAGCAAAAATAACGAAAAAATATCCTCTCTATTTAACAACAGGGAGAGTGGTGTCACACTATTTAACGGGTGTACAAACGCGAAAAAGTGCATCTTTATCTGCTAGAAATTTCGAATCTTTTATGGAAATTCACCCTTCAACAGCGAAAAAATATGAAATATCGAATCAAGAATTAGTACAAATTGAATCTTCATATGGAAGGATTGTGGTAAGAAGTAAATTTTCAGAGGGCATTCGGCCAGATACCGTATTTGTTCCTTTTCACTGGGCGGATTCTCAAAATGTTAATAACCTTGTTTCTGAGAAATTAGATCCCGCCTGTAAGATGCCTGGCTTTAAAGTAAGTGCCGTGAATATTAGCCCTTCTGTAAAAAGAAGCAGTTATTAAAAATGCTGATGCAAAAAGCCTCTTGCAAAAAGAGGCTTTTTACGTGGAATCAGGCAAGGTGCTTTTGGTTAATACGTACATCTTGTTTTTTGAATCCAGAATAATTCAGTAAGAGACAGAATAGAGCAAAAAGCGCTAGTAAGGGAAAACCGACAACGTAATCTCCGCTTGTATCTTTTATAAAGCCTAGCACAATAGGAGGGAAAAAGCCGCCTACTCCTCCGAATGCTCCTACGATCCCCGTAACAGCTCCAATATTTCCTGTTGAAACAGATGGAACCATTTTAAAAACAGCTCCATTTCCGATACCAAGGGTAATGGCTGCAAGTAAGCAACCTGCGCTGAATAGCGCGAAGGAGCTGATGGTAAAGGCGATAAATAATCCTATTAGCAGCATTCCGGTAAAGACAAAGGTGAGTACTTTTTTTGCTCCGAATACATCCGATAAATATCCTCCAAGAGGCCGTACAAACGTTGCTAATACAACAAAAATAGCTGTTTTCAGCCCGCTGTCTACGGTTGATGCATTAAATTGATCGTGCAAAATGGTAGGGAGATAGATGCTGAATGTGACAAATCCACCGAATGTTAAAAAATAGAAAACGGACAAAAACCACGTTTCTCTAAATTTTAATACCGATAAAGATTCCTGCAGCGTTTTAGGAGAAGCAGCAGAAGGGTGGTCTGAAGTTCCTACCCATAATAAAAGAGCCATTAAAGCTACCGCAATTGCTAAACTCCAAAATACCCAAGGCAAGCCAAAAGAAGAAAAGATAAGTGGAATACTAAAGCTTGCTACCGCTGATCCTAAGTTGCCCATCCCGGCAATTCCTAAAATAAAACCTTGCTTTTGAGGTGAATACCATTTAGAGACATATGTAATGGAAATAGCAAATGTTGTTCCAGCCATGCCGATAAAAAATGCCCAAAAGAGCAGCATGGAGTAAGAATGAGTAAAGCCTGCACAAATGGTAGGGAGTAAAAGAGCAAGCATTGTTAACGAATACACTTTTCTTCCGCCGAAGCGATCTGTTAAAATTCCCATCGGAATCCGCATGAGTGAACCTAATAAGACGGGAGTGGCAATTAAGATACTTTTTTCAGCATTGGTTAATGAATACATCACTTGAATATCTGCGGCGATAGGCGCGAAGACAGACCATACTGAAAAAGCAATAATCATAGATAAAGTCGAGATAAGAAGTACAGATAAGGGCCGTTTAGAAAACATTGCTTAAAAACCTCCTTTTTTATATACAGCGTAAAGCTGTTGCAATATGGTAATTATGATACTACGCTTTCTTTCTTATGTATCATTCTGTGTTAGGCTTTCTTCCGTGGTTTTATGGGAGACCTATATTACTAATAGAAATGGGAGGAAACTTAAAGATACACGAAATGTTCATAAAAAAACTCTCATCGTCATGCGCAGCGATGAGAGTTTTTTTATCAGTAAAAGTATCGTTGCTTATTCAGCCGTCGCAATTTCTTCTTCTACATCATGGTCTTCTAAATTAGCATTTAGAAATTCACTTGTTTCCGATAAATTGAGATTTAATTTCGTTTTTTTGCAAATTTGAATGGTAACATCTTGAACGGAGACGTCTAAAACATGTCCACCTTCTTTTTTATATTCATCAATAAAGTGCAGGTGATACCCGGGAACACCGATGCCTGAAGAATATTCTGGCGTGTAAAAACCTGCTAGTGTTCCATTTACATCTGAAGATGTAAATGTAGGCTGATCAGCAGCTGCATCTACCATGGAAGGATAGGGTTTCTCTTGCTTTGCAACAGTGCGAGTTTTTACTTCTTTAAACTTCCCGTCAATACGAACTGCATAGAATAAATTCGGACTGGGAATAAGCTCGTTCATTAAGGTTTCTAGTTGTTCACGGTTCATTTCCTCTTCTACACGATAAGAGATATCTTCATAAAAGGTTGTCATAATGGCAAAAGGTGTTTTTGCATCTTCACTAATAGGTGCGGCTTTCCCATCAGCAATGTGATAAAATTCTCCGTCAAAGGCAATCATTTCACCATCCAGCTGATTAAACGTGCCGATGCCGAAATCACCTTTCTTAGCTAAATCCCTGTATGTGACAACACCGTCAAATACTCCGTCCAATAAAGCAATCATAGTGGAAGTTTGGTGAATCGTTAATTTTTCTTTATTGCTCATTCTTTACTCAGTCCTTTCAGTTAATTTGATCTGGCAGTAGCTGTGTATTTAATTTTTCATTATCTTTATAATCTACAGGCACGTCGATGATAACGGGGCCTTGTTCACGAAAAGCGCTTGCTAGAGTGTCCGAAAATTCTTCTGGTGAGTTCACTCTAAATCCTTTGGCACCAAAACTTTCAGCAAGCGTAACAAAGTCTACACTCCCGAACTCTACCGCAGATTTTCGGCCATATTTAATCTGCTGTTGAAAGCCAACCATATCGTAGGTTTGATCGTTCCAGATAATGTGAACAATTGGTAAGTTTAACCGAACGGCTGTCTCGAGCTCCATAGCTGAAAATAAAAACCCGCCGTCTCCAGACATGGACAGAACTTTTTTATGGGGGCGAACGAGTGCAGCTGAAATAGCCCAAGGCAAAGCAACACCTAGCGTTTGCATGCCGTTGCTGAATAGTAAATGCTGAGGTTCATAGGAACGAAAATAACGAGCCATCCATATGTAATGCGAACCAACGTCACATGTGATGGTAGTATCATCTTCAACAAAGTCCTGCAGAGCTTCAATTAACTGTAGGGGATGAAGGTGAGTGTCATTAGAAAACTCGTACTGATCGTCAGGTTGTTCAAGTTTGCTTTTTAGCGTTTTTAAAAAAGAAGCACTTTCTGTTGAACGTATTAAATGTGGGAGTTTATCCGTTAATATGTCGATGGTGCTTGGGATATCCCCTACTAACTCAATTTCCGGCTGATAATGGTGGTCAGCTTGTGCTTGTACATCATCTAAATGAATAATGCTTCTTTGACTTTCTGAGTTCCAAAGAGAAGGAGGGTATTCAATTGGGTCATATCCGATTGTTAAGACGACGTCAGCATGCTTCAATAAGACGTCTCCAGGCTGATTGCGAAAAAGACCTACTCGTCCAAAAAAGTGAGTTTCAAGCTCTCGTGAAACAGCTCCCGCACCTTGGAACGTTTCTACGACAGGAAGGTCATGTTCTGCTACGAGTTGACGGATTGATTCCACTGCTTTAGATTTACTTGCTCTCATACCTAAAAGTAAAACAGGTAGTTTTGCTGTGCGAATAGTGTGTATAGCTTGGGCAACAGCGTCTAAATTAGCAGCGCCAATCGTAGGAGTTTTTAGAAAGGATAGAGTGGAAGCTGATGTTTCGCCATCCATTACATCCTGCGGCAAGCTGACAAAAGATGCTCCTGAAGGAGAAGAAACAGCTTCACGAAAGGCGTCTGTTATCACTTCTGGAACGTTTGCAGCATCTTCTACCTCAACGCTGAATTTGGCGATAGATTTAAATAGTCCTTCATTGTCCATTGATTGATGCGTCTTTTTTAATCGATCTGCTCTTGGAACGGCTCCTGCTAGGGCTACCACTGGATCACCTTCAGAAGTAGCAGTGACAAGGCCAGTGGCTAAATTAGCGGCACCTGGACCTGATGTGACAAGGCAAACGCCCGGCGTACCTGTCAATCTTCCCATAGCAGCTGCCATAAACGCAGCATTTTGTTCGTGGCGGCAAACAATTACTTCCGGTCCTTTTTCTTTCAAAACATCAAATACGCCATCAATTTTGGCTCTTGGAATGCCAAAAATATAAGGCACATTCTGACTTGCCAAACTTTCTACTAGTAAATCGGCGCCTTTTTTTGTTTCGGTAGTATCAGCATTACTCATCATGCATTCTCTCCTTTAAGTTTCTTAAATAAGTTTTAAGGCCTACTGATTGAATACCCAATTTGTATGACAACTAACCAAAGGAAAGGAGAAGGTTTTAATTTTCTAAATAAAAAACTTCCCTAATTAATTAGGGAAGCAGAGATGTACCTATTGCGAATAAAACACATCTGTTTTATCTGTAGGTTTATGGTACTTGGGGGATAGCAAGTGAAAGTCCTACGCGGCTCTTATTTGGTATGGTTAAAAAGCTTTTGGTAACGAACAATTTTTTGATCTAGCTTTTGACTTAATTTTAAGATCTCACCGTGAGAATAGCTGCTTGTTTTCTTAGCTAATTGGTAAATATCTGATTGTAAGGCTCGAATTTCTTTTTCTAACTGTGGTTGCTTCATTGAAATCCTCTCCAAGTCAGAATACTTCTATCTTCTATCTTTTATCTAATAGTATGAAATTCCTTCATATTTGTAAAATGTTTTTTGTTTTGAAAAATATGAAATAGGTAAAGAGCTGCTGACAAGCTTTGTCGAACACTTTTTTTACCTATTTTCAACAAATATGATATACTAAGGCTAGGAAAAATGACAATCCGGAGCGCACGTTCAGTTATTCTTAACAAGCGAATGAATTCTTAGCTTTGACAAGTTTAACTTGTAAGGTGAAGAAATTCATCACATAATCTTATTAGATCTGAACCTTGTTAGCCCGGATGAGGATTTGTCGAAAACGATTCACTAGAAAAAACCTTCGAGACCGCCAACTCGGAGGTTTTTTTATTTTTGTGTATGGGAAGTAAAAAAAAGACATAGACTAATAAAGAAAAAGGTCCTGCACCCATAATCGGCCGTAGTTGATTACACCTTGTCCATTTCTGCAAGGAAGCTGTCTTTTTACTATAGGGAAGTGCCGCCAAACACCATTCCCTAAAGACAATCAGCACACGAGCCTTATGGATGAAGAACCCTTTAGACGATACTTATCGGTGATTACTTATTTTACTACTGGAAAAATAGCAAAATAAGAGCGACTATGGCTCCTAAAAGCTCCACGTAAGCCGTTAGGAGCTGAACATTCTCAGCATCTAGGAAAAATGACTTGAGGATTCGTCTCAGACTATCCACCACCTTTTTTTTCCTTGCGTGAGTTCCCAAGGGAAAGAAAGGGGACGACAGTGCTTCTTTATTTTAACAAAAGTAGGAAATGATAAGTAGATTTATTTGAAGTGTAAATTAAAAAAGCATGTAAAATACATGCTTTTTTAATTTGGGTAAATTTCTTTTATGCGTCCGACTTGTCCATCTGTTAAACGAACTTTGATACCGTGCGGGTGAAAGCTTGAATTGGTCAGAATGTCTTTGACCGTTCCGTGTGTAAGTTTTCCAGAACGCTGATCTGCTTTTAAAACAATGTCGACTTCAATTCCAGGGGCTACGTCTTTTCTATTTTGTCCGTTCATTATACACCTGTTCTCTTTCGCTGATTATTCGTTTTTTTGGTTTGTTGACTCGTCAGCTTTTTGGTTGCTTGATTGGTACTGCCGTTCTTAGCTTTACTTGAAGATTGATTTTTCTTATTAGCAAGCTGCTGTTTGATAGCATCTTGAAGGCTAATTTTCTTTTTAAGTTGTTCTGTCATAAAGGTTCCTCCTGAATACGTACATCGTCTGAAAAAATAAAGAAAGTAAGGGAATGAAAAAGCTGACTATCTAGTCAGCTTTTTTTAATTAGAAACAGTGACTTCTTCTACAGGCTGCATAAGTACAGCTTCTTTATCAGGGTACGTTTTTTCAATATGATGTTCTCCCCAAGAGCATAGTGAATCAAGAATGCTTTTTAAAGACCATCCGTAATCTGTTAAAGAATATTCTACTCGAGGCGGCATTTCATTGTACATTTTTCTAACAATGATGCCGTCTGCTTCAAGCTCACGAAGCTGCTGCGTTAATACTTTTTGTGTAACGCGCGGCATAATTCTTTTTAATTCTCCAGGGCGTTTTGTCCCTTTAATTAAGTGGCAAAGAATAACGACTTTCCACTTGCCTCCAATGACTTCTAATGCCGCTTCCACTGGAATATTATATTTTTTCACGTTAACAACTCTCCTTGTTCTAGAGATAACGGTTAAATGCATGGTTTCGCATTTTTTCTGATGTTTATCATACCACTATAGCGCAGAATTTTCTAGGTGTAAGCATTTTTTTAGAATACCCAATAGTTCATGACTTTAGTATTTACGCTTATTGTAACCTCCAGGTACCTATATCACTTGAAAGTGCGTACTTTTTCTTTGGTTTTACATCGCTCATAATAACAATTGTTGATGGCCGGTTAGCGAATATATGAAGGGTACCTAAGCTAATCAGCTGTAAGAGAAGCTATTATAAAAAGTTATTATAACGAACAGGAGGCGTTAAGAAGTGAATACACTTTCACAAACACAACAAAGTAAAAAAAGCGGTGCTTTGCCGCTATTAGCGCTAGCTATTAGCGCCTTTGGAATCGGGACAACAGAGTTTGTTCCAGTAGGTTTATTATCATCGCTTGCAGATGATTTAAATATTTCCATTACACTAGCAGGGTTATTAATTTCAGGGTACGCAATGGGAGTTGCATTTGGAGCGCCCGTATTAACAGCATTAACAAGTAAAATGAGCAGAAAATCATTGCTGATGCTATTAATGGTTATTTTTATCGTAGGAAACTCAGTAGCAGCTTTATCAACAAGCTTTGGGCTGCTGCTTATAGCACGAATTATTACTGCATTTTCACACGGGATTTTCTTTTCTATCGGTGCGACTATCGCTGCTGATTTGGTGCCGGAAGATAAGCGGGCAAGTGCCATTGCTTTAATGTTTACAGGTTTGACAGTTGCAACTGTTACAGGTGTTCCACTTGGTACATTTATCGGACAAGCTTTCGGCTGGAGAGCAACATTTTGGGGAGTAGCGTTACTTGGCGTTATTGCCATTATTGCCAGTGCTCTTTTAGTGCCTAAAAACTTAAAAGAAGCGCCGCCGGCAAAGTTTAGTGATCAATTAAAAATTTTGAAAAACGGGCCGCTTTTACTATCGTTTGCTATTACTGCTTTAGGTTATGGCGGAACGTTTGTAGCTTATACGTATTTAGCACCTATTCTTGAAAAGTTAACAGGATACGCACCAAGCGCAGTTAGTATCTTGCTATTAGTATACGGCGTAGCAGTAGCCATCGGAAATACGATTGGAGGAAAAGCTGCGAATAAAAATCCGTTAAAAGCATTATTTTGGATGTTTTTAATTCAAGCTGTTATCTTAGTTATTTTATCGTTTACTGCATCGTTTAAAGTAGCGGGAACAATTACGATTTTTGCCATGGGCTTATTGGCATTTATGAACGTACCTGGACTGCAAGTGCTGGTCGTGAACTTAGCTGAAAAGTATGTTCCTTCAGCAGTAAACGTAGCCTCTGCGCTGAATATTGCTGCATTTAACGTTGGAATTGCTATTGGTTCTTTTGTAGGCGGCCTGATTGTTGATTCCATTGGTCTTGTTCATACTCCTTGGATTGGAGGAGTGATGGTTTTAGGAGCGGTCTTATTAACCGCATGGAGCCGCTCAATAGAAGCAAAAGCAAAATAAAACAGAGATCATCGCCTTTTGCGATGATCTCTTAGCTATAAAAGGAGAGGAAGCAAATGACTACATTTCAACATCATAAGGCGTATCGTCGTATGTACAAGGAGAATGAGTTAACGTTAGGTTTGCATATGCCGCTTGAAAATTATCAGTATGCCACGCCTACGATGGAGAAACAAGTAGAGCTCACGCAGCTTGCAGAACAATATGGATTTACAAGCTTATGGTTCCGTGATGTCCTTCTTCAAGATCCATCATTTGGCGATCCAGCCACGGGTCAAATTTATGATATGCTTATTTATTTGACTTACCTTGCCAGTCAAACAAAAGAAATTGCTCTCAGTACATCTGCTATTGTGCTGCCTTTACGTCATCCGCTTCGTGTAGCTAAAGAAATGGCAACCATTGATCAGCTTTTTCCTGAGCGTTTGATTATGGGCGTATCCTCTGGAGACCGTCAAGCAGATTTTCGAGGGTTAGGTATTCCTCATGAAGAAAGAGGAAAGCGATTTGCAGAGGCTTTTCATTATTTAGAAGAATCGTTAAATAAAGAATTTCCAACTATCCATTCTGCTTTGGGGTCCATTCAAGGAGCAAATGTTGTTCCTAAGCCAACGAAACGTATTCCAACGATGATCACGGGATACAGCCAGCAAAATATGGAGTGGTTTGCACAGCATGGAGACGGCTGGATGTATTATCCTCGTCATCCGCATTTTCAAGCAGAAGCCATTAAACAGTGGAGAGAACTGGTTGATATCTATCATCCAGGCGTTTTTAAACCTTTTACACAACCTATGCATCTAGATTTGGCAGAAGATCCAAATGAAATGCCAACGCCAATTCGTTTAGGATTTCGAGCAGGGCGTAATACATTAATTGAGCTTCTTTCTATTTATAAAGAAATAGGAGTTAACCATCTCTTTTTTGCTCTTTTTGATAGTAAGCGTCCGGCTGAAGAAGTCATACATGAGCTTGGTGAAGAAGTGCTTCCGCATTTCCCGTCTCATATGTAGCAAACAAAAAGAGGCTGAGACAAAAGCAGTTTACTTAAAGGAAAATCCGAACGATGAATCGTTCGGATTTTTTCATTTATCCAATTCGCTCATCTTTAGATTCCAGATTCCATTGATTTCGTTATGTCTAACGCTCTTTTTATATAGATTTCAAGTTATAGGATATATAAGAAATATGTATTAGAGTTATTGATCCTATGTTCTTTATAATAAAAGTATCCATTATCTCCTTGGGTGATATAAAGTCGAAAGGAGAAACACGATGAGTGTTGCATTTCTATTTCCAGGACAAGGTGCACAATATGCTGGTATGCTTCATGATATAAAAAATAAATGGGGATTAACGACTACGTTTGAAGAAGCAAGTGAGGCTTTAAATCAAGACGTATTATCGTTAGATTCGTCAGAAAAATTAAAATATAATAAAAATGTTCAGATATGTCTTTTTATTGCAGGAGTGGCTACGGCTAGGTCGTTTAAAAACAAAGGTTACTCGCCAGACGTGGTAGGAGGGCATTCAATAGGGGCGTTTGGAGCAGCAGTTATATCTGAAGTGTTATCTTTTAAAGAAGCTCTTTTTCTTGTGGGAAAAAGAGGGGAACTGATGGGAAATGCCTATCCTGATGGTTATGGTATGGGGGTTGTAATGGGACTGCGCGAACATCAGCTTCTCTCTATTGTACATGAAATATCCACCGATGCAGCTCCTGTTTACGTAGCGAACCTAAATGCTCCTGATCAAATAACGCTTTCTGGCACCTTAAAAGCAATTGAGGAAGTTCTTGAAAAAGCATCTAAAGAAGGGGCTAGGAAAACCAAAATGCTTCATGTAACGGTGCCTTCTCACTGTCCTCTTATGGAAGGAGTTTCGAGCGAATTACGAAAAATAATAACGGAAGTGAAAGGAAAAGACCCGATCGTTCCTTTTATAGGTAATTGTAAAGCTCGGAAATTATGGAAAGCTGCTGATATTAAGGAAGATCTGGCAGCGAGTGTTGCCCTGCCCGTCCGTTGGCATGATATGACGGAAGTTATGTATGAAATGGGTACAAGATTATATATTGAAATGGCTCCAGGAAGAGTACTAACGGATTTGACTGCTAAGAGCTTTCCGGAAGCAAGGGCTATTTCTGCAGCCGAATCTACTATGAAATCTGTGTTAATTTTAATGGAGAAAGAAAAAATGTAAGCGCATTAATTTAGGAGTAGAAGAAAGGAGCTAGAACATGAGTGGAATAAAAAAAACTTCAAAATCATGGACAACCCGCCGAGATCAAAAAGCAGCTCGCCTTGCGAAAATAGACCAACTTCTTAAAGGAAAGTTATTGGATAATGAACACATTATTGAAGCGTTAGAATTGCTTATATCACCCGGAGATAAAGTAGTGCTTGAAGGAGACAATCAAAAGCAAGCATCTTTTTTATCAAAGGCGCTGAATGAAGTAAGCGCTGATAAAATAAACGCTCTTCATATGATTATGTCTAGTATTTCACGCCCGGAACATCTCGACATATTTGAGAAAGGAATTGCTGAAAAAATTGATTTTTCGTACGCCGGTGCTCAAAGTCTTCGCGTATCTCAAATGATTGAAGATGGCACGTTAAAAATGGGAGAAATTCATACATATCTAGAGCTTTACGGACGCCTTTTCATTGATTTAATTCCCAATATTGCATTAGTGGCTGCCGATAAAGCGGATGCACAAGGTAACTTATATACAGGAGCAAATACGGAAGAAACGCCGACGATTATCGAAGCAACAGCGTTTAAGGACGGAATTGTCATTGTGCAGGTAAATGAACTTGTTGAAGAACTTCCGCGAGTTGATATTCCGGCTTCTTGGATTGATTGTATCGTCGTGGCCAATCAGCCTTATCAATTGGAAGCTTTATTTACCCGAGATCCTCGTCATATTACAGAGCTTCAAATTCTAATGGCTATGATGACGATTCGAGGTATCTATGAGCGCCACAGCGTACAATCATTAAATCATGGCATTGGCTTTAATACAGCTGCAATTGAGCTTTTGCTGCCTACCTATGGAGAAAAGTTAGGGCTGAAAGGTAAAATATGCAAGCACTGGGCTCTGAACCCTCACCCTACGTTAATTCCAGCTATTGAAAGCGGATGGATTGAGAGCGTACACTGCTTTGGCGGAGAAGTAGGAATGGAACAATACACAGCAGCCCGTCCAGATGTATTTTTTACAGGACGCGACGGCAGCCTGCGCTCAAACCGTGCGATGTGTCAAGTGGCTGGTCAATATGCGGTAGATGCTTTCGTGGGATCAACTTTGCAAATAGATGGAGAAGGAAATTCTTCTACCGTCACATCTGGACGTTTATCA
This sequence comes from Priestia sp. TGN 0903, assembly GCF_050846855.1. NCBI lineage: Bacteria > Bacillati > Bacillota > Bacilli > Caryophanales > Bacillaceae > Priestia > Priestia sp. TGN 0903. The sequence continues at coordinate 49,051 of NZ_JBOZGL010000011.1, forward strand.
GGGTTTGGCGGAGCGCCTAACATGGGGCATGATCCTAGAGGCCGACGGCATTCTACGTCTGCTTGGTTGGATATGATGAACGATAAGCATGAATTAGCAAGAGGCAGAAAGCTAGTTGTACAAATGGTTGAAACCTTTCAATCAGGAAATGAGCCTGTTTTCGTTGAGTCTTTGGATGCGGTAAATGTAGCTAAACAAGCAAACTTAGCTACTGCTCCTGTCATGATTTACGGGGATGATGTGACACATGTCGTGACTGAAGAAGGAATTGCTTATTTATATAAAGCACAAAGCTTGGAAGAAAGAAAAGCAGCGCTTGAAGCAGTAGCGGGGGTAACGCCTATAGGGTTACGGCACAACCAAAATAAAGTGGAAAGAATGCGCAGAGATGGCTTAGTGGCTTTTCCGGAAGATTTACAGATTCGCCGTACGGAAGCAAAGCGTTCGCTGTTAGCGGCGAAAAGTGTAGAAGATTTAGTAGAATGGTCAGATGGTTTATATAATCCGCCTGCTAAATTTAGGAGCTGGTAAAAAATATGCGTATTCAAGAAGAGCCAAAAACAACTGTGTTTTCTTCATGCCTGATAGCTAAAATGGCAGTTACCGCTTTGGTTGATGAAGCGGTACTTACACCTAAGCCGGGGCTTGTAGATGCAGCAACAACTGGATCTCATCAAGATATGAATATTGAGACGCTGCTAGCCTCTGCTTATGCTTTACAACCGACCTTCTCACAGATTGCATTATATAGTCAAGGAAAGCAGCCAAGTCAGGTGCTAAGGGAAGAAATTGCTCGAATTGGACGCGAAGGTGAACAAATTATGTACGCGGCTACGGATGGTGTCAATACACACAAGGGAGCTATTTGGGCATTAGGTCTACTTGCTTCTGCAACAGCGGTTTGCGGTATTCAAGCATCACCTGCATCCATCACAGAAGCTGCAGGAAAAATTGCTCGTTATGCAGATCGCTTTTGTACTCTGCATTCATCTAATGGACTTCGTGTGAAAAAAAAGTATGGCGCAAAAGGAGCGGCTGGAGAGGCGAAGCAAGGATTTCCTCACGTGATTCATATAGGCTTGCCTGCTTTACATAAGGCTCGCAAGCTAGGCATACATGAAACATCAGCGCGGATTGATACTTTAGTAACACTAATCGCCAATCTTGATGATACGTGTATTTTGCATCGTGCTGGTCCAGTTGTGTTAGAGGAGGTTAAAATGGCGGCATCCAATGTGTTAGAAGTTGGAGGGGTATCTACATCAATAGGAAAACAGCGGCTGGAAGCGTTAGATCATATTCTTCTATCATCTAACGCTTCTCCAGGTGGAAGTGCAGATTTGCTGGCTGCTGTATTATTTTTAGATCGAATATCTCTTTTTAAAGAATCATAAACGTCTGCAGGGAGGAGTGAGTGGCTAATGGAAACGTTAGTGTTTAAATACAAAGCCGATCGAAAGTTAACTCAGCGCGCACATGTAGGCGTTGTTGGTTCAGGGGATTTAGAAATCTTAATGGTTCCTTCTGATGAAGAACATGCTCACGTATCAGTACGAACAGGAAGTGAAGGGTTTAGTAAAACCTGGAAAGCCGTATTAGATCGGTTTTTTAGTGCTCATATGATTCAAGCGAAAATTGTAATTAATGATTTCGGTGCTACGCCCGGTGTAGTCGCTTTGCGTCTTGCACAAGCTTTGGAGGTGAGTGAAAATGGGAGTGAATAATCAAAGCTTTATTGAGTTAAATGGAAGAGAACGAGCGCAGGCAATCTTAGATCAAGGTACATTTCGTGAGCTGCTCGGCCCTTTTGACGGGATCGAATCGCCTCATTTACCTAAGCAAAATATTGTTCCTCAAAGCGATGATGGTGTCATCATAGCAAGTGGGCTAATAGCAGGGGAGCCAGCAGTTGTCATTTCAATAGAAGGAGGATTTCAAGGGGGAGGCATTGGTGAAGTATCGGGAGCTAAAATTGCAGGAGCTTTAGAATTAGCTCTTAATAATCACAAAAAAGGTGTTCCTGTTAGACCTGTTTTTCTATTCGATACAGGAGGGGTAAGGCTGCAAGAAGCGAATTATGGACTTTTGTCGATATCTGAAATTGGCTCAGCGGTAGTTGCTCTGCGTGAGCATACACCTGTTGTCGGAGTTATTTCAGGAAATGTAGGCTGCTTTGGAGGAATGTCTATCACTGCTTCACTCTTTAGTTATCTCATTGTGACAAAAGAAGCAAGGTTTGGTCTTAACGGCCCGGAAGTGATCGAACAAGAAGCGGGGGTTGAAGAGTTTGATGCAAGAGACCGAAGCTTAATCTGGAAAACGATTGGCGGTATTCAACGCTATGAAACGGGGTTTGCAGATACATTAGCACAGGATGATGTTACTGCTATTCAACGAGCGGTTCAAGAGACGTTTCAAAAAAAAGAAAAAGTAGCTAGTAAAACAGAACAAGTAGATTTTTATAGGCATTTGCTTAGCAAGGTTGATCCTTCAGAAAAAATGGCTCCTTATCAATTTCAAGAATTGTATAAAGCAACAAAAAATGAATATATCCCTTCAGCAGTCTCTTACTCGTTGAACGAAGTTCCAGGTAGCATGCCTAACAGTCGCGGTCGCGTGTGGATTAACGCTTTAATAAATGATGAAGAAGCAGATTTTGAAATTCCTTCCGTTCTTTATAAAGACGCACTGCTAGGAAAAGAAAAGGTTCGATATATATCGGTTGTACCTAATCCTTATAATCGTTTCTTACGTGCACGAAAAGGGGAAGTAGGACTAGATGAAGGATGGGCAATTGCTAAGCACGTTCGTGAAGTAATAAAAGAAGATCGAAATCAATCTCCGCGCCCTATAATTGCCATTGTGGACGTACCGAGTCAAGCGTATGGCTATCATGAAGAACTTCTAGGTATTCACTATGCTTGCGGTGCTGCAGCTGATGCTTATGCAGCAGCGCGCTTAGCAGGTCATCCGGTTATTACGTTAATTGTCGGAAAAGCAATTTCAGGAGCATTTTTGGCTCATGGATACCAATCGAATCGAATTTTGGCTTTAAAAGACGAAGGAGTGAATGTTCACGCCATGTCCAAACAGTCGGCAGCGCGCATTACTAAAAGAAGTATAAAAGAACTTGAGGAGGCTTCAAAGAAAGTCCCGTCCATGGCTTATGATATTAAATCATTTGCTTCACTTGGCGCTTTATATGAGCTGGTTAGCGGTATTCAAGCAGAGCAGCCCACAGAGCGCGACGTTCAAATGATTCAAGATATTTTAATTGGAGCAGTAGAAGATGTTCGCTGTGAAGGTGTATACGATTTAAGCAGCCGGCTGCACAGTGAGCAAGCAAGAAAGGAAGGGCGAAAAGCTTCTTTATGGGTAAGAGGTGAGTTGGAAAAACAATGGAATATATAGCTCATGATTTGCTTCAGTTAAAAGAGGAAGCAAAGCTTATCAGTTATACACCTATCCCCGAGTGGGTGGAATATTCATTAGCCAAGGCTCCATTTGTAGTGGTAAGGCGTGCTGTTCACCGAGATAAACTGATACCTATTGGAGTAAGAGGAGAACGAAGGAATCAGCGTTTTGGTGCTTTTTTATCTGAGGAGGCCATTAAACAAACAATTAGGCCGGAAAATCTCGTTTCATTTTTTCAAAACGCCCAGTCTAGAAACATGCCAGCTATACGCGCTTTGGAAGAGGTGGCTATTATTTTTGAAAAATTTGCGTGGGGACCAACCGGCAGTGTAGGGTTCGAGCTTGCAAGCGGTGAAGAAGTTGTCACGACAACCAGTGATTTAGATGTACTTATTCGCCTTTCTTCTTATTTGTCGGTGAAACAAGCGGAAATGATAGTCAGTAAGCTAAAGAGATGCCCAGTTTCTGTAGATGTACAGGTAGAAACAGAAAAAGGAGCCTTTTCTCTAGCGGAATACGCAAAAGGCGAAGAGACGCTGCTTCTGCGTACTGTATATGGTCCTGCCTTAGTAAAACTGAATCAATTAGCATAAAAGACGGATGAGGGATTTGAACCTTTTCCGTCTTTTCTGTCAATACCAGCTTTTTTCTTGGCTTAACAAACGCTTGGCTTCAAGAAAAAATATTTGAATAAACTTTTTGGTGTTAATGCGAATCGGCAAAATTTTAGAATCTCCCTGCAGTTCTTTCATTTTTTTACGAACGGCTGTAAAGTCAAAAAACTTAGAAGCATAATTTTCAAACTTTGGATTTGAAAAATCTGTTAATCCAATAGAAGCAAAGTGATTCAGTGAGTGAGTAACTGCTCGTCTTATTCGCTGTTCACAAGCCTTGGTTTCACGATTAATTTCAATAGAAGACGCGTGAGCTCCCAATTTTTTCTCAGCGACATTCACAAAAATATTTTTTAGAGAAGGGAAATGTTTTTCCACACTTTCTCTTTGGTCATAAGTGTACAGAAACTGTAAAATATCCAGTAAATCTTTTGCACCATTTTCTCCTACAATACCTAATTCGGCTAATAAGAATTTCCCTACATCGTATAGATGGGCTTGTTTCGTTATCGGCTGGCTTGAAGGGGGAGCGTGATGGGCTGTCGCTAAACTATTCAAGGAGGTTTTAATATCATCGATTGATTTCTCAAGAGAGATTCGTTCAATTACTTTTCGAATAACCGTTAAAATTTCAATTCGATTAATTGGTTTTGTAATATAGTATTCAATTCCTAATGAATAGGCTTCTCCTATTAATTCTTTGGACTCTACCTGTGAAATCATAATCATTTTTCCTTTAAATGAATCTTTTAAATGACGGATCGTTTCGATTCCATCTCGTCCTGGCATAAGTAAATCAATAAATAAAATATCAATTTGCTTTAAATTTAACGTAGAGGCATCTAAAAAGCTGCCGTCTACGACTTCTTCTACAACTTCTCCTAAATCCTCATCTTCAATCAGCTGACTGAGCGTTGAACGAATGGCTGAATCATCATCTGTAATACAAAATCGCATAAACTCATCCTTTCTGAATTAGACTACAAAGAGGTATTTGAATGATAAAAATCATCCCTTTATCTCCTTGTTTAGCTTCAATCGTACCTCCAAGTTCTTGAACAATATCTCTTACGTAAGAAAGGCCAATTCCAGTAGAGGGATTTCCAAATTGATCGTATTTTGAGGTGAAACCAGGTTCAAAAATAGCTTTTTCGTACTTCAAAGGCACGCCAGGACCATCATCTTGTACATGGAATTCTACAAATTCAGCTTGTCTATGTACGGATAAAACAATCATTCCCTCATCTTTAATCGCCTCCACTGCGTTTGCTACCAAGTTATTAATGATCGATAAAATTGTGTAAACGTGGTAGCTGAAATGTTCCCCGGTGACAGAGGAAAAAAAGCTAATTTGTTTGTGAAGAGAATCGGCATATTTTTTGTTGATGCGTACGATCAGCTCGATTAATTCCTCTGCTTTCATATAATTTTGGAAACTTTCATTTGAAATTGTTTTAGATAAGCCCGCAAAAATACGCTGGTTGTCTTTTTTTACTTCGTGAATATCTCCGGCAATCCGAAGCGCTTTTTTACTGAGCGATTGGTTAAGCACAGAATGATCTTTTTCCTGCTGATGTAATACACGGTATAAATCGTACGAGGCTTTTGTAATCACTTCTGTATTATGAAGGGTCTTTTTTAAATGAACGGTTTCTTCATAAAGGCTTGTAATAAGCATTAGCATGTGCTCATTTTGTTTGCGAATTTGACGTTCTCGTGACTGTGATTCATAAATTGTCATCATATTAAAAAAGCTAAGTACAATGAAGCTGTGAGCAAAAGCAATAACGGCCATGTCGGATAATGAATCGATATGAATGGTTGTGTGCAAAACGATATACTGCGCAGTTAGTTCGACTATATCAGCAGCTATTTCAATGATGAGTCCAATTAATCCAATCACAATAGCACTATAGTTCATGCGGCTTACTTTAAAAATAAAAAATAAAAGTGCATACGTAAAGTAAAAGAAAAACGTAGGGTAATGCGTATGTGCAGAAGCCGCAAATTGAAAATGATCGAGCGTGATATAATCGAGCATGATGCGAAAGAGAACGACGCTTAAAGCGGTTAACAAGCCGCCAGATAAAACGGTTTTCCGTTTTAAAAGCAATAGGAAAAAGAAAAATGTTGGAGCTCCAAATGTAATTCGAAATGTTTCATTTAACGGATAAAATTTTAGCTCTCCCGCCAGCGGAACAGTAATGAGCATGAGCAATAAAATGTACGGATCTTTTCGAATGAAAGATTTAAAATTCAGATAATTACACCTCCTGAAGTGATTCGTGAATTAGTATACATTGTGACAGCGTCCAGCACAATGGAGAAGAGTACCAAAGATAAAAATATAATTCCAAAAAGTTTTGTAGGTTTTTGTATGCTCTCGTAGGTTGCATTGTACATTAAAAACGAAAATGAAATCCCGCTTTATGAAAGCGCTTTAAAATAAAAAGTTAATGAAGTGATGAGGTGATTTTAATGAAAAGAGAAATTGAACAGGAAATGTCTTACTTACAGGTCACTGCAAAAGAGCAGTTACACGAGTGGGTAGAGCAAATAAAAGAATTTTCGTCAGAAGGAAAAACGGCTGATTATATCCCCGCTCTGAAAGATATGGACTCGTCTCAATTAGGTATTTGTTTGATTGGTGCTGACGGAACGGTTATCCAGTCTGGGGATTATGAAGCGGTATTTACTCTTCAAAGTATTTCTAAAGTCATTAGCTTTATAGCAGCTTGCTTATGCTGCGGCATTCCCTACGTACTAGAGAGAGTAGATGTAGAGCCAACTGGAGATGCATTTAATTCTATTATAAGACTGGAAATGCATAAACCAGGAAAGCCGTTCAATCCTATGATTAATGCCGGTGCTTTAACGGTTTCATCTCTTTTATCTGGAGAGACGGCAAAAGAAAAACTAAGCTATTTGTTTGATGTAATAACAATGCTTACTGGGAAAACACCACTCATTAATGAAACCGTCTTTGAATCAGAATGGCAAACGTCTCATCGAAATCGTGCGCTTGCCTACTATTTAAAAGAAACAAACTACTTACAAGGAGAAGTAGAAGAAGTTCTAGAGGTTTACTTAAAGCAGTGCTCAATTGAAGTAACGACTGAAGATATTGCGCTGATCGGATTAATTCTGTCATTAGACGGATATCATCCAGTGTTTCACAAACAAGTAATTCCAAAAGAAGTAGCTAAATTAACAAAAGCGCTTATGCTTACATGCGGTATGTATAATGCCTCAGGAAAGTTTGCGGCATTTGTTGGTATGCCAGCTAAAAGCGGTGTATCAGGAGGAATCATGTCATTGGTGCCACCTAATACGAAAAAGCAGTCTCCATTTCCAGACGGATGCGGTATCGGAATTTACAGTCCAGCTATTGATGAGTACGGGAATAGCGTAAAAGGCGTTACGCTGCTAAAAAAAATCGCAAAAGAATGGGATTTGAGTATTTTTTAGTCTATTTACGTACTATTCATTCGCTTCAATAATATAAACACCAAGAGAAAAAACTTTCATGTTTTGCATTTGTTCTACCAAATTTTTTAATGAGGTGATAGGCGTGCAACAAGCAATCGAAAGTGTAATTAGTGTCATCAATGATTTTTTTTGGTCGAATTTATTAATTATTTTACTTGTATCAATCGGTATTTATTTTACGATCCGCTCTCGATTTTTGCAGTTTCGCATGTTGAAAGAAATGGTACTTGTTTTGAAAGAAGGACGAGCGGCTAAAGATGGGGGAGTCTCCCCGTTTCAAGCTTTCTGCATAAGCATGGCAGCTCGAGTAGGAACAGGAAATATTACCGGTATAGCGATTGCTATTGCTCTTGGTGGCCCGGGTGCTGTATTTTGGATGTGGATTATTGCCATTATCGGTTCAGTATCAAGTTTTGTAGAAAGTACACTCGCTCAAATCTATAAGGTAAAAGGGTCAAACGGATTTCGAGGAGGACCCGCTTACTATATGGAAAAAGGGTTAAATAAAAGATGGATGGGCGGGCTATTTGCTGTACTCATTACACTGTCATTTGGCCTGGTGTTTAACGCTGTGCAATCTAATACGATTACGCTGGCATTTGAGAACTCTTTCGGAACGAGCCGCTTATTGATTGGGATTATTATGACAGTTATATTTGCGATAATTATTTTTGGCGGGATCAAACGCATCGCTAAGATATCGGAATACATCGTTGTCGTATTAGCCGTTTTATACATTGGAATGGCTCTGTTCATCATCTTTAAAAATATTGATCAAATGCCTGCCGTTCTATCTCTAATTGTGAAAAATGCATTTGGATTTGAACAGGCGCTTGGGGGATCAATTGGTGCAACGTTAATCAACGGAGTAAAGCGCGGACTGTTTTCCAATGAAGCAGGGATGGGAAGTGCTCCCAACGCGGCGGCAACTGCAGTGACGAGTCACCCAGTTAAACAAGGTCTTATCCAAGCATTTGGTGTCTTGACGGACACGCTCGTGATTTGTACAAGCACAGCATTTATCGTTCTCTTATCTCCCGCCTATAAGCAGGGACTAAGCGGCATTGAATTAACGCAAGCTTCTCTTAGTACACATATCGGTTCTTGGGCATCAGGATTTTTAGCTATCATGGTATTTCTATTTGCTTTTAGTACGTTAATTGGCAATTATTATTATGGAGAAACGAATATTGAATTTTTAAATTCAAATAAGATGTGGCTTTGGTCTTATCGTGTAGGCGTTTTAGCGATGGTTATTTTTGGGTCGGTTGCTCAGCTTCAGCTTGTATGGAATCTGGCAGACTTATTTATGGGGATGATGGTAGTGGTGAACTTAATTGCTATTTTTCTATTATCGAAAGTGGCGTTTTCTGCCTTGCATGACTATACTCAGCAGAAAAAGGAAGGGAAAAATCCAGTCTTTTATAAAGATGCATTAGAAAACAATCAGAATATTGAATGTTGGGAAAGAGAATCGACTTCATCCCCTTCTGAAAAAGAGAATATTATCTAAAAAAGTTCAGCCAGTTGGCTGAACTTTTTTTTATGCGTTTTTCTTTAATTCAGTTTGCGTAGTGCCTTTAGAAAATAATGTTTCTTTCACGCCATTTGTTGCTGCTTTGGTTTTTGCAGCAAAGATTGGATTTAAAATAAAAACTACGAGTAGGTTAGATAATAATCCCCAGAACCCTTCATAAAGGCCAAATGAATTTCCTGTGGCATGAACGGTAAACGTTACAACCAGCCCTACTACTAATCCAGCAATCGTACTTTCTTTCGATTGATTTCTCCAAAACAGGCTGATAACAATAGCCGGGAAGATTTGTACCATGCCGGATACCCCTAGTAACTGTAGGGAAACAAGTGCTTGTGGGAATAATAAACCGAATAAAAGTGCCAGTCCAATAACAACAAAAACCATAGAACGAGTAACCATTGTTAATGTTTTACCCTGTACATTTGGATTAATTAAATCTCTAAATATATTATTTGCAAATAAGTTAGACGCTCCGATCGCCATGATAGAACATGGAATTAATGAAGCAAGAGCAATCGTTGCATAAGCTAACCCTTGGCCAATGCCACCATATGAATATTGAATCAAGGTTAATAATGCTAATCTAGGATCCGTTGTATCTTGAGGTAATACTTGATAAGCAATAAACCCTAAGAAGATGACTAGAATTAAAACAATATTGTAAAGAGGTAAGAAGACAGCATTTTTACGAAGCGAATCTGCACTTTTAGCAGTGAAAACACCTGTAGCAGCGTGGGCCCACATGAATAAAGCTAAAGCAGATACGAGTGATGCTGTAATAAACCATGGAATGCCCTTAGGTCCTTGTGTTGGGATCGTTAATAGCTGAGGTGCATCCTTCGCAACATTGTCAATCATGTTGCCCCAGCTTCCAAAATGCATAATTGGCAGAGAAACAACCATAAATAACATAATCGCCCATACCAAAATATCTTTAATAATTGCCGTATAAGTGGGACCTTTAATTCCGCTGAAAAAAGTATAAAGAGCCACAAGAAAGAATGAAAGAATAACGACAGCTTTTACATTAATGTAGCCAGTTCCTGCAACGCGAAGAGTATCTTGAATACCGCTAAGCTGAAGATCGATATATGGAATAAGCATCAATACACCTACTATGGCAATTAAAGAGGAGAGAAATTTACTGCTAAAACGTTCTCTAGCATAATCAGCAAGTGTCGTAAGTTTGTGCTTTTTAGCAACAGTCCAAAGTTTTGGAAGAAAAAAGTATGAAATTAAAAAGGCTAAAACAGAGTAAGGAATGGCAAAAAATGCGATGCTTCCTCCTTGATAAGCTGTACTTGTAAGACCTAGGAATGTATAAGCAGTATATAAATCTGCTCCTACTAAAAGCCAGACGAGCAGGCTTCCAAAACGTCTTCCCCCTACAGCCCACTCTTCAACGGAGCTTCTAGATGATTTGTCACGTCCTGCTATAAAGCCAATGGCGATAACGACAAGAACAATTGCTGATGTGATTAAAAGTGCGGTTAAATTTCCTTGCATTATTCAATGTCCCCCCAAGATTTTTGTAAACGATAAATGATAAATGTACACACAGGCGTTAAGAAGACCCATAAAAATAACCATAAATGCAAAATAGGTAATCCAAAAATAATTGGATGAATGTTATTTACAAAAGGTAAAAAAGCGAATTGAGCAATAAACGGAATGATGAATAAAATAAATATTATGAATTTTCTGTTCAATTTTTACTCCTCCTCTAAAATTTATCTAACAATGTTCACTATGATAGCAAGTCTGACATAGTAAAGCAATAAGTTTTTTGAAAATTTCGTTATAAACTACGAAAATTTTTTTAGAAAAACAAAAAAAGGGTATGAGAAGAAGATATTTGAAATGATTAGGGAAGAAAAAGCAGGGGAGAACCTAAGCGCAGTTGCCTTTGAAACAAAAAAAGAACGGAAAAGAAGAAAGGTAGTTTTCTCGATGAGATAAAGTATATTGCTATTGCATTAAAGAAAAAGAATTTGTATGTTCAAATATAGATTTATGGAAGCTATAAAAACGAGCAAATAAAAAAACTAGACAATAAGTGCTTGTCTAGTTCCACCACTCTGTCAATGGTCCTTTGTCGCCATAAACAGGATCTGTTGTAGGAATAGGTACTTGTGCAATTTCATCAAATACGTGAGGGCGATCCGTTTGTTTTCCTGTTCGTAAGTTGTAATCCATGCCCTCTGGATAAGCTCCAACCACTTTAAAATCAGCAGTTGACTGCAGACGCATATGTCCTGTACCTGCAGGGAGTACGAGTACATCCCCAGCATGCACCACGATATTTTCTCCCATATGTCCACCTAGTTTTAAGCGTGCAGATCCGCTAATTACACCTAGTGCTTCATGAGAATTGCTGTGGTAATGGTGAAAATCATATATGCCGCCTACCCAGCTGTTTTTCCAGTTGTGAGAATTAAAAATGCTCTCTACTTTCTCTTTCTTACTAATAAATACGTGTTCATACAACAAAACTGGAAGACGAGGGTGATTTGGAATGGTTCCGTCGTCATCAAAATAAAGAACTTTTACATTTGCATAATTCATAAGCATCCCTCTAACAATCTTTTTTCGTAATTTTCCCTGTTTTTTGCTTGCGTAAACAGAGAAGTTTGCTCGAAGTACTTCATTCGTTGCGAAGTGCATGATATGTAGGTGTTAACGTTTTCCCAAAAGAAGTCTCCCACTTCAAGCGTAGCTAAGTGGTGGGCAGTTTACTTTAGTATCTTTTCTTCATATTGTATATAAGTAAAGGGGCTAGTGCAAGAATTCTATGGATATATAGATGTTAATTCGTATTTTGTAAATGAATAATATATATTAATATAATTTTTAGAAGATGATATGCTCGTGAAGTAAAAGAAACAAATAATAAGCAAGGTTAGAGTTTTAGTTGTTTTTTGTAATTAGGAAGAGATTTTAAGAAGATTTATTCGGAATTTTACGAATAATTCATTACTTTTGTAAAAGTAATGTAAACATTTTTGTGTATTGAGTAATAGTAATGAATGTTATATACTGATAAAAAATATATTCCTATATGTGACTGGCGCAACATGGATGACCATGGGGGAGCATATAGCGTATAAGCCGCGCGCCTGGGCAAACACTTGAGAAAATTTCGCAAGTGTTTTTTTTATTTTCCTAGGGAAGAGGAGTAGATTTGGATGAGCAATATGCAAAGGAAGATGGGAACATTTGCTTTAACCATGACAGGCATAGGTTCGATTATCGGTTCAGGATGGCTGTTTGGAGCATGGAAAGCAGCTCAAATTGCAGGACCCGCGGCTATTTTTTCATGGGTTATTGGAATGGTAGTTATTTTGACCATTGCCCTATCGTACGCTGAACTGGGCGCGATGTTTCCGCAAGCAGGGGGGATGGTTAAATATCCTCAGTATTCACACGGATCATTTATTGGATTTTTGGCTGCTTGGGCTAACTGGATTTCAATCGCTTCAACGATAACAGTGGAGGCTATTGCATCTGTGCAATATATGAGTACTTGGCCGTGGAAATGGGCTCGCTGGACTCATGAATTAGTAGACAATGGCATTTTAACGTCCAAGGGGTTGGCAGTTGCGTCTCTGTTATTATTCATTTACTTTTTTGTGAACTATTGGACGGTAAATCTCTTTGCTAAAGCAAACTCATTTATTACGATTGTTAAATTAATTATTCCTGGTTTAACGGCAGGGGCTTTATTTTTTGCTGGTTTTCATAGCGGGAACTTTTCAAGTGAGCATGGGGTAGCACCTTACGGATGGGCGAGTGTTTTAACGGCAGTGGCAACATCAGGTATCGTGTTTGCATTTAATGGGTTTCAAAGTCCTGTAAATATGGCAGGAGAAGCAAAGTCACCTAATAAATCGATTCCGGTAGCTGTAATTGGTTCAATTTTTATTGCTGGAATTGTATACATTATATTACAAATTGTTTTTATCGGAGCAGTAAGTCCGTCATCAATTGCGGATGGATGGAATCATTTGAATTTTAATTCTCCTTTTGCTGATTTAGCGATTGCGCTTGGAATTAACTGGCTAACAATTGTGTTATACGCAGATGCATTTGTTTCTCCTTCCGGCACAGGTGCTACATATACGGCAACGACTTCTAGAATGTTATACGGGATGCAGCAAAATGGATATTTGCCAAAGATATTTGGTACTCTTCATCCACTTTACAATGTCCCGCGCCCAGCTATGTGGCTAAATTTAGCAGCCTGCTTTTTGTTTCTCTTTTTATTTAGAGGATGGGGTGTCTTAGCAGAAGTGATCTCAGTAGCGACGCTTATCTCCTATATTATGGGCCCTGTAGCGCTTATAACATTAAGAAAAACGGCTTCACACTTTTACCGTCCATTTTATTTAAAAGGGGCATCAGTTATTGCGCCATGCAGCTTCGTTTTTGCTTCTTTGACGCTTTACTGGGCAAGGTGGCCACTTACAGGTGAAGTGATTTTTATTATGGCAATTGGCCTGCCAGTTTATTTTTATTACCAAGCGAAAAATAAATGGGTGGGCTTTAAAAAAGAATTTTTAACCGGGGCTTGGATGCTTATCTATTTAGCGTGCATGATTTTTATTTCCTACATAGGAAGCGAAAAATTCGGAGGCAAAAATATTTTACCTTTCGGATGGGATATGCTAGTGATTGCTTGCGTATCATTAGCCTTTTATTACTGGGGAATTAAAAGTGGCAAATCTAACCGATATATGAAAGAAGCTGAACAAATCAATCAAGAAAATTTTAAATCTAAATAAAAAACACGAGCCGGTGCTCGTGTTTTTATTTAGATGAATGGAGAATTTAGACTCAGTTTTTATCAAAATATTGTAAAAAAAATAGATTTTAAGGTTTAAGGATTTACACAGAGGGAACCTTTATTTGGGATAAAGTTCTAAAAAAACAAAATAAAGGGGATTGGGCAGCTGTGAAAAAAATGAATGTTTTGGCTTTGGTTTTTGTACTTATGCTAGTATTAGCGGCTTGTAACAGTTCTAAGGAAACGGGAGGATCCACTTCGGCTAAAAATAAGGCGATTGAAGCATCTATTGACAGCGCTTCTTATATTTTAGTAGATAGTGATGAAGGAGCTACAAGTGAAGAAAAGGGGCTGTTGAAAGTTGATTTAAAAGTGAAAAATGTATCCAAAAACAGTATATCTTTATCGGATTACGACGGTGTGTATTTATATGAAGGAGATGAACAATTATCTCCAAAAACGGGAGTGAACAGTAGGGAACTTGGACTAGAAAGCAGTTCATCTGACAAGATTGGCGCTGGGAAGCAAAAAAAATTAATGTTCGTCTTTGAAGTCAAAAAAGATAAAAAGTACAAAATTGGGCTTCAGCCAAAATCATCTGATTATGATGAAGAAATTGACGAAGTAACATTAACACTGGATACGAAGAAATACGCGAAAAGCTATAATAAGCTGCAAGACCCAGAAAAAGCTCTGCAAGCTTACACGGAAGTTCTTTACTTAAACAAAGAAAATGTAGATTATGATAAATATGTAACAGCGGACAAAACAGCTGTCATAGAAGAACAGAAAAAAGCGTTTAATGAGGAATTAAAAGGTGCGTTTTCTAATAGTTTAACCGATAAAGCAAAAAAAGATTTTTTTAACATGTATAAAGATGTTTTGAAAGAAAAAGCAAGCGTAAAGACAAATGTGATTGCCAATGCAAATAATAAAGCTGTAGTAGAAGTGGAGTACACTACTGTTAATTTATCAGACTTATATTCATACGTATCGCAGCTTAAGAGAGCATATACAGATGAAACAAAAGATTACGATACAAAACACTCTGAAGAGTTTGCGGCTTCTAAATTCAAAGATATTGTAAATGAATTAGAAACGAAAGAAGGAAGTCGTCCGCTACGAATTTTTATGGTGAAAGGAGATGGGAAATGGACTGTGAAGTCAAGTGACCTATACAGTGACTCTTTAGGTAAAACGTTTGGATCGAGCTACATTCGATAGACAAAAAAGAGGCTAGGACAAAAATAGTTGAGCCCAAGTAAAAAACGAACCATTCATCAATCTGTTTGATGAGTGGTTCGTTTTTTTGCGATGGTGCATATCGTTTTATTTGTTTCGTTCCTTCTAGCAGTTGATTGGAGGGCAAGGCGAAGACTCCTGCGGGAAAAGCGGAACAGGTGAGACCCCGCAGGAGCGTAAGCGACGAGGAGGCTCAGCGCCCGCCCGCGGAAAGCGAAGCCTTGCACGGAAATCAATTGCGGTGTCATAAGCAGTCCAGCTCATGTATCTCATTTGTTCGTCTTTCAATTGGATTTATTTCGTTATGTCTCAACCTCTTTTTTGTTTTCTGTAAATAAATCAACGAGTTTTTTGTAAAGCTAAATTTATCGAAATATGCTAGTATAGGTTCATTCATTCTTTTATTCTTATTATGATAGGCATCAATGGAGGTTCTTACTAATGAAAGCAAATTATTGTAAAGATACAAAGGCCGTTCGAACGAGCCGCATTTTCCCTAATGATATTAATAATCACAATACGTTATTTGGCGGAAAATTAATGAGTGATATTGATATGATTGCGTCCATTTCAGCTTATCGTCACAGTCGTACAGAGTGTGTGACGGCTTCAGCAGACTCTATTCACTTTCTGCACCCTATTACGCCTCAGGATTCTGTATGTTTGGAGTCATACGTATCATGGACAGGTCGTTCATCCATGGAAGTGTTTGTGAAAGTGATTAAAGAAAATTTAAAAACCGGGGAGCGTCAAATTGCAGCTACATCATTTTTAACTTTTGTGGCAATGGATGATGATGGAAAGCCCCGCGCAGTACCGGAGCTTATTCCAGAAACAGAAGAAGAAAAATATCTGTTTCAAACGGGGGCAGATCGTGCTGCCACACGTAAACAAGTGCGTAAAAAAAGCAATGAACTAGCCTCAGTGTTGGATTTAGGACAACCTTGGTAGCATAAAAGAGAGGCTGAAAAGTATTTTAGCTCAAGTGAAAAACGAACCACTGATCAACACGTTTGATTAGTGGTTCGTTTTTTTTGTTATGGTGAACGTAGGTTTCAGCTGTTTCGTTCTTTCTAGCAGTCGATTGAAAGGAGAGGTGAAGTCTTCCAATCAACTGCGGTGTCACAAGCGGTTCAGCTTATGTATCCCATTTGTTCGTCTTAGGATTGGATTCATTTCGTTATGCTTCATCCTCTTTTTTATATTTGATGAATCTTTCCTCCTAATCGAGAGGAGGAAACAAAATTATATGAAATTTATTTTCGTTCATGGTAATATGAATTTAATATAATTTTCTAAAAAGTTTAAAAAGTACAACATTTATAAAGGAAGGTGTCGTGTCTAATGGTAACAGTAGAAGCAGCAGAAAGACAAAACAGCAGCACTGCCCTGCGCCGTGATGTAAAATTTCTCGGTCAATTGTTAGGGAAAGTTCTGGTTCATCAAGGTGGAGAAGAACTGCTCAACAAAGTAGAAAAAATACGCGAAGTGGCAAAATCACTTAGAGAAAACAAAGATGAAGCCATCTATAAAGAAATAAAAAATGAAATCGTTACTCTTGAACAGCCGATGCGCGCGCAGGTTATTCGGGCGTTTGCCGTTTATTTTCATTTAGTTAATATTGCAGAGCAAAATCATCGAATTCGTCGCAGACGGGAATATCAGCAGCAAGAAGATTCTATTATGCAGCCGGGTTCATTGGAAAGCGCCGTTGTTTCGCTTAAAAATAATGGCGTGGCGCCAGATGTAATTGCTAATTTGCTTCAAACTTTATCACTTGAGCTTATCATCACGGCACATCCAACAGAAGCCACTAGACGAAGTGTCCTTGATATTCATAAACGAATGGCTGAGCTTCTGAAAAACTTGGATAATCCAACGTTAACAAAACGTGAACGTACAGAAATTGAAGAAAGACTGTTTAGCGAAGTGTTGATTTTATGGCAAACAAATGAACTGCGAGATCGCAAGCCAACCGTAATGGATGAAGTATCCAATGGATTATATTATTTTGATGAAACGTTATTTGAAGTGCTTCCTCAACTTCATCAGGAATTGGAAAATTCATTGCAGGAGAATTACCCCGAAGAAAATTGGAAAGTGCCTAATATTCTTCGATTTGGTTCATGGATTGGCGGAGACCGAGATGGAAATCCAAACGTAACTCCTAAAGTAACGTGGCAAACGCTTGTCAAACAAAGGAAGTTAGCTATTCGTAAATATAAAGAGTCGCTTACTCAATTGAGACAAAGGTTAAGTCAGTCTACAAAAAGAGTCGCGGTTTCAGATAACCTTCTTAATTCTATTAATCAAGAAATATCGCTGCTGCCTGAGAAAAAGCGATGGAGAATCAAACACGAAGTATATCGCTGCAAGCTTACGATTATGCTTCATAAATTAAATTTAGTCGGAGAGTCGGAAGCAGGTTATCAAAGGTCGGAAGAACTTTTACAAGATTTGTTTCTCATCAAAGATAGCTTGCAAAAGCATCAGCCTCAAGATTATCAGCTGAAAAGCTTGTGTAAATTAATTCGCCAAGTTGAGCTGTTTGGATTTCATTTAGCAACGCTTGATATCCGTAATCACAGCGGAGAACACGAAGCGGCAATCAAAGAAATTTTCCATGCTGTTTCTTTAGCTGAAGATTATTCAGCGTTAACAGAAGAGAAAAAAGTTGAGCTGCTAGGGAAAGTTCTTCAAGACCCAAGACCTGTGCTATCGTTTGTAGAGAATTACTCTAAAGAAACGCAGCAAGTAATTGAAGTATTTAACATGATACATCGAGCACATAAAGAATTTGGAGAAAGATCCATTGAAGTCTACTTGATCAGTATGACGCAGTCTGCAAGTGATTTGTTAGAAGTCATGGTACTTGCCAAAGAAGCGGGTATTTACCGCCTTCATGCAGATGGCCGCATTGAAAGCAAGTTAAATATAGCTCCGCTGCTTGAAACGATCGATGATCTCACAGCAGGTCCTAAGATTATGGAACAGCTATTTCAATTAGATTTTTATCGAGAGCACTTAAGAAAACAGAAGGATTTGCAGGAAATCATGCTTGGCTACTCAGATGGAAGCAAAGATGGAGGAACGCTTACCGCTAATTGGAAGCTCTACAAAGCGCAGCAGGAAATTCACGATATGGCGAGGAAGTATCAAGTTCGTCTGAAGTTTTTCCATGGCCGAGGCGGCTCACTAGGCCGAGGAGGAGGCCCGTTAAACCGAAGCATTTTATCTCAGCCTGTTGAGACGCTAGGAGACGGTGTTAAAATTACAGAGCAAGGAGAAGTTCTTTCTTCTAGATACTCTTTATATGACATTGCTTACCGAAGCCTTGAACAAGCGGTCTCAGCTCTTCTTACAGCGGCAGCAAATGTTTCTCAAGAAGCTGAACAATGTGATATTCGTACACATGAATGGGAAGAAACAATGGACGAGATTTCAACTGCTTCGTTACGTAAGTATCAAGAGCTTGTTTTCAACGATCCAGACTTTTTAACCTACTTTAAACAAGCTACACCTCTTCCTGAGCTCGGGGCTTTAAATATTGGGTCACGTCCAATGAGTCGAAAAGGAAGTGATCGCTTTGAAGACTTGCGAGCAATTCCATGGGTATTTGCATGGACGCAAAGCAGACAGCTGCTTCCAGCCTGGTACGCTGCAGGTACGGGCTTACAGCATTTAGTAGAGAAATCCGGAGATATACAGCTTCTTCAGCAAATGTATAAAGAATGGCCATTTTTCCGCTCGACCGTCGATAACCTGCAAATGGCTTTAACAAAAGCAGATTTAATGGCAGCAAAAGAATACACAGAAATGGTACAAGATCCGGTTATTTCAGAGAGGATTTTTACCGCTATTAAAAAAGAGTATAATGTTACGAAAGAAATGATTCTTCAAATCACGGGGCAAAAAGAATTAATGGATCATCTTCCTACGATTAAAGAATCTATTAAATTACGAAATCCGTATGTGGACCCTCTAACCTTCTTGCAAGTTAAGGTTATTTCCAAGCTGCGTGAAGATGAGGCTGAAACGTTAAATGAAGAACTTTTAAAAGAAGCATTATTAACGATTAACGGCATTGCAGCAGGATTGCGTAACACAGGCTGATGATACCAAAAGACACCTCAATAAAACAAAAGAGGTGTCTTTTGTTCATTCTTCTCACATAAAGAACTGCCTGTCAGTTCCTTCTCTTTTAAAGAGAACTTCCGTCTGTTAAATAGGCACTGAGAAAAATCAGTGATAAAATAGAGAAGAACTGGTAATATTCTACAAACAAGTGCTAGTGGTGGGGTAACTAGATTGAATATGGAGGACGAGGACAATGGTAAAAAATTCGCAAATCTTCATTGAAGCTGACTCCGAGAATTCTGTATTTATTGGACTGGAATTTTGTGAGTATACACAAAAAATGAATCCTACTTGTTTGTCCAAACAGCATATAAATGTGTTTATTCATCCGGAAGAACTCACTGTGGAATTTAAGAAAACAAAAAGTGATAGAACTATTGATGATTTCCATCTGATGCATATCGTTCCGGTTCATTGCTTTAATTATTTATTATGTTCGATTTCGCAAGGTATTGTTACAGATGTTCAGCTAAAAGCGGTCGGTCATCAAGGAGAAACGTTGTTTGAAGAAAATCTTACATTGAAGTTTCATGAAAAAGCGACGGATTATGAAGAAACGCTCTCATTTTTCAAACATTTAAATCAAGAAATACAAAAACAGACGAAAAAATATACAGCCAGTTATATGAGCTCATGATAAAGAAAGCTGCGGTTTTAAGGGACTGACCCCCTAGAGTGAGACAAATAAAAAACACCTTTAAGTTAAAAAACGGGTATGTAGTACCTAACAAT
>NZ_JBOZGL010000012.1:0-59056 GCF_050846855.1 Priestia sp. TGN 0903
CGAACACGGAAGTTAAGCTCTTTAGCGCCAATGGTAGTTGGGACTTTGTCCCTGTGAGAGTAGGACGTTGCCAGGCACCTGAAAAAGGACTAGCTATTTTAGCTAGTCCTTTTTTGTTTACAATTTATTTGTTTTATGAAAAAGTATAGTAAGAACAATAAAATTCGCGATTTGCAGGTTTTGAAATAAATTTTAGTGGCAACGATAAAAGTAAAGAATAAACTTTAATAGTACATAGTTGAAAATTTTTTCGTTTCCTTTTATATTTAAATTAAGGTCAAATATAGTCAAAGTCAGAAGGAGGGGGCAGCGTGCCAAATATCTCTGACATTATCGAACAGTATTTAAAACAAGTACTTGAATTAAGTGAAAGAGAAATTGTTGAAATAAGGCGCAGTGAGATTGCTGATAAATTTCAATGCGTTCCGTCGCAAATTAATTACGTTATCAATACCCGCTTTACGGTTGAGAGAGGTTATCTTGTAGAAAGTAAGCGAGGCGGCGGCGGATTTATTCGTATTGCAAAAGTAAAAATGCATGATGCAGCGGATTTGTTTCAGCAAGTGATTGAGATGATTCAAAATGAAATTTCACAAGTAAGTGCTGAAAATGTCATTATTAGGTTAGTTGAAGAAAAAGTCATCACAGAACGAGAAGCAAAAATCATGTTGAGCGTTATCAATCGTTCAGTTATTAATATTGAACTTCCTTATCGTGATGAGCTAAGAGCCAATCTTTTAAAAGCAATGCTTAATTCATTACGCTACCGATAAGCTCATGATCTATTTTATTTAGAACAGGGAGTGATGACAGGATGATTTGTCAGCAATGTGAAACGAGACCTGCAACTCTTCACTTCACAAAAATTATTAATGGTGAAAAGACGGAGATGCACGTATGTGAACAATGCGCTTCAGAAAATGGAGATGCATTTTCTTTTTCAAATCAGCAAGGTTTTTCAATCAATAACTTACTAGCTGGCCTACTTAACCTAGACCCAGCAGTAACTGAAAATTATAAGAAACAAAGTCAGGACGTTCTTTCTTGTCCTACTTGTGGCATGACATATCAAAAATTTGCTAAAATCGGCAGGTTTGGATGTGCAGATTGCTACAAAACATTTGAGCGACCTCTTATTCCTTTCTTGAAGAGGCTGCATGGAGGTAATTATCTACATCATGGAAAAATACCAGCAAGAATTGCAAGTAATCTTCATTTAAAAAAGGAATTACAGGCATTAAGATTGAACTTAAAAGAGTATATCGAAAAAGAGGAGTTTGAGAAAGCAGCCGAACTCCGAGATCACATTCGATTACTAGAAAAGAAGATGAACGAATCGAGAGAGGAGGAAGCGTAATTCATGTCCCAGGATTTGTTCTTTTCCCAGCCTGTTAGCTCTTGGATGCGTCAAGAAGCTTCGAATTCAGATATTGTGCTAAGCAGTCGAATCAGGCTGGCTCGAAATTTAACTCATTATCTTTTTCCAACTCTCTTTTCTAAAGAACAAGCAGTTGAAGTGGTTCGAGTATTTGAGCAAGTTTTTCAAAAAAGCGAGAACACCAATCAGTGGAATTTGCATTTACTAAAGATGAACGAATTACAGCCTCTTCAAAAGCAAGTGTTGGTTGAAAAACATCTTATCAGTCCTAACTTGGCTGAAGGAGACAACAACGGAGCTTGTTTTTTATCAGAAAAAGAAGATTTGAGTATTATGGTTAATGAAGAAGATCATTTACGCATACAATGTTTATTTCCAGGCCTTCAATTATCTGAAGCTTTAAGCACAGCGAATAAAGTAGATAATTGGATTGAGAAATACGTAGATTATGCGTTTGATGAAAATAGAGGGTATTTAACCAGCTGTCCCACAAATGTGGGTACTGGGCTACGTGCATCTGTGATGATGCATCTGCCGGCTTTAGTGATGACCCGTCAAATTCATCGTATTATTCCCGCTATTAACCAGCTTGGCTTAGTGGTGAGAGGAATTTATGGAGAAGGTAGCGAAGCTTTAGGGAATATCTTTCAAATTTCTAATCAGATAACCTTAGGGAAATCTGAAGAAGATATTGTGGCAGATTTAAATAGTGTCGTACAGCAGTTAATTACACAAGAGCACTCTGCAAGAGACGCACTGTTTAAAACATCTCATGTAGAGTTAGAAGATCGAGTGTATCGTTCATATGGAGTATTGGCCAATAGCCGTATTATTGAGTCAAAAGAAGCTTCACAATGTTTATCAGATGTTCGATTAGGAATCGATTTAGGGTATATAAAAGGACTGAGTCAAAATATATTGAATGAACTTATCATTATGACGCAGCCAGGCTTTTTACAAAAGTATTCGGGAGGGCCCCTAAAGCCTCAGGAACGTGACATTAAAAGAGCCACCTTAATTCGAGAACGTCTCACTATAAATAAAAACACAAATTAAACGTGGAGGGTGACGATTATATGATGTTTGGTAGATTTACAGAGCGCGCACAAAAAGTATTAGCTTTAGCACAGGAAGAAGCACTACGCCTAGGTCACAACAACATTGGAACGGAGCACATTTTATTAGGTATCGTTCGTGAAGGTGAAGGAATTGCAGCAAAAGCTCTTTCTGCTCTAGGCCTAAGCACTGAAAAAATTCAAAAAGAAGTGGAAGCATTAATTGGCAGAGGCCAAGAATTAACGCAGACCATTCATTATACACCTCGAGCGAAAAAAGTCATTGAACTTTCAATGGATGAAGCCCGAAAGCTTGGTCATTCTTACGTAGGAACAGAACATATCTTACTAGGCTTAATTCGTGAAGGTGAAGGCGTTGCAGCACGCGTTTTAAATAATCTAGGTGTCAGCCTAAATAAAGCTCGTCAGCAAGTACTTCATTTATTAGGTAGCAATGAAGCTGCTTCAAGCCATCAAGGCGGAGGTTCTTCAAATGCCAATACACCTACGCTAGACAGCTTAGCACGCGATTTAACAGTTGTAGCGCGCGAAGGAAGCTTAGACCCTGTTATCGGACGTGGGAAAGAAATTCAGCGTGTTATTGAAGTGTTAAGCCGACGTACAAAAAACAATCCTGTATTAATTGGGGAGCCAGGTGTCGGTAAAACGGCAATCGCTGAAGGTTTGGCTCAGCAAATCGTCAACAATGAAGTTCCAGAAATTTTACGTGACAAACGCGTTATGACTTTGGATATGGGAACGGTCGTGGCTGGTACAAAATATCGCGGAGAATTTGAAGATCGCCTGAAGAAAGTAATGGATGAAATTCGTCAAGCAGGTAATATCATTCTCTTTATCGATGAGTTACACACATTAATTGGCGCTGGTGGTGCAGAAGGTGCTATCGATGCTTCTAATATTTTAAAACCGTCTCTTGCTCGTGGAGAACTTCAGTGTATCGGTGCTACGACTTTAGATGAATACAGAAAATATATTGAAAAAGATGCAGCGTTAGAGCGTCGCTTCCAGCCAATTCAAGTGGATGAACCAACGTTGGAAGAGTCTATTCAAATCTTAAAAGGGCTTCGTGACCGTTATGAAGCGCATCACCGAGTATCTATTTCTGATGAGGCAATCGAGCAAGCGGTGAAACTATCAGATCGCTATATTTCAGATCGTTTCTTACCGGATAAAGCAATCGATTTAATTGATGAAGCTGGTTCAAAAGTGCGTTTACGTTCATTTACAACGCCACCAAATTTAAAGGAATTAGAGCAAAAATTAGAATCAGTACGCAATGAAAAAGATGCGTCTGTTCAAAGTCAAGAATTTGAAAAAGCAGCATCTTTACGCGATACAGAACAACGCCTACGCGAAGAATTAGAAGACACAAAGAAAATTTGGAAAGAGCAGCAAGGTAAAGAAAACTCAGCTGTAACCGTAGAAGATATTGCGATGGTGGTATCTAGCTGGACGGGTGTACCGGTCTCTAAACTGGCACAGGAAGAGACAGAAAGACTGCTAAACATGGAAGAGATTCTTCACTCTCGTGTAATTGGGCAAGAAGAAGCGGTAAAAGCAGTTGCAAAAGCTGTGCGCCGTGCTAGAGCAGGCTTGAAAGATCCAAAACGCCCAATTGGTTCATTCATTTTCTTAGGACCAACAGGGGTTGGTAAAACAGAGCTTGCACGCGCATTAGCGGAGTCAATCTTTGGCGACGAAGACGCAATGATTCGTATCGATATGTCTGAGTACATGGAGAAACATTCTACTTCACGCTTAGTAGGTTCACCTCCAGGATATGTTGGATACGAAGAAGGCGGCCAGTTAACGGAAAAAGTAAGAAGAAAACCTTACTCAGTTGTTCTTTTAGACGAAATTGAAAAAGCACATCCGGATGTATTTAACATTTTATTACAAGTGTTAGAAGATGGACGCTTAACAGATTCAAAAGGCCGTACAGTCGATTTCCGTAATACGATTTTAATTATGACATCAAACGTAGGTGCGGACACATTAAAACGAAGCAAGCACTTAGGGTTCACAGTAGAAGCAGAAGGCCAAGACTACAAAGATATGAAAGGAAAAGTAATGGCGGAAATGAAGCGCGCATTCCGTCCGGAGTTCCTAAACCGTATCGATGAAATTATCGTCTTCCATTCATTGGAGAAACCTCACTTAGCTGAAATCGTTAAATTAATGGCGGACCAGTTAACAAAACGCTTAAAAGAGCAAGAAATTGATCTTGAATTAACAAAAGAAGCAATTGATAAGATTGCAGAGGAAGGTTTTGACCCAGAATACGGCGCTCGTCCACTTCGTAGAGCAATTCAAAAACATATTGAAGACCGTTTATCTGAAGAGCTGCTAAAAGGGGTTGTTCAAAAAGGTCAGAAAGTGACGCTAGATGTAGACAAAGGAGAATTTGTTGTTAAATCCTCCGCTCCAAGCAGCATCAGCTAAATTTACTCAAACCAAGACGAGGCATACGAAAAAACACGTATGCCTCCCTTTTTATTTTAGCTTAGGAAATAGTGTACAATAGAGATAGAAATCGATTGAATGAACGGAGAGATTGATAACATAATGGCGAAACGAAAAACAAAATTTGCATGTCAGCATTGCGGATATGAATCCGCAAAATGGATGGGGAAATGTCCTGGATGCGGAAGCTGGAATTCGATGGTGGAAGAAATGGAAGAAACGAAATCATCACGCCGAGGAGCTTTTTCCGGAGCTACTGCTTCTAAAGTTCAAAAACCTCAGTCAATTACAGCGATTGAATCTACAACAGAACCACGGATTTTTACACCTTCTGCAGAGTTAAACCGTGTATTAGGAGGCGGTATTGTCAGAGGGTCACTCGTTTTAATAGGGGGAGATCCGGGTATCGGAAAGTCTACTTTACTTTTGCAAACCTCCGCGCAGTTAGCAATGAAACAAAATAAAGTACTATATATTTCGGGAGAGGAATCAACCAAACAAACGAAGTTAAGAGCGGACAGGCTAGGTGTAAAAGCTGAAGAGCTTTATGTTCACGCAGAAACAAACTTAGAATTAATACTAGAGGCCATCTCAAGCATGCAGCCTGATTTTGTGGTGATTGATTCAATTCAAACCATTTACCATGCTGATGTGACATCAGCGCCAGGAAGCGTCTCACAGGTGCGAGAGTGTACGGCTGAACTAATGCGTGTTGCTAAAACGAATGGCATTGCCATCTTTATTGTGGGTCATGTAACGAAAGAAGGGGCCATTGCGGGTCCAAGACTTCTTGAACATATGGTAGATACGGTTCTTTATTTTGAAGGAGAGCGCCATCATACGTATCGTATATTAAGAGCGGTTAAGAACCGATTTGGATCTACAAATGAAATGGGCATTTTTGAAATGAAAGAAAGTGGGCTAGAAGAAGTATTGAATCCATCTGAAATCTTTCTAGAAGAACGGTCTCAGGGAGCAGCAGGTTCGGTTGTTGTCGCTTCAATGGAAGGGACAAGACCCGTATTAGTAGAGCTGCAGGCGCTAATCAGTCCAACGAGCTTTGGAAACCCTAGAAGAATGGCGACAGGAGTAGATCATAATCGCGTTTCGCTTATCATGGCTGTCTTAGAAAAGCGTGTAGGAATGCTGCTGCAGAATCAAGATGCTTATTTAAAAGTAGCAGGTGGAGTGAAATTAGATGAACCAGCAATCGATTTAGCTGTAGCCGTTAGCATTGCTTCAAGCTTCAGAGATGCTGCTTCTAGCGCTACAGATGTTATTGTAGGAGAGGTAGGATTAACAGGCGAAGTACGCCGAGTGTCTAGAATTGAACAGCGCGTTCAAGAAGCGGTAAAATTAGGGTTCCAACGAATTATTATTCCGGAGAAAAATTTAGGAGGATGGAAAGTCCCAGATGGTATTGATGTGATTGGGGTATCAACAGTAGCGGAGGCTCTGCAATATACATTAGGAGGATAAGCAGTGGAAGGAGAAAAAACAACAGTTAGTCAAAAACAAATATCAGAAATTCTGCAGTTTGTAGCACCAGGAACCCCTATTCGTGACGGTATCGATAACGTCTTGCGGGCAAAGACGGGCGGCTTAATTGTTATGGGCTACAATGAACAAGTCAAAAAGATGGTAGATGGAGGATTTTCGATTAATTGTGCATTTACACCTGCGCATTTATACGAGTTAGCCAAAATGGATGGAGCGCTTATTTTAAACGACAGCGGAAGCAAGATATTGTTTGCTAATGCTCAGCTCATGCCAGATCCCTCTACCCCTTCTTCACAGACAGGAATGCGTCACCGTACAGCGGAGCGCGTAGCTAAGCAGTCAGGTGTATTGGTGATAGCCATTTCACAAAGACGGAATGTGATTACGCTTTACAAAGGGTCTCTGCAGTATGTATTGAAAGACATTAGCGTTATTTTAGCAAAAGCGAATCAAGCGCTTGGAACCCTTGAAAAGTACAAGGCGGTATTAGATGAATCGATTACAAGTCTCAGTGCATTAGAGTTTGAAGAGCAAGTAACTCACACAGATGTGCTGCAGTCGCTTCATCGTACAGAAATGGTTTTGCGTATTAAAAATGAAATTTTGAGCTATATTAGCGAGTTAGGAACAGAAGGAAGGCTAATTCGTCTCCAAATGAATGAACTGCTTTCTCACTTAGAGGAAGAAGCAACTTTATTAATCAAAGATTATATGTATGACCTCAGCTTTGACCCTTACCGAGTGATTGAACGCATGCAGCAGCCGTCAAATAATGTTCTTCTCGATGACCAAACGCTCCTTCGCTTAATGGGATATCCTATGTATACAAGCTTTGAAGACAGCGTTATTCCTAGAGGGTATCGAATGCTTCATAAAATTCCAAGACTTCCATCGATTATTATTGAAAATCTCATTGATGAATTAGGGGATTTAAAAACGATAGCAGATGCGTCGGTAGAAGAATTGGATGAGGTAGAAGGCATCGGTGAAATTCGAGCACGGAAAATTAGAGAAGGCCTAAAAAGACTAAAAGAGCAGCATCTTACAAACCGTCAGCTATAGGATATTAATTGACATTAAATGTTTGATTCATTAAGATATTGTGAAAATACAAAAAAAGTGACAGTTTGTTTACAAATTCTGTTTTTTGGTTAAATAACAGGTTTCAATCATTGTAAACTGTTTATAATGATAAAGGGAGGTGAAGGCGTGTTAAAACGTTTTGTACAGTTATTTTTTATTATTACAGGTGGTACATTGGGCGTCTTTTTTATACCTGAACTTATTCAATTATTAAATCTGCAAGATGTAGCATTTCTAGAAAAACCTTACGTCGATGCAATACTGGGAGCTATTTTGTTCTTCCTTGTCACGTTTTGGATTGTTGATTATATAGTTGAATTAATTCGCCGAGTGGAAGAGGCGTTGCTGAAGGCGCCTGTAACGGATGTACTTTTTGGTAGCTTAGGATTGATTTTAGGGCTTATTGTAGCCTACTTGGTCGGAGCTTTTTTAGGCAGAATTCAACTTCAAGTAGTAAGTACCATTTTACCAATCTTTCTAAGTATTCTTTTAGGTTACTTAGGGTTTCAAGTCGGGTTTAAAAAACGTGATGAGCTTGTGAACGTGTTTTCCATGCCATCTCGAATTGGGAAGAAAAAAGGGCAAGAAGAAGAAGCAGATAATGAAGAATCACTAAAGTCTCTTAAAATTTTAGATACAAGCGTTATTATTGACGGTCGTATCGCAGATATTTGTCAAACAGGATTTTTAGACGGAACGATTGTTATTCCGCGCTTTGTGCTTGAGGAACTTCAGCATATTGCTGATTCGTCGGATGTTCTAAAACGAAACAGAGGTAGACGAGGTCTAGATATTCTAAACCGTATTCAAAAGGAACTGGCAATGAAGGTAGAAATTTATGAAGGCGATTTCGAAGACATTCAAGAAGTGGACAGTAAGCTGGTCAAATTGGCAAAGCTGACTTCTGGGTTGGTCGTTACAAACGACTTTAATTTAAATAAAGTATGTGAACTTCAAAATGTCGGCGTCTTAAATATTAATGACTTAGCAAATGCCGTTAAGCCAATTGTGCTTCCGGGAGAAGAAATGAATGTGTTGGTTATAAAAGATGGTAAAGAGCATAATCAAGGTATTGCCTATCTTGATGACGGTACAATGATCGTGGTAGAAGAAGGAAGAAATTACATTGGAAAGCAAATTGATGTACTGGTGACGAGCGTACTCCAAACCTCAGCAGGCCGTATGATTTTTGCGAAACCCAAGTTATTAGAAAAAGCACTGTGACGTAACAGGTAAAGGGAGTATACCTATGAAGTATGAAATTATCGTTTTAGCTGCAGGGCAGGGGAAGCGAATGAAAGCGGGGCGGAACAAACAATTTTTAACTATTCAAAACGTTCCGCTTATCATTCATACGCTGCAAAAATTCGAACAAGATCCTTGGTGCAGTGGAATTGTACTAGTTGTAAACGAAAAAGAAGTGGCGATTTTTGAAGAGTTATTAACTGAATATCCAATTCAAAAGGTTCAATCATTGACAGTTGGAGGCGATGAACGTCAACATAGCGTTTATAACGGCCTTAAAAGTCTAAAGCAGGCTCAAATGGTATTAATTCATGATGGCGCTCGACCATTTGTTCAACAAAACACAATCCATGAGTTAGTAGAAAAAGCTGCTAGTGATAAGGCTGCTGTACTGGCTGTTCCAGTAAAAGACACAATTAAGCGTGTGGAACAGGGGACTGTCATTGAAACAGTTGAGCGCTCTAGCTTGTGGGCTATTCAAACGCCGCAGGCTTTTCTTTTTGATGTAGTAATGGATGCACACGAAAAAGCAAAAACAAATGAATACTTAGGCACCGATGATGCAAGCTTAGTAGAAAAAGCGGGACAAAAAGTATCGATTGTAGAGGGAAATTACGATAATATAAAACTAACAACACCAGAAGATTTGTTATATGCAGAAGCTATATTAACAAAGCTAAACAGGACTGAAGGAGTGGAAAAATGAACATTCGAGTAGGACAAGGTTTCGACGTACATGAATTTGCAGAAGGAAGACCTTTAATCATCGGCGGTTTAGAAATTCCGTATGAAAAAGGATTATTAGGCCACTCAGATGCAGATGTGCTGTTACATACAATCGCAGATGCCTTATTAGGAGCGGCGGCTAAAGGAGATATCGGAAAGCATTTTCCGGATACAGACCCTGAATTTAAAGATGCTGATTCAGCAAAGCTTCTTCAACACGTATGGAAACTACTAAAAGATGAAGGTTATGAATTAAGCAATGTAGATTGCACGATTATCGCGCAAAAACCTAAAATGGCTCCTTACATTGAACCAATGAGAGAGCGTATTGCGCAGCTGTTAGAAGCCAGCATTTCTCAAATTAACGTCAAGGCAACAACAACAGAAAAGTTAGGTTTTACGGGACGTGAAGAAGGAATCGCTGCCCAAGCAGCCGTTTTAGTTTATCAAAAATAAAAACAGTTGACTTTGACAGATACCTATTTGGTGATAAAATTAGAACATGTCTAAAACATATAAATACATACTATAAGTAATATTAAATTGGAGGTCATCTTAGTTATGTCAAGCGAAGTAAGAGTTCGTTATGCCCCGAGTCCAACTGGACATCTTCATATAGGGAATGCAAGAACAGCACTATTTAATTATTTATTTGCACGAAATCAAAACGGTAAATTTATTATCCGTATTGAAGATACAGATCAAAAGCGTAATATCGAAGGCGGCGAAGAAAGTCAGCTGCGCTATTTAAAATGGTTAGGTATTGAATGGGATGAAAGTATCGACGTAGGCGGGGAGTACGGTCCTTACCGCCAGTCTGAACGTACGGAAATCTATCAAAAATATACGGAAGAACTTCTTGAAAAAGGGTTAGCTTATCACTGTTACTGTACGTCAGAAGAGCTTGAAAAAGAGCGTGAAGAACAGCAGGCGAACAGTCAAATGCCGCGCTATTCAGGTAAGTGCCGTAACTTAACAGCTGAACAGCGTGCTGAACTAGAAGCAGAAGGCCGTGAGCCGAGCATTCGCTTCCGTGTTCCTAGTAACACAGAAATTAAGTGGAATGATATTGTCAAAGATGAAGTATCGTTTGAGTCTGAAGGCATTGGTGATTTCGTTATTGTGAAAAAAGACGGTACACCAACATATAACTACGCTGTAGCCATTGATGATTATCTAATGAAGATGACACATGTTCTACGCGGAGATGACCATATTTCCAATACACCGAAGCAAATTCTTGTGTATGAAGCTTTAGGCTGGACGCCTCCTGTATTTGGTCATATGACGTTAATCGTAAATGAAAATCGTCGCAAGCTAAGTAAACGTGATGAGTCAATCATTCAGTTTATCGAGCAATATAAAGAATTAGGCTACTTGCCAGAAGCACTATTTAATTTTATTACAATGCTTGGCTGGTCACCTGTGGGAGAAGAAGAAATTTTCTCTAAAGAACAGTTTATTGAAATTTTTGACCCAGCTCGTTTATCAAAATCTCCAGCACTATTTGATACAAGCAAATTACGTTGGATGAACAACCAATACATGAAACAATTGGATTTAGACGAGGTAGTAGCTTTATCAGTTCCTCACTTAGTGAAAGCTGGAAAAGTTGAAGAAACGCGCGATGCAGAAACAGAACAATGGGTACGTGACTTAGTCGCTCTATACCAAGAACAAATGAGCTTTGGCGCTGAGATTGTTGAACTTACTGAAATGTTCTTTAAGAAAGAAATTGATTACAGTGAAGAAGCAAAAGCAGTACTTGCTGAAGAACAAGTACCGGAAGTGTTAAAAGCATTTGCTGAAGAGATTTCTTCCTTAGAAGAATTCAGCGCTGATGAAATTAAGGCAGCAACAAAGGCTGTACAAAAAGCAACAGGTCAAAAAGGTAAAAAACTATTTATGCCAATTCGTGTAGCAACAACAGGCGAAACACACGGTCCCGAGCTTCCAAAAGCTATTTCTCTTTTAGGGAAAGAAACAGTTTTAGCTCGTCTAGAAAGCATTTATAGTTAACAAATTTCTATTTTGCCCATATGATAAAATAATCAAATATGGATATCGTTGAGAAGGAAGAGTAGGCAAGTTCATTGCATATCAGAGAGGGTTATCACCGGCTGAAAGTAACCTATGACAAAACTTGTTGAAGTGCGCCTTTGAGTCTTTTGTTGAATGCTACTAAGTAAGTAGGCAAAAGCGGTTACTTTCACGTTATGAGAGAAGAGTTGGGATTGTTTGTTGATCCAAACAGAGTGGAACCGCGTATATACGTCTCTGTGTCATTTGACATAGGGGCGTTTTTTTATACAATCAATGAGTAGATAAAGGAATAGCGGAATTGGGGTGAGATGATGCTAAAGTTGTTAAAGGAAGACATTGAGGCCATATTTGAACAAGATCCTGCAGCAAGAAGTTATATTGAAGTGATATTAACCTATTCAGGGTTGCATGCTATTTGGGCACATAGATTCGCTCACGGGCTTTTTAAAAGAAAGTGGTTTTTTCTGGCACGTGTAATCTCACAAATTAGCCGATTCTTCACAGGGATTGAAATTCATCCGGGTGCGAAAATTGGCCGCCGCTTTTTTATTGACCACGGAATGGGAATTGTTATTGGGGAAACGTGCGAAATTGGAGATAATGTAACAGTATATCAAGGAGTAACACTCGGAGGAACAGGGAAAGAAAAAGGAAAGCGTCACCCGACGATTGAAGACAATGTCTTAATTGCAACAGGTGCTAAAGTGCTAGGGTCGATTACGATTCATGCGCACTCCAAAATTGGAGCAGGCTCAGTTGTGTTAAATGACGTCCCAGAAAACTCAACGGTTGTTGGTATCCCTGGCCGAGTCGTCATTCAAAATGGCGTCCGGATTCCAAAAGATTTGAATCATCAAGATTTGCCAGATCCAGATGCAGAGCGTTTCAAACAGCTAGAGAAAGAAATTTTACACCTGCAAAATCAATTAAAGGAATTAAAAGAAGGGAAGATTCACCATGGCAATTAAGCTATATAACACGTTAACACGTCAAAAAGAGACGTTTGTACCGCTAGAAGAAAACAAAGTCAAAATGTACGTGTGCGGACCGACCGTGTATAACTATATTCATATTGGAAATGCACGTCCTGCGATCGTATTTGATACGGTGCGCCGCTATTTAGAATTTAGAGGCTACGACGTGGAGTATGTCTCAAACTTCACAGATGTGGATGATAAATTAATTAAGGCAGCAAAAGAGTTAGGAGAAGATGTTCCAACGATCGCAAACCGCTTTATCGATGCCTACTTTGAAGATACGTCAGCTCTTGGATGCAAGCATGCCGATGTGCATCCACGCGTAACTGAAAATATGGATATCATTATTGAATTCATTGATGAACTGGTGAAAAAAGGCTATGCGTATGAGTCAGAGGGCGACGTATACTATCGTACGCGTAAATTTGAAGGATACGGAAAATTATCACATCAGTCCATTGATGAATTGCAATCCGGTGCTCGTATCGAAGTTGGAGAAAAGAAAGAAGATCCATTAGACTTTACTCTTTGGAAAGCAACCAAAGATGGAGAGATTGCATGGGATAGTCCTTGGGGTCAAGGAAGACCAGGCTGGCATATTGAATGCTCGGCGATGGCGCGCAAGTATTTAGGTGATACAATTGATATCCACGCGGGAGGTCAGGATTTAGCTTTCCCTCATCACGAAAATGAAATTGCTCAATCAGAAGCGCTCACTGGGAAATCGTTTGCGAAATACTGGCTTCATAACGGATATATCAATATTGATAATGAAAAGATGTCTAAATCACTAGGGAACTTCGTGTTAGTTCATGACATTATTAAAAAGCATGATCCTTCCCTACTTCGATTCTTTATTTTATCTGTTCACTATCGTCACCCAATTAACTATAACGAAGAAATTTTAGAGAATACGCGCAAAGGGTTTGAGCGTCTGCAAACAGCTTACGGCAACTTAACTCACCGTCTAGAGGCAGCAACAAATCTTCAAGAAGATGCTTCAGAATGGTTTGAAAAGCTAAAAGAGCTTCGCGAGACCTTTGTTGAAGAGATGGATGATGATTTTAATACGGCAAATGCCATTTCTGTTCTGTTCGAGCTAGCAAAGCAAGCTAACTTGTATTTATTAGAACAAACAACGTCTACAGATGTAATTGAAGCCTTTATTAAAGAGTTTAAAGAACTAGGTGCTGCAATAGGCATTGCATTTGGAGAAGCTGAACTTTTAGACGAAGAAATTGATCAATTGATCCAAGATCGTATTCAAGCTCGTAAAGATCGTAATTTCCAATTAGCAGATCAAATTCGAGATGAATTAAAGGCTAAAAATATTATTTTAGAAGATACGGCGCAAGGAACAAGATGGAAAAGAGGATAATAGTGTTATGAGCAGCAGTAAATTAGATGTAAAACAGCTAAATAGCTTAGCTCTTGCTTATATGGGTGATGCGGTGTTTGATTTACATGTTCGCCGCCACCTGCTGGTGTTAGGGACAGTGCGCCCTAACCAGCTTCATAATAAAGCTAAAAAATATGTATCAGCAAAAGCACAAGCACAAATCGTATATTATTTTAAAAATGAAAACTTTTTTACTGAAGAAGAAGAAGGTGTACTGCGCCGAGGACGCAATGCAAAGTCTGGTACAGTCCCTAAAAACACAGATGTGCAAACGTATCGCTACAGTACAGCATTTGAAGCGGTCGTAGGCTATTTGTATCTTTTAGGTGAAGAAGAAAGAATGATGGAACTTATTACTAAAGCTATCTCTTTCGTCGATGAAGGAGAGGGAGGAATGAATCATGGAACATGAATTTATCATTGGACGTAATCCGGTCCTAGAAGCCCTAAAGTCTGGGCGTGACATTAACAAGCTATGGATTGCCGAAGGATCGCAAGGCGGTTCTATGGGGCAAATCACGCAGTTAGCAAAACGTAATGGTGTATTGGTGCAGTTTGTACCGAAAAAGAAAATTGAGCAAATGGTAGACGGTATTCATCAAGGAGTAGCTGCACAAGTTGCTGCTTATCAGTATGCAGAGTTAGATGATTTATTTAACTTAGCGGAAAAACGTAATGAAAGTCCGTTTTTCCTTCTGTTAGATGAGCTCGAAGATCCCCATAATTTAGGTTCTATTATGCGAACAGCCGATGCCGTTGGCGCACACGGTATCATTATTCCAAAGCGCCGTTCAGTTGGATTAACGGCCACTGTAGCAAAGGCGTCTACAGGAGCGATTGAACATATTCCTGTAGCAAGGGTAACAAACCTATCAAGGACGATTGATGAATTAAAAGATCGAGGCGTATGGATTGTTGGAACGGATGCGAAAGAAAGTGACGATTACCGCAACTTAGATGGAGGTATGCCGCTTACGTTAGTGATTGGAAGTGAAGGAAAAGGCATGAGTCGTTTGATTCGTGAAAAATGCGACTTTCTTGTACAGCTTCCAATGGTTGGGCATGTTACATCGTTAAATGCATCTGTAGCAGCTAGTCTTCTCATGTATGAGGTTTACCGAAAACGCCATCCTCTAGGTGAATAAAAATGGATATTCTACTGGTGGATGGTTATAACATGATAGGTGCGTGGCCCGACCTAAGAAAGCTTAGAGATAATGATTTAGCGGGTGCTCGAGACCTGTTAATTGAAAAGATGGCAGAGTATCAAGCATATATGGGGTATCGTGTCATTATTGTCTTCGATGCTCATATGGTCGAAGGAATTGAAAAGAAGGCAAAAAATCATAAGGTTGACGTTGTATTTACACGAGAAAATGAAACAGCGGATGAGTACATTGAAAAGCTGGCTCAAGAGCTAAACAATGTAAAGACACAGATTCATGTTGCTACATCTGATTTTACGGAGCAGTGGGCAATCTTTGGACAAGGTGCGCTTAGAATTTCTGCTCGAGAATTGTACAACGAAATTGAGCAAATTGAGAAACATATTAATCTTGATGTGAAGTCTATTCAAAATCAAAAGCCAGCGGCACGCATTCAACTTTCCAATCAAGTAGCCGAAATTTTCGAAAAATGGCGCCGGGGACAGCGGTGAGGTTATTGACGGTACGGAATTAGCTACTGTATAATATTTCTATCTACTGTGCGGTCGGGGGGATCGATATGGGCGATACTTATGGGAGAAAACTGCATGCTCATTTCGAACAACAAGAGGATGAAACAGTTGTCGATCTTGTGCATAAAGGCGATATTGACGCATTAGAGTATTTGATTCATAAATACAAAAACTTTGTGCGAGCAAAGGCGCGGTCGTATTTTTTAATTGGGGCAGACCGTGAAGATATTGTACAAGAAGGTATGATAGGGTTATACAAGGCAATTAGAGATTTTAGAGAAGATAAGCTAACTTCGTTTAAAGCTTTTGCTGAACTTTGCATTACCAGGCAAATTATTACCGCTATTAAAACCGCAACAAGGCAAAAACATATTCCATTAAACTCTTATGTATCATTGGACAAGCCAATATATGATGAAGAGTCCGACCGAACCTTAATGGATGTTATTTCGGGGACAAAAGTAGCAAATCCAGAAGAGCTGCTCATTAATCGAGAGAAGTTTGATGATATTGAATTAAAGATGGCTGAACTGTTAAGTGATCTTGAGCGAAAAGTTCTCGTTCTTTATTTAGATGGTCAATCTTATCAAGAGATTTCAGAAGAGTTAAACCGCCACGTCAAATCCATCGATAATGCACTTCAGCGTGTGAAGAGGAAATTAGAGCGCTACCTCGAGATTCGTGAAATCACAATGTAGCCTTCTATCCTCATATTGACATGCTAAGAAAGTCTGTGATACTTTTTTATAGACATTATCACTCTATAGGTGGTTGACATTATGCGTAAAAAAGTTGTACTTGCGTGTGTGCAATGCGCTAGTCGTAACTATACGACTATGAAAAACACACAGCAAAACGAAGAGCGTTTAGAAATGAAGAAGTTTTGCAAAACGTGTAACGCACATACGATTCATCGTGAAACAAAGTAGATCAATAATCTGCACAGACTAATACCCCTTTTAATTTATTGGAGGTTACAAACATGAACCGTGTAGGAAATTTCTTGCGTGATGTTGGGCGTGAGATGAAGAAGGTAAGTTGGCCTAAAAAAAATGAGCTAACTCGTTATACAATTACTGTTATTTCTACAGTTGTATTTATGACACTCTTTTTTGTAGTAGTTGATTACGGAATTTCGTCACTTATTCGTTTAATCCCTTGAATAAATTGACTTGAATCATGGTATAATAAAGCTAAATTATGTTTTTTTCAGAAAAGCCCGGAGACGGGTTTTTTAATTTGCTTTAAGAATGATTGTGCTAGGAGTCAACTATTTTCCTAGTGCGTTGTCTGTGCAATAGATTAGGACATCTTATTTTATAGTGAGCTGGGAGGGAAGGACGTATAGTCCTCAGAAATGGAGAAAAATTGGTATGTAGTCCATACTTATTCTGGATATGAAAATAAAGTAAAAACAAATTTAGAAAAGCGCGTAGAAACAATGGGTATGCAAGATAAAATTTTCCGCGTTGTTGTTCCTGAAGAAGAAGAAAGAGAAATTAAGAACAACAAAGAAAAGATTACAAAGAAAAAAGTATTCCCAGGGTACGTGTTAGTTGAAATCATCATGACAGATGATTCATGGTATGTAGTTCGTAATACACCTGGCGTTACGGGCTTTGTAGGTTCAGCAGGTTCTGGATCAAAGCCAACTGCTCTTCTACCAGAAGAAGTAGAAATGATCTTAAAACAAATGGGCATGGACGAGCAGCATGCTGACTTTGACTTTGAACTAAAAGAAACAGTATTGGTTCAAGAAGGTCCGTTTGCAAACTTCGAAGGTACCATTGAAGAAATCGATACAGATAAACGTAAAGTTAAGGTTCATGTCGATATGTTCGGAAGACAAACGCCAGTAGAGCTAGACTTTACACAAATTGAAAAAATATAATCTGTAAGACCTTGCAATTCATGAAGTTTAATGTTAATATTTCATAAGTCAGTATGTCTCAAAACTAGAGACTAAAACAACTATTTCTTTATTTTATATATAAAGAACATTGAGTGGGAGGGCATCGCCCTATTACCACATCACGGACTTAAGGAGGTGTGTCTCGTGGCTAAAAAAGTAATTAAACTTGTTAAGTTACAAATTCCTGCAGGTAAAGCAAATCCAGCGCCACCAGTTGGTCCTGCATTAGGTCAAGCCGGTGTTAACATCATGGGTTTCTGTAAGGAGTTTAACGCTCGCACAGCTGATCAAGCTGGTCTTATCATTCCTGTTGAAATCACGGTATTTGAAGACCGTTCATTTACATTTATTACGAAAACTCCACCTGCTGCTGTACTACTTAAGAAAGCGGCTGGTATTGAGTCTGGTTCTGGTGAACCAAACCGTAATAAAGTTGCAACAGTCAAGCGTGACAAAGTGCGTGAGATTGCTGAAACTAAAATGCCTGACTTAAACGCTGCTAGCGTTGAATCTGCAATGCGCATGGTAGAAGGTACAGCGCGCAGTATGGGGATCGTAGTTGAAGACTAATTCCATTTGATTGGGTGTTAGAAGGTTGCGAGAAATGGAAGTTTTCCTATGCTCGCAACCTTTATTAGTGGGAGGTTATTCCGTTAAAACCACATAAGGAGGAAACAAAAATGGCTAAAAAAGGTAAAAAGTACGTTGAAGCTGCTAAGCTTGTAGATCGTACACAAACTTATTCAGTACAAGAAGCGATTGAATTAGTAAAGAAAACAAACACAACTAAATTTGATGCAACTGTAGAAGTAGCATTCCGTTTAGGAGTTGACCCTAAGAAAGCTGACCAACAAATTCGTGGTGCAGTAGTACTACCAAACGGTACAGGTAAAACTCAACGTGTATTAGTATTCGCTAAAGGCGAAAAAGCTAAAGAAGCTGAAGCTGCAGGCGCTGACTACGTTGGCGATGCTGACTACATCAACAAAATCCAACAAGGTTGGTTCGAGTTCGATGTAATCGTAGCTACTCCAGACATGATGGGTGAAGTTGGTAAACTTGGTCGTGTATTAGGACCTAAAGGTTTAATGCCAAACCCTAAAACTGGTACAGTAACATTTGATGTTCAAAAAGCAGTTAACGAAATCAAAGCTGGTAAAGTAGAATACCGTGTTGATAAAGCTGGTAACATCCACGTACCAATCGGTAAAGTATCTTTCGAAGAGAGCAAGTTAGTTGAAAACTTCACTACAATCTTCGAAACTATGGTAAAAGCTAAGCCGGCAGCAGCAAAAGGCACATACATGAAGAACGTAGCTGTTACTTCAACAATGGGCCCTGGTATCAAAGTTGATACTGCTTCATTCTCTGCTTAATAAATTTGGAAATAAATCGGTGTTGACTTTTTGAAAGTCCCTGATTATAATAGATAATGTTGTTAAAAAGAATAACATTTGTACCGTAGACAGTAGGTGCTGCAAAGCTTAATTTCCTACCGAGGTGTGTGAGATAAATTAGTGAAACGTTATGGTTCGCTTACTACACCTCCATGTCTTTATTGTCATGGAGGTTTTTTATTGCACCTTGTCTGAGTGTACGGAAGGAAATCTACAGGAGGTGTAAAGATGAGCAACGTAATTGAACAAAAGAAACAAGTCGTAGACGAAATTGCTGAAAAACTTCAAGCGAGTAACTCAATAGTTGTCGTTGACTACCGTGGTTTGAATGTTGCTGAAGTTACTGAACTTCGTAAGCAATTACGTGAAGCAGGCATTGAGTTCAAAGTTTACAAAAACACTTTAACTCGCCGTGCTGTAGAAAAACTTGAACTAACAGATCTTAATGATGCGTTAGTAGGTCCAAATGCAATCGCATTTGGTGGAGAAGATGTTGTTGCTCCAGCTAAAATTTTAAACAACTTCGCTAAAGAACACGAAGCGTTAGAAATCAAAGCTGGTGTAATTGAAGGTAATGTTGCATCTGTTGAAGAAATTAAAGCACTTGCAGAACTACCATCTCGCGAAGGCTTACTTTCTATGTTGCTTAGCGTGCTTCAAGCTCCAATTCGCAACCTTGCTCTTGCTACAAAAGCTGTGGCAGATCAAAAAGAAGAACAAGGTGCATAATCTAGTCTGTTATATATAACACAATCACAAGGAGGAAATTAACAATGACTCAAGAACAAATCATTGAAGCAGTTAAAAATATGACTGTTTTAGAACTTAACGATTTAGTAAAAGCAATCGAAGAAGAATTTGGCGTAACTGCTGCTGCTCCTGTAGCTGTAGCTGGCGGTGCTGCTGGTGAAGCTGCTGCTGAGAAAACTGAATTTGACCTAGTACTTGAAAGTGCTGGCGGACAAAAAATCAAAGTTATCAAAGTAGTACGTGAAATCACTGGTCTTGGCTTAAAAGAAGCTAAAGAAATCGTTGATAACGCTCCAAAAGCTCTTAAAGAAGGTATTTCTAAAGAAGAAGCTGAAGAAGCAAAAGCTAAACTTGAAGAAGTTGGCGCTTCTGTAGAAGTTAAGTAATTATTGCTTAACAACTGATATAAAAAAGCTCGCTTGTACAAGCGAGCTTTTTTGCTTCTGTCATCCTTTTCATTTATAGTAAAGAAGAACATATTGATTAGGAGGTTCTATTTTGACAGAACATTATTTTTCTAATACACCATCGTCTGCAAGTAATGAAGAGCGCTTTTCATTTGAATTGAGAGGAACCTCTTTTTCATTTACGAGTGACAGCGGTGTTTTTTCAAAAAAAGAGATCGATTTTGGATCGCGCCTGTTAATTGAAACGTTTCAAATGCCTGAGAGTCCCGGCCCGCTTCTGGATGTTGGGTGCGGATATGGCCCGATTGGGTTGGCTCTTGCAAAAGAGGATAGCCAAAGAAACGTTCATATGGTCGATGTTAATGAACGTGCATTAGCACTAGCTCAAAAAAATGCTGAAGTTAATTCAGTATCAAATGTTTCAATCTATCAAAGCTCTTGCTATGAAAATGTGAAGGAAACGAATTTTGCAGCTATTCTTAGTAATCCGCCGATCCGTGCGGGTAAAAAAGTTGTTCATGAAATTCTAGAAAAGTCATTAGATCACCTTGCTGACCAAGGAGAACTTTGGATTGTGATTCAGAAAAAGCAAGGAGCGCCATCTGCTCTTGCGAAATTAGAATCTCTATTTAATGAAGTAGAAGTAGTAGAAAAGAAAAAAGGGTATTATATCATATGTGCTAAAAAATGTTGACTAATATTTTTTAGTATGTTAGCATTATAAAATGCCAATATATAAATATTCCATATAAGCTCGGGTTATACATAAAATAAAAGGTATAATTTTGAATTATATGGGAAAAACTAATAAAATCAATAGTACGTTTTTATGAAATTGTGGTTTTCTATTTAAAGAGACCATTTTTCTTTTGTTCAATAATAAACATATGGTTTATTATATATTTTGAATAATAACGCTTGATTTGAGGGGTGAATCAGTTGACAGGTCAACTAGTTCAGTATGGACGCCACCGCCAACGCAGAAGTTATGCTCGTATTAGTGAAGTTTTAGAGTTACCGAACTTAATCGAGATTCAAACGGCTTCATACCAATGGTTTTTAGATGAAGGTTTACGAGAAATGTTCCAAGATATTTCTCCAATTGATGATTTTACAGGTAACTTATCACTAGAATTTATTGATTACAGCTTAGGTGAGCCAAAGTATTCAGTAGGAGAGTCTAAAGAACGTGATGTAACTTATGCAGCACCTCTTCGTGTTAAGGTGCGGTTAATTAATAAAGAAACAGGTGAAGTAAAAGACCAAGATGTGTTCATGGGAGATTTCCCATTGATGACCGAAACAGGTACCTTTGTAATTAATGGTGCTGAGCGTGTTATCGTATCACAGTTGGTTCGTTCACCAAGTGTTTACTATAGTGGAAAGCTTGATAAAAACGGTAAAAAAGGATATACAGCAACTGTTATCCCTAACCGTGGTGCATGGCTAGAATATGAAACTGATGCAAAAGATGTAGTATACGTGCGTATTGATCGTACTCGTAAACTGCCAGTAACAGTGCTGTTACGCGCGCTAGGTTTCGGTTCTGACCAAGAGATTATCGATTTAATCGGTGATAATGAATACATCCGTAATACGCTTGAAAAAGATAATACGGAAACAACGGAAAAAGCGCTATTAGAAATCTATGAGCGTTTACGTCCGGGTGAACCACCGACAGTTGAGAATGCGAAGTCTCTATTAGTATCTCGCTTCTTTGATCCAAAACGATATGACTTAGCGAACGTAGGTCGCTATAAAATTAATAAAAAGCTTCATATCAAACATCGCTTATTTAATCAAAAGCTAGCTGAAACATTAGTTGATCCTGAAACAGGTGAAATTATTGCAGAAAAAGGCGCAATGATTGATCGCCGTCTGCTAGATCGCTTGATTCCGATGCTTGAAGGTGGAGTAAACTTCAAAACTTATAGTCCGGTTGGTGGAGTAGTAGAAGACGATGTTACATTACAATCTATTAAGATTTATGCGCCAAATGATCCAGAAGGTGAAAAAGTCATCACTGTATCAGGCAACGCTTATGTAACAGAAGAAGTTAAAAATATCACACCTGCTGATATTTTAGCATCAATCAGTTACTTCTTTAACTTGCTTCATCAAGTAGGAGACACAGATGATATCGACCACTTAGGTAACCGTCGTCTGCGTTCTGTAGGTGAATTGTTACAAAACCAATTCCGTATCGGTTTATCTCGTATGGAACGTGTTGTTCGTGAAAGAATGTCAATTCAAGACACGAATACAATCACACCTCAACAATTAATTAATATTCGTCCAGTTATTGCGGCGATTAAAGAGTTCTTTGGAAGTTCTCAATTATCACAGTTCATGGATCAAACGAATCCATTAGGCGAATTGACGCACAAACGTCGTCTTTCAGCTCTAGGACCTGGTGGTTTAACGCGTGAACGCGCTGGTTTCGAAGTGCGTGACGTTCACTACTCCCACTATGGCCGTATGTGTCCGATTGAAACGCCAGAGGGTCCGAATATCGGGTTAATCAACTCACTTTCTTCTTATGCAAAAGTAAACAAATTCGGTTTCATCGAAACACCTTACCGTCGTATCGATCCTGAAACAGGTAAAGTGACAGAGCGAATTGACTACTTAACAGCTGATGAAGAAGATAACTATGTTGTAGCCCAAGCGAACGCTCGTCTAGGTGATGATGGTTCATTCTTAGATGAAAATGTCGTTGCACGTTTCCGTGGAGAAAACACGGTTATCCGTCGCGATCGTTTAGACTATATGGATGTATCACCAAAACAAGTTGTATCTGCCGCTACAGCATGTATCCCATTCTTAGAGAACGATGACTCTAACCGTGCATTAA
Organism: Priestia sp. TGN 0903; assembly: GCF_050846855.1. NCBI lineage: Bacteria > Bacillati > Bacillota > Bacilli > Caryophanales > Bacillaceae > Priestia > Priestia sp. TGN 0903. The sequence goes on from NZ_JBOZGL010000012.1 coordinate 22,889, forward strand.
TGGGTGCGAACATGCAACGTCAAGCAGTACCTTTATTAAATCCTGAAGCACCAATCGTAGGTACAGGTATGGAATATGTATCTGGTAAAGACTCTGGTGCAGCCGTGATTTGTAAATACCCTGGCGTTGTAGAGCGCGTAGAAGCAAAACAAATTTTTGTTCGCCGCTATGAAGAAGTAGACGGACAAAAAGTTAAAGGTAACTTAGATCAATACAAATTATTAAAATTCGTTCGTTCTAACCAAGGTACTTGTTACAACCAGCGTCCAATTGTTTCAGTTGGCGACGAAGTAGTAAAAGGTGAGATCTTAGCCGACGGTCCTTCAATGGAAAAAGGTGAGCTTGCTTTAGGACGAAACGTAATGGTTGGTTTCATGACATGGGATGGTTACAACTATGAGGATGCCATCATCATGAGTGAACGCCTTGTGAAAGACGATGTATATACGTCTGTTCATATTGAAGAATATGAATCTGAGTCTCGTGATACGAAACTTGGACCTGAAGAAATTACGCGTGACATTCCAAACGTAGGTGAAGATGCGCTTCGCAACTTAGATGAGCGTGGAATCATCCGCATTGGTGCAGAAGTAAAAGATGGAGATCTTTTAGTTGGTAAAGTAACGCCAAAAGGTGTAACAGAACTAACAGCTGAAGAACGTCTTCTACACGCTATTTTCGGTGAAAAAGCGCGTGAAGTTCGTGATACTTCTCTTCGTGTACCGCACGGCGGCGGTGGAATTATCCTTGATGTTAAAGTCTTCAACCGTGAAGATGGCGACGAATTACCACCAGGTGTAAACCAATTAGTCCGTGTATACATTGTTCAGAAGCGTAAAATCTCTGAAGGTGACAAAATGGCCGGTCGTCACGGTAACAAAGGTGTAATTTCACGTATTTTACCGGAAGAAGATATGCCTTACCTACCAGACGGTACGCCAATTGACATCATGTTAAACCCATTAGGGGTACCATCTCGTATGAACATCGGTCAGGTGCTAGAGCTTCATTTAGGTATGGCTGCTCGTAAGCTTGGCATTCACGTTGCGTCTCCAGTATTTGATGGTGCGCGTGAGGAAGATGTTTGGGCAACAATCGAAGAAGCTGGCATGTCTCGTGATGCTAAAACAGTTCTATATGATGGTCGAACAGGTGAACCATTCGATAACCGTGTATCAGTAGGAATCATGTACATGATCAAACTTGCTCACATGGTAGACGATAAACTTCACGCTCGTTCTACTGGACCATACTCACTTGTTACACAACAACCACTTGGTGGTAAAGCGCAGTTCGGTGGACAGCGTTTTGGTGAGATGGAAGTATGGGCACTTGAAGCATACGGTGCTGCTTATACATTACAAGAGATCTTAACAGTGAAATCAGACGACGTAGTAGGTCGTGTGAAAACATACGAAGCAATTGTTAAAGGTGAAAACATTCCAGAACCTGGCATACCTGAATCGTTCAAAGTATTAATCAAAGAACTACAAAGTTTAGGTATGGATGTGAAGATGCTTTCTGCTGACGAGCAAGAAATTGATATCATGGACTCAGAAGAGGACCATGAGCAACCAACAGAATCAATTATTGCAGATAACGAAGAAAGCCTTTCTGAAGGACAAAAAGATCCTGTCACAAAAGAGTAAGGAATTACTTTCATATAAACGTTAAGGGAAAAAACCTGTAGATTAAAAGGGAGGTAGGCTCCTTGCTAGATGTAAATAACTTTGAGTATATGAAAATCGGTCTAGCTTCGCCAGATAAAATTCGTTCTTGGTCGTACGGTGAGGTAAAAAAACCTGAAACGATCAACTATCGTACGTTAAAACCTGAAAAAGACGGCTTATTCTGTGAGCGTATTTTTGGTCCACAAAAGGACTGGGAATGTCACTGCGGAAAATATAAGCGCGTTCGTTATAAAGGTGTTGTATGTGATCGTTGTGGCGTAGAAGTTACGCGCGCAAAAGTTCGTCGTGAACGCATGGGTCACATCGAACTAGCTGCACCTGTTTCACATATTTGGTACTTCAAAGGTATTCCTAGCCGCATGGGACTTGTCTTAGACATGTCCCCTCGTGCGCTAGAGGAAATCATTTATTTTGCTTCTTATGTAGTAACAGATGCTGGTGATACACCACTTGAAAAGAAACAGCTTTTATCAGAGAAAGAATACCGTGCGTATCGTGAGAAGTACGGACAAACTTTCCATGCAGCAATGGGTGCTGAAGCTGTTAAAAAATTATTGCATGACATCGATCTTGATAAAGAAGTAGATGCTTTGAAAGAAGAATTGAAAACTGCTCAAGGTCAACGTCGTACACGTGCTATTAAACGTTTAGAGGTACTAGAGGCTTTCCGTCATTCTGGTAACGAACCTTCTTGGATGATTTTAGACGTTCTACCGGTTATTCCGCCAGAACTTCGTCCAATGGTTCAATTAGATGGTGGACGCTTTGCTACGTCTGATCTAAATGATTTATATCGCCGTGTAATTAACCGTAACAACCGCTTAAAGCGTTTATTAGACCTTGGAGCTCCTAGCATTATCGTTCAAAACGAAAAGCGTATGCTTCAAGAAGCTGTAGATGCATTAATCGATAATGGTCGTCGTGGCCGTCCGGTAACAGGACCAGGTAACCGTCCATTAAAATCTCTTTCTCACATGTTAAAAGGTAAGCAAGGTCGCTTCCGTCAAAACTTATTAGGTAAACGTGTTGACTACTCTGGCCGTTCGGTAATCGTTGTAGGTCCGAACTTAAAGATGTATCAATGTGGTCTTCCAAAAGAAATGGCGTTAGAGCTTTTCAAACCTTTCGTAATGAAAGAGCTTGTTGAACGCGGTTTAGCTCATAACATCAAGAGTGCAAAACGTAAAATTGAACGTGTGCAACCTGAAGTATGGGACGTATTAGAATCGGTTATTAAAGAGCATCCAGTTCTTTTAAACCGTGCACCAACGCTACACAGACTAGGTATTCAAGCATTTGAACCTACGCTTGTAGAAGGTCGCGCTATTCGTCTTCATCCGCTTGTATGTACAGCATATAACGCTGACTTTGACGGTGACCAAATGGCGGTTCACGTTCCATTATCTGCGGAAGCACAAGCAGAAGCACGTATCTTAATGCTTGCTGCTCAAAATATCTTGAACCCTAAAGATGGTAAACCAGTTGTTACACCTTCACAGGATATGGTATTAGGTAACTACTACTTAACGCTTGAGCGTGAAGAGGCAGTTGGAGAAGGCATGGTGTTCAAGGATACAAATGAAGCACTATTAGCGTACCAAAACGGTTATGTGCATCTTCATACACGTGTAGGTGTGTATGCAGGTTCTTTAAACAACGAAACGTTTACAGAAGCACAAAATCAACAGTTGCTTGTTACAACGGTTGGTAAATTAGTTTTCAACGAAATTTTACCAAAATCGTTCCCATACATTAACGAACCAACAAGAGAAAACTTAGAAGTGAAAACTCCTGAGAAGTACTTTGTTGAAAAAGGTGCAGATGTGAAGGAATTCATCAAGAATCAACCGGCTATCGCACCGTTTAAGAAAAAAATCTTAGGTAATATTATCGCTGAAGTATTTAAACGTTTCAAAATTACTGAGACTTCTAAAATGCTTGACCGTATGAAAGACCTAGGTTTCAAATATTCTACTAAAGCTGGTATTACAGTTGGTGTAGCTGATATCGTGGTTTTAGGAGAAAAAGAAGTTATCTTAACAGAAGCGCAAGCTAAAGTAGATAACGTACTAAAACAATTCCGTCGCGGTTTAATTACTGAAGATGAGCGTTATGAGCGTGTTATCTCTGTATGGAGTAGCGCGAAAGACGTTATCCAAGGTAAATTAATGGCGTCATTAGACAAACGCAACCCAATCTTCATGATGAGTGACTCTGGTGCCCGTGGTAACGCATCTAACTTCACTCAGCTTGCAGGTATGCGTGGACTAATGGCCAACCCGTCTGGTCGTATCATTGAGTTACCAATCAAATCTAGTTTCCGTGAAGGTTTAACAGTATTAGAGTACTTTATCTCTACCCATGGTGCACGTAAAGGTCTTGCCGATACGGCTCTTAAAACAGCTGACTCAGGTTACCTTACTCGTCGTCTGGTTGACGTGGCACAAGACGTTATCGTACGTGATGACGACTGTGGTACAGACCGCGGTATTCTGGCTGTTGCAATCAAAGAAGGAACAGAAGAAATTGAGAAACTTGATGAGCGTCTAATTGGACGTTATGCAAGAAAAACACTACTTCACCCAGGAACAAACGAAGTGTTAGTGAAAGAAAACGAACTAATTACAGAAGACCTAGCTGAAACAATTGTGGATGCTGGTGTTGAAGAAGTATGGATTCGTTCTGCATTCACATGTAACACTCGCCACGGTGTATGTAAAAAATGTTACGGTCGTAACCTTGCAACTGGTTCAGAAGTTGAAGTGGGTGAGGCAGTTGGTATCATCGCTGCTCAATCTATCGGTGAGCCAGGTACACAGTTAACGATGCGTACATTCCATACAGGTGGGGTTGCTGGAGACGATATCACTCAAGGTTTACCGCGTATCCAAGAGATCTTCGAAGCGCGTAACCCTAAAGGTCAAGCCGTTATTTCTGAAATTGAAGGTACAATTGCCGGCATTTCTGAAGGACGCGATCGTCAGCACGAAATTACTGTTCAAGGAGAGATTGAAACTCGTTCTTACACAGCTCCGTACAGTGCACGCCTGAAAGTTATTGAAGGACAGCGCATTGCACGTGGTCAAGAATTAACGGAAGGTTCAATTGATCCTAAAGAATTACTAAAAGTAAAAGACATCACGGCTGTACAAGAGTACTTGCTTCGTGAGGTGCAAAAAGTATACCGTATGCAAGGGGTAGAAATTGGAGATAAACACGTAGAGGTAATGGTTCGCCAAATGCTTCGTAAAGTGCGCGTAATGGATTCAGGAGATACAGATGTATTACCAGGTTCATTACTTGATATTCACCAATTCACTGATGCTAATGAAAAAGTATTACTTGAAGGCAATCGTCCAGCGACAGGCCGTCCTGTATTACTTGGTATTACAAAAGCATCTCTTGAAACTGATTCCTTCTTATCTGCTGCGTCATTCCAAGAAACAACTCGTGTTCTTACAGATGCTGCAATCAAAGGAAAACGTGATGAGTTGCTTGGACTTAAAGAGAATGTTATCATTGGTAAGCTAGTTCCGGCTGGTACAGGTATGACGAGATATCGTAATGCTGAACCAATCAAAAACCAAGCTGAAGAAACGGTAACAATCGACTAATTATAAAATCATTACTCTAGAATGGATGTTTTTTAAAAAAACTACGAAACGTTAGTTGACATCCATTCTAGGGAATGATACTATATCAAAGGTGCTCCTATAAACTACCTGTTACTTTGGAGGATATGATAATGTCTTATGAAAAAGTATTACAGGCTGATCATATTATTGTAGGAACAAAGCAGACGGTGAAAGCATTAAAAAAAGGTACAGTAAAGGAAGTCATCATTGCTGAAGACGCTGATTTTTATGTCACATCCATTGTGGCAAAAACGGCACAGCAAGAAAACGTTCCGTATACGTATGTCCCTTCTATGCGAAAGCTTGGTCAAGCTTGTAGGATAGAAGTTAACGCTGCAACTGTTGCAATTATTAGTTAACACGTTTTTGAACTTTTAGTTTCAAAGACTTTGTTTTTTGCTAAAAAATGAACCACCTGGATGTGTGGTCTTACAAAAGGCGAAAGGAGGAAAAATTAAATGCCTACTATTAACCAATTAATCCGTAATGGTCGTGTGAGTAAAGGTAAAAAATCTGACTCACCTGCTTTAAACAGAGGTTACAACAGCTTCAAGAAAGCTCAAACTAACCAATCTTCTCCACAAAAACGTGGTGTATGTACACGTGTGGGTACTATGACACCGAAGAAACCGAACTCGGCTCTTCGTAAATATGCTCGTGTACGTTTAACAAACGGTATCGAGGTAACAGCTTATATCCCAGGTATTGGTCACAACTTACAAGAACACAGCGTGGTACTTATCCGCGGTGGACGTGTAAAAGATTTACCAGGGGTACGTTACCATATCGTACGTGGTGCACTTGATACTGCTGGTGTGGATGGCCGTATGCAAGGTCGTTCTAAATATGGTACTAAGCGACCAAAAGCAGCTAAAAAATAATAGCTTAACAATTAATAGATAAACTTTTAAAAGTGAAAGGAGGAAGTAGAATGCCACGTAAGGGACCTGTTGCAAAAAGAGACGTATTACCAGATCCGATTTACAATTCTAAGCTTGTATCTCGCTTAATCAACAAAATGATGCTTGATGGAAAGCGCGGTAAGTCACAAGCTATTCTTTATAGAGCATTCGATTTAGTACAAGAGCGCAGTGGTAAAGAAGCTATGGAAGTATTCGACCAAGCTCTTAAAAACATCATGCCTGTACTAGAAGTTAGAGCACGCCGTGTAGGGGGTTCTAACTACCAAGTTCCTGTAGAAGTACGTCCAGAGCGTCGTACTACTTTAGGTCTTCGTTGGTTAGTAAACTATGCTCGTCTTCGTGGAGAAAAAACGATGGAAGAGCGTTTAGCTAACGAAATCCTTGACGCAGCTAACAACACTGGTGCTGCAGTTAAGAAACGTGAAGATACTCACAAAATGGCAGAAGCTAATAAAGCATTTGCTCATTACCGTTGGTAATCTTTTAACGAAACTTTTAAAAAAACAAATTATAATATGGAAGGAGAAATACCTAAGATGGCAAGAGAGTTCTCCTTAGAAAACACTCGTAATATTGGGATCATGGCTCACATTGATGCTGGTAAAACAACAACAACTGAGCGTGTTCTTTATTATACTGGCCGTATCCATAAAATTGGTGAAACTCATGAAGGAGCTTCACAAATGGACTGGATGGAGCAAGAGCAAGAACGTGGTATCACTATCACGTCTGCTGCGACAACTGCTTCTTGGAAAGGTCACCGCGTTAACATCATCGATACTCCTGGACACGTAGACTTCACTGTTGAAGTTGAGCGTTCATTACGTGTACTTGATGGCGCTGTGGCAGTTCTTGATGCTCAATCTGGTGTTGAGCCTCAAACAGAAACAGTATGGCGTCAAGCGACTACGTACGGTGTTCCCCGTGTCGTATTCGTTAACAAAATGGACAAAATTGGTGCTGACTTCTTGTACTCTGTAAAAACGATCCACGATCGTTTAGGTGCAAATGCTCACCCAATTCAGTTGCCAATCGGTGCTGAAGATGACTTCGAAGCAATCATTGACCTTGTGGAAATGAAAGCATACTTCTACGAAGATGACTTAGGTACTCGTTCAGAATCTCGTGAAATTCCTGAGGAATACAAAGAGCAAGCTGAAGAATACCGTGCAAGCCTAGTAGAAGCTGTTGCAGAACTTGACGAAGAATTAATGATGAAGTACTTAGACGAAGGCGAGCTTACAGTTGAAGAACTAAAAGCTGGTATCCGTAAAGGTACTTGTGACGTTGAATTCTACCCAGTTATCTGTGGTTCAGCATTCAAAAACAAAGGTGTACAATTAATGCTAGATGCGGTAATTGATTACCTACCATCTCCAGTTGATGTACCAGCAATCCAAGGTATCGTACCTGACACAGAAGAAGAAGTTACGCGTGAGTCTAGCGACAACGCTCCTTTCTCAGCATTAGCGTTCAAAGTTATGACGGACCCTTATGTTGGTAAATTAACGTTCTTCCGTGTGTACTCTGGTGTACTAAGCTCTGGTTCATACATCAAAAACTCTACAAAAGGTAAGCGTGAGCGTGTAGGTCGTATCCTACAAATGCATGCTAACTCTCGTGAAGAGATTTCTGAAGTATACGCTGGAGATATCGCGGCAGCTGTAGGATTAAAAGATACTTCTACTGGTGATACTCTATGTGACGAAAAGAGTCTTGTAATTCTTGAGTCTATGGAATTCCCAGAGCCAGTTATCTCTTTATCTGTTGAGCCAAAATCAAAAGCTGACCAAGATAAAATGACGACAGCTCTTCAAAAGTTACAAGAAGAAGATCCAACTTTCCGTGCGGAAACTAATACAGAGACTGGTCAAATCATCATCTCTGGTATGGGTGAGCTTCACCTTGATATCATCGTTGACCGTATGCGTCGCGAATTCAAAGTAGAAGCAAACGTTGGTGCTCCTCAAGTAGCTTACCGTGAAACTTTCCGCGCTGGTGCGAAAGTTGAAGGTAAATTCGCTCGTCAATCTGGTGGTCGTGGACAATTCGGTCACGTTTGGATTGAGTTCGAACCTAATGAAGAAGGAAAAGGCTTTGAATTTGAGAACAAAATCGTTGGTGGTGTAGTTCCACGTGAATACATCCCTGCAGTTCAAGCTGGTCTTGAAGATGCATTACAAAACGGTGTTCTTGCTGGTTATCCATTAATCGATATCAAAGCTGCTTTAGTTGATGGATCTTACCATGACGTTGACTCAAGTGAGATGGCGTTTAAAATTGCCGCTTCTATGGCTCTTAAAAACGCAGTATCAAAATGTAACCCAGCTATCCTTGAACCAATGATGAAGGTTGAAGTTGTTATCCCTGACGAATACTTAGGAGATATCATGGGTGACGTTACGTCTCGTCGTGGACGTGTAGAAGGTATGGAAGCACGCGGTAACGCTCAAGTTGTACGTGCATTCGTTCCACTTTCTGAAATGTTTGGTTATGCAACTGCATTACGTTCAAACACTCAAGGTCGCGGAACATATTCTATGCACTTCGATCACTACGAAGAAGTTCCTAAATCAATTTCAGAAGAAATTATTAAAAAAAATAAAGGTGAATAATTGATTTTCACTCTTTATTGAAGTATAACTACTTATGTACGCTGTGAAAGTGGAGCTCATTCCCTTTCACGGCCTCATAAACCATAAACTACATGAATTTTAAGGAGGATTTTCGAATGGCTAAGGAAAAATTCGACCGTTCAAAAACACATGCCAATATCGGTACAATTGGTCACGTTGACCATGGTAAAACAACTTTAACAGCTGCTATCACTACTGTTCTTGCTAAGAAAAGTGGTAAAGGTGCAGCAATGGCTTACGACATGATCGACGCTGCTCCAGAAGAGCGCGAGCGTGGAATCACAATCTCAACTGCACACGTTGAGTATGAAACTGACACTCGTCACTATGCACACGTTGACTGCCCAGGACATGCTGACTATGTTAAAAACATGATCACTGGTGCTGCTCAAATGGATGGCGGTATCTTAGTAGTATCTGCTGCTGATGGTCCAATGCCACAAACTCGTGAGCACATCCTTCTTTCTCGTCAAGTAGGTGTACCTTACCTAGTTGTATTCTTAAACAAATGTGACATGGTAGACGACGAAGAGCTACTTGAATTAGTAGAAATGGAAGTACGTGACCTTCTTTCTGAATACGACTTCCCTGGTGACGATGTACCAGTAATCAAAGGTTCTGCTCTTAAAGCTCTTGAAGGCGAAGCTGATTGGGAAGCTAAAATCATCGAGCTTATGGACGCTGTTGATGAGTACATCCCAACTCCAGAACGTGACACTGAAAAACCATTCATGATGCCAGTTGAGGACGTATTCTCAATCACTGGTCGTGGTACAGTTGCTACAGGTCGTGTAGAGCGTGGACAAGTTAAAGTTGGTGACGTTATCGACATCATCGGTTTAACTGAAGAGCCAAAATCTACTACTGTAACAGGTGTAGAAATGTTCCGTAAGCTTCTTGACTATGCTGAAGCTGGCGACAACATCGGTGCTTTACTTCGTGGTGTAGCACGTGAAGAAATCCAACGTGGACAAGTATTAGCTAAACCAGGCTCAATCACTCCACACACTAAATTTACTGCTGAAGTATACGTTCTTTCTAAAGACGAAGGTGGACGTCACACTCCATTCTTCACAAACTACCGTCCACAGTTCTACTTCCGTACAACTGATGTAACTGGTATTTGTAACTTACCTGAAGGCGTAGAAATGGTAATGCCTGGCGACAACATCGAAATGACTGTTGAACTTATCGCTCCAATCGCGATTGAAGAAGGTACTAAATTCTCAATCCGTGAAGGTGGACGTACAGTAGGCGCTGGCGTTGTAGCTAAAATCAGCGAGTAATTTCTCGTTTCAGTAAAGGGAGTAGGGTAACCTACTCCTTTTTTATTTGGTGATAAAAGGTAAAGATAGTTTTTACTATTACACTTGCAAAATGATCTCCTTTTATATATAATGAAAAAAGTGTGCGACACATAAAAAAGTTTTTTAACTTTATTGTTGCAATATGAACCCATTTTTAGTATAATAAAAATGTTGGTCTTTGACTGCGATGATGCGGAAGGTTGCCGACACACCCGGCCGCTTTGCCATGGCGAGTGTGGGGAAATTTCCGCGGAGAATGTCTATTGTAAAATAGGCGAAAAAGGAGGGAAAATAATGGCAAAAGAAAAAATTCGCATTCGTTTAAAAGCATATGATCACAGAATTCTTGATCAATCTGCTGAGAAAATCGTAGAAACTGCAAAACGTTCTGGTGCGGCTGTATCTGGTCCGATTCCATTACCGACTGAAAAATCAATTTATACAATTCTACGTGCAGTACACAAATATAAAGATTCTCGTGAGCAGTTCGAAATGCGCACGCATAAACGCTTAATTGATATCGTGAATCCAACACCACAAACTGTTGATTCATTAATGCGTTTAGACTTACCATCTGGTGTAGATATCGAAATTAAACTTTAATTTAAAATAAAGAATGAAAAGATACTTAGGAGGTGTGACTAATGGCCAAAGGAATCTTAGGAAGAAAGATCGGTATGACTCAAGTATTTGCTGAAAATGGTGACTTGATCCCAGTAACAGTAATTGAAGCTTCTGCTAACGTAGTTCTTCAAGTTAAAAACGCTGAGACAGACGGTTACGAAGCAATCCAATTAGGTTTCGAAGATATCCGTGAAAAACTATCTAACAAACCTGCAAAAGGACATGCTACTAAAGCTAATACTGCTCCTAAGCGCTTCATCCGTGAGTTACGCGGTGTGGACGCTTCAGCATATGAAGTTGGTCAAGAAGTCAAGGTTGATATTTTCGCAGAAGGCGATGTAATTGATGTAACAGGAATCTCAAAAGGTAAAGGTTTCCAAGGTGCTATTAAACGCCACGGACAATCTCGCGGACCTATGTCTCATGGTTCTCGCTACCACCGTCGCCCAGGTTCAATGGGTCCTGTAGCTCCAAACCGCGTATTTAAAGGTAAATTATTACCAGGACGCATGGGTGGAGAGCGCATCACTGTGCAAAACTTATCAATCGTTAAAGTTGACGCAGAACGCAATCTTTTATTAGTAAAAGGTAACGTGCCAGGAGCTAGAAAATCTCTAGTTACTGTTAAATCTGCAGTTAAATCTAAATAATAATTCTTCGAGAAAGGAGGAATAACCAATGCCAAAAGTAGCATTGTTTAACCAAAACGGTGAAAACGTTGGAGAGATCGAACTTCAAGATGCCGTTTTCGGTATCGAACCAAACAACAAAGTACTTTTCGACGCGATCGTAATGCAACGCGCATCTCAACGTCAAGGTACTTCTAAAGTTAAAAATCGTTCTGAAGTAAGAGGCGGTGGCCGTAAGCCATGGCGTCAAAAAGGTACTGGTCGTGCTCGTCAAGGATCTATCCGTTCTCCACAATGGCGTGGTGGTGGCGTAGTATTTGGTCCAGTTCCAAGAAGCTATAGCTACAAATTACCTAAAAAAGTTCGTCGTTTAGCAATTAAGTCTGCATTATCAACTAAAGCTCAAGATAACAGCATCGTTGTTCTTGAAGCTCTTTCTTTTGACGCTCCAAAAACAAAAGAAATGGTAGCAGTTCTTAAAAACCTAACAGTAGAACGCAAAGCATTAGTAGTAACTGCTGATCTTAACGAAAATGTTGCACTTTCAGCACGTAATATTCCTGGTGTAACAGTTGTTGCAGCTAATGGTTTAAGCGTATTAGACGTTATGAACCATGATAAGCTTGTAATCACTAAAGACGCAGTTGAAAAAGTAGAGGAGGTGCTTGCATAATGAAAGATCCTCGTGATATTATTAAGCGCCCCGTAATTACAGAACGTTCAACAGACTTAATGGCTGAGAAAAAATATACGTTTGATGTTGATGTAAAAGCTAATAAAACTGAGGTTAAAGATGCTATCGAAAAAATCTTTGACGTAAAAGTTGAAAAAGTAAACATCATGAACTACAAAGGTAAATTCAAGCGTGTAGGTCGCTACAGTGGTCTTACTAACCGTCGTCGTAAAGCGGTAGTAACACTAACTCAAGAGAGCAACGAAATCGAATTCTTCGAAGCTTAAGATTACTAGAGAAGGAGGGAAATTGAGATGGCGATTAAAAAGTATAAACCAACCTCAAATGGTCGTCGTGGTATGTCAGTTTCTGATTTCGCTGAAATTACTACTGACAAACCAGAAAAATCGTTACTTGCACCTGTCAAGAGAAAAGGTGGTCGTAACAACCAAGGTAAATTGACTGTTCGTCACCAAGGTGGTGGGCACAAGCGTCAATACCGTATCATCGATTTTAAACGCGATAAAGATGGAATACCTGGACGCGTTGCTACAATCGAATATGATCCAAACCGTTCAGCTAACATCGCATTAATTCATTATGCTGATGGTGAAAAACGTTACATCCTTGCTCCTAAAAACCTAAAAGTAGGTTTAGAAGTTATGTCAGGTCCTGAAGCTGACATTAAAGTAGGTAACGCGCTTCCTTTAGCTAACATCCCTGTTGGTACAGTAGTACACAACATCGAATTGAAACCTGGTAAAGGTGGACAATTAGTTCGTTCTGCAGGTACATCTGCTCAAGTACTTGGTAAAGAAGGTAAATACGTATTAGTACGTTTAACTTCTGGTGAAGTACGCATGATCCTTGCAACTTGTCGTGCAACTGTAGGTCAAGTTGGTAACGAACAACACGAGTTAATCAACATCGGTAAAGCCGGTCGTTCTCGTTGGTTAGGTATTCGTCCAACTGTACGTGGTTCTGTAATGAACCCTAACGATCACCCACACGGTGGTGGTGAAGGACGTTCTCCAATCGGACGTAAGTCTCCAATGAGTCCATGGGGTAAACCAACACTTGGTTACAAAACTCGTAAGAAGAAAAACAAATCCGATAAATTTATCGTTCGTCGTCGTAAAAAATAACGGGATTGAGCTACGGTTCAAACGAACCGTAGGACAATCACGAAGGGAGGTTCATTTATGGGTCGCAGCTTAAAGAAAGGACCTTTTGTAGATGACCATTTAATCAACAAAATTGAGAAGTTAAACGAAACTGACAGCAAGCAAGTAGTAAAAACTTGGTCTCGTCGTTCAACTATCTTCCCTCAGTTCATTGGTCATACAATTGCTGTATATGACGGTCGTAAACATGTACCAGTTTATGTTACTGAAGACATGGTAGGTCACAAACTTGGTGAATTCGCACCATCTCGTACTTACAAAGGTCACGCAAGTGATGATAAGAAAACAAGACGCTAATATGAGAGGAGGCTTTTAAATGCAAGCTAAAGCTGTCGCGAGAACAGTACGTATTGCTCCTCGTAAAGTTCGTTTAGTTGTAGATTTAATTCGAGGTAAGCAAGTGGGTGAAGCGCTAGCAGTGCTACTTCACACGCCAAAGGCTGCTTCTCCAGTCGTTGAGAAAGTATTAAAATCTGCTATTGCCAATGCAGAACACAATTATGAAATGGACGCTAACAATTTAGTTATTACTGACGCTTTTGTTAACGAAGGTCCAACTTTAAAACGTTTCCGTCCACGCGCTATGGGACGTGCAAGCCAAATTAACAAGCGCACAAGCCACATCACAATCGTGGTATCAGAAAAGAAGGAGGGATAATTCATGGGTCAAAAGGTAAATCCGGTCGGTCTTCGCGTCGGTGTCATCCGTGATTGGGAATCAAGATGGTTCGCTGGCAAAGACTACGCTGACTTATTACATGAAGACTTAAAAGTACGTGAATATATCGCTAAACGTTTAAACGATGCAGCTGTTTCTAAAGTTGAAATCGAACGCGCTGCTAACCGCTTAAACGTAACGATCCACACTGCAAAACCTGGTATGGTAATTGGTAAAGGTGGTACTGAAGTAGAATCACTTCGTAAAGCTCTTAACCAATTAACAGGCAAGCGTGTACACATTAACATCCTTGAAATTAAACGAGCAGATTTAGATGCTAAACTAGTAGCTGAAAACATCGCTCGCCAACTTGAGAACCGTGTATCATTCCGTCGTGCTCAAAAGCAAGCTATCCAACGTAGTATGCGTGCTGGCGCACAAGGTATCAAAACAATGGTATCTGGTCGTTTAGGCGGAGCTGATATTGCTCGTTCTGAATATTACAGTGAAGGTACAGTTCCACTTCATACACTTCGCGCTGATATTGACTATGCTCACGCTGAAGCAGATACTACTTATGGTAAACTTGGTGTGAAAGTATGGATCTATCGTGGAGAGGTTCTTCCTACTAAAAAGAAAACTGAGGAAGGAGGAAAATAATTATGTTATTACCAAAACGCGTTAAATATCGTCGCGAACATCGCGGAAAAATGCGTGGACGCGCTAAAGGTGGTACGGAAGTACATTTCGGTGAATTCGGTTTACAAGCTACTGAAGCTTCTTGGATTACAAACCGTCAAATCGAAGCTGCTCGTATCGCAATGACTCGTTACATGAAACGTGGCGGTAAAGTATGGATTAAAATTTTCCCTTCTAAACCTTATACTGCTAAGCCTCTAGAAGTCCGAATGGGTTCTGGTAAAGGTGCTCCTGAAGGTTGGGTAGCAGTTGTTAAACCTGGAAAAGTAATGTTTGAAATTTCAGGTGTATCTGAAGAGGTTGCACGTGAAGCTTTACGTTTAGCTGCACACAAGCTACCTGTAAAATGTAAGTTTGTAAAACGTGAAGAAATTGGTGGTGATTCTAATGAAAGCTAATGAAATTCGTGACCTTACCACTGCTGAAATTGAACAAAAAGTTAAGGCTTTAAAAGAAGAGTTGTTTAACCTTCGTTTCCAATTAGCGACTGGACAATTAGAGAATACTACTCGTATTCGCGAAGTGCGCAAATCGATCGCTCGTATGAAAACTGTAGTTCGTGAAAGAGAGATTGCTGCTAATAAATAATTAAGTCTGAGAGGAGGCTTTCAGAATGAGTGAACGCAACCAACGTAAAGTTTACACTGGCCGCGTAGTTTCTGACAAAATGGATAAGACTGTTACTGTTCTTGTTGAAACTTACAAAAAGCATTCGCTTTATGGCAAGCGTGTAAAATACTCAAAGAAATTCAAAGCTCACGATGAAAACAATACAGCTCAACTAGGCGATATCGTGAAGATCATGGAAACTCGTCCGTTATCAGCTACTAAACGTTTCCGTCTAGTAGAAGTTGTAGAAAAAGCTGTTATCATCTAATAGTTAAGATAGATCGGATAAGAATGATTCATCCGAAGGGAGGTTTCGTACATGATTCAACAAGAATCTCGTTTAAAAGTTGCAGACAACTCTGGTGCACGTGAGGTACTTACTATTAAAGTACTTGGTGGTTCAGGTCGTAAGACAGCAAACATTGGTGATGTTATCGTTTGTACGGTGAAACAAGCAACACCAGGAGGCGTTGTTAAAAAAGGTGACGTTGTTAAAGCTGTTGTTGTACGTACAAAAAGTGGTGTTCGCCGTACTGACGGTTCTTACATCCGTTTCGACGAAAATGCTTGCGTAATCATCCGTGACGACAAAGGACCACGTGGTACTCGTATCTTCGGACCAGTTGCTCGTGAATTACGTGATAACAACTTCATGAAGATCGTATCATTGGCTCCAGAAGTTATCTAATTGATATATAGAACAAATACAAAATGCCTTTTAAGGAGGTGCGAATAGGATGCATGTTAAAAAGGGCGACAAAGTAGTGGTTATCTCTGGTAAAGACAAAGGTAAGCAAGGTGAAGTACTTGCAGCTTTCCCAAAGAAAGACCGTGTACTTGTTGAAGGCGTGAACGTTGTGAAAAAACACTCTAAACCTTCTCAAGTAAATCCACAAGGTGGAATCGTTAGCCAAGAGGCACCTATCCACGTATCAAACGTAATGCCGTTGGATCCTAAATCTGGTGAGCCAACTCGTGTTGGGTACCAAGTTATCGATGGCAAAAAGGTACGTGTAGCAAAAAAATCTGGTGAAACTTTAGATAAATAATTAATGAAATGTGAAGGGAGGTTTAGTTCACATGAACCGTCTTAAAGAGAAATTTACAAAAGAGATTACTCCTGCTCTAGTTAGCAAGTTTAATTATGAATCTGTAATGCAAGTGCCAAAAATCGACAAGATCGTAATCAACATGGGTATCGGTGATGCTGTTTCTAACTCAAAAGCTTTAGATAACGCTGTTGAAGAACTAGCTGAAATCACTGGTCAAAAACCTGTTGTAACTCGTGCGAAAAAATCTATCGCTGGTTTCCGTCTTCGTGAAGGTATGCCAATCGGTGCGAAAGTTACTTTACGCGGCGAGCGTATGTACGAATTCTTCGATAAATTAGTATCAGTATCACTTCCACGTGTGCGCGATTTCCGTGGTGTATCTAAAAAAGCATTTGATGGTCGTGGAAACTACACGTTAGGTGTTAAAGAACAATTGATCTTCCCAGAGATCGATTATGATAAAGTAACTAAAGTTCGTGGTATGGATATCGTTATTGTTACAACAGCAAACACTGATGAAGAAGCTCGTGAGCTTTTAACTCAGTTCGGTATGCCATTCCAGAAGTAATAACTGCCAACGTTAAGCAGAGGAGGCGAAAATGTGGCTAAAAAATCAATGATTGCGAAGCAAAAACGCCAGCAAAAATTCCAAGTACAAGAGTATACACGTTGCGAACGTTGTGGACGTCCACACTCAGTACTACGTAAATTCAAGCTTTGCCGTATTTGTTTCCGTGAGCTTGCTTATAAAGGTCAAATTCCTGGTGTTAAAAAAGCTAGTTGGTAAAACCCAAGTTTGGGAAGGAGGTAAATTAATATGGTAATGACTGATCCTATTGCAGATTTACTAACTCGTATCCGCAATGCGAACATGGTTCGTCATGAGAAAATTGAAGTTCCTGCTTCTAACATTAAGAAGCAAATTGCAGAAATCCTTAAGCGTGAGGGTTTCGTACGTGATGTAGAATACATCGAAGACAACAAACAAGGTATTATCCGTATCTTCTTAAAATACGGTTCAAATAACGAACGTGTAATTACAGGCTTAAAACGTATCAGTAAACCTGGTCTACGTGTTTATGCAAAAACTAACGAAGTACCACGTGTACTTAACGGTTTAGGTATCGCAATCGTTTCTACTTCTCAAGGTGTTTTAACTGACAAAGAAGCTCGTCAAAAGCAAACTGGTGGAGAAGTATTAGCGTACGTTTGGTAATAAGTTTTAAATGTGAATGGAGGTGTAACTATGTCACGTGTTGGTAAAAAGCCTTTAGAACTTCCAGCAGGTGTTACAGTTACGAACGAGAGCAACACTGTAACTGTAAAAGGACCAAAGGGTGAATTAACTCGTACATTCCACCCTGAAATCGAAATTAAAGTTGAAGACAACGTATTAGTTGTTAATCGTCCTAGTGACAATAAAGAGCACCGCGCTCTTCATGGAACTACTCGTAGCCTTTTAGGTAACATGGTTGAAGGTGTTACTAAAGGATTCGAACGTGGTTTAGAATTAGTCGGTGTAGGTTACCGTGCACAAAAATCTGGTAGCAAATTAGTATTGAGCGTTGGATACTCTCACCCAGTTGAGATTACTCCTGAAACAGGAATCGAAATCGAAGTTCCTTCTCAAACTAAGATCGTTATTAAAGGTATTGATAAAGAACGCGTAGGTGCATTAGCTGCAAATATTCGTGACGTTCGTCCACCAGAGCCTTACAAAGGTAAAGGTATTCGTTACGAAGGCGAATATGTACGTCGTAAAGAAGGTAAAACTGCTAAGAAGTAATGCCGGTTAGGTAAAAGAAAGGAGTGCCCGAAATGATCACGAAGCTTGATAAAAACAAAGTTCGTAAAAAAAGACATGCTCGTGTTCGTGCGAAGTTATCTGGAACTGCAACTCGTCCGCGTTTAAACGTGTTCCGTTCTAATCAACATATTTACGCACAAGTTATCGACGATTTAAATTCAGTAACAATCGCAAGTGCTTCAACGTTAGATAAAGACCTGACTTTAGAAAGCACTGGTAACACTGAAGCTGCTATCAAAGTTGGCGAATTAGTCGCTAAACGCGCAGTAGAAAAAGGTGTAAACGAAGTAGTATTCGACCGTGGCGGTTATTTATATCATGGCCGTGTTAAAGCATTAGCTGACGCTGCTCGTGAAGCTGGATTACAATTCTAATTGTAAAAGGAGGGAAAATCATGCGTCGTATTGATCCAAATAAATTAGAGCTTGAAGAACGTGTTGTTACCGTTAACCGCGTAGCTAAAGTTGTGAAAGGTGGACGTCGTTTCCGCTTCGCTGCATTAGTTGTAGTTGGTGACAAAAACGGTCACGTTGGATTCGGTACTGGTAAAGCACAAGAGGTACCAGATGCAATCCGTAAAGCAATTGAAGATGCGAAGAAAAACTTAATTACTGTACCTATGGTTGGTACAACTATTCCACACGAAATCCTTGGACAATTTGGTGCAGGTCAAATTTTCTTAAAACCTGCTTCTGAAGGTACAGGAGTTATCGCTGGTGGCCCAGTTCGTGCGGTACTAGAATTGGGTGGAGTAAGTGATATTCTATCTAAATCTTTAGGTTCAAACACTCCAATCAACATGGTACGTGCAACTCTTAACGGTTTAGCTAACCTAAAACGTGCTGAAGATGTTGCAAAACTACGTGGCAAGACTGTAGAAGAACTGTTAGGATAAGGGAGGGATATGGAATGGCAAACAAACTAGCAATTACCCTTACTCGTAGCGTAATTGGTCGTCCAGAAGATCAACGTGTAACTGTTCGTACACTTGGCCTACGTAAGTTAAATCAAACTGTCGTTCAAGACGATAATCCTGCAATTCGCGGAATGATTAACAAAGTAGCTCACCTTGTTACAGTAAAAGAGCAATAAGTATAAATTGTCACTCTAAGGAGGTGCTCCGGAATGAAACTTCATGAATTGAAACCAGCTGAAGGTTCACGTAAAGTACGTAACCGTGTAGGTCGTGGTACTGGTTCAGGTAACGGAAAGACTTCAGGTAAAGGTCACAAAGGGCAAAACGCTCGCTCTGGCGGTGGCGTAAGACCTGGCTTCGAAGGTGGTCAAACTCCTTTATTCCGTCGTCTTCCAAAACGTGGGTTCACTAATATCAATCGCAAAGAATACGCGATCGTTAATTTAGAAGCTCTTAACCGTTTTGAAGATGGAACTGAAGTAACACCAGAATTATTAATCGAAACTGGTTTAGTAAGCAAAGCAAAAGCTGGCGTTAAAGTACTAGGAAACGGTACATTAAACTCTAAGCTAACTGTTAAAGCTGCTAAATTCTCTTCAACTGCTAAAGAAGCTATCGAAGCTGCTGGCGGTACAGTTGAGGTGATCTAATGTTTCAAACAATCTCCAATTTAATGCGCGTGCGTGAAATAAGACAAAAAATCTTTTTCACTTTGTTAATGTTAATTGTCTTCCGAATTGGTACATTTATTCCTGTACCAAGTGTTAATACGGATGTACTAAAATTGCAAGATGGGTTAAATGTATTCGGAGTTCTGAATACATTTGGCGGCGGCGCGTTAAAAAACTTTTCCATTCTTGCTATGGGCATTATGCCTTATATTACAGCATCCATCATCGTCCAATTATTGCAGATGGATGTTGTACCTAAGTTTACAGAATGGTCAAAGCAGGGAGATGTTGGGCGCCGTAAATTAGCTCAAGTAACTCGTTATGGAACAATTGTGCTTGGATTTATCCAGGCTTTAGGTATGTCTATAGGATTCAACAATATTTCGGGCGGACAATTGATCGCTAATCCAGGAATTTCTACGTATCTTCTAATTGCTACAGTGTTAACGGCAGGTACTGCCTTCTTAATGTGGTTAGGAGAACAGATTACTGCAAAAGGCGTAGGTAATGGTATTTCTATCATTATCTTTGCTGGGATTGCAGCTGGTATTCCGACAACATTAAATCAAATTTATGCACAGCAATTTGAAGACGTTGGGGATCAATTATTCATTCGTATCGTAACGGTAGTTTTAATTGCGATTGCAGTTTTAGCTATTATTGTTGGGGTTATTTACTTCCAACAAGCGCTACGAAAAATTCCTATTCAATATGCAAAGGGTTCAGCTGGTCGTAATCCTGTTGGAGGTCAATCCACTCATTTACCGTTAAAAGTAAATGCTGCTGGGGTTATTCCTGTTATCTTTGCAGTTTCATTTATTATCACACCACCAACAATTGCATCATTTTTCGGTCCAAATGATGTAACGACGTGGATTCAGAATACATTTGACTATACTAAGCCAATTGGTATGATAGTGTATGTAGCGTTAATCATTGCTTTTTGTTACTTCTATACATTTGTTCAAGTTAACCCTGAACAAGTAGCAGAGAACTTGAAAAAGCAAGGTGGCTACATCCCAGGCATTCGTCCTGGTAAAAGCACACAAGCTTATTTAACGAAAGTGTTATATCGTCTGACATTAATCGGTTCGATATTCCTTGCGTTAATTGCTGTGTTGCCGGTTCTGTTCATCAAAATTGCAAACCTACCCTCATCTGCTCAGATCGGCGGTACTAGTTTGTTAATTGTTGTCGGTGTAGCTCTTGAGACAATGAAACAACTTGAGAGTCAATTAGTGAAACGCCATTATAAGGGATTTATTAAGTAAAGCTGTTTAGTGGGAGGCAGGCTGCTTTCCCATTAAACGGATAAGATACTGAGGGGGAAGCAAGAAATGAATTTAGTGTTAATGGGCCTTCCTGGTGCTGGGAAAGGTACTCAAGCAGAAAAAATCGTTGAGCATTACGATATCCCTCATATCTCAACAGGAGATATGTTCCGAGCTGCAATTAAAGAAGGAACGCAACTAGGTTTAAAAGCTAAATCATTTATGGACCAAGGTAACCTTGTTCCTGATGAAGTAACAATTGGAATTGTGCGCGAGCGTTTAAACAAACAAGATTGTGAAAACGGCTTTTTACTTGATGGCTTCCCGAGAACAGTAGCCCAAGCAGAAGCTCTTGAAACAATTACAAAAGAACTAAACAAGCAAATTGATTATGTGATTAATATTGATGTAGATCAAAGCATTTTAATGGAGCGTCTTACTGGACGCCGCATTTGTAAAGATTGCGGAGCTACTTACCACTTAGTATTCAATCCTCCTGCGAAAGAAGGAGTTTGTGACAAATGTGGCGGAGAGCTTTATCAACGTGCAGATGACAATGCTGAGACGGTTTCAACTAGACTTTCAGTTAATGTTAAACAATCTCAACCTCTACTTGATTTTTATCAAGAAAAAGGTTATCTACGCAATATTAATGGTAATCAAGATATTAACATTGTGTTTGAGGATGTTCGTCAATTACTTGCTGGGGTTAAGCAATGATCATTTGCAAGACACCAGAGGAAATTGAGGTCATGCGTGAAGCTGGACGAATCGTGGCTTTAACTCATCAAGAGTTGAAAAAACATATCGTTCCAGGTATTACGACTATAGAATTGGATGCAATTGCTGAAAATTTTATTCGTCAACATGATGCAATTCCGTCTTTTAAAGGGTATAATGGTTTTCGCGGCAGTGTATGTGCTTCTGTGAATGAAGAATTAGTTCATGGTATTCCGGGAGAACGCAAGCTTAATGAAGGGGATATCATCAGTTTAGACATCGGAGCTAAATTCGGTGGCTATCATGGTGACTCAGCTTGGACATATGGAGTAGGAAAGATTTCATTAGAAAATCAAGAGCTGCTTGATGTGACTGAGCAATCTCTCTACAAAGGATTAGCAGAAGCGAAGCCGGGTGAGCGTTTGTCGAATATTTCACATGCTATTCAACAGTACGCAGAATCACGTAACTTTTCGATTGTAAGAGAATATGTTGGCCATGGTGTCGGCAAAGACTTACATGAAGATCCGCAAGTACCTCATTATGGTCCACCGAATAAAGGACCGCGTCTACGTCCAGGCATGGTATTGGCAGTTGAGCCAATGGTGAATGCTGGTATGCGATATGTAAAAACATTACCTGATAACTGGACAGTTGTGACAGTGGATGGTAAAATGTGTGCGCACTTCGAACATACTATTGCAATTACTGAGACGGGATATGAAATTCTGACAGCATTGTAATGTTAAAGGATGTTATCTCTATCCATTCCTCGCTAGATGCACTGGACAGTAAACAGTAATTATCTAAATTCACGATGATCGTTTTTCGTCTGAATTGCTGTTAAAATGGTAAAGATGTATATTAGCGTCAATCATCTTGAATTTAATGATTACGATCTCCGGATGTTCAGAACAGGTTCTTTTTAAGTCGTTTAATGATAGCTTGTTACTGTTTCAAAGAAAGGAGAGCACTTTAATGGCAAAAGACGATGTAATTGAAGTTGAAGGTACAGTTGCTGAGACTTTACCTAACGCTATGTTCAAGGTAGAATTAGAAAATGGTCATACAGTACTTGCTCACGTATCAGGAAAAATTCGCATGCATTTCATTCGAATCTTACCTGGTGATAAAGTAACTGTAGAATTGTCACCATACGATTTAACTCGCGGTAGAATTACGTACCGTTTCAAATAAAACCTATGCACTCCGTACTATCAAGGAGGTATGAAACATGAAAGTCAGACCATCAGTTAAACCAATCTGCGAAAAATGTAAAGTTATCCGTAGAAAAGGTAAAGTAATGGTAATTTGTGAAAACCCTAAGCATAAACAAAAACAAGGTTAATCAATAAGGAGGTGCACTATTCATATGGCACGTATTGCTGGTGTTGATATTCCTCGTGACAAGCGTGTAGTAATTTCATTAACATACATTTTCGGTATTGGTCGTCCAACTGCTGAAAAAGTTCTAGCTGAAGCTGGAGTTTCTGAAGATACTCGCGTTCGTGACTTAACAGAAGAAGAATTAGGTAAAATTCGTGATATTTTAGATAGCTATAAAGTAGAAGGCGATCTTCGTCGTGAAGTTTCTTTAAACATCAAACGTTTAATTGAGATTGGTTCATACCGTGGTATCCGCCACCGTCGTAGTTTACCAGTTCGTGGTCAAAACAGTAAAAACAATGCTCGTACACGTAAAGGCCCACGCCGTACTGTAGCGAACAAGAAGAAATAATTAGTAAGGGAGGTCATTAACAGATGGCACGTAAAACTAATACACGTAAACGTCGCGTGAAAAAGAATATTGAAGCTGGTGTAGCTCATATTCGCTCAACGTTTAACAACACTATTGTAACAATTACAGATGTTCACGGTAATGCGATTGCTTGGTCTAGTGCAGGCGCACTTGGCTTCAGAGGTTCTCGTAAATCCACTCCATTTGCTGCGCAAATGGCTGCTGAAGCTGCTGCAAAAGTTTCTATGGATAACGGAATGAAAACTCTTGAAGTTACAGTTAAAGGCCCTGGTGCTGGTCGTGAAGCAGCTATCCGTGCTCTTCAAGCTGCAGGTTTAGAAGTAACAGCTATTAGAGATGTTACTCCTGTACCTCACAACGGATGCCGCCCACCAAAACGTCGTCGTGTATAATTAATATGTATAGATTCTATTTCGTTGTCTATAATGATGATGGTGTAGAATTTATTCATGCAACGAAATGTTTTCCATTTGTTGTGCACATTCGGGAACTGTCTAATAGGGAATTTCGGTTAGGCATTTGAGAAATCAGCCGTCTAGCCGAGGTTTCGACGTTTTGAAGGAGGGTTTATATTGATAGAGATTGAAAAGCCAAAAATCGAAACGGTAGAAATCAGCGATGATAGAAAGTACGGTAAATTCGTCGTCGAACCACTTGAGCGTGGATATGGTACTACTTTGGGTAACTCCTTACGTCGTATCCTATTATCCTCACTCCCTGGTGCAGCTGTAACATCTATTCAAATTGAAGGTGTATTACATGAATTTTCAACAGTTCCTGGAGTTGTTGAAGATGTAACAAACATCATTTTAAACGTTAAAAAGTTAGCGTTAAAGATTTACTCTGATGAAGAGAAAACACTTGAGATCGATGTTAAAGGTCCTGGTACAGTAACGGCTGCTGACATTCAAGCAGACAGTGATATCGAAGTTCTAAATCCGGATCTTCATATTGCAACACTTGAGTCAGATGCTCATTTCCGTATGAGACTTACTGCTCGCACAGGTCGAGGTTATAATCCTGCCGATGCTAACAAGCGTGAAGACCAACCAATTGGTGTACTTCCAATTGACTCAATCTATACGCCTGTTACTCGCGTATCGTATTATGTAGAAAATACTCGTGTTGGTCAAATGACAAATTACGATAAGTTAACGTTGGATGTTTGGACTGACGGTAGCATCGAGCCAGAAAAAGCTGTTGCTTTAGGTGCAAAGATTCTAACGGAACACTTAAATATCTTCGTTAACTTAACAGATGAAGCTCAAAAAGCAGAGATCATGGTAGAAAAAGAAGAAGACCAGAAAGAAAAAGTTCTAGAGATGACGATCGAGGAACTGGATTTATCTGTTCGTTCTTACAACTGCTTAAAACGAGCAGGCATCAATACTGTACAAGAGCTTGCTAATAAAACAGAAGAAGATATGATGAAAGTTCGTAACTTAGGCCGTAAATCTTTAGAAGAAGTTAAAGCTAAACTTGAAGAATTAGGTTTGGGTCTACGTAAGGACGACTGATTATATCTACCTGTTTAACTACTTAACAAAGGAGGGGACCTCACATGTCTTACCGTAAATTAGGTCGTACAAGCGCACAACGCAAGGCGCTTCTTCGTGATTTAACAACTGATTTAATCATCAGTGAACGCATTGAGACAACTGAAGCTCGTGCAAAAGAATTACGTTCAACTGTTGAAAAAATGATTACTTTAGGTAAACGTGGAGATCTACACGCTCGTCGTCAAGCTGCATCTTACATCCGTAATGAAGTAGCTAACGAGGAAGCTGGTCAAAGCGCTTTACAAAAACTATTCAGCGATATCGCTACTCGCTACGAAGATCGCCAAGGCGGTTACACTCGTATCTTAAAAGTTGGACCTCGCCGTGGTGACGGTGCTCCAATGGTTATCATTGAATTAGTTTAATATTTTTAATACAGATAGAAAAGGGCGAGACAGTGTGTAACTAGTCGTTGCCCTTTTTTTATACCTTAAACCGGGTAAATAGCGTAAAAAACCAATGTAGGCAATGCTGCAATAGAAAAAGCTGAGAGGAAGATAGCGTTGAAAGAAATGTCTTTAGAGGTAAAAGATTTATGCTTTCGGTACGATCCTGAAGCAGACCTAACATTAGATCACCTTTCTCTCTCTGCTTATAAAGGTGAATGGTTAGCGATAGCTGGACATAATGGATCTGGGAAATCGACGCTGGCACGAATTCTAAACGGCCTTTTGCTACCTGAAAAAGGAACGGTTCGAGTGGGCGATACTCTTTTATCTGAAGAAACAATATGGGATGTGCGCAAGCAGATTGGAATGGTGTTTCAAAACCCAGATAATCAATTTGTTGGCTCAACCGTTCAAGATGATATTGCGTTTGGGCTTGAAAACAACGGGATTCCATTTGAAATTATGGAAAAACGTATACCTGAAGCAATCGAAATGGTCAATATGAGTGCTTTTCTGGATCAAGAGCCTCATCAGCTATCAGGTGGACAAAAACAGCGTGTGGCCATTGCGGGTATAATTGCCGTACAGCCATCTGTTATTATTCTAGATGAAGCAACATCTATGTTAGATCCTATTGGACGAACTGAAGTACTTGAAACTGTTAGAAAATTAAAAGAAGAAAAACAACTGACGGTTATTTCAATTACCCACGATTTAGATGAAGTAGCAATGGCTGACAGAGTCGTTGTGATGAACAAAGGGAAGATCTATGCAACAGGTACTCCACGCGAAGTATTTGCATTAGGTTCCAAGTTAACGGATATTGGACTAGACTTGCCGTTTTCCGTTAAACTAAGCCATCGTTTTGCTTCCGTAGGAATTCCTTTATCAAAAATTCATTTAACAGATGAGGACTTGGTGGACGAACTATGGACATTATATTCAAAGAAGTAGAGCATCGTTATCAAGTTAATACACCATTTGAACGAATTGCTCTGCATGACTTAAATTTAAGCATTCAATCAGGTACATTTTTGGCTGTTATTGGCCATACTGGTTCTGGGAAATCAACAATCATACAGCATCTGAATGCCTTATTGAAGCCAACTGCTGGTGAAATTCAAATCGGTGAGCGCACTATTAAAGCCAATCGAAAAGAAAAGAATTTAAAAGCTATTCGTCAGCAAGTAGGCGTGGTGTTTCAATTTCCAGAACATCAGCTTTTTGAAGAAACGGTGGAAAAAGATATAGCTTTTGGACCAATGAATTATGGCGTTTCGGAAGAAGAAGCAAAGCAAAAAGCACGAGAGCTTATCAAGTTAGTGGGGTTGCCAGAAGACATTCTCACCAGATCTCCTTTTGATTTGAGTGGTGGACAAATGCGTCGTGTAGCGATAGCAGGTATTCTAGCGATGAATCCTAATGTGCTAATTTTAGATGAGCCAACTGCTGGATTGGACCCTAGAGGCCGTCAAGAAATTATGAATATGATTTATCGTCTTCATAAAGAAAAAGGCTTGACGACGATTCTCGTGACTCACAGCATGGAAGATGCAGCTATGTACGCTGATGAGCTAATTGTAATGAATAAAGGAACGATTGCGATGAAAGGGTCACCTAGAGAAGTTTTCGGTCAGCATACGCAGCTAAAAGAATATGGATTGGATGTTCCAGAATCGCTTCGCTTTATGCTGAAGCTGCAAGAGAAATTTCAGCTTGAAGCATCGGATACGGTTATTACCTTTTCTGAAGTGGTAGAGAAAGTGCAGCACCTTATGCAGCAAGGTGAACGAATATGATGGACTCAATCATTATTGGTAAGTATGTCCCGGGTCATTCTGTTGTCCATCGAATGGATCCTCGGGCCAAGCTGCTTCTCGTATTTGCGTATGTATTAATTGTGTTTTTAGCAAATAACCCTATCGGCTATGCTTTTTTAGGTGTGTATACCCTTGTGATAGTGGCCATGAGTAAAGTGCCCGTTTCCTTTATTTTAAGAGGGTTAAAGCCCGTTCTATTTATTATTATCATCACGTTTCTTTTGCACATTTTTATGACGAAGGAAGGTTCTCTTTTGTTTGAATGGGGATGGTTTTCTGTCTATAAAGGCGGCCTTATTCAAGGTGTTTTAATTTCCTTGCGCTTCTTGTTCTTAATTTTAATTACGACGATGCTAACGTTAACGACTACGCCCATTGAAGTAACAGATGGAATGGAAAGCTTGTTGAATCCATTTAAAAAGCTCAAGCTTCCTGTTCATGAATTAGCTTTAATGATGTCCATTTCTCTTCGCTTTATTCCTACATTGATGGAAGAGACAGATAAAATTATTAAAGCGCAGACAGCACGAGGAGTGGACTTTAGCAGCGGTCCCGTTACGGATCGGTTGAAAGCTGTCGTTCCTTTGCTTGTTCCTTTATTTATAGGTTCATTTAAGCGTGCTGAAGAGCTAGCTATTGCCATGGAGGCAAGAGGATATAAAGGCGGAGAAGGGCGTACAAAGTATCGTCAATTAAAATGGGGAAGCATAGATACAATTATGCTTTTACTTCTGCTGGCAGTAGCAGTTGTTTTAGTGCTGATTAGAACGTAAAGATTGTTTGGTGAAAAGATGAAACGTTTAAAATGTATAGTTGCATACGACGGCACACACTTTTCAGGTTATCAAGTTCAGCCCAATAAGCGAACAGTTCAACTGGAGATTGAAGCCGTTTTAGAGAAAATGCATAACAAAAAAGTTCCGATTTACGCCTCTGGACGAACGGACACAAATGTTCATGCACAGGGGCAAGTCATTCATTTTGACACAAACCTAAATATTCCATGTGATAAGTGGAAAAAAGCATTGAATTCAATGCTACCAGATGATATTGTAATGAAGAATGTATGTGAAGTTGATGCACATTTTCACGCCCGGTATGACGTTACTTCAAAAGAGTATCGCTATCATATTTTGCGCGGCGAAGATCGAAATCCTTTCACTCGTTCTTATGCATACCATTACCCTTATCCATTAGACTACTCAAAAATGAAAAAAGCCATCACATATTTACTCGGTACACACGACTTTACAAGCTTTTGTTCAGCGAGGACAGAAGTGGAAGATAAGATTCGTACGATTTACAAGATTGATATGTATGAAGAGAATAGTCAGCTTGTGTTTAGATTCGTTGGAAGTGGCTTTCTGTATAATATGGTTCGTATTCTTGTTGGAACGCTTTTAGAAGTAGGACAAGGCCGTATTGAACCAGATGCTATAAAAGATATTCTAGAAAGCAAATCACGTCCTCGTGCAGGGAAAACTGCGCCTTCGCAAGGACTATATTTATGGCGCGTTTTCTATGACAACTAAACCTGGTGTAACATTTTCTTGACATTAGTAGCTTAAAGATATAATATATCATATGGTATGTATTTTAACCCCACGGTTAGCCCCGGAAATTAATCGTGTTGAAATAGAAGGTTGAAATAATTTTATAATTGATGATGAAAATTAGGAGGGAAACTCATGCGTACAACTTTCATGGCGAAAGCAAACGAAGTAGAGCGTAAATGGTATGTTGTCGATGCTGAAGGTAAAACTTTAGGTCGTTTAGCAAGTGAAGTAGCATCAATCTTACGCGGTAAACATAAACCAACTTTTACACCACATGTTGATACTGGTGATCACGTGATCCTTATCAATGCGTCAAAAATCGAATTAACAGGTAAAAAATTAACTGATAAAATTTATTACCGTCACAGCATGCACCCAGGTGGTTTGAAACAACGTACAGCATTAGAAATGCGTACTAACTACTCTGAGAAAATGCTTGAATTAGGAATCAAAGGCATGCTTCCAAAAGGTAGCCTAGGCCGTCAAATGTTCAAAAAATTACATGTGTATGCTGGTGAAACACATCCACATGAAGCACAAAAACCAGAAGTTTACGAACTTCGCGGATAATTAATAAGAGGAGGTTATTATCTTGGCACAGGTACAATATTACGGAACTGGTCGTCGTAAAAGCTCTGTTGCTCGTGTACGTTTAGTACCAGGTAACGGTCGCGTAACAATCAACGGTCGTGAAATCGAAGAATACATTCCATTTGCTGCACTACGTGAAGTAGTAAAACAACCACTTGCTTTAACTGAAACTGTAGGTAACTATGACGTATTTGTAAACGTTAATGGTGGAGGTTATGCAGGTCAAGCTGGCGCTATTCGTCACGGAATCTCTCGTGCTTTATTAGAAGCAGACCCTGAATACCGTGGAACATTAAAACGTGCTGGTCTATTAACTCGTGACGCTCGTGCGAAAGAACGTAAAAAATACGGTCTTAAAGGCGCTCGTCGTGCACCACAATTCTCAAAACGTTAATTTTATATTACGTTTCAAGCCTTGGTCTTTGGACCAAGGCTTTTTTTATTTGTTGTTTGCGTATGAGACGAAGGCTTGTGCAGACAATATGTAAAAAAGGGAGGCGTTATCGTGAACGAGGTTACATATTTAAAAGAAAAACGTTATGAAAAAGAAATGAAATATGAACGCAAAGTCCTAAGGGAACTATCGTTTGATTTGCTTCAAGAGAGGCTGCGCCGTTATTTTCATCCAATGTTTCAGTGGAATATGCTAGGAGACGAACATGTGGAGGAGTACTGTCTTGACATTGCTATCGAATCATTTTTATTAGGTGCCCGGGTGAGTAAACGTGGTAAAAGCTACGAAGATGTTCAGAAGCACAGTAAGCAAGAAGAGTCTCTTTTAATTGATACATTGTACGGAGCCGTCAGCATGTCTGTAACAGATCTTTATCAAGATGGTCTGTATTATTTGTGTCAAGGATATGTGCAAGACTGGTGGAAAGAAGGTTATCGAACCGCAGAAAAAAGACGCCGTTTACGTTTGCATTAAAAAGTACTCATAATTCCCGTTCTTGTCCCATATAGAAATAAATAGGTGAGGCAAGAAGGGAAGGGATAAAATGTCTAAAGTAAAAATAATGAGCACAATTATAGCGCTTCTCGTTCTTTTTGTCATTGTACAATATCAAATAGATCATAGAACATCATCCGGTTCGCTTTCACTTCCTCTTAGCGGGAAAGTTATTGTACTAGATCCTGGACATGGCGGTGTTGATGGAGGAGCGGTAGGAGAGGATGAGGTGCTTGAAAAAGAAATAACTCTTAAAATTTCGTTAATGCTTCGAGACTATCTGCAAGAGCAAGGGGCACTTGTTATTATGACGAGAGAAAAAGACGAAGACCTAGCGGCCAAAGATACAAGAGGATACAGTCGCAGAAAAGTAGAAGACTTAAAAAATCGCTTAACGATGATTAATAAATCCAACGCTGATTTGTACTTAAGTATTCACTTGAATGCTATTCCATCCTCTGCGTGGAGAGGGGCTCAAACTTTCTATTACGGATCCCTAAAAGAAAACGAGCAAGTGGCCAAACTCATTCAACAAGAGCTAAGAAATAATCTGGACAATACGACCCGTGAAGCAAAAGCTATTCAAACTCTTTACCTTCTTAAGCATTCTAAGCCACCCGGTGCTTTGGTTGAAGTAGGATTCTTGTCAAATCCTACAGAACGTAAAATGCTTCAATCGAAACGCTATCAAAAAAAGTTAGCTGAATCCATTTATGAAGGAGTCAGCCGGTATTTTACTGGAGAAAAGCCTAAATAAAAAGCATAGCACCCTTCTATTCAGAAAAATCTAATATGTATGATATACTTGATAGTATAAATAAATAGATTTTAACATGGTGGTGGGAGTATGCTAACGGAAAAGCAAGTAAAAGAAGTAGTAGGGGAAATTACAGATCCATTTTTAAATAAAAAACTATCAGAAACAGATGCGATTAAAGAAATAACAATCAAAGCTGAAAAACAGCATATAAGCCTGAAGATTGCTGTTGCAAAAACAGGTACGAGTGAACAGTTGAGCCTGCAAGGCACAATTGTAGAAGAATTAAAAAAAGCAGGTGTACAGTCGGTTGGACTGCGATTTGTTGAGTTTACGCCTGAGGAACTTCAGCAGTACCGCGCTGAGCAGCCGAATACTGGCAACTTACTAACTAGTCCGAATGCACCTGAATTTATTGCTATTGCCAGCGGTAAAGGAGGCGTTGGTAAATCAACAGTCTCTGTTAACTTAGCCGTTTCTCTAGCTCGTTTAGGAAAAAAAGTTGGTTTAATTGATGCTGACATTTATGGATTCAGCGTCCCAGACATGATGGGAATCACACAACGTCCTGTAGTAGAAGGTGAAAAGATTATTCCAGTTGATCGTTTCGGAGTAAAAGTTATTTCCATGGGCTTCTTTGTAGAAGATAATTCACCTGTTATCTGGCGAGGACCTATGCTCGGAAAAATGTTGACGAGCTTCTTTACAGAAGTTGAATGGGGAGAATTAGATTATCTTTTACTAGACTTACCTCCAGGAACAGGTGATGTCGCATTAGACGTTCACTCCATGCTTCCTGCTTGTAAAGAAGTGATTATTACAACACCACATCCTACAGCGGCATTTGTTGCAGCTAGAGCGGGTGCTATGGCTTTGAAAACCGATCATGAGGTCATTGGAGTTGTAGAAAATATGGCTTACTTTGAAAGCCAGCTAACAGGGGAAAAAGAGTATGTATTTGGTAAAGGTGGGGGTCCAAAACTGGCTGAGGAACTTCAGACAGAGCTGTTAGGACAGCTTCCGTTAAGTCAGCCTGATTGGAATGAAGAAGATTTTGCACCTTCCATTTACGACGAATCGCATCGTTTAGGTCAAATATATGGAGAGATTGCAAGCAAGATTGCATTTATTTGCGAAAATGAAAAAGCAGCAACAGGAAAATAATAAAAAGCACGCGCTGTTCGAGCGCGTGCTTTTTATTATTATACAGAGAGTTCAATCTGCGTCTTTTTTAAATCAAATGCGAGGTTTTGTTTTAAGAGAGCTAAAAATGTTTTTCCAGCTGTACTTACGGTCTGAGACTGGTGCTTTAAAATGCCGATTGCAGGCCCCTCATGTAAGTCATGAATCGTTTTAACCACCACTTGATCCGGCGGAAGAGTTGCGCTTATTTGTGGAACAACGGCTATTCCTAAGTTTTCTTTTACAAAATGCTGAAGTGTGCTAATAGTGCCTAACTGGACTTTAGCAGGCAGCTGTCCTGTTCGTTCAAAGATTAGCTGGGCAATTTTCTTTTGAACGGAAGATTGCCCAGCTGTAATCAGCGTTTCGTGTATTAAATCTTTTGCAAAGATTGTTTTTCTTTTTGTTAGCGCATGATTGAATGGTAGTAGCAGCACAAGTTTTTCTGTTAGCAATGCCTCAAACTCTATATCTCTGAACGATTCTGATACAGTGCCAATCGCGAAATCAATTTCTTGATTGCGTATATGTTGATGAAGGTGCTTTTCGTCTGCAACGAGTAAGCTAATTTCTGTGTTGGGATATCTTTTTTTAAATAATGAGAGAATGGAAGGCAGTCGACTGCTTGCTGTAGGCTCTGCAGCACCTATACGGATCGTGCCAGCTTCGCCTGTTGAATAATCCTTTAAGGTATTATTTAGATATTCATATTCCTTTAGTAAAATATTTGCCCGTTCGTAAAAGATTTTACCTGCTTCAGTAAGTTTAATGCTTTTTCCTCGTTCTAAAAGCTTAAATCCTAGTTCGGATTCTAACTTTTGAATGTGCAGTGTAATGGTAGGCTGAGAGTACTTTAAATATTCAGCGGCTAATTGAAAGCTTCCTAAACGAACAATGGTTTGAAACGTTTTAATAACGCGAAATTCCATCGAATTCCCTCCTTTTGCTATAAAACGATTGTGTTAATTTCTAATATTTTACCATAAAGCTAAGAATTAAAGTTTACAATTCCAATAAAAATACTAAGTATTAAAAAATATAAAGAAGTCATTTAGGTTTTTTAATAAAAATAAATGACATAATTAAATACGCATCTCATGTGAGATGCGTATTTAATCACTGCTGTTGCTGTTCTCCGCCTGAGTCAGATCCAGTGGAAGAAGAACCACCATCGTCGCTGCTTTGTTTTTGTCCACCTTGTGTTTCTTCAGCGGCTTTCAAAAGAATGTCTTGAATTTTAGATTGATAAAGAGGGCTATCAAACGTTTCGGTCATAATCTTTTGTAAATAAGTGCGATATTCTTTACTCTTTAAAACAGTCAGTACTTCTTTTTCCATAGCCGGATCCTTTAAAACATCTTGAAGCATTCCTTGATATTCAGGATCTTTCATTAGTTGTTTGATGACCGTCTTATTTTCTTTTTCCAAACTTTTAGCAAAGCTTTCAGCAAACTTCGGATCATCCATGGCTTTTTTCCAAAATTCCACGCCCTTATCTGATACTAGGGTTTGAGAAATTGTATCTTTTATCGCGTTTTGATCCATTAAAATATCTTGTCTAACAGAAGGGTCTTTCATAATTGCCTCGACTGCTTTTTTTCCTTCATCTGTTTTTAAAATATCAACAACCATTTTCTTTGTTTGATCATAATCCATACCATTGTTCTCTTCATCTTGCGGTGCACAGGCTGTAGCTAAAAGCATACACATTCCTATATAAATGAGGAGCATGAGTCGCTTTTTCATAGTAATGAGCTCCTTTCCTAATATGCTTACGCTTAATATGAGATAATCAAGGTTTTTTATTCATAAAAGAGCTCTAGATTTTTCAAAACGTGATTGGTACAATTTATGAAAAGGTACAATTTTGTAACTTATGGGGGAGATGGAAGTGAATAGTCGAAATTGGGTTCGTCTATTTCTAACCACGTTAGCTGTTGGGGGTATAAGTACAGCTGTTGTTGGATTTGCGGTGCGCTGGGGGGAATACGGTCACTTATTTCAACAAGGAAAGATAGGAGAAATTGTTGCTGTTTTAACATGGCTCGTAGGCGTAGGGTTTATTTTTAGTTTAATTAGCCAAATGGGGTTCTTTGCATATTTAACTATTCACCGATTTGGGTTGGGAATTTTTAAATCTGCATCTCTTTGGAAATCGGTTCAAATTGTATTTGTTTTATTTGTATTATTTGACGTTGCTTATTTTCGATATAAGTTCTTTCAACAAGTGGGAGAAGGCATAGGTAAGTATATTTTGTTAAGCGTTTTCTTGTTAGCGGTGGGGTTGTTAGTGGCGTATGCAAAGAAAAAGCAGACGAATAAAGAGGCTTTTGTACCAGCGCTGTTTTTTATGATTGTTGTAACGACAATTGAATGGTTCCCAGCGCTGCGAACGAATGAAGAAAGCTGGCTTTACCTTATGTTGTTTCCACTTCTAATTTGTAATATGTATCAACTTCTTATTTTGCCGAAACTTCTTACGCACGCAAGAATAGCAAAAGCAGACAAATAGCATATTTGTCTGCTTTTGCTTTCCATATACAGTGGGAATAAATCTTAGCGGATATCTTTTACTTGGGTTTTTGAATTTGAAATTAATGTTGAAATACTTACGTTTGAGACTTTTTTATTTTGTAATGAATTCTTGATATATGGAATAGCCTTTGCTGTTTGTTGAGCGGAGTCAGACGCGTGCAGCAATATAATATCTCCCCCCTCTAAAGGCTTTGTAACATTCGAGACAATTTTTTCAACCCCTGGATTTGTCCAGTCTTTAGAATCAATGCTCCAGTGAACAGTAGTATATCCTATATCTGCTGTTAATTTTAAGATGTCTTTATTAAATTGCCCGTTAGGAGGACGAAGAAGGTGAACATCTTTAAGGCCTAGAGAATCAAAGACTTTCTTTGATTTTGCAAGATCCTGTCTAATCTCATTAGGTTTTAGGCTTGTATAAGAAGTATAGTCATAGCCCATTGTGCCAATTTCGTGACCTTCTTTCTTAATGCGCTCTACAATATCTGGGTGACGTTCAGCCCATGAAGCAGATAAAAAGAAAGTAGCATGTTCAATATGCTGTCTTTTTAGTTCATTCAGAATGGGAATAGCTCTTTCATCTCCCCAGCTGATGTTAAAGGTCAGAGCAACTTCCGGATTTTTATCATCCGCCTTATAAACAGCTCTTGGACCGTTATCCGTTGAAAACACGGGAAAGTGAAACGTCTGCTGAGCATAGAGAAAAAAACTTGTAAAAAACGCAGCAACTACGATAAGCATGGTCTGTTTGATTCTTTTGGCTCGAATAGTATAAAACATATTCATTTTGTCACCTCATTTAATAAGTAGTACTTGTCTAATTTGTATGCGTTTTGTCTACAATTAATAACAGGTAAGGAAAAGAACAACTGATTTTATTTTGATGTGTGAGAATCAATGTCGCAAGAAGCAGGTGAATCAATGAAAATTTGTTTATTTAATCAGGTGGAGTGTTTAGAGTTAGAAGCACTACTTAGAGAAGAAATAAAGAGATCAAACGTTGCTTTTCAACAAAGTTTGAATCATGTAGTTCTTGAACGAAACATTCAAGAAAAGTATCAAATCCTTTCAAAGATCTTGCTAAGATTCGGCGAAAGCAGGGAAGTAAATAAGATTTTTTGATAAAACAAAAAAACTTTTCAAAAAGTGTTGACTTTTATATAGCACAGATGTTAAATTATTAAATGTCGCTGATGAGTGATTGGAAAACAATCGCAATTCATCAGAAATAAAATATTAAAAAGTTGTTGACAAATGAAAGACAACTTGTTAATATAAGAAAGTCGCCCAAGAGCGGCGGTTGAACTTTGAAAACTGAACAAAGCGACAAACGTCAACGTTAATTTTTATTTTTTAAATGAGCAAG
>NZ_JBOZGL010000013.1:0-49250 GCF_050846855.1 Priestia sp. TGN 0903
AAAAATAAAAATTAACGTTGACGTTTGTCGCTTTGTTCAGTTTTCAAAGTTCAACCGCCGCTCTTAAGCGACTTTACTATCTTATCAAGTTATCAACGTAATGTCAACAACTTTTTTTATTTCTTTTTGTTGTTTTCGCTTATCTGCGTTAGCAACAGATATAAATATACCAAATCGTTTTCATAAAAACAAGAGGTAAATTAAAAGTTTAAATTTTCTAATATTAATACCTAAAAAAAGATGGCCGTAGCCATCTCTTTTTTTAGCGTTGACGCATATGTGGGAATAATAGTACATCACGGATTGACGGTGCATTTGTTAGTAACATAACAAGGCGGTCAATACCGATTCCTAGACCACCTGTAGGTGGCATACCGTATTCTAATGCCTCAATGAAGTCATCATCCATCTCATGTGCTTCATCGTTTCCTTGTTCTTTCTCTTTCAACTGAGCTTCAAAGCGCTCACGTTGGTCAATTGGATCATTTAGCTCTGTAAATGCGTTCGCGTGTTCACGCGCAACGATAAACAGCTCAAAACGGTCAGTAAAACGCGGATCTTCCGCATTTTTCTTAGCAAGTGGAGAGATTTCTACAGGATGTCCGTAAATGAACGTCGGTTGAATTAACTGCTCTTCTACTTTTTGTTCAAAGAATTCATTTACAATATGTCCATATTGCATATGTTCAGTGATTTCTACCCCGTGTTCTTTTGCTAAAGCACGAGCTTCTTCAACAGATGTTTCTCCCCAGAAGTCTACGCCCGTATATTGTTTAATAGCATCGACCATATGAAGTCTTGTCCATTCTGGCGTTAGGTCTACCTCTTGATCACCATACTGAATCTTTGTTGTGCCAAGTACTTCTTGCGCAATGTGTGCAATTAAGTTCTCTGTTAAAGCCATGATATCTTTGTAGTCCGCATACGCTTCGTACAATTCGATCATTGTAAATTCAGGATTGTGACGTGTAGATACACCTTCATTACGGAATACACGGCCAATTTCATATACTTTTTCTAATCCACCTACGATTAAACGTTTTAAATGAAGTTCAATCGCAATACGCATATAAAGTTCCATATCAAGCGCATTGTGGTGTGTCACAAACGGACGAGCTGCTGCTCCACCTGCGATTGAATGCATCATCGGTGTTTCAACTTCTAAGTATCCGTGATTATCTAAGTAACGGCGCATCGATTGAATAATGCGGCTTCTTGAGATAAATGTTTGTTTACTTTCTGGGTTTGTAATTAAATCTAAGTAACGTTGACGGTAGCGCTGTTCAATATCTTTTAAACCATGATATTTATCTGGAAGTGGACGAAGCGCTTTTGTTAGTAACGTGAAATCTTTTACTTTAATAGAAAGTTCGCCAACTTTTGTTTTGAATAAAACACCTTCAACCCCTACCAAGTCACCGATATCTACGCTGCTGAAGATTTCGTACTGTTCTTCGCCAATTGCATCTTTACGTACATAAAGCTGAATTTGTCCTGTTAAATCTTGAACGTGAGCGAAACCTGCTTTTCCTTTTCCACGCTTTGTCATAATACGACCAGCTAGTGACACAGGCACTTCATTTTCTTCTAACTGTTCTTTTGTTAACTCGTCATACTCACTAATTAATTGCTGTGATGTATGTGTACGTTCAAAACGTTGACCAAACGGATCAATACCCTGATCTCGTAGGTTGCTCATTTTTTCGCGACGAACGAGAAATTGATCATTTAATTCTTCATGACTCATCGTTTACTCATCTCCATCGTATAATTAAGTTTTCCGAAACAGAAAAAAGGCCAGCATGTTTACTGGCAACTACTACGTTTCTTTAAAATTATTATAGGTTCAGTCGTTTCTCTATGTCAAATCGCTTTATTCTTGCTTCGCTTCTCTTTTTCTTCGATTTCTCTAACAAGCTACCGAATAAACCAACAACCTGCGAACCCAAACCTTAAAGTTTTCACTGTGAACTCTACTTTACGCCAATATAAAAATGAATCAACTAATAAGATTCATTTTTAATTATGTAAATCATTCCTATTATTTTCGAACATATCTAGTATATCAGTTGTTTGCTCTCGAAATAATTTTACATCTTTTAAATCCGATAACCGTTTTGTGATGGTTTCAACTTTTTCTTCTGCTACAGGGAGAATAAGAGATGGAGCTAGTTCGTTTAGAGGAACCATCACAAACGCCCGTTCAAACATTCGGGGATGAGGGACGTTCAGCCTATCCGTATGAATGATTTCATTACTATAAAGTAAGATATCCAAATCAAGGGTTCTAGGTCCCCATACAATCTCTCTTTTTCGACCTGCCGCTTGTTCAATGGCTTGCAAACAATCTAAAAGTTGCTCTGACGAATACGTTGTTTGTATTTTTACTACCATGTTTAAAAAGCTTGCTTGATTCGTATACCCGACCGGGGCCGTTTCATAAACAGATGAAACAGCCACTACCTTAACCTCAGAATGTTTCATCAAGCCAGTAACTCCCGACTTCAAATGTTCCATTCGATTTTCAATATTTGATCCTAATGCAATATATGCTTCTGTTGTCATTCAACGGCTCCTTTTAATTTCAATAGCTACCGATTGATAATAACCGGGAATTGGCGGATCAGGCTTATATACCTTTACTGTACAAGCCTGCACGAGTTCGTAATTAGCAAGCAATTCAGATGCAATCGTTTCGGCCACCGTTTCAACTAACTTGAACGTGCGCTTCTCTACAACTTCCTGGCATGTTTGGTATAAATCTGCATAGCTCACCGAGTATTCTAAATTGTCCGTAGTACCAGCTTGTTTTAAATCTAGTTCTACAGTTAAATCCACGTGAAAACGCTGCCCTAATTTATTTTCTTCTGGAAATACACCATGATATCCATAGAAACGCATATCATTCACATAAATTTTATCCATCTTTAGCCTCTCCTTTCGCTTTTATACATGTAGCTCGCGTCGACTCATTAGCGACATCGTGTAAGAGCGATACTCTTTTTGCAACTGAGCTGTTAACGTATGGTCTCCGACTAAAAACTTCTTATCCTTTATACTTCGAAGAGGTACGATTTCTTGAATGGAATTTGTAACGAAAGCTTCATCACTCTCCAAAAGCTGTTCCGCCGTAAATAAACCTTCTACAACTTCTATGTTTTTCTTTTTTAAAAGCGTAAAGATAAACTGTCTCGTAATTCCATTTAAGATACCTGTTTCAAGAGACGGTGTATATACACAATCATCTTTTACAAAAAATAAATTGGACACAATACCTTCGGCTAAGAACCCTTCTTTTGTTAAAAAAATACCCTCTTTATTTAAGTCTGAACCAACTTCTCGCTTAGCCA
This sequence comes from Priestia sp. TGN 0903, assembly GCF_050846855.1. Taxonomy (NCBI): domain Bacteria; kingdom Bacillati; phylum Bacillota; class Bacilli; order Caryophanales; family Bacillaceae; genus Priestia; species Priestia sp. TGN 0903. Next base: position 3,351 of record NZ_JBOZGL010000013.1, read on the forward strand.
GTACATTGTTTAAATAATGATGAGACTTCAACCTCACGGTTCCTTCGGGCGTATTTCGCTTTGTCTCAAGAATAAGCCCCTCTTTTACAAGGGGGCTCGATGGATGAGGCATTGATTTCATGTATACAATTGTAGATGGCTTGTCGTATTCTTCCACTTGCAGTCCAATTCCGCCATTTCCTGCTGAAACATTTAATCGAACATACGCATTTCTCTCATTGTTTTTCATTAACAGACTATTAATAATTGCCAACACGTCCTGTGTGGAGTAGTCCCATACAATATTTAATTCACGTAAGCTGCTACGCAGTCGATCCAGATGGTCTTCCACTAAAAATGGATGACCATCATAAACTCGTAGCGTTTCAAATAGCCCTAGACCATACATATATCCGTGATCAAACGGAGAAATAGTGGCTTCAGACGCAGGCTTTACTTCACCATTTACGTATATATACATATCATTACACTCGCTTTTTTTCGTAAGTTTCAATAAAATTCTTCAGCATTTCTTTACCGTAAGAAGTCATGATAGATTCAGGGTGGAACTGTACCCCTTCAATAGGTAATGATTTATGGCGAATCGCCATAATTTCATCTTCTGCTGTCCACGCTGAAATCTCAAAGCAATCCGGCAGTGAACTTTTTTCTACAATCAAAGAATGATATCGAGTTGCCGTGAACGGATTATCAAGACCTTTAAAGATAGTACGGCCATCATGATGCATTTCAGATGTTTTACCGTGCATTAATTTATCCGCACGAATCACATTCCCTCCAAAAGCTTGCCCAATCGACTGATGCCCTAAGCATACGCCGAATATTGGAATCTTACCTGCAAAATACTCGATGGCTTCTAAACTGATTCCCGCTTCGTTAGGACTACAAGGTCCCGGGGAGATCATCAAGAAATCTGGATTTAGCACTTCAATTTCAGAAAGTGTAATTTCATCATTTCTTTTTACAAGAAGCTCATGCCCTAGCTCACCTAAATACTGTACTAAATTAAACGTAAAAGAATCATAATTATCAATCATTAATATCATCTTTACTCACCCTCACTCAGCTCATTTTCGCTCTGCTCTTTTGCTTTCCATAGTGCAATTGCTTTTTTCAGTGATTCTTTGTATTCGTGTTTCGGATTTGAATCAATTACAACACCCGCACCAGCCTGCACATAAGCTTGGCCGTCTTGAATAATCATAGTGCGAATCGCAATATTTAATTCCATATCTCCATTAAACCCAATCCAACCAATCGATCCTGTATAAATTCCTCGCCTTACAGGTTCAAGTTCTTCAATGATTTCCATTGTACGAACTTTAGGCGCTCCAGTAATCGTTCCTCCAGGAAAAACCGCATCTACAATATCTACAAAATCTTTATTGCGCGCGAGCTTGCCTTTTACATTAGACACAATATGCATCACATGTGAATACTTTTCAATAACCATAAACTCGTCAACATGAACGGTACCATAGTCGCTTACTCTACCAAGGTCATTACGCTCCAAATCAACAAGCATCACATGCTCTGCACGCTCTTTTTCGTTATGAATAAGCTCATCCGCTAACTGTTGGTCTTCTTGATCATCCTTACCGCGAGAGCGCGTTCCCGCAATTGGTCTCGTACTGATTTCGTCACCGGCTTTTTTCACTAATAGTTCTGGTGAACAGCTCACAATGTGAAATTCTTCTGTCTGCATATAAGACATATAAGGAGACGGGTTGATTTTTCGTACCTGTTCGTAGATATGCATAGGATGAGTTTGAAGCTGTTGAGACTGTCGAACAGATAAGTTCACTTGAAACACATCGCCTTGACCGATGTACTCATGTACGCGAGTTGTGGCATCTGAAAAAGCAGCTTCAGACATTGAAACCTCACTCTTTTCGGCAACACGATGAATACGCTCATATGAGAGCCCTTCAGCACTTGCCTCCATCCAGTCCTTTTTGTATTGATCAATACGCTTATGTGCCTGCTCTTTACAATCTGCTTCATCGTTAACGATAATCCAGAGCTTTTCCTTTTCTTGATCGTATACAAATACGTCATCGAAAATAAGGAAATAAACGTCCGGCGTTTTCAATGAATCTTCAGCAAGATCAGGTATGGTTTCTACATAGCGGATATAATCATAGCTAATAAAGCCAATTGCTCCACCTTGAAAAGGAGGAAGATCTGGATTCACCTCTGCTTCAAACTTCTTCATCCAGTCTCGCATAAGATGAAGCGGATTACCTTTTTGAACAGTAGCTTGGCCATCCGTTTTGATATGAAGCTCGTTTTGTTCGCCTCGCAAAATGGCTACAGGTTTTAATCCCATCATTTGAAACTTTCCGCCTCGACCGCTTTCAAGCAGGATATGATTCGGTTCCTCTTTTGACAACTCTTGATATTTTTTGAACCATTGGTTTTTAGAGATAGAAATAGATTCGCCCCAAGTCATTCTTTGCTGCATTTGTTCACTCTCCTAAAAATAAATCACCTGCTTTCATTTTACATGATTCTCAGATGAAAAAAAACAGCTTCATATAGAAGCTGTTCTTTTATGGTTTTTATGCTTGTGTTTGTTCCTCGAATTGGAACAATGGAGTACTTAAGTAACGCTCACCGTTACTTGGAATAATCGCTAACACTTTTTTACCTTTTCCTAGCTGTTTTGCAGCTTTTAACGCAGCATAAATCGCAGCCCCAGAAGAGATACCTACTAGTACGCCTTCTGTTTTTGCTACTTTACGTGCATATTCAAAAGCTTGGTCGTTTTGAACAGCGACAACTTCGTCATATACTTCCGTGTTAAGCGTATCCGGAACAAAGTTTGCACCGATTCCTTGAATTTTATGAGGTCCTGGTTGACCACCACTTAAGATCGGAGAATCAGCTGGCTCTACCGCATAAATTTTGATGTTTGGATACTTTTCTTTTAATACTTCGCCAGCACCTGTAATAGTACCGCCAGTACCGATACCTGCCACAAATCCATCTAGCTGATCGCCAAACTGCTCGATGATCTCTTTAGCCGTTGTTTGACGGTGCACTTCTGGGTTCGCTTCATTTTGGAACTGCTGAGGAATAAAGTAGCCGTGCTCTTTTGCAAGCTCAGTTGCTTTATTAACCGCACCTTTCATTCCTTCTGGACCTGGTGTTAACACTAACTCTGCACCGTACGCACGAAGCAGATTACGACGCTCAATACTCATCGTTTCAGGCATTGTTAAAATAGCACGGTATCCTTTTGCTGCAGCTACCATTGCTAAGCCAATTCCTGTGTTACCGCTTGTTGGTTCAATGATGGTGTCTCCAGGCTTTAATACACCTTTTGCTTCAGCATCTTCGATCATTGCTAATGCGATACGATCTTTTACGCTGCTTCCTGGGTTCATAAATTCTAATTTTAAATATACATCCGCCATATCTTCTTCAACTAGACGGTTTAGTTTTACGATTGGTGTTTGACCAATTAACTCTGTAATTGAATTTGCAATACGTGCCATATGACCACTCCTAATACCAACTAATTTTATTGATTTTGTATACAATTTATCAGATGTTTTCTAAATTGTCAATCATTTTGTCTTTCCATTTACCTATTTTTGTTATATTTTTAGATCAATATATACATAAATAGGACTTAACACTTATAAAAAAAGGCGTTCATTTATAAAATGACGCCTTTAAAGAATCTTTTATTTCATTTAAATTGCTTGTTCTTTCATTTCTTCTAGCTGCTTTTTATCAAAGCGATAGGTTTCATTACAAAAATGACACTGTGCTTCAGCTTGGCCGTCTTCCTCAATCATCGATTGAATCTCTTCTTTTCCTAAGCTGATAATGGCATTAGCAATTCTTTCTTCTGAGCACTGACATTTGAACTCTACAGGCATTGTCTCTAGAAACTTTACGTTTTCTTTTCCAAGAACTTCTTCTAAGATTTCCTCAGGAGAAAGACCTTTTTGAATCAGTTTTGAAATGGGTTCAATCGTTTGTAAACGTTGTTCAATAGCTGTAATCGTTTGATCATCTGTTCCTGGCATAAGCTGAATGATAAATCCACCCGCAGCTAAGATTGTGTTATCAGGGTTAACAAGTACACCTACACCTACTGAAGATGGAACTTGCTCAGATGTCACGAAATAATACGTGAAATCCTCTCCTAATTCTCCCGATACGATAGGTACTTGTCCATTAAATTGATCACGCATCCCGATATCTTTTACAACACTCAGCGTACCATCTGTACCTACAGCACGTGCTACATCTAATTTTCCATGCTGATTTAAATCGAAGTGCGTTTGCGGGTTCGTTACATATCCACGCACTTCACCCTTGGCATTGCTGTCTACTAAGATAACACCAATTGGGCCGCGGCCTTCAATTTTAATTGTTAGCTTTTGCTCACCTTTTAGCATAGCCCCCATCATAACTCCCGCAGTCATTGAACGTCCCAATGCTGCAGAGGCTGTAGGCCATGTATAGTGACGGCGCTGCGCTTCTCCAACTGTATCCGTTGTTTTTACCGCATAAGCGCGAACTTGACTATTGTAAGCTAGTGCTTTTACTAAATAGTCGCCCATAATATACACCTCTTACTCCATATTTTTTGTATAGATTATTTGTAATCCTTTTAAAGTCAAAAATGGATCCACAATATCAATAATATCCGACTCTTTAGCAATCAATGTTGCGAGTCCTCCAGTAGCAATAACTTTAGGATTTACTGTTGCTTGCTCTTTCATTCTTGCTACAATTCCTTCTACTTGTCCAACGTATCCATATAAAATACCTGCTTGCATCGCAGATACTGTATTTTTCCCAACAATGCTATTTGGTCGCGCAATTTCAATACGCGGAAGCTTAGATGCTCTTGAATAAAGAGCTTCTGTCGAAATATTAATACCAGGGGCAATTGCACCACCCATATATTGCTTATTTTCATCAATGTAGCAATATGTGGTTGCGGTACCAAAATCAACGATAATTAAAGGGCTTCCGTACAGCTGAATTCCAGCAACAGCATTGACAATACGGTCTGCTCCCACTTCACGTGGATTTTCATATTTAATATTTAAACCCGTCTTAATTCCAGGACCAACAACAAGCGGCTTTAAATGAAAATACTTTTGACACATTCTCTCCAATGCAAACATAATAGGAGGAACAACAGAGGAAATAATAATACCATGAATATCTTTAAAAGATAAACTAACGTGCTCAAGCAAGGCTTTGATTGTCATGCCATACTCGTCTTCTGTTTTATTACGGCTTGTTTCTACACGCCAATGGTACTTTAATTCATCTCCATCGTATACACCTAATACCGTATTGGTATTTCCAACATCTAATACAAAAATCATTTCAATCACCACTTTATTTAAATTCAGTATTCACACTGAAACCATCATACCATAACTGGTAAATAGACGTGTATATTCTAGATAAAATAGGAATATAATGACACAATTCTCTAGTAGATATCCTACTTATCCACTATATATGAAAAACTTTTTGCCAAATCTAACTTCTACCCAATAAAAAAGATCAGTGGAGATTGTCTCCACTGATCTTTTTTGATCTTATGCTTTTGGCTCTTCATCGTCTGTCTTTGTTTGGATGTTTACTTTAACATCTTCATCTGTTACGTGACTAGAACGGTCTGGAAGAGTTCCATGATCTACTAAGTGATTGATCTGCTCAGCGTCTAACGTTTCTACTTCTAACAATGTTTGAGCTACAAGCTCTAACTTGTCACGGTTTTCCGTTAAGATCTGCTTCGCACGCTCATAGCTTTCTTTAATGAAACGTTGGATTTCATTATCAATTTCATGAGCAATCGCATCACTGTAGTTTTGTTCACTGTGTAAATCACGACCTAAGAATACTTGGCCTTGTTGTGATTGACCGAATTGCATTGGTCCTAACTTTTCACTCATACCGTATTCTGTTACCATTTTACGAGCGATGCTTGTTGCACGCTGGAAGTCATTGTGAGCACCTGTACTCACTTCGCCGAAAATAATTTCCTCAGCTACGCGACCACCAAGCAATCCAACAATTTTATCCAGCAGCTCTGGCTTCGTCATAAAGTAGCGATCTTCTTTTGGTAACATAACAGCATATCCACCAGCTTGCCCACGTGGAACAATGGTTACTTTATGTACCATATCAGCTTCGTCTAATACGACACCGATAATTGTATGTCCTGCTTCATGATAAGCAACAATATTGCGTTCTTTTTTAGAAATAACTCGACTTTTCTTAGCTGGACCTGCAATTACGCGGTCTGTTGCTTCGTCAATATCGACCATTTCAATTTTCTTTTTGTCCTGTCTAGCAGCTACTAAGGCAGCTTCGTTTAACAAGTTTTCTAAATCTGCACCTGAGAAACCTGGCGTACGCATAGCAATTGCTTTTAAGTTTACTGATTCATCTAAAGGCTTATTGCGAGCATGTACTTTAAGCACTGCTTCACGGCCATTTACATCTGGACGATCTACCGTAATTTGACGGTCGAAGCGGCCTGGACGTAATAACGCTGGATCTAAAATATCCGGGCGGTTTGTTGCTGCAATAATAATGATACCTTCGTTAGCACCAAAACCATCCATCTCAACAAGCAACTGGTTCAATGTTTGTTCACGCTCATCGTGTCCACCACCAAGACCTGCGCCACGTTGACGACCTACAGCATCGATTTCATCAATAAAGATAATACATGGAGCATTCTTCTTCGCATTTTCGAATAAATCACGAACACGAGAAGCACCGACCCCAACAAACATTTCAACAAAGTCCGAACCACTGATAGAGAAGAAAGGAACGCCTGCTTCACCAGCAACAGCTCTTGCTAATAATGTTTTACCAGTACCAGGAGGTCCCACAAGTAAGACACCCTTCGGAATTCTTGCACCTAGCTCTGCGAATTTACGAGGATCTTTTAAGAACTCAACAACTTCCACAAGTTCTTGCTTTTCTTCGTCTGCACCAGCTACGTCTTTAAATTTAACCTTTTTCTTTTCTTCGCTGTAAAGCTTAGCCTTACTCTTACCGAAGTTCATAACACGACTTCCGCCGCCCTGAGCTTGGTTCAGTAAGAAGAAGAATAGGATGAAAATAATAACAAACGGAATGATTGACGTAAAGAACGTTACCCAGCCGCTTGTTTCATCAGCAGGTTTAAAATCAACTTCTACTTGATTATTTTCTGAAGCAGCGTCAATACGATCAAGTGCTTTGTCACCATCTACGATGTAAGTTTGGAACGTTTGATCCTTTTTATAAGAATCTAACTTTCCTTGCACAACATACACGCCTCTTTCAGGCTTCATAGAGAGTGATTTCACATCACCTTTGTCTAAGTGTTGAACAAATGTATCGTATCTCATTGGTTCTGCTTTTTGATTAGAGCCACTAAAGAAGCTTACCACGCCAATAATGACTAAAAATATAAGTAAATAAAAGATGGTATTACGGAAGATCCGATTCATTTCTTACCTCCTCCCACGATAAACAAATACTGTATTCAATACTAACATAGAACATTTATCCTATCCAATAAATTGCACTTGGATATGTGCTTCTTAATTGCTGTATACTTGCGGTTTAAGAACCCCAATATACGGCAGGTTACGATATTTTTCTTGATAATCCAATCCATACCCTACTACGAACGCATCAGGTACTTCAAATCCAACGTAATCTGCTTTAATAGCTGCTTTACGACCTGTTGGTTTGTCTAAGAGTGTGACAATCTTAATTGACTTAGCTTTACGGTACTTGAATAACTCTACAAGATAGCTAAGTGTTAAGCCGCTGTCGATAATATCCTCTAAGATAAGAATGTCTCGACCTTCAACTGATGTATCTAAATCTTTTAGGATTTTTACTTCACCAGAAGAAACCATCGCATTGCCATAACTTGATACATCCATAAAATCCATTTCTAAATATGTATCAACACGCTTAATTAGATCAGACATAAAAGGCATAGCGCCTTTTAGTACACCGATTACCAAAGGAAAACGGTCAGCGTATTCCTCAGATAATAGCTTACCCAATTCTTTTACTTTCTGTTGTATTTCTTCTTCTGAAATCAAAATTTCTTGAATATCCTGCTTCATTCCTTACTTGCCTCCTAGAAGTTTTCGCTACTTATAGTATAAAATAACATATCTGGACTTATGTGTATGCAGTTCATAAGCAGATTTTTTCAAACCAGGTAGCCACAAAATAGTTCCTTGGCTATCTTCCACTACCGGCCAATGATCTCTGAAGTGTAAAGGGATTTTTTCATCGATAAAAATATCCTTTACTTTTTTATGTCCCTTCATGCCCTTTACTCGCATTTTATCGCCATTTTTTCGTGTCCTTACCTTTAATGATTGTAAATCGTGAGCTTCATCTAAAAGAAAAACATCGTTTCCTTTTATATCTTCGACTTTATTATGTATTTCACAAATAAGCTGGTGACCATTTGGAAGCTCAACGACCCCTGGAATCGGAACAATAAATTCATATGGCTCGATGTTCCCCTCATTAAAGGTGAAAAGACAGTCGTTGTAAGATCGGATAATGCGTAAACCATTTGGAAAGTCAAGCGTCCCAGACGGTTTTTCACTTTCACAAAATCCTACTAACGTGTCAACATGCGCTGAGGAAAGGGTTGGAGGAATTTCTTTATAGAGATAGTTTAATATTAGTTGAATACCACGCCTTTGTAAAGGCTTGCGTATCCTTAGAAAACAATCTCTATCAATGAGAATTTCATTTTGCAATTTCTTTCTCATTACTTTATTCATCACATCGGTCGTTAATTCCTCTAAGTATGCTTGATCTTCATGCAAGTTCTCGCTAAATTGTTGAAATTTTTCATGTACAGCGACGTTTTCTTGCTTTAAAAATGGCAAAACGTAATGACGAAACCGATTTCTCGTGTACGAGTCTTTCTCATTACTCGGATCAATTCGAGGTGTAAGCCCATGTAGCTTACAGTAGCGATTGATTTCTTCTTTCGTTACAGCTAGGAAAGGCCTAATAATAAATCCATGCCCATATGGCCGCTTGGGCTGCATCCCTGCGTATCCATTCATCGTACTACCTCGAACCATTCGCATTAACATCGTTTCAATCTGATCATCTCCGTGATGTCCTAATGCAAGAAGGTTTGCTTTGTGCTTCTTCATAACATGAGTAAAAAATGCATAGCGGCATTCTCTAGCAGCTACTTGAGAAGATAGCTTTCTTTCCTTCTGATAGGCAGTAACATCAATCTGCTTCGCCTCACATTTAATATTCAATTGTTTGCAGTAGTTCTGCACATATTCCATGTCTTGCTGTGACTCTTGGCCCCGGAACATATGATCAACATGAGCAGCAATAATCGTAAGAGATTTTTGCTCTTTCAGACTCCATAAGAAATGCAGCAGCGCTAAAGAATCAGGACCACCAGAAATACCTACAACCACCGTAGAGCCTGCGGATAATAACTGATGTTTTGTCATAAAATTGTTCACTTGCTTTTCCATAGGAATGACTCATCCTTATAATGTACACGCAATAATGTATCATTAATTTACTTTATACGAATGACTATAAGGAAAGTTTCACAATTTCTCCAAACTTTATAGCACTTGAATAAATAGATACAAAATATAAATCAACATTACAGACGTACAAAGTAGTAGCGTCTCTAACACGTGAGAACGCTTCTTCTTTACTTTAACACGAGGGGCAGACGGTTGACGAACGTTTTGAGGCTTTGTTCCTCTACTTTTTGCCCCTCTTCTTTTTTCGACCGATAACACCTCTGTTTTCATTTCTTTAGCTGACTTATACTTTCCCGTAACCGCTTGATACAAAACGTCTCCGAAAGGCTCCAACTGCTTTGTTGTTAATATAAATTGTTTTAATTGTTCAGCCGGTTTGTCTGTTTTATTAATTCGCTTGCCATAAGCCGCGTGAATCAAAACCATAGATACGGCAAACAAATCATAGGTCGGTTCTGCTTTTCGGGAGCCAAGCCCCCAGTGCGCTCGATCATAAAAGTCGGTAAATTCTTTTATTGACCGCCCTTGCAGAGTTGTTCCTCCCACGTCGATCCATCGAACTTTTACAGGGTTAGATGTTACGACCAGGTTTTCGGGTTTTAAATCGCCAAATACCCACCCTTCTTCATGAAGGTTTTCTAAGTCTGTTAAGAGCTGGCTTGCAAACACTTGCAACCATTCTGTCCCTCTTGTTGAGATAAAAGAAAGGAGAGGCTGCCCTTTCACATACTCCATTACATAGAAAGAAAGAGCGTGAGAACCATAGCTCCAATCATCTACATCAAGTAAACGCGGTCCTAGCACTTTGTCTTTGACTTGAGACAACTTCTTTAATACATTCACTTCTGCTGTAACGGACATGTTGGAAAAGCTTATTTTTAACGCTGCTAGCGTTCCGTTTACTAATTGGACTAAGTAGACAACTCCAGTTGCTCCCACGCCTAATTTCTCAAGAATTTTATAATGGACGTGATGCCATTTCCCTTGAATTTCTGTTCCCGGAGATAGGTTACATACCTGATTCTTCAATGTATTGTTCATTATTTTTTAACAACCCTCTCAATGAGCGCTTTTTGGTGAAATAATGAGTAGCCTCTTTGATAGCCGGTCCAGTAGGCGTAATACCTCCTGCTGTTAGTTTTGGGAAAATCGTTGAAAGCGACTCTAATCTTGGATTCCAGTCCATTAGCTTCTCTACATCTTTCTTTTTCCCAGGAAATAAAAAGATTGAAAATTGATTGTGCCCCATGCGAGCATTCAAGCTTAACGATAAATCTAACAGCGACTCCTTTACAGTAGGGAGCTTATTTTTCATACTTCCGCTCATGTCAACTAAAATAAGAATCTCTAAGTCAACCGTTTCCCCAAGTTCATCAACCACTTCCATGATTTCTCCACGCTTCTCAGGAGATAACTCTTCTAATCTTGAATTAGAGGAACCTAGAATTTGCTGAAGTTCTTTATTTACAACGCCTTGAAGTGTTTGCGTCATTGCCTGCCTTGTAACCATTTGAACAGTTTGAGACAGCTGTTTTACGTAAACAATTTGACTCACGCCACCGCCTGACATGGCAATGCCTTCTATTTCATTCGTGCTTTGCTCATCAATTGTATCCTCTTCCATCACACCAATAACGTTTACACTAATTCCTTGTTCTTTAGCTAGTGCAGCCATTGCTACCGGATCTTCACCTGTATTCGAACCACCGTCCGTAATGACCAACATCTGTTTCAATGTACCTTTTTTCATAAAAAAATCCCCTCCTCATTATCAGTATTAACATGATAGACGAGGAGGAGATAAAATATACTTCTATCTAACTATTGTGCTTTTTTACGATAAGCGTAAGAAGGAATCGATGACCATTTCGGGGTATTGTGCTGAAGTTTTGCCACAACTACCGTCATATCATCTTCAATTAAACCTGATTTTGTTCGAATAACTTCTTCCATAATTAAGTCTGCAATTTCTTGTGGATCGTTTGTTTGAAGCTCGCCAATTTTTCGCTTCATCCACATTTCGTAGTTCTCAACGTGTTTCGGTCCTTCAAATACACCGTCACTCATCATAATTAACAAGTCTTCCGCCTTCATTTGTTCATTCACAACATCCACTTCAAATTCTTCAATAATGCCCATTGGCAAATTGCTTGCCTGTATTTTAATAACCTTATCTCCGCGTTTGATGAAACTTGGCGTAGAACCGATTTTCAAGAAGTTTACATTGGCATCTTGTAAATCAATCATCGCTAAATCTAAGGTCGAAAAGATCTCATCGTTTGTACGCAGGGATAAAATAGAGTTAATCGATTTGATTGCAATTGTCTCTTCTATTCCTGTTTGTAAAATTTGTTTTAACAGCTGAAGCGTTTCGCTGCTTTCATAGTGGGCACGCTCTCCATTTCCCATGCCATCACTAATAGCTAGTGCATACTTACCGGCGTTTAGCTCAATCATGGAATAGCTGTCACCGGATACAAACCCTCCGCCTTTAGCAGCATGTGCTACGCCTGTATCAACAACGTATGCTTTTGTACAGCCAAACGAAACATGGCAATAGCCTTGAGGGTATTTAGCACATTCTTCGTTCTTTACTACAATACTTTCACCTAAAATATCTGTAAGCATTGGCGCAATAATTTTCTCGCATTCTCCTCTTCCGTGACAATATGGCACCCACATTTCAATATCTACATTTCCAGGTTCTAAGCTATAAATTTCAATTTGATTGATTTCCATCCCAAAGTTACGAAGAGCTTCTAAAATCTGTTCTTCTTGTACATTTAAATTTTCGCGCTCTCGCTTAATTTCTTTTGCAAAATTCCCCATGACTTCAGAGACACCGTGAAGCTGTTCTGCTACAATCCTTCTACTTTCTTGAATTTGTGCTTTTAAGTGCTGATTGGCTTTAAAATACGTAAGTTCATGCTCAATCACATCGATGACTTTTTTCGATTTCACGCAATGTTTGTCCATTTCTCGAATTAGCCTTGGATTTTGTTCAAGAGTGCCATTATCAACTTCAAGCATAATTTCCTTCATATATTCATAGGTTGTATCAAACTGCTGTGCCCAGCATTGTTCTTTTTTAAAACAAAATTGGCACGTCCTTTCGGTAACGCTGCTTAAGAAATAATCAACTTCTTTATCAGCGCTTGGCTTTTCATCGTAAAATCCATTTTGCGTAAAGCTTTTGGAAAGTGCTTGAAAAACATTTGAAAACTGTTCTACGCGATTTGCTGTTACATCTCGGATCTTACGCACGTACTGCTGTTGTTCAAGCATATTTTCAGATGTCCCTGGTACTAGTTTACTTAAGTTTTTCAAAACAAAAGATGGGGTTAATAAAAATAGGACAACGGCCGTCAGTGATTCATACAAATTAGTCGTCAATCCTTGATCTGCCTGAGCATATAGGCCAATTAGCAATGAACCAACAACCAGCCCTAGAGCTGCCCCTAGCTTTTTACCGTCTTTTAAAAGTCCTCCAAGCAAGCCAGAAAAAGCGAGTAAACTCATTTCGTACAAACTAGAAACATTCGCGAAACTTAAAATTAAACCGGTTACGACCCCGACCGTAGCTCCTATCGTAGGGCCAGATACAAACGCAAAAACTAATACTAAGTAACGAGATAATATATGTTCAGCCGAAAGGCCGTAAATCATCCACCCTATTGTCCCTGTCATAACAGATGCCAACAAAATAATAAGAGAAATCACTTCTTCTGTTTTTAATGATTGTTTTCGCTTTCGATATGAAATTAAAGGCACGCTTTGTAGGAAAATCATTGTTAAGATAAAGCTCAACCCTGCTTCTACTGCCACAAATGTAAAATCATACATGGTGAATTCCTTGGTAAACACATAAAAAATAGTTAGTTTTGTAAGTAACATCGCGCTAAATACAGTGAACGGCAGTTTCTTTAACGGATCCATTGTCAGTATGCCGCTAAATCGATGAATTAGTAAGAAAACAAATAGTGTAGCAAATACGGTACCTCCATTTTGAATGGAAACACTAAATGCCCCTGCCAATACGGCTAAACTTGCTAACGGTGCTTTTTCTTTCTTTATAGCCATTACGGCTGCAAAGAATGGCAAAGCAAATGGCATGATTTTCATTAAAATTAACGCTCGTCCTAATAAGAAACCTACGACTAGCAGCAATAATCCCCATTGAAATAACACCTTTTCCGTTTTCATACCCGCCTTTGTAAATACACGGGACATTTCTAATCTAGTTCGGTTAAATACCGCCTCTGTTGTTGGACTTGCAAAATCTCTTTCCGTCTTTTGCATTCTCCCACCACCCGCTAATTATACTTATTCGTTATTATATCGCGGCGAAAGGTGAAATTTTGTCAAACGGACTAGCAAAATACCTATAATCGTTCGACTATTTTCTAGTATTATATTGAAAACTATACAAAAAGATGTACAATCTTACATGGAGATTTAAAAAATATGAGAGATACTGTTCGCCCCAGAGAAAGCCTATGCTCATCATTCTTTTTTAAAAGCAAATAAAAGTCTATAAAAATAACAAAAAAGTTATTGACAATAACCCTGCTTTTTTATATTATTATAAATGTCTTTTAGAGAACGTATAATGGCGGTGTAGCTCAGCTGGCTAGAGCGTACGGTTCATACCCGTGAGGTCGGGGGTTCGATCCCCTCCGCCGCTACTCGAATAACGGCCCGTTGGTCAAGCGGTTAAGACACCGCCCTTTCACGGCGGTAACACGGGTTCGAATCCCGTACGGGTCATCAAAAAGCATGTACAACAAGTACATGCTTTTTTTCTACTCTTTTTTACATATAAAAAAAGCACCTTTTAGATAAAAGGTACTTTCCAAAAACTCGCTATCTATTTGATATAAGCAGCAAGTTAACCGCGTTTTGCACCGCGTCCACCGCGTTTTGATTCGGTATGGCGTTTTAGGGAAGATAAACGTTCTTCACTGTCTTTTAAGAAACGATTCATTTTTTGTTCGAATGTTTCTTTTGTACGGAAATCATTACCGCCACCACGATTGTTATTACGTTGTGGGCGTGAATCACGTGGACGGTCTGAGCGTGGCGCTCTTGCAGGACGCTCTGGTCTTTCTGGACGTTCTGGTTTATCTACCGCTTTCTTAATTGAAAGACCAATTTTACCATCTTTCTCAACGTTAATTACTTTGACTTCAACTTCGTCGCCCACTTTTAAATGGTCGTTAATGTCCTTTACGTAATTATCAGCTACTTCACTGATATGAACCAAGCCTGTTGAACCTCCTGGTAACTCAACAAAAGCTCCAAAGTTCGTAATACCTGTTACCTTTCCCTGTAACTTGCTGCCTACTTCGATTGACATAAAAAAAATGCTCCTCCTTAAATGATAAAAGAAATCAATTTATTATATTATACAAAAAGCAAAAATACACTGTCAACGAACCATACGTTTAGTCTTTTTTTACATTAAAGATAATTTCCCCGTCTTCTGATAAAAAATAATCTCTGCGGGCAATCTTTTTAATATAATCATCGTCATTCAACTTGACGATTTCACCTTTTAACTGTTTTTGCTTGCTTTGTAATTTTGTCAGCTGCTGTTCTAATTTTACCTTCTCAGCTTTTTTGTTCTCAATAGCTGAGGTTTGCGTAATTAAAGCTGATACCATCAATCCACCAATGATTAAGGCCAACACTCCGAAAACAGTCAAACGCCTAATTAAACCGATACGCTTTCGATCTGTATTTTGTTTAATTTGTTCTTGTTTATGGCTATAATCAGTATTTAACTTCGCGACCTTTTTTTTTCGTACCGCACTCATTGAATTAGTCGTCCCCCTTGTTTTTTAAAGTGTTCACCCATGCAACGACTCTCATTATCATATTCTTTGCACGATTGTAAATTCCTTCTATATACCGAAAACCCATATGTAAAAATCGTTTTACAGGTTTAGGCATCATTCTCCAAAATACGAAAAGAACCCACCTAGTCGGTAAGTAAATAAGCTTTAGACAGAATACGAGCAGCTTATGAACAGCTCGGTAGATCCCTAAAGCGACTACAAGTAGAATATGAATAAAGAAGCGGATAGGCTTGACCAAAAAAATATTACTAAGCGTTAAAACACCTCGATATAAACTTAATACGCTCGAGACAGTAAATGTTAATACTTTTAAATACAGTGATTGAAATAAGCTTTGATACGCGGCAAAGCCGCAAAACAAAGCAAGAAACGCATACAAACGCAGTTCTCCTTCATTCACTAAAAACAACACATAAAAAATGAGAAGAGCTTGCACCATCCAAAACAATACGTCATTTACAAATACAAACCATGGGCGTGATTTAGAGCGATTAACAAAGTAACGATAAGTATCGAGAGAAGCACCTAAACCGCTTCCCATCGATACCATCGCAAGCATTGTATAGAGCTGAATGTTTAAACTCATCGAAACAACTTACTAAAGAATCCTTTAGCCTTCTCCGATTGGTTCTCATCTAAGTAAACTATATCAAAGATTTTTCCTTTTATCGATACAATTCCTTGATCAACGTCTAAATTTTTCATTTGCAGATTTTGCCCTCTAACTGACAAGAAACCCATCACTGTTTCAAGTAAAAATTCCTCATTGTCAAAGCTCTCTACCTGCTTCACACCCGTGATATCTAAGAGACGCCGACCCTTCATCACTAAATCATGATTTGGAGTATGGTCTTTGTTTGAATTGCTTGTTTCATAAAATTGGCTCATATCTTCATCCCCACCTCATTCATTAAGAGCATTCGCTCTTGTTATCTGTTGTTTAAAACATATGAATGAGAAAGGTGATTTAGAACAAGCCTTCATCAGTTATACTTCAGATGAAATACGCTCTTCTTTGACAATTGAGTACAAATTAGCTGCTTCTTCTTTTTTAGCTGCTTCTTGAAGAGCCTCTATTTTAACGGTAATTTTCTTCGTGCCAAATGTGATGGCTAATTCATCTCCTACTTTCACATTTGTGCTTGCTTTTGCAACGATACCATTAATCGTAATACGGCCCTTGTCTGATACTTCTTTTGCCAATGTACGGCGCTTAATTAAACGTGATACTTTTAAAAATTTATCTAACCTCATAATTCCCTCACCTTTCTGTTTTACAAACCTGTTTTTTTGGCTTCTTCCCAAAATTCATCTAACTCTTTTAACGAAAAAGATTCAAATGGTTTTTCAGAAGCTCTCACTTTTTCTTCAATATATTGAAATCGATTTAAAAATTTTGTATTCGTTTTAGCTAATGCAGCTTCAGAGTCGATTTTATAAAATCTTGCAATATTCACTAAAGCAAATAAAATATCTCCAAATTCATCGCTCATTTTTTCTTTATCAGCATGCTGTACTTCATCTTGGAATTCAGCAAGTTCTTCCTGTACTTTTTCCCACATAGGTTCAACTTCTGACCAATCGAAACCAACTTTTGCAGCTTGTTTTTGGTATCCGTGCGCTTTCATTAAAGAAGGCATAGCCCCAGGTACAGAAGCTAACAGAGAAGAAGGCTCCTCTCCTTTTTCTTCTTTTTTGATTTCATCCCAATTTTTTAAGACCTCATCTGCATCATTCACGCTCACTTCCCCAAATACATGCGGATGGCGTCTTACCATTTTCTCTGAAACACTGCGAATGACGTCATCAATTGAAAACATTCCTTCATCTTCACCGATTTGTGCATGAAGCAATACCTGCAGCAATACATCACCGAGCTCTTCAATCATATTATCGTCATCTTGACGGTCAATTGCATCTAATAACTCATAAGACTCTTCTAGCAAATAGCGCTTGAGCGATTCATGCGTTTGTTTTTGATCCCAAGGACATCCGTTTGGCCCTCTGAGCGTGGCAATAATCCTTCTGAATGAGTCAAATTGATGGTATAAAACCGTTTCGTCCGCTACTGGAGGGACATAAATAGTCGTTAAGTTATTGAGCGACATTTCTCTATCTAATTCATACAGCTTGACCGGCTGGATTTTTTCTTCACTGCTTCCCGCTGCCGTTACAATGTAAACGAGGTAATCATCAGGAACGTGTTCCATCAGCGTTAGTTTTACCTCTGAAGCAACGAACTGATCGTACACTTGAGCAATTAGAACATGACCCGTTAACTCTATTTCGCTTCGCTTTAAGTCTGTTCCGTCTAGCAGCTGAAATCCTTCAATAGGATCGATCTTTAGTGCGCCAAAAATTGGATCTAAGAAGCTTTGTCCCCCTTTAATTTCAACAGGAATGCTGCGTTCTTTTCCTTTTTGTAAAAGTAATTGAACCGTACGTTCTGCCACTAAAGGATGCCCGGGAACGGCATACACCACTTCTTCTACTGAAGCTTTATCGATTAAATCATTTGATATATGTTCATATACCTCTTCAAATCCATCATAAGATTCGTATACGTCATCATAGGATACGTACGTCAAGCCTTCACTTTCTAATTCTTTGATTACAGGATGTTCTTTTGTGCGCATATAAATATGCTTTTCCTGCTGCAGCAAGCGATAGATGCCTACGGGTAGCTGCTCTAAATCGCCTGCTCCTAAACCAATAACTGTTACTTTACCTGTCATTGCTTCACCTTCTTATTTATTTTTTAATACGTATTTAGCTAAAACACTTCCCATTGGAAGTAAACGTAATTCCTCTTCGGTAAAAATATGTTGTTTCATAATGATAAACAAATAAAACAAACCGCCTATTAAAACACCAGATCCTGTTTCAACCACTTGTTTGCTTGTATCTAAACCATTAGACCATACAAAGTGATGTAAACAAAATAAATAGCTTTGCAAAAGAATGACCATTGCTATGCCCGTTATAAAAATACCTCCACTCGCCTTTTTCGGAACGAGCGATACAGCTAGCTTTTTATACAGACAAAATAGATTGATTGCTGCAACAATAGCGAATCCAGCTGAGGAAGCAATGGCTGCTCCTATGGTTTGAAAATCTGGTATTAGCCAAAGATTCAATATCAGTTTAACCGTCATGCCAGCGATGACGGCTATTACAGGTGCGAAAACAGCTCCCATCCCCTGAAGCACAGCTCCAGCAGTTGCTGCTACGGTTGTAAATATAACTAACAAGCTCAAAATTTGTAAAACGTCCGTTCCGTCGGAGTTACTATATAAAAGCATATTAATGGGTTTCATCAGCGCAATCAAGCCAAAGGCTGCTCCAACTCCGACTACAAGCGATAGTCGGAGAGACAGCTGAACTTTTTCAAGCACAAATGACAAGTTCTTTTTCGCAATGGCTGAAGAAATAACGGGTACAAGTGAAAGTGAAAAAGCTGTACCTACTACTGTACCTAATTGAATCAACGGAAGTCCACGGTCATAAATACCTTTTGAAACTTTTGCTGCCTGTTCAGCCATGCCATGCGCCGTCAGACCAGAATATAATGTAAAGGAATCAATAAGCTGAATAAACAGCAGACCCATAGCGCTGATACAAATTAATAAACCTTGAATAATAAGGATTTTCACTACTTTTTTGATGTCTGCTTTTTTTATGCGTTGAAATACTCCCTTAGAATTTGTCTTTGTTCTAAAAACAAATAAACATAAAATAATAAGAGATGTTATACCGCCTGTTATGGAACCAAAAATAGCTCCTGCTCCTGCAGTATAAGGACCATACCCATGGTGGATAAAGAAAATAGATAGGCACAAAATAGTCCCTACTCGAACAATTTGTTCTGCGATTTGAGACAACGCAGTAGGAAACATATTATATAATCCTTGATAATAACCACGAATGACAGCAATAAACGGAATAAGTAAAAACGAAAATGAAATAATTTGAATGAGAAGCGTTAACTGACGATCTCCCATCCACTCGGCAATCGTTTCTGCAAAGATATATTGGAGGGAAAACATTATGCAGCCTACTACAAACAAAAAAGCAAATGAAACTTGAAGTATTCCTCGGATTTCCTTTCTCCGATTTGTTGCCACATAATCGGCTACTAACTTTGAAATAATTACAGGGAAACCGTATGTACCTAGCTGTAGCGCAATTCCATATAGCGGATAAACTTGCTGATAGATATAAAACCCTATATCTCCCGCAATATGGTGATATGGAATACGGTAAGTAGCACTTAAGATTTTCGTAAATAAACCTGCGAGCGTTAAAATAATCGCGCCGTTAAAAATAGAATAGAGCTTTGATTGTTTCTGCATTCCTACACCTTTCACCTGCAGCTTGTAATTATGTGAACAACGCTTTTTATGAGCCGCTAACTGTAGAAGAATAGCGCTTTGTTCTTATAAAACATCCTGCACTTTCCAATAAATAAAATACCGTACCATTATATCATGTTCTCTTTATTTCTAAGGTAAGACAGCATGAAAAAAGGTAGCAGAAACTGCTACCTTTTCAGTAAATAATGTAAAATAAAGATAATTACGCTTACTGCTCCATTTGACGAGATAAGAAGCTAGCTGCCGTTTCGGCTGCTTTATGCTCTACTTCACCAAGAGACTTCTCTTTTGAGAAGATGACAACAGCTCCAATCGGATCTCCATTTGCAATAATCGGACCGATTGTGTAAGAAGAAATATTTTCTTCGTATCCATCGACAAATTCAAGGTTTTTCCCATCAGTTACTAAAGAAGAACTGCGGCTTTCCATAACAGATTCTACTAAAGAACTAATGTTTTTATTTAAGTATTCTTTTTTAGAGCTTCCTGCTACCGCAATAAATACATCGCGGTCACAAATAAGTACAGGATGACCTAAGCTATCGTATAGCGCTTCGCCATACTCTTTTGCAAAATCTCCTAATTCACTAATTGGCGAATATTTCTTTAAAATAACTTCTCCATCGCGATCGACGAAAATCTCTAGCGGGTCTCCCTCTCGGATGCGAAGTGTTCTTCTAATTTCTTTTGGAATCACAACGCGACCCAAATCATCAATACGACGAACAATACCTGTTGCTTTCATTCATTGAAGCCTCTCTTTCATATGATGATTAAAATAGTTGGTGAATATCACTGATGGCTATATGATAAAAGGTTCACCTTTGTTGAGGTTAGTATTCTTCACTCTACAACTTCTATTCACCAACCATCTCTTTTTTTGTTAAAAAGTGTGCTTTTATTAAAAAAATGTCCAAAAAACCGCCAAAACATGGGGATTTGGACATTTTTATTTCGGCTATATAAAAAGAAGGCTCAAAAATGAGCCTTCTTTTTAATTCGTAACTTGTTCTTTTTTAACAGTAGCTACTCCTTTTACTAACTGATACACAATATTGAGCCATTCTTTTTGAGCAAGTCCTTTTACATTAACCACTAATTTTACTTTTTTGCCTTCCATACCTAAGCTGACCATTCTGCCAAATTGATCACCTAGCATGAATAATTTTTGACCGTCTATCGTTGAGCTCGCTTCTTCAGACAGCAGAATAGAAATTTCTTGTTTTGACTGAAGAATAGATTCTACTAGGTTCTGCGTTGCATATACTTTTGTTTCAGCTACTTTAAACAAATACTCAACCTCAGCCGGATACTCTCCAAAACGATCAATCATTTCATCTTGCAGTTCTTGAATATCCTCTAGCGCTTCAATTCCTCTAAAGCGCTTATACATCTCAATTTTCAAGCGGCCGTCTGTAATGTACTGATCAGGGATATACGCGTCTAAGTCCAGGTTCATTTCCACATTAAATTTCACACTTTCTCCGTCAGACCCGCGTCTTTCCTCTATCGCTTCTTTAAGCATTTGTGAATAGAGATCGAAACCGACAGAATCGATAAATCCATGCTGCTGAGCACCCAGTAGGTTTCCGGCGCCACGTATTGAAAGATCACGCATAGCAATTTTAAAACCAGAACCTAATTCGGTGAATTCTTTAATAGCTTGCAGACGCTTTTCAGCTACTTCTGTCAGTACTTTGTCTTTATGATACGTAAAGTACGCATATGCCACGCGATTTGAACGACCTACGCGTCCTCTTAATTGATACAGTTGTGATAATCCCATCTTATCAGCATTGTTGACAATGAGCGTATTTACATTTGGAATATCTACTCCTGTTTCGATAATAGTTGTACTCACAATCACGTCATATTCGCCTTCTAAAAAGCTTAAGATAACCGCTTCGAGTTCTGTTTCATTCATTTTTCCGTGGGCATACGTTACCCTAGCATCAGGCACGAGCATCGAAATTTCTTCTGCTTTTCGTTCAATATCTTCTACGCGATTATATAAAAAGTAAACTTGGCCATCACGCGCTAACTCACGCTCAATCGCTTCACGAACTAGAACCGGATTATACTCCACTACATATGTTTGAACCGGAAAACGATTTTCAGGCGGCGTTTCAATAACAGACAAATCCCTTACGCCCAACATAGACATATGTAATGTTCGTGGAATAGGTGTTGCTGTAAGTGTAAGGACATCAACGTTTGCTTTCATTTGCTTGATTTTTTCCTTGTGCGTTACACCAAAACGTTGCTCTTCATCGATAACTAACAACCCTAAATCCTTATAAATCACATCTTTAGATAGTAAACGATGTGTACCAATCACTACATCTACGGTCCCGTTTTTTAGCCCTTTAATTGTTTCCTGCTGCTGTTTACGGCTGCGAAAGCGGCTCAATAGCCCAATATTAATTGGGTAGTCTTGAAAACGCTCACGGATGGTTTCATAATGCTGCTGAGCTAAAATAGTGGTTGGTACTAAAATAGCCACTTGTTTTCCATCTGTCACAGCTTTAAACGCAGCACGAATGGCTACTTCTGTTTTTCCGTATCCAACGTCTCCACAAAGCAGACGATCCATTGGTCTTTCATGTTCCATATCCTTTTTAATTTCTTGTACAGAACGAAGCTGATCTTCGGTTTCTTGATAAGGGAAAGCTGTTTCAAATTCTCTCTGTAAATCGCCATCCGGGGAAAATGCATAACCTTTACTTGCTTCGCGCTCTGCATACAGTTTAATTAAGTCATCAGCGATGTCTTGAACAGAAGACTCAACTTTTCGTTTCACTTTCTTCCAGTCATTTCCGCCAAGTTTATATACTTTCGGCTCTTTCCCTTCAGAGCCTACATATTTTTGTACTTGATCAATCTGTTCAACAGGAACGTACAGCTTGTCAGAGCCTTCATATTTGATATGGATATAATCTTTATGATTACCGTTAATCTCTAACGTTTCCATTCCTAAATAACGGCCAATACCGTGGTTCACGTGAACGACATAGTCACCTACGTTTAACTCTGAATAGCTTTTAATACGCTCTGCATTGGAAAGCTTTTGACGACGCTTTGATTTCTTGATCCGTTTTTTAAACAATTCTTCCTCGGTTAAAACTGCTAATTTTTGCATCGGCAGTTCAAAGCCCATTTGTAAATCGCCTTCAATAATTTGAACAAGACCTGGCACAAGCTGACCATTTCCATCTAAAATAGATGAATCAATATCATAATCTGCTAGCACCCCTTCGAGTTTTTTCACGCGCTCTTTATCTGCTCCTAAGAGGACTACCGTATAATTAGCATTTTTCCAACGTTCAATTTCACTTTTTAATAAGTTCATTTGGCCGTAAAACTGCTGCATCTGCTTACATGAAATATTAATAATATTTTGCGGACTCGTATACGATACGTGCTTCAAAAATAACGATAAGTATAAAAACTGATGTTTTGCTCGCTGAATAAGAGATGGGAGCTTATGAGATAATTGAACATCTCGAACAATTTGCCCCTGTCCTAATAATTCTGTTATCCATTCAGCTTCCTCTGTTTCAAGCTGATCAGACGTCTCTTGAATTCGAGTTGTTTCATCAAAGATGACAAGGCCACCTTCTGGTAAATAATCTAGTAAACTAGCAGGCGATTCGTAAAAGAATGATAAATACTTGAACATATTTTCAAGAAGTTGACCTTGACGCAGCTGTTCAATTTCACCTTTAATATTTTCTGTTAAGGTAGCTTTTAGCGCTGCGTTTTTCACTTGCTGCAGCGTCGAAGCCAGCTGTGCTTCTAGTTCTTCAATTCCTTGGGCCACTTCATTTTGGTTCACAATGATTTCCGTAGCAGGGCCGATTGAAATTTCTTTTAACTGTTCTTGAGAGCGTTGATCCTCAATTGTAAAAGTACGAATGGAATCGATCTCGGTATCAAATAGTTCAATTCGGACAGGTAGCTCTTCTGTTAACGGATAAATATCAATGATTCCTCCGCGCACACTAAACTCACCCGGAGCTGAAACCATCGATGCCCGCTCATAGCCCAACTCAACTAACCTTTTTAAATAATGATCAACGTCGATGTCAATTCCCATTTGAAACGGCAGCTGCGTTTGCTCCCATCTTGCTTTAGGAGGCAGCAGCTTTCGAATTCCTGCAAGCGGGGTTACAACTACTCCACCTGTATGTTGACTCCAATAATTGAGTACTTCAATTCGCTGAGCCTTTAATTCTGGACTTGCAATCCCCACTTCTGTAGCAACTAAATCGTTAACAGGGTATAAGAAAACGTCTTTTTCCGGTAAAAGGTGCAAAAGGTCTTCATACACTTTTTGGGCTTGATATAAATTATGAGTCACTACTAATAAGGGGTATTTTTTATCCTCATTTAAGAGTGCCATTAATACAGATCGAGCTGAACCGGAAATTCCCGTTACTAACTGTTCTTTCAAACCTTCTTCTAAACTGCTGACAACAGCTCCAATTTCTTTATTTTCTTCAAATTGCTGTCTAATCCCTCGCAAAGGAATTCCCTCCTCCCATGATATGTCTAAACTAAACAGAAAAACGCTTTGGTTTGAGACCAAAGCTTTTTATTGTATAAATGTTTCGTACTGATGATAGTCTGGATTTCGTTCTAGCGCTTCTTGACAGTCTTCACAAATAATTTTAACCACGATGTCTCCACTATTATGGTAGTGAATAAAGTCTTTTCGTTCATCTGCGGTCAGGTGATTAAAACCGAGTGCTTCTGTATTGTGAGCTGTCTTTTCTATCATACCGACTTTTGCGCCACAATGTCTACAGAAATAATGAATAGACATACAAATCCTCCCAAATCTTTTAGTGTTAGTATGGACGATTGAGAGAAATTTTATTCTGCTTAATTATAGCGATTCATTACTTCTAAGAACGTTTGACCTAAAAAGTCTTCACTCGCGTGCACAGACGTTTTCATCGCTTCTTCCATATGAACCATTTCATCTTCTGTAAAGCGCCCTAGTACATAGTCAACTACTTTCATACCGTTTTTCGGACGATCAATCCCAATACGAATTCGGTTAAACTCTTGGGTTTTTAAATGCTGAATAATTGATTTTATTCCGTTATGGCCGCCTGGACTTCCTTTTGTACGCAATCTTACTTTTCCGCACGGCAAATCTAAGTCATCGTAAATAACAAGCAAGTCTTCGACGTCTATATCAAAATAGTCCATTAACGGGCGAATACTTTCTCCTGATAAATTCATATATGTTAGAGGCTTTAATAATATGACTTTTTCTCCTCTTATTATACCTGTTCCATATATTCCGTTAAACTTTGTTTTATCTAATGAAATCATAAACTGTTCGGCAATTTTATCAATTGCCATAAATCCTATGTTATGACGAGTACGGTCATATTCTTTTCCAGGATTCCCTAAACCAACGATTAATTTCAAAATAGATACTCCTTTCCACTCTATGTAAGTTGTACATAATAGGTAAATGTCTTTAATGTTTTACATTACTATATAGTATCACTTTTATTATAATCAATTCACACAAAAAGACGTAACCTTTTGGTTACGTCTTTTTATATTATTCTTCGCTATCTTTTTCTTTTGTTGCTTCAACGTCGCCTTCAGCATCCTGAACTTCGCCGCTATCCGGCTCTTCTTCCTGTTGAGGAGGTAGTACAGAAGCAACTGTATCTTCTGCATCATGCGTAATTTCTAGCTTTTTATCTACCTTAATATCCCCTACTGTAATTGTATCGTTAATTCCCAAATCTGATACATCTACATCAATAGATGATGGGATATCTTGCGGCAAGCCTTTTAATGAAATTTCATATAGAGACTGCTGTAATACGCCGCCTTCTTTTGTTCCTTTTGCTTCTCCTACTAGAGATAAAGAAACTTCAGTATCAATTTCTTTCTTCATGTCGACCACTTGGAAATCGGCGTGGACAATTTCGTTTTTTAATGGATCGGTTTGAATATCATGTAACATTACGGAATATTTTTGCTTGTCCACTTGTAATGTTAACACTCCATTGCGTCCTGCTTCACGAATAGTCTTAATAAAATCAGCACTGTTTAAGTAAATAGGCGTGGATTCTGTTTTATTTCCGTAAACAACCGCTGGGAAGTTTCCTTCGTCGCGAATTTTTCTATTTGTAGAATTTTTGAAATCCGTTCTTTTATTTGCTTGAATTGAAATACTCATTTTATTCACCTTCCAGTATGTTTTCTACTTAAAATGTACCCTTTTTAGAAGGCTGCTAAACATAAAACTCGTTTCAATCAGCAATATATCTTTGCTCATCCCGTCCAAATCCCTTTAAAACCAAGGATTAGCCCATTTAATTTTTTTCAAAAAAACCTCTTTCCAAATGGAAAGAGGTTCTGTTTATCAATCAAATAACGTACTAACTGATTGCTCTTCGTGAACACGAATAATCGCTTCACCAATTAACGGAGCTACTGAAAGTTCTGTTACTTTACCAATTTTCTTATCTTCTGTTAAAGCAATAGAGTTTGTTACAGCTAGCTCTTTGATTGTAGAGTTTTGAATACGCTCAATCGCAGGGCCTGAAAGAACTGGGTGTGTACAACAAGCATATACTTCTTTTGCACCTGCTTCAATTAATGCACTTGCACCAATTGTAATTGTACCAGCTGTATCAATCATGTCATCAATCAAGATTGCTGTTTTCCCTTCCACTTGTCCAACAATGTTCATAACTTCTGCTACGTTTGGACGTGGGCGACGTTTGTCAATGATAGCGATCGGCGCTTTTAGACGTTCCGCTAAACGGCGAGCACGCGTTACGCCACCGTGGTCCGGAGATACAACAACAACGTCATCAAGATTTTTACTCTTGAAGTATTCACCTAAAATTGGAACACCTACTAAATGGTCAATTGGAATATCGAAGAAACCTTGAATTTGAGGAGCATGTAAATCTAATGTGATAATACGAGTAGCTCCCGCTTTTTCAATGATATTTGCTGCTAATTTGGCAGTGATTGGTTCACGTGCACGAGCTTTACGATCCTGACGAGCATAGCCATAGTAAGGCATAACGATGTTAATTGTTTTAGCTGATGCACGTTTTAATGCATCAATCATAATTAATAATTCCATTAAGTGTTCGTTAACTGGAGCACTTGTTGATTGAATGATAAATACATCACAACCACGGATACTTTCTTCAATGTTAATTTGAATTTCACCGTCACTGAAACGATCAACCGAACATTTACCTAATTCCACACCAATTACTTTTGCGATCTCTTCAGCTAAAGCCTTGTTTGAATTTAGCGTAAATAACTTTAAATTTTCATCAGCATATACATTTGACATTTTATTGTGAAACCTCCGTCAGGATTTTTTATTAATATCAAGCTTTTCAGCATAGTTTTCTTTATTTACTTGTTTCGCACGAGCAATTGATAATGCTTTTCCTGGCACATCATCCGTTACGGTTGAACCAGCTGCAACATAGGCGCCTTCACCAATTGTTACAGGTGCAATTAAGTTTGAGTTACATCCTACGAATGCCCCATCTTCAATCTTTGTTAAAAATTTATTTTTCCCATCGTAGTTAACTGTAATAGATCCGCACCCTAAGTTTACACCTTTTCCGACCTCTGCGTCTCCAATATAACTTAAATGAGAAGCTTTGCTACCTTTGCCAAAAGATGCTTTTTTAATTTCTACAAAGTTTCCTACGCGCACTTCATCTCCAATTAATGATTGAGGACGAATATGTGCAAATGGGCCAATTGTGACTTCGTGACCAATTTCACTATCGTGAGCAACAGAAT
Source organism: Priestia sp. TGN 0903 (assembly GCF_050846855.1). Taxonomy (NCBI): domain Bacteria; kingdom Bacillati; phylum Bacillota; class Bacilli; order Caryophanales; family Bacillaceae; genus Priestia; species Priestia sp. TGN 0903. Next base: position 30,945 of record NZ_JBOZGL010000013.1, read on the forward strand.
GGCGAATAGAAGTATTATTACCTATTTTGCAGTCTTTAATTTCACTGTTAGGTCCTACTTCACAGTTCTCTCCAATTACAACTGTTCCTTGAATAACCGTACCAGGATAAATAACCGTATCTCTGCCAATGACAGCATCTGCTGAAATGTACGTGTTAGAAGGATCCACAATCGTCACTCCATTTAACATATGCTGCTTGTTGATACGCTTTTTCATTGTTTCTTCTGCTTGAGACAGAGCAAATCGATCATTAACGCCCAATGTTTCAGCAAAATCGGATGTTTGATATGCAGAAATAATTTGACCTTCATTTTTTAGAATTTCGATAACATCAGGTAAATAGTACTCTCCCTGTACATTATCATTTGAAACTTTTGAAAGTGTCTCAAATAATTTCTCATTATCAAAACAGTACGTACCAGTATTAATTTCCTGTACAAGACGCTCTTGTTCTGTGGCATCTTTATGCTCAACAATCTTTTCAACAGAGCCTTGTTCATTTCGAATGATGCGTCCATATCCTGTTGGATCTTCTGCATGAGCCGTTAAAATAGTTGCCATTGCATTTGTTGCTTCATGATGCTTTAATAAAGATTCAATTGTTTCAGCTGTAATAAGCGGAGTATCTCCACATACAACAATTGTCGTACCTTTTTCATGTGCAAGTAAAGATTCTGCTTGCATTACTGCATGAGCTGTTCCTAACTGCTCTTCTTGTAAAGCAAATAAGCTTTTATCTCCAACATGTGATTTCACTTTTTCGGCACCGTGACCTACAACTGTAATTAAATTTGTTAAATCTAAGCGTGATAACTGATCAATTACGTGTTGCACCATCGGTTTGCCACACACAGGGTGTAACACTTTATATAAAGATGACTTCATACGTGTACCCTGACCAGCTGCCAATATGACTGCATATCTTTTTGACATAACAGGCCTCCAATTTTACCTTTTTATCCATTAAGAATATTATATCAAAAATGACAGCATTTCAAGGAATCATTTATAAGTCATGAATTTTATTTTTTGGTAATGCTAAAGTTTTACAAAGGTGTGAAATTATATAAGCGGTAATCAAAAAGAAAAGAGCCTACTTTTCAGTAGACTCTTAATGTATCATATGTTTACGAAGCACCCGCTTCTTCGAATTCAACTTCTACCTCACCTAAACGATGATATTCTGCTAAAACAGCATCTTGAATCTTTCCGCGAGTATTTGAATTGATTGGATGTGCAATATCACGGAACTCACCATCCGGTGTACGTTTACTTGGCATGGCTACAAATAAGCCATTATTACCATCAATCACACGAATATCATGAACAACAAATTCACCATCTAATGTGATTGAAGCAATCGCTCTCATACGTCCTTCAGTGTTCACGCGGCGTAATCTTACGTCAGTTACTTCCATCTTGTTCACCACCTTTTTCTATGCGAAGCTTTACATACTTAATTCCACAGAATTTTGTGTTTTCCTGCTATTCAGAAAAAATTTTTAGAAAATTTTCGCAAAAAAAGTGAACAATTGGAAGTTACTTGCTTTTTGTTAGAAATTTGTTAATTTAATTACCCTTTAACAAGCGCAATAACTTCAATTTCAACAAGTACATCTTTAGGTAGTCTCGCTACTTCTACACATGAACGTGCCGGCTTATGGTCGCCGAAGTAGTCACCATAGACTTCATTTAATGCTGCGAAGTCGTTCATATCTTTAATGAACACGGTTGCCTTTACAACTGTATCTAGAGAAGCTCCTGCTTCTTCAAGAACTGCTTTTAGATTTTCAAATACTTGAGTAGCTTGTACTTGAACATCGCCTTCGACCAACGTACCATCTGGACGAAGTGGAATTTGACCTGAACTGTAAAACAAGTTATTCACAACAATTCCCTGTGAATATGGACCAATAGCTTGCGGTGCATTTTTTGTTTGAACCTGTAACATATGTTCCTCTCCCTTACTTGATCAAATATATTTTAAGTAATTGCCTTCCTGTACACGAATTTGTTTATCTTTAATATTTACATCTGTTAATTGTACAAGAGACACATACTCATCCACTAAACGTTCTTCAATATCTTCTGATTCTACTAAAACTCCAATACCAGCAACAGTTGCATCAAACTCTTCAAGCAAACTAACCATTCCATTTACCGTACCGCCGGCTTTCATGAAGTCATCAATGATGAGTACATTTGACCCCACCGCTAAACTTCTCTTAGCTAACAGCATCGTTTGAATGCGCTTAGATGAACCTGACACGTAGTTAATACTAACGGTCGATCCTTCAGTTACTTTACTGTCTCTGCGCACAATAACAACGGGCACGTCTAAATACTGAGCAACCGCATACGCAATAGGAATACCTTTTGTTGCTACAGTCATCACCACATCGATTTTGCGGTTAGCAAAAAGCGATGCATACAAGCGACCGATTTTATTCACAACGCGGGGGTTCCCTAAAATATCAGTTAAATATAAATATCCACCTGGCAATAAACGCTCAGGTTTTTCAATCAACCCACATAATTCTTGAACAAGCTGACCGGCTTCTTCATTCGTCATCTTTGGAATGAATTTAACTCCGCCGGCAGCCCCTGGTAGCGTAACCAAAGTTCCGATACCCTGCTGTTCAAAAGTTTGTTTAATAATCGCCATATCTTCGCTAATAGATGATTTTGCGGAATCATATTTATCTGCAAAATACGTAAGAGGGATAAGGCGCTGAGGGTTTTGAATGAAATAGTTGGTCATATCAATTAATCGTCCACTACGTCGAAACTTCATAACATCCTCCTGAAAATCCGAATATTGTAATGTAAATATAACATTAACATACGGATTTATTCAAGCGTTATTCGTTCACCTAGTAACCTAACTGCATAAACTTTATCACAAAAGCCACGTAATCCATTATAAATGCGATGCATACGTGAATCATGCTGTACAAGTCCAAATACAGTTGGCCCACTGCCACTCATGAGTACAGCATCGGCGCCAAAACGCTTTATTTGTTCTTTAATGAGAGCTACTTCCGGATGCATTTTCAGCGTTACTGCTTCCAATACATTTCCGACAAGGCTACACATTTGATCATAATTTCCTGATTGTATGGCGTGAACCATCTCATCTACTTTAGGATGATCCATTTCCTCAATTTTTAAGTTTCGATATACATCTGCTGTAGAAACACCTATTTCAGGCTTAGCCAAAATCACCCAGCAGCTTGGAGGTGCCTCAATATGCTCTACAATCTCTCCGCGCCCTGTAGCAAGAGCTGTCCCTCCGTACACGCAAAAAGATACGTCAGAGCCAATCTCAGCCCCTATTTCTGCAAGTGTGTCTAATGATAACCCTAATTCCCATAACGTATTTAAACCGCGTAATGTAGCAGCCGCGTCACTGCTGCCTCCAGCTAATCCAGCAGCTACTGGAATATGTTTATCAATTAATATATTTACACCTTTTGAAATGTTATAACGTCGCTTCAAAATCTGCGCTGCCTGATAAGCGAGATTTCGCTGGTCATCTGGAACAAAGCGATTATGAGAATAAATAACAATTCGTCCATCTTCACGATCAGAAAGTTCAATTCTGTCCGCTAAATCAATTGTTGTCATAATCATCTTAACTTCATGGTAACCATCTGGGCGTTTATGTAACACATCAAGTGACAAATTTATTTTAGCCGGTGCTTTCACCATTAATTTCAACTTACTTCACCTACTTCATCTTATCGAGTTTAACGCTATTTTATCATAAAATGAACAAGATATAGCTGTTCATTTAAACATCTTTGTTTAATCCTCTATTTTATCTTTCATTTTGGGACAAAAAAACCGAAGCGGTTATACACTTCGGTTTTCCTCATTTCACTTTAAATAATCGCATAAGCATTGATTTTCACTATTGCCTTAGCTGCTGCTGTGCAAGCTCCACTGCTCGCTTCACCATATTGCCTGCGTCTTTTGCCCGAATAGCGCCCCAACCTTCTGCTTGTACAGTATCGTAAAAACCAAGTTCTTTAGCCAGTTCTTCTTTCAGCTTCGATGACATAATCCCTCTACGCCTTGACATTGCACATGGCTCCTTTACGTATAAAATGAAATTTCAACCTGAATCTCCTCGCTCTTTATACATGAAAATGCGAGGAAGATATGTATAGTATGTATAAAAAATAATGTATATATAATTTGAAAAAAAGACCAATAAAAAAGCAGTAAACCAATGTCCACTGCTCATCACCACTTGCTATATTGCCTATGTCATTCTTAGAAAAATTTTAGTTGCACTGTTTCCGTTAACACATCTGCGTAACTATACGAAACGCGCTCCAAAGAGTTTTCCTCTTGATCTAATTCAACGATAAAAACAGATGGGTACGTTTCTGTTAATACACCTGAACGTTCTACTGTTTTTCTACGACCACCGTTTGCTTTTAAAGTTAATCGTTGGCCTAGGTGCAAATCCAGCGCTTGCTTAATATCAGACAAAGTTTTCGCCATATTGGTCCACCTCACTATGTATAGTGTAACACATGTTAGAAAAATAGTCAAAAACATAAAATTATAACAATCTATCTCTAATTGTGTCAATAAATAATTTTCAACATGAATCTACATTTCGCTGTTAGTATGCTCGTTTTTTAACGAAATATGTATATCTTTAGCAAATATTGAAAATGATTTTGTGAAATTCAGCGTATACTTTGGCTTCATACGAAAAAACAACTGGTTGCACATCATGCGTGTACATGCTGTAACCAGTTGTTTTTATTTCTACTCATCGCTTTCATAAGGCATGCCCGTGCGAAGCAGCCCTTTTGTTTCTACTCCTCCTAAACCTTTAGCACCCGTTAATGTATTACGTAAGACGTCCCATACATTAATACGATCCGTGAAAGGAGTAAAACTTAGTTTTGCTACTACATACACGGGGTCAAGCGCATGAATATTTACACGCGAAGGTGAACTAGCAAAGTTTGCTCCAGCTTGAATCAATAATTCAAAATGCGATTGACAGGCACCTGCAAAAATCACCAGCTGATCTAAATTACCAACTCTTTTTCTTGCTTCTTGGACTGTTCGAATATAGTGCTTGGAATGTCTATAAGCAAGAAGATCATCCTTATTTCCTTTTCCTTTGGAATAAGCATCATGCCCTGTCAGCACCAGAATATCAGGCCTTACATCCTCAATTAACTTTCCAACTTTCTCCGGCATCTCTGACTCTACGCAATGAACACCATAAACAGGAACACCAATTTTTTCGTAAACCAATAAACATTTACGTAAATAATTAGGGTCTCCGTCTACGTGCAGGACCTTTCCAGGAATTTGAAACAAGCGATGTGAATGGCTGTATCCATTAGTCATGCTATATTCAGTTTTCTCTCGAACGAGCCGATAATCCTGTTGAATAAGCTCCAAGGATCTTTCTAAAAGTTCTTCTTCTTGTTTTTTTCTTTGATCCTGTTCTTTAGCATCCACAACCTCTAAATCTGTACAAGGAGCGTCGGCAATCAACCGAACGTCTTCTCCTATTAAAGTCGCATATTTCCCCGCTTCGCTGTCATTAATAGCTATAACACGAAAAAGCAAATCTCTTTGATAAGAAGGTCGTGTAACTATATCACCAATTTTGATGTTCATATGCTTCACTCCGTCTTTGCTACTTCAAAAATAAATTCTCTTCATAGCCTATGACTTCATGATAAAAATGTGATGATTTAGCGAAATGATTTTAAAAGTTGGTCACTTAACGCTCCGAATTCTTGAATAGACAGCGTTTCGCCTCTTCGTTTCGGATCAATTTCGGCAGTTGCAAGTGCTTGCTCAATGTCCGCTTTTTTCTGTTTCCCATTTGGCAAGTTGTTCACTAGATTGTTTAAAATGGTTTTTCGGCGCTGTCCAAAACTTGCTCGTACAACTTGGAAGAAGAATGCTTCATCTTGTACTTCTACCGCTGGCTTCGGTCTTCTCAGCAGCCGAATAACAGCTGAATCTACATTAGGCTGCGGATTAAATACTGTTTTAGGCACAATCATAACCGTCTCAGCCTCTGTATAGTATTGAATCGCAATAGAAAGTGAACCGTACTCCTTTGTTCCCGGTTTAGCTGCTATACGGTCGGCAACTTCTTTTTGAAGCATAACAACGATTCCCCGTACCGGAATTTGCTCTTCTAATAATTTCATCAAAATGGGTGTCGTCACGTAATACGGTAAATTCGCAACGACCATTAAATCTTCTATGTTTTCGAATTCTTGTTCGAGCGTCTCTTTTAAATCCGCTTTTAACACATCTTGATGAATAACTTTTGCATTTGGGTAAGGAGAAAGAGTGTCGGCTAAAATCGGAAGCAGACGCTGGTCGATTTCAAATGCCAGTACTTTTTTTGCGCGCTTTGCTAGCTGTTCAGTTAACGCCCCGATACCGGGTCCAATTTCAATTGCTCCCGTTTCTTCTGTTATTTCTGCATGATCAACAATGCGATGTAAAATGTTCGTATCAATTAAAAAATTTTGTCCCAAACTCTTTTTAAATGTAAAACCGTATTTCTTTAAAATTTCCTTGGTTCGATTAGGCGTTGCAATATCTTTTAACACGATTCCTTTTCCTCCTTATTTATCTGCTCAACAGCTTTGATAAACTCCTCTTTTGAAATTTGGAACATCTGTAATCGTTTATGAAGCTGCTTTCCATTGGCATAGCCTATTTTTAATAACTTTCCTATTCTTTCACGTCGAGACTTGGCTTTACTATCTCCTACCAAACGAGCTACGATTAAATCCTCTTGAGAAATCTCCATATCTGCTTCTACCCACTCTTGCTTTACATCTTTTAGTGCTTTTTGAATAGACGCAATAGAAGCATGTTCAACTCCAATACCTTTGCCGTTTTTAGGGCGAGCCTCTTCTTTATCTAAAAATGCATGTTTACATCCTGGAACACGTTCTGAAACAATATTTCGAATTCGCTGTCCTGGATAATCTGGATCTGTAAAAATAATTACGCCTCTTGTTTTTTGAGCTAATTTTACTTTTTCAATGGTTTCTTCATTTACAGCTGATCCATTTGTCTCGATAGTATCCGCATCCACTGCACGTTTAATCGCTACGGTATCGTCCCGACCTTCTACTACAATAATTTCTTTAATCTTCATTTCTTCCTCCAAAACATTCAGTTTTGTTCATTTGCTTTTCAGTAAAAATGAAATGCTCGTTACTCACATCATTTTTCTTCTATGAAATCAACGTTTTATCTTATTATCAACTAAATTAAAAAGCATCTATCTGTTATTTTAACTGAAAAAGGCAGAGGATAACATTCTCCTCTGCGCCTATCTTTACTTTAACACGAAAATGATTGTTATATGAGAAAAAGTTTTAATCATTAATGCCAAATAGCTTTTTAGCGTTAGCTGTTGTAATATCAGCCAACTCTTCATACGTTATGCCTTTTAACTCTGCAATTTGCTCCGCTACGTATGACACATAACCAGGTTCATTGCGCTTGCCGCGGAATGGATGAGGAGTTAGATAAGGACAGTCTGTTTCAATTAATAGTTTATCTAAAGGAAGTTCTGCAGCAACTTCTTTTGGTTTTTTTGCATTTTTAAAAGTAACAGGTCCACCAAAAGAAATATACATATTCATATCCATACACTGCTTCGCTACTTCAATACTGCCCGTGAAGCAATGCATAATCCCGCCTACTTCCTCTACGTGCTCTTCTTTTAAAATGGTTACCACGTCTTCGGTGGCATCACGATTATGAATAATGATAGGTAAATTCACTTTGCGCGCTAAGCGAATTTGACGGCGAAATACGTCCTTTTGAACCTCTTTAGGTGATTTATCCCAATGATAGTCTAATCCCATCTCTCCTAAAGCCACAACTTTCGGATGCTGAGCTAACTCTTCAATCCAAGCTAAATGCTCATCCGTCATATCAATTGCATCTACTGGATGCCAGCCTACACTAGCATAGATAAAGTCGTACGTTTCAGCTATTTGAATAGCTTTTTTAATGGTAGGTTCATCAAATCCAACAACCACCATGTTTTGAACACCTTTTTCTAACGCGCGATTAATTACTTCTTGCAAATCGTCTTCATACTGTTCTGCGTTTAAATGAACATGTGTATCAAATAACATCTAATCGATCCTTTCCATGAATAAAAGGGGGTCCTCGCATGTTACACGTGAAACACCCCTTTTACCTATACTTATTTTATCTTCGTGCCGTTTGCTAAGTTTTGATCTACGCTTGCTAGTGAAAGACCATTCTCATCTTCACCGGCTAAAATCATTCCTTGTGATAGTTCGCCGCGCAATTTTACAGGTTTTAAGTTGGTTACACAAATTACTTTGCGACCTACTAATTCTTCAGGCTTATAAAACTTGGCAATACCTGATACAACTTGGCGTTTTTCATAGCCAAGATCAAGCTGCAGCTTTAATAGTTTATCTGCCTTCTTAACTGGTTCTACTTGCGTAACTTGCGCTACACGAAGCTCTACTTTCATGAAATCATCAATCGTAATCTCTTCAGAAGGCTCTTCCTTCACAACAGGTTTTTCTTCCTTCGGAGCACTTCCTTGCATCTGCTCTTTAATAAACGCTACCTCTTCTTCTCGATCTAGACGAGGGAACATTGGCTCACCTTTTTCTACCTTTGTGCCTTCTTTAAGCATATTAAAGCGCGTCGTGCTTTCCCACGTTTTTAACACATCTTCTTTTACACCGATCTGAGCAAAAATTTTCTCAGGTGTACGTGTTAAGAATGGCTGTAGTAATACCGCAATGTGACGAATTGATTCAGCTAGATGTGTCATAACGGAAGCAAGTTCTGCACGCTTATTCTCATCTTTTGCTAACGCCCAAGGTTGCGTTTCATCAATGTATTTATTCGTGCGGCTTACATATTGCCAGATAGAAGCAAGAGCCACTGAAAACTCCATATCCTCCATCGCTTCTTCATATTTATTCACTGTATCTTTTTGAGCTTGTACGATAAGTGCATCAAACTCTGTTACATTTCCTTCATAAGTCGGAATAACACCATCAAAATACTTATTAATCATCGCCACTGTACGGTTAACTAGGTTGCCAAGGTCATTTGCTAAGTCAAAGTTAATACGTTCAACAAACGCTTCTGGTGTGAATACACCGTCTGAACCGAATGGAACTTCACGAAGCAAGTAGTAACGAAGGGCATCTAACCCATAGCGGTCAATCAATGTCACTGGGTCTACTACATTCCCTTTTGACTTCGACATCTTTCCATCTTTCATTAATAACCAGCCGTGAGCAAATACTTTCTTAGGAAGTGGCAAATCAAGTGCCATCAACATGATTGGCCAATAAATGGTATGGAAACGTACGATTTCTTTTCCTACTAAATGTACGTTAGCCGGCCAGTATTTTCGATAGTTTTCATCATTCTCAGTATCATACCCAAGAGAGGTGATATAGTTAGAAAGCGCATCAATCCATACGTAAATAACGTGTTTTGGGTTACCTGGAACTTTTACTCCCCAATCAAACGTCGTACGAGAAACAGCTAAGTCTTCAAGACCCGGCTTAATAAAATTATTGATCATTTCGTTTTTACGAGACTCCGGTTGAATAAATGAAGGGTTCTCTTCATAAAAAGCTAGTAAACGATCTACGTATTTCCCCATTTTAAAGAAATAGGACTCTTCTCGAACGAGCTCTACAGGGTGTCCGCTATCCGGGCTTTTCCCACCTACAACTTTTCCATTTTCAACGATTGGATCTACTAGTTGATGCTCTGTATAGTACGTCTCATCGGGAACTGAATACCAACCTTCATACTCATCAAGATAAATATCACCTTGTTCTAAAAGGCGCGCGAAAATCTTTTCCACGATTTCTTTATGTCTTGGTTCTGTTGTACGGATAAAATCGTCATACGAAATATCCATCTTATCCCACAGCTCTTTGATTCCAGAGACAATATCATCTACGTATTGCTGAGGTGTCACGTTTTTCTCTTCTGCTTTTCGCTGAATTTTTTGACCATGTTCATCCGTACCTGTTAAATAACGTACGTCAAACCCTCTCAAACGTTTATAACGAGCCATTGCATCTCCCGCTACCGTCGTGTATGCGTGCCCTATATGTAATTTACCACTCGGATAATAAATCGGCGTAGTAATGTAAAATGTATTATTTCCATCTGCCATGTTCATAACCTCCAACATTCCATTTCAACATTTTGATTTATATGGATGTAATCATATAAACCCTGTCTTCTTATTCTACTATCTATCATACTATTTTACATGATAATTTCAAAACATTCTCTTCCTATATACACGGGAATATGACGGATTCACTTCATTTTTAAATAATCGTTATTTTCCCAAAAAATAATCCTGTTAATTGTATCAGCTTCGCCCTATTTTTATAAAAAATATACCCCCATTCAAAAAGTCACTTTGATAAAAACGACAAATAGGTCTAATTTTGTCGTTTTATGTCGAATTATATTTACCCTATCTTCAAAATAGTTAATATCAAGCTATTTAGGCGATTAATCTTTTTTCCAATGAAACCCCTTGTCATTCCTTGACTGACGGTCACAATTAGCTTCTAAACGAGTCGGGGAAAAAATTTTTTCCCAGCTACATTTTTTTACATATAAAATGATTGACTAGTTTTGGAAACGCTGGTATTATGAAAGTACGTTGAAATTGTCGAATAATGACGAAAGTAATAACATAGAAAAATGATCATTGAGAGGAGAACGATTAACATGAAATCTACAGGTATTGTTCGTAAAGTTGATGAATTAGGACGCGTAGTAATTCCAATTGAATTACGTCGTACATTAGGAATTGCAGAGAAAGATGCTCTAGAAATCTATGTAGATGAAGAGCGCATCATCTTAAAAAAATATAAACCAAACATGACTTGCCAAGTAACAGGTGAAGTATCTGATGATAACATTCAACTTGCTAGCGGCAAATTAATTCTAAGCCGTGAAGGTGCAGAACAAATCATGAAAGAACTTCAAGATTCTTTACAAGCTTCTAAATAAAACGAAAAGCTGTCTATGATAGACAGCTTTTTTTAATGTACGTGATATTCACTATAAATGTCTCGTTTTGATACATCTCGGTCTTTTGCCACTTGCTTAATCGCTTCTTTGTTTGAAAGTCCTTCTTCTACATAGTGATCAACGTGCTCGATAATGGTGAGCTGTTCCCACCATAGATTACTTTCATCTGGCGCTTCTTCATTTGTCCCTTCAAGAATTAAGCAGAATTCCCCTCTAATATCTGTGGCATTTGTCCATTCAATTGCTTCTAATACGCTTCCTCTTAAAAATTCTTCATAGCGTTTGGTTAACTCTCTACATAACACAATAGATCGGTTCCCTAAAATTTCTTCTATACTCTTTAGCGTTTCTTTTAACCGATGAGGGGCTTCATAAAATATCATGCTTTCTTTAATATACTGAAGCTCTTGAAGCTGTTCTTTACGCTGTTTTTTATTTCTGTTTAAAAATCCATAGAAATAAAACTGCCCTGTAGGTAGACCAGAAGCAATTAAAGCTGTTAATGCTGCGTTAGGCCCCGGCAGCGGAACAACCGTATATCCTTCTTTAACGGCAGCTACCACTAACTCATAACCAGGATCTGAAATACAGGGCATACCCGCGTCGCTTACTAAAGCAATATTTTTTTCACTGTCCAAGTCGCTTAACAGCTGTTCACTTTTTGTATGTTTATTATGTTCATGATAACTTGTAATAGGCGTATCGATCTCAAAGTGGTTACATAGTTTTTTCGTTTGTCTCGTATCTTCTGCGGCAATATAATCAACTTCTTTTAAAATTCGAATCGCACGAAATGTCATATCCTCTAAGTTTCCAATAGGAGTGGGAACTAAATATAAAACGCCTCGTTCATTCGATACATCATAACTTTTTTGTGATTTCATTCTGCTTTTCTTGCTCCCTTCGAATGTAAGCCTGTTTTTGCACTCTGCTCAACTGTTTGAACCAATACTCTTTTTGCATAGCTTCTGTTTTAGAAGTAAACACCTCATGCCAAATTAATGAAACAGGCCTTCTTGCTCTCGTATATTTTGCCCCTTTCCCTTCATTATGGACAGAAATACGTTTTTGCAAATTATTCGTGTAACCAGCGTAATACGTACAGTCCTTGCATTCAACTACATAAAAATAATGATTATTCTGTTCCATATAAAATCCTTTTTAATTCGTCCGTGTATTCATCATTATCTTGGTAGACCACCAGCGGAGGAAGAATCTTTAAATCTGGACTTCCATCCTTCGTACCTTCAATTAAAAGCGTATTTGCTTCTTTCCCATCTTTAGGATAGACAAACTGAAGTCTCTTTGGCTCTAAACGGTATTGCCTCATTAACGTAACGATATCTAATAGTCTCCCTGGACGGTGAACCAATGCTACTTTTCCGCCTTGCTTAACTAGTTGACTACTGGCTCTAATCACATCTTCCAACGAACAATGAATTTCGTGGCGAGCGATTGCAAAGTGTTCGTTTTCATTTATTTCTTCTTTATTGGATGTGGTGAAATAAGGAGGATTACATGTTACAACATCATATTTTCCATAACCCAGTTCTTGAGGTGCATTTTTTAAATCACCATGTATCATTTTAATCTGCCCATCCAGCTGATTATACGCAATACTTCTTTGTGCCATACTGTGTAGCCGCTCTTGAATTTCTACACCAATGATTTTTCCCTTTGTTCGTTTAGATAAAAACAGTGGGATTACACCGTTTCCTGAACATAAATCAACCAAGTTGCCTTTACGAATTGGGACATAAGCAAAGTGAGATAAAAGCACAGCATCCAATGAAAAGGAAAAGACAGATGGACTTTGAATAATGCGCATTTCCTCATCGGCTAATAGATAATCTAAACGTTCATCTCCATATAACTCAACCATAATCGTTCTTCTCCTTGTACATCTATTATTTACATCTTTTACTCATAAAAAGAACCTCTCCAAAAGGGAGAGGTGTTGTTACTTTTTATTTAAAAATGACAAGCAAAACAAACAGTCTCCATCTTTACGCACACTTCCATAATGAATGTTACAAATATGAAAACCCTCTTGGTAAAGGCGAGCCAAATTGTCATATCCTTCTCCGATATCAATTTGTTTTTGCTCTTTTGTTTGAGCGCTTGCTTTTGAATGTCTATTTTTCAGCTTCGTTTCGAAGTTTGTCTGGTCAAGGCGACGGCGCAAATGATCATTTTCTATTTGCAGATGATGATTTTCTTCAATTAGCTCAGCAAGATGCTCTTTCAACTCACCTAACTGCTTATATAAATGACCAATTTGTTCCTCCATGTTTGTCACCGAATCAAAAATCTCTTTTTTATCCACCTTTGCCCACCTCGTTAATCTGTGGCTTGAAACGAAACAGCACCTTCATTATTGATCTCATCCAGAGTATACTCTAAAATTTGTTCGTGATCTGACAGTTCCACTTGAATAATTCTTTCCAAAATATTCAAACCTACTACACGTCCTGAACCATCTGAAGTTTTAATTGTTGAGCCTATATCAGGAAGCTGTTCTTTTGCCGTTTCATACTCATCATTTTCATATTTTAAACAACACATCAAACGTCCGCATAAACCAGAAATTTTCGTTGGATTAAGCGATAGGTTTTGGTCTTTGGCCATCTTAATAGAAACCGGCTCAAAATCACCTAAAAACGTTGAGCAACATAGCATACGTCCACAAGGACCTATCCCGCCCAACAGTTTTGCCTCGTCTCGTACACCAATTTGACGAAGCTCAATTCGCGTACGGAAAATAGCAGCTAAATCTTTAACTAGCTCTCTAAAATCAATACGGCCGTCTGCTGTAAAATAAAAAATGACTTTATTACGATCAAACGTATATTCTACATCTACTAACTTCATATCTAAATCGTGTGATTGAATTTTTTGCACGCATACGTCATACGCTTCTCTAGCAGCTTGTTTATTTTCATCCACAATCAGCCTGTCTTTTTGTTCAGCAATGCGGATTACTTTTTTCAAAGGAAGCACGACATCATGTTCACTTACTTGCTTTTTGTTAATAACCACTCTGCCAAATTCAACACCACGAACTGTTTCTACAATAACAAACTCACCATCTGGAATTGTAAGTTCTCCAGGGTCAAAATAATATATTTTTCCCGCTTTTTTAAAGCGAACGCCTACTACATCATACAAGCTTTTATCCCTCCTGCAAATCCAACACCAGCTGTTCCATTAATAACTGTAGATTCATATTTGAATTTAATTTATTTTTGGCCTTCAAGATAACCTCTAAGCGATAAATCGCTTTTTCCTGCGTTGTCTGAAGAGCTTGCTGTTTTAATTCTTCTATTTTATGACGATAGACGATTTTAGACTCTTGTCCAACTTGCAGCGTCAACAAATCACGGTAAAGAAGCATCAATAAAGTTAAACCAATATGAGCTTGTTCTTTTTCTTTAAAATGTGTTACCCACTTTTCATGAATAAAAAGAAGAGCTTGTTGAGGTCTCGTTGTTAACACTTCATATAATTGTATCACTAACTTTATTGCAAGTCCAAACCATTCATCTTTACTTAATTCAATTGCTTCATCAATGCTGTTTGTTAAATTAGACAAGATGGACGCATCTACTGCGGAAAGGCCATTTTCTACTAGTTTTTCAGCTAACTGTTCTGGTGTAAGAGATCGAAATGATATTACTTGGCAACGTGAGATAATCGTATCTAATAAGCGCTGTATATTTTCTGTTAATAAAATTGCATAAGTTCCGTTGCCAGGCTCTTCTAAAAATTTCAGTAAACTATTTGCTGCGCTTACTGTCATTTTATCAACATGATTCACAATATATAACTTTTTATTAGATTCAACACCGGTTTTTGTGAATTCTGATTGCAAGAATTGAATTTGCTCTTTTTTAATCGATAAACCAGCTGGCTCAATCAAGTGAATATCTGGATGATTACCTGAATCAATTCGCCGGCAGTTACTGCACTCATGGCATGGCCTATGATTAACTGGATTTTGGCAAAACAGTGCTTTAGCAAACAAAAAACTAATTTGTTTTTTACCTGTTCCTTTGCTTCCTTCAAATAAATAAGCATGAGCAACTCGCTCTTTAAGTAAGCTGTTTTGCAAAATCTTTAATACGTTCGGCTGAAGAGCTTCAAGCTGTTCCCATGTATTTCCCATTCAATCATCACTTTCTATTTAAAATCTTCTCTCTTAAAATTGATGAAATTGATCTACTGGTAGTACGAATACTGTAGCTCCGCCCACTTCAACTTCAACAGGATACGGAATGTATGAATCTGCATTACCACCCATCGGTGCCACAGGAGAAATCATCTGTCTGCGGTTTTCACATTGGCCCTTAATAATATCAAGTACTTCATCTACTTTATGATCATCTGTACCAATCATAATTGTTGTATTCCCTGATTTTAAAAATCCGCCCGTACTTGATAATTTGGTTGAACGAAATCCTCTTTCTACAAGTGCATTTAAAAGCTTTGAGCTATCTGAATCTTGAATAACGGCCATTACTAATTTCATGAATAACACCTCATTTTACTTTATTGTTAAGAATAGTATAGCAAGAATAACAATCATCTGTATTTATTTTAAAATCAATTGTATCTGTTTATAAGCTTCTTCACAGACCTTTTCAATGGATTGATTTGCATCAATTCGGCGAATACGCTCTGGAAATTGACTCAAAAGAGATAGATATCCATCTCGTACTTTGTAATGAAAGTCTAAGGATTCTAAATCTAATCGATTAATCTCATCTTTTCGACCTTTATTAATTCTTTCTAATCCTACCTCAGGCTCAATATCAAAATATAAAGTGGCCTGTGGCATCGTTTGCTCAATAGCAAATTGATTGATAGCAAAAATATCTTCTACACCTATCCCCCGCGCATTTCCTTGATAAGCAAGTGAGCTATCAATAAAACGGTCACATAATACTATATTCCCTTTATTTAGCTCAGGAATCACTTTTTCTACAAGATGTTGTCTCCTAGCCGCAGCGTAAAGAAGTGCTTCTGTTCTGGCATCCATTTCCGTGTTAGATGGATTTAAGATGATTTCACGAATTTGTTCAGCAATTCGTATGCCTCCAGGCTCTCTTGTTAATACAATGTTATAGCCATCTTGTATTAATTTTTGTTGAACCATATGGATGATGGTCGTCTTACCAGCACCCTCTGGCCCTTCGAATGTAATAAACGTTCCTGACATGTATAAATTCCTTTCTCTATTTAAATACTTCTATCTTTCCTTCTTCCATACAAGAGCCGCCTTGAATATGACCATTTAACCTTTGAATATGCAAAATATAGTCAATATGATTGCTCGTAATCGTTTCTCCCTCCATTAAAATAGGAATTCCAGGAGGATATGGAATAATAGATTGTGCGCTTACACACCCAATTGCTTCTTCAAACGAACACATATGCTTTGTCCTTAATTTTCTTTCTTCCATAGAGAGGAGAACCGTTGCCCTTGAAAAACGAAATGGTTTGATTAGTGGTTTTTCATACGACTTACGCTGTATATTTGCTACTGCTTGTCTAACCCGCTTAATTGTATCATTAAAGTCCCAACTGCTGCTTAACGGTAGAACAAACAATACATAGTTAACGTCAGCTAGTTCTGTATAAATATCTTGTTTTTCCAGTTCCTTTTGCAAATCATATCCTGTTGCCGCTGAACAAGTCAATGTCATTTTCAAAAGGTCGGTAGCAGTTTGATCTGTTTCCACATTAATAGTTGAAAGTGTATCAATCTTATTAATCTTTTCAACAAACGAATGAATATTGTCAGTCATTCTATCGATATCATGCTGTGTAAACTGCTGCAGATAATACCGTGCCAAATCGAGAGAAGCCATAATAGGGTATGAAGGACTGCTTGACTGAAGTACTTGTAGGTAATGGCGCACCGCTTGCTTATTCACTAATGTTCCCTGCATATGTAAATAAGAACCCATTGTCATAGCTGGTAGCGTTTTATGTGCTGACTGAACGACAAGGTCAGCTCCATACGTAACAGCTGACGACGGAAAAGGATTGCCTAAAATAAAATGGGCTCCATGAGCTTCATCAATAACTATAGGAATATTGTAGCTATGAATAAAGTCAATGGTCTCCTTTAAATCTCGTGCCACCCCGTAGTAAGTAGGATTTGTTAATACAAATGCTTTTATATCCTCAGAACGCTCTAAAGCCGCTTTAATTGTTTTAATGGATACACCTGTACTAAGATGTGTTTTTGAATCTATTTCAGGAGCTAAAAAAATAGGTGATGCCTTTGATAAAGTAATAGCATTAAAAATAGATTTATGAGAATCTCTTTGAACAGCAATTTTATCTCCTTCTTGACAAAGAGATAAAATTGCTGAGAGGTTGCCTACAGTAGAACCATTAACTAAAAAAAAGCTTTCATCTACTCCATACAACTTTGCCGTTAACTCTTGTGCTTCTTTAATAACAGATTCTGCTTCATGTAAATCATCTAATCCGCTAATTTCCGTTAGATCGTATTGCAAAAAATCTGCGTAAGAAGACTGAATATGTGAAGGTAGAATTTGACCATTTTTATGGCCGGGCACGTGGTAAGAGAGTGACCTCTTTTCGCTATGCCTTACTAAACGGTTATATAAAGGTAAATATGTATCCATACATCCATTCCTTACTTTTTGTAAATATAACATTGTTAACTTGATAAAAGAATATGTAAGCATTTTTCCTATCAAAATTCATTTTTCTTTCATTATAACAAACTTAGATGATTTTTTTGAGCCATATAAAGAAGCCCTTATAAAAAAGGGCTTTTAGTAAGAAAACGCTCCTGATATTCTCTTTAATTGATTTACTAACAATTGATAACGAAAATGAGATGAATCCACCTCTACAATCTCTACCTCGCAGTGTTGGCATATAAAGCTGGAAAACACCTCAATACCCTTTGTATGCTGTTCATGACAAACGGAACATGTTTTAATTTGTTTTTCCATTACTCTCCACCTCCACTAAATAAGTATCGACAAGATGTAACTTCTTTATGCAGTTCATTTACCCCATTTTATGTAGATAGCTTATACTTTGTGAATAATAAAAAAAGACTAGCTAAAATAGCTAGTCTTTTTTCAAGTGCCTGGCAACGTCCTACTCTCACAGGGACAAAGTCCCAACTACCATTGGCGCTAAAGAGCTTAACTTCCGTGTTC
>NZ_JBOZGL010000014.1:0-45372 GCF_050846855.1 Priestia sp. TGN 0903
CAGGTTGATAGGTCAGAGGTGGAAGCGTGGCGACATGTGTAGCTGACTGATACTAATCGATCGAGGACTTAACCAAACTTTAAAAGCGTAAGCTTTACTCAGCAAACTGTTATCTAGTTTTGAGAGAGCAATCTCTTGTCTGGTGGCGATAGCGAAGAGGTCACACCCGTTCCCATACCGAACACGGAAGTTAAGCTCTTTAGCGCCAATGGTAGTTGGGACTTTGTCCCTGTGAGAGTAGGACGTTGCCAGGCCAATAAAAAGACTAGTCATTCAATGACTAGTCTTTTTTGTTTCTAAAAATTACAGCGTGAATTTAACTTTTAAATTATGTTACACTATAGTGGATTCATTTAATTTTTTATTATAAAAGTTCTTTTTGACGTTGTAAGAAACTTCTTTCAAACTGGAGGCTGCATTTTGGGTAAGAAATCAAAAAAAGTACTATACGAATTACAGGAAAATGAAACAATCGCAAGTTGTTTAGATCGGATGAAAAAAGATGGGTATATGCCCGTTCGACGAATGGAAAAGCCTATCTTTGAAGAAAAAGAAATAAATGGTAAAAAAGAGTATGTTCCGGTAAAGCAACAGATTGTTTTCGAAGGGAAAAGTCTCTAAATACGAACATTTTAATGATAAAAATAGTAAACATTCGATTTTTGGGTTGACTTTTTTCTGGTTTGGCTGTTATTATTAAGTTGTCAATTGAGATATCCGAAACCTCATATAATAGTGGGAATATGGCCCACGAGTTTCTACCCGATGACCGTAAATCATTGGACTATGAGGAGAGTACAATTACTAAATAGGTAAACATGATTCCTTTTCAAAAGGAATGTTGATACATGAAACCTAGGGTAGTTGTGGCTTTCCTTTAGTGAGCCATAACATACCCTAGGTTTTTTTATAACGTGAAAAAGGAGCTTTTATTCATGAATGTAAAAGTTGCTGTTGTAATGGGCAGTCAGTCAGACTGGAGCACTATGAAATATGCGTGTGACATTTTAGATGAATTAAATATTGAATATGAAAAGAAAGTTGTATCAGCACATCGAACGCCGGATTATATGTTTGAGTATGCTGAAACTGCTAAAGAACGAGGGATTAAAGTTATTATTGCTGGCGCTGGTGGCGCTGCTCACTTACCTGGTATGATTGCTGCAAAAACAATTTTACCTGTAATAGGTGTACCAGTTAAATCAAGTAACTTAAACGGTTTAGATTCACTTTTATCGATTGTTCAAATGCCAGGCGGCGTACCGGTAGCTACAGTAGCTATTGGAAAAGCTGGTTCTACGAACGCTGGGTTGCTAGCAGCACAAATCTTAGCAACACAGGATCCAACGTTAAGTGATCAACTTGAAAATCGTAGAGAGTCTATTAAATCATCTGTGTTAGAAAGTAGTGATCAACTTGTCTAATTTACTTATACCTCCTGGTAAAACAATTGGAATCGTAGGCGGTGGACAGCTTGGGAGAATGATTGCACTATCTGCTAAAGAAATGGGTTATTACATTGCAGTGCTTGAACCAACAGAAGATTCTCCTTGCGGTCAAGTAGCAGATATTAAAGTCATTGGCAACTATGATGATAGAAAAGCGGTTGAAAAGCTTGCTGAAGTGTCAGATGTCATCACCTATGAATTTGAAAACGTTGATGTTGAGATGATGAAATGGCTAGAAACAAAATGCTACGTGCCACAGGGCAGTCATTTACTAGCCGTTACACAAAATCGCCGTTTAGAAAAAGAAATGATTACAAAGCTTAATCTAGACGTTCCTGACTATGCAATCGTTACGACTGAAGAAGAACTTTTAAAAGCTGTCGAAACAATTGGTTATCCTTGTGTTGTAAAAACTTGCCGAGGCGGATATGACGGTAAAGGGCAAGTTCTAGTGAAAAATGAAAATAATATTCGTGAAGCAGCTGAGCTATTAGCGCAATCAGAATGTATTGTAGAACAGTGGATGAATTTAGATAAAGAAGTATCAGTTATTGTGCACCGCAATGCAAAAGGCGAAACGGTATGTTTACCAGTAGCTGAGAACATTCATAAGCATCATATTTTACACCAAACAATTGTTCCAGCACGTATTACAGCAGATCAAGAAGCGAAAGCTCTTCAATATGCGCAGGAAATAGCAAAAGGATTAGATTTAGTTGGTACGTTAGCAGTTGAGATGTTTCTAACTAAAGAAGGTCAGATTTATATAAATGAAATGGCGCCTAGACCTCATAATTCAGGTCATTATTCAATCAATGCTTGTGATCTTTCTCAATTTCAACAGCACGTAAGAGCCATTTGTAACTGGACCCTAGCACAGCCGACTTTATTAAAACCTGCTGTTATGGTTAACCTATTAGGGGAACATATTGAGAACACAATGGCAAAAATCGAATGTTTAGATGATATGCACTTGCATTTGTACGGAAAAAAAGTTGCAAAAGAGAAGAGAAAAATGGGACATATCACGGTATTAGCTGATAAGATAGATGAGGCGATAGAAAAAGCCGAATCTCTAGGAATTTGGGAAAGAACGGAGGAAGTAACAACATGATTGAACGTTATACAAGACCAGAAATGGCAGCTATTTGGACAGAAGAAAATAAATTTAAAGCTTGGTTAGAAGTTGAAATTCTAGCTTGCGAAGCATGGTCAGAATTAGGACACATTCCGAAAGAAGATGTGAAGTTAATTCGTCAAAATGCATCTTTTGATATTAACCGCATCAATGAAATTGAACTAGAAACACGTCATGACGTAGTAGCTTTCACTCGTGCAGTATCTGAAACGCTTGGTGAAGAGCGCAAGTGGGTACACTACGGTTTGACTTCAACTGACGTAGTTGATACAGCACTATCTTATTTATTAAAGCAAGCTAATGAAATCTTGCTAAGTGACGTAGAGCGCTTTGTAGAAGTACTAAAGGAAAAAGCTCAAGAACATAAGTATACGGTTATGATGGGACGTACGCACGGTGTACACGCTGAGCCAACGACTTTTGGTTTGAAAATGGGGTTATGGTACGAAGAAATGAAGCGTAACCTAGAGCGTTTAAAACGTGCTGCAGCTGAAGTGGAATTCGGTAAAATGTCAGGAGCAGTTGGAACGTTTGCTAACATCGATCCTTTCGTTGAAAAATACGTATGTGAGAAGCTAGGGATTTCACCAGCACCAATCTCTACGCAAACATTACAGCGTGACCGTCATGCACACTATATGTCAGTCCTAGCGTTAATTGCGACATCTATTGAGAAATTTGCAGTAGAAGTTCGCGGTCTTCAAAAGAGTGAAACACGTGAGGTTGAAGAGTACTTTGCAAAAGGTCAAAAAGGATCATCTGCAATGCCTCATAAACGTAATCCAATCGGTTCTGAGAACGTAACGGGACTTGCTCGCTTAATTCGCGGCTATATGGTTACAGCTTATGATAATGTACCGCTTTGGCATGAGCGTGACATCTCTCATTCATCGGCAGAGCGTGTCATCTTACCTGATGCAACGATTGCTTTAAATTACATGTTAAATCGTTTTGCAAATATTGTTAAAAACTTAACAGTATTCCCTGACAACATGAAGCGCAACATGGATCGTACACTAGGGTTAATTTACTCACAGCGTGTACTGTTAACATTAATTAATAAAGGTATGGTACGTGAAGAAGCATACGACTTAGTACAGCCAAAAGCAATGGAAGCATGGGAAACTCAAGTTCCTTTCCGTTCTTTAATTGAAGGCGAAGAGCGTATTACTCGCCACTTATCACCAGAAGAGATTGAAGATTGCTTCGATCATAAGCACCATTTAAAAAATGTAGATATGATTTTTGAACGTTTAGGTCTTTAATAAAAAAGGCAAGGCACGTCCTTGCCTTTATCTAAGAAAGTGTATCTGAATATTCTGTATGTAGAGGTGACAGCATGGAAAAGCAAGAGTTACTTTATGAAGGAAAAGCGAAAAAAATTTACGCTACTGATGAGCAAGATGTATTGTGGGTTGCTTATAAAAACGAAGCTACAGCATTCAACGGTCAGAAAAAGGCAGAGATTAGCGGGAAAGCACAGCTGAACAACCAAATTAGTAGTTTACTATTTTCAATGTTACATGAGCAAGGGATTACAACTCACTTTGTGAAGCAGCTTTCAGATCATGAACAAGCGGTTAAGAAAGTAGAGATTGTTCCGCTTGAAGTTGTTGTACGAAATGCTACAGCAGGAAGCCTTGCGAAGCGAATTGGCGTAGAAGAAGGTATTCGCTTTGAACAGCCAATCGTTGAACTTTACTATAAAGATGACGCGCTTGGTGATCCGTTAATTCTTGCAGAACATGCAATTTTCCTTAAGGCTGCAACTCAAGAAGAGATTGATAGTTTAAAGGCACAAGCACTTCAAATCAACGAAGTATTATCGGAATTTTTCAAAGATAAAGACATTTTCTTGGTAGATTTTAAATTAGAATTCGGCCGTACTTCTCAAGGCGACATTATTTTAGCGGATGAAATTTCACCTGACACTTGCCGCTTCTGGGATGTTCATACGAACGAAAAATTAGATAAAGATGTATTCCGCAGAGACTTAGGCGGTTTAACAGAAGCATACGAAAAAATCTTACAGCGAATCGGAGGATAACCCAACCATGTATAAAGTAAAAGTATTTGTCACATTAAGAGAAAGTGTATTAGACCCTCAAGGAGTAGCCGTTAAAAATTCATTGCACCGTATGTCTTATGAAGAAGTTCAAGAAGTACGCATCGGTAAATTTTTAGAGCTAACAATCGACAGCACAGATTCATTAGATGAACGCGTAAAAGAAATGTGTGAAAAGCTTTTAGTTAATACAGTAATTGAAGATTACCGTTACGAGGTTGAGGAGGTTGTCGTACAGTGAAATTTGCTGTAATTGTTTTTCCAGGATCAAACTGTGACGTAGATATGTATCATGCTATCAAAGATGAGCTTGGTGAAGAAGTAGATTACGTTTGGCACGATACAGAATCATTAGATCAATATGATGGTATCTTGCTTCCAGGCGGTTTCTCATATGGAGATTACCTTCGTTCAGGTGCTATCGCTCGCTTCTCAAATGTAATGGACGCTGTAAAAAAAGCAGCAAGCCAAGGAAAGCCAGTACTAGGCGTATGTAATGGATTCCAAATTTTATTAGAAGCAGGATTACTACCAGGTGCTATGCGCCGTAATGAAAACTTAAAATTTATCTGTAAAACAGTGAATTTAAAAGTAGCTAATAACGAAACAATGTTTACAAATGCTTATGGCAAAGATGAAGCAATTGCTATTCCAGTGGCACACGGTGAAGGCAACTACTATTGTGATGAACACACGTTACAAAAATTGATTGAAAACAACCAGATTCTTTTCCAATACGCAGGTGATAATCCAAACGGAAGTCTTCAAGGTATTGCAGGGATTACGAACGAAACAGGCAACGTATTAGGAATGATGCCTCACCCAGAAAGAGCGGTAAGCGATCTTTTAGGAAGCGCGGACGGACTTAAATTATTTCAATCAATCGTAAAGCAGTGGAGGGAACAAAATGTCGTTACTTCTTGAACCAAATGTAGAGCAAATTAAAGAACAAAAGTTATATCGAGACATGGGATTAACAGACGAAGAGTTTGCAAATGTAGAGCAACTGCTTGGTCGTACTCCTAACTATACAGAAACAGGCTTATTCTCTGTTATGTGGTCAGAGCACTGCAGTTATAAAAACTCTAAGCCTGTACTGAAAAAATTCCCTATCACGGGTGAAAAAGTATTACAAGGTCCTGGTGAAGGAGCTGGTATCGTCGATATCGGTGACAACCAAGCCGTTGTATTTAAAATCGAAAGTCATAACCATCCATCAGCGATTGAGCCTTATCAAGGAGCAGCAACTGGCGTAGGTGGTATCATTCGTGACGTCTTTTCAATGGGAGCAAGACCGATTGCACTTTTAAACTCTTTACGTTTTGGTGAATTAACATCTCCAAAGGTTCGTCATTTGTTTGAGGAAGTAGTAGCGGGAATCGCAGGTTACGGTAACTGTGTAGGAATCCCAACAGTAGGAGGAGAAATTCAGTTTGAAGCTTCATATGAAGGAAATCCGCTTGTTAACGCTATGTGTGTTGGTTTAATTAACCACGAAGACATTCAAAAAGGTCAAGCTAAAGGCGTTGGCAACACGGTTATGTACGTAGGAGCAAAAACGGGACGCGACGGTATCCACGGCGCTACATTTGCTTCTGAAGAGCTATCTGATCAGTCAGATGAAAAACGTCCTGCTGTACAAGTAGGAGATCCATTTATGGAAAAACTTCTTCTTGAAGCTTGCTTAGAGCTTATCAAGTGTGACGCTTTAGTCGGCATTCAAGATATGGGTGCCGCGGGCTTAACAAGTTCTTCAGCAGAGATGGCAAGTAAAGCAGGTTCTGGTATTGAAATGAACCTTAATCTTGTACCTCAGCGTGAAACGGGCATGACACCATATGAAATGATGCTTTCAGAATCTCAAGAGCGCATGCTCATCGTTGTTGAAAAAGGCCGTGAAAATGAAATCGTAGAAATCGTTGAAAAATACGGATTAGAAGCTGTTTCAGTTGGTCACGTAACCGACGATAAGCGCCTTCGTTTAACTCACAACGGAGAAGTAGTAGCAGATGTTCCTGTAGATGCATTAGCAGAAGATGCACCGGTATACCACAAACCATCTCAAGAACCAGCATACTATCGTGAGTTCCAAGAGCAGTCAGCATATGCTCCTACTGTTGAAAATCACAGTGATATGTTAGTAACGCTTTTAAAACAGCCTACGATTGCAAACAAAGAGTGGGTTTACAACCAATATGACTACCAAGTACGTACAAACACAGTTGTATCTCCTGGATCTGACGCGGCGGTTGTTCGTGTACGTGATACAAATAAAGCATTAGCGATGACAACAGACTGTAACTCTCGCTATTTATACCTAGACCCGGAAGTAGGCGGCCGTATCGCAGTGGCAGAAGCTGCTCGTAACCTTGTATGTTCTGGTGCACAGCCTCTTGCGATTACAGACTGCTTAAACTTCGGTAACCCTGAAAAACCAGAAATCTTCTGGCAAATTGAAAAAGCAACAGACGGTATGAGCGACGCTTGCCGTGAGCTATCGACTCCGGTTATCGGTGGTAACGTATCTCTTTACAATGAAACAAAAGGTGAAGCAATTTACCCAACTCCTGTTATTGGAATGGTTGGTTTGATCGAGGATATCAACCATATTACAACTCAATATGCGAAGAAAAAAGATGACTTAATCTATGTTATTGGTAAAGCTGAAGCAGAATTCGCAGGTACTGAGCTTCAAAAAGTACTAGAAAACGGTACGGTATTCGGCCATTCACCTAAATTAGATTTAGCAATTGAAAAAACACGTCAAGATCAGCTTCTTCAAGCAATTCGTGAAGGTGCAGTTCAGTCTGCTCACGATATTGCAGAAGGAGGATTCGCGGTAGCTCTAGCTGAAAAAGTGATGAACGGCAGCGGATTAGGTGTAAACGTAACGGTAAACGGTGAAGCAACAGCAGAGCTATTCAGTGAAACACAATCACGCTTTATCGTAACGGTTTCACCAGAGAATAAAGAAAAATTCGAAATGCTTGTACAAGATGCAGCATTAGTAGGTCGCGTAACAGAAGATGCAACATTAACTGTTAAACATCAAGAAAGTGTTCTTGTTCAGTTATCAGTTGAAGAATTAACTACTGCTTGGAAAGGAGCGCTTCCATGCTTGCTGAAATCAAAGGCTTAAACGAAGAATGTGGCGTATTCGGTGTATGGGGACATGAAAACGCAAGCCAGATTGCTTATTACGGTTTGCATAGCTTGCAACACCGCGGACAAGAAGGCGCTGGTATTGCTGTAACAGACGGTGAAAAAGTAACAGTGATGAAAGGCGTCGGCCTTGTTAACGAAGTATTTGGCCACGGAGAGTTAGAGCAACTAAACGGTAAAGCAGCAATTGGACACGTTCGTTATGCAACAGCTGGAGGCGGAGGGTTTGAAAATGTTCAACCCCTTCACTTCCGCTCTCATAGCGGAAGCATTGCGTTAGCTCATAATGGAAACTTGGTTAATGCAAATGCATTAAAGCATCAGCTGGAAAACCAAGGGAGTATTTTTCAATCAACATCTGATACAGAAGTACTGGCTCATTTAATTAAACGAAGCGGCTATGAAGATATGAAAGATAAAGTGAAAAATGCTTTATCAATGGTTAAAGGCGCATACGCATTCGTTATTTTAACAGAAGATACAATGATGGTTGCACTTGATCCTCACGGACTGCGTCCATTATCGATTGGACGATTAGGTGATGCCTATGTAGTAGCTTCTGAAACGTGTGCGTTTGATATTGTTGGAGCGGTTCATGAGCGTGATGTAGAGCCTGGTGAATTACTTATTATTAATGATGAAGGTATTCAATCAGAGCGATTCACACTAAACGTAAACCGTGCTATTTGCAGTATGGAATATATTTATTTTTCAAGACCAGATAGCAATATTGATGGAATCAATGTTCACTCTGCTCGTAAAAACCTTGGGAAACAACTTGCAGTTGAGTCACCAATTGAAGCAGACGTTGTAACAGGCGTTCCGGATTCAAGTATTTCAGCAGCAATCGGCTTTGCAGAACAGTCCGGGATTCCATACGAATTAGGTTTAATTAAGAATCGATACGTAGGCCGTACATTCATTCAGCCTTCACAAGAACTGCGTGAACAAGGTGTAAAAATGAAGTTGTCTCCCGTACGTAAAATTGTAGAGGGTAAGCGTGTTGTTATGGTAGATGATTCTATCGTTCGCGGCACAACAAGCCGTCGCATTGTTCGTATGCTTCGAGAAGCAGGAGCAACTGAAGTACATGTACGCATCAGTTCACCTCCTATTAAAAATCCATGTTTTTATGGAATTGACACATCGTCATCCTCTGAGTTAATTGCTGCTACGCGCTCTGTTGAAGAAATTCGTGAATTGATTGAAGCTGATTCACTTGTTTTCTTAAGCAACGAAGGTTTAGTAGACGCAATCGGCAGACAGTATGAAGGCAACGGCGGACAGTGTATGGCATGTTTTACTGGAAAGTATCCAACTGAAATTTATCCAGATACTGTACACCCTCATGAAAAGGTAACTTGTTAGTTTTAACGTAAAAAAGGAGTGACAACATGTCATATTCATATAAACAAGCTGGAGTTGACTTAGAAGCAGGATATGAAGCTGTTTCACGTATTAAAAAGCACGTAGAACGAACTGCTCGTGCAGGTATTATGGGAACAGTCGGCGGCTTTGGCGGAATGTTCGATTTATCTACATTGAATTTAAAAGAGCCTGTTCTTGTTTCTGGTACAGATGGAGTAGGAACAAAATTGAAACTTGCTTTTCAAATGGATAAGCATGACACAATCGGTGTGGATGCAGTGGCCATGTGTGTAAACGACGTTTTAGCACAAGGAGCAGAGCCTCTCTACTTCTTAGATTATATTGCTTGCGGGAAAGCAGTTCCTGAAAAAATTGAATCGATTGTAAAAGGAATTGCAGACGGCTGTGAACAGTCCAACTGTGCGTTAATTGGCGGAGAAACAGCTGAAATGCCAGGTTTATACGAAGAAGATGAATATGATCTTGCAGGGTTTACAGTAGGAGCGGTAGAAAAGTCAGAAATTATTACTGGAGATGAGATTAAAGCTGGACAGCTGTTGATCGGTATCTCATCTAGCGGTATTCACAGCAACGGCTACTCTCTTGTACGTAAAATTGTTGATGATCAAGGGTTAAATCTTCACGAAACTTACGCTGGTTTTAATGAAAAGCTCGGAGTTGAGTTATTAACGCCAACAAAAATATACGTGAAGCCGGTCCTAAAAGCATTACATGCAGCTAAGATTGCAGGTATGGCTCATATTACTGGAGGCGGATTTGTTGAAAATATCCCTCGTATGCTTCCTGAAGGTTTAGGTGTAGAAATCGATTACGGTTCTTGGCCAATTCCATACGTGTTTGATTTCCTTGAAGAGCAAGGCAAGCTAGACCGTAAAGAAATGTTCGAAGTATTCAATATGGGAATCGGATTTGTTTTAGCTGTTGAACCTGAAGATATGAATAAAGTCATTGAAGCAATTGAAAACGAAGGCGAAAAAGCATTTGTTATCGGACGTGTCAAAGAAGGAACAGGTGTTGAATTTGCTGGAGGGACGTTTGCATGATAAATATTGCAGTGTTTGCTTCTGGAAACGGCAGTAACTTTCAATCCATCTACGAAGCAACTCAGTCAGGTCGATTAAAAGCAAATATTGCGCTTGTTGTTTGTAATAAACCGGATGCATACGTAATTGAACGAGCAAAAGCATGTGGAATACCATGCTTTGTTTGTTCGCCTAAAAACTATGAAAATAAAGAAGCGTATGAAGCAGCAATTCTTGCAGAGCTTACATCAGCTAAAGTAGAATTTCTTGTTTTAGCAGGATATATGCGATTAGTTGGTTCGACGTTGCTTAAGCCATACAAAAATCGTATTGTTAATATCCACCCTTCGCTTTTACCTGCATTTCCTGGGATTGATGCTATTGGTCAAGCTTTTGATGCAGGAGTAAAAGTGATTGGAATTACCGTGCATTTTGTAGATGAAGGCATGGATACAGGACCAATTATTGACCAGCAGGCTATTCGCATTGAAAAAGGCGATACAAGAGAAACAGTTGAGGCCCGTATTCATGAAATTGAACATCAATTTTATCCCGCGGTACTGAATGAATTATTTGAACAAGCCGCAGTTAAATAAATAGGATGTAACCTTGTCAAAAAAGTTTTAATCCTTTACTATGGTAGAGTAGTAGTGAAAGAAAGATTTTAAATGAGAGATCGGATCAGGAGGAGTTTACAAAATGACAGCAAAACGCGCGCTTATTAGCGTATCTGATAAAGAAGGTATTGTTTCATTTGCACAAGAATTAAAGGACTTAGGAGTAGAAATTATTTCAACTGGCGGTACAAAGCGTACCCTAGAAGAAAACGGCATTGACGTTATCGGAATCTCTGAAGTAACTGGTTTCCCAGAAATTTTAGACGGCCGTTTAAAAACATTGCATCCTAACGTTCACGGTGCTTTATTAGCGTTACGCGATAATGAAGAGCATCAAGCTCAAATGAAAGAGCATAATATCTCGCCAATCGACTTTGTAGTTGTAAACTTATATCCATTTAAAAAGACAATTGAAAAAGAGGATGTAACGCTTGCTGAAGCGATTGAGAATATTGACATCGGTGGACCTACAATGCTTCGTTCAGCTGCGAAAAACTATCGTTCTGTCTCAGTTGTAGTAGATCCAAGCGATTACGCAACCGTAGTAGAAGAGTTAAAAGCTGATGGCAATGTTTCATTTGAAACCAACCAACGATTAGCAGCAAAAGTATTCCGTCACACGGCAGCTTATGATGCATTAATCGCTGAATACTTAACAAACATTACAGGTGAAACAACTCCTGAGAAATTAACAGTAACGTATGAGCGTGTTCAAGGCTTACGATACGGAGAAAATCCGCACCAACAAGCTTCTTTCTATAAAAAGCCGTTAACACAAAAAGGTTCTATTGCAACAGCTACGCAGCTCCATGGAAAAGAGTTATCATACAATAATATCAACGATGCAAATGCAGCTCTTCAAATCGTAAAAGAATTCAAAGAGCCGGCTATCGTAGCGATCAAACATATGAATCCTTGCGGTGTAGGTGTGGGTGAAACAATTGCTCAAGCTTATCAAAAAGCATACGAAGCAGATCCTACATCTATCTTTGGCGGTATCGTAGCAGCTAACCGTCCTATCGACCGTGAAACGGCTATTCAGTTAAAAGAAATTTTCTTAGAAATTATCATTGCTCCTGCGTTCGATCAAGAAGCATTAGATGTATTAACAGCTAAGAAAAACCTTCGTTTACTAACGATCGAACTTGATGAAAAGGCAGAAAAAGAAGCTTTCTTAACATCTGTAAAAGGCGGCGTGCTTGTTCAGGATGAAGATGTATTCGGATTTGATGATGCAACGATTACTGTTCCAACGAAACGTGAGCCAACAGAAAAAGAGTGGGCAGATTTAAAATTAGCATGGAAAGTTGTTAAAAATGTTAAGTCTAATGCTATTGTACTTGCAAAAGATGACATGACAATTGGCGTAGGTGCTGGTCAAATGAATCGCGTAGGCGCTGCAAAAATTGCGATTGAACAAGCTGGTGAAAAAGCACAAGGTTCAGCTTTAGGTTCAGATGCGTTCTTCCCAATGGGCGATACAGTAGAAGCAGCAGCTAAAGCAGGAATCACAGCTATTATTCAGCCAGGCGGATCAATTCGTGATGAAGAGTCAATTGCAAAAGCAGATGAATACGGCATTGCAATGGTATTTACAGGCGTAAGACATTTTAAACATTAATGAGGTGAAGAACGTGAATGTTTTAGTTATTGGAAAAGGCGGAAGAGAGCATACAATTGCATGGAAAGCTTCAAAAAGTCCACTTGTTAACGAAGTGTTTGTAGCACCAGGAAACCCAGGCATGAGAGATGTGGCAACGATTGTACCAATCGATGAAAGCAGCCAAGAAGAGCTTGTGCTATTTGCAAAAGAAAATAAGATTGGATTAACAATTGTTGGACCAGAAAATCCGCTAATTGAAGGCATTGTTGATCGATTCGAACAAGAAGGTCTTCCGGTCTTTGGACCGCGCAAACAAGCAGCGATGATTGAAGGAAGCAAAAGCTTTGCAAAAGAGCTCATGAAAAAGTATGATATTCCAACCGCAGCGTATGAAACATTTACGTCTTACGAGGAAGCAAAAGCATATGTGGAAAAGCAAGGCGCTCCAATTGTTATTAAAGCAGACGGCTTAGCAGCTGGTAAAGGTGTAACTGTTGCTTTAACAGTAGAAGAAGCTGTAGATACATTACGTGATTTTCTAGTTGACCAAAAATTTAAAGAAGCAAGTGCCAAAGTAGTTGTAGAAGAATTTTTGGATGGTGAAGAATTTTCATTAATGGCATTCGTACGCGGGACAAATGTGTATCCAATGGTAATTGCACAAGATCATAAGCGTGCTTTTGACGGCGATCAAGGTCCGAACACAGGAGGCATGGGAGCTTACTCTCCTGTTCCGCAAATCAGTGATGCAGAAGTACAAGAGGCTGTAGAAAACATCTTACTTCCAATGGCTAAAGGATTAGCTGAAGAAGGCTGTGAGTATACGGGAATTCTATATGCTGGTCTGATTCAAACACAAAAAGGACCAAAAGTGATTGAATTTAATGCGCGTTTTGGAGATCCTGAAACACAGGTTGTACTGCCCCGTATGAAAAGCGATTTAGTCGATGTGCTTCTTCGCATTTTGAAAGAAGAAAAAGTAGAAATTGAATGGGATAACGAAGCAGCTATTGGAATTGTATTAGCAGCAGCGGGTTACCCAGAAGATTATCAAAAGGGTGCGCCAATTAACGGATTGGATGCGATCAGTGAAGACGCGCTTGTTTTCCACGCTGGTACGGCTTTAGAAAACGACACATACGTTTCGAACGGCGGCCGCGTTCTATTAGTAGGTGCCAAAGGAGCAACTCTTCAAGAAGCGCAGCAAGAAGTATACAAACAAATGGCTCATATCGATGTAGAAAAAGGCTTTTTCTATCGCAAAGACATCGGCCATCGTGCATTAGCAAAAGCAGCTTTAAAATAAAAAAGGAGAGCTCCGGCTCTCCTTTTTACCTTATGAAGGATTATACGTTTCTTCGTTTCCATTTGGATGGTGTTCATGTTCATCGTGTTTTTGACACGAATCATATGCGTACGTAAGGGGGCAAAAACGCGTGATGCCTTCTGCAACTTTTAAAGCTCCCATTAACCCTAAGAAGATGTATGAATCTTTGTACGGTCTGCGAGATAAACGAGATGTTGTCCAAGAAAGAAGGGTAAAGCCCAGTGTAAGTCGAATTAATGCGTTAACAATGCCGATATTTGGTTTCATGTTTTATCACCTTTATTCATAAAATTAATAACAGTTTCTGAATGCGTTTACATCACGGATGTGTTACGATAAAAATACATAGTAAATTAGGGGGAATTTAGCATGCCGGAACAGAGATACCGCTGGAAAAGCAAACATATTAGACAGCAGCTTTTAGTATTAAACGGTCAAAAAGCACCAACTATTGTCTTAAAAGATGCAACATATTTGAACGCTCGAATGAAGCAGTGGAAAAAAGCACATATTTGGGTTTACCAAGATCGTATTGTATACGTTGGCTCAGAGATGCCTAAGCACACAGACGCTTCTACAGAGATTATAGACTGCAGTGAGAAATATGTGGTTCCTGGGTATATTGAGCCGCATGTTCACCCGTTTCAGTTATATAATCCCCAGACTTTTTCCCAATATGCAGCCAAGCACGGAACAACCACTTTATTTAATGATAATTTAATTCTCGCTTTACAGCTTGAACAAAAAACGGCATTTTCGTTGATTGAAGAAATGAAAACGTTACCACAGTCACTGTATTGGTGGTGCAGATTTGATTCGCAGACAGAAATTGATGAAGAGGCTGATATCTTCTCACATACAAACATTACTTCTTGGCTACAAAATGAAGCTGTCTTACAAGGAGGCGAACTGACAAGTTGGCCGAAGCTTTTAGACGGAGATGATTTAATGCTTCACTGGGTTCAAGAGACAAAGCGGATGAGGAAGCATATTGAAGGACATTTCCCGGGGGCGTCAGCATTTACCTTAGCAAAAATGAAATTGCTCGGGGCAGACAGCGATCATGAGTCTATGACAGGGGAAGATGTTGTTGCTCGGTTAACGCAAGGCTATGACGTTGCTTTGCGCCACTCTTCCATTCGGCCAGATTTGCCAAAACTGCTGCAGGAGTTAAAAGAGCTGCAGGTAGATTATTTTGACCATATCACGATGAATACAGACGGTTCTCCGCCTTCTTTTTACCAAAACGGCGTGTCAGATATGTTAATTACATTAGCTATTTCAGAAGGAGTTCCCGTGTTAGATGCTTATAATATGGTGTCTGTAAATATTGCCCGCTATTACAACATGGAACATTTGCACGGGCATGTAGCAACAGGCTGTGTGGCTAATATTAATATTTTAGAAGATCCTATGCGGCCTACTCCGGTATCTGTCTTAGCAAAAGGAAAGTGGATGAAAAAAGAAGGCAAAGAACAAGCATTAGCCTCGGTAGAATTTCCTTGGGGAAAGTTTGGTTTTTCACCGTTAAAGTTAGACTTTGATTTAACGATGGACGATTTTCAATTTTCAATGCCAGTAGGCGTGAAAATGAAAAATGCTGTTATTATGGAGCCGTATTCAATTCACTTAAATGTGAGCGGAGATGTATTAGCCTCTGATCATGATGAAAGCTTTTTAGTGCTGGTGGACCGAGAAGGCAAGTGGCGCATCAATACGCTGTTAAAAGGATTTGCGACAAATGTATCGGGAATGGCGAGTTCGTTTTCAAATACAGGTGATTTTATTTTAATTGGAAAATCGAAAAAAGATATGATGTGTGCATTCAAACGTATGAAAGAAATTGGCGGCGGTATTGTTATTACAGAAGGTGAGAAAGTAGTATATGAACTGGATCTTCCGTTAAAAGGAGTCATGTCGAATCTGCCGATGGAAGAGCTAAGTAAACGAGAGGTGGAACTCAAGAAAGTGCTGGGTGAGCGAGGATACAAACACGATGATCCTGTCTATTCACTGCTGTTCTTTTCGTCTACACATTTGCCTTATATTCGTATCACGCCAGTAGGAATTTATGACGTTATGAATAAAAAAGTACTTTTTCCGTCTATAATGCGTTAAAATATAAAAGTATCAAAGGAATTTGAAATTTGTATGAAATTGGCTGTCTTCATACAGAATGAATGTATGTGCAAATAAATATAGAAACTGTATTTTATAGATAGAAACAACTAGTAAAGAAAGCCAATGATAAAGGAGTTCGATACGATGCAAATCAACAAACTACGAGGAAAAGAATTAGATCAGCTATTTCAAGCGATTTTATCATTAGAAAACATTGAAGAATGCTATCAATTTTTTGATGACCTATGTACAGTTAATGAAATTCAATCATTAGCACAGCGCTTAGAAGTAGCAAGAATGCTAAGAGAAGGCAACACGTACCATAAAATTGAGACGGAAACTGGAGCAAGCACAGCGACTATTTCCCGTGTTAAACGCTGCTTGAATTATGGAAGCGATGCGTATCAAATGGTGTTAGAACGCCTTCAAGAAGATTCAAATCAAAAGTAAAGCGTATGGCTGAAGCAGCCATACGCTTATTTTTTTAATTAAAATTGAGTTGCTTCTTCAATGATATTTTTCAGGTCGCTAATTGCTACACGTTTTTGTTCCATTGTGTCGCGGTTACGAATTGTTACTTGATTGTCTTCTAATGAATCGAAGTCGAATGTAATACAGAAAGGCGTACCGATTTCATCATGGCGACGGTAACGTTTACCGATTGAACCAGCATCATCGTAGTCAATCATAAAGTGTTTTGCTAAATCTTCAAAGACAGCGCGCGCTTCGTTAGAAAGCTTTTTAGAAAGTGGCAATACAGCAGCTTTAAATGGTGCTAAAGCAGGGTGAAGCTGCATTACTGTACGAGATGAGCCGTCTTCTAACGTTTCTTCTTCATATGCATCAATCATATAAGCCAATGTTACACGGTCAGCACCTAAAGAAGGCTCGATGCAGTAAGGTACATAGCGTTCGTTTGTTTCTTGATCAACGTATTGGAAGTCTTCTCCAGAGTGTTCCATATGCTGCTTTAAGTCATAGTCTGTACGAGAAGCTACGCCCCATAGTTCGCCCCAGCCGAATGGGAATTTGTATTCAAAGTCTGTTGTTGCATTACTGTAGTGAGAAAGTTCATCATCATCATGGTCGCGAAGACGAACGTTTTCTTCTTTCATGCCAAGAGAAAGAAGCCATTTGTTACATGTTTCTTTCCAGTAGTTAAACCATTCTAATTCAGTGCCTGGTTTACAGAAGAATTCAAGCTCCATTTGTTCAAATTCACGTGTACGGAATGTGAAGTTACCAGGTGTAATTTCGTTACGGAAGCTTTTACCCACTTGGCCGATACCGAATGGAAGCTTTTTACGCATTGAGCGCTGAACGTTTTTAAAGTTTACGAAAATACCTTGAGCTGTTTCAGGACGAAGGTAAATTTCATTTGTTGATGTTTCAGTTACACCTTGGTGCGTTTTGAACATTAAGTTAAATTGACGAATTTCAGTGAAGTTAGCTGAACCACACTCAGGACATGTAATTTCATGTTCTTTAATTAAGTCAGCCATTGCATCAAATGAAAGGCCGTCTACGATCATTTCAATGCCTTTTTCTTGAAGCTTTTCTTCAATTAATTTATCAGCACGGTGACGAGCTTTACAATCCTTACAGTCGATCATTGGGTCATTAAAGTTTCCTAAGTGACCAGAAGCTTCCCATGTTTTTGGATTCATTAAAATCGCAGCGTCTAAACCAACGTTATATGGAGATTCTTGAATGAATTTTTTCCACC
This sequence comes from Priestia sp. TGN 0903, assembly GCF_050846855.1. NCBI lineage: Bacteria > Bacillati > Bacillota > Bacilli > Caryophanales > Bacillaceae > Priestia > Priestia sp. TGN 0903. Next base: position 17,619 of record NZ_JBOZGL010000014.1, read on the forward strand.
ATGCTTTTTTAATATTGTTTTTTAATTCTACGCCAAGCGGGCCGTAATCCCATGTATTTGCAAGACCGCCGTAAATTTCAGAACCTTGAAATACAAAGCCGCGATGTTTGGCGTGAGATACGATTTGATCCATTGTTTTTGACATTCTAATTCCTCCTGTAAATGGTAGTAATTCAAGCGAAACAAAAAGAGCGGGTACAAAAAAACTCTCGTCCCTGGGCATATCAACAATATGCCCAGGGACGAGAGTTTTTCCCGCGGTTCCACCCTGGTTGATACAAAATGTATCCACCTTCGTCTGTATATACTCCAGATTGCCTTTTCCTTAAACCATTCTCTAGGCTCCCACCATCCCTAGTTCGCTTTGTGAAGAGGATTTAAGTACTATTGATCCTTCAGCGTATATCATATGAATTTTAGTAGCTATATATTAGCATATCCTATGCAGAGAAACAATAACCTTGTGCAAAATGGGCTTTTTTTGTGATGTTTTCTTCCGGAATTTGAGGATGAAACCATATCTTTTATCCATATTTTTTGAAAACAAAAAACGTGATGAAAAGTTCGGTTTTCCTTTCATTTCACCCTCTTAGTTTTGTTATAATGAACAAATGGACGAGCGCGAACTTTTAAGTGTAAAGAAATGGAGGAACCTATATGTATGATATTAAAGAGTGGAGACATGTCTTTAAATTAGATCCTAATAAAGAAATTTCAGATGCAGATTTAGAAAAAATTTGCGAATCCGGCACGGATGCGGTTCTTGTTGGAGGATCAGACGGAGTAACTTTAGACAATGTGCTGCAGCTGTTAATGCGTATTCGCCGCTACACGGTGCCGTGTGCGCTAGAAGTATCAACAATTGACTCTGTAACGCCTGGTTTTGATTCTTATTTCATTCCGACCGTTTTAAACAGCAAGGATCCAAAGTGGATTGTTGACTTACATCATGCGGCGATGAAGGAATACGGTGAAATCATGGACTGGGATGAAATTTTTGTAGAAGGATACTGCGTACTTAACCCCGAAGCAAAAGTAGCTGCGCTAACGGAAGCGAAAACCGATTTGGATGCAGAAGATGTTGTAGCGTATGCTCGCATGGCTGAACGCATGTTTCATTTGCCCGTTTTCTATCTAGAATACAGTGGAACATATGGAGACCCTGCATTAGTGGCAGAAGTGAAAAATTCGCTAAATGAGACGAAGTTATTTTACGGCGGCGGTATTGAGACAAAAGAGCAAGCAAGTGAGATGGGAGAGCTAGCTGATACAGTTATTGTAGGAAATGTTATTTATACAAATTTATCGGAAGCATTAAAAACGGTAAAAGCGGTAAAAAAGAATATTGCACAGTGAAAAATAAATAAAGTAGAATAGAGAATATATGTTCGATATAGGCGGTGAAAACGTGAATTTTTTAAGTGAAAAATTATTAACAGGATTAAACCCTCAGCAGCAAGAGGCAGTTAAAACAACAGACGGACCATTATTACTTATGGCCGGTGCAGGAAGTGGGAAAACACGCGTATTAACGCATCGAATTGCGTTTTTAATGGCGGAAAAAGAAGTTGCACCTTGGAATATTTTAGCTATTACCTTCACAAACAAAGCAGCTCGTGAAATGAGAGAGCGTGTGGCAAGTATCGTTGGCGGAGTGGCAGAAGATATCTGGATTTCAACGTTCCACTCGATGTGCGTACGTATTTTACGAAGAGATATTGATCGTATTGGCTTTAATCGCAACTTTACGATTTTAGATTCAACGGATCAGCTGTCCGTTATTAAAAACATTTTAAAAGATCAAAACATCGACCCAAAAAAATTCGATCCGCGCTCGCTATTAGGAAGCATTAGTTCAGCTAAAAATGAACTGAAAGTAGCGGAAGAATTTGATAAAACAGCAGCAGGACCATATGAAGAAGTTGTAAGTAAAGTCTATAAAGAGTATGAAAAGCGTTTAAAGAAAAACCAAGCGCTCGATTTTGATGATTTGATTATGACAACGATTCAGTTATTTAAACGAGTTCCTGAAGTGTTAACGTACTATCAGCGCAAGTTTCAATATATTCATGTGGACGAGTATCAAGATACAAACCATGCACAATATATGCTGGTTCGCTTGCTAGCCGCACGATTTGAAAATGTATGCGTAGTAGGGGATTCAGATCAGTCTATTTACCGCTGGCGCGGGGCTGATATTACAAATATCTTGTCATTTGAAAAAGATTACCCAAAAGCCAAAACCATTTTGCTTGAACAAAATTATCGTTCAACGAAAACGATTTTGGCTGCGGCAAACGGCGTCATTGCAAACAATATGAATCGTAAAGTGAAAAACTTATGGACGGAAAACGATGAAGGCCAGAAGATTTATCATTACCAAGCAATGAGTGAGCATGATGAGGCACAGTTTGTAGCACGTAAAATCAAAGAAGCAGTAGACAGCGGCAAACGTAAATATAGCGATTTTGCCATTTTGTATCGTACAAATGCACAGTCGCGTGTAATGGAGGAAGTACTGCTAAAATCCAATATTAACTATACGATTGTCGGCGGGATTAAGTTCTACGACCGCAAAGAGATTAAAGATTTGCTTGCGTACTTGCGCTTAATTGCCAACCAAGATGATGACATTAGCTTAGCTCGTATTGTGAACGTTCCAAAACGCGGAGTTGGAGCTACTTCAGTCGATAAAGTAGCCAATTACGGAAACGTTCATGACATTTCTATTTTCAAAGCGCTTGATGAAGTAGAATTGATGGGGTTAACGGGTAAAGCAACAAAGGCACTGCGTGATTTCCAATCAATGATTTCAAACTTAGCTCAAATGCAAGACTATATGTCTGTAACAGAGCTTGTGGAACAAGTATTAGAAAGAACAGGATACCGTGAAGCGCTTAAAGTAGAAAAAACAATTGAAGCACAAAGTCGCTTAGAGAATATTGATGAGTTTTTATCTGTTACAAAAACGTTTGAAGAAGCAAGCGAAGATAAAAGCTTAGTAGCATTTTTAACCGATTTAGCACTTGTTGCTGATATCGATAAGCTTGATGATGAGGAAGAAGAAGAGAACGAACAAGTGATTCTGATGACGCTTCACTCAGCAAAAGGTCTAGAGTTCCCGGTTGTTTTCCTAATGGGTATGGAAGAAGGCGTATTCCCTCATAGCCGATCATTATTCGAAGATAATGAAATGGAAGAAGAACGACGCTTAGCCTACGTAGGGATTACACGTGCTGAACAAGAATTGTATTTATTAAATGCTCAAATGCGTACACTATTTGGTAAAACAAACGTCAATCCAAAATCGCGCTTCATTGGAGAAATCCCAAGCGAGCTTGTGGAATCTTTAAATGAAACGATGCGCAAGCCTGCTGCTGGTCGTTCAGGGTCTTCAGCTTCGCCGTTTGCAGCACGCCGACAAGCGGCCGTGGCAAAAACGAAGCTTGTATCAACGGGCAGTGAGTCAATTGGATGGAGCGTTGGAGATAAGGCCGAACACAAAAAATGGGGAATTGGTACAGTTGTAAGTGTAAAAGGAGAAGGAGACTCAAAAGAATTAGACATTGCTTTTCCTAGTCCTACAGGTGTAAAAAGACTGCTTGCTAAATTTGCCCCGGTTACGAAAGTGTAATCGTGAAAAGGAGCTAGAATATGGAGTTTGAGACAGCAAAATCACGCGTTCAAGAATTACGCGACTTATTAAATCAATATGGATATGAATATTATGTGTTAGATCAGCCATCTGTTCCAGATGCAGAATACGATAAATTAATGAATGAGTTAATTGAGATAGAAGAATCATTTCCAGAATTAAAAACAGCTGACTCACCTACTCAGCGCATCGGCGGCCAAGTGCTCGATGCGTTTGAGAAGGTTCAGCATCAAACGTCTATGCTGAGTTTAGGAAATGCATTTAATGAAGAAGACCTTCGGGATTTTGACCGCCGAGTGCGCCAAACTGCCGGAGATGAGTTTTCTTATGTATGCGAACTTAAAATTGACGGGCTTGCTGTATCTCTTCGCTATGAGGATGGATACTTAGTGCTGGGGGCTACGCGCGGAGACGGTACGACTGGTGAAAATATTACTGAAAACTTAAAAACAATCCGCTCTATTCCACTGCGAATTAAAGAACCGTTATCAATGGAAGTTCGCGGAGAAGCATTTATGCCGAGAAAATCATTCGAAGCACTTAATGAAGCAAAAATGGAAAGAGATGAAGTTCCGTTTGCTAACCCGCGTAACGCAGCTGCAGGCTCACTGCGTCAGCTAGATCCTAAAATTGCGGCAAAACGTAATTTAGATATCTTTGTCTATGCCATGACTGATACAGGAGAATTAGAAATCGACTCTCACAGTGAAAGTTTGAATTTACTCGATGAGCTTGGCTTTAAAACAAATAAGGAAAGACAGACGTGTGAAACCATTGATGATGTGATTGCTTACATCGAAAGCTGGCAAACGCAACGTCCAGAACTATCTTATGATATTGATGGCATTGTTGTAAAAGTAGATTCATTTGATCAGCAGGCTGAGCTTGGAACAACGGCCAAAAGTCCACGCTGGGCTATTGCTTATAAGTTTCCTGCTGAAGAAGTTGTAACCAAGCTTGTAAATATTGAGCTGACGGTAGGCCGGACAGGTGTTATTACGCCAACAGCTATTTTGGAGCCGGTTCAAGTAGCAGGTACGACGGTACAGCGTGCGTCTCTTCACAATGAAGATTTAATTCGTGAAAAAGACATTCGTATCGGAGATTATGTCGTGGTGAAAAAAGCAGGAGATATTATTCCTGAGGTAGTGAATGTAATTGAGGAGAAGCGAACGGGAGAAGAGCAAGAGTTTACGATGCCTACTCACTGCCCGGAATGTGAAAGTGAACTGGTGCGTTTAGAAGGAGAAGTGGCGCTTCGCTGCATTAACCCAAGCTGTCCTGCTCAAATTCGTGAAGGACTTATTCATTTCGTGTCCCGCAATGCGATGAACATTGATGGACTTGGTGAAAAAGTTATATCACAATTATTTCGCGAACAGTTAATTAAAGATGTAGCGGATATTTATACGCTGACAAAACAGCAGTTAATCGAGCTTGAGCGCATGGGTGAGAAATCTGCTGATAATTTGATTTCGGCCATCGAAGCCTCTAAAGAAAATTCGCTTGAGCGTTTGCTTTTTGGTTTGGGCATTCGCCATGTCGGAGCAAAAGCTGCAAAGACGTTAGCTCAGCACTTTGAAACCATAGACAAGTTAACAAAAGCAACGTATGATGAATTAGTGGCAATTAATGAAATTGGTGCCAAAATGGCTGATGCTATTGTCGCTTACTTTACACAAGAAGAGGTTCAAGAACTTATACATGAATTAAAAGAGTATGGAGTAAACCTTACATACAAAGGACCCAAGCTTGTAAGTGTAGAAAATGTAGATTCTGTTTTTGCTGGTAAAACCGTTGTATTAACAGGTAAGCTTGAACAGCTATCTCGCAATGAGGCAAAAGCACAAATTGAAGCACTTGGCGGTAAAGTCACAGGAAGCGTAAGTAAAAAGACAGACCTTGTTGTGGCAGGGGAAGAGGCTGGTTCCAAACTGACAAAAGCTAACGAGCTTGAAATTGAAGTATGGGATGAGGCAAGGCTACTTACGGAATTAAATAAATAAGAGGTGTGTGTAGTTGAAAAAGATATTGTTACTTTCTCTTGCGGTCATGCTTGTAACTTCAGCGTGTGCACCGAACCTTTCGGACGATAAAGAGACTGTTCAACAAACCAACAACAAGAAAGAAAAAGCAGTTATTCCGAAGTATAGTATTTCAGATGATTATTACCGAACAATTCTTCCATTTAAAGCGGGAGTGGCAAGAGGCTTAGTAGCAGCAAACTTAAATAACCGCTTGGATGCGCAAGAATTTGAAACAGGCTTAATGCGCTTATCGACAGATAGCTATTCTCCGAAAAAATATGTGTATCAAGAAGGCCAGTACCTTGATAAAGATACCATTCGCTCATGGTTAAGCCGTAAGCTGAGTGATAAACAGTTTAAAGATCTTCAAAGCAAAACAAAAGATGATACGGCGAAAAAGAAGCTTAAAAACAATGGGTTAAACCCAATTGATACAGAAAAAGGCGATTTGAAAACGCGCAACGAAACAAGTCCAATGTACTTAGCGAACATTACTGAGCAAGATTACCTTATCCAAGACGGAGACGACAAGGTAAAACTTGGAGGCGTCACAATTGGCTTAGCGATGAATTCTGTTCATTATTATACAGAAGAAAATGGTTATGCACGTGAAGTGAAGCTTACAAATAAAGAGATTGAAGCGCAAGGAAAGCAAATGGCAGATGAAATTGTTAAGCGTATGCGCAACATCAAAGGCTTAGAAAATGTGCCAGTTCGAGTAGCATTATTCAAACAAAGTGCTAAGTCCTCTTTAACACCGGGTAACTTTATAGCTGTCGGAAATGCAGGTTCAAATGATACGGCCGTTGGCAGCTGGGATAATTTAGACGAGCAATATTATTTATTCCCATCATCAGATGCAACAAAAGATCACCGAGATGATGCGATGAAATTTGATGAGTTTAAAGCGCAAATCGAAGACTATTTCCCAAACTTTACAAGCGTAGTAGGGAAAGGGTATTACAAAGATGGACAGCTTCAAAAAATGACGATTGATATTCCCGTACAATTTTATGGAAAAGGTGAAATTGTAGGATTTACTCAGTACGTTGCTGGTTTAATGCTTGATCATTTCCCTTCATATATGGAAACGAGTATCTCTATTAACTCAGTAAGCGGACCGGAAGCTCTCATTGTTAGAAAAGCAGATGAAGACAAGCCGTTCGTTCATATTTACGAAGAGTAAGCAAAAAAGACACTGCGAAAGCAGTGTCTTTTTCTAATTCTATGAAATTGCCTTTTATGAAGGAATGGCGTGAGAATTTTGTCTTGTAAACTTAGCAAGATAATAAGCAGCAAATGCAAACGCATCTTGTTCGGTTGTCCGCTCTTCATACGGGCGTTTTTTATCCAGCTCAAATTCTTTCTGATAATAAGGGATGTGATCCTGAATATAGTGACGCAGCTCGTGAAAGATGGTTTCAACAAGCGGAAGGTAGTCATCAAATTTAAAAATAAATATAATACCGACTTCTCGCCAGTAAACACCTGAGGCAAACTGCAGGTATTCTGCTTCTTCTTCTCCAAGAGCGGAGACAATTTTATTGGCTTCACATGAATCACAAAAAATGATAGGAATATGAAAGGCTTTATTTAAACAAGCAAAAACATCTTTTTGCAAGGTGGACAAATCCCACTTGAATTCTTCATCTAATACAAACCATCTTCCGCTTTGCTGATACACAGGGCGCTGGTGGATGACTGACTGTATAAGTATTTTATTCAATTTTTATAGCACCTCTTTTACGGTAAAGTAGTTATTCGTTTTCTTTACTTTCCCAAAGACTAGTGAAATTAAAACATGGTGGTGTGTTCTTCTAAAGCATGTTTCTCTTTCTATCTATCTTTTCTAAAAAGAAGGTTATTTTATACCTATGCAAGAGAGAAATATTTTATGACGAAGGAAAAGTATGGAATGTTGTTTGAATGAAATAGATTTGGTATAAAATAGAAGTGATAAATGTAAGCCCTGTCTTGTCTGGCGGGGTTTTTAATATTTTAGGAACTAGTCTCAGAAATGTTGCCTGTTGCTAGTGAAGTTTGGTATTATCAGTATATTGTAGTGGGACGAATATTCGGAGGTGAAGGAACATGTCAAGAATTTCTGTTGATCAAGTAAAACACGTTGCAAACTTAGCGAGACTTGCGGTGACGGATGACGAAGCAGAACTATTTACAAAACAATTAGATGCTATTATTACATATGCAGAACAATTAGATGAGCTAGATACTACAAATGTAAAACCAACTTCTCACGTATTGGATATGAAAAACGTGATGCGTGAAGATAAGCCAGCTAAAGGCTTACCAATTGAAGACGTAGTAAAAAACGCGCCAGACCACAAGGATGGCTACATTCGAGTACCAACTATTTTAGAATAAGGAAGGAGGCTTTACGATGTCTTTATTCGATCGTAAACTTTCAGAACTACATAGCCTTTTACACAAGAAAGAAGTACGTGTACAAGATTTAGTAGACGAATCATACAAACGTATTAATGAAGTAGATGATAAAGTAGGTGCGTTCTTAGCGCTTAATGAAGACAATGCTCGTGCTTATGCAAAAGAGCTAGATGAAGCATTACAAACAAAAGATGAATTTGGCCTATTATTTGGTATGCCGATCGGTGTAAAAGATAATATTGTCACAAAAGATTTACGTACAACTTGCTCTAGTAAAATTCTAGCAAACTTTGATCCGATTTATGATGCAACAGTTGTTCAAAAACTGCAGGCAGCTGAAGCGGTAACAATCGGTAAATTAAATATGGATGAATTCGCAATGGGTTCTTCAACTGAAAACTCAGGTCTTCAGTTAACGCGCAACCCATGGAATTTAGATTACGTACCGGGTGGATCTAGCGGTGGTTCAGCTGCAGCTGTAGCAGCAGGCGAAGTTCCGTTTTCTTTAGGTTCTGATACAGGTGGTTCAATTCGTCAGCCAGCTGCTTACTGTGGTGTTGTCGGATTAAAACCAACATATGGTCGCGTATCTCGTTACGGATTAGTGGCATTTGCATCTTCTTTAGATCAAATCGGACCAATCACAAATTCTGTTGAAGATAATGCATACTTACTTCAAGCAATTTCAGGCGTAGACCCAATGGATTCTACTTCTGCTAATGTTGATGTACCGGATTATGTATCTGCTTTAACAGGTGACGTAAAAGGTCTTAAAATTGCTGTTCCAAAAGAATACTTGGGCGAAGGTGTGGGCGAAGAAGCTCGCCAGTCTGTTTTAGATGCACTAAAAGTGTTAGAAGGACTAGGCGCAACTTGGGAAGAAGTATCGCTTCCACACTCTAAATACGCATTAGCTACGTATTATCTATTATCTTCTTCTGAAGCGTCTGCTAACTTATCTCGTTTTGACGGCGTTCGCTACGGATACCGTACAGATAATGCTGAGAACTTAATTGAAATGTACAAGCAGTCTCGAAGCGAAGGCTTTGGAAACGAAGTAAAACGCCGTATCATGCTTGGAACATTTGCGTTAAGCTCTGGTTATTATGATGCTTACTACAAAAAAGCACAGCAAGTACGTACGTTAATCAAGCAAGACTTTGAGTCTGTATTTGAAAACTATGACGTTATCATTGGACCAACTACACCAACTCCATCATTTAAAATTGGTGAGAAAACAGATGATCCATTAACAATGTATGCAAACGATATTTTAACAATCCCAGTAAACCTTGCTGGAGTACCTGGTATTTCTGTGCCTTGCGGCTTATCAAATGGATTGCCATTAGGGTTACAAATTATCGGTAAGCATTTCGACGAAAGCACAATCTATCGTGTTGCTCACGCATTCGAACAAGCAACTGAGCATCATAAAGCGAAACCAGCACTGTAAGGGGTGAGATAAAGATGAACTTTGAAACGATTATTGGTCTTGAAGTACACGTTGAGCTTAAGACAAAATCTAAAATTTTCTCAGCAAGTCCAAACGCATTTGGTGCGGCTCCAAATGCTAACACAAGTGTAATTGACTTAGGTTATCCTGGCGTACTACCTGTGTTAAACAAAGAAGCAGTTGATTTTGCAATGAAAGCAGCGCTTGCGCTAAACTGTGAAATCGCAACAGATACAAAGTTTGATCGTAAAAACTATTTCTATCCGGATAACCCAAAAGCTTATCAAATCTCTCAATTTGATAAACCAATTGGCGAGAACGGTTGGATTGAAGTGGAAGTTAAAGGTGAAACGAAGCGCATTCGTATCAACCGACTTCATTTAGAAGAAGATGCTGGTAAGTTAACGCATACAGGCGATGGCTATTCACTAGTAGACTTCAACCGTCAAGGTACACCTCTAATTGAGATTGTATCGGAAGCAGATATGCGTTCCCCTGAAGAAGCATATGCTTATTTAGAAAAACTAAAATCAATCATTCAATATACAGGCGTATCCGACTGTAAAATGGAAGAAGGTTCACTTCGCTGTGATGCCAATATTTCTTTACGTCCAGTTGGACAAGAAGAGTTTGGTACAAAAGCTGAGCTAAAGAACTTAAACTCATTTAACTATGTGCGCCGCGGTCTTGAACACGAAGAGATTCGTCAAGAAAAAGTGTTATTGTCTGGTGGCTTAATCGAGCAGGAAACACGCCGTTTTGATGAGTCTACGGGTGAAACAATTCTGATGCGTGTAAAAGAAGGATCTGACGACTACCGCTACTTCCCAGAGCCTGATTTATTAGAATTACACATCGACGAAGAGTGGAAAGAACGCGTTCGTGCTTCGATTCCTGAACTTCCAGATGCTCGTAAAAAGCGCTATGTAGAAGAGCTTGGCTTACCTGCTTATGATGCAATGGTATTAACGCTAACAAAAGAAATGTCTGATTTCTTTGAAGCAACACTTGCTGCGGGCGGAGATGCGAAGCTATCTTCTAACTGGTTAATGGGTGAAGTTTCTGCTTACTTAAACTCAAACCAAAAAGAACTTTCAGATGTAGCATTAACACCTGAAGGCCTAGCTGGTATGATTCAATTAATTCAAGAAGGTACAATTTCGTCTAAAATTGCGAAAAAAGTATTCAAAGAATTAATTGAAAATGGCGGAGATGCAAAGAAAATTGTAAAAGAAAAAGGTCTTGTACAAATTTCTGATGATGCAACTTTACGTAAATTCGTAACAGATGCATTAGATGCAAACCCTCAGTCTATTGAAGATTTCAAAAACGGTAAGGATCGTGCAATTGGCTTCTTAGTTGGTCAAATTATGAAAGCTTCAAAAGGCCAAGCGAACCCACCGATGGTTAATAAAATTCTTTTAGAAGAAATTAATAAACGCTAAATTTGATAACTAAATGTGAGGTGGGTATCCATCTCACATTTATTATGAGTAAGGGCGATCGCGCTGAAGGTATGAATAAAAACCGAAACGTGAATATTGTATATCAAGGTTAATTTCTTTATAATATGTTTGTTCATGCCCCCTCTTGTTGATGATGTAATGTGAGGGGGCATTCTTTCACTGATAAAAGTAGGCAAAGATTTGTGACAAATTATCATTATTAGGATGATGAATATGAAAAGAGCGAGAATTATTTATAACCCGACATCGGGCCGTGAAATTTTTAAGAAAAACTTACCGGAAGTTTTGCAAAAGCTAGAGCAAGCAGGCTACGAAACATCTTGTCATGCTACAACTTGCGCTGGCGATGCAACAGAAGCTGCCAAAGTAGCAGTAGAGCGCCGCTTTGATGTTGTAATTGCAGCCGGTGGAGACGGTACCATCAATGAAGTCGTAAACGGTATTGCCGGACAAGACTATCGTCCGCAGCTAGGTATTATTCCTGTTGGAACAACCAATGACTTTGCTCGTGCCATTAATGTTCCGCGTACAATTGAAGGCGCTGTTGATGTTATTGTAGAAGGCGTAACGAAGCCAATTGATTTAGGCTGTGTAACAAACGACGGAGAAACGCATTATTTTGTAAATATCGCCGGAGGCGGCCGTTTAACTGAATTAACGTATGAAGTGCCAAGCAAGTTAAAAACAATGCTTGGACAGCTAGCTTACTATTTAAAAGGTATGGAAATGCTTCCTTCTATTAAACCAACATCTGTTGAAATTGAGTATGACGGAAAATTCTTTGGCGGCGAGATTATGTTCTTCCTCGTTTCCTTGACGAACTCAGTCGGCGGTTTTGAAAAGCTGGCACCAGATTCTTCTTTAGACGACGGCATGTTTGATTTAATTATTTTAAAGAAAGCAAATTTAGCTGAATTTATTCGAATTGCGACACTTGCGCTGCGAGGAGAACATATCAATGATCCTCACATTATTTATACAAAAGCGAACCGTGTTAAAATTCATACGAATGATAAAATGCAGCTAAATCTAGATGGCGAGTACGGTGGGTTATTGCCTGGGGAATTTGTAAACTTATATCGCCATGTAGAAATCTTTGTTCCAAAAGCAACAGCTGAATTGATGGAAAAAAATGAGATCGCCTAATTGCGATCTTTTTTCATGCTTTCCTTTGTTTGGCTTTCGCTCTTATGGTACAATCAGTTCAGCATTTTCAAATGACTAAAAGGATGTAACGATAAATGGAAAAATTAAAACCACCTGTAGAAAAAAATGAATATATAGATGTTGCGTTTGAAGATTTAACGCATGACGGAGCGGGTGTAGCGAAAGTGAACGGATTTCCTGTTTTCGTTCAAAATGCGCTGCCCGGCGAAAGCGGCCAAGTAAAAGTCATTAAAGTAAAAAAAGGCTATGCGTTTGGCAAGCTTATCAAGCACCATACAATTAGTGAGCAGCGTGTTGAAGCACCCTGTCCGGTATACAAGCAGTGCGGAGGCTGTCAGCTGCAGCATGTAAGCTATGAAGGACAGCTGCAATTTAAACAAAAGCAAGTAAAAGACGTCATGGCGCGAATTGGCCATTTACCTGACGTTCCGGTACATTCGACGCTAGGAATGAACGATCCTTGGCGCTATCGAAACAAAGCTCAAGTTCCCGTAGCAGAGCGAGAAGGCGGTTTGGTCGCTGGATTTTATCAGCAGCGAAGCCACGATATCATTAACATGGATGCCTGTTTGATTCAGCAGCAGGCAAATGATGATGTTGTTCAAGCTGTCAAATCAATCTGTGAAAAGCATGGGGTTTCTGCTTACCAGGAACAAAAGCATAAAGGCTCGCTTCGTCATATCATGGCGCGCTACGGACTTGTAACGGGTGAAATTATGGTTGTAATTGTGACTCGTACAGCTGAGTTGCCAAACAAAAAGCGTATTATAGAAGACATTATCGAAGCCGTGCCGAACGTGAAATCAATTGTTCAAAACGTAAACAGCAAGCGCACGAACGTCATTTTAGGGAACCAAACGCACGTACTTTGGGGAGAAGAATATATTTACGACTATATCGGCGATGTTAAATTTGCCATTTCAGCAAAATCATTCTACCAAGTAAACCCTGAGCAAACGAAAGTGCTGTATGACAAAGCGCTTGAGTATGCAGATTTAACAGGAGAAGAAACGGTCATTGACGCCTACTGTGGAATCGGAACAATCTCGTTATTTCTCGCTCAAAAAGCGAAAAAAGTATATGGCGTTGAAATCGTCCCTGAAGCGATTGAAGATGCAAAGCGCAACGCTGAGCTAAACGGTATTCACAACGCTGAATTTGCAGTAGGCGAAGCAGAAGTCGTCATTCCAAACTGGTACAAACAAGGCATCAAAGCAGACGTCATCGTCGTAGATCCACCGCGAAAAGGATGCGACGAAGCCCTTTTAAATACCATCATCGAGATGAAGCCGAAAAAAGTTGTCTATGTTTCATGCGGACCAGCAACTCTTGCGCGTGATCTAGCTATTCTAGAAAAAGGCGGCTATGAGACGGTTGAAGTTCAGCCTGTTGATATGTTCCCGCATACGACGCATGTGGAGAATGTGGCGGTGCTTACATTAAAATAAGAAAATTGTTTGAAACACCACTATCATTAGGAATGGTAGTGGTGTTTTATATTGGCTTTTATTTTTAATACAGTACGGAATATACTAAAAGATTTATAGAGAAACAAATAAAAGCAATTATAAATGGGAGTAAAAAGATTCCTAAATATACATAAGGCAAAATGGAGGAAGCAAATTGATTACGTGGGAAACGGATGAAAAAGAGGTAAGTTTAGAAACCATTTTGAATGTAGAAAAAGTATAGGATGTATTGTTTCCAATCCACTTTATTGAATGTGTAACAAAGTATCATGGTGGAGAACCTTCAGCTGATGGATTTAATGTTGGAAAGAGAGAATGTTCTTTTTACCACTTACTAAGTTTTAATCAGGAGAAAAAGGATTACATTTTAAACGTGTATCATGATATTAAATACCAGCTAGTTGATGGTATTTGCCCATTTGGAGATGACATAGCGGATAATCATGTATGTTTTGACTACCGTTCTAACTCTCAGCGGCCTATTATCGTTTTTATAAATCATGAACTAGCATACGAGAATCCTGAAAGCAGTATTTTTTTCGTCGCCCATTCATTTGAAGAATTTATTAATGGTCTATATGAAGAAGAATAAAATTAAAATAACTTTCCACCAAGAGGCTGGGACAAAAGTATTTTAACCCAAGTAAAAAACGAACCATTAATTAACATGTTTGATTCATGGTTTATTTTTTTGTTAGGGCAAATAAGTGTCGTCTGTTTCGTTCCTTCTAGCAGTTGATTGGAGGGCAAGGCGAAGACTCCTGCGGGAAAAGCGGAACAGGTGAGACCCCGCAGGAGCGCAAGCGACGAGGAGGCTCAGCGGCCGCCCGCGGAAAGCGAAGTCTTGCACGGAAATCAACTGCGGTTCCATACAAGCTCATCTATACTAGTTGTTCGCCTTTAAATTAGATTCATTTCATTATGGTGTCTCAACTTCTTTTAGGTTAAATAAGTACGGAAAAGGTAAAGTTAGCATTTTTATACCAAAAGCAGCAAAAGCTTGATATAAAAGCATTATCCGCTTGTATGTCCGTTTTATTTTGCCGTTTGTCCACCCCACCAACACAGCAAATTTCTGAATATACTTTTTTTAAGGTTTTCAATATTTTAGGAATTATAATAAAGAAGCAATAAATGAAAACATTATATTTGTGGTAAGAGGTGAAGGGACATCATGTATAGAGCAATTGCTATTATAGCGGGTTCTGTGTTAATTGGATTTGCATACAATTGGTTTTTAATCCCCCATAAAGTGCTAAGCAGCGGCATTAGCGGTATTGCTATGATTATAGGAATTTTAACGCCTGCAAGCACGGGAACAATGAATTTTTTGTTGAATTTACCCCTTTTAATTATTGGTTTTATGAAGTTAGGAAAGCGGTTTGTTTTACATACGCTGCTGTCCGTTGTGGCTTTATCAATTGCTTTATACGTGATTCCCTTGAGAGCTGTTAGTACAGATCCTATTCTGTCAGCTGTTTTTGGAGGAGTTTTAACTGGAATTGGCGTAGGGTTTGTTTTTCGTCAGTCAGCCTCAACAGGTGGATTTGATATTATTGCGATGCTTCTTACGCATAAAAAAGAATTTCCGCTTGGCGCTATATTATCAGCGATGAATGCCGTGGTCGTATTTGTTTCAGGTTTCTTTGTGAATTGGGACGCGGCTTTATATACGATGCTTTCGATTTTCGTCACAGGAAAAGTAGTGGATGCGATTCATACTCGCCACATTAAGCTCACGTTAACCATTATTACGAGAAAAGGCGAAGAAATGAAGCAGCAGCTTCTTACGAATTTGGTGCGCGGTGTGACGTTAATGAACGGTGAAGGAGCTTATTCAAGAGAAGACCGTAAAATATTAATGACGGTGATTTCACGCTATGAGCTTGCAAACCTCAAGCAGTTAATTCAATCTGTGGATCCTGAAGCTTTCGTAAATATTACGGAAACGGTAGAAGTAATGGGGCTGTTTCGACGGGATGCCTATTAATATATTTGTTATTTCAGCGCCGATTTATGATAAATAGCCATTTTTATAGTATAAAAGTTATAAAAAAAGCCTTAAGAGTAGTTCTTGAGGCTTTTTTTGCGTAAAATATGAGTAAGAAAATATCGTGTATGAAAAGTATAAAAAAGGGAATTTGATAGAGTACATAAAATATTGACATCAAAAAGGAGAGACTATATGACGGTAGAATATCAGTTAACGAAAAAGAAATATTACGAAACGTTTATGCAAGAAAATGAAAATCAGCCGCCTGTAAAAGTCCTTGGACAAGCTTATTACGAAGAGCAGCAAAAAGAGTGGTACGACTTATCGCTCATTCGCTTAGCTCAGGGAGAAGTGTACTTCCACAATCAAGATTTTGAATCCGCGATTTTTAAGTGGGAGAATGTAAATGGCGAGTTTAAGCTGTGGGCGAAGAAAAATACAGCCGACGCACATTATGAATTGGGGTTGTCTACGCTCGCTGAAGAGCTTTACCTATCCATCGAAACGGATTCAAAAGTATTAAAAGCTGAAATAGCGCTAAAGCTGTTTTCGCTTTATACGGACCATAACAATATTGAACGAGCTTATGAAGTTATTAACGAGCTGGTTGCTTCTCAGCCGGATTATCCAAACGTCACGGCGATTGCGCGAAGATTTTATGAAGAGCAAGAAGATTTTAATAGCGCAGTGGAGCTTGCAGTAGATGAGTGTATTCGAACAGAATCGCTGAATTGGTTTGCGGTATTAAAGACTTACGTAGATAAAGGATATACAGCAAACTTTATCCCTAACTATTTTTATCAAGTGATGATTTCATTTTACAAAGTGGACCAAGTATATTTCAAACAGCTTGTCTCAGCTTTATGGAAACAATATAAGAGTCAGCCTCCTTATCTTGCTTGGATTAAAACCATCAATGATATTTTCTTGAATATTGAAGTGGGTCTCTATGATTATTGGCAAGAGATTTCAACTCTTTATCAAGAGACGTACACTGACTTAATGGAAAGTGATCATTCTGTAAAGGAATTGCATGAAGTCATTCCGAACGTATTAACAAACTGGCTTAAAATTACTAATAAGTCACGTGCGTTATTTCCGTCTGCGGCCGTGCTTTCATGGAATGAAAAGTTTCCGTCAACTATTGATACCATTACAATCGAAAATGCAGGCAGATTAATTTTTGAGGCGCGTAACGACATTGATGGTCTTGAATATCACTACAAACTTTGCCATGGCATTATTAAATGGGCTAATGAAAATGGTTTAGAAGTGGGGCACACCTTTAAATGGTGGGTAGACTTTTTATTAGATGCTCATACGACACACTTATTAATTACAGGAACAAATGCTGCAACGTCTTCATTTGTGGGATCGATTACAGAAGAAAAGGTACCGCAAAATCATGAAACAACCTTTGTGTTCATTCATGATGAAGAAGAATCTATCCAGCAAATCGCTGATCAAGAAATCATTCCGATGGAAACGATTGACGGAGCGGAGCAATCTTCTCACCAGGCGCTTGTAGAAGTGAAAAAACCTTTTGCGTTCCTTGATAAGCATAATTGTTCATGCATTGTTACGCCAAGCTTTACAGAACAAGAGGCGCGTGAGCAGGATGCATTTAAATATGCTCCTTTAGCAGATGGTTTACTGTTTGTGCTTGATGCAAAAGAATCGCTGCTTGATGAAGAAAGAGAATTATTGCTGGAGATTAAAGAATATGCGCCAAATACGCCAGTTCATTTTGTCATCAACAATATGGACAGTCTTTATAATCAAGCAACGATTGAGCGAATTACAAAAGAATTTGAGGCAAGCATTGGCGCTGATTTCCCACAGGCGCATGTATTAGCCTATACGCCTCACTACGTATCGAGTCAGCACCACGGAGACTTGGCTCAGTTTATTAAAGCTAATTTCTATTACGATCCAAACGACGTTGGAGTAGAAGAGCGTGCGCGCAGACTGCTGTTCTTTATTCAAAACATGCTAAAGGGCTTAGTGGAGAAGAGAAATCACACAGAAAATCATTTGATTGAAAGTATTAAATGGAACGAAGATATGCTTGTGCGATTAAATGGCTTCTTGCATCGAGTGGATGACTTAGAACAAGAAAAAGCAAGTAGTATTGTTTCGGCTTATCACGGCATCAAAGAGGATATCAGCAAAAAGCTAAAAAATAAAATTCCTCGTTTACTCAAAAAGTCTTCAGAATTAGTGAAGGAAGACAGTGATTTTAGTACGGTTCATATTGAGCTGAATAAACAAATGAATATGCGCGTGGAAGAGCACTTGCAGCAAGATGTTCTACCTAAGTTCCGCATTTCTTTAAAGGACTGGATTGCTACATCAAATGAAGAGCTGATTGCGAGTCAAGTAGATATTGAAGAAGTAGCAGAGTCATTAAATAAGATGTACAATGAGCAAAAATTAACGTTAGCCTGCGATTTTAAAGTGCTGGACGACTGGCGCCGCGACGTTAATCGTATGGCTAATCGGGTTCAGCTGGATGAAGAAAATATTTTACTTCGCGTTAATCCAACGCAGCTTTTGTTAAAAGGAGCAGGAAAACTGTTTTCTTCCATTCTTCAAAATCAAACGCTGCTTTATAATCAATATAAAAAGTACATTGAAAGTCAAGACTATCAAGATATCACAGAATCTATGCTGGCAAAGTTTTTTATGCAATTTAATTTATTTGAGAAAAATTTAGAAGTTGATATTGAACTATTCTTTGAAAAGCCAAAAGAGGTTCTAAAAGAAACGATTGAAGAAACACAGGCGCATATTAATGAAAATCAAGACGTATTAAGTCATATGAAAGCCAATCCTGAAGTTTACTATGATCCGTTAACATTATTCCAGCTTCGCTTGCGTCAGTATGAGTTAATGGTTAAAGCTACAGAAGAAGTACACTATAACGTCTAAAAGGTGGAGCAGGATGTATTTAACGATAAAAGAAGCAGCAGAGTATCTATCTTTCCCTGAAGAATATGTACAGAAATTGATTCAAGAAGGAAAAGTAAGGGCTATATTTGATGGTGAAAACTACTTATTAAATAAAGAGCAGTTTAACACTCATTTAGAGCAAATGGAAAAGTATAAAAAACAAATTGAAGAATACCTAAATGAGCCAATCCCTGAAGATATGGACGTAAAAGATGAAGATTGAAGGCCGAAGCAGAAAACAGATGTTTTCTGCTTTTTCTTTTGGAGTGAAAGTGTTAAAAAAGGTAAGATATGAAAGAAATGTCGAAAAAAGTTGGAATTTCGTTAAAGATGTAGTCTTTTTAGATGCTTTTTTTATATAATGAAAGTATGCTAAACAAAAAGGAGAAGGTCTATGCAACGATCAAGACAGTTAAGGCTGATTTTATTGCTTGCCCTGATTGTTGTCGCTTCGTTTTTAATTATTATTGTTTCGAAAACACAAGGGATTATAAGTCAGCAAACGACAAAAAAAGTAGAAAACACAAGCGTTGCAATTCTCACCTCTGATGTACTGACAGATCAAAGCTGGGGCAGTCTAGCTTATAAAGGAAAAATCAACATCGAGCAGAAGTACCCCGTTTCGGCTCAAGTTATTAGCGAAGTAAATACGAACCAAAAAATGAAGGAAGCTGCTGAAAAAGTTATTCAAAATGGAACAAAAGTCGTAATTGGACATGGAAGAGAATTTTCTACCGTTTTTACAGAACTAGCTCCTAAGTATCCTCATGTTCATTTCGTCACCATTCACGGTACTTCAATGTATAAAAACCAAACTGTATATACATTTGATCAAACAAAAATAGAACACCTGGCAGGCACGGCAGCTGCCATGAAGACAAAAACGAAAAAAATTGGATTACTCGATACATTTGCAAAAGAAAAAAATCCAGGATTCGAACAAGGAATCAAAGCGTATGATTCATCGATTGCTTTTTATTATCGAGTTGTAAACAGCCGAGACGATGGAGCAAAAGCAGTAAAGCTGCTCCGCGAGTTAAAAGCTCAAGGTGTCGATATCGTCTATGCTAAAGGAAATTCGTATAATCAAGAAGTTATTCAAGAAGCGAAAACACAAGGAATGTACGTAATAGGATATTTAGATGATCAGGCGTACATGGGTAGGTCTGTTATTTTAACAAGTGTGATAAATGATGTTCCTCAAGCTTACAACGTGATTATGAAGAACTATTTTAGTAAAAAAGGTCTTCCATCTGGAGAAGTCAAACTTGACGCCAGGGACGGTGTTTATAAACTAGCGCCTTTTGGACCGATGTACAGTAAACAAGAAAAACAAATTTTATATTCGAAAGTTAGAATGTCTACACAGCCGAAGTAACTATGAAAAAGAAAGAGATGATTATGAATCAATTATTTCGCAACATGTCATTCCGTAGCCAAATATTAACGATTCTTCTTTTGATTACATTCATGTTAAGCGGGTTCTCTTTAGTTTTAGTGCATGCCATTGATAAATTGAATCATGTAAGCAACGAAATTAAAGATGAAGATGTTCCTCAAATGGTGTGGCTTTCTTATTGGGAAGAGCAGCTGAACATAAAAGAATACATTGTGAAAAATAATCTAAAGAACCCCACTGTCTCTTTGATAGAAGAATATCAATCATATGATACACGAGTTATCGAAAATAATGAAAGATATAAGCAGCCTGTGCCAAAATCGTTGATTCCACTAAAGGAAAAAATTGAGCTGCTGGATTTTAAGATTTCTAATAACGTGCAGGGACTGCTGAAGTACGGAGATATAGAGGGAGCAAAAGAGTATCTTAAGAGAAATTATTTGCCGGATCTGCATCAGATAAAAAAAGATATTAATAGTTCAAAAGAAGAGACGGTTGATTCACTTGATACACTATCAGATACACTGTCTGTCATTATTAAAGATTCATTAATTTTACTATTAATTTTAACAGTAAGTGCTATTGTGGCTTCTCTTTATGTTTCTTATCGTATGAGTGCAAGCCTTACGAAACCAATTGAACAAATGATTGAAAAAGTGAATGACATTGCAGACGGAGAATACGGTCTTGTTCTTCAAGACACAAAGCAAATCGAGCTGAAGCAGCTTTCGGCTTCTATCAATCAAATGTCGGTTAGTTTAGAAGATTCATTTTGGAAAATCATTAAAGATAAAGCATATCGCCAGCAGATCTTAAATTCACTGCCTGTTGGAATTATCACAATAGAAGATGAGACAAATAGTATATTTGCTAATACCTCAGCAAAACAGTTTTTAGATCTCGATGAAAAGGATATTTGCCGGTATATGAAGGAATGTCCTGAATATAATACTGAATTTTGGAGCATGTTGAATTCGGGAGAAATTCACGAAAATAAAAAAGTATTATTTGGAACGAAAGAGACGTGCTATTGCTTTTTAGCCTCTCAAACGCAGCTGTTTAATGAGAAGAACGAAAGCATTGGAAGGATTTTTTATTTCATTGATATATCGGATACCGAAGAATTAGAAAAGCGAATGCATCAGTCTGAGAAACTTGCCTTGGTTGGAGAAGTGGCAGCCGGAGCTGCTCATGAGATTCGTAATCCTCTTGCCGTGATTCATGGATTTATATCTCTTATGAATCAGTCTCTTTCTGATGAGGAGAAAAAGCGTTTTTACCTGCCTCTGCTTATGAAAGAACTAGAGAGGATTAATTACATCATTGAAGAAATGCTGTTGTTATCAAAGCCTGGGACTCCGGTGATGAAAAAAGTCAGCATGCAGGATATTATTAATGAGTTATTGCCTTTGATTACTCACTCAAGCAAATTTACAGAAAAAGATAAGCTTATTTTCGATGTGAAATTGCAGCCGCATGTATTAAAGGTAGATGAAAAACAAATCAAACAAGTTCTTCATAATTTAATTCGAAACAGTATGGAAGCCATGGATGGAGAGGGAGTTATTACAATCTACTCGCAGGTTCATGAAGATAGCTACTGTCTATACATTGAAGATACTGGAAAAGGTATTCCAGTTCATATGCAGCAGTCGCTGTACCAGCCGTTTTCCACGTCAAAAGATAGTGGCACAGGTCTTGGTCTGCCCATTGCTCAGCGTATTCTAGAAAGCCACGGAGGACAGATTAAATTATTATCTACTTCTTCCCGCGGCACAGTTTTTGTTATTAAATTTCCTCTACATTAAGAAAACAGCCTCAAAAGGGCTGTTTTTTAATGTGCTGTTAAAATAAGAGGACCGTTTTTCGTAATCGCAAGCGTATGTTCAAATTGAGCGGATAATTTACCGTCTGTTGTACGAGCAGTCCAACCGTTTTTATCCATTTTAGAATGCCATGTACCAGCGTTTACCATTGGCTCAATTGTAATAACCATACCTTCTTTTAAACGTGTACCTTTGCCAGCTTTTCCGTAGTGAAGAATTGTAGGCGCTTCGTGCATGGTATTTCCAATTCCATGTCCTGTGAAGTCGCGTACGACAGAGAATTTTTCGCCTTCTACATAGCTTTGAATAGCGTGGCCGATGTCACCTGTACGGTTTCCTGGCTGTGCTTGCTCGATTCCTTTTAAAAGCGCTTCGTATGTAACATCTACTAGACGCTGTGCTTCGTCTGAAATGTCTCCAACGGTATGAGTCCATGCAGAATCTGCTAAGCCTCCGTTTAAATTTACAACCATATCAATGGTTACGATATCCCCGTCTTTTAACGGTTTAGTTGTTGGAAAACCGTGGCAAATTTCATCATTCAAAGAAGCGCACGTTGCATATTGATATCCTTTGTATCCTTTTTGCTCCGGCGTTGCTCCGTGCTTTGCTAAGTACTCTTCAACAAATTTATCAATTTGCATTGTTGTTATGCCTGGTTTGATCATTTTAGCGATTTCTTTATGACAAGAAGCTAATAATTTACCTGCTTCGTGCATTAAATTAATTTCGCGTTCACTTTTTAATGTGATCATTGTTGTTCACTCCTTTTTTGATGTAACTTTACGAAAAAAGTTGAGCAGCGGTTATAGCGATGGAAGTCGACTATTCATCAGCCCATTCTTCTTTGTTTGAAAATCTAAGAAATACAGGAACCGTCTGCTATTGGGCGATATAAAATCATCCTTAATCATAACGCCCAATGGTAGGAAAATGCAAGATGCAGGCTTAAAAAGGAAGGGTTTGACGCTAGGCATGTAGGGAAAACTGATAAATGAACGTTGAATTGGAGCATTCTCTATAACAAATGCGGTATGATATAGTAAAATAAATGAAACAAAACAATTCTTTAGGAGGGGTATAGGAAAATGAGTGAACATGGAAAATTTATTGGATTTGCAGGTACATATACAAAAGCAGGCAGTGAAGGTGTCTATACATTTACGTTAGATACGAAGGCTAAAAAAATTGTAGAAGTAAAAGCCGTGGCTAAAATTGAAAATCCTACATACTTAAATGCAAGCAAAGACAACGAACATCTTTATACAGTTATTAAAGAAGGAGAAAAAGGCGGCGTAGCTGCTTTTAAGGTTGATCCAAACACAGGGCAATTGAAGTTTGTAAACAAACAGCTGCTAGACGGCGCGCCTCCTTGCTACGTTTCAGTGAATGAAGATAATACGCTTGTTTTATCTGCTAACTTTCATAAAGGGAGCGTTGAGACGTATTCTGTTAATGAAGAAACAGGAGAAATTGAATATGTAGCATCCGTAGTGGAACATCCTCATTCAGACCTCAAAAAAGGACAAAAAGGAAAACCACACGTACACTATGCCGATTTTACTCCTGGAGAAAAGCACGTGGCCGTTGTGGACCTAGGTATTGATGAAATTGTGACATATGAAGTGGAAGAGAATAAATTGAAGGAAGTCAACAGCCTTTCTACATCTGTTGGTTCGGGCCCTAGACATTTAACGTTCCATCCAAATGGCCGCTATGCGTATGCAATGACAGAATTCAGCTCCGAAGTTTTATTTTTAACGTATGACGCAAGCACAGGAAGCTTTACTCAACAACAAGCTACTTTAGCAATTCCGGCTGATTTTACAGAAAATAATCAAGGGAGTGCGATCCACATTTCTTCAGACGGCCGCTTTGTCTATGCAGGAAACCGCGGACATAACTCGATTGCAACATTCAAAGTAGACCAGGATTCTGGACAGTTAACATTCGTAGAATGGACAGGCACTGAAGGCGACTGGCCGCGCGATTTTGTTTTAGATCCAACGGAACAATTTATTGTGGCGTCTAATCAAGAGACAGGAAACTTGGTGCTGTTTGAAAGAGACCAAGAAAATGGAAAGCTAACGCTTCTTCAATCTAACGTTACGGTTCCAGAAGCTGTATGCGTAAAGTTCCTCCACTATAAGTAATCGATGTAGAAAGCCAGACCTGATCCAAAAACAATCAGGTCTGGCTTTCTAAACCTAAGCGGCTGTCACTCTCCTTTCGGGGTTAGTGCCATCCGCATAGGTGAACCTTTGAGGGAATAGTCAGGTAGTTCGCATTCCTAAGCGTCATTTATGATTCCAATTTTTGAAATGAGCATAATCTATATATGGAAGAAAAGCCCTTTTGGAGGGCTTTTTTTTCTGGTGTTGTAGTAGAATGAAGAGAGAAAGCATGAAGGGCTGAGGTGATAAGTGTGGAAAATATATGTGAGTATCCAATTGTACAAGCTCCTATGGCAGGAGGAGTTTCGACGCCTAAACTAGCTGCAGCTGTATCTAATAGCGGAGGGCTAGGGTTTTTAGCCGCTGGATATAAAAGTGCGCGTGAATTGGAGCAGGAAATTATAGAGATGCACTCACTTACGAAAAAACCTTTTGGAGTAAATCTGTTTGTTCCGACAAATGAAAAAGTAGCAGTTGATGCACTTGATTGTTATCAAAAAGAATTGTCAAAAGCCGCTGGATATTTGGAGTGTCAAGTTGGCATACCAAAGAATGATGATGATGAATGGAGTGCCAAGCTCGACATCATTCAAAAACATCGAGTACCTGCTGTGAGCTTTACATTTGGGTGCCCGGATCGAGAGATCGTAGCAAGCTTAAAGGGAATTGGAAGTCATATTTTCGTTACGATTACAACACCTCAAGAAGCCGAAGTGGCTTTGAGAGCAGGAGCAGATGTGCTGTGCTTGCAAGGAATTGAAGCCGGCGGCCATCGGTCTACTTTTTTAGAGAGTTCGGTGGACTTTTCGCTTATAAATTTGCTAAAAGAAGTCCGTCTAATCACTAAAAAGCCATTAATTGCTGCGGGAGGCTTGATGACGGGGTCTGACATTAAACGCGTGTTACAGGAAGGTGCTTCTGCTGCGCAGTTAGGTACGGCTTTTATTTGTTGTCCAGAAAGCGGAGCGAGTGCTCTTCATAAAGAAACCATTCTTCAAAAGCGTTTTAATGAAACAGGTGTTACAAGAGCTTTTACAGGGAAACGTGCTAGAGGATTTGTGAATGCTTTTTTTATTTCCTATGATAAATCAGCACCATCCGCTTACCCTCATATTCATTATATGACAAAGCCTATTCGAACAAAAGCTACACAAATGAATAATCCAGAGTACACTTCTTTGTGGGCAGGAACTGGATTTACGCTGGCAAAAGAACTGCCTGCACATCTTATTGTGGAAGAGCTTGTACAAGAACTAAATGAATGATGAGAATTACGGTGTTGCTTGCTTTAAGTGCAAGCAGCTGTACATAAAGAAGGTGAACTTATAGTGCAAAACAAATTTACGATTGGGCAAATGGCCAGACTGCACGATATTCCAATTAAAACACTTCGCTATTATGATGAAATTGGCCTGTTTGAGCCTTATGAAGTTGATCCGCAAACTGGATATCGTTATTATACGTTAGAACAATTTAAGAAATTAGATATCATTGTCTATTTAAAGCTGATGGGGGTTCCGTTAAAAGAAATTAAAAGAAAAATGGAGCACAGCAGCTTGGACGAATTTATTGAAACCTTAGCGGAATATCAGAAGGTAACAAAAGAAAAAATTCGTCACCTTCAAAGAGTGAATGCGCAGTTAACAACTCGAATGAAGGAATTAGAACAGACGAGACATATTAACCAAATAGGAGCCCCGTTCATCAAACACCTTCCTTCTCGTGAAGTTGTGCAAGTAAAAGCAGAGGTAGGTACGTTAGACGGAACTGAAAGTGTTCTGCGTGATTTAAAAAAGAAAATCAGTCATATTACCCCGATTATGATTGGGAAAGTAGGGTTTATACTATCTGTAGAAAACACAAAAAAACAACAATTTACAGATTACGATGGCATTTTTTTATTGGTCGAAAGCGATGTTTCTTTTAAGCATGAACTCGTTACGTTAATACCTGAAGGCGATTACGCATCTATTTATATGAGAGAAAAGAGAGATACCACAGGAGTCTATTACGATACGTTACTGAACTTTATTAAAGTCGAAGGATACAAAGCAGAAGGGCCTTTTTTAATTCGGCGAATTGTAGATTCATTTATTTCTCATCATGAAGAAGAGCGGCTGACGGAAATTCAAATTCGAATTACGTCTTGACTATCCAGTTGCTGGAGGGTTTAAGATGAGACTATTGTAAAACTGCTGAAGGGAGAGACAACAATAGATGAATCAGCAAAGTATTTCCCAAGGAATGTCTTTAAGCCGAGGAAATCGCATTTTATTTATTTTAATTTTGGGTTCACTAAGCGCATTTGGACCGTTATCAATCGACATGTATTTGCCAGCGCTGCCGACGCTTGCTAAAGAACTGCATACGTCAGCTTCTTTAGCCCAGGTCAGTCTGACAGCTTGCTTATTGGGCTTGGCATTTGGGCAAGTGGTAATGGGGCCATTCAGTGATATCCGGGGAAGGAAAAAGCCACTTGTAGCAGCATTAATCACCTATGCAGTTGCCTCTGTTTTATGCGTGTTTGCGCCTTCTATTTGGATTTTTATCGTTTTACGATTTATTCAAGGCATGGCGGGAGCAGCAGGAATGGTTATTTCAAGAGCAAGCGTGCGAGACTTGTTTTCAGGTTCGGATTTAACAAAGTTTTTCTCCATGCTCATGCTCGTAAATGGTTTAGCTCCCATTTTGGCTCCGGTTGCCGGTGGACAGCTGCTGACGGTTATGTCGTGGCGCGGAGTATTTGGTGTGTTAGCCGTAATTGGTGCACTAATGTTTTTTGCCGTTTTATTTGGCTTGAAAGAAACGCTGCCGGCTGAACGCCGTAAAGAAGGTGGATTAACAGAAGTACTGCGTACATTTAGCGTATTGCTAAAAGATAGTGTCTTCGTGGGATATGCGCTGGCGCAAGGTTTTATTATGAGCGCTATGTTTGCTTATATTTCAGGCTCTACATTTGTTCTTCAAGACGTTTATGGACTGTCTCCGCAGATGTTCAGTTTTGTTTTTGCTATTAACGGTTTTGGTCTCATTATAGCTACTCAAGTGACAGGACGTTTAGCTGGTAAAGTAAAAGAAGCTACTCTTCTCATGTATGGATTGCTTCAAGCAGCCGTTGGAAGCGTGCTTTTAGTGGCTGTAATTGCTACTCACACATCCGTTATTTTGGTCTGCATCTTGCTTTTCTTTGTTGTATCAAGCGTAGGAATTGTGAACACAACCGTTTTTTCACTTGCTATGCAAAATCAAGCTTCTAATGCAGGGAGTGCTTCAGCGCTTCTAGGATTGCTGCCGTTCTTGCTCGGAGCAGCCGTAGCTCCTCTTGTGGGACTTGGAGGAGGGCAAAATGCTCTGCCGATGGGCATTGTGATTATGGTCTGTGATTTATTAGCATTAGGTGTATACATGGCATTAGTGAAACGGAAAACTGCATCATAAAAAAGCTACTTGGCTCTCAACAGCCAAGTAGCTTTTTTTAGTTATTGAGCTTTGTGCTCGTTCTTTTCAAACGGCATTGTGACACCGAGTTTTTGAATTTCTTTTTTTGCATTTTCTAAAATGGTTTCGGCCTTAGCTTTTGTTTCAGCATCTAAACCATTTAGAAAATCTTTCTTTTTAGCAGGAAGATCTACGCCAAGTTCTTTTAATTTGGCTTCAGCTTGTTCCTTAGTCAGCGTGCCATCGCGAAGCTGATCCATAATAGCTTTGGCTTTTTTCTTAGTGGCTGCATCTAGATTGCTAAAAGGACCACCTTTATGTTCAGGGAAGTC
>NZ_JBOZGL010000015.1:0-39518 GCF_050846855.1 Priestia sp. TGN 0903
TGTTCAGTTTTCAAAGTTCAACCGCCGCTCTTAAGCGACTTTATTATCTTATCAAGTTACCGACGTAATGTCAACAAATTTTTAAAATTCTTTTTTTTAGCTTCATTGTTACTGTTATGTCTCAACGACGCTTTATAATAATATAATGCCCTGCACATAAAGTCAATATGTTTCGAGAAGAAAAACGTTTTTTTCTTACTTTACTTCTTCCCCTACTGAGAAGTAGTTAAACATAAATAATCTAAATTTTCTAATTTTTATTTATACCTATATTAAAAAAGAAGCCCTTCACAAAAAGAGCTTCTTTCTTATCTTACTAATTAAGGTAAATAACGACGTGCACCTGCATACTCTTCAATATACTCCTTCGTGTTTAAAGGAATCATCTCTACTGTCCGCTCGGAGTTCGGCGAATGAATCATCATACCATCTCCCGCATACATTGCTACATGGTGGACGCTTCCTTTTCCTTGGTTATAGGCAAAGAATAATAAGTCTCCGGGTTGAAGATTGTTCATCTCTACTGGTTTCCCTGCTCTAGACTGTGGGCCTGAGTCACGTGGAATTGTAATACCATGGGACTGGTACATCGTAAACGTAAATCCAGAGCAGTCAAATCCAAAACCACTCATGCCAGCCCATAAATATGGAAGGTTTAAAAATGCCTTTCCGCTTTCAACAAGCTCCGTGCCAGTTGGTACAGGAATATCTTTTTGAGAAGCGTAGATTTTTCCTGCTTTTGCAGAAACCCATGCTGTCTTTCCATTTGGTTTTAATACTTTATATGCACTCTTTGATTTTACCAAAAGAGGTAAGCGCGTATTATAGCTAACTTCAATACCTTTCTTTTTCAAAGAAGGCGAATGATATAAATAAGTAGTCGGAGCCGTCACCATTATAAAAGGCTTCTTTACATACTGTTCGTACCTTTTGCTATAGGTTAATTGTTTAGTAGGCATCCACCCGGGATATCCTAATTCATTTCGAGAAGTAGGCTGTCCGTCTACAGCTACTTTGACCCAATCTCCTTGTCTCTCTAAAACCGTTACTTTGTTTCCATATAACGCTTGTGTCTCAAGCATCCCGTCACTAGATAACTGCTGCTTCTGTTTCAAATTCATCGATGTGGTCCACTTCTTCATATCTACAGGATTAGTAGCTGACGGAGCGTCCACTTCACGCAAGATGTTTGGTGCTGTCCAAAGAGTAGCTGCTGCGACATCTATATAAGCAGTTTCTTTTTCTTCAGAAGCATGAACAGAAGGAACTGCACTGACTCCAAATGTAGCTAAAATAACTGTTGTTACCGTCAAAAGCCAACGTTTTATATTCATCGTCTCTCTCCTTCTACTATATTACTATCTTTTTATTTTGAGATAGGAACGGTGATTTCTCCTATTCCAGGAAGATCTGATAAGAAAACCTCTTGACCGCTGTACTTTAACACATCCAGTTCAGTTGAAAGCCAAAGAGGAGCATCTAAGTCAAAATACGTGATATTTGGATGAGCGGCTGCCAGATGAGCAGCTGCTCCCACGGAAAGTGATGGTTCCATCATGCTTCCAATCATACACGCAACACCGTTCGCCTCAGCAATACTCGCGATTTTTCTTGCTTCATTAATGCCTCCGCACTTCATTAGCTTAATATTTAAAAGATCCACGTACCGCCCGCTTACAAGCCTTAATGCATCTTTGGCAGAAAATAGACTCTCATCTGCCATAATGGGTATGTTTACTCGTTCAGTCACAAACTTTAACCCTTCCCAATCATGAGCAACGACAGGCTGTTCTACCAGTTCAATACCGAAATTGAGAGCTTCCATTTCATTAATTAATTGCACTGCTTGTTTTGGAGTCCATCCTTGATTTGCATCCAACCGAAGTTTTACATGATCCGGAATGACAGATCGAATATGTTTAATACGCTCAAGGTCTAGCTCAGGAATTGAACCTACCTTCACTTTTAAAATGTCAAATCCGTCCGCTGCACTTTTTTGTGCGTCTTCAGCCATTTTTTCAGGTGTATCAACACTTATCGTCATACACGTAGAGATAGGCTGCTTATCGCCCAAGAAAGCATATAAAGGAATGTTGAGAAACTTTGTATAAGCATCATGCAAAGCGATATCAGCAGCCGCTTTAGCACTTGAATTGTGAATACAGCAGCTTTGAATTTTTTTTAAGAGTTTTTGAAACTGACGTATATCCTCCCCTATTAGCGCTAGTTTAATAGGTCCTTGAAGTGCAGCTTGAATGCCTTCTAAAGAATCGCCTGTAATAACATATGTTGGCGAAGCCGCTCCTTTTCCTTTTATTCCGTTTTCTAACTGAATCTCTACACTTATGCTGTCTATCTCTGTTGCTGTTCGAAGCGCTGTTTTAAACGGAACGAGCAGTGGAACGGTTTGATGCTTTACAGTTATGTCTTTAATTATCATTTCAATCGCTTCCTTTCGATTCAGCACACATGTTCTTTTATACCTATTTTGGTTTATTCTTAGATCGCCCCTAAAATTTTGGCGATCATCATACCAAAATAAGTACCTAAGAAGGAACCCATCAGAGCCATAATGACTCCTACCGGAATCAGTGCACGGTTATAAGCAGCTGCAAGCATTGGAGCAGACGCCATTCCGCCAATATTAGCTAAACTGGCTACCCCGAGCGTAAATAAATCATATTTAAATAGTTTAGCTAGCAACAGCATGATCACTAAGTGGACGAACATAATGAGAAAACCAGATACTAAGTAAATAGGAGCCTGAACTAAATTTGAAAAATCTGATTGAGAAGCAATTAACGCTACAACGATGTATAACATAACGTTTGATACATCGAGCGTACCTGGAATTTTTGCCGCTGGAGTTACAGCAAGCACTAAACCAACGACAGAAGCAATCATAATCGTCCAGCTCGTTGCATTAATAACGGCTCCCACTTCAGGCAAACGCCCTCCGATAAATGTAGACAATGCCGAAACGAACAAACCTAGC
Organism: Priestia sp. TGN 0903; assembly: GCF_050846855.1. NCBI lineage: Bacteria > Bacillati > Bacillota > Bacilli > Caryophanales > Bacillaceae > Priestia > Priestia sp. TGN 0903. The sequence continues at coordinate 2,996 of NZ_JBOZGL010000015.1, forward strand.
CCAAGCAAATAAAGAAGATGCTGAAACTGAGGACCTTCTTTTTCGCTTTCAGATGTTGCTGCGACTTCATCTATACTATTCTCAATAAAGCTGACGTCTGCTTTTGTCCATTTATTAAATTTAGATGCAAATGGTACAAGCCAAAACATAAACATAACCCATACGGCATAGTTAATCGTATCCATCATAAGAGCGTAGCCAAATATATTTTCTGGAACATCCAAAATCCCTTGAAGGGCAACCATGTTAGCTGACCCACCGGTCCAACTTCCTGATAAAGCACCAAAAGCTTTCCACGTATCCTCTACATAGAAATTCTTAAAGATGGCATAGACGAGGAAAAAGCCTATCATTATACTAAAAACCGCAACGATGAATCCTCCCAGCATTCTTGGACCAAGTTTAATTACACTTCGAACATCACACTTTAACAGCATAAGCATCAGCATAGCAGGAAGAAGTGCATTTTTAACGCCTGCATACATGGCGGCATTTGACTCGCTATCCCCGAATAATCCTGCCGTTTGCATAAGAGCCGCTCCTATATAAATAAGTACAATACCTGGAATAAACTTAAAAAATCCATTGGCTTTAAATCGTTTTTCAATCCCTACCATGAGCGCAGCAAAGGCAGTTAACACACTCACATACATAAATCCATCTTGAATCATTTATTCTTCCCCCTTCATCTCCCCGAAAATGTTTTTATGCAAAACAAAATCCAGCCCAACGTTTGAAAACGTCAGGCTGGATTTCGTCTAGGTCTATGTAGACAAAGCAGCTGTTATTTGCTGATATTTTTTCTGTGCATCATGAAACGCTACCACCAGCGCTTTTTGGGAAGACCCGAAGTAGCGGCTGTTAATGTCGTCTATAAGGGTGGGATCACTTATATGACGTCCAATAAAAATTGATTGAACAAATCGAACGGTTAACTCAATCGTCGCTGAGCATTCCACATCAATAATTTTTCCATTTGTTTTATCAACTACCAATCCTAAAAAATACTGATTGAACTTTTTAGTAATCGGATTGCTTTGAGGAGCTTTGGCATCTCCAATAATATAGATAGTATCTTGATCATACATGATTTTTTATTCCTCCTAAAAGAGATAACAGACGATGCTAGGGACCGGCAAATGAACGTTTGCGGAGCTACGCAACATGTATTCGCTTTCATAAGGAACATTATAATCTACTCTCAATATATCATCTATAAAACAATTTCACAATATAAATTTTATACTATTCAGAATAAAATAATATTTACCCTATAAAAAAGGCCGTACGAATACATACGGCCTTTCTTCGTCATCCTTTGAACATTGTAGAGGAAAAACGGTTAGGGTAATCTGTCATCACTACTTTTACTGAAGCCTGCTGGAGCTTCAAAAAGTCATTCAGTTCATTAATTGTATATACTCGTAAGTCTAATCCTTCTTGCTTTGCTTTTTTCCCGTACGAAGAAAGAGCAAACGACATATCACAGTGCAGGTGCGCACCTATCGATTTTGCTTTTCCAATCGCATCTTCACTCACCCCTTCAAATAAAAATCCTGTTGGGATATATGAATGGAGAGATCTCACTTTAGCCAAGCTATCATAGTTAAAAGATGACAAAATAACTTGATCTTCTAAATCAAACTCATCGATTAGACGAAGAACTTTTTCCTCAAGTTTTGGATAGTAAATTTGGTCATTTTTTAATTCAATGTTCACGGTCATTTCTGTCTTTTTGTCCATCATCCACTCAAACACTTCTATTAACGTGGGAATTGATTGTTTAGAAAAACGAGAATCATACCAGCTTCCAGCATCGAATAACCGCAGCTGTTTATATGAAAATTCTTGAACATATCCCATTCCATTCGTCGTTCTGTCAATTCGTTCATCGTGAATCACTACTATTTCTCCGTCTTTGGTTAGTTGTACATCCAATTCAATACCTGAAACTCGCATTTTTCTAGCTTCTTCAAATGCAATCATTGTATTTTCAGGATATCGTCCGCTAAAGCCGCGATGCGCATAAAGATCAATTGAATTATTCATTGTCCTCTATCTCCCCTAACTAGTCATTCACTAAATAAAAAGCTCGTCTTCAAAATAACTTGAAAGACGAGCTTCGTAATCATACGTTATTTTTGATTGGCTACTTCTAATGCTCTATTTGTTTCTTTTGCTGCTTGATCAAGTGCTTGTTTCGGCTTTACTCCCTGGTACAGGCTCTCCATTCCTGTTACTACCTTTTGGCGTGATTCCGGAAATACCGAAATTAAAGCGCCTTGTGTTGCCGGAGTTGATTTAGTTTTATGAAGCTGATCAACCGTCACTTTTAGTTGAGGATATTTTTTCCATTCTTTCTTTACGATTTCTTGATCATATGCTTTAGGATTAACCGCAAAATAGCCACTTTCCACGTGCCATTTTGCCTGAACTTCTGGTGTTGCTAAATATTTCATGAAGTCCCACGCCGCTTTAGATGTTTCATCACTAATTCCTTTAGACATCCATAAAGATGCTCCCCCGATAGCTACTCCTTGGCGATCCTCTTCTTTTGGCACAGGAAGATCTGATACACCCACATCAAATGGAGCATTGTCTACTAATGTTTTAATACCTGCTGATGAATCTAAAAACATTGCAATTTTTTTAGATTGAAATGCTGCGCGCATATCGTCCCAGTTTTGCCCTACATTGTAGAAAGTACCTTCTTTGTACATGTCATTGATTAAATTAAATGCGTTTTGTCCTTCTTTTCCATTAAATACTGCCTTCTCGGCATCCCCTTTACGACCGTTTTCGTGATCTACATACAAACCGCCTTGAGAAGCAACTAGCTCTTCAAAGAACCATCCGTAATTTAGAATTGAAAAACCGTATTGTGATGTTTTATTTCCTTGTTTCTCTGTTAGTTTCTTTGCAGCTGCCTTTAATTCATCATACGTTTTTGGTGGATTTTCAGGATCTAACCCTGCTTTTTTAAAGGCATCTTTGTTGTAAACTAACACAGGTGTTGAAGAGTTAAACGGCATTGAATATTGCTTTCCATCTACTTGGTAATAGCTTGAAATATTTTTCTCCCACTGTGAAGTATCGTAGTGGTCTTCATCAATGAATTTTTGAACAGGCTGAACCTTACCACTGTCTATCATGAATTTCGTTCCTACTTCGAACGTTTGCATGATAGCAGGTGCATCTTTAGTTCCTGCTACCGTATTAAATTTTGTTTGTGCTTCCTCATACGTTCCTTGGAAAACGGGCTTTACTTCAACTTTATCCTGAGATTTATTGTACTCATCGACTATTTTATTGAGTGATTTTTCAAGGTCACCGCTCATGGCGTGCCAAAAAACGACTTCTGTTTTACCTGATGCTGTTTTTTTAGTTTCTTGCGCTTCCGAAGAACCAGTTGAGTTTGAGCAAGCGCCTAGAATGACTAGCAAGCATGCCGTTACGATAGCCAATATCTTTTTCATCACATTCACTCTCCTATTTAATTGCACCTTGTGTTAATCCTTTTTGAAGACGTTTTTGACCTAGGAATAATAGTAATAATGTCGGTATAATAACAACTACGACAGCGGCCATAACCACTCCCCAATCAGTTGAAATCTCCTGCGTTTGCATTTGTTTTAAACCAATCTGAACGGTACGAACATCCTCTGTATTTGTAACTAACAGTGGCCATAAATACATATTCCATGTTGTTAAAAAGCTATATACGCCAAGCGTAACTAGACTTGTTTTAGAAACAGGAAGCACAACATTCCAAAAGAAACGAAAGCGGCTGATCCCTGCGACTTGAGAAGCTTCATACAGCTCGCCCGGAATGGTTTTAAACTGTTGACGCAATAAAAATGTTCCAAATGCTAAGGCGAAAAAAGGAATTGTTAATCCCAAATAGTTATTAATCCAGCCTAGCTTTTGTGCTGTTAAAAAGTTAGGAACCATCGTTGCTTCCCATGGAATCATCATCGTAGAAATAAAGAGAAAGAAAATAGCATCTCTTCCTTTAAATTTAATAAATACAAATGCAAAAGCAGCCAAACTTGAAACTAACAGCTGCCCAGCCATGACAAAAATAGATACAGCAAAACTATTAATTAAATAATGAAGCAGCGGAACTTTTTCAAAAGCATCCCGATAGTTTTCAAATGAAAAAGATGATGGCCAAATCTTCCCTTCCAACACTTCCGCTCCACTCATAAAACTAATGGAAAAAGCGTATAGAATAGGAAACATCAATACTAAAGTAGCTGCAATGAGTAACAAATAAGTTGTCCATTTTCTCGTGATGCTCATTGATAATGTACCTTCCTTTCTCCAAGCTTAAATTGAAGAGCCGTAACCAGTAGAATACAGAAAAACAAAATTGTAGCTTGAGCACTTGCAGAGCCAACATTATAGTTTACAAATGCATCTTTGTAGATTGAATAAACAATGACATTTGTGGAATCTGTAGGCCCGCCTTTTGTTAAAATGTCAATTTGTCCAAACGTTTGAAACGCGTTAATAAACGAAACGGTGATAATAAAAAACAGCGTTGGCGAAAGCATAGGAAGCGTAATTTTACGGAGCTGATACCAATAGCTAACTCCAGCAATACGCGCGTTTTCATACAGCTTTTCATCAATATTTTGTAACCCGCCAAGTAAAATTAAAAAGGTAAACCCAATGTTCATCCAAATCGTAGAGATGGACACAGCAATCAGCGCATACTTAGGATCTAATAACCACTGCACATCATGAATGCCTACAAGATTTAATACTTTATTAATAACACCGATTGTCGGGTTATACATAAACATCCAAATTACAGAAGAAGCCGCTACGCTCATTCCCATCGTAGATGAAAACATTGTTCTGAAAAAACCAATTCCTTTTAGCTTTTCATTTGCGATTAGCGCTAGGAATAATGCAATAATTAAGCCAATAGGCACCGTGTATAGTACAAATAAAAAAGTGGCTTTCATACTTTGTAAAAAGTTTGGATCTGTAAATAGATAAAAGAAATTTTGTAATCCTACAAATTTCAAGGGATTTCCCTGTGTGTCTGTAATAAAAAGACTTAAATATAAGGTCTTAATCATTGGGTAGAAAAGAAATACACCAAATAACAATAATGATGGCAGCAAGTAAGATAATCCTACCAATAGGTTAGGCATTGACTTCTTTTCTTGTGGATTTGATGAAACAGAAACAGGCGAGTTTGCTGTTTTGGTAACAGCACTCATACAAATGCCCCCTTTACAGTTAAATCTTCCGTTGATGGTTCATAGTGCAAGCATGAACCTGTATCACTATCAAATAAAAACAGGTGTTTTGGATCGATAAAAATAGGGACGCGCTCTCCCACTTTTATATTCCATTGACCGTTCCACTTAGCCATCCACTGTTTGTCTCCCATTTGAAATGTAAGCAGTGTTTCCGTTCCTAGAATTTCGACATTATCTACCTCTACGATAAAGCTGGTGTTGTCGTTTGTCGCAAGCTGAACGTGCTCAGGTCTTACTCCAACCACAACTTCCTTTTTACCGCTAAGGTTGTTGTATGATGCACTCATAGAAATAGCTCTTCTATCTTCAAAAACGAGTAAGTTATTTTCTATAGAAACGTTTGATAAGTTCATAGGGGGAGAACCTATAAACGACGCTACGAACGTGTTTGCCGGTGCATTGTAAATATCGAGCGGACGCCCAACCTGCTGAATATTACCTCCATTTAAAATCATCATTCGATCCGCCATCGTCATCGCTTCCGTTTGATCATGCGTGACATAAATCATCGTAATACCTAACTTACGCTGAATCTGGCGAATTTCTGATCTCATCTTTGCTCGCAGCTTCGCATCCAAGTTGGATAACGGCTCATCCATCAGGCAAATAGGTGAATGAGTAACTATAGCACGTGCGAGTGCTACACGCTGACGCTGTCCTCCCGAAAGCTGTCTAGGCTTTCGTTTTAAATATTCACTTAAACCAAGCATTTCTGCTGCTTCCCTGCAGCGCTTGTGCTGTTCTTGCTTTGAAATCTTCTTTGTATGCAGACCAAAAAGAATATTTTGTTCTACTGTCAAATGCGGATATAAAGCATAGTTTTGAAACACCATGGACAAATCGCGCTGACTTGGAAGCAGTTTATTTGCTTTTACATCCCCGATTAGCAACTCTCCCTGTGTGACTTCTTCTAATCCGGCAATCATTCGCAGCATTGTACTTTTCCCGCACCCTGAAGGACCTACTAATACGAAGAATTCTCCAGGTTCAATTGTGACATTAATATCTTGAATGACATTTGTTTTTTGATCGTATGACTTTCCAACGTTAACTAACTCTACTTTTTTCATTAAAAACGCTCCTTTCTCGCTCATTCATATTTTTTCCACAGCCATGATTTTCCTGTAGAAACTGCCGTAGCCCCTGCTTTTAAAGCAGCTTGGATATGGCTTTCATTTTGAATGAGTCCACCTGTAATAATAGGGATACTTGTTTTTTTAACGATTTTCTCTATCATCTCCGGAATCAATCCTGGCATTAGTTCTAATGCATCCGGTTTAATATCTTGAACGGTTTTTAACCCTTGTGCTACTGCGTCTGTATCCACTAAAAACAGCCGCTGAATAGCAACCAGCCCTTCCTGTTTTGCGTAATTAATGAGTGAACTTTTAGTGGTTACGATACCTGTGGGCTTTACAAACTTAGCGAGAAATTTAAGCCCTTCCCGGTCATAGCTAATTCCCGGAATTTTTTCAATGTGTAAGAAAACCGTTCGATTATGCTGTTTGAGTAAATCTACATAGCGTTTAATTACACTGATGTTTCCCGTTAATAAAAAGGCGGCCTGGATCTCTGTTTCTAAAAATTGCTCTAAATTTTTCGGACTTTTAATGGATGCAATTAAACGATCTTGTCCAAGCTGTTGTAAGAAATCTGCTTCCTTATTCAAAACGATTCCTTCCTTTCATTTATAAAAAAACCACAAAAAACGCATAGGATGTTTATATAGACCTATTGTTTTTTGTGGTTTCTCAATTTCATAACCTTAGTAACTATTCACTTATCGTTCACATGTTTTATAATAATGGTTATTTGTGAAGGCAATATAAAGAAGCTGTTGAGTTTTGTAAAGTAAACGTATAGTTCCTGTAAATCTGCTGAAGATAAAAAAAGCCGTTGATTTCTCAACGGCTTCACAGTGCACATTCTTCGATTTCAAATCCTAAATCTTCAATTAATCCCCAGTCAGCTGTAGGTTCTTGACCTTGAGTCGTTAAATAATCGCCTACAAAAATTGAGTTTGCAGCAAACAAACCAAGCGGCTGAAGTGATCTGAGGTTAACTTCTCTGCCTCCTGAAATTCGAATTTCTTTGGTTGGATTTACAAAACGCATCATCGCTAACAGCTTTAAGCATTGCATTGGCTTTAACGCCTTTTTGTCTTCTAGAGGCGTTCCTGGAACGGCAACAAGAAAATTGCATGGAATAGAATCTGCATCTAACTTTTTAATTTGAAAAGCTAATTCAACGGCTTGTTCATTTGTCTCGCCCATTCCAAAAATTGCACCGGAACAAGGTGACAAACCTGCTTTTTTAGATGTAGTAACCGTATCGACTCGATCTTCATAGCCATGCGTAGAACAAATATTGTCATAGTTATCAGCGTGAGTATTTAAATTATGATTATAGCGATGAACACCCGCCTCGACTAGTTCGTGTGCTTGATCATCTGTTAAAAATCCTAGACAGGCACAGATTTTCAAGTCTGTCTTTTGACGAATTTCTTTTACCGCTCCCACTACGTGCGCTACTTCTTTATCAGTAGGGCGGCGGCCTGACGCTACGATACAATATGTACCTGCTTTTCTTTTTTGAGCTTCAAAAGCACCTTCTACAATTTTCTCTTTTGTTAACCACGCATACTTATCAATCGGCGCTTCTGATACAATCGACTGCGAACAATATCCACAGTCTTCTGGGCATAAACCCGATTTAGTATTAATAATCATATTAAGCTTTACTTTTTTCCCATAATGATGATGACGAATTAAGTACGCGGCATTCATGACCTCTAACACTTCTTCATCCGGTACATGAAGAAGTTGAAGCGCTTCTTTATATGTAATTTCTTTCCCTTTAATAATAGACTGAGCAAGTGCTTTCCAATCTCTTAAACTTGTGGTTTCCATCGATTCCCCTCCACTTTAGTAAACTAAAAAAATATAAAGTTAACAATTATAACTAAAAGTTACCATTATCACGCCTTTTATGTCAACACTTCATAAATAATAGTTAACTTAAAGAGGCTGGGACAAAAGTAGTTGAGCCCAAGTAAAAAACGAACCATTCATCAACCTCTTTGATGAGTGGTTCGTTTTTTTTTGGATGATGCATATCGTTTTATTTGTTTCGTTCCTTCTAGCAGTTGATTGGAGGGCAAGGCGAAGACTCCTGCGGGAAAAGCGGAACAGGTGAGACCCCGCAGGAGCAAAAGCGAAGCCTTGCACGGAAATCAATTGCGGTGTCATAAGCAGTCCAGCTCATGTATCTCATTTGTTCATCTTTCGATTGGATTTATTTCGTTATGTCCCAGCCTCTTTGCTTATTGCGCTTGCAGTGTGTAAATAACCGATACAAAGTCTCCAGATTTTTTATCGTATGCTTCAACACCCGGATATTCATGAGTTAGAGCAATTCCTGCGTACATGAGCTCATCTCCATAAGCTGTTTGGTCTGTTTCCATCACTGTATATTCATAATCAGGATGAAGCCCTTTTAGCTCAATGCGTTCATAAGAAGGATTTGATCTAGCTAATACTTGATAATAACCGATGATTGCCTGCTTTTGATCGGATGAAACAACCATCCAGCTCGTCACATTTCCATCTTGTTCAAACGGACTTTTTAATCGATAGAATCTTCCATTTTGAATAAGAGATCGGTATTTTTTATAATACTGAATTTGTTTTTTTACCGTTTCTTTTTCATCTTCTGTCATCAGCGTAACATCTAACTCATAACCGAATGCGCCAAAATACGCAACGTCTCCTCTTGTTTCTAGACTTGTTACTCTGCGTACTTGATGATTTGGTACGGCTGATACGTGTGCTCCCATTGAACTGATTGGATAAGCAAAAGAAGTGCCGTACTGAATTTTTAGACGTTCAATCGCGTCCGTGTTATCGCTCGTCCAAGCTTGAGGAGCATAATAAAGCATTCCCGGATCAAATCTAGCGCCCCCGCTTGCACACGATTCAAATAAAATATCCGGAAACTTCTTTGTTAGTCGCTCATACAAATCATATACTCCTAAAATGTAGCGATGTACTACTTCAAACTGGCGATTCGCGGGTAGCCCAACAGATCCAATCTCCGTTATATTTCGGTTCATATCCCATTTTATATACGAGATAGGTGCTTCACTTAAAATAGCTTCCATTCGTTCATAAATATAATTCACTACTTCTTCTCGTGAAAAATCAAGCACATATTGATTTCGTCCATGAGACTGATGACGATTTGGCACATGAATCAACCAATCTGGATGCTTTTCATACAAGTTGCTTTGCTTTGAAATCATTTCAGGTTCAAACCATAATCCAAAGTCCATACCTAAATCCGTTACTTTTTGAGCCAATGATTTCATACCGCCCGGAAGCTTTTTTTCATCTACAAACCAGTCTCCAAGAGAAGTTGTATCATCATTACGTTTACCAAACCAGCCGTCATCCAATACAAAAAGTTCAACGCCCAGCTTTTGTGCTTCTTTGGCAATGTGTACAATTTTCTCTTCGTTAAAATCAAAATACGTCGCTTCCCAGTTATTAATTAAAACTGGTCGCTCTAAATCCCGCCATTTTCCTCTAGCGAGACGCTTGCGATAAAGCTCATGATACTCTTGGCTAAGACCGTTTAGCCCGTTATTTGAATAAGCCAATACTAGTTCTGGTGATTGAAAAGTTTGTCCACTTTCTAGTCGCCACTGAAAATCAAAAGGATGAATACCCATCGTTATTCTTGATACATTATAGTGATCTACTTCCACTTGTCCAAGAAAGTTTCCGCTGTATACAAGACTAAAACCGTACGCTTCTCCACTGTGTTCAGTTGCAGCTGGATTCTTTAAAATTAAAAATGGGTTTTGCTGACTGCTGCTTGTACCTCTCGCACTAGAAATACTTTGAATACCCGGCTGAAGCATTCTTGTTTTCACGTGTCTCTCTCGAATCCAAGCACCGGAAAGCTGAACCATTTCATAGTTTGATGTGGGCAAATCAATGCTGCCGCTCATGATACGCAAAATATCGACTGGTTCTTCTCCTCTATGTTCAAATCGTGCGTGACGCGTAATAATATTTCGGTCTTCGTAAACGGTATACGTTAAAATAAGTGATGCATTGAGCAATTTATCAATCAGTTCAACTTCTACACTCGTGGCTTCACTCTCTTCTTCTACGTATGTAGCAGGTAAGCCGTTTAATGACTTCTTGCCCTTGTAAATTTTATGGTTATCGTATTCAAAATTGGTGACTCGGCTTCCGTTTTGCTGAAGAAGTTGGTAGGCTGGCTCTCTGAAGTCTGTTGTCCCATAAGAAGGATACTCTTGTTTGATTGTTTCAAGAGAAAATGCTAGTTCTCCTTCATAGACCGAAGCGCTAGCTCCTCTTGTTTCCACACGTAAAAAATGCTGAAAAGACGGACGGTGCTTAAGCTTTTTTCCATAGTATAAGTGACCAAGCTGCTCGTTTCTCAACACTGAAAAGATATAACTTACATCGCGGCCCTGCAGGTGAAACTCCTTTGTACGTTCATTAAATAAGATCCCCACTTTATCTCTCTCCTCACCATCAAATATCTAACGAGACATTTCCTTTTTCATCTATTGCCGTTGCATGCTCAACAGCAGATGCTAGATTAATCTCTTTTCTTTCATACCATTTCGCTAAATCTTTGAATAACTCTTCTGTTTCAATCATTCTTGTATCTACTCGCAGTTCAGTTTCGTAGCTATGAAGAGACCAAGTGCTTTCACTAAATAAGTTCATCTCCACATCTAGACACATTTCCTTCCAATTGGGGGCACACCGAATAGGGTGAAGTATGTCTGAACATGCAATAGTGTAGCGGTTAGAGCCATTTTTATTCATAAAACAATGAACAGAAGAGGTACTCACATCTCCCTGACTAGTTTGTATAGATTTATATAGCTGGATATCTAACAACGGAACGCTCCATTTTAACGCCATTTTTGGAAGACTTCTTTTTTTAATCGACTTGACCGTTAATTTAATAAAATAAACACCATCTTTTTTTGTTTCATCCAATACAACATGCACACCTGGTCCCTTGTTTATCTCCAAGTTTATATAGGGTGTAGCAATCACTTCCTTCATCTCCTTTATCATCATTATAAGTTTATACACCCGCAAAAATGTAACCGCATTCAAAAGTTTGTTTTCGTATTTATTACAAGTAGATCATACTAATCGAAAGCTTTTTTACTTTCTTTCATTTTATGTAAAATGCTTTCTAGACTCAATGGTAAAAATCAAAGTGAAAAAAAGCATTTTTTTGCTTTATCTAGTAATTAACTAAACGCTCTTTATCTCTTAGCGCGCAATTTTCTCTTCTTTTTCAAAAAAAGATGACAAATCTAACAATATAGTATAATAATAAATATTGCAGAATGATTATACACAGAAAGGATGACAAATATGAATCATGGACCTTCTCTTCTTAAACAACTAAAATTATGGCATATCGTCGTGATAGGATTAGGCTACATGGCACCCATGGCCGTTTTCGATACATTTGGCATTGTAACTGAATCCACAGATGGACATGTTTCAGGTGCTTATGCATTCACGTTGATTGCTATTTTATTCACAGCCATTAGTTATGGAAAAATGGTAAAAGCTTTTCCCGGAGCTGGTTCTTCTTATACATACGCACAGCAAGTAATGAATCCAAGCATTGGTTTTTTGGTAGGATGGACGGCTCTTCTTGATTATCTATTTCTACCGATGATTAATGCACTTTTGACAAATATTTACCTAAGCTCTCTGTTTCCAGGTGTTCCAAAAGCCGTATGGATTATCAGCTTTGTGGTCATCATGACCATAATGAATATTTTTAGCGTTCATTTAACCGTTTCTTTTGGTACGCTATTAGTTGCTTTTCAAATTTTAGTAGCTATCATCTTTATTATTTTAAGTGCTACAACTCAAGGGCAAGAGCTATCATTTAAACCGTTTATAAGTGAATCGGCTTCTATATCTCTTTTATTAAACGGAGCAGCTATTTTATGCTTTTCTTTTTTAGGGTTTGATGCTGTAACCACCATGGCTGAAGAAACACTTAAGCCTGAGAAAACCATTCCCAAAGGGATTCTCATTATTGCATGTACGGGAGGCGCCTTATTTATTACGGTTTCTTACTTTGCTCAGCTTCTTTTCCTTTCAGCCTCTTTGTTTAATGATTTAGAAGGTGCATCGGCTGAAATCGCTTATAAAATTGGCGGCCAGCTGTTTCAATCTATTTTTGTAGCAGCAGCCTTAACATCAACTATTGCTTCTGGACTTGTCTCACATATGAGTGCATCAAGACTTCTCTACGCAATTGGGAAAGATGGTTATCTGCCACGGAGAATTTTTGGCTATATTCACCCTAAAACAAAGACGCCTGTTTGGAACGTAGTCATTATTGGTAGTCTCTCTTTAATTTCACTAAGTCTGTCTCTTGAAAAAGCTACCTCTTTAATTAATTTTGGTGCTTTAATTGCGTTCAGTTCAGTTAACATAGCGGTTTTTATCCATTATTTTATTCAACAAAACAAACGATCTCTCAGTGGATATATTTCATATGTACTTATGCCTTTACTCGGCAGTTTATTTTTATTTTTTATGTGGCTTAACTTAGAAAAAACATCCTTATTTATCGGTATTGTATGGAGTATAATTGGAATTATTTATTTATTGATTGCCAGACGAAAAAATACTATTACCATTCCTACTTTTCATTTTGATTAAGGAAATAGGCTTAACACACCTCGACATATTTCCCCAGAAATAATGTCGAAAAAAAGTAATTGAGACATAAACAAATCAATCCCATCTACACACGAACAAAAAGGTAAACGATCTAATATGAATCGCTCGTTACACCGCTGTTGATTTCCGTGCAAGGCTTCGCTTTCCGCGGGCGGCCGTTGAGCCTCCTCGTCGCTTGCGCTCCTGCGGGGTCTCATCTGTTCCGCTTTTTCCGCAGGAGTCTTCGCCTTGCCCTCCAATCAACACCTAGAGGCAACTAAATACATGAAAGCTACATTTACTATATCAATAAAAAAAATCCGAACGTATTTGATTCTCAACTAAGAATCAAACTCGTTCGGATTTTTCTTCAACTAAAATACTTTCATACCAGCCTATTTTTATTTTTTAGATTGTGAGACTTTTTCTAAAATGCGTCTTTTACGGTAAAGCATCATTCCAACTTCTCCTATATCGCTAATTGCTTGTTTGTTAATATACGCCCCAAATACCATCCCTGCTATAGGAATCATTTGAAATAGCTTTTTCCATCCCAAGTTGTCTCTATAGGTTAGAAACACTTCTCTCCAACCTTGGAGCTGCTGCAAGCTCTGCGTTCGATTGCCGCTTGCTAATTCTTCTAAAATCGCACGCTTTCCTACAATATCAGAGGATGAAAACTGCATGCATTTGACCATAAAAATGCGTTCCTCTTGCTCAGTGGGATCGTAACCATAAGAAACAGCCACTTCTTGCAGTGTCTTAAGTGTAAGTCCCAATACAAAAGGAATATCAATCGCCAGTGTGAAAATTCCACCTACTCCGGTTGTAGCTCCTTGCAGCTGCGCATTCTTTTTTCGGACTTCAATAAAATACTCCGCCAACTCATCCATTTCCTGCAGAGATAAATGCTGAATGTCCTCTATTGACAGCTGCTTATTTTCTTGTAATTTGGCTGATGCTTTCTCTAGGGTGGCAGACGTATTAGCTAAATACTGGCCTCCATTATCAACATACTTGGCAATTTCATCTAATAATTTTTCTATTTTTTGATGAATGAACTTTGGCGTTACTTTATCTAAAGCTGAAAAAGGCAAGCGAGCCAGCCGCTCCCAGAAAAAAAGTCCTTTTTGGTCTTTCTCCCACTTTTCAATTTTTCGCAATTCTATTCTCAATTGTTCATGCTCTGACATATCCTCACTCTTTTCCTCGATTTATCAGCTCTGTCCTACTTGTTTATTCCGCACATATTTAATGATAAAAAACAACGCAATTAAAACAACAATTCCGATTCCAATAGGCTGCATGTATTGAGACACAATCGGACCCACCTCTTTCCACTTAGGTCCTAACTTATATCCTAAATATACGTAAATAGCCGTTACTGGAAGCATCGCAACAAATGTGTAAATAGAAAACAGCCATACATTCATTTTTGCCATCCCGCATGGAAAAGAGATAGCCGTACGCACTCCTGGAATAAACCGTCCAAAAAAAGCGACCCCGCTGCCGTACTTATTAAAAAAGCGATCGGCAGCGTCAATTTCTTTTTCTTTCACCAAAAAATATTTTCCATATTTTAAAACTAGCGGTCGTCCACCGTAACGTCCCAGTGCATAAAGAGTCAACGGTCCACACACACCGCCTACTGTACCTGCAAGGATAGCCAGATACAAGTTCATATCACCTTGGTACACCCAATACCCTACTAAAGGTAAAACAAGCTCTGCGGGGACAAACTCAAACGTTAATGCTAAAATTACGCCAAAATAAGAGAGCTGTTTTAGCGCTTCAATTAAAGAAAGTAAAACCGACTCTAACAAAAATTCTCCTCCTCATGTCATTAAATCTAAGACTGCAAAACTATAATTTAGCCGATTGATAGATAAAAACCAACGCGACATAGTTTTTTCCTTTCCCTCTTTACGTATGACGTACTACAAAAGTTTCAATAAAAAAAGCGCTAGTTTTATCCAGCGCTTTTATAATTTAAAGTTAATTTGAATAATACCTACTTTACGAAGAGCATCGTATAAAATAACTAAAGCCGGTCCTAAAAACAACCCGACAAAACCTAAAAGTTTAAATCCAATGTACAAACTAACTAATGCAGCCAAAGGTGAAATACCCATATTTGTAGAAAATACTTTTGGTTCTACTACACGTCTTACTACCGTAATGACTCCAAATAGAATAAATAAGCCGATTGCTAATGAGTCATGTCCTTGAGTAAGAGCAAAAATCCCCCATGGAACGAGCACCGAGCCTGTCCCAAGAATTGGTAAGATATCGACAATTACAATTAATAAACTAAGAAGCGCGGTATACGGAACATCTAATAGCCAAAGTCCTACATAAGCCATTACAAACGTCATGACACTTAAAATAATTTGTGCCTTGATAAAACCAACCCCGGCTTGGATAAGCTGAGTGATGACAACTTGTAGCTTATATTTCGTTTCTTCTGTTAAGAAAGACTTAATTTTATTTTTAATAGCAGGCAGCTCAAGGCTGATAAATACAAGCGCTACTAAATAAATAAGAAACTCTAGTAGAAACCCAGGAACAGTTGCGGCAAAGCTAATGATGATTTCTACCGTACTTTTTAATAGAGAATCTAATGAATTTACGGTTTTTTCAAGCGTGCGCTCGATAGAAGAAATCACTTCCGTAGGAAGAGCGTTTGAATAGTACTTCCACTTAATAATAGTTGGATAAATTGCGGTTTCATAGATTTCTTTTACAAAGGAAGGCGCTATTTTTGAAAGAGCTACCACTTGCGTAACGATTGTCCGAACAATAAAAAATCCAATAAGTATGAGCGAAACAACATATAAAATGAAGGTCATAAGCACTGCGTAGACTCTCTTCATTTTAAAAGATTGATGTAATTTTTGAACAATACCCTCAAGTGCTAATGCTGTTAATAAAGCAAACACAATCGGTAAACTGTAAGGGATTAACAAACATACGATTACTATCGAGGCGATGACCCATATTCGCTTTTTCCACATACTCTACTATCCCCCAACTAGCTAAGCTATCTCTATATTTACTGATAAAGAAAGGAACCAGTGACTGCTTTATGTAAGAATAAAATTTGGATATTTTTATACCTGATGTTACATATTATAGGGTCAATTCCCATAATAATAAAGGAATTATTATGAAAAAAGCTACTTATTCTAATTTTTTGAATAGAATAAGTAGCTTTTAAATTTATAAATTAGCCGGCTCTCATGACCTCTGTACCTTTTTTAGGGTCAAATTTGCCTTCAGATTTAGACATTACAATTGCTGCTAGTGTGTTTCCTACTAAGTTAACAACCGTACGTGCCATATCCATGATTCTGTCTACTCCCGCAATGAAGGCTAATCCTTCTGCCGGAACGCCGATTGTTCCAAGAGTAGCTAGTAATACAACAAATGATGTTCCTGGCACCGCAGCCATTCCTTTAGATGTAACCATCAATACAAGAATGAGCGTCAGCTGTTGAACGATTGTTAAATCAATACCATACACTTGCGCTAAGAATAACGCTGCAATGGCTTGATAAAGAACAGAACCATCTAGGTTAAAGGTATAACCAATTGGTACAACAAACGATACGATAGCTTTTGGACAGCCCATCTTTTCAAGCTTTTCCATAATACGCGGAAGAACTGTCTCAGAACTAGATGTACTGTATGCTAACAACAGTTCATCTTTCATATAGCGGAATAAGTGGAAAATGTTAATTCCTGCCCATTTCGCAATTCCTCCTAATACAACAAGTAGGAAGAAAATTAACGCTAAGTAAACTAAGATAACAAGCTTTCCTAATGAAAGGAGTGACTCTAAACCGAATTTCGAAACTGTTACACCAATTAAAGCAAATACTCCAATCGGAGCCACTTTCATTACTAGGTTTACCACGTGAAACATTGCGTGAGAAACGCCGTCAAAGAATTGAACAACAGGCTTTCCTCTTTCTCCAATTGCCGCTACTCCAAGTGCGAACAATACTGTAAAGAAGATAATTGCTAGCATGTCCCCTTCAACAATTGACTGGAAAAAGTTTGTCGGAACAATGTGTAAGAACGTTTCAGCCACTGACTTTCCTTCTTGCTGTTCGGATGTTTCAACGTATTGTGAAATATCACTCTTCTGTGCTGAATGAATGTCTACACCTTGTCCAGGATGAAAAATATTAGCAACCAATACACCGATTATAATTGCAAAAGTCGTAATAATTTCAAAATAGAGAATGGTTTTAACGCCGAGCTTTCCGACCTGTTTACCGCTTCCTGCTCCTGCAACTCCAACGACTAAGCTTGAGATAACAATTGGAATAACAATCATCTTAATTAATCTTAAAAATAGGTCTCCTAGCGGCTGTAGGTATGTTACTACACGCGGATCGTTAAACCAAATTACTCCTACAAGAACACCGAGGATTAAACCGGTAAAAATCTGCGTAGCCAAACCAAAACGAATTTTTTTCATAGATGTACCTCCCCAAAGATGTATGACATTTGTATATACTTTTCTGAAAAAACAAAAAAAGACTATTCTTAAGAAAGAACAGCCTTTTACTTACGCTATTTTGGGCTCTTTCTCTCAATAAAGCAAACGAGGTTAACTGTCGGATTCGGAATTGAGAGTTTCCTACCTTTTGTAAGGATTCACCCCAAGGCAGCTTTACTGCCGATAATGATTCCCCCGCTCTATACGATTAAGCTTATTATTCAATTTTTATAAAATTAAAACGATCTATACGTTGTCATACGTTTTTTACAGTCAATAAAACTAAACAGAAGTCTTACTTTTACTTAACTTTATACTGCACAAATATTAATTTACTATTTTTCGACACGTTTTGTCAATACCCATGTTTATAAAACGCTTTCAAAAGACAATAATATATATTTATGCAAAAAAGCTATTGCAATGTTGCAATAGCTTTTTCTTGCTTTTTAAGTCTTTATCAGAAGTTTAAATGGCTATAAAATACGCTTATTTATTTTATAAAAATACAAAATATAGAATAGCCGCTAAGACAATTCGATAAATGGCAAACGGAACTAATTTAATGCGGTTGATTAATTTTAAGAAAAAGCGAATCGATATAAGCGCAAAAATAAAGGCGCTGATAAAACCAGCAATAAAAAACGGTAGTGCATCTGATGTGAAATACTGCCAGTTTTTAACCAATGAAAGTCCACTTGCTCCTGCCATAATTGGCACTGCCATAATAAATGTAAAATCTGCGGCTGCCTTATGGCTCATTCCAAGAAGAACCCCTCCTGAAATCGTTGAGCCTGAACGAGAAAAACCTGGCCAAAGAGCAATACATTGAAACAGTCCTATACCTAGTGCTTGTCCATAAGACATTTGGTCCACCGTCTCTACACGCGGACGTTTAGGTCCAAACAAATCTGCTAGAATCATTAATACAGCTCCGACCACTAAGCCAATTAGCACCGTATTTAAAGAAAACAAATGTTCATCAATGTAATCATCAAACAAAAGTCCTAACACTCCTGCGGGTAACAAACCAACAATTACCTGCATTAAATTTAAGCGATTTGTCGGTCCAATTGCAGCAGCTGGTTTTTTTCCCAATCCTAATAAATTAATAAAACGATCTTTAAAAATAACAACTACTGCTAAGATCGACCCTAGCTGAATAACAATCTTAAATGTATTAGCTACTGGAGATGAAAATAATTCTTTTGAATTTAACCACAGGTCATCCACAATAATCATATGCCCAGTTGACGAAACAGGAGCAAACTCTGTTAAACCTTCTACAATCCCTAAAATGATTGCTACAATAATTTCCCACATAAAGCTATGTACCTTGCCTTTCTTTCAAATTAATAAACTTATCGCTTCGTTTTACATGCTCAACTATTTTCCTATTTTGACACTTGCTTTTTTATCATAATTGTTAAAACTATGAAATACAATGTGTATTTGCAAAAAGATAAGAATCTTTAATAATTTGTAATAAAAAGCTTACATGCTACAACCAAAAAACACGATATCAGCTTTTATTTATTTTAAAAAGCAGTCACTATGTTCAGTATAAATTCTGGTCCCTTAGCTAAAAATGAATCATCTAGACTATTTTTCTTTAGTGTGAAAAAATGACTAAATCATTATGTTTTTTCCATCCCCCTTTACTGTCATCTATCATTTTAATCCAATAGGGCTGACTTATACGACATATCCCCCAAGTAATTTGAAACTTTTTTCTCTCTTTTCTCGTATATAGTAGTATCTTTTTTAGGAGGCTTTTTACTATGAATGGAAATGTACGTACAATGAAATGGGTCACTGCTGGGTATGAAGCCTTGCTGGGAATTCCTTTAATTGGCGCGGGGATTGTTATGGGCTTTAGCTATACTCCTCTTTTTATTGGATTTATTCTTCATGCTATCACACTCATTTTAGCTAATAGACGAGGGTTATCTGCTTATGGAAACATACTAGGGCTTGTTACCTCACTGGTTGCTTGGATTCCATTTTTGGGATTTATCATGCATATTATTACAGCTATTGTGATTGCAATCGATGCTGCTAGACAACGCTAATTGTCTAGCTTTTTTTATTTAAGGGTTGATTTTTTACCGAATGATGGTAAACTTAAGCCGTAAATTGAATAATTTGAATGTTATTTCTACTAGGGGTGTCTGATAGCTCAGACTGAGAGAAGAGTGCAATAAAACTCTTTAACCCTTTGAACCTGATTTGGGTTATACCAGCGGAGGGAAGTAGTCTTGAAAAGAATAGTATAGTTTTATTCTTTTTTTGCCTATTCCATCGGGTTCTGTCTATCACAGAACCCGATTTTTTTATGGTTCGGTATAGCTACACTTTATGCGAAACCGGAGGAATATGTAATGTCAAAACAAAATGTATCAGTTTCTATGAAAAAGCCTTTTCCAAACAGTCACAAAGTATATGTCCAAGGATCCAGACAAGACCTTAAAGTACCTATGCGTGAAATTCATCAGTCTCCTACTACAGGGTCTTTTGGTGAAGAAGAAAATAGTCCCGTACGTGTATACGACACGAGCGGTGTTTATACAGATCCCTCTTATGAAATTAATTTACAAAAAGGATTACCAGCTCTGCGCGAAAAGTGGATTGCAGAACGAAACGATGTAGAAACATATCAAGGCCGTACGGTTCAGCCACAGGATAACGGTTATTATGACGGTGATCCAAGAGATCAGTACGAGCGCTTTATCACTAAACGTTTACCTTTGCGCGCGAAAAAAAATCAAAATGTAACGCAAATGCACTATGCGAAAAAAGGAGTCATCACGCCCGAAATGGAATTTATCGCTATTCGTGAACAGATGAATCCTGAAATTGTGCGTGAAGAAGTAGCAAGAGGACGTGCGATTATCCCTAATAATATCAATCACCCTGAGAGCGAACCGATGATTATCGGCCGCAAATTCCATGTGAAAATTAATGCTAATATCGGAAATTCAGCTATTCGTTCAGCTATTGAAGATGAAGTAGAAAAAATGACATGGGCAACGCGTTGGGGAGCCGATACAATTATGGATCTATCAACAGGAAAGGATATCCACACAACACGCGAATGGATTATCCGCAACTCGCCTGTTCCTGTAGGGACCGTTCCTATTTACCAAGCGCTTGAAAAAGTAAAAGGCGTAGCAGAAGATCTAACGTGGGAAGCATACCGCGATACATTAATTGAACAAGCAGAACAAGGTGTTGATTACTTTACTATTCACGCAGGTGTTCTTTTACGTTATATTCCTCTGACAGCGAAACGTACGACAGGTATTGTTTCACGCGGAGGATCCATCTTGGCGCAGTGGTGTTTAGCTCATCATGAAGAGAACTTTTTATATACTCGCTTTGAAGAAATCTGTGAAATCTGTAAAGCATACGATATTGCTATTTCGCTTGGCGATGGGCTACGTCCTGGTTCCATTGCAGATGCTAATGATGAGGCACAGTTCGGTGAATTAGAAACGCTTGGTGAATTAACTAAAATTGCTTGGAAACACGATGTTCAAGTTATGATTGAAGGTCCTGGACATGTTCCAATGCATCTCATCAAAGAAAACGTAGATAAACAAATGGAAATATGCCAGGAAGCCCCCTTCTATACTCTTGGACCGCTTACAACCGACATCGCTCCAGGCTATGACCATATTACATCAGGTATTGGTGCTGCAATGATTGGCTGGTTTGGGACAGCTATGCTTTGCTACGTAACGCCAAAAGAACATTTAGGACTCCCGAATAAAGAAGACGTTCGCGAAGGCGTTATCACCTATAAAATTGCTGCGCATGCTGCTGACCTAGCAAAAGGCCATCCAGGAGCACAAAAACGCGATAATGCTCTGTCTAAAGCAAGATTTGAATTTAGATGGAATGATCAATTTAACCTGTCACTAGATCCAGAGCGCGCAAAAGAATATCACGATGAAACACTTCCCGCTGAAGGTGCTAAAACAGCCCATTTCTGTTCAATGTGTGGACCTAAATTCTGTTCGATGCGTATTTCTCAAGATATTCGTAACATGGCTCAAGAAAATGAAAAAGATGTAAACGAAGTAAGAAAAGAAGGAATGAAAGAAAAAGCTAAAGAGTTTGTTAACAGTGGTTCAAATATCTATCAATAATGAAGTAGAACAGCTTAAAAAACAAATTAAGCAGCTTGAAGGAAAGTTATTATTTGTTCAGCAAAATTGTCAGCACATTATCGTTGAATCCTCACATTCTTCCGTAAGACGCTGCATTAAGTGTTTCTATCAACAAGATGCAAAAAGGACTTCGTAAAGAAGTCCTTTCATCTTTTTTTGAAACGTGCTTTCAGCATGTTCTTGATCCAATATAGTATTTTAATAATAACCCAGCCTATAAATGTACCTAGCGTATTCAAAAAGATATCATCAATATCAAATACTCGTTCCGTTAGCTTGTACTGTAAAATTTCAATCAGAAAACTGATTAAGAAACCAGTCGTAAAGACTTGAATAAAACCGTCAAACCACTTCATAAACAACGGAATAAACATTCCAAGCGGCGCAAACATCACGATATTTCCCAGTATATTTGTCAGAGTGAGCATTATATTACCGCTGTCCCACATCAGACGGATTGTACTAAATAAATCCAAGTTCATTGCTTTTCCGTAAACATGTTCGTTTTCCCGTATGAGAGTAGCATAAATGACCACTGCCCCGTACGCAATAAATAGAATGAACATGACTTTTTTAACGATTGACCTGATGCTTACATTCACTTCAACATCACCTTCTTTGACTCCCCAAACCATTTATTATTATCTATATGTATATGTCCACTGCTTTCATTCGTAGTGAATGGATTTACATGCTTTTTTTATCCTATCACATCAATAAATAAATACAATTCCCTTTTTATTATTTTGTAAACTAACATTTTTCCACTTAAAAAAAGCCATGCGTTTCGCATGACTTTTTTTAATTAATAATTCCACGATGGATAATTTCCACTTGTACTTTCGGATTAATCGAGATGTTTTTATAGTCCTGTCTCCATTTAAGCCTTTTCCATATACTCGGATGATAAGCAGCTGCTTCTCTTCCTATTTCCAGAAAATCACAGTTAGCTTTTTGTAGCTTTCCAACTACTTTTTCAGCTTTTTTTTGTAGAATCTTTTCAATTTCTTCCTGCACCTTTTTTGTCAATGCAGGAGATGACATTTCATTTTTGGTAAATTCATTAATGCTTACTTTTACATGTAGCGGTATGGTTACTTTCGCTCCGTACATCGCATCCGGTTTAAGGTGCATTTTTGCTTTAGCGCCTGACACATCATACGATACTACATACTGTTGATCATGTATGGTAATTTTGTGACTCATAATCATATATTTATCTTTTTGATTTCCTAATAAAAGAAGCACCTTGGATTCCTCAGGATTTAATGTAATGCCTGAAAATTTATCTTCATTAAATAAAGCTGTACCGATTACATCAACGGTCTTATTTTCAGTATTTAATTTCACATAAGGGAGTGCTAGTCCTTTTCCTTCATCAAATAAAACGGTACAAAGTGACTGAAGAGTTTCAACAGGCACTAAAGAATTGACTTCAGCCGTATGAACAACTCCGTCTAAATACTCTCCAATTAGCTCTTCTCCTACTTGCTGTAATTCAACTATGGTACTCGGCTTTCCTTCTACAATGACATACTTAGCTGTCAAAGGACTTTCTGATGTGCGATATAAAACGTCGGATAATTCTAATACACCCTCCTTAGCTAATTGATTTTCAAATAAAACAATTCTTTTTTTAGCAGACATAACAATTCCAGAAACCTGCTGGTTAATTTTTGTACGATCGTCTCGAGGTGAATCCCCTGCTACATGATAGGTTTTATTCACTAATGTCCCTTCTTTAGACGTATAGGAACGGATCGCAATAGTAGAAATCACCTTATCTTTCTTTTTTTCATAAGCCACTGTAGACAAAAACATCGTATCTTTTAACAATTTTTGATCCCAGCATCCTGTTAGAAAACTTAAAATTAAACATATGCTCAATACCTTGATAAGTTTATACTTCATTTTTTACTGTTCCTTTTCTTATCCATGATAGAATTAACAAACAAATAGGAATACAGAAAATGAATACGTAAAT
Source organism: Priestia sp. TGN 0903 (assembly GCF_050846855.1). Lineage (NCBI taxonomy): Bacteria > Bacillati > Bacillota > Bacilli > Caryophanales > Bacillaceae > Priestia > Priestia sp. TGN 0903. The sequence continues at coordinate 26,683 of NZ_JBOZGL010000015.1, forward strand.
TAAGTAGTTAGTTGCCTGTGACAAAGCTGCCACAAGATTATCCGTTCTTGAAAAATAAATAGAAAGACCTGTTACGAATATCAATACAATTGGAACAAACGGACGGTGAGTTTTCTTTTTGAATATTTCCTGCATGCCTACACTTGAAATATACACGTACATAATAAGGGACGTAATAACAGAAATAATCCAAAAAGTAATAAAAACCAAATCGATTCGTTCAATCACTGAGTTTTGTGTCGCCTTCAAAATATATAAAACCGGTTCTGGTACAATTAAAATTTCATCTGGGCTAAAAAACATATAACAAGCAATGATAATATACACATATAAAATCGTAACGATACAATTACTAAGCATGACCATTTTCAATGTCATAGTGGATTTTGCCTTTACAAACGGTGCTAAAATCAAAATGGCTTCAAAGCCTAGCATTGAGATACTTCCTTCTTTTGACGCTAGCAAGATATTTTGAATACCGCTGTGCCCAATCGGAAATAGATACCGGACATCAGCCTCTTTATAAGCATTTGACACCAGTAAGACTAAAATGATTAAAAATACAGATACAATTGTAAAAAAACGCCCTATGTTTCGAACATTCTCTTTTGCAAAATATAGGGCAATAACAACTAATAAAAGGACCAAAACATATGCTGGGGTTAAGTGGTACAGCCAGCGCTTTAACACGTTTACATACAAAACAGTAATAACACTTGAAACAATGATGTAATAAAATACATATCCTACATTTAGAAAATTCCCTATCCACTTACCAAGCAGCTTGCTGGTCATTTGATATAAAGTTAGACCTGGCAACCGATGCGTTAGTCCCCAGTGGAACAATGTAATGACTTGAATTATACACCCGCTAATTAACATGGAAATCCAGCCGTCCGTATGCGCCGTCTTAAATAAGTTATAAGGTAACCCTAAAACACCAATACCAATTTGAGTTTGCAAAATGATAAAGAACAGCTGGCTGGCTGAAATACTATTTTCATTCATTTGAATCCCAATTCCTTATCGCTTTTTGACGTTGGCGTTTTTGAGGCTTAGCGTTAGCAGGCCTTTCATTCAAATAGAGCTGATGCATCCTTATAAAAACATCCTTTAAGCCAGAAAATTTAAATGGCGCAAAAGGGATTAAGTAAGGCATCGTAATAGACTCTAAAATAACTAAATGCATAACAATAAGAACTAGTACAAAAACAATACCCAAATAGCCAAAAGCGGCTGCTCCAATCATCATAGGAAAACTTAAAATCCGCAGCGTGGTACTCATTTCGTTTGACGGCACAACAAAGGAAGAAACGGCTGTTAGAGCAATAACAATAATCATCATATTTGAAACTAAACTCGCCTCAACAATGGCCGTGCCGATAACTAATCCCCCAACGACTCCAATTGTTTGAGCAATTGATGAAGGTAGCCTGAGCGACGCCTCTTTTAGTAACTCTAATATTAAAACCATAATAAACGCTTCTACTATCGGAGGAAACGGAACGTTCTCAAGAGAGCCTTTTACGGTAAAAACTAAGTCTAGAGGAATTAACTCGTAATGAAAAGAAATCGTTGCTATATAAATTGCAGGTAAACTCATCGCAACAAAAAAACTAAATACGCGTAAAAGCCGGAAAAATGAGCCATAAAGTGCACGCGTATTATAATCTTCGGGTGATTGATAAAAAGTAAAAAAGTTAACAGGGGCAATCAATGCAGAACTATTACCATTTGTTAAAACTGCCATTCTTCCTTCTAACAAGTTACCCATTACTCGATCCGGCCTTTCTGTATTCAGCAGCTGAGGAAATGGTGACAGAGGTGAATCTTCTAGAGCCTCTTCAATGACACTCCCACTATCCACTCCATCCACTTCAATTTGTTTGATACGATCAATAATCATATTACAAATTTCTATGTTCGCTATATTTTTCAGATATAAAACTGCTACTCGAGTGCGTGAAATACTGCCTACTTCGATGTAGCGTACAATAAGGCTTCCATCTAAAAATTTTTGACGCATCATGTTTAGATTTTTGTCCAAACTCTCAACAAAACTTTCCTGTGAACCTCTAACCACTTTTTCGTTCAGTGCTTGATTAACTTCTCTTGTAGCCGTTTTGGTAGAGTCAATTGCATACACAAACGAATCATTCTCAATTAGTAGAATAGACGCACCTCGGCTCATTAAACTAATCATTTCATCCAAAACTTTTGCAGGAGTAATCGAAGCGGCCTGTATGACTTCTTTTATCTCTCCTTCTTTTTCTATTAATAAAGGTTTGATAACATGATCGTTTAGCTTCATTGAATCCATAAGAGGGACAAAATAGACTAAAAGTGCACTCTCGTGATTAAATTTCAGCTGTCTTTTCCCTATATCGTTTGAATAATCTAACCGTTCTTCAAGTTCTTTTACAATTTCTTCTATGTTTTTACCAGGTTCAATTTCTGCTTTTTCTTCTGCTTCAAGGGAGATAGGACTTTTTTTCCATTTAGATCTTCGTTTGATTAACAGTGCCACTCACCTGCCTCGATGTCTCTTGTTATTATTCATTGTTTCTAAAAAAATGAATAGTATGTAAAAAATGCAAAAAGACGCAGCGGAAATTTTTTCGCTGCGTCTTTTTAATCTGGAAAATACGGATTCAAATGAATCAGTACTTCTTGAATATTATCATGCTTTTTCATAAGTGTAGCTTTGATTTCTCGTCCTAAATCATGACCTTCCTTAATTGTTTTAAAGTGGTCAATTGAAATACGTACATCCACTAATATGTAATGGCCATGTTCTCTTGCTCGGACGCGATCAATCCGCTTCACATCTTCAAATTCATAAATACTTTCTTCAAGTTCTTTCAGTAGCTCTTCATCAATATTGCCTTCCATTAAGATTTGAAAAGACTCTCCCATCATTTGTCTGGCAATGTTAAAAATTAAATAAGCAACAAAGATACTTGCTATTTTATCTCCGTATAACAGCAGTTGAACATCCATTTTATCACCAATAATGGATAATAAAACACCAATTGCCGCTGCAATAGAAGCAACAATATCTGCTTTATGATCAAATGCAATTGCCTCAATTGCCTTACTGTGGTGCTGCTTGGCTACGTTTAAAGAATAACGGTACAATAATACCTTTGCTATGTATGAAATAACAGCAATCCACATGGCTAAAATATTTGGAGATTCAACCGGATGGAATAAACCAACGACTCCTTCAAATACCACATAAAATGATACAAGCAATAAAATAATTCCTACAATTCCTGAGACAATTACTTCTGCTTTTCCATGCCCGTATGGATGATCATCATCTGCTGGCTTATTTGCTACTCGTATAACCAACAAGACAATAATAGAGGCAAATACGTCCGCTGCAGAGTGAATACCATCAGCAAATACGGCATCACTATTTCCAATCCATCCTACTATTACTTTTCCTAGCGTAAGGGCAATATTGCTCCATACGCTAATCCATGCTACTTTTTTCGCAATGGACTCCCTTATACTATTATTCATTTGCACACCTCGACTTACTTCTTGAAAAATCAGCTTTTTTATCTTATCACTGTTCATTCAAGTGGGTCTAGAGCAACCTATTTTCATTTAGCTATATATGTTTCAGCACCGCAAAATTACTGATAATCCACAACATATCTTTCTTATTTCTCTGCCAACTTCTTACGATCAGTTGCCATTGGAGGTTCTTCCATCCACCCTTGCTCAATCATAATTCGAATTCCATCTTTTCCGTACTTCCCTATACGCCCAATTAGCTGAGAAAATTCTACTGCTACATCCGAACGGAAGGCCATAGACAAACCAGCACCGCAGTTATCAATAGCGATCGTCACCGCTGTAGAAGTATGATACATCATCAGCTTATCTGAAAACGGTGAAATCGTTGAGTTGGTTACATATGCATCAAGCAACCTCGGACTTGGTAAATCAGCTTCAGACAGTAATTCGGTGAAGTGCTTGATTTGCTTACTTGCAAGCTTGACTCCATCAAAAAAATAAGAGCGTAATTTTTGTGTGGTAGCTACTTGACTAAAGGCCAGCATCAGCGTTTTACCTAATACATTTGTATTAACAATTTCTTGAATAGCGGTAACCTCTAAAGAAGTTAAAGGATGCATTTGAGAGAAAAATGGTGATATAAATGTTTTTTCGTCCACAAAATTCACTTTTACAGGATAAGGAATAACCGGAGGTCTCATCAGCATGCTTTTTCTTAAAATAACGTGGTTAGAATTCTCTAAAAGAATGTCGCTTTCTTTTACACATCGAGATAGGTGGTCATAAATATCTTGCCTTCTCACTGCGCTTAGCGCTCTGGCATATTTCTTCATACCTCCAATGGCCATTTCGTTTACATAAATAGCCATAAAAATATCATCGAATAAAGCAGGAACTCCTTTGTTCACATCTTGTTCCCCAAACCCTACTGGAATTGGAATTTTTTCTGAACTGAATAATTCCGTCAATTCGTCTACATGAGTTTGTGAAAACTGATGTGCTTTTTTTAAAAGTTCCTTAATCTCTGGATCTTTTACAACAGATAGAAAATATCCAAGAACGCATACATACAGCGTATCGCCTAAATATTGCGCCCATAAGTAACCTAACTCGGCTGCATTCAACCGCTGATTTTGTTGATGTTTTTGCATTTCACTCTTTATATTTTCGTTCATTCACTTATTCTCCTTTTGGATAAAGTCGTACTTTTACTATCTCCAAAGAAGCGCTGAATAAACCGCATAAAAAAGACCTAGATAACAAGTCTAGGCCTTTTAGGTTATGCATATTTTTGGTCTTCGGTCTCTTTTCTAAAAAAGCTTTTCATCGCATGAAAAACGTCTGATTTTTGTTTTAAAATAAAGTGTCTAAAGCTTTCGTCTTGAATGTTTTTGTACGCAGACATTAAAGTGGAATGTCGATTGTACTGATTTACTTCCCCATACCCAAACATATTTGACACTTTCATTAATTCATTTACTAACTTTACACACCTTGCGTTATCTGAAGTTAAGTTATCACCATCTGAAAAATGAAACGGGTAAATATTGTAACGGCTCGGATCATACTTTTGGTTAATTAATTCAAGCGCTTTTCGGTAAGCAGATGAGCAGATGGTTCCTCCACTTTCTCCTTTGGAGAAGAAGTCTTCTTCTGACACTACTTTTGCCTCTGTATGATGCGCAATAAATTCAATTTCCACCGTTTCGTATTTCGTACGTAAAAAGCGTGTCATCCAAAAGAAAAAGCTTCGTGCCATATATTTTTCCCATATGCCCATCGAACCGCTCGTATCCATCATAGCTAAAACGACTGCTTTCGATTCTGGCTTTATAACTTCATTCCACGTTTTAAATTTTAAATCCTCCGGATAAATAGGATGAAAAGCAGGCTTTCCTGTCATTGCGTTTCGCTTATAAGCGCTCATCATCGTTCGTTTTTTATCAATATTCCCCATCAAACCTGTACGTCGTATATCATTAAATTCAATGTGTTCCACAACAATTTGATCAGATTCTTTTCGCTGAAGATTAGGCAGTTCTAATTGAGCAAATAAAGCCTCTTGAAGCTCCATGAGGGACACTTCCGCTTCAAAGTAGTCTTCTCCAGCCTGATCACCTGCTCCTTGACCTTTTCCTGCTCCTTTTTGACCATCTCCAGCAGATCCGTCACGTGCTACTACATCCCCAACTTTACTGTCTCCATCACCTTGACCCACATGTTTGTTTTTATCATAATTGTACCGAATTCGATATTCATCCAATGATTTGATCGGGATTTTAACAACTTCTCTTCCATTGGACATCACGATATTTTCTTCTGTAATTAAGTCCGGTAAATTATTTTTAATGGCTTCTTTAATTTTTTCTTGATGTCTTTTTTGATCATCGTGGCCTTTACGATGGAGGGACCAGTCTTCTTTTGAGACAGCAAAACTTTTATCTACTTCTTTTCCCACGCTATTCCCCTCCTTATTTAAAAAACACCTGCACGTTTTTACTCGGCATGCATAAGCTATACCGAAAGTTTCTGACAAATACCTTTAGTTCAAAGGTTGGTTACTCTTATCCTATGCGCAAGAATGGTATACTTGCTAACTAATTCTTTTACTATTAACTATTCATTTTATAGTGTCTAGTGTCATGTATATGTTTATGACTTATCATATGATGGTTAAGTGCAATGCGTACTACACACTAGCCTAATTATGCAGAGTTTATTTTAAGAGATAAGAAAAACATGGCACAGATCGGAAGTGCCATGTTTTCTTGTTAGTACTGAGTTATCGATTTAACAAACTTCCTACATAGCGCAGCAGTTCATTAGCAGATACTGAATTGTATCCATGCTCATCAATCAATCGAGCCACTACTTCATTTACTTTCTTCAGCTGCTGCTCATCTGGTGTTTTAGTGGACGTTGTAATTTTCACTACGTCTTTTAAATCTGCAAACAGTTTTTTCTGAATCGCTTCACGTAAGCGTTCATGAGAATTATAGTCAAATCGTTTTCCTTTACGTGCATAAGCGGAAATACGAATTAAGATTTCTTCGCGGAATGCTTTTTTCGCATTTTCTGAAATACCAATTTGTTCTTCAATTGAACGCATTAATTTATCATCTGGATTTAACTCTTCTCCTGTTAACGGATCACGAAGCTTATTTTTGTTGCAGTATGCTTCGACATTATCTAAATAATTATCCATTAATGTTTTAGCAGACTCTTCGTAAGAATAAACGAACGCTTTTTGCACTTCTTTTTTAGCAATTTCATCATATTCTTTACGCGCCAGAGAAATATAATTCAGGTAACGCTCTCGGTCCTCAGCAGAAATAGACGCATGCTGTGCTAACCCTTCCTTCAATGAACGCAGTACATCTAATGCATTGATTGATTTAATATCTTTTCGAATGATGGTAGATGAAATGCGGTTAATGACATAACGCGGATCAATACCGCTCATTCCTTCATCCGTATACTCTTTTTGTAACTCTTCTACGTCTGCATCGTTATAGCCTTCTACAGATTGACCGTCGTATAAGCGCATTTTCTTTAACAAATCGATATCGCCTTTTTTAGGCTCTTTTAATCTTGTTAACGTAGTAAAGATAGACGCAATACGTAGCGTATGAGGGGCAATATGAACATCTGATACGTCACTTTCACGAATCATTTTGTCATAAATTTTTTCCTCATCACTCACTTTTAAGTTATATGGAACAGGCATTACAATAATTCGTGAATGCAAAGCTTCATTTTTCTTATTGGAAATAAACGAGCGATACTCTGTTTCATTTGTATGCGCTACGATTAATTCATCTGCACTAATTAAAGCAAATCTTCCTGCTTTAAAGTTTCCTTCTTGGGTTAAAGAGAGTAAATGCCATAAAAATTTCTCGTCACATTTTAACATCTCCTGGAACTCCATCATTCCCCGGTTTGCTTTATTAAGCTCTCCGTCAAAGCGGTAAGCGCGCGGATCTGACTCAGATCCATACTCTGCAATTGTTGAAAAGTCAATGCTTCCTGTTAGGTCAGCAATGTCTTGAGATTTCGGATCAGAAGGACTGAACGTTCCAATTCCAGTTCGTTTGTCCTCTGAGAAGAAAATGCGTTCGATGATGACGTCTTCAATTCTGCCTCCATACTCTTCCTCTAATCGCATTGTATTTAAAGGAGATAAGTTTCCTTCAATTCGGATACCATACTCTTCAAAGAAGTCTTTACGTAAATGATGTGGAATTAAATGCAGCGGATCTTCATGCATTGGGCATCCTTTAATAGCGTAAACAGCTCCTCGATCAGTAAGCGAATAAGCTTCAAGCCCTCTTTTTAACATGGTCACTAGCGTCGATTTACCACCACTTACTGGACCCATTAAAAGTAAAATACGTTTACGAACATCTAAACGCTTTGCAGCTGGGTGAAAATATTCTTCCACCAAGCGTTCTAGCGAATCTTCAAGTCCAAACATTTGTCCACTGAAAAATTTATAATGTCTTTTACCATTTACCTCTTCAATTCCTGCATCCTTTATCATGTTGTATACTCTAGAGTGTGCAGGCTGAGCAATTAAAGGCTCATCTTTAATCAGCTTTAGGTACTCTTCAAATGTCCCTTCCCACTTAAGACGATTCTCTTCTTCGCGGTATCTTTCAACTTTCTTTAATATATCCATTAAAGGACCTCCCCTACTAGTTATGGTGCTAGTGAACAAGATTAATACAATCTATGCAGCAAAATGTTTGAACATGCTTTTTAAATTGTAAAATTCAGAAATTTGTCCTTGCTAGGCATTCACAGTGAAGTATTTATTAGCTATAATAAAAGAGTAAGAAGGAACGGTTAAATTTTATTAGAGAACTTACGTCTCTAGAAGAGTTATTTTGTCATTATTATCATCATGAGATATGGGAAGTCGGTTTTAACTGCAGTAGCTGTATAATCCTTTTAATTAGATTGAGGAGGAAAATCAATGCGCTTACTTTTAGTATTAGGAGTAACAATTGCTTTTTTAGCATCCATCTTCAGAGCGGGATACAATGATAAACCGGGCGTTAAAAAATAACCACTACATATCATCGTCGACATAAATAAAAAAGCGAGGTTCAAATTTTATTGAACCTCGCTTTTTATTTAAGATAAACCAGCGTAATTTTGTTGACGCAGCGCTTCATAGATTAAAATAGCTGCTGTATTAGATAAATTTAAAGAACGAACATTTTCTGTCATCGGTAAACGAAGACATCTTTCCATGTTCTCTTCAATAATGTGCTTTGGCAGACCCTTTGTTTCTCTCCCAAATACGAAGAAATGATCCTGCTCTAAGTCACTATAATCAAATGTTGTATGTGGCTGTTGACCAAATTTTGTGATGAAGTAAAAGCCTGCTTCAGGATACTTTTCAAATACTTCTTCTAATGAATCATGATACACCACATTTACAAATTCCCAGTAATCCAATCCAGCTCGCTTTAACATTTTATCATCTGTTGAAAAGCCTAACGGCCGAACTAAATGCAGCGTCGTATTTGTTGCTGCACATGTTCGCGCAATATTTCCTGTATTTGCTGGAATTTCTGGTTGAAATAACACTACGTGTACTCCCACAAATTTTCACCTCTGCTAACAAATCTATTCATCATTATACCACTAACTTGCTAAAACGAAAGACTTACCGATCAACGATATGGAAAAAATCATACTTAATCTTTGGCGTGTAAGCCGTTGAATCTTCATAAGCCCAATATCTCATTCGACTATTATACGTGTTCGCATTCACAAGAGGCATACCGTGACCGTCTTTTGCTACAACAATCGTCGTATGATTCCATCTTCCATCTCCTTCAAAATCGTAGCAGATAACGTCTCCCGGGACAAGTTCGCTTGCTGAAGATTTCCTCACAGCCCGAAGTCCTGATTTGGAGTTACTTAAATAGCTGTGCATGGAATGAGCAACGGCCCAGCTATAGCTCCAGGCGTTCCCTCTCATCCACCATCCGTTTGCTTTTTTAGGATACCCCCGCATCGGCGCCTTTCCTGCATGCAAACACTGTGAGATATAGTTGGTGCAGTTTACCTCAAACTGCTTATAACTTTCATTAGGTTTATCCCAATGTTTTTCTGCATACTGAACAGCTGCAAGACGATCATAATAAGAGGCTCTTTCTTCGTCTTCCTCTACTTCTTCTACATCCATTTCAACCTCATCTTCAGAAAAATCCTTTACCAGCAGCTCATCTTGAATAAGTGTATCTTTATAAAAAAGAGCTAAACGATCTTCAATTTCTTCTTCTATATAGAAAAAATCGTTTTGTTTTAAAAATGCCTGAATGTGCACCTTATATAATACTCTTGTTTCTTCCTGATCCGTATGAGCAGATTGAATAGAACCTTTCATATTACATTTTAAAACATCAACTTCTCTTTTTTTTACAAGAGACCGCTTTAGCTCACACTGCTGTTCAATGAAAGGCTTAAAGTCTTCATGAAGCTCACCTTTTACATAGCTGTCCGCACGCGCTTTAATTAAAGTATATAATACATTCCTTTTTGTTAGCATAATGTCACCACTTTTCTAAGCGTTTATTATACGCTATGACTCATTAGCTAACTTTATCAATAAAAATACGGTTTAGATCTCTTGAAGCATCTCTATACCTTTTGACATTTCTTCAATTACTTCTTGATCCTTTTCTTTTTCTCTTAAGTTCATAAGTGTATCTAATGCTTCTTTATCACCAATTTTGCCTAACGCCCATGCCGCCGTTCCTCTAATGACAGGGCGAACGTCATTTTTAATTAACTCAATTAAATCTGGAACAGCGGTTTGGTCTTTAAAATGGGCAAGTGCAATAATGGCATTACGCTGAATTGGCTTTTTCCCTCTCCATGACCCTGAAACATGTCCAAATTTCTCTTTGAACTCACGATTACTCATCGTTAAAAGCGGTTTTAATTTAGGCTTCGCAAGTTCTGGGTCAGGCTCCATCTCAGGGTGAAAATGAAAGTCTTTGCCTTTATTTTCAGGACACACAGTTTGACATGTATCACAGCCATATAAACGATTGCCTAATTTACTTCGAAATTCTTCAGCTAAAAATCCTTTTGTTTGGGTTAAAAAGGCAATACATCGCTGCGAATTCAGCTGACCGCCTGTTACAAGCGCACCGGTAGGGCACACATCCACGCACTTATTACAAGTACCACAGCCGTCTTCTATCGGTTTATCAGGAGGAAACGGGATATCTGTAATCATTTCCCCTAAATACACGTAGGAACCGAATTCAGGTGTGATAATGGCACAGTTCTTACCGCTCCAGCCAATACCAGCTCTTTCTGCTACAGCTCGGTCCGACAGCTCGCCTGTATCTACCATCGATTGAAGGATAGCTGCAGGTACTTTTTCTTTTATGAAAGCTTCAAGCTTTTGAAGCCTATCACGTAAAACCGTATGATAATCTTGTCCCCAAGAAGCACGGCAAAAGATCCCTCGGCGATCTTCCTTTGTGCTCTTTGGTGCATCCTTTAATTTAGAAGGATACGCAAGTGCAATTGAAATAATGGATCTAGCTTTTGGAACAACTAATGTGGGATCTACTCTTTTTTCAATATCAGGTTCCTCAAAGCCTGAAGCATAACCTAACTCTTGCTGTGCTAACAATCGATTCTTTAACTCATCAAACATAGAAGCACTCGCAAATCCAATCTTATCGATTCCAATCTCTTTGCTGTATGAAATAATTTCTTCCTTCAACTGATACGCATTCATAGTGAGTAATAGCCTCCTTTCTAAGAAATTCTATATATTCATGCATTGAACTGTTTTCTCACTCAATGAAATGATAGGATGGTATCTATAAACGAACAAATACTAATTATAATAGAAAGGATCAAAAAAATGAACTTTACATTATCACCCGCTATTAAACAGCTTTGCCCTTCTTTTAAAATGGGAATCATTCAGTATAAAAATATTGAAGTTGGCGATTCTCCTCAAATGCTAAAAGGACGTCTGCGCCTTTTTCAAGAATCCATTTATTTTGACCTTGAGTCAAAAAAAGTAACAGAATTTGAAGGTGTTAGCGAGTGGAGAAAGCTTTTCAAAACATTTGGAACGGATCCAAGTAAATACCGTCCTTCTATAGAAGCTTTAATTCGACGGATAGGAAAACAAACGTATCTTCCTTCTATCAATTCTGCTGTGGACATTAATAACTTTTTTTCATTGCAATATGAAGTACCAATTGGAATTTATGATTCTTCTAATTTAGAGGGCCACGTTGAATTTACTATCGGTAAAAAAGAAGAGTCTTACGAAGCTCTAAATGAACGTAACATTTCTTTAGAAAATAAAATCATTTCAAAAGATGCCCTAGGAGCTTTCGGAAGCCCTTATGTGGATTCTAACCGAGCGTACGTAACTGAAAAGACAACACAAGCTGTACAGTTCATCTATTTAAAACCTTCACTTTCAGAAGAACAGGCTTATAAACTAACTAAATCCTTAAGTGACATGTTCATTCAAATTCACGGCGGCGAAGCAACCTATCAAGTCATTAACTGATGTACGTAAATATAGCGTCTATCTTTTCAAGATAGACGCTATATTTACGCTAAAAATAAAAAACGCAACATCTCAGCTTTGAAAGCGAGACACTGCGTTGTGATAACAATATGTATGGAGCGGGTGATGAGAATCGAACTCACGACATCAGCTTGGAAGGCTGAGGTTTTACCACTAAACTACACCCGCAAATATTATCAAAATTTGTCGACCAATAAGTAAAAATAAAAACAGGAATCATCCTGTCAAGTAAAGCTAAAGTACCGATGGTCGGGGTCGAACCGACACTCCCGAAGGAACACGATTTTGAGTCGTGCGCGTCTGCCAATTCCGCCACATCGGCAAAATAAAAAAGGCAAGTTAAAATTATAAATGGTGCCGAGGGCCGGACTTGAACCGGCACGGTAGTCACCTACCGCAGGATTTTAAGTCCTGTGTGTCTGCCAATTCCACCACCCCGGCAGCTTGTAAATAAATGGAGGCGGCAACCGGATTTGAACCGGTGATAAAGGTTTTGCAGACCTCTGCCTTACCACTTGGCTATGCCGCCATTTACTCAAGACTAAATAACTTTATTAAAATTAAATTGGAGCGGAAGACGAGGTTCGAACTCGCGACCCCCACCTTGGCAAGGTGGTGTTCTACCACTGAACTACTTCCGCAAATATGGCTGGGCTAGCTGGATTCGAACCAACGCATGACGGAATCAAAATCCGTTGCCTTACCGCTTGGCGATAGCCCA
>NZ_JBOZGL010000016.1:0-39157 GCF_050846855.1 Priestia sp. TGN 0903
TATCCTCCACTTAATTCCAATATATAGTCACTTTAACATTTTACATTGCTGTAAATAAAGGATTTTAACTATGTATATCGTATACATAGCTAGTTTAGTCGGGTAGGCAGGCACTCTCACGAGCGCCCGCCCCCCTAAGAACCGTACGTGACAGATTTCCCGTCATACGGCTCAAGCCTTCTTTTTATCCGAACAACTTATTTAATACATGGTACATGTACTAATTTAGTCAATTCACCTATAGAAACCTCTAGGTTTCGCACTGTAACTTTCTCTCCATTTTGTAGAGTCTGCTTACACAATGCACAACGATATCCTTGTTTCCTTGCGAGTTTCATCCTATCTAAAGTGTTTTCGCTATTAAAGACCTTTCGGTCTCGCTTTTCCCAATACTCTTTTAGATTCGGATCATCTGGGCTGTTCTTGTAGGCTACCATGACATGTCGTTCTATTTTAATCCAAGACATCTTCAACAATTGAATATTAGTAAGTGGACATGTGAGAATCCATTTATTATTTCCGCCATGGTGGGGTTTCTTAAAATAGCGCTTATTAATCCACTTCCAAGACTTCCTTGGATGCAATTGTCTAAGATGTTTCCTTATTTTCAAGAAGACGTAGTTGTCTATATAACCAAACGTCTTTTTAGAAACGACATGTTTCCAATACTGTCCGTAACCACGAATAATTGGGTTTAAAACACGTATTAGTTCTTTTACTGGTCGTCCTCGCATCACTGCGAACGTATCTTTTATCTTGCTTTTTGCTTTTCTGATACTGTCTTTACTGGGTTTGATTAATAACTTATTGCCTTGTTCCGTTTTGTATTGTCGGAGTGAAAAACCAAGGAAATCAAACCCATTCTCGATATGTGTAACTCTGGTTTTATCTTCACTCAGTTTAATTCCTCGCTTTTGTAAGTAAGGATTGAGTTTCTGATACATACTTTCAGCTTGTTCCTTCGTTTCCGTTACGATGACGAAGTCATCTGCGTAGAGAATACGTCCTATTTTACATTTTGGATCAATTTTATATCCTCCATTTGATTTGTATGTCTTCCTATAGACGATACCAATCTCTTCTTCCATCCCACATAACGCGATATTGGCCAGAAGAGGGGACACAATACTTCCCTGAGGAGTTCCTTCTTTTGTTTTATGAAGCATATCCTGCTCTATGTATCCCATTTTGAGCCATCTTTTAATGAGAGTATTTCCTGAGAACGAAGATGTTTGTTCTACTATCCAATTATGACTAAGATGGTCGAAACATCCTAAGAAGTCTCCTTCAAATACCCACTTTTTCTTACTATTCGTGTTCAGCTTGTTAAAGAGGTTACTTATAGCATCATGGGTGCTTCTTTTAGGACGAAAACCGTAGGAAGTGGCTTCAAATCTAACTTCCCATTGCGGTTCCAGTGCATTCTTTACTACGTTTTGATACACTCGATCTCGTATCGTCGGAATACCGAGAGGTCTTAGCTTCCCATTTTTTTTAGCGATAAATGTTCGTTTCGCTGGCTTTGGGCGATGCTTAAAGACATTATATTTTAGCAGTTGTTGATATAGTGTGATACGTTCATTTGATTTTAAGACCGTACAGCCGTCTACACCAGGTGTTCGCTTTCCGGTATTTTGTTGCGTCACTCTGCGAATAGAGAGTAGTAGATTTGCTTTACTCCTAAGGAGTAAACGTTGAAGTTTTCGTACTCTTCTTCGTTGATTCTGTTGTTCGGCACGATAAATTCTTTGTCGTAACTTCGCTACATATTTTTGTATAATACTCCAATCAATAGAGTACCAATCTTTATGCGAGACGTGCGCCGACGCTCGTAGAGAGGTATTCATAACAGCACGCTCCTTTTCGTTAGAAGATAGCCACAAATTTATTTTCGTGTTGAAGACCCACGAGAAGTGAGCGCTCTTTCGAGCCTGTCATTGTCAATAGAGACGACAGTATCCGTCCAGTTATACGATGTTTCTGCTTTCCTGTTCCTTTTCAGGGTAACGGCTTTCGCTTTTTCTCATATCCCATACCCTCTGCCACATCGTTTGACTTTACAGTCATCCTACTGCTGATGCAGATGACATAGGGCTTACCAAGTTCCACATTCTACAGATACGATAGGGGTAGGTAGGTTCTTTACTCCGGGTAAGATGCGGGACGCATCAGAGTAGCATTATGATTCTACTGTTCCTCTTACCAAGACCCAAGCCAATCTATGCATTATCTTGAGCTAAGAGTAACGAAGCTTACAAACCTTCACTTTCGTTTACCATGCCTATCTTCTCCTAGCAGTATTCTGGACCATGCATTTGTCCTCTGTTTCCGCATTTCCTCATGCAACCGACAAACTCGTTACCAAGAATGCCGTTTTGGATGGAGATCATCTCTACGTCTAGATGAGTAGCGTTAGCTACACTGTAAGAAAGCGACTTCTTGTCGCACCATAAACACTCTTTCCGGAACACATTAAAAAAGAGAACCCTTGGGAGGCAAAGGTTCTCAAAAGGGTCCTCTTTATCGATTATGCAGCTTTTTATACATCCTTGGTGTGACAAGCTTTTCCGATAGGATGCTCAAATATAGAATGAATAAAAAGTGTACCTTTTATTCATATGCTTCGTACCCCAAAAATAGCATTTGATACCATAATATGCTACACTACAAGTCAGACTATTTTTACAAATTTCAACGTAGCAAAAAAGCAACCTCCATCTCCTATGACAAAGATGAGGTTGCTTTTTTATTTTGTTATTTTTCCATCTCGACAAGATATGAATACGTGAATTACTTTATATTTGTACATATGTCATTTTTTATAAATATGCCAACTCCTCCAAATTAGTTCTTTAGAGGAGAGTTTCAATACATATCTAAAACAATACTTAATTCTAATTAATTACATATTTAGAATTAAGTATTGACATTTACAAATAATATAAATTATAATTTCATTTATTGGAAATAAACATTTTGAGCGTTGAAAAGGACACGAATTATTTTTATATTTCTTTACAGAGAATAGGGCCTTTGGCTGTGAGCCCTTAAGAAAGAGAAATAATTTACCACCTTGGAGCTATTGTGGGGAAATATGTAGATAGAGTAACCGCAATCGGGAAATCCGTTATCTTTTTGAGAATATAACACTTGTAGTGTTTTATAAAATTAGGGTGGTACCACGACCGCACTCGTCCCTGTTAGAGGGATGAGTGCGTTTTTTTATGTTCAAAAATAAATAAGTAAGCAACGAAAAGGACATGAATTATTTTTACACTTCTTTGCAGAGAATAGGGTCTTTGGCTGTGAGCCCTTAAGAAAGAGAGATAATTTACCACCTTGGAGCTTTATTAGTGAACTAGTAGTAATTAATAACGTTTGCGACGTTACAGCACCAGAGCCATCGATATATTTATATTGATGGGAATTTGGGTGGTACCACGTGTGAAAACATACTCGTCCCTTACTTAGGGATGAGTATGTTTTTTTTGACTTTATTTAAATAGGAGAGGTTATCATGAGTAAAGATTTAATTCAAATTCGCTTTTTAGATGGAAATGAGAAAGAATTTTCAAAAGGTATTACATTACATGCTATTGCAGAATCCATTAGTTCTAGCCTAAAGAAGAAAGCCATTGCGGGTAAAGTAAATGGAGAATTATATGACTTGCATCGATCAATTAATCAAGATGCAGAAATCGAAATCTTAACATTAGATTCTGACGAAGGTCTAGAAATTATGAGACATACAACAGCTCACATACTTGCTCAGGCAGTAAAAAGAGTACATAAGAATGTGAAGTTAGGTGTAGGCCCAGTTATTGAAGATGGATTTTATTACGATATGGATCTTTCTACAACGATTGCTTCTAATGAGTTACTACAACTTGAACATGAAATGAAGAAAATTATTAATGAAAATCACCCTATTGAACGTACTGAAGTGACACGCAGTGAAGCTGAAAAAATATTTAGCGAAATAAACGATGAGTTGAAACTCGAGTTATTACGTGATATCCCTATGAATGAAACAGTTACAATTTATAAACAAGGGGAATTTTTCGATTTATGTCGTGGCCCTCACCTACCTTCTACTGGAATGGTTAAGGCGTTTAAATTAACAAAAGTATCAGGAGCATACTGGAGAGGTAACAGCGATAACCAAATGTTACAACGTGTTTATGGCGTAGCTTTCCGTTCTCAAAAGCAGTTAAATGAGTATGTACTATTTTTAGAAGAGGCAGCTAAAAGAGATCATCGAAAGTTAGGAAATGAACTAGAATTATTTATGTTTTCTGATGAAGCACCTGGAATGCCTTTTTATCTAGCTAAAGGACAAATGGTTAAAAATCAGCTGGAGCAATTCCTACGATCCGTTCAAGAAAAGCATAATTACGAAGAAGTACGTACTCCTTTTATGATGAATCAACAATTATGGGAAAAGTCTGGTCACTGGGATCATTATAAGGATAATATGTATTTTTCAGAAGTGGATAACGCTAAATTTGCATTAAAGCCTATGAACTGTCCTGGTCATATGCTTATCTTTAAAAATAAGCTCCATTCCTATAGAGATTTACCAATTCGTATGGGAGAATTCGGTCAAGTTCATCGTCATGAATTTAGTGGAGCTCTAAATGGATTATTAAGAGTTCGTACGTTTTGTCAGGACGATGCTCATATCTTTGTCACTCCTGAACAAATTGAAAGCGAAATTAAATCGGTCATTGAATTAGTGGACCATATCTACAAAACATTTGGTTTTGAATATGATATTGAACTTTCAACTCGACCAGAAGACTCCATGGGAGAAGATAGCTTATGGGAACTTGCTGAAAGCTCCTTAGAAAACGTATTAAAAAAGTTGAACTTTGATTATAAACTGAATGCAGGCGACGGAGCATTTTATGGTCCTAAAATTGATTTTCATATTAAAGATGCCTTAAAAAGAAGTCATCAATGTGCAACAATTCAATTAGACTTCCAGCTTCCAGAAAAATTTGATTTAAATTATATTAATGAAAAGAATGAAAAACAGCGTCCAGTTGTCATTCACCGTGCTATTTTTGGATCTCTTGACCGTTTCTTTGGCATTTTAATTGAGCACTTTGGAGGCGTCTTCCCAACATGGTTGGCACCTGTACAGGTAAAGGTTATTCCAGTTTCACTAAAGGTTCATCAGGAATATGCACAAGAGATTAAAGAAGCTCTAGGAAAGAAAGGAATTCGAGTAGAATTAGATAATCGAGAACAAAAGCTCGGATATAAGATTCGAGAAGCTCAAGTGGCGAAGGTTCCTTATATTTTAGTATTAGGAGATAAGGAAATGGAAAGCAACTCCGTAAACGTACGAAAACACGGTGAAGAAAAGTCTGAAACTTTCAATTTAGATAGTTTTATTGAAAAACTTCAGGATGAAATTGTTGAAAAGAAACTTAGATAATTAAACAAAAAAGGTTCCTTAATATTTAATAAGGGACCTTTTTGTAGTTCTAGTTTACTCTTTCCTATAATGAATCAGCACAGGTGTTTATGTTTTATTGTTAGGCTTGTATATACTAATTTTACAATTTTTTCATATAAAGTCATTGACTTTATTAGTACCTAGTACTAATATCAATTTATATATCTTGGTAATAAAGAAGGGTGAATACAATGAAATCAACTGCACGTATTACAGCAATAGGTACATACGTACCAGAAAAAAGACTTACGAATGACGATTTAGAACGAATTGTAGATACTAACGACGAATGGATTGTGAAACGAACTGGCATGAGGGAAAGAAGAATTGCTGATGAAAACGAATATTCTTCTGACCTAGCTATTAAAGCAATTGAAAACTTAGTAGAACAATATCAGAAAGATTTAAATGATGTAGGATGTATCGTTGTCTCAACTACGACACCGGACTATGCATTTCCAAGCGTAGCAGCCCAAATACAAGATTACTTTGATATTCCTACAACCGGGGCTTTAGACTTTAACGCTACCTGTGCTGGTTTTACATATGGATTACACATGGCAAACGCCTTTATTACATCTGGACTTCATCATAAAGTTTTGGTCGTAACTGCAGAAACGTTATCGAAGGTTACAGATTACACAGATCGTACTACGTGTGTTCTATTTGGGGATGGGGCTGCAGCTGTTTTGGTGGAAAGTGATGTAGAGCGCCCAAGTTTTATTGCTACGCATATTGGTACAAATGGAAAGGGAGGTAAACATGTATACCGCACCAATTTATCTACTACCATGCATGGACAACCTTTGAGTTCGAGTGGCAAGATGGTGCAAAACGGAAGGGAAGTATATAAGTGGGCATCTCGGACAATTCCTTTAGGTATGGCTGAATTGCTAGAACAAGCAAATCTACAAAAGAGTGAAGTAAATTGGTTCGTTCCACACAGTGCCAATTTACGAATGGTTGAGTCTATATGTGAAAGATCAGAGTTTCCAGTTGAGAAGACATTAACTAGTGTCGAGTACATGGGAAACACTTCTTCCGTTTCCATTCCTCTAGCACTACAAATAGGGATAAACGAAGGGAAATTAAAAGATGGAGACGTTCTCTTACTCTACGGATTCGGAGGAGGACTTACCCACGCAGGTCATATTATTAAATGGGATTTAGGTAAGGATTAAATAATCTAAACAAAGATGATCCGCATGACAACACAAAAAGATCCTACATTATTTTGATGTAGGATCTTTTCATTTACTTCTATAAATAGAGTATGTTCATAAAAGCATAGAAAAGCACCCTTACTCCAAGATAATATGTGCGTGTACATTATTTATCCCTGGTAACATGGAACTTTCAATAACAGTGCTTTTTCAACGTGCTCTGGAATATAACTGCTTAACCTTCCCCCATTAGAATAGATTTCCTTTACCATACTTGAACTAAGAAAAGAATATTTTTCTTCTGAGTGAATAAAGAATGTTTCAGCTTCTTTATATAGATTTTTATTTGTTAGCACCATCTGGGCTTCATATCCATAATCAGTCACGGTTCTCAAGCCTTTGATAATCGCTTTATAATTGTGTTCTTTCATATAATCTACAAGTAATCCTTCAAATGTATCAACTTTGACTTTTTTATTATTTTTAAATGATTGTTCAATTAGCTGTCTTCTCTCTTCGGTAGAAAATAAATATTGTTTCTTAGAATTCACCAAACCAGCGACTAAAATTTCTTCAAAAAATTCACTAGCTCTATTTATAATATCAATATGCCCATTTGTAATTGGATCAAAGCTTCCTGGATATATAGCCCTCATTTAATCACCTCACTTCTTACTACAAACTATTTCGAAAAGCATTTGGTAATCTTTTCATTTTGTTAGCAATAATAATTACTTTAACATCTTGTAATAGATTTGAATATCTTGTACGTAAAAGTATGACTTTTTGAACATCACTAACAAAGGAAGACTTCCATTTCGAATTCTTTCTATTTTATATCGTTATCTTAAATGTTTTAACAAAGTCAATACAACTTTTCGAAATATTGTTTTATTGAAGGAAAGCTTCCTTTTGGAGCACCTAATAGTTTTTCGTAAATCTCGTCAATCGCATCAAGTTTGGCAATGAGTTGTTCGTGAGTCAATGAGAAAAGGCTGGGATCAAGCATGAAATGGAGTCCGACTAGTAAGAACTCCGTAATTTCATCTGGAAAATTCGTGTGAAATACACCTTCTTCCACTCCTTGCTTCACAACAGATGAAATAATTGGTGCATACTCTTTAATCATGCCAACTTTCATTTTCTGATGTAGAAGGACGTTATCTTTGTGATGCAAATGAGTCATTAATCCATCACTGAAATGATTTGATGTTTCCTGTGAAAAAAATTGAATGATGCTTATAAACTTTTCTATTGCCTTTAAATCAGGGTTATTAATAATTTGTCTAAATAACTGGACACTAGAATCAATAGAGTCTTGAATTACTGCATCTGCAATTTCATCTTTTGACTTGAAATAATGATAAAAAGTACCTTTCGCAACTCCAACTTTTTTAATAATATCGTTAACCGTAGTATTCTCATATCCATTAGATGAAAATAAACCTTTTGCTACGGTAATAATCTCGATTCTTCTTTCTTCTGGTTTTTTGACGATTCTTTTCATCGAATTTCCCCCTTGAGACATATTATTGTCTTTTAAAGATACACCATTGACCGTCGGTCGGTCAATGGTGTATCATTTATTTACTTAACATCTTTAGGGAGCGTGAAAAGATGACAAATGGAAACCAAAAGCGAAAGTATGAAGAGGAGCGCATTCGTATTATTTTAAGAGAAATTGATAAAAAAGTGGTTAAATTGGATTATGATTCTGGTGGATTAAAAAAAGATGTCATTCATCTAAAGAAAACCTTTTGGGATGATGTGAAAATTAATCTAGATAATCCTGAAGATGCTGGTGAAACCTTATCAAGCATTAGACAGCAGGCAGAGATGCTGTCCGAGAGGGAAAGAACGCACCGTCAACTAGATAAGCAGAGGAAGACCTTATCTCGATTAAAAGATTCTCCATATTTCGCCCGAGTTGATTTTCTTGAAAATGGGGAGGAGACAACAAATAACGTATACCTCGGAGTTGCGAGTTTAATGAATGAAAAAGAGGAAAAATTTCTTATTTATGATTGGAGAGCCCCTATTTCCAGTATTTATTATGATTACTCTCCGGGACCAGCCCAATACGAAACAGTAGAAGGGATGATTCAAGGAGAAATGCAGTTAAAGCGTCAGTTTATCACGAAAGACGGCCAAATCAAAACGATGTTTGATACGGGCGTAACCATTGGAGATGAATTATTGAAAGAAATACTTGGCAATAACGCGAGTATCAATATGAAAAGCATTGTTGCTACCATTCAGAAAGAGCAAAATCAGATCATTCGTAACGTGAAAAGTAAGTATTTAGTTGTACAAGGGGTTGCTGGTAGTGGGAAAACCTCTGCAGCTCTTCAAAGAGTTGCGTATTTGTTGTATCGCTACCAAGATGAGATCACGGCCGAAAATATTATGCTTTTTTCACCTAATTCTTTATTCAATCGCTACATTGCTTCTGTCCTCCCTGATTTAGGAGAGGACAATATGCAGCAGCTTACATTCCAAGAATATGTAGAGAAGCGTCTTGGAAAACAATTTGATGTTGAACATCCGTTTACGCAAATGGAATATATGCTTACATGTCAGGAACATAAAATGTATTCTGCCAGAAGAAAAGGAATACGGTATAAAGCGAGTAACGATTTTAAATCTTTGATTGACTCCTATGTTGTTGTTCTCTCAAGTGAAGACTACCTTATCTTTAAAAATATTTCTTTCCGGGGAGAAATGTTGATTGGAGCTGAACAAATTAAAAGCTATTTTTATTCACTAGACGCATCTATCTCTATTCCAAATCGTATGCAGTTAGTAAAGGAATGGCTTCTAAAAGAGTTAGTAAAGAAAGAAAAATTGGAGAGAACCAAAGATTGGGTAATAGAAGAGAGTGATCTGCTAGATCTTGAAGAGTATACAAAAGTTTATAGTGAGCTCCTAAAGGAAGGAAGATTTTCTGAAAATACGTTCGACGATTTTGAACAGGAGCAAAAGAAAATAGCTAAAAAGATTGTCAAAAAACACTTTAAACCGATACGAACAGCTGTAAAGAAACTAAAATTTATTAATGTGGCAGCGCTTTACAGCCAATTGTTTAAGCAGAAAGATAATATCTACCAAAAGCTTAATGATACATTTCCTGAAGGTTGGGAAGAAATTTGTTCATATACGTTAAAAAAGCTACATAGAAAAGAACTGACGTATGAAGATGCAGCTCCTTATTTGTATCTCCAAGATAAACTTGAGGGGAAAAGAATAAACACAAGAATACGTCATTTATTTATTGATGAAGCACAGGATTATTCACCCTTTCAGTTTTTTGTGCTTAAGCAGCTTTTTCCTTATTGCCGAATGACGATTCTAGGTGATTTTAATCAGGCGATTTATGCCCATACTCTAAATGCACCAACCTTACTATCAAACGAATTGTATGTAAAAGAAAATTTTGAAAAAGTGGTGTTAACGAAAAGCTACCGTTCAACTCGTCAAATCGTTGAATTTACAAAGGGAATTATAGAAGAAGGAGAAACTATTGAAGCCTTTAACAGAAATGGTCAGAAGCCTACTTTTACGAAGGTAGAGGACCTGGACACCCTCCAATCTCGAATAACAAAGAAGATTAGGCAACTGCAGTCAGCAAACCATGAAACAATTGCTGTGATATGTAAAACAGGAAAAGAAAGCTGGGAAGCCTATGACCGATTGAGTGAGCAAATAAATATCCAGCTGATGGAACATAATACGAGTTCTTATCGAAAAGGTATCTTAATTTTACCTGCTTATTTGGCAAAGGGAATCGAATTTGATGCTGTGATAATATACGATGCTTCTGATGTAACATATGGAAGAGAATTTGAAAGGAAGCTTTTTTATACTGCATGTACGAGGGCCATGCACGAGCTTCATCTTTTCTCCGTAGGGGAGATGAGTCCGTTTATGAATAAGATTCCTGCAAATTCATATGAGATTACGGAGTAAGTATAACTTCAATGAGGAAAAATAGCCTTCCACCACTTTAATTCCTGACAGGGTTCGCGGAAGCTTTTTTCTGTGGCATTAAATATAAAAGCCGATGATTCCTTAGCGTAGGGAAAATCGGCTTTATTCATATTGAAATTTGCTTAGCGTATGTTTTTCGCGTTTTGTTGGTAGGACCCCAGAAAGTAAGTTTAGGAGGTTACTTTTTTTAAGGAGGATTGTTCGTAAAAGTATACCTTTACGGACTTTTCTTTTAGATAAGAAATCTATGATTTTTATCGTTCGTTAAAGTTTAGAAATAATTTACGAACGTTCCTTAAAATACATACACTTTTATGAACGTTTTTTTTGCGGAATAAGAGAAAAAAAACGAGTATAAAAATGGAAAGCAGAAGATTTAGATACATACGTGTAAGCAGCCGAGATCAAAATGAAGATTGTCAACTTCGGTCGTGAACAGTATCAATTACTAAAATGAACGAATGTAAAGGAGATATCTTTTACATTCATTCACTAGATTGTTTTCATCGTAATAAATAGATAAAATTATAATAAAAAACTTGCTCATGAAGAGCACGTAGAATAAGGTAATGTCTTAATATAAGCTAAAATTAATTTTGTTTACTATTTCTTTTTAATTTGTAACAATGTGGACAGCCACTCCCTCTAGTCCGCGATAGTATAGTAGCTTCCCATTCGTGGTTCTTTTCACACTTCCACCACACCTTCTTTGCTGAACCAGCAATAACAATTGTAGGTTTTAGCTCTCTATTTCTAGAGAAATTCCATTGTCTAGACAATTGTGGGTCGGTAGTTGCCAAGCAATTATCTGAACAAACTTTCTTGTTAGAACAATAAGGGCAGCCACTGTTTTGATTTGTTCTACTGTTTATAGTAGCTTCCCATTCATGGCCTTTATAGCACTTCCACCATACTTTTTTTGTGCTGCCATATTTGACTTCCTTTGGGTTTATATTAGTATTTTTTTCATAATTCCATTCCTCAACTAAATGTGGGTGTGTAGTATATACACTATTCTCAAGATTTACTCTTTTCCCAGAACAATAGGGACAATTTTGATTTCTTCTTGTACGATGAGAAACGGTATTTGCCCATTCATGTCCCTTTTGGCACTTCCACCACACTCTTTTCAAAGATCCTGCAACTACGTCTTTAGGTGTCAATAAATTATTTTTTTGCGGGTGCCACTCTCTAGCTATGCTGGGAAATAAAGTTTCTAAAGAATTTTCGGCACTAACTTTTTTATTCATGCAGTAGGGACAACGTGATTTTTTACTTACTCTATCATTAACTACTGCTTCCCATTCATGGCCTTTATTGCATTTCCACCACACCTTTTTTTTAGATCCCTGTAGTAACATATAAGGCTTAAGATCTTTATTCTTGTCTAAGTCCCACTCTTCTGCTAGTGCCCCAAGAGCAGCAACAGTTTTTTCAACGGGAAATCGCATAGCCTGTTTCATAATATTACCGTAGTCTCTCTCTATGTCTATAGACAATGGTTCGTTAGGTGAAATCATACTAACCAACTTCTTTATAGCTGCCTCTACGTTAACGAGTTCTCTATCATCTTCAATGGATACAATTGACGAATTATAAGATTGAATCACTGGAGCTTTTAGATTTCTAATACGTATTAGTTTAATCCCTTTTTCATATAAAATTTTATTTTTATTTTCATCTCTTTTAGCATTTTCTTCTTTGCTGTGAAAAAATAATCCATCGTATTCGATCCCCAATTTAAGGGTGGGAATATAAATATCAATTTCAGTTCTTTTATCTACTAAATATCGATTCTCAGCATCCTTAAACAGTTTTTTTATGTAAAAAAATACTGCTTGTTCATTGAAGGATGTCGCACCAAAACATTTGGGACAATTTGATTTTTTGTAAACTCTGTTATTAATTGAGGCTTGCCATTCATGCCCTTTGCTACATTTCCACCAAACCTTTTCCATAGATCCAGGAAGATAATTCTCCGGTTTCTTTACTGAATTTTTTTCGCTATGCCATTCTTCTGCTATTAGGGGATACATATTTAACAGCGAATCTTTATATAATACTCTCTTTCCAGCACAATAAGGACAACCATGACCTCTAGTCCTAATGTTAATAGCAGTCTCCCACTCATGTCCGCATTCTGCTTTCCACCATACATGTTTACTTGAACTAGGAATAACTTCAGATGGTTTTAAATAATTATTATTTTTATAATGCCACTCTTTTGCTAATTCAGGGTGAGTTTTTTCAAGATTATATTCATCTGATGCCTTTCTACGCAAACAATATGGACACTTTCCACCATTTGTTCTTCGCTTAACAGTATTTTGCCATTCATGCCCCTTGCTACATTTCCACCAGACTTTTTTGTCTGACTTAGAGGTGATATTTTCAGGTTTAAGAGGATTATTTTTCTCATAATGCCACTCTTTTGCCACATCGGGAAATATCACTTGAAGATTGTTGGTTTCTGATGGGTATCTTCCGGAGCAGAACGGGCAACCATACCCTCTTGTTCTTTCAGAAACTGCAGTACACCACTCATGCCCTTCCTTACAAATCCACCAAACCTTTTTACTGGATTTCACGCTTACTTGTTCAGGCGTTAATGAATTATTTTTACTAGGATGCCACTGATCGGAAATTTCAGGATTTTTTTTCATAAGACTATTTTCTTTACTAACCTTATGTCCAGTACAATATGGACAACGTGTTCCTCTAGAGCGTTCTCCAATTGAAGTTTCCCACTCGTGTCCTTTCTTACAAACCCACCAAACCTTTTTCTTAGATCCAAATGAAAAATCAGACGGCTTCAATTCCCCATTTTTACTTGGGTGCCACTCTTTGACTAGATTAGGGTATAAATCTGAAAATATATTTGTTTTCTCCATATATTTATCCACCCTTAAACAATAATTATTTTCAATTTTTGCTATCGATTCTGTTGACTCTCAACAACTAACTACATAACTTAATTTTAAAACGTCTTAAAGATTTAAATCTTTAAGACGTTTTGTAGTTAGATAAAATGTTTTATGAATATGTTAAGATATTTTTTATCGTTTGTGTTTTTAATTCGTTCTTTTAAAGCTTTAAGTATGTGTGGACGCATATCCTCGTTTTTTGAGATGTTTTCTATTAGGCTATCGCTGTAACTTTTCAGCCAAATAGGATTAAACTTCTCATAATCAAAAGATTGTGGGCTAACGAAGAAATCGTATTCATCAACAAGACCTACATAGTCTCTCATTCTTGTATCTGTTAAATCACCAAGGAAATACCAAATACCAAATATAACTTCCAATTTATCTCCATAAAGTGCTTTAATTCCGTTCTCATGGGAGTTAAGAATTTCCGTCATTCGGCTATCCATAAAATTATTAATTAATTCTTGGTAATCAGATAAGTTCTCTATTGCACCTATTTCTACCCCATCCATAAACGCATCTATATTTTCTATCTTTTTAATATCATAAAGGTGCTTTTTAGCCTCTGATGATAAAATTTTTGATAATCTGTATACGAACTCAACCTGGTTATTTGTATCCTGAGAGAGGGTCAAAGCGTACTCTGATAAACGACTTGAAACAAATTTATTATCATAATAGGAAATTAGATTACTAAAGTCCTTTGAATTAAATCCGTTTCTTGAGTCTTCCGTAAAATTACTATCAGAATGTTTATCAGCCTGGCTAATTAAAAATTCTTCAATAACGTGAATTACGCCTTTTGGCAGCCCATTTTTCTCAGCTAGTCGATTAATCCAAATATAGCGCACTCCAATATCAGCTGCTTTTTCAGGAAAATAAAATAATAAAGTTCTAACTATTTTTATAAAACTTTCTTCAGAAAGCTTTATGTATTTAGCAAAATAGATGGCCGACTTTACTTCTGGGATAAATTGGTTATACAAAACAATATTCATACCATCTTTTGAAAAGTGCTTTATCAATTCATCAGTAATATTCATTAAATAGCGTTCAACCTTTTCTAAATCACGAAAATCAAATCTTTGCAGTTCACACTTTTTCTCAATGTACTTTATGTCTTCAATACTGAATGATTTTGCTACATTAACAAAATCGTAGTAATCAAAATAAAAACTTAGTCTTTGTGATTCAGAGAAAAAACCGGAATCATCATTATCACGAGTCCTATCAAATTCCGCCTTTTCTATAAGAAGAATTAAAGAATTTCGTATATATTGCTTAAATTCATGAAAAGTAGCTGACCATAGACAATTATTATAAAGAAACCGAAGATTATCATTTAGTCGTAATTCCGTTTCGTGACTTGATGTTATGCCAAATGAGTAAGTTCCTTTACTAATTTCAGAATGAATTTTATTGGTTAGCTCAAATAACTTAACCGTATCATCATATAAAAACTTATTATCACTGAGAAACTTTAGAATTTGGTATTTCTCTTGGAATTCAAAAGGCATACTTCCAAATACTTCATTTATATCGAATTTTTTCATTTCAATTTCTATATGATGTAAGAAGTCATCTGAAAATGGTGTGTAATTTCTGCCATGAGCTAGAATTCCTACACCATTAAGATGCCTTACTTGTTGAGAAATAGATTGATATAATCTATATCTGTTAATCTGTGAAAGATAATGTATCCACCAATTAGATTCGTCTATTGATTTTAGAAGAAGGTCAGAATAAAGATTATATGCTTCTTCCCATTTACCAAGGTATGCTAGGTAGAAAGCCTTTCGATATTCTTGTTCAAGGTTATTAGACTGTATTTGGACTAATTTTGTCATTTCCTCATAGTCACTATGATAAGCTGGATTTTTAATGCTAAGTGAATGTTCAACTTCTTTATGATTTCGATCTTCTAACATACCTGATATGCCGTTATTCTTAAAGAATTCTATTATTTCTTCAAATTTTTGCTTTAGACTCTCGCTGAGAGTATCTTTATCTTTTTCTCTAAGTTCAAAAAATCTCTCCATGTATTTAAAGCCTGTATTTTTATTACCAATAATCCTTCCACTAACTTGGAAATGGTAATCATGTTCAAATACATACTTAAGATCGAGTTTACGCACAGATTGAAGAGGAAATAAAGGACTAAGCTTACGATACATATATTCAATTATCTCTTCATCTGTACTTAAAAGGTCATTATCCCTTGAATCAATCAAAGCATCCATAAAGGTTTCGTAGCGCTTTAGGTATTCTTTATTTTGAGTTTCCACAAGGTTAGCAGTGTCTATAATACGAAGTCCTCTATTTTCATAATAAACGGCTGTTTTCTCCTCAACAGGTTCATGATCTCCTCGAATAAAAAATGGTTTGTTATATCCATCTTTTTGTAGTTGTCTAACCCAATTTAAAAGCGAATTAATATTATAATCACTTAGGCTATAACCGATAAAAACAATGGTATGGGTAGCCATCAATGTCTTCATTAGATTACTTATTAATGGAAAATCCCTTTCATAGTTCATATAGTCACTTTCTTTAAGAACCACATGTTCTCCTTTATAGCCTTTGCTGAAATCACCATGCACCTTAAGTAGATATCTTGAAGAGGTTGCGTTTGCGACATCTTCTTCAGAACTAATTACGCTTAAGTACTGTCCTCGTTCCCAACATGCTTTTTCAATTAGGTTATCATAGTTCGTTGTAAGGATATGAACTGGATTCATTGCTAAGATCTTTTTGTGTATTGAATTCGTATCTCTATCCACGGAAAATACGTCCTCAAGAATCTTGTCATATGCTTGAGGACCTTCAACATCATAAAAAATTTGTGGAATTCTCAGATACTCATCCGATGAGTAAGAATTCCCCTTTTGTTCCCCATATAAATTCATATAATATTTATCCACTAACTCTCCCCATTGAGGATAGTTAGAGATCCTCGAAATTCCTGCACCAATAAAAAATATTAAATTATTATTTTTTGCAGCCTTTGATATCTCCTGAACATACTGATGGGTTTTGGTATCCATAATTCATCATCTTCTCCTTTTTTATTAGAAAAAATTAGATTGATAACCTAATCTTCTCAACTTCAATATAAGATAAATATCTTAATAAAGTAACTATTTCAGGAAAAAATTTGTGAAATAAGTATGTCTGCTGTTGATCCGTACAGCTATGATGTATTAATACCGTTCTTGTCTTGTAGGAATTTTATTATCTCCCTAAAAAATAAAACAGCAACCAACATTAAATAATGTTGGTTGCTGTTTAGCAAAATTGAACAACTAGAATTATATTTTACCCTCTTGTACGACTAATTGCATTTGAAATATATCTGATTCTGTAATTCCTGCCTTTTTTAACTCATCTTGAAGGGTCATTCCCTCTTCGATCTTTATTTTCCTTTTAGTACCGTCTCTTAATGTAAAGATCCTCATTTGATACATTTTGTTACTTCTCCTTAAATAATAAATAGGATTTTTAAATTCAATTTCTCAAATAACCAATAATACCACCAAAGATTCCTATTGCAAGCGAAACGGGAACAGCAGCTATTACCCCATAAGCAACCGCAAACCCTAATCCGTCTGCAAGTGATGGATCAGTTATGTGATTTCCTTGTATAGTAACCCAAATTAGTAAGGCACCAACCATTACAACAAAAGAAATAATAGTAGTCAGTAAAAATGCGCTGAAAGCTTTAATCATAGATTCCCCTTCGTTCTCATTCATATAGAGTATTTTTTTCTTATTGTAACAATAATCGGGAAAAGATTCCATTGAATAAAGAACGTTTGTTCGTATATAATAAAGAACAAACGTTCTTTATTGAGGAGTTATTCCAATGGATTATGGGCAGCTACCAAACAGAGTTATTATTTGCATAGACATGAAAAGTTTCTTTGCTTCGGTTTCTTCTGTCATACGGGGATTAAATCCGTTGAAAACAAGGCTTGCAGTTGTAGGAGATATCAAACGTTCGGGATCTGTTGTGTTAGCAGCCACACCTTTATTAAAAAAAGAAGGGATCAAAACAGGAAGCCGTCTTTTTGACATTCCTAAAAGGAAAGATATCCATGTGGTGAATCCATCTATGGAGAGATATATCAAGGCTTCGAACTATATTTCGAGTTTGGTGTTACAGTATGTGGCTCCTGAAGACTTTCATGCGTATAGCATTGATGAGTTATTTATTGATGCGACAGCTTCTTTGCATTTATTCGCTAAAACACCAGAAGAACTGGCCCATAAAATCATCAACGAGATTTATCGCAAGACACGGCTGACAGCTACCGCAGGTATCGGTCCGAATCTCTTACTGGCGAAGGTGAGCTTAGATCATGAAGCCAAGAATACCCCAACAGGAGTTGCCTATTGGCGATATAAGGATATTCCCTTTAAGTTGTGGTCCATTCATCCGATGAAGGATTTCTGGGGGATTTCGTCTGCTACGGAAAGACGCTTACACTGGTTAGGCATTCACACCATCAAAGAACTCGCTCTTTCTTCTGTAGAGATGTTACAAAAAGAATTTGGCATCTTAGGCCAAGAGTTGCACCAACATGCGAATGGGATTGATTACAGTCGTATTTCCGATGTGTATCTTCCTAGCTCTCGTTCCTTTGGAAAGAGTCAGATTCTATTCCGTGATTATACAAACCGAAAAGAAGTGGAGTTATTGCTATTGGAACTATTGGACGATGTCTGTTTTCGCTTACGCATGCATCAAGTGGTGGCTCAAACGATCCATTTATCCATTGGCTACAGCAAACAAACAGGTGGAGGCTTCTCCAGACAAAAGAAAATGGGGAGAGCTTCGAACTTAAGCGAGGATATCTTTCCATATTGTTTAACCATTTTACATACATATGATAGTGGGATGCCCATTCGCTCCATTGGCATTTCATTATCCAACACTAGCATTCAAGAAGAGGAGCAAATGAGCTTATTTGAGGACATTGATCAGCGTGAAAGAGACTATGC
Source organism: Priestia sp. TGN 0903 (assembly GCF_050846855.1). NCBI lineage: Bacteria > Bacillati > Bacillota > Bacilli > Caryophanales > Bacillaceae > Priestia > Priestia sp. TGN 0903. The sequence goes on from NZ_JBOZGL010000016.1 coordinate 18,543, forward strand.
TCTTGCTAAAACGATAGATGAAATTAGGCTGCGTTATGGCAAGAATAGTGTACTACGTGCGTCTAGTCACCTTCCTCATTCAACAGCTCGTTATCGAAACGGCCTTGTAGGTGGCCATAAAGCGTAAGGAGGAAAAAGAGATGGAATCTAGAGGAATGAAAAAATGGCGTCCATTCGCCACTATGCCCGAGCAATACATAGGATTAAAGGAAGTTATAAACAAGCAACTAGAGGTAAATCAACCTGTTTTAACAGAAGAGCAAATGGAACAGATGAATTTCACTTTAATTGAAGACTTACATACAAATAAACAAGTGTACCTTACCTATTATAAGAGGGGCCAACGCATAACAGAGACAGGATACATTCAGTTTGTTGATTCCCTAGGAGACTTATTTATTTTCATTGATGACGTATTTGAGTTAAAGAATAAAATGAGGTTAAGCGAGCTCATCGATGTTCGCTTGGCTTAGTTCCTGAAGACATCGTGTACAAGAATTATTTATTTGAGTGGAGGTACATTTATGTACAATTTTAGAGTCTACACGTTACGTGACGGTTCAAAGAGAATTATTAAACTAAAAGAAGGAGAATCATTTAAAGAGGAACTCCAAAGAGCCGGTATTCAAGAAACTCAAATTTTTCAGATGCAACTAGTGGAAAAACCAGAGTAATTTTAACATCCCCCCTTCTATATGGATGTAATTGTGTTAGTCTAAGAAAAGCCAAATAGAAAAGAGTGATTAACCTGGAAGAAATAAAAGAGCAAGAAATCGATCTTGATAAAGTGTATGACTATGCTGCATTTCCGGATAAAATTAGTGGCCGGTGTGATAATTGCAACTCAGCTTACTTCAAAAGTTCGGTAAAAGGTGGCGTTTTCTTGCGTGAATGTAGAGAGTGCGGAATGAAGAAAAGTATATAAAATTGAACACTATAAAAAGCCTCGTTATATGTAATAACGAGGCTTTTTACATTGAAAAAAAATCATCTGCCTCTTTACTACGATCAATTTTTTTGACCTGATCCATCACCTTCTTCAACACTTTTGGAGAAGGAGAATAACTTTTTTCATTACACATGGTTGAAACTGTTGCTCTTGAAACTTTACTTGACTCAGAAAATTCAGCCTGTGTGATCCCCTTTTTATCAAGCCACTTGCCAAACTTACTACGTTTAGGATTTTTCCACCAAGACATAAAATCACTCCTTTTTGTTACCATCCTTTCCTTTTTTAAATGCTTTTATACGATTTTAGATACTTTTATATACTTTTAGACATAATGGACAAGCATTACCCAATATACTTTATCAAGGTATCAGCAAGGTGCCTAAAGACATCACGAATGGAGTGTTTTGCATGACAAAAGAAATGGCAATCGTCTTAAAAGGCATGAAAGGTGTCTTCCTTACACAAGAAGGCAAAGATTTATTAGATATCATTTTAAAAGAAAACGTTAAAAATAAAGCAATCTGAACGGTCAAAACTTTATAAGGGGGTTAATTCCTATGGTTTACCGAACGACTTTACGATGCAGCGATATTTATCGTACATATCTAGATAAATTATTTCAATCTACTTCCCTAGATCGCACACAAATTATTAGATGTGCTCTTTTTACAGCACCTTCTAATCCTCAATTTTTGGATTTAATGAAGCAATTTCAATATAGACATCAAGATGATATCGCTCCCCCCTCTTTCGATTTATGGCACTTTTCAGACCATTATTTATGGTTAGAACAGGATCCAATCATAAAAGAAAGGGAGAGATTACAAGATGATGTCAGTCAAAGAAAAGATTCTTCTCCAATCAATGCTGAATACTTTGGATCAGCAAGAAACAGTGAATCACTCTCAATTACAAAAGAAACGGACCAGCAATATAGACGTCAGCAATCGATTACGGGATCACCAAGGCAAGTTTCTTCCATACGATCATCAAATGGAGGAATCAAACTCGATTTGCGATGATGAAGAAATAGAGTGGCAGCGCAATTTTAAGGTAACTGCTATTCCTGGATCTTACAACAGCTATTCTATTGATGATAAAATGAAGCGTGATTGGAGTGGAAATATTTATTTATTATGTTTTTTAGGGGTTCTAATCATTTCATACATCAGTTAGATGTCAATCCATGAATAATGTCGATATTTTCCTCATAATCATATAGCATGAATACAGTTAAGACCGCCTTATACACTATAAGTAATGGGCGGTCTTTGTTGTGTATATGTCATGATTCTAAATCTTTCTATAAAAATTTATAGAAATTTCAATCCAACACCCAAGTTGAACTAAACAAACACCCAAGTTCAACTTGGGTGTTAAGGTTGATATCTCTACCTCTACTAAGTTAACTTAATAGAGTAGTAGGTTTAACTAAGAAAAGTTTATCTTTATTAATGTTATTTTAAGTTAAACTTAAGAACAACTTATAACACTGCTATATCATCGTTATACTAACGATGTAACGCTATATCACTTGTAACGGGTTGTGCTACAAAATAAAAATAAACCTTATATTGAAAACCTTTTTAAACCGCCACACCACTATAACGAGGATTTTAAAACTAATAATTAATACAGAACGCTATAACGTTAAGAAAATAGAACAAAAGCTCTCAGAGTTGACCTGAGAGCTTAAGGAAGAGTAGTGATACACTTAGGTTCTGCCAAACAAACGAGCGATGAAACCTTTTTTCTTGTCCTCTTCTAATTTATCAGTAGCAGCTGCGATGAGTTTCATGGATTCATTCTGTTCTTCCCGTTGCTCTTGTAGCATTCTTATACCTTCCATAAGACGATTATCGCGATCCATTAGCCTTTTATCCTGCTCTTCAAATTTCTTTTGTATATATGTATCGCGTTCTTCCAAGCGTTCAGATAATAGTTTAATGAACTCAGTCTGTTTGTTAATAAGTTCTGTTTGTTCATCTATACGTTTAGATAATGCTGCCATATCACCATTATGCTGGTCATTCTGTGTTTGGTTTGCCGTAACGGGTACTGCTATACCTTCTCCTTTAAGTATTGGTACGAGTTCGTTTGCGGCTTGTTCTAGCGTCATGCTAGTGTTAACTTTAGCATTAATTAACCTTCGAATCGCCATAATGTCTTTATCACTATATTGTCTATGACCTTGATCATTTTTACCAAAACTCCAGCCTGCTCTTTCAAGCTGATATGCATACTTTCGTAAAGTAGATTCTTTTATAGCAAGCATAGCAGTTAAATCGCTTGGTGAATAATAGACCTTTGAATAATTATCTTCACTCGACATAGCGACCCTCCTTTAGTTTTACTTGTTGTTTGATTCGCTATAGCAGTAGTACAATCCTTTCTATCATAACAAAATAGCAACTATATAGAGTAGTCTTTTTGTTTATTAGTGATAACAAAAAGGCTTATTGTAAATTTAACAATAAGCCTCGAGAAGTTCTTTTAAATTTTTGAGTGTAAAAGGGAAGAGACAATGCGTTCATTAGACAGGTATTTCTTTTCCTTTGAGAATAGCTTTAGGCCCATAATATCAGGATGAACCTGTACGGTTAAGGAACGATAATGTAAACCACAATGTTTTACACTAGAAAAATTATTGTTAAACTTCGAATTGTACTCAGGTTTGAAATAATTGATTAGAGCTGCTTCCGTTGCATCTAAGATTTGATTATTTAATTGGAGAGGGGGATTCTTTGTGATCTCTTGTAGTTGAACTAGATCTTCGTCCTCACTATCTATTTTCTCTAATAATTGTGATTTGAACTCTAATAATAGAAGGGCCAGCTCTTTGTCAGGGTATTCATGTGAAATAGCTTTTTCTACCTTCTGTAACATAGGATCAGACACTAACTCTTCAGCAGGAAGGCGCTCTCCATTTTCTCCAAATGCCTGTCCGATATACGCAATCTCTGTATCTAGGTAATACTTTGACTCCCCAAGGTAGACATGAAGGAGATTTAACTCGATAGGGCCTTTTTCCCAACCTGTGAAAACCATTGTTTTACGTGGCTTCTCATATTCAAATTCAAACTTTCTGTGATCAAATTCTGGCATATCATCCGAAATAATAGAAATGTCCAGCGTCTCTCTGGAAGCATGTTCTTTTGTCCCAACGATTACGTCAAAACGTATATATTTTTCAAAGAATTGGACCGAATCTTCATCTATACTTAATCTGGGGATTAGTGTAGCCACGTAAATATTATATCTTCGATCATCTGGCGATAAATAATCTAAGTCAAAAGGGTAACTCATACTTAAATGGTAAGCCCATGTTTGTAGCCCATAGTTTGGCATATGTTTCGTATTCATAGCTACCTCCTTAGATAGTACGTTATTTTTGATCGTCATAGACAACAGGAACTTTGCCTGTTTTTACAGATTCATCTAAAAAAAATCTTATTAAACATTCGTCTAAATTTTGATTCGTGCGATTCATTCGTTTGAATCTGTGATAGTTCTTTTTGTATTTCTAACAAAGAAGTTTCTATATTCTCTAGGTTTTCAAATGTTCTATAGGGTTCACAATGTGGATTATAGTCCAATTCATCTGCAAGATATGCTGCACAAGAGTTTCCTGCATAATCCTTTAAAATTATTCCCATAGCTTTTGCCTTTTTAAATAGGTCAGTCCTTTTAGGATCAGGCGTATAAACCTTTACTGTAGCATAAACAAGAGGAAGTCTAGCCACTTTTGCAAAAAGTACACGATGATTTCCATCACAAATAGAAAATTTTCCTTTATATTCACTGAGTTCAATTGTATTAGAGCCTAGGCCATCTCCATTCAGCTCTACACGCTCCTTCGGAGTACTTTTCAGATATTTGGAAAAATAAATAGGGTTATCTAAGAACTTTCTACAACGACCAGATTGATTCGACTCTTCAAAAGCTTCTATAAGTGAATAATTTGAATACTTAGAGTGAAGTGTATTATTGATTTGCTGTGGATTAACCAACTTTTCTACTTCCGTTTTTGTACAACAGAATGATTGAAACTCTGGCCAATCATTCATTTTTTTAAGTAGATAATCCTTTGGGTTATTCCTATCAATTTCTAGTTTTTGATAAAATTCAGCCATATCCCTTGTTTCCATAGAACTAGACAACTCCTTTGATAATTCTACTAAAATAAGTCCAGGTTTAATTTCTAGTTATTGAAAGCTCAATTATTTTTGATATTGGTAGACAACAGGAACTTCGTCCATTTTCATGGTTTTAGCTACAATGTAACGACGATAGCCATCTTTTAAGATCTTTGATTCTTTCTCAATTGTTAACGGCTTGTCAAGATGTCCTGTACGCTTCACAAATTCAATGACTTCTTCTGTTTTCACAGGGTTTGGACGTGTCTTCAAGAAGGCTTCAGGAACGATAATGTCATCAAAACTCACAACATCCTTTGTCCCTTTTGGCTGAATAGGTTTCTGCTTGTTTTGCGACGAAACTTTTTGCTCTTGTACAGGTGTTTGTGATGCTTCTAACTCTACCATTTCAGCTTCCTTTTTCTTTTCTTTTGCTACAGACTGAGGAGCAGGTTCTTGTTTTTCTTCCTGTTTAGTAGATTCAGCGTTCTTTTGTTCCTCAGAAGGCACAGAACCCTCTTGTTTCGCTTCTTTTTTATCTTTTGACTCATTACCTTCTTTGTCATTTTTATTCGGGAGAACGGTAATCTGGAAGCAGATAACACCTATTTCCCCAGGGCACTCATCAATCGGGATATCTAGCGTCGGTTCCCCTTGAATTAAGATTTTTTCATGCATAATACTCTTTTTTGTTAGTCCGGTTTTATTAAAAGCTTTCTTCGCAACAAACACGGTATACGAAATAAACGTACTCTTTTTCAGACCTTTAGGAGCAGCAGGTGAGCCTTTTTCACGCATATCAAAGGCAACGTATCGATCGTATTCTCGTAATGGGCCTGTAGCAGAGCCTGTTAGGGTAATTTTATGTGGCATAATGATCTCCTCCTGTGTAGATAGTAGTCATTTATTATTTAGAAGTATGTTCTAAGTAAACATACTCTATTAATAATCTAGCTTTTAAGAGATTTTTTCACTTTGAAATTATGAAACAGTGTCCTGTAATTGAGCATGTTCATGCAATAAATCCTGTTCCTCTGGTGTTAATTCTTGTCCTAAATCCTGTTTCAGCTGTGCCATTTCTAACGAACTGTACAGAGAACTCTGCTCTTGGAGTACGTTTTCTTCTTCTGGCGTTAGTTCTTGCCCTAAATCTTGCTTTAATTGAATCATTTCAAGCTGTTGATCTAGAGAAAGAGCTGTTTCTTGTGCAGACTCTTTTTGCTCGTGTTCAACTTTTAACCAAGCAGGAACTAATTCCTTACGGGTGATATGTTTAGGTGTAAATAGGGCTGTTTCTACAGCTTTAGTATGTATGTCTGACTCAGATGATGGTTCTTCCGTATTTCCTTTTAGTAGATTCGCAAATTGATTGTAAGCAATTTGATAAACAAGACGGCACATCTCATCTAGTAATAGGGGAGTACCATTATAATTTGCCTCATGGACATATTTATCTAAGCCTACAATGGCTGTATAAGCGACTTCATGTACTTGCTCTTTCATAATCTCAATCTCTGTATCTCGTTTCACAGCTTTTGCAGCATTTCGAATACGAGCATAAAAGTCTTTTAGTTGATGACCATATTTCCCTGCGTACACATTATTTACTTTTTTAGGAACACCTACGATATAAGCAAATGACTGTGAAGCAGATATTAAATGATTATTTAAATGATTTTTAGGTAAATCAAGGTTAATAAAGGGGGACGATGTTTTTTCGCCCTCAAAGCTTGGTGTATCAACGTTTTCATCACTTTCTGGACTTGTCACAGGAGTTGTCACAGGAGTTGTCATTTCTTCTTGTTGAAGCATTTGGAAACCTGTTGTATCATGTGCAAAAAAGATCTCATTGCAAATCCGATTAAAATTCTTATGACTTTTAAGAACAAATACATAGCTGTCAGGATGAGCGCCTGTTGTATCTTCTTTGATGTAACGTGCAACAAGTATAAAGGGCGTATCCTTTAATGATTTCACAAAACGAGAAACGGTACTTTTAGATACGTTAAATTTCTTCATAAGCGTTTCTGAACGGATCGCTTGAATACCCGTAGCTACAAGGTTATAAATCACGTGATCTAACATTTCCATTCTTTTTTTAGGGAATTCTTTATGTAAGGCCAACTGTTGTTGTTTAAAATGTATACGAAGTGTTTCTAAAAACGCTTCTTTCTTTTTACGAAGGGTTGCTTTTTCTTTCCATAGCCATGTGAAGGGCCCATTGAAGGTTTCTACATCTTTTAAATAGCAAGTTAATAGCTTGTTCATTTGTTCATCTTCTCCTTTAAGGAACACAAAAAAGACACTGTTTCCCTGAAGAAAGGAAAACAATGTCTAGATTTTGATGAACTAAGCCCTTGAAATAGATGTCAATTTCGTATAAAATAAAACCATAAGTTTTATTTTATACAAAACTAAACTACTAACAAGAGACTTCGACAAGTGTTTTCCCTACCGTAACTAGGGGGAACGGTTTAAGAGTGGTGGTACACTACTTAAACAGTTGAAGTCTTTTTTCTATCCGCACGTTTTTGTTAGTTTTATTATAGCGTTAACTAGTCTCATAATTCAATAAAAATTAGCAAAATATATCAAAACAAGTATATTTAGCTACGAGTGTTCCTGTATTGCTGTAGGTTTAATCTTTATCATATATGAGTTTTTTAGGTTAGGGGAGGGGTAAAAAAATACCCCTCCTCAATTATTTAACATTATGTTATAATGTCGAAATTTTAACGACGTTGAAGATTTAGTAAATACTACAATTTCAATGATAATCGGAAATACTTATTCTGGGTAGGGTGATTTTTTGTAGTCCTTTTTTGCAAATGGGGTGAGAAAAAATCACCCTATGCAGAGTGTTCACAATATGTTATTAGCAGCCTCTATTTATAAAAATAGAGGCTGCTTTTTTTGTTATTCTATGAAAGGAAAATCGTCCTATTGGAAAATCGGGGATTACAAGTTAATCTTAAGTTAAACTCATTTATTTATATTTACAAAATAGGATAATTATAGATATTCAAAAAGAAGGAGTGAACCAGATGGGAATGTTGAAAAATAATGCAGTTCCAGCTCTTATAGTTTTCCTTATAGTAGGTGTAGTTTTTACTGTTTTATTTATGTTCAAAGGACTGCTATTGCAGCTTATAGGGGCAGTATTGATTATTGTGGCAGCAGTCTTTTGTATTTTATGTGGTTTATATCTGTTTGGCTATATAGTATTGGGAGCAATCGGCATAGTGGCTCCTATTCTTGGTTTGTTATTAATAATTGGAATATTTATGTGGATTTTCTAAAGAATAATAATACTTTAGGGCTTTATTACGTGGAAAAAAGAGGTATATAAAGAATAATATACATTTTTATGTAAACAAAAAGAAAATATTTAGGTCTATTGAATCCTTAAATGTGTTTTGAACAACTGTAAATTAAAGGCTTTCTGTTCTATTTGAATTAGAATAGTAGTTTGATAAAATATACAAACGGATGTTCTGTAAATATTTACTTAGATAAATGAATTGGAAGTGTGAAAATGATTAAGACAATTATTTGCGATTTCGATGGAACTGTTGTGGACTCTGGTCAACTTGTATTTGATCTTTTTAATGAGTTTGCTGATAAGTACCACTACAAAAAAATTCCTCAGAGCGAAAGTGATCGAATTAGAGCGTTAACTGTAAAAGAACGTTTTAAAGAATATGAGGTGCCTGTATTAAAGGTTCCTATGCTTACTATGGATGTTGTTAAACGATACAAAAAATCTATCCCAACATTAGAAGTAAATCAAGACATGAAACAGGTTCTTAAAAACCTAAAAGAATTAGGAATTAAGCTTGTTATGATTTCAGCTAATTCTAAAGAAAATATCCAAAAGTTTTTAAAATTAAATGACATGGAATACTTTGATGAAATTATTCAGTCAAGTCGCTTTTTTGGAAGACATACTACAATGAATAGTTACATGAAAAAACATAACGTAGCAAAAGATGAAATTATCCTTATTGCCGATGAACATCGTGATATTGTAGCTGCAAGAAAAAGTGAGATCCCAATAATATCTGTTACTTGGGGTTATGATTTAGAGGAACTTTTATCTAAAAGTAATCCTGATTTCTTAGTTAGACGTCCATTAGAGATCATGGATATCGTCCGGAATGATACTAAATGATTGCTCTCTTTTTAATTAGTACAATATTTGCGATTATTAGTTATCGTTACGATCCTAAATCACCATCTATAAGATGGGGGGTTCTTGTACTAGTTTGTGCAGCATTTGCAGGACTCTCTAGAGCTACCATAGAGACTTTTCTTCCTACATTAGATAAATTCAATATGGATTTTGCTTTATTAGATTCGCTTTTATATTACCTAAGAATTATAACTGGCTTTATTTCTATTTATTTTTTTCCGTATGCCTTACTCATGTGGGCCATTACTTATAGTGATAAGTTCACTAAAAGAGTTATCCAAATCTGTAAGTATCTTTTACCTATCCCGATTATCTTTATGCTCAAAACAACCGTGTATTACCCTGATATAATACCGGATTTTCATTCTATGTTATATTGGGCAGTTCCTTATATTATTGCTGCCTGTTTAGTCCATATATACGCTTGGTATACAGAGAGTGATCCCAACAAGAAAAAGCAACGCATTACCACAATTTCTATTTCATTTCCTGTCATGTTATCAGCTTTAATTTTAAATTACATTGTAAGAGCAATAGACAATCATCACCAATATTGGCGCTATATGATTGTTTTTCTCGTATTAGCATTCTTTATTTTTTTATGGAAAGCTCTGAAAAAGGGTGCTGGATCTCTTAATGGAATTAAGCTGCGTTACGAGAGAGAGGCTCATAAAAAGACCAGAGAAGCAATTAACAAAGGAACAGCATTATTAAACCATGCTATAAAGAATCAGATTTATAAAATTAATTCAAGTTTACAGACTATAAACGTAGATGAACTTAATCCATCTTCTCAAAATTCAATTGAAATTATTAACCGTAGCTCTAAACATTTGACAGAGATCATTGAGCGTATGCATAGCAAAACACAGGAGATAGAGATTATAAAAAGCCAGAATGACTTAAATAAGTTAGTAGATGAAAGCCTGGAAGATTTGAAATTGGATTTATGCAAGAAGAATATAAAGGTTAAAAAGCTCTACTCATCAGAGAAAAACACTGTATATTGTGATCGTACGCAGACCTACGAAGTGTTCATAAATATATTAAAAAACTCAATAGAAGCAGTTGACGATGGAGGAGAAATAAAGGTAACTATTTCACCTAAGAACAGTAAAAATATAATGGTTGCTTTTTCTGATAATGGAATGGGTATTCCATCAGAGAATTTGAAATATGTTACTGATCCTTTTTTTAGTACTAAGAAAAAAGGTGACTTAAATTATGGATTGGGATTAAATCATTGCTTTGAAGTAATGTTTAACACTGGTGGAGACTTGAAAGTTGAAAGTAAGGTTGATGAAGGAACCACAATCAAATTAACTTTTCCAATACATTTAAAAAAGGGTGATGTTTATGAAAAATCCAATTCGAGTAGTGCTAATTGAAGACGATCCAGATTGGCTTAACATAATGGAAAACCTAATCGGTAAGGAAGAAGATATGATCCTAGTAGGGTGTGCTCAAACGCAAGAGGAAGGGATCACTCTTTCACACGCTTTAAACAATATAGACATTTTCCTTGTAGATATTAATTTGTCAGGGGTTAATCTTGATGGGATATATACAGCTCTAGAATTGAAACGTGAAAAAACATCAAAGGTAATAATGCTAACGTCTATGTCAGAGGAAGATATTATTCAAAAGGCATTTATGGCAGGAGCATCAGACTATATATTGAAGAAGGATGTACATCGTATACCAGAAATCATTCGTTCTAATTACAACAATGAATCTAGTCCAGTCGAAGCTGTATTAAAAGAATTTCGTCGTTTAAAATCTGAGGAACAGCTTAAAGATTTAACAAATGCAGAAAGAGAAGTTTTTGAATATATTGAAAAAGGATACTCACGTAAGAAAATTACGCTAGAGACACATAAATCCGACAATACACTGAAAACACATTTTAAAAACATCTTCAAAAAATTATCGGTATCTAATACAAAAGATCTTATAAATAAAGTGAAAACTGGCGGCCTAAAGTGACTTGTTAAATTAACAAGTCGCTTTTTTTGTTTGCAAAAAGGGTGATATTTCGTCACCCCTTGTCTAAAAAAGGGTGAAAAAATATCACCCCATTTCCAAAATAGGGTGATGAAAAATCACAGTATGCAAGTTTTCAGAACTTATATATCCTATATTTAGGAGTTACTTTTCATGGATTCTAGAAGGTCTGTAAAAAGCTTTCTTTCCTTTTCTCCCAGTTGTTCAAATGCTTTTATTACGGGAGATAGGTTAGTTAATACAGGTATTATGTCTGTTGTAAGTAAGCTCAAAATGACTTTGATTTCTGATGGTGACAAGTCATTTAGGATGTTAAATAGTTGTTCTTTATTTGGGTTATCTGTTTTAAATTCTTTTGAAATATCATCTGGAAGCACGTCATATAGGGTAACTCCTAATGCCTTACAAATCCTTATTAACGTTTTAATATCAGAAGTTGAATGACCGTTTTCGATCTTGCTTATCGTACCTTGTGAAGTATTAGAAAGCTCGGCTAATGTAGTAGTCGACATAAATATAGACTTTCTAAAGCTTTTAATGTTATTTCCAAGTTCGAGGTTAAATTGATCCATAAATTCATCCACCAATTGCAAAATTTTTTAATTTTATTATATCAGAAATAAATAAAGGGTGTTTTTGGTAAAAAATATTAAAAATCGAATAAAAAGTGTTGACTGAACTATTCGATATAGAATATACTGTGTTTAAGGAGGTGCTGGAAATAAAGACCATAAAAGAAAAGAGGTTGGAGAAAAAGTGGAGTCAAACCTATCTAGCTCAACTGTCGGGAGTCCCGCAACCTACTATTTCTCAAATCGAAAATGGGACTCGTCAATATCCAACGTTTGAAAATATGAAGAAAATCGCAGAGGCATTGGATCTTAGATTAGAAGATATTTTCTTACCAGGTCAGAAGGATATGAACTAAGTTTTTAAATACTTAACAGCTTAAAGGGGCGATGAACATGGAAGCACAAAAGCGACTAGCATTCTATGACATATCAGATGCACGAGCAAAAAGTGCCAAAACTTTTGATGGAAAGTTGTATACGTTAAAAGGAGGGATAGCAGTAGAAAAAGGCACAGGCGATGTCAAACGTGTAGCTGATATTTATTATGAAGTACGCTCAGTGATGGATCAGGCTCATACCATCGTCGCCAAGCGAAGAAAAAAAGATGAGGAATTGAAGGAAGTTTTACAAAAGACCTGCTAGTTCTTAGATGCAGCATACAAGCGATTTTGAAACGTGCCGAGAGCACGAGAAGTGGTACCTTGACAATTACATATTGCGTGCCTCCCCTAAACGGATCACAAGGGGGTTAAGGTATACGATAACGATAAGGTTCGATGAGTGCGTCCTAAAACTCATCGGTGATCTAGCAATAAAACAGTGACGGTGTATCCATGATCTGTGAAGAGTGATGGCGTGAGGGTAAATCCGAAGAAGCGACAACACTTCAAACAGTAGATACACGAGGTTCTTCGTACATGCCGAAAACGTTGTGCATTATTGGGCTTAGTGAAAACTATGCATGCCAATATAGGGTTTGCCCTTCCAGCCAGAAACGGGTATATATTTCCTTTCATAACCTTGAAAAGACAGAGATGATCGCTAAACCTATGGTGAAATATTACTCTCGGTAGGTTTCAGAATCGCTTGTTATGTCTGAATATTAAGAACAAAGGAGAATGGTTATGAAAAACAAAAAATGGTTACTTTCTGCGGTTGCAGGAATCGTTGTGGCTCTAGGAATAGGCACAGCGTTTGTCTCTTCCTACAATTCAAGTGAAGTGAAAGGAAATGGTGAACTAGAAGAATTACATCCCCTAGAAATGAAAAAATTTATGAAAGAAGATGGCACAGGATTTGTGATGTATTCCTTTGAGGAAAGCAAACGAGATGTTTACATGAATGAGGTAGAAAAAGCCTTAAAAGAACAGGGGGTAGACGGAAAGGAACTAGATAGTAACGATCCTCAATATGATGGTTCAAAAAACCAAACAGATTATGGATTGACACAAAATGCGGAAACTCTAGCTGCTTATAAGGATGGTGAATTAAAACAACAGATTAAATTAAGTGACTATGATCCATCTCAGTTAGAAACGGAACTTTCTCATTTTATTGAAACATCCAAAGAACTGTATTTCAAAGAATAAGAGAGTCACTTTGAAAGGTGGTGGTATCTTGACGATCTCCCAAAAGGAATTAAAGAAGTCCAAAGACCTTGTGGAAAAGTTGCTGAAAGTGAATGGAAACAAATACAATGACTGGCTACATCAACAACATCAACAGTTTATTGAAGAAAATCAGGATTTAATTCTTCAAGCATTAAGCGCCTTTACAGGTGAAGAAGAGGAGGAGGAAAAAAGCGAACCAAAAGCAGCTGAATCAGTCCCTGTAAGACCACAAAGCATTCCAGTAACACAAAACTAACGAAAAAGAGGAGTGAAATACATGTTAGATTTATTGAATAGCGTGGATGTGACGCAGTTAACTTCGCATTTAACCCTGGGGGCGGCAGATGGCATGAACGGCCTCATCGAAAGTGGAAAGTCTATTATCAAGTGGATGCAGCGTATTGCAATGGTGGCGGCAGCTCTTGCCTTTTGTGTAGGTGGGTATCACTTAATCTTAGGTGGAGAACGAGGTCGTCATAAATGTATCGCTTGGTTTGTTGGTGGGGCAGTTGGGTTAGTGGTTGTCATGGGTGCCTATGCATTAGCTGAAGGTGTTAATACAAATATCCGATTCGGAAGCTAAGAAAGCTATACAGTTGATTGTATAGCTTTTTTCTATGCTCATTTTTAGACGAAAGGAATGGAGAAACATGCTGTCTGTCATGTTTATAAAAAGTGAGACAAAAGAGTTAAAGCCATTTCAAAAGTTATCGATTCCAGAAGCATGCGAGATAACAGAAACAGTAGAAACACAGTATCGACATACTAGAAAAAAGGCTCATGCTGATTTTTTTATCCTCGATGAAGAAGATCAAGAGGTATATGCAGGAACATTGTCCATTGGATCGGGTCATGCTCGGCATGTAGTCGATCATATTAAGAAAAAGTTAAGCTCTTTAAAAATGGACGATATACAGGAAACTCGAAAGAGAAGTTTTCTTGAACAATTGGAAAAGGAAGTACCGGACCATCTGAAAACAACAGATGGTTCTTTTTCTTTAGAGGAAGAAAAAGAGAATCATATGCAAACAACTCAAACACCTGTTATTTCTACTCGTAATCGAAGGTTGATCTATGGAGGAGGGGTTTTATCCCTTCTTATCCTTTCAGCAACGTGTTTTTCGACGGTAGCTACTTCTCAAGATCGAGCTGAAACCATTCAAGATTTACAAAAACAAGTCAAACTCGAACAAAAAATAACAGGAACATATGAAAGAGCACTCTTAGGAGATTCAGAAGGGGCTTTAAAACGACTTTCTTCTATTGATGAACAAAGTCTTACGAAAGAACAGAAAAACGTTTATATGAGCCTTCTCGTCGATCAAAAAAAGTATAAAGAAGCTGTTCAGCTTCAGGGAGGCCATCCAGAAGTAGTGGAAAGTATGATTTCAAAGAAGGGAGATGTCAATGCGTTAAAAGCGTTTCAACAAACGTTTCCTTCTCCAAACGGAGCCTTTGATCTTGCCTATCACGAACAACGTTGGGAAGATATGATGCGACAATCAGGAGTAGAAATGACTGATAAACGGTATGAAATGAAGGCTTATGGCTATTTGAAGTTAGATAAAGTGAAGGAGGCCAAAGAAGAGGCAGCTCATATTCAAAACCAAGAATTGAATCAAAAAATAGAAACCTATGAAAAAACGAAAAAGGAGGTAGAAGAAACAAAAAAACAAGTAGAGGAAGAGAATAAGAAAGACAAAAAGGATGAAAACAAAATCAAGTCGTTAACGGATCAACAAGAGAAACAAGAAGAAGCTTTAAAGAATTTATAAGAAAGGATGGATAGGATGTATATACAAACAAAAGTAAAAAACCAGAAGCAAGCTTTTGTTGTAGGAGTTGAATACTATGAAGAGGATTTGTTTCTTGAAATTGAACTGGGTACTTTTCACACGACTCAACTCCATGCCCAACGTATTGCGAACAGTGTTCATAATGTCATTCTTTTAGAAAATCAGATTGTACTTATCTTTAAAAATGCCGATTCAATCACTCTTACAGATGATTTTCTGAAATATGCGTTCAAGTTTCGATTATGCACGAAACCAACGATGCCTCCTCTTGATATCTCCAAGCTCACTCAACAAGAAAAAGACGACTTAGTTTGTAATGAAGCCTATATGGTGACAGAAGAGGATATGAAAGAGGTACAATGGAACATTAACACGGCTTTTCGTTACCTTCAGTATGAGTATGAGGCAAGAGATCAAACCTTCTTTTCTCTTTCATCGAGTGCTTATTATGTCATTCCTACTTCTGAAGAAATTGACCAGGAGGGAATGAGAAATGCAACCTAATAAATCCATCAAATATGTGGTCGCTGAAAAACAAGTACTTATTCCTTTAAGTGCTTGTTTTTTTGTGTCTATTCTACTTATCTTGAACTTTCTGTTTAACATGATGCGGAATCTTGTTCAAACAACGTTTAGTGATGTATTCGAACCGCAGCCATTTCATCTAGAAACATCCTTTTTGACAGAGATTCATCTTCAACAGTACATGCCTTTATATGGAGCGATGTGTCTAGTGGCTACCTTATTAACGGCCAAATTTGCTTATAATATTCGATCCAACTTCAAAGATTTAAACCACAATCAAAAAGGATCGGGACGCTTTACAACAAGAAGTGAACTGAAAAAGCAATATCGAAAAGTACCTGAAAAAACGACAACGTATCAAGGTGGAGGTGGCGTACCTGTTTCACGTATTCAAACCTATGACCTCATTCAAACATGGAAAGAGTACAAAGCTTTAAAGGGAATACAGAAGCTTCTCCACACACATCGATTCTTTACGAAGAAAAGCTACATGCTGATTGATGACACACCCGTTAATAATTTAATCATTGGGATTACACGATCAGGGAAAGGGGAAACCTTTGTTTTTCCAACAATTGATATCTACTCACGAGCTGAAAAACAACCTTCTCTAGTCTGCAACGATCCAAAGGGGGAGTTGCTTGCTGCTTCTAAAAACACGTTAGAGGAAAGAGGCTATCATGTTGAAGTGTTAAACTTACTCAATCCATTAGAATCGATGAGTTATAACCTGTTAGAAATGATAAAAGAAACGTATAAAGATGGTGATTATTCAACAGCTCAAGCGTTATGTAACACGTTATCGTATACGCTTTATTACAATCCAAATGCCAAAGATCCATTCTGGCAACAATGTGCCATGAGTTTATGTAACGCCATGATTCTGGCTGTAACAGATAAGTGTATTAAGGAAAAGGAAGAAAATAAAATCACGATGTACACGGTGGCGAATATGTTGTCGGAGTTAGGCTCGAAAGAGGTTGTGATTAATAAAAAAGGAGATACTCAAAATGCTTTAGACATGTACTTTGATGGTCTTCCAACAGAAAGTGTCGCCAAAATGCAGTATGCCACATCGAACTTTTCAAAAGGCACGACAAGAGGCGGAATATTTACTCAAACGATGAATGGGCTATCTATTTTTACGTTTGATGAAATCGCCAAGATGACCTCTAAAAACAGCGTTGATTTAAAGCGTGTAGGCTTTGGAAAAACCATCAAAGGGACAGCAGCACCTCTTACTCGCTTAGAAATGACCTTTCCAGATGGTCAAACAGAAACCATTAAAACGGACGCCAAAGGACTATTTGAAGTCAACTTTACAAGTAAGTTAAAAAGTAATGATGAAATTATTCTTGGTGAAAAGTTGAGTGATAAAATCGTTACTTCGTCGAGGCTTGAAACAGTGATATCGATTAATAAAATCACAAAAGAAACAGGAGCTACGACGTTTACAGTCGAGAAGCAGCATCCAACCATTCATGTAAAGGAAGTGACGTATTTTACCAAACCAATTGCTATTTTTATGGTTACACCAGATTATGATTCAAGTAACCATGTGATAGCGTCGATTTTTGTCCGACAGTTATATTATGTGCTTTCTAAGAATGCTTCATTGGCACGAGGAAACAAGTGTCATCGAGAAGTAGTGGTGTTGTTAGACGAATTCGGCAACATGCCGGCAATCGAAGGAATGTCCAATATTATCACGGTTTGTTTAGGGCGAAATATACGTTTCAACTTAGTAATTCAAGCTTATGCGCAACTAAAAAATAAATATGGAGACGATGCTGAAACGATTGAAGGAAACTGTGGGAATACGATTTATATTTTAAGCAATAACTATGAAACAGCTAAAACCATCTCGCAAAAATTAGGAGACGGTACCATCAATTCTACCTCTCGAAGTGGGAAAGGGTTATCAACGGATAAAAGTAAAACAGAGGGAGTAGATGGAAAGCCTTTATTAACACCCAATGAATTAATGGAACTTAAAGAAGGAGAAAGTGTAGTTGTGCGTGTGGTAAAACGTCAAGATAAAGCACGTCAGAGAATTAAAGCACATCCAATTTATAACACTGGAAAAACAGCGTTGAAATACCGTTGGGAATACCTCGGAGAGGACTTTAATACGGATCGTTCGATTCTAGATATTGATATTTCGTCTTTACATGAACAAGTCAATCCAAGATCCTTAGTCATTCATAATTTCTTTCCGTTTCAATCACAAGCTCCATCAGTGGAAATTGAAGAGGAACTAACCGATGATCCATTTACTTCTCTAACGTATGAGAACTATAAAACTAAGACAGTCAAAGAGTTCTTCGGTGGAGATAAGAACGTTTCTACTGCTCTAAAAGTACACTTACCAAAAGCAATGAATAAAACGGTGGAAGAGATTGAAAAACAGTCCATGAGTGAGTTTGAAGAGGAATTAAAGATGTTAGGAGTTAGTGACCAACTGAATAAAAATGTTCACAAACTTCTTGAAGTAAAAATAACTACCATCATTAAGAATTTACAACATGAGATGGAAGAACAAGAAGCTTAATACCAAAAGGGGGAGAAAGAATGACAAGTATTTCAAAGGAATTAGAGCGTATTTTAGAGGACTATGCACCGATTGTGAAAGAAGGACATCAAGTGTTAATTGGCTTACTAGATGGCACTATACACTTGGAAAAAGGACAGGAAGGAGAAGCACCTGTACAAATTCGTGTTTCTCCTCTGGATGAACGATTAGAAATAACGGTTGATACGTTATTTCAAGGCATGTAATACCCGCGTAAGGAGATGAGCAGATGAAAGATGAAGAAATTCTTGAAAAGCTACATGAGTTTTCGGAGTACTTAGATGTTGGAAATATCCTCACTTATTTATTACGGAAATGGGGGTGGGGTTGTATTCAAGTTCTTTCATTTCTAGTGGATGGACTAGAAGGGATTACAGACAGTGTATTAGGCGTTAAATCGTTTTTTAATTCACCTGACATTCAAGACTTTATTACGACGATTCAACCCTTTTTATATGTGTTACTGGCCTTTTCCTTTCTGTATATCGGCTATATGTTGATTATTCAGAAGAAAGTCAATCGTGAACAAATTATGATTAACATTTTTATCTCAATGGCAGTCTTACTTTTATTAAATACAAGTATGTTAAAGGCGGATAAGTTCACCGATCAAGCCATTGAAGCTGTTGATTTAAATGAAAAAGGAACCGTAAGTGAAAAGATTATTAAAAGTAATCTAACAGATGTCGCGCAATTTGATCTTACCAAGTGGAAGAGTCCAGAATTAAAAGAACCGAATAAAGTGCCTCAAAAAAATATTATGATGATCGATATTACCGAAAAGATGGATGAGGATTTTAAAGTGAGTGAGAAAGATAAGCTATCCGATGATGGACAAAAAATCATTACACATAAGGCAGCTCTTGCACCTAATGGAAAAGAAGGATTAGTAGAATTAGATAATGGATGGTTTGATTTCTTTCCCGAACTTTATTATCGATGGTCATGGAACTTCTGGACAATTGCCATCTCACTTTTTGTTATAGGCATGACCTTATTATTTACCTCTATTAAGTTAGCAAAACTATGTTATGAGCTAGGATTCAATGCGATTTTAGCCCAATTAGTTGCGCCTGCCGATGTAGCAGATGGGCAGAAATTAAAAGCTGTTCTAAAAAATATCCTGAATACATTTTTAGTGACAATTATGATCTTTATATCCATGAAGGTCTATTTAATGGGAACGGTCTTTATTAGCGATAAGCTAGAAGGTATTCCGTATCTTATCGCATTGATTGCCTTTAGTATTGCCGTTGTAGATGGCCCGATTATGTGTGAGCGTCTTTTTGGCATTGATGCTGGCTTGAAAAGTGGTTGGGGTGCTCTGGCAGGAGGATTTGCAATGGCAAAAGGACTTGAAAGTGGCATAAATATGATGGGCAGAACAGCAAAAGGAGGAGCCAACCTTGCCAAAGGGATTGGTAGTGTAGGAAAAGGTCTTGGTAGTGGTGCTCTTCAAACAGCAGCAGGAGTTGGAGGTCTTGGTAAAGGATTAGCTACCCAAGGAAATAAAGAAAAACAACCAGCTCTGCATGAAGAAATGAAAAAGGGAGGAATGGCAGGTGAGAAAGGAAACACTGCTTCTAAAGGTCAAAACGCAGGAAATGAGCAGAAAGCTCAACAACAAGGGTTATCTTCTACTGAAAAACAAGAAGGAGGTAAAAATAGTGATGGGAATGCTTCAGAGGGAAAAGGATCAGGTCAAGGCACATCTTTACAAGATGAAATGCAAGCAGCAGGTGTTTCAAATGATAGTCAAGGATCAACTTCCTCTGTAGCAGATGGAAATACCTCTCTACATGATGAAATGCAAGCTTCTGGTTACGCTGAAGGCACAAATGAAGGCACTGGATCTTCTGTAGAAGGTGGAAGTGCTTCTCTATATGATGAAATGCAAGCTTCTGGTTATGCTGAAGGCGCAAATGAAGGCACTGGATCTTCTGTAGAAGGTGGAAGTACCTCTCTACATGATGAAATGCAAGCTTCTAGTTATGCTGAGAGTGCAAGTGAAGGTACTGGATCTTCTGTAGAAAGTGGAAGTGCTTCTCTACATGATGAAATGCAGGCTTCTGGTCAGAGTGGCAACACAAATGAAGGTAGCTCTTCTGTAGGAAAGACAAGTGCTCCTCTTCATGGTGAAATGCAGGCTTCTGGTCAGAGTGGCAACACAAATGGAGGCAGCTCTTCTGTAGGAAAGACAAGTGCTCCTCTTCATGGTGAAATGCAGGCTTCTGGTCAGAGTGGCAACACAAATGG
>NZ_JBOZGL010000017.1:0-39018 GCF_050846855.1 Priestia sp. TGN 0903
AATTATGCATCCATAGGAAGTGTGACAAAAGGCCAGAAGCTGTCTGTGATGAGCAAAAGCGGAAGCTGGTACAAAATTAACTACAACGGCCGCACGGGCTACGTAAGCAGCGATTATGTACAGTCATCAGGAACAACAGCGCCACCAGCAGAAAGCACAACGTATACAGTAACGGCAAGCACGCTGAATGTAAGAAGCGGAGCGGGCACCAATTATGCATCCATAGGAAGTGTGACAAAAGGCCAGAAGCTGTCTGTGATGAGCAAAAGCGGAAGCTGGTACAAAATCAACTACAACGGCCGCACGGGCTACGTAAGCAGCGATTATGTACAAGCATCGGGAACAACAACGGCCCCAACAACGCCACCAGCAGAAAGCACAACGTACACAGTAACGGCGAGCACGCTGAACGTAAGAAGCGGAGCAGGCACCAACTATGCCTCTATAGGAAGTGTGACAAAAGGCCAGAAGCTGTCTGTGGTGAGCAAAAGCGGAAGCTGGTACAAAATTAACTATAACGGCCGCACAGGCTATGTAAGCAGTGACTATGTACAGGCTTCAGCTACAGCGTCTCCAAAGCTCGTAGTCGATTCTTTTAAAACGTTAGGCAACGCTCAGCAAGTCATCTTGGTTACAGCAGATAACTACGATACGAAGTCTGCTAAAATTCAAACATTTGAAAAAGTTGATGGAAAATGGAAGCAAGTTTTAACTGCGAACGGTGTACTTGGACAAAAAGGATTCGCTTTAGCGAAAAAAGAAGGAGATATGGAGTCTCCGACAGGGAAATATACAATTGGCACAGCATTCGGACGCTATGCAAATCCTGGAACTAAGCTTCCATATCGAAAGATTACATCAAATGATGTGTGGGTAGACGATTCAAAAAGCTCTCTGTATAATACGTGGCAGCAAAAGCCAGCGAATGGCCGCTGGACGAGCGCTGAGAACATGGATATCCCGGCTTATGATTATGGGTTTGTCATTAATTATAATGAATCTAGAACCCCAGGAAAGGGAAGTGCAATCTTCTTTCATGTAGGAACAAATTATACAGCAGGATGTACGGCCACTTCTAAAGAACAAGTTGTCTCTATTTTAAAATGGTTAAATCCAGAGAAAAATCCAGTTATTATTCAATCTCCTGTAAGTGAATTAGATAAATATTAAGTTAGAAAGCAGCTGAATTCGTGTAATTCAGCTGCTTTTTTATGTAATTAAAAGCTTTGTCCGTCTGTGGTACGACAAAGTTAGTTTTCCTATTCATTGAATGAAAGCGTTTAATCTCTTACGATTAAAGTATCATCACGTAGAGAAAGGAAGAGAGCAAATGGCTCAATCTAATATAAAAGTAGCTGTACAAAAATTTGGGAACTTTCTAAGTTCAATGGTTATGCCAAATATCGGAGCATTTATTGCATGGGGACTTATTACTGCTTTATTTATTCCAACAGGCTTTTTTCCAAATGAAAGCCTTACCAAACTAGTGGATCCAATGGTCAAATATTTGCTTCCGCTGCTAATCGGCTACACAGGAGGAAAGCTTGTACACGATCAGCGCGGAGGCGTTGTAGGTGCTATCGCGACCATGGGCGTCATTGTTGGATCTGATATTCCGATGTTTCTAGGCGCTATGATTATGGGGCCGCTGGGCGGTTATATCATCAAGAAGTTTGACCAGTTTATTGAAGGTAAAGTCAAAACAGGATTTGAGATGTTAATTAATAATTTCTCAGCAGGTATTCTTGGAGGAATTCTAGCGATTCTAGCCTTTTTAGGAGTTAGCCCAGCTGTGGACGGATTTACAGGTGCCCTTGTAGTGGGTGTAGATTGGATGGTTGCACATGGCCTTCTTCCTCTTACAAGTATTTTAATTGAACCAGCTAAAATTTTATTCTTAAACAATGCCATTAATCACGGCATTTTATCTCCGATTGGAGCAGAACAAATTCGAACAAACGGACAGTCCATTCTATTGTTATTAGAAACAAATCCTGGTCCGGGATTAGGAATTCTGTTAGCGTATTGCTTCTTTGGAAAAGGAACAGCAAAACAGTCAGCACCGGGAGCGGCCATCATTCATTTTATTGGCGGAATTCACGAAATTTACTTCCCTTACGTTTTAATGCGTCCTCTTCTAATCATTGCGGCTATTTTAGGAGGAATGAGCGGAGTATTTACATTTGTTCTTTTAGGAGGAGGCTTACAAGCCGTTGCTTCACCAGGAAGTATTTTGGCTATTTTAGCTGCTACACCAGGTAATGCAGGCAGCTATGTTGCAAATATCTCAGGTGTTCTTGTTGCAGTCGTCGTATCGTTTATTGTAGGTTCGTTAATTTTAAAAACGGGCAAGCAAACAGAAGATTTGGACGAAGCAGCTCGCAAAATGCAAGAGATGAAGGGCAAGAAGAGCTCTGTAGCAGGAAGCTTTACAAAACAGCAAGGCGACGTACCAGCAAGCGTTCAAAAAATTGTTTTTGCCTGTGACGCAGGTATGGGATCGAGTGCAATGGGCGCCTCTCTTCTTCGCAAGAAAGTTAAACAAGCAGATTTAAATATTTCGGTAACAAATACAGCTATCAGTAATATTCCAAGTGATGCTCAAATCGTTATTACACAGGAAGAGCTAACGCCAAGAGCTCAAAACAAAGTTCCAGATGCGTATCATATCTCGGTGGATAACTTTCTATCTAGCCCGGAATATGACAAACTAATTGATCAACTAAAAAATGATCATACTACTTCTAAGGCGGAAGAAGAAAAGAACGTATCTGCAGAAAACTATACAGATAGTAATGATGGTTTATTAAAAGAAGAAAACGTTTTCTTGAATCAGCACTTTTCTTCTAAGGAAGAAGCAATTCGATTTGCAGGAAGTGTGTTAGTAAAAGGCGGATATGTAGAAGAAAACTATGTTGAAGCGATGATTGAGCGAGACAATATGACTTCTACTTATATGGGAAATGACGTAGCGATTCCGCACGGTACCGAAGAAGCGAAAAAGAACGTTTTAAGATCAGGTTTTACAGTAATTCAAGTTCCAGAAGGCGTTGATTTTGATGGTGAGAAAGTTCGTTTGATTTTCGGAATTGCCGGAAAAGACGGCACCCATTTAGAAATTTTATCTGGTATCGCGATTACATGTTCTGATATGAACAATATTGAAAAGATGGTTCATGCCAAATCAGCTAAAGAATTAATGGCTATTATTCAAAGTAACTAACGGGATAGAAAGGCATGAGGATGCCTTTTTATCCTTTGTTTATAAATAAGAAAAGAGTTGATGTTCTTGTTTATTACTTCAAGAGAAAAATCAATCATTGAGTTAATTATTAAAACGGCAGGAAAGCATACAGCACTTACACTTGCTACTTTTTTGAATGTAAGTGTAAGAACCGTTCACCGAGATTTGAAGGCAATTGAATCAATACTTAAAAAATTTGATTTAAAGCTGATTCGTACACAAGATGAAGGACTAATGATTGAAGGTAAAAATGAACAAATTTTTCGTCTTATCCAAGAGCTGATGAAGATTAAAACGACGGATCAGTCTCCACAGGAAAGAAAATTAATTCTTTTAATTCTTCTTCTAGAAGAAGGAGATTCATTTAAATTACAAACGCTGGCTAAAGACTTAGAAGTAAGTATTACTACACTAACTGCTTATCTAGATGAATTAACAGAGTGGTTAACCACATTTGACGTTTTCCTTCATCGAAAGAGAGGGGTCGGAGTAGAGGTTCAAGCTACTGAAGCCAATAAACGGAACGCATTAGCCAATTATTTTCTTGTCCACTTTAATGAAGAGTTAATTGAATGTTTGTTTCTAGTAGAAAATCACCAGCATACGGATGAAACGATTTTGCATTATTTTTATCCGAATTATTTAGCAGAAGTAGACCGAATTGTACATCAAGCGATTAATCAGCATCATTCTAAGCTGGCTGACAGCGATTATATAGGGCTCATTGTTCATATTTGCATTATGATACAGCGAACGAAAAAGCAAATGTATCTAGAAGACGACGGCGGCCAAACGGAAGAGCTGGCGAGTGAACTGTTCTTAATGAAGGATATTTGCCGCGAAATTGAACGGGTATTTTCTCTTTCTTTCACGGAAAAAGATATTCATTTCTTAGCAGTACGGCTGCGTGCAGCTAAGTTCCAAACTACTAGAGACGTATATTACGACAGCGTAGTGGTTGGGCAGATTATTAAGAATATGATTTCTCATGTTTCTGTTCAGCTTAACACCGACTTGACCGGTGATTTTTCCCTTTACCAAGGGCTGCTTGCTCATATGGAACCGGCAATTTTTCGTCTTAAGCAAAAAATGGAGCTTTTTAATCCATTAACGGAAGAGATTAAGAAAAAGTATCCTGTTTTATTTATGGCTGTGAGAAACAGTATCGATCAAGAGCTGCCGGATTTAGTTTTTCCAGATGATGAAGTGGCATATCTTGTTTTGCATTTCGGTTCAACGCTAGTGCTAAAAGAAGAAGTCATGGAAATTCAGGCACTGATTGTCTGTCCAACTGGAATCGGCACTTCGAAAATGTTAGCTAGCCGTATTCGTAAAGAGATTCCGGAGATTAATTCAGTTGTCATTAAGTCGGTAAAAGAAATCAAAGAAGCGGCGCTTGAAGGGTATGACGTAGTGATTTCAACAGTCAGACTTCCTTTTTTAAATGTCGATTACATTTTAGTCAATCCACTCTTAACCGAAGAGGATATTCAGTCCGTTCAGAATTTTTTACAGAAAAACATTCAAAAGTTAACCAAAGATAAGGGCTATCGTTCGTTCCAATATAAAAATAAGACCGTCTCTACACAAAAACCGTCTTTTGAGGAAACGATGAAGCAAATTAAAGATGTGCATGGAAGTATCGAATCAATTCTTCAAAACCTTAGAATGTATCGATTTTCGGATGCAGTGAGTCATGATCAAGTGATTTCGCACGTAGTAAAAGCAGCTGAAAAAGAACGTTTAATAACCAATGCCAGCTGCGTTATTGATCAGCTTAAGGAACGAGAAAACAAAGGCGGTTTAGGTATTCCGCAAACGAGTATGGCACTGTTCCATTGCCGTGAACATCACGTGAAAGAGCTGATTTTTCAAGTTTCACATTTAGAGCAGCCTTGCACAGTTAAAGGTATGGACGGAACAAACATGCAGGCGCGTAACCTTCTATTAATGCTAGCACCTGAGGAGTTAAGTGAAGTACAGCAAGAAATCTTAAGTTTAATTAGTACAAGTTTAATTGAAGATCATGAAGCAATGATGGTTTTTTCGTCTTCGAACGAAGAGATAATTCGCAAAAGGCTAGAGGATACGTTTCATGAGTACCTTCGAAATAATTTGATAAAGGAATGATTTTTGTGAAACAAGCAGTTCATTTTGGAGCAGGTAATATTGGGCGAGGATTTATTGGGGCATTATTTTCTCAAAGCAACTATCACGTTACATTCGTAGATATTGCTGAAAAGATTATTAATCAGTTAAACACAGATGAAGGGTATAACGTAATAACAGCAGCAGAGCACCCAGAGACATTAGCTGTTCAAAACGTATCTGGTTTAAATAATCTGACGCAAGAACAAGCAGTCATTAAAGCGATTAAAGAAGCAACGTACATTACGACAGCCATCGGACCGAACGTTCTGCCTCGCATTGCTCCTTTAATTGCTAAAGGTTTGGCTGAGCGTGTGAAAACAAGCGACGAAAAGGTATATATTATTGCATGTGAAAATCAAATCTCTGCGACAGATTTATTAAAAGGCTATATTTTTGATGCGCTGGATGAAGAGACAAAAGCTCATATGGTAAATAAGGTCTTTTTCTTCAATTCAGCTGTAGATCGTATCGTACCTCTTCAACACAACCAAGGTTCGCTTGATGTTTTAGTAGAATCCTATTATGAATGGGTAGTAGAGGCACCTGAAAATATTCCTTTTGTAGAAGGAATGACGATTGTGCCTGACCTTGCTCCTTTTATTGAAAGAAAGCTATTTACAGTAAATACAGGACATGCGGTGATTGCATATTTTGGTTATTTAAAAGGAAAAGAAACGATTGATCAAACGTTAAGAGATTCAGATATTTACCAACAAGTACAGCAAACGCTACGAGAAACAGGAGACTATCTAATTAAAAGATATGACTTAGATAGAGAGGAACACGAAGCCTACATCGTAAAAATTATTGAGCGCTTTAAGAATCCTCATTTAAATGATTCAGTTAAACGGGTAGGAAGAGCGCCAATTCGCAAGCTTGGACCTCAGGATCGTTTGATTCGTCCAGCGCTAGAAGCAAAAAAAGCGGGCCTTTCTTATACCCACTTAGCGAAGGCCATCGCTGCTGCGCTTCTATTTGACCCGCAAGAAGATAAAGAGGCTATGAAGCTTCAAGCGAATATTCATGAGTATGGTATTGAGTATGTGTTAAAAGAGGTCAGTGGGTTAGAGGCAAGTAATAATTTAACAAAAGAAATCATTGCTCAATATAATGCTTTAAAATCGTAAATGACTCTAATACGTGTAAACAGTCCATTTTAAATGGGCTGTTTTTCTTTTTGTAGAAAGGGAATGTTTGTGTATAGGAGGATGATAAAATGGTAGCTATTACTCACGTTGGATTAGCTGTACCTGATGTAGAAGAAGCCGTCCAGTGGTATGGGAAAGTTTTAGGTTTTAAGCTGATTGCCGGTCCTTATACGTTTAATGCGGAGGAAGAAAAAGCTGAAAATATGACTCAAGATTTACTAGGGTCTCATATTAAAAAAATGAAAAATGCTCACATGACAGCTGATAACCAGGTAGGCATTGAACTGTTTGAATTTAATAAGCCGCAAATGCCTCTTGTATTAAAAGACAGCGATGAGCAGTATCAAAGTTATTTTCACATGTGTTTAATAGCCGATGACGTGGAAAAATTAGCGGATAAAATCGAACAATCAGGCGGTAAAAAGCGTAGCCAAGTATGGAATACAAGACCTGGAAAACCTTATTACTTAATTTATTGCGAAGATCCGTTTGGGAATATTATTGAGCTATATTCACATAGTACGGAGCTCATATATGGGAATAAAGAAGAATAAAAGCTTATCCACATTTTTTGGATAAGCTTTTATTTTTCACAGCTGTCCGTAGCCATATACCTTTGCCAGCTCTTCGAAGGTTTTTGATGAATACGTAATAGTTACAGATGTTCCTACTGCTACTTTATCGAATAGTTCTTCCACATCCGCATTGTGCATCCGTACGCAGCCGTGGCTTACATATTTGCCAATGCTAGCTTCTGAGTTATTCCCATGAATACCGTATGTGTCGCCGGTTGTTCCGTTTGCATTAAGCCCTAGCCAGCGAGAGCCAAGAGGATTATTGGGAGCGCCTCCTGCAATGTGCCCTGTATAGTAAGGGCGATTTTTAATTTTGTTAACAATCTTGAAAAAGCCTACCGGCGTATCGCTCCATGTTTTTCCCGTAGCTACTGAATACGTATTTTCTAACTTTCCGTTATGAAAATAAGCAAGCTGATTTGTTTTTTTATTAATAATAATTAAATCTTCACTTGCTGTGTTTTCACTTGCGTCCGCCGTGCTTGCTGTATAAGAAATACTGATAATAGCTGCGAGACACAAAGCCGCTGCTCGCAGTAGAATTTTTCTCACGTTCTAGCCATCTCCTCTATTGTTCGATTACATATTTGATGAATTACATGCTATTAGTGTATAAAAGAAAAATGGACTGAACATGAACCTTACCTGAATGAAAACTGAAAGTGCGTTTTTACATGCGAATATAAAGTGAAAATCTGGGCAGAAATACAACTAAAGGTCTGGTACATATCTCATGAAAAAGAGAAAAATGAAAATGCACCTTGTCTGTTTAATTTAGGATGTATTATCATGAAAGTTTGAAATGAAGGGCAGGAGGTGGAACAAACAGATGCTTAAAGAATTTAAAGAGTTTGCTTTGCGAGGAAATGTATTAGATTTAGCTGTCGGTGTTATTATTGGAGCTGCATTTGGAAAAATTGTCACGTCTCTTGTAAATGATATTATTATGCCGCTGATTGGTTTGTTGTTAGCAGGGATAGACTTTAAAGATTTATCCTTTACGGTTGGAGATGCTACGGTATTATATGGATCTTTTATTCAAACAATTGTTGATTTCTTAATTGTTGCATTCTCGATTTTCTTATTTATTCGTTTCTTTAATCGTTTTAAGAGAAAAGAAGAAGAGAAAGTAGAGGAAGAAGTGGCTGTTCTGTCAAAAGAAGAAGAGATCTTAACAGAAATTCGTGATCTGCTAAAAGCAGAAGCAGTGAAAGAGCGTTCATAACAGCAATTTTTACATACGTATAAAACGGCTAAGAGGCCCGTCTTTTCATCAGAAAAGCGGGCTTTTTTCGTGTGAAATTTCTCGGGAAATGTTAGTGGTATGATCATGGGAAAATTAGGCGTGAAAGCGAGAGAGATAGGAATGTTAAAATCATATTAAAAGTGTTAAGATATTGTAAATAGGAGGCTTAAGGTTATGTTTAAACATTTGTATCGTTCTTTGCCAATGCTGGTGGCGTATGGGCTGCTTAGCGTTTTTTTATACAGTGTTGTTATGCTTAATATATCAAATGACACAAAGATATTGTTTGACTGGGCCCAAATCCATACAGCTGGGTTCGTCGTATTAATAGGGGGATGCTCACTTGTTTTATGGGCGCTCACTTTCTATTTGCTAATTCGATTTAATCAGATAGAGAGAATACAAGGTTCGCAGTGGTACGCCATTTTTACGGCAATTGTGTTTTCAATTGCGGTAGCAGCCGTTTCTGCTATGGTTTTTGTTATCTATCATATTGATATACATAATCCAGGCAAAACAATAGAGTGGATGCAAGCATACCCTGAACGCTATCTTTTTACGGTCTTTTTACTCTCGCTGTTAACACTAGCGATCATTATGCTAGTAGGGGAAGCTTATTTAGGGGCTGGGATTACCTTTGTTCTGTATTTTATTTTAGCTCTTGTAAACTATTATAAAAAAATCTTTCGAAATGAACCATTGTTCCCGAACGATTTTATTCAGGCGAGTCAGTTAAAAGAAGTTATTCCAATGATTAAAGATTCCATTTCAATTCCTATTGTCATAGGAGTTATTGGATCTATTGTCGTACTGATTGCTCTTTGGTTTTTCTTGCCGAAAATTAAAATTCGATGGTTTCTTCGAATTATTATGATTCTGCCGCTTATCTTTTTAATGAAATCATTTTTATTCTTTGAACACTCGTTTGCTCAAAAATATTATGATCAATATGCTGCGCTGATGCCTTGGAATCAGCAAAATAATTATTACTATAATGGACCGGTTATTGGCATGATTTCAAATGTTAAAACAGATGTGCTGCAAGAGCCGGATGACTACTCACAGGAAGTAATGGCCAAAGTGGCAAAACGCATTCAGTCAAAGGAAGAGAAAACACAAGAAAGCAGGACTGAAGTCAAGCCAAACGTTGTGTTTGTAATGAATGAAACGTTTTGGGACCCAACAAAGCTTAACGTGACGTTCTCTGAAGATCCAATGAAAAATACAAGGGAGCTTCAAAAGAAATATCCTTCTGGGTGGTCTTTAAGTCCTTCATTTGGCGGGGAGACAGCTAATGTAGAGTTTGAAGCATTGACGAGCTACTCTTTGTCTTTCTTTAACCCTGGAGGTCTTCCTTATCAGCATGTATTGAGTAAAAAAGAATATCCGTCTTTTGTTTCTTATTTAGAAAAACAAGGCTATGCTACAACAGCTATGCATCCAAACAGCGGCATGCTTTATATGAGACAAAATGTGTATCCAAATTTGGGATTTGATCAAGTGAAGTTTATTGATCAAATGAAGCATACGCAAAAAGATAACAAAGAATTTGTTTCTGATGAAGCGGTAGTTGATGAAGTACTCGATACGCTTCGTCAGTCGAAAAAGCCTGCATTTGTGCATGCTGTAACGATTGCAAATCATCTTCCTTATTCTGCGGATAAGTATAATGGTCAGGAAACCATTAAAGTAACCGGTAAAGGGTTATCACCAGAAATGCAAAAGGAAATTGAAATTTATGCTGAAGGAATCAAACGTTCAGATGCTGCTTTAAAACGATTGAACGATGAAATTCAAAAGTTGGATGAGCCGACCATTGTAGTATTTTGGGGAGATCATTTGCCAGCACTTGGACAAAACCTTCAAGCTTACAAAGAAACGGGTTTTGGAAACGAGAAAACGCAGCAAACATCTCGAAAATTTTATGAGACGCCGCTCTTATTTTTATCTAATTACGATACAAAAATAGATAAAAATCTTGGTACGATGAGTCCTATTTATATTGCTCCGACACTTGTTCAATCTCTTGGTTACAAAAGTAATCTATTCTACGATCAGCTGAATCAAATGAAAACAGAAGTGCCGGCTTTTCGTTCAAATATGTATATAAACTCAAAAGGAAAGCTAGTGGATGAGCCGGCAGCGCTCTCTAATAAAGCTGCAAAAGACCTTCAAGATTACCATGAAGTTGAGTTTGATACATTATCCGGGAAACAGTACGAAACGCATAAGTTGTATAAATAAAAATAAAAACTCCTTTTAAATAAAAGGAGTTTTTATTTTTTAAGTGTTTAAGGTTGTACTAAAAAATAATTCATGTATAATATTTTAAGGTTAAAAGTAAACTTTAAGTTAAGTAAAACAAAACTTGAGTTTGGAACAGCATGAACAATCATTCATGCTGTTTGCTAATTTTAAATACAGTTGAGGATCGAGAGTATGGAAATAGGAAAGAAAATTAAGAATTTACGATTAAAAAAAGGCTTAACACAAGAAGAGCTAGGAGAACGTACTGATTTAAGCAAAGGCTATATTTCGCAGCTAGAGCGCGATTTAAGTTCGCCGTCTTTAGAAACATTTTTTAGTATTTTGGAAGTGCTGGGGTGCGAACCGAAAGAATTCTTCGAAATTGATACGCATGTTCAAAAGGTTGTATATAAAGAGGAAGACTACACGAGTTATTGCGAAGATGAAAAAGGTTACCATATTCAGTGGCTTGTACATGAATCAAATGAAAAAGAAATGGAGCCAATTCGTCTTATTCTTCATGAAAAAGGTGCATTTAAGAGATTTGAACCTTCTCTTTCAGAAACGTTTGGCTACATTTTGCGCGGGTGTGTGAAGGTGAAGCTTGGAGGCAGAATATATGAGGCTAAACAAGGGGAAACCATCTATTTTCAAGCTTCTGAAGAACATCAGATTTTAAATGCTCATGACGGAATAACAGAGTTAATTATCGTGGCGACAGAGTCTTATTTATAGAACAAAAGAGGTGAAGTGAAATGACATCTACGAATACAATTATTCAATTTGAAAATGTGACCAAGCAATATGATAATGATTCAGTTGTATTGGATCATGTAAGCTTTGAAATTGAAAAAGGGAAGTTTTATACCCTTTTAGGTCCATCGGGATGTGGAAAGACAACGATTTTACGATTAATTGCAGGCTTTACGGAGGCCTCTAGCGGAACGATTTATTTTAATGGAAAAAGAATTAATGATGTCCCGGCTAACAAACGTCAGGTTAATACGGTTTTTCAAGACTACGCGCTTTTCCCGCATTTGAATGTATTTGAAAATGTAGCATTTGGTCTTCGAATCAAGAAGATGAAAAATGCTGATATTGGGATAAAAGTTAAAGAAGCCCTTCGCTTTGTTAACCTAGAAGGATATGAAAAGAGAGAAATAAAGGAAATGTCGGGCGGTCAAAGACAGCGCGTAGCCATTGCACGAGCAATTGTAAATCAGCCCGAAGTCATTCTGCTGGACGAGCCGCTTTCAGCTCTTGATCTAAAATTGCGTACGGAAATGCAATACGAGTTAAGAGAATTACAGCGCCGTCTAGGTATTACGTTCATTTTTGTTACGCACGATCAAGAAGAAGCGCTTGCGATGTCCGATGAAATCTTTGTTTTGAATAAAGGAAGAATTCAGCAGAGCGGGGAACCTACAGATATTTATGATGAGCCAATTAATCGTTTTGTTGCCGATTTTATTGGTGAATCAAATATTGTACCAGGTAAAATGATTGCTGACTTTTTAGTGGAGTTTGGCGGCCAGCAATTTGAATGTGTCGATCAAGGGTTAAACCGAAATGAGCAGGTTGAAATTGTGATTCGCCCTGAAGATTTAGCCATTACAAGCTCCGATCAAGGAAAGCTGCAGGTTCGTGTAGATTCACAGCTGTTTAGAGGAGTCCATTATGAAATTTTAGGCTATGACCATGCAGGGAATGAGTGGCTCGTCCACTCTACAAAAAAGGCAACGGTTGGCGAAGAAATTGGTTTATATTTTGAACCTGAAGCTATTCACGTTATGCGATTTAATGAAACGGAAGAAGAATTCGATAAGCGACTCGAAGGTTATGAAGAGGATTACCATGCAAACTAAATCAAGAAATATTTATTTAGTCCCGTATGTGTTATGGATTTTGCTTTTTGTAGTTGCTCCCATTGTATTAGTTGTCTATTATTCTTTTTTCAGCATTGATAATGAGCTGACGCTTGAAAACTATAAGAAATTTTTTACCCCTGTTTATTTACAGATGACGCTGAGCTCATTTTGGTATGCCTTTTTAATTACGTTATTTTCCTTGGTTTTTTCTTATCCAACAGCTTATTTACTAACGAAGCTTAAGCATAAGCAGCTTTGGCTTCTACTGATTATTTTACCGACGTGGATTAACCTATTATTAAAAGCTTATGCTTTTTTAGGCATATTCGGCACGTACGGTACGGTTAATAAATTTACTGAATTTCTGGGATTTGGTACTCATCAAATTTTATTTACTGACTTTAGTTTTGTATTTGTATCAGTGTATATTTTTATCCCCTTTATGATTTTGCCGATCTTTAACTCTTTAGAAGAACTTAATCCCTCGCTTATCTACGCTTCGCGAGACTTGGGGGCATCTTCATGGGTGACATTTAAGCGCGTGGTATTTCCGCTAACGCTAGAAGGGGTTAAATCAGGTTGTCAGGCTGTTTTTATTCCAGCACTGTCACTCTTTATGATTACGCGTTTAATTGCTGGAAACCGCGTCATTACACTGGGAACGGCGATTGAACAACATTTTTTAGTGACGCAGGATTGGGGCATGGGAGCCACAATTGCTGTCTTTTTAATTATTGCGATGGCCGTTATGATGCTCATAACAGGCACTGGAAAGAGAGGTGTGTAAAATGAAGAGAAAGTGGAAGTTCAGCCACCTTTATTTATTTTTTGTCTTTTTCATTTTATACGCGCCCATTTTTTATTTAATGTATTACTCTTTTAACAGCGGAGGAAACATGCGAGAGTTTGAAGGGTTTACGTTAGATTGGTACAAAGAAGTGTTTCAAGACACACGTTTGCTCATTATTGTCTTGAATACCTTAATTATTGCTCTATTGTCTTCGGTTATTTCAACGATTATTGGCGTGATAGGAGCACTTGCTATCGTATACGTGAAGCGCAGACGTGTTCAAAATACACTGTTAACATTTAATAATGTGTTAATTGTGAGTCCAGATGTTATTATTGGCGCATCTTTTTTAATTCTATTTACCATTATCGGTGTAAAGCTCGGGTTTATATCGGTATTATTAGCGCATATTGCATTCAGTGTACCGATTGTGGTCATCATGGTTCTGCCTAAGCTGCAGGAAATGAGTCCGACACTGCTCGATGCAGCCCGTGATTTGGGAGCAAGTCGCTTTGAAGTACTTTCGAAAGTGGTATTGCCATTTATTCGTCCGGGTATCTTTGCAGGCTTTTTTATGGCTTTAACTTACTCTTTGGATGACTTTGCGGTTACGTTCTTTGTGACCGGGAATGGTTTTTCCACGCTTTCAGTAGAAATTTACTCGTTAGCAAGAAGAGGGGTCTCGCTGAAAATCAATGCTCTTTCTACTCTTATTTTCATGTTTACCGTGCTGATTGTAATTGGTTATTACTTTATCAGTCAGCGATATAGCAATAAAGCGAAAGGGGTGGCGACTGGAAAATGAAGCAATTAGCAAAGCCGTTTATCTTCATCGTCATCCTTTCTTTCGTTCTTATGTATGTGGTTCATCATTTGAACAATGCCGAAGGATACTCTGGAGGAGATACGCTGACCGTCTATAATTGGGGAGATTATATTGATCCTGATTTAGTGAATCAGTTTGAAAAAGAAACCGGAATTAAAGTCATTTATCAGACCTTTGATTCGAATGAAGCAATGATGACAAAAATTGAACAAGGCGGTACGACATTTGATATTGCTGTTCCTTCTGAATACGCGATTAGCAAGATGCGTGAAGAAAATTTACTATTGCCAATTGATCATTCGAAGCTGCCTAATTTAAAATACATTAATCCGCGTTTTTTAGACCTATCTTTTGATCCTGGCAATAAGTACTCTATTCCTTATTTTTGGGGAACTGTGGGTATTGTTTATAACTCTGATATGATTCATGGTAAGAAGATAAAGAGTTGGAATGATTTATGGGATCCTAAGCTAAAAAATCAAATTTTACTTGCAGATGGCGCTAGAGAAGTGATGGGAATGGGGCTAAACAGCTTAAATTATTCATTAAATGATACGAATAAAGCTCATCTTCAAGAAGCAAAAAGAAAGCTTGATACATTAACACCAAACGTAAAAGCCATTGTAGGAGACGAGATTAAGATGCTCCTAGCAAATGAAGAAGCGGCAGTTGGCGTTGTTTGGTCAGGTGATGCTTCTGAAATTATGAGTGAAAACGATAAGCTGAATTACGTTGTTCCAGAAGAAGGTTCGAATTTATGGTTCGATAACATGGTTATTCCAAAAACGGCTAAAAACGTAGAAGGTGCACATAAATTCATGAATTTTATGCTAGATCCTAAACACGCTGCTCAAAATGCAGAATATGTAGGGTATTCTACGCCTAATAAAAAAGCGTTAGATTATTTGCCGAAAGAAGTAGCGAAAGATGAACGTTTTTATCCGGATGAAGAACTAACCAATAAGCTTGAAGTATATAATAACTTAGGCAAACGAATGCTTGCTTATTACAATGAATTATTTTTAGAATTCAAAATGCACCGTAAATAAAAGGTACTTAGTTAGGCCTTTATACTCAAGTTCTTTATTGTTTTTGTAAATTCAGTTGCGTGATAGCAAGAGGAAAGATAAAATACAAACGAGTAAAGCTAATAACATTTATTTTATGTTATTAGCTTTTTTATTTGTAAAACGGGAAAGATAAGAAAAAATTGAATGTTCTATTATTCATCTAGAATGTATATTTCACATTATATAGGAGAGAAAAAGTGAAGCAAAAACAAAAGCAGCATATTCAATCCATTTATTTTTTACGATTATTCGCTATGATGATGGTTGTGCTCGTACATGTAACAGCAGCGTATGCAACGGTACTGCCATTTGCAAGTGAAGCTTATCAGAAATATCATTTCCTTAACCGAATTGTTCGAATTGAAGCAGGGATCTTCATTGTGATCACAGGTTTAGTTTTCTTTTATAGTTACATTAACAAGCCGTTAACAAAGACTTTATGGAAAACGTATTATGCTCGAAGAGTGACATATATTTTAGTTCCCTATGTTATTTGGGCACTTATTTATGAATTTTATTCGTACTATGTGGGAGCAACAGAATTAAATGCAGCTGATATTGTGAAACGTATTTTACGCGGAGAGTCCTACTATCAGCTTCATTTTATCTTTTTAATTGTACAAGTGTATCTCGTGCTGCCGGTTTTTGTATGGCTAGCACAAAAAGTAACCATTTTTAAAAAATACATGTGGCTGTTTGGTATTATCATTCAGCTTGGTTATTTAATGCTTAACAATACGTATCATATCACTTCATTTAATTTATTTTTAAATACAATGGCTACGTTTTTACTCGGCGGTTGGATTGGTATTTATTATCGCGAACAAGTGGATAAAAAGTACAGTCGTTCAAATATTGTATTATTTCTGGTGACGCTCGGATCGGGAATAGCTATTTCACTGTTAAATTATCACTTATACACAATGAAGACAATTCACATTTCAGGCTTTACGTATGAGGCTGTTAATACGCTTTATTTGGTCGTGGGAAGTTATTTCTTCTTCCGAATTGCAGAGATATTAGCTGAAAAGCTTTCTGTGAAGTCCGTGACGGTCGTTAAAAATATTGCCATGTACTCGTTTGGATTTTACTTGATTCATCCAATGGTTTTAAACTTTGTGGCAAAAGCAGTACCAATACAAGGCAACTATATGTTTCACGTGGAAATCTTGGCACGTTATATTTTGACATTAGCGGGCTGTTACCTCATTATTTGGGGATGTCATCGTCTTTTACCGTTTGCTAGCTTTTTGTTTGGTAAACTGTCAAAAGAAGCGGTGTTCATTTACCGACGTCCTGATCATAAATAGCGTTTAGTTAAAAGTTATGCCTGCTTGCAGGCATAACTTTTTTTATAAAGTATAAGAGATGATAACGCGCTAGTTTTAAAATATTTTTAAAAGTGACATGCTAAGATAATGATTATTTAGGTAATCACAAAAGGGGGAATTTGATATGCGTGTACTTGTGGTAGAAGATGATGCTTCATTATTACACGGTATCGTAGAAGGCTTAAAAGAAGAAGGATATGAAGTTGATTGTGCGTCTGATGGAGATGAAGGTTTGTTTTTAGCAGAGCAGAATATTTATGATGCCTTAATTTTAGATATTATGCTGCCGGGTATGACAGGGCTTGACATACTAAAAAAACTAAGAAAACAAAAGGTGTTGACCAAAGTTATTTTTCTTACTGCAAAAGATAGTGTAGAAGATCGAGTGAAAGGACTCGACTATGGAGCCGATGATTATTTGGTTAAGCCTTTTGCCATGGCTGAACTTTTTGCGAGGTTAAGGGTAATGCTTAGGGACTTGCAGGCAGAAGAAGGTATGATTTCATATGGTCCCATTTCTATACGAGAAGCCAATCATGAAGTAGTGATTAATGGAAGTGTCCTCACGTTAACGATTAAAGAATTTCAGCTTTTGGAATATTTTATTCGAAATAAAGAACAAATCCTTATTCGAGATCAAATTTTTAATCGGGTATGGGGTTTTACATCCGATGTAGGAGTGGGCGTAGTTGATGTTTATGTTCACCATTTAAGAAAGAAGCTTCAGCCTTTTAATTGTGACAATTATGTACGTACAGTCAGAGGCGTAGGCTTTATGTTAAAAGGGGAAGAGCATGTTTAAAAAGACGAGAATCAGGCTTGTGTTATTTAACACAATGGTGCTGATGGTTATCTTGAGCATTTTTAGTGTGGTTTTATATTTTTACATGCAGCATCTTATTTTTTTAAACCCGGACAATCGGCTAAGTGAGATGAGCGAGCAGGTTAAAAAAAGAAATTTACATGAAATTCAGGAAAACAATGAGAGAGAAACAGAACGTCGCGTTGCGTTTTTACTTTGGAGCAGTGATAAAAAATTAATCAAAATTACACCTAAAAAAGGGTTATATACAAACGATATTGACGACTTTAAGCCTGCGCTCTCAGAAGGGAAAATCAAAACGTCGCAAG
Organism: Priestia sp. TGN 0903; assembly: GCF_050846855.1. NCBI lineage: Bacteria > Bacillati > Bacillota > Bacilli > Caryophanales > Bacillaceae > Priestia > Priestia sp. TGN 0903. The sequence goes on from NZ_JBOZGL010000017.1 coordinate 17,628, forward strand.
AGGTAAACGGTCATGCTTATCGAGTGATGAATGTGAAAAATGAAGGATATATAAAAGATCAAGACGTTTCAACAATTCAACTTGTCTTAAACGTAGATCCAGAAACTCAAACCTTAGAGCACCTTGCTTTTCTTCTTGTCATTTCAGCTTTTATTGGACTGCTTCTTTCCCTTGTAGCTGGCTTGTTTTTAGCCAATCGAGCGCTTGTACCTATTCAAAAATCTTGGAACAAACAAGTCGAATTTATTGCAGATGCTTCCCATGAGTTAAGGACGCCTCTTTCCGTGATGCAAACGCATCTCGAGCTATTGTTTAGACGACCAAATCATACGATTGAGCAAGAAAGCGAAAACATTTATCAAAGCTTAAACGAAGTAAAGCGGATGACGAAGCTGGTGGGCAACTTACTAACACTCGCTAGATCTGATTCAAGTGCACAGCTGCTAAACAAAACGGTCTTTAATATGGGTGAGCTAGTTGATAAAGTAGCTAATCAGTTTGAGCCTATATTTGAACTAAAGGAGCTGCATTTCACAAGGGAAATTGAATCGTTAATGTTCGGAGGAGATCAAGAACGACTTCATCAGCTATGTATGATTTTGTTAGACAACGCTTTTAAGTACACCCCACCTGGAGAAAGCATTCATATTAGTCTAAAGAAACATCATCACTCTATGACGCTAATTGTCAAAGACACAGGCATTGGAATTGAAGCGAAAGATCTTCCGTATGTGTTTGATCGCTTTTATCGAAGTGATAAGAGTCGGGCGCGTGCCGAAGGAGGATCAGGTTTAGGGCTCGCGATTGCCAAATGGATTGTACAAGCTCATGACGGAGAAATTAAGGTTTTTAGTCAAAAAAACGTGGGTACGGAATTTTATGTGAAAATTCCGCTATGAAAAAAGCTGCCTGTCATTAGGCAGCTTTTTTTGTCACTTTTTTGTTTGCAGTCTTCCATGCTTTCCATGCATTAGCAAGTAACAGGCCGATTAATAAATAGGCAAGGCCGCCAAAAACTAAGTAATCTACGGCGCTAATCGCCCCTGCAAGCATCCCAAATTTTATTTGGTCTTTATACTTCGCAGGAGAAGTTGGCGGATCCGTCACCATAAAGAAGGCTAAAAATAAAGCGGAATTAACAAAAGGAGCTCGTAAAGCATCCGCTACATCACCTACTCCTATTAATGACATAATCGTAAAAATAGCAAAATACACGCCTAAAAACGCAAATACTTGAGGGAATTTATTTACTTTGCTCGTCACAAGGTACCCTGTCACAAACACGAATACAATGAGCCAGACGGGTAGTAAAGATAAGCTTCCCCACCAGCTTTGGCCGCTTGAAAAGACAATAAGTGAAAAGAGAAGACCAAAAGCGGCAGGGTTAAAAATAGGCTTCTTTTTTACTTTTACTAAGTGCTTCGATAAAATAGCAACAGCTACAGTGCAAAATGTGACCCAAGCAGGTGTAGAGGTGCTGAGCACTAAGGCAATAATTAATCCAGTAATAATTCCGCCGTCAGGAAGCTGAATTTTCTTTTTATAAGCAAAAGAAAATCCTAAATCTAAGGCGGCCGCCGAGCATACGGCGAGTAGTAGGTGTCCTAATCCTTGAAAGGCAGAAGAGTTGAATTCACCTAATAAGGTTAAAAGCAGCAGCATAGCCATCACGTATCTTTTAGGTGTTTTAACTAGCTGCCCCCACCGACTTATTTCTTTTGGTTTGTTTTCATCTACAATAATATAACCTTTGGGTGTACTAATATATTTAACACCGCTTCTTCGTTCAGAACGTGTGGTCATCATTCATTAATTCCTCCATATCTGATGTGAAAAAAGGAGTGAAACTAGAATCGAAGAGTACGCCGCGTACGTCGGCATCATTCAATAAATTTACTCCTTTTTCCGCTCCTAAAATAAAAGCTGATGTAGATAATGCATCGGCCAGCATGGCAGAAGGAGCAATAGCTGTACAACTCATTAGACTGCTTCTAGTAGATGGAGATAAGGGATTAACCAAATGATGCATGAATGGTTGCGTCTTATTTTTTCTAGCATAATTTCCTGATGTGCAGACAGCCGTATCTGTTACACGCAAGGTCAGTAATGACTGCGTTTGAATCTGAGGGTGCTGAATCCCGACTTTCCACAAATCTCCGTGTTGATTGAGTCCTTTAACTAGGATGTCTCCTCCGGCATTAATCATAAAATGCTGATAAGGAAGGGAGTGGGCAGCCAAATCAATAGCTAATCCTTTGGCGACCGCTCCAAGATCTATAATCATCGGTTTTTGTAAGAGAACCGTTTTTTTATGTGTATTCAATACGATGTCTTTATAACTTCCAGAATCGACTGCTTCGTTCACTTGTACGGGCTTTCCATCTAAATAATGTTCGTTAAAACCACGTTTTTCTAATTGTTTTCCTACCGTTGGGTCAAAGATTCCATGCGTTTCATCTGCTACTAAGATAGCGAAATGAAGGGCTTCAAATAATAGGGGGCTAACAGCAACAGGTTCTTTGATATGTCTAATTAGCTTCATAACTTCGCTTTTGGCATCAAATCGACTGCATGTCGTTTCGACGGTCTTAAAAATAGTAAATGCCTTTGAGATATGGTGAAGGACATTTGCTTCCTCCGATTGGGGAGCAATTACTTGAATGGACACGGTTGTTCCCATACATAAGACAGAGCGGCTATACGTTTTTATGGACATCATTCGTTTCTCCTTTATGCATTCATTGCTTGCTGAAGGGCGTTATCCACGGCATTTTGAAAATCTTCTGTGCTAAGCGTTGCTCCGCTCACGACGTCGACACCTGAGCTTTGTCTTTGTACGACTTGAGACGGAAGATCCTCAATGTAACTCTCAGAATAGTGAGTATCCGCTTCTGTAATTTCAACTGTATCAATTCGGTCGTTTTTAATGGTCACAGATACGTAAACAGTTCCGATACGGTTGCTTCCTTGACCAGAATACGTTCCATCTTTGTATTTTGTTTTAGGAGCAGAACTTTCGGTACTCGCTGATGAAGGGTGCTTATTAGAAGAAGCGATATCTTCTCCCCAGTTATCATTAACAATCGTTTGATTGTCTGTCTGATCTCTCGTTTTTTTCTGATGATGAGCCGGTGTGACTTGAACAGCTTGCGCGTCAGATAGAGTGTTTATATAACCAGTTGCATAAATACTTCCAATGGCTACGCTGCATGCAGCAATCATCGTTTTTCCCATTTTACTCATATTTGTTGAACCTCCTGATTTATGCCAGAACTATAGTTTCGATTATTGATGGTGATCTTTAGCATAAATAAACTTTATAAATAAACTTTTAAAAAAGATTTAAAATCAAAAAAGTTTTTTCAAAAATAAATGATTCAAGTGAAAAGGTCATTTTAAATAATGAAAGGAGAAGCTGGAATTTCTTTCACAAGCCTAGCTATTTTGACATACGTAATAATAGTTAATATTTCTGTTTACTATCTAAACGTGCATGATAAAATAGAAAAGATGAATATGTGTTAGGAGGAACATCAGTGAAAATTAAGCTTGGCCTTTTATACGGAGGAAAATCCGCTGAACATAAAGTATCTTTACAAACAGCTCTAGCAGTTTCAAAAGCAATTAATCACGATAAATATGAAGTGCATCCAATTTACATTACAGAAACAGGAAAATGGATTCGCGGCACACAGCTGACTGGTCCGCTTGAAACAGTTGCTCAATTAGAAATTCAAGATAACGGAACAGCTATTTCACCAGTTTCATTGAATACAGAAATGTTTGCATTAACAGATTCAAAAACAGATGATCAACTAGATGTTATTTTCCCACTTCTTCATGGTCCAAATGGAGAAGATGGTACGGTACAAGGATTATTAGAATTATTGAATATTCCTTATGTTGGAAACGGCGTATTAGCTTCAGCAGCTGGTATGGATAAAGTTGTAATGAAGCAGCTGTTTGCACAGGCAGGTCTGCCTCAAGTGGAGTACGTATCATTTATCCGCCGCGAGTGGGAAGCAGATCGAACGGCTGCTTATGAAAAAGTAGAAACACTTGGATACCCTTGCTTTGTTAAACCAGCAAACTTAGGTTCAAGTGTTGGGATTAGCAAATGTGATAACCGCGAAGAGTTAGAAGCGGCATTTGTTGAAGCCTTCTTATTTGATCGAAAAATCATTGTAGAAGCAGCAGCAGTTGGTCGTGAAGTTGAAATTGGTGTGTTAGGGAATGATGAAGCAGCTTGTTCAGTAGTTGGAGAAATCTTACCTAAAAAAGCGTTTTACGATTACAAAGCAAAATATGAAGACGGCGATACAGGTCTTATTATTCCAGCTGAAATTACAGAAGAACAGCATCAAGAAATGTCAGCACTAGCAATCAAAGCATTTAAAGCAATTGATGGATCTGGTCTTGTACGTGCAGATTTCTTCTTAACATCAGAAGGTAAATTCATTATTAATGAAGTGAATACGATGCCTGGTTTTACACCTTTCAGTATGTTCCCGTTATTGTGGAAACACGCAGGTGTTGAATATCCAGATTTAATTGAAAAACTTGTATCACTAGCAATTGAACGTCATACCGAAAAGCAGCAAATTAAACACACAATGTAACTCACACAACACTATTCATCATGAATAGTGTTTCTGTGTTTAGTTTCAATTAAATAGTATCCATAGTTTACTTTATATCGAGAGGAGCAAACCAACAATGATTAAACGTACGCTTAAACAGCTAGCTGCAATGATTCCAGGAAGTGTATTTCATAGCGGGAACGAAGCAACTGTAATTGAGGGAGTCTCAATTGATACGAGAACTATTCAGCAAGGCAATTTATATATCCCAATTAAAGGGGAACGTTTTAACGGGCATGTATTTGTCGATAAAGCAATTGAAAACGGAGCGGTCGCTACTCTGTGGAACAAAGATGAAGAAAACCCACCGACAGACATTAGCGTTATTTTAGTCGATGATACGCTAGAAGCTCTTCAGCAATTAGCGAAATCCTATCGTCACGAGTTAGATATTAAAGTAGTGGGCATTACAGGAAGTAACGGAAAAACAACGGCAAAAGACATGGTGAAAGCTGTGCTTGATACAACTTACCGTGTTCTGAAAACAGATGGAAACTTTAATAATCATATTGGCATGCCGCTTACTATTTTGCGTTTAGATGAAACTCATGATATTGCCGTTTTAGAAATGGGCATGAGCAGCCGAGGAGAGATTGAGTTTCTTTCTAATTTAGCGGAGCCTGATGTGGCCATTATTACAAATATCGGAGAATCGCACCTTCAAGACTTAGGAAGTCGTGATGGAATTGCGGAGGCAAAATTAGAAATTACAAGCGGCTTAGCACCAACAGGTCAGCTTGTCTATAATGGTGATGAGCCACTTTTAACGTCGCGCGTAGTTAATCCAGCATTTGAAACGGTGACATTTGGCAGCTCAGAACAAAACGATTTGTATCCAAGTGCTATTTCAGCCGAAGAGTTAGGAACAACATTCACTGTTTCACGTGAAACAACATATTCATTCTTTATCCCGGTATTAGGTAAACATAATGTTCACAATGCGCTTTCTGCTATTGCGGTAGGTCATTATTTTGGACTAGACAACGAAACAATCGCTAAGGGATTAAAAGAATTAAAGCTAACAAATATGCGTATGGAGCTTGTAAAACGAACAGATGGCCTGACCTTCATTAACGACGCATATAACGCAAGTCCAACGTCCGTTAAAGCTGCTATCACGTTGATGCATGATTTAGAAGGCTATAAGCAAAAAATTCTTGTTCTTGGGGATATGCTTGAATTAGGCGATCAGGAAAAAGAGTTCCACAAAGAAGTGGGAGAGTTTATTCAAGCAGAAAAAATTGATTATGTTCTAACATACGGTCCTTTATCTGTTGAAATTGAGCAAGGAGCAAAAAATAATTTTGCAGAAGATAAGGTAATACACTTTGAGGAGAAAGATGAGCTTGTTGAAAAATTAACAGCGATTACAACAAGAGAAGATGTGGTTTTAGTGAAAGCATCTCGAGGGATGAAGCTTGAGGAAGTTATCTCAAAAATGATGCATAAATTACCGTGATATTAAAAAGAGTATAAGTAAGCTCTATTGCAAACGGAAAGCCATAGTGTTATGATGTAGTCTGAGTGTCTTGAGGCGCTTATACTCTAAACGTTGAATTTATTGAAGTAGTCGTTTAGAGCATTTTCCGTTTCCTCGGAGAATGCTTTTTTTTGTAAAATATAGATAGTCTAAATATAAAAGGAGTTTGAAAAACTTGGCATTATTTCAAGATTTAGGATTAAGTCAACAGCTTAACAAAGCTGTGAGTAAAATGGGTTTTGAAGAAGCAACACCAATTCAATCAGAAACTATCCCATTAGCACTAGAAGGTCACGATTTGATCGGACAAGCACAAACAGGAACAGGGAAAACAGCGGCATTTGGTATTCCTCTTATTGAAAAAGTTGATGTAAACGTAGATGCAATTCAAGGGTTAATTATTGCTCCTACTCGTGAACTTGCTGTACAGGTATCTGAAGAACTTTACAAAATTGGTCAAACAAAGCGCGTACGCGTGCTATCAATTTATGGTGGTCAAGATATCAGTCGTCAAATTCGTGCATTGAAAAAGCACCCTCATATCATCGTAGGGACACCAGGACGTATGCTAGATCATATTAATCGTCGTACACTTCGTCTACAAGACGTTCATACAGTTATTTTAGATGAAGCAGATGAAATGTTAAACATGGGATTCATCGAAGACATTGAAAAAATCTTATCAAACGTACCTGAGAACCACCAAACACTTTTATTCTCAGCAACAATGCCTACTCCAATCCGTCGCATTGCTGAAAAATTCATGAACGAACCAAAAGTGGTAAAAGTAAAAGCAAAAGAAGTAACGATGCCAAACATTACGCAGTATTATTTAGAAGTACAAGAAAAGCGTAAATTTGATATCCTTACTCGTCTTTTAGATATGCAATCACCTGAATTAGCTATCATCTTTGGTCGTACAAAGCGCCGTGTTGATGAGTTATCAGAAGCATTAAATATGCGTGGTTATTCTGCACAAGGTATCCATGGTGACTTGACACAATCGAAACGTCTATCTGTACTACGTCAATTTAAAGAAGGTTCTATTGATGTATTAGTTGCGACAGACGTAGCTGCACGCGGACTTGATATTTCTGGTGTTACTCATGTATACAACTTTGATATCCCTCAAGATCCGGAGAGCTATGTACACCGTATCGGACGTACAGGACGTGCTGGTAAAATGGGTGCTGCTATGACATTTGTAACGCCAAGAGAAACTGGACAGTTACACAATATTGAGCGTACAACAAAACGTAAAATGGAGCGTATGACTGCTCCAACGCTTGATGAAGCAATGGAAGGTCAACAGCGTATTGCAGCTGACAAATTAACGGAATCTGTGACACAAGGCAACTTATCTTACTACAAACAGTTGGCAGAAGAGTTACTTGAAGAGCACGATTCAGTTTCATTAGTGGCAGCGGCAATCAAATTATTTACAAAAGAACCAAATGAATCACCAATTCAATTAACTGCTGAACCACCGGTAATTGCAAAAGGTGATAAAAACAAACGTGGAAATGGCGGAGGTCGTTCACGTTCTAACTCTAAAAACTACTCACAGCAAAATCGTCGTGGAAACTCAAAGCGTTTTGGTGACAAGCGTCGCGGTGGAAGCAACGGCAGTGATAATAGAAATCGCAATAGCAGCAGTAATCGTAAAGATTCTCGCAGCAAAGCGTAAAATAAAAACGAGCCTTAACAGGCTCGTTTTTTTTATGTGTTAATTGCTATTTTATTGGTGCACACTATGAGTAAAATAAAATGGGGTGTTCACTAATGTCGACCATTGTTCGGTTAGGTTATGTGGCGATGAGCGTTCATTTGGAAAATAGTTCTCCTTCTCAAACAATGACTTTTGCACAATTTCAGCGTGTGAAAGACCATGAAGCGGCCATTCGCAAGCTCGAACGTATTGCAATATCCAACTTAGAAAACTGCTTACGGTTATTAAAACATAATGCGTGGAGTGAAATTGAGTTTTTTCGATTCAGTTCTAAGTTAATTCCATTAGCTAACCATGAGGCACTAAAAGAGTGGAACTACATAGCTCCTTTAAAAGATGCTCTTCAGCGTATTTCTGTATTTTTGAAGGAACATCCAATGCGAGTAGATTTTCACCCGGATCATTTTGTTGTTTTAAACTCAACGGATAAAGAGGTTTTTAAGCATTCTATCCAAACTCTTCGCATGCATCAAAAGTTGCTGAAAGGAATGGATATTCCGCTTCAAAATCGCTGTGTTCTACATGTTGGAGGAGCTTATAATGATAAAGAAAAAGCACTGGAGCAGTTTATTCATAATTGGGGGCTTGTACCTCAATCCCTTCAGCAAATGATTATGTTGGAAAACGACGATACAACCTTTCATATAAAAGACGTCTTGTATTTATGTGAAAAACTAAATGTCCCAATCATTTTTGATCTTCATCATCATCAGGCGAACAACGATGAAACTTCATGGCAAGAGCATTGGGACCGTATCATTAGAACATGGGAACATGAAACACTCCCTCTAAAAATGCATATATCTAGTCCTAAAAGTGATAAAGAATTTAGAGCCCATGCAGATTATATCGATGTTAATGGGTTTTACAGCTTTTTAAAAGAAGTAAATGGAACGATACCGCAAATTGATTGCATGATTGAAGCTAAGAAAAAAGATGAAGCGCTCTTTCAGTTAGTAAGAGATTTGAAGACTTATGAAGATGTGGAATTTATTAACTCATCCGCTTTTTATATTAAATCCTAAAGCAGGCCTCATATCTGTGGCTTGTTTTTCGGTTTGAACGTAAGAAAAGCGAGAAGAAATCCAGCAATACCTCCAGCGAAATGAGCTGTATTGTTGGTTCCTGGCGTTAGCAGACCTGAAAGTAATCCAATAATTAAAAAGACGACAATGATTTGCTGGTTGCTTTTAGAAAGCATATGCTTTTGTTTTATGACAAGATAGAGGTAAAATCCGAGCAGTCCGAAAATGGCACCGGATGCACCCACATGGCTGTAAAAAGAAGATTGGATTAGAAATGTAACGATATTTCCAAGCAATCCACACGTAAGGTAGAATAGAAGAAACTTATAAGAAGAAAGAATACGCTCAGCGCCTGGTCCTAACAAGAACAATGAAAATGAGTTAAAAAGAAGATGTGAAAAGCTTAGATGTAAAAAGATAGGTGTGAAAAGCCGCCAGTAGTCTCCTTGGGAAATTAAACTATTCACACCAATAAGCTGATGTATAAAAGATTCTGCAAGGTGTGAGGGAAGAGCGGCAAGTAACCATAGCGCAATGTGGATGCAGATAAGCGTGAAGGTAACAGGATAAAAACGTTTAAATTCAGCTGCATTTTCTGTGCGTACGAACATATTTGTCACTCCTTTTTATAAAGGCATTTTTATATACTATTCTGTAAGAGAGGATTAAATGAAAATGATTATAGGAACTGGAATTGATATTACAGAGTTAGAGCGGATTGAAAAAATGGTGCAGCGTCAAAGCGCTTTTATTACTCGGATTTTAACAAAAAATGAAAGAGAACGCTATGAAAAGCTATCAAGCCGACGTAAGGTCGAATTTTTAGCGGGAAGATTTGCTGTGAAGGAAGCATATTCGAAAGCTCTTGGAACAGGAATAGGGAAAGATTTCAGCTTCCAAGATATCGAAATCGTGAATGATGAAAGAGGGAAACCCCACATTGTTACAAAACAACCACTGGAAGCGTCTGTACACGTATCTATTTCCCACAGTGCGCACTATGCGATTGCTCAAGTAATTATTGAACGCTTGTCAAGCTAGTCTGCATATTCACTATTTCTTGTTCATATATTCATAGTGTGGATAGGGGAGACAAGATATGTTCTTGCTTCTCCGTTTAGCTGTGAATATACGAAACAAAGGAGTTGGGGAAATGCATAAAAAATGGATTGGCTTATTTGTTTGCGCCTTTTTTCTCTTAGCCTTATCAGCATGCGGTGAAAAAAGTCAGCAGGATGTAACAGATGCATTGGATGCCAAGGTACAAGAAATGGCGGGGTATAAATCAGATGCTAAGATGACATTGAATACAGGGAAAGATGCCCAAGTATACGATGTAGAGATTTGGCATAGTAAGCCTATGTACTATCGAGTGAATTTGAAAAATACAAAGAAAGATCAAAGCCAAATGATTTTGCGTAATGATGAAGGGGTTTTTGTTTTAACGCCTGCCTTAAATAAAAGCTTTCGTTTTCAAAGTGACTGGCCGCAAAATAGCAGTCAAGCTTATTTGTATGAATCCCTTGTCCAAGATATTGTGAAGGATGAAAAGGCAAGTTTTAAATCAACGGATAAACATTATATTTTTGAAACAAAAACGAACTATCAAAATAGCACAATGCTTCCTAAACAAGAAATTACGCTGAACAAAAGTGACTTAGCGCCTGTGTCGGTTAAAATTATGGATACGGATAATAAAGTGTTAATAAAAGTTGATTTCTCTAAGGTGAAATTCGATTCTAAGTTTGATAAAGGGGCTTTTGATACAAAAAGAAACATGACAAGTGCAAAGATTGACATTCCGACATTAGCTCAGCACAAATCATTTAGCGTTCTTTATCCTAAGGACGTTCCAAAAGGTACAAAGCTTTCCAAGGAAAAGAAAATCGAGACGGAAAATGGTGAGAGAGTCGTTTTAATGTACAAAGGAGAAAAGCCGTTTACGCTTGTACAAGAAAAAGCGCAAGTAGCTAAAACAGCAACATCTACAGTTACTGCCGGAGAGCCATTTGATTTAGGTTTTACTGTGGGAGCTTTAACGGATAAAAGTCTATCTTGGACATATAATGGAGTAGACTTTATGCTGGCTTCTGATCAGCTGACACCAGATGAATTGAGTACAGTTGCTAGATCTGTGCAAAGTCAGATGGGAAAATAAGAGAAGCTTACAAGCCTGCATATATGTAGGCTTGTTCTTGCTTAATTTGAATAAAGATCGAGATGAAGTTTGGCTATAGATGTATTATACTAACAGAGGAAAGTACGTTTAGAATGGTTCTGAAAAAAGGAAGTGTCGTAGTAATGGATGCATTTTATAGAGAAACATGGGCAGAAATTGATGTAGAAGCCATTTTTCAAAATGTGAATCATGTAAGAGAACTGATACCGGGGCATAAAACGTTAATGGCCGTAGTAAAAGCGAATGCGTACGGGCATGGAGATAAAGAAGTAGCAGAGATTGCGCTTCAAGCTGGCGCTGATATGCTAGCTGTAGCTTTTTTGGATGAAGCTATTGCTCTTCGAAAAAAAGGAATAAAGGAATCCATTTTAGTATTAGGAGCCGTGCCTCCCTTACACATTCAAACTGCATTGAAGTGGGATGTAACGGTCACTGCTTATAGCAAAGCTTGGATTGAAGAAGCGGCGTCCATTCTAGGTGCAAACAGTCAGTTGCATATGCATTTAAAAATAGATACGGGCATGGGTCGCTTAGGAATTAGAACAAAAGAAGAATTACACGAAACGATGAATATCATCACTTCTCATTCAGGATTCGCGCTGGATGGAGTGTTTACACACTTTGCAACAGCAGACGAGCTAAATTCGTCTTATTTTGAAGAACAATACACATTCTTTGAAGAAATGGTTCGAATTGTGAAAGAACATAATTTTACACCTCCGATGATTCACTGTGCAAATAGCGCAGCTTTGCTTCGTCGTCCGAGCGATATCTTTAATGGCGTACGCTTAGGTATCTCTATGTATGGCTTGAGTCCTTCAGAGGAATTAAAAGAAGTCTTGCCAATTCCGTTAAAACAAGCTTTTTCGCTGCACAGCCGTATTGTGCATGTTAAAAAAGTCAAAAAAGGGAGTCATATCAGTTACGGAGCTACTTATGAAGCTAAAGAAGATGAATGGATTGCTACTATTCCAGTAGGATACGCAGACGGCTGGATTCGTAAATTAAGTAATTTTGAAGTGTTAGTAGATGGAGTTAAAGTGCCAATTGTTGGTAGGATATGCATGGATCAATTGATGATTAAATTGCCTAAAATGTATAAAATGGGTACAAAAGTAACATTTATTGGAAAACAACAAGGTGCTGAAATTACAATTGATGAAGTAGCAAAGCATCTTGAAACAATTAATTATGAAATCCCTTGCATGATTGCAGCAAGGGTTCCGAGGGTTTATACAAGAGATTCTCAGCACATTCATGTTAATAATTATATCTTGCGCTGAATATACATCTTCCTGAGTCAACATAAAAAGCCTGCGAACAAAAGACAATAAAATAATAACTTCCATGCATAAAAGAGGGTATCAATTGACGATAATAGTGTAGAAATTGACAGAATTAACTTTCCATTAAAGCTAATCAATGTTATGATAAGGAAAGATGAGACTATTGGTGTGTGTATTGATGTTGGAGGTGTATGTTTGTGTCTGAAGCGAGCGCAACTACAGAAATCCTAGTAAGATTACCGAAAAATTTAGTATCGGAGCTCGATCTTATGGTTAAACAAGAAAATGGCAACCGAAGTGATTTTATTCACCAAGCAACAAAATTGTACCTTCGTGAGCGAAAAAAACGCCATATTCGCGAATCAATGAGACGTGGATATATGGAGATGGCAAAGATAAACTTAAATATTGCTTCCGAGGCTTTTCTAGCAGAGTATGAAGCTGATCATACTGTGGATCGTTTAGTAAGCGGGGGGTAATGACTTGGTAGTCAAACGTGGCGACGTTTATTTTGCTGACCTATCTCCTGTTGTTGGCTCAGAACAAGGAGGCGTTCGCCCTGTACTTGTCATTCAAAATGATATAGGCAATCGTTTTAGCCCAACTGTTATTGTAGCTGCGATCACTGCTCAAATTCAAAAGGCAAAGTTACCTACGCATGTTGAAATTGATGCAAAGCGCTATGGATTTGAGCGAGATTCAGTTATTTTACTAGAACAAATTCGTACTATTGATAAACAGAGGCTAACAGACAAGATTACCCATTTAGATGATGAAATGATGGACAGAGTGGATGAAGCCTTGCAAATCAGTGTAGGACTTATCGACTTTTAGAATTATACTTCCATTTATGCTAAGTTGCTCCTTTATGAGCAACTTTTTTAATTTGACTAGGAATAATCAGTAAACGTATATTGTAATAAGAAACGTTTTAAAAATGATAATATATATATAGATATAAATGAGTGTATTGACTCACAAGGAGGACCTCATGAATCAAGATTTATTCAATTATATACAAAATCATAAATCAGAAATTTTTGATCGATGGCTAGTGTTAATGAATGATGTGGAAACAGAGCGGATTAAAAACATTGTATCCGAGCAAGTGTACGTAAATGTAAGCTCTGATTTTGTAAATTTACTTTTGGCAAAAGCATTCCGTGATCAGGAAAATTTTGCAGAGGAACTAGAGGAAGTAGTAGGACGAGTTGTGAGTTTAGGATGGCCTCTTGCTTATTTGACACAGGGTGTACGTAACTTGGGTCATGTAGTGGTTGAAGGGTATGTAAACAGTGAACATGTAAAGGCTGATCAAACTCATTCTGAATTATTCTATCGGTTTGACAAGTGGTTAAGCCCTATTTATAACAAAATAGTAGAACAATACTCCAACTCGTGGGAAAATACAGTTATGTTGCAAAAAGTTGCACTTCAAGAATTGTCTGCTCCATTAATACCGGTATTTGATAAAATTACGGTAATGCCGCTTGTGGGAACAATTGACACCGATCGTGCAAAGAAAATTATGGAAAACTTACTGCAAGGTGTCGTAAAGCACCGATCAGAGGTCGTATTAATAGATATTACCGGAGTACCAGTAGTGGATACGATGGTTGCCCATCATATCATTCAAGCTGCTGAAGCCGTACGTTTGGTTGGAGCCAAGTGTTTGTTAGTAGGAATTCGTCCGGAAATTGCTCAGACTATTGTGAACTTAGGTATTAACTTAAATGAAATTATTACGAAAAACTCATTAAAAAAAGGTGTAGAGTTTGCGTTAGAAATGACTGAGCGGAAAATAGTTGATATAGAATCGGAGGAATAAACGTGAGAATACCCATTTTGAAATTGTACGACTACTTATTGGTATCCATTCAATGGGAGCTGGATGATCAAACGGCTATTCAATTCCAAGAAGATTTGCTAAGTAAAATTCATCAAACTGGAGCAAAAGGAGTGGTAATCGATTTAACTTCAATTGATATGATCGATTCATTCATCGCAAAAGTGTTAGGTGACGTGGTTAGCATGTCTAATTTGATGGGGGCCAGAGTAGTATTAACAGGTATCCAGCCTGCAGTAGCTATTACACTTGTTGAGTTAGGGATTGGCCTAAACGATGTTCTTACTGCACTCGATTTAGAAAAAGGTCTTGAGAAACTCCAATCGGAATTGGGGGATTAGTATATGGAATTCCAATCCAGCGTAAAAATCGTAACAGAATGGGACATCGTAGCGGCACGCCAATTAGGTAGAAATGTGTCGAAAGAGCTAGGGTTTGGAACAGTTGACCAAGCTCGTATTACAACCGCCATTTCTGAATTAGCTCGTAATATTTACCTATATGCGGGTAAGGGTCAAATCTATATTGAGAAATTAAATCGTGGAGGAAAAAACGGTCTTCTTGTCGTAGCAACAGATGAAGGGCCAGGTATCCCCGACGTTCGCAAAGTAATGGAAGATGGATACTCAACATCGGGTGGACTAGGAGCTGGGCTTCCTGGGGTAAAACGATTGATGGATGAGTTTGACATCGAAACAAATGTCGGAGAAGGTACTGAGATTAAAGCAGTTAAGTGGCTCCGGTAGGAGGAAATAGATAATGTCTTTTGATAAAGAGATGAGAGATTTATACAAAGATATTTTGGGGAACTATATCCAAACACAAAATGAACAAATTTTGTACCAAGGACAAAAACTAAGTAGAAAATCTTTAGAGAATGAAATATCGCCAGAAGATATTGTGAGCATTCATAAAGAAGTGATTGAAGAAATTTATTCTGATATTCCAGAAAAAGTGCTGCATTCTCTGGACTTTTTACTTGAGGTAATGATTAGCTACGGCCTTGCTCTTCGTGAGCATCAAACATTAAAAAATAAGCAGCGGGAACTTCGTTCTGAAATCGAAGTTGCCGCTAACGTCCAGCAGACGCTGTTAGGGACAAAGGTTCCGGCTAGTTCAACTTTAGAAATTGGCGCGATTAGCGTACCTGCTAAACAGATGAACGGAGATTATTTTCACTTTGTAGAAGAAGAGCACGGTGGGTTAAGTATTGCCATTGCCGATGTGATCGGAAAAGGAATTCCAGCTGCAATGTGTATGTCTATGATCAAGTATGCAATGGACAGCTTACCGGACTCAAGAAAAAATCCAAGTTACGTATTGGAGAACTTGAATAATATTGTAGAGAGAAACGTAGATCCAAGTATGTTTATTACGATGTTCTACGGAAGTTATAATCCCGAGACAAACTTATTTGATTATGCATCTGCAGGGCATGAGCCAGGCTTTTATTATGATGCCAAAGCTGATTCATTTGAAGATTTGGAAGCAAAAGGACTCGTGCTAGGAGTCGATCGCCATGTGAAATATCTTCAGTACGAGCAGCAGCTTTCAAAAGGCGATATGATTGTTCTGTTAACAGATGGCGTAACAGAATGCAGAACTGAAGAAGGATTTATTGAAAGATTGGACATCATAAAATTAATTCGAAAATACATGCATTTGTCTCCTCAAGAAATTGTAGAATCTGTATATAAAGAGCTGGAAAAATTACAGCATTTTCAATTGAGGGATGACTTTACATTGATTATTTTGAAGAGTTTAGTTTAAGTATTCTAAATAAGGGTACAGAAAAGATAGCACAAAATTAGAGGGGGTCTACTAATACGATGAATTTAAAAATAGATATACAAAAGGACGGTCAAGCATATCGTATTAAGCTGGCTGGAGAGATTGACGCATATACAGCACCTAAGCTAAAAGAAAAGTTCATGGAAATTACTGAACATAACGAACCAGAAATTATAGTTGATTTAACCGATGTATCATACATGGATAGTACAGGACTAGGTGTATTTATTGCATTGTTAAAAGCCAATAAGAAAAATAACGGCTCTTTGAAATTTGTTGGTGTATCAGAGCGCATCAAGCGCTTATTTGATATTACGGGCCTCACAGACATTTTAAACGTGAATTCACAAGTAGAAGGTGGCGTAAAATGAAACAGCCTTATGACTTTGTTGAGATGAAGATTCCTGCTAAGCCAGACTATGTAGCGATTATTCGACTGACGCTGTCTGGTGTAGCGAACCGGATGGGTTTTTCTTATGATGAAATTGAAGATATGAAAATTGCTGTGAGTGAGGCATGTACAAATGCCGTGCAGCATGCTTACAAGAGTGAAGAAAATGGTGAAGTGAGAGTAGGTTTTGGTTTATTTGATGACCGTTTAGAAATCATGGTGGTCGATAAAGGCGAAAGCTTTAATTTTGAAGAGCTTAAGGAACATATAGGACCTTATGAAACATCAAAAGAAGTTGAATTTCTTCCTGAAGGTGGACTTGGTTTATATTTAATTGAAACACTAATGGACGAAGTGAAAATGGTCAATTCAAAAGGTGTAACGCTAATGATGACTAAGTATGTGCAAAGAGAGCAGGTGGAGAGTGATGAAAACACAGTCTCAACCTATGAAATTAACTAAAGAACAGGTTCAGGAACGAATTGAGCGCTTTCAAAAAACGCAGGATGAAGAAGCACAAAGTGATCTAGTAGTACATTACAAGAACCTTGTTGAATCTATTGCACGTCGTTATTCAAAAGGCAGAAGCTTACATGAAGATATTGTGCAGGTAGGGATGCTAGGACTGTTAGGAGCTATTAGAAGGTATGATGCTTCATTTGGAAGAAGTTTTGAATCGTTTGCTGTTCCTACAATCATTGGAGAGATTAAGCGATTTTTACGCGATAAAACGTGGAGTGTTCACGTACCGCGCCGCATCAAAGAATTAGGTCCTAAAATTAAAGCAGCTGTCGAAGAGCTAACAACCCGTTTACAGCGATCTCCTCAAGTAAAAGAAATTGCTGATCATATCGGAGTGACAGAGGAAGAAATTTTAGAAACGATGGAGATGGGGCAAAGTTATCAAGCGTTGTCTGTTGATCATTCTATTGAAGCAGACTCTGATGGAAGTACTGTTACAATCCTTGATTTAGTAGGTGAACAAGAGTCGGGTTATGAGAAAACTGATCAGCGCTTAGTGTTAGAAAAGATTCTTCATGTATTAAGCGATAGAGAAAAAGAAGTAATTCGCTATACATTTATTGAAAATCTGAGTCAAAAAGATGCCGGTGAGAAATTAGGGATTTCTCAAATGCATGTATCTCGACTGCAAAGAAGAGCTCTTGATAAGCTAAGGACTGCAGCTCGCTCAGATTCTAACGATTCGGAGTATATGTCGTGATGACAGTAGACCCGAATACAAAGTCGATTCAAACTCATATATATCAAGAGCCAAAGCAAGGGAACGTGTGTTGTGGAGATAGTTACTATGTCAAAGAAACGGATGATTATTTTCTATGTGCAGTGGCAGATGGATTAGGAAGCGGTGAACAAGCTAGAGCCGCTTCTGTAGCTGTTACGGATGTAGCGAAAGCTCATCATCATCTAGATGTAGATGAGATCATTTCTAAGTGCAATAAGGCTACTCGACATACAAGAGGCGCAGCAGTAGCTATTTTGAAAATTGATAAAAAACATAACGAATTTCATTACACAAATGTAGGTAATATCCGCTTTTATCTGTATTCTCCGGAGGGGAAATTAACGTACCCTCTGCCAATTCAAGGTTTTTTATCAGGGAAAATTCAAAAGTTCCGCACACAAACCTTCCCATATGACTCCGGTTCTAAATTTTTGATTCATACAGATGGCTTAGAATTAAAAGAGATTAAATCTGTTTTTGCTAACTCGATGAATGTCGATCAATTGTCGACACGCCTACAGGCAGCAATTCGATCTCATAATGACGATATTACGTATATCGCTGGTCATCTTCCAACTGCATAGCCTTTCTTTTTAGCTCACATGTGTTATTGCATGTGAGTTTTGTTACAATAGAGACAAAGTTTCATTTAGGTAGGAGGATAAGCTGTGTCTGTTGCAACGAAATTAGATAATCAAATTGTTCAACGTGTAAGTAAAGAGGTAGAGATTTCACACAAGCAAGTACAAAACGTAATTGCTTTAGTAGAAGATGGTAATACAGTTCCCTTTATTGCTCGATATAGAAAAGAACAAACTGGTGCTTTGGATGAAGTCCAAATCCGGAATATTTTAGATTCCTGGAACTACTTAATGAATTTAGAGGAGCGTAAAGAGGAAGTTCACCGATTAATTGAAGAGCAAGGGAAATTAACTGAGGAACTGGCTGCTCAAATTCATCAAGCGAAGAAATTGCAGCAAGTAGAAGATTTATACCGCCCTTTTAAGCAAAAACGACGTACAAAAGCAACTGTAGCAAAAGAAAAAGGTCTTGAACCATTAGCACAGTGGCTACTAAGTTTCCCGAATTCTGACGTAAACATTGAAGCGCAAACATACATAAATGAAGAAGCAGGAGTTCAATCTTCTGACGAAGCTATTCAGGGAGCCCTAGACATTGTAGCGGAACAAATTTCTGACGAAGCATCTTACCGTCAATGGATTCGTACGACCACTGTAAAAGATGGCATAATTGTTACTTCAGTCAAAGATCCGGAAAAAGATGAAAAAAATATCTATGAAATGTACTATGAATATACAGAAGCGGTAAAGCGAATCGTTCCTCATCGTATTTTAGCTATGAATAGAGGAGAAAAAGACGGTATTTTAAAAGTGAGTATTGATGCGCCTACAGATCGTATTCTTTCATATTTACATAAAGAAGTAATCAAGAAAAGGGATTCTTCAGTTGAAGGTTATATCATCTCAGCTATAGAAGATGCTTATAAACGCTTAATAGAACCATCTATTGAACGCGAAATTCGTAAAGACCTATCAGAAAAAGCGGAAGAAAGAGCCATTCACATCTTTTCTGAAAACTTACGAAAACTTCTTCTCCAACCTCCATTGAAAGGGAAAGTGGTATTAGGAGTAGATCCAGCTTTTCGAACAGGCTGCAAATTAGCTGTAGTAGATGAAACAGGCAAGGTATTAAAAATTGATGTTATTTATCCACATCCTCCTGTGAGAAAAGCAGCTGAAGCACAAAATAAATTAAAGAAAATGTTCGCTGAATACCCTATTGAAGTAGTGGCAATTGGAAATGGAACGGCATCTCGCGAAACGGAGCAATTTGTAGCGGATGTTCTTAAAGAAATTGAAAACCCAGTTTATTATTTGATTGTGAATGAAGCGGGAGCAAGCGTATATTCGGCTTCTGATGTTGCTAGAGAAGAATTCCCTGATTTTCAAGTAGAAGAGCGAAGCGCTGTATCGATTGCCAGAAGGCTGCAAGATCCGCTGGCTGAGCTTGTGAAAATCGATCCTAAGTCGGTAGGAGTAGGGCAATATCAGCATGATGTGTCTCAAAAGCAATTAAATGATTCACTGACTTTTATTGTAGAGACAGTAGTAAACCAAGTAGGAGTGAATGCAAACACGGCTTCTGCTTCGCTTCTACAATACGTTGCTGGTCTAAATAAGACAGTTGCTCAAAACATTGTAAAATATCGGGATGAAAACGGAAAATTCTCTAACCGAAAACAGTTGAAGAAAATTCCGCGTCTAGGGGCTAAAACATATGAGCAGTGTATTGGGTTTTTACGTATTATAGAAGGTGAAGAACCTTTAGACAGAACGGGTATCCATCCTGAAACATATGGAGACGTTAAAAAGCTTTTAAAGAAAGCGGAAGTGAAAGAGACTGAACTTGGAACGGAGAAAGTAAAAGAAGCATTAAAACATATTTCTTTACCCGAAATATCAGAAGAACTAAGTATAGGGGAGCTTACTTTAAAAGACATTATAGAAGCGCTCGTAAGACCGGAAAGAGATCCTCGTGATGAACTGCCAAAACCTTTGCTCCGTCAGGATATTTTGAAGCTAGAGGATCTAGCAAAAGGTATTCAGCTTGAAGGAACGGTGCGAAACGTCGTAGACTTCGGAGCGTTCATCGATATAGGAGTTAAGCAAGACGGTCTAGTCCATATTTCTAAATTAACGAATCGGTACGTTAAGCATCCCCTCGATGTCGTTTCAGTAGGAGATTTGGTGAATGTGTGGGTAGAAGACGTAGATATGAAAAAAGGAAGAGTTGCACTGACGATGATTCCGCCCCATCAATAATAAAATTGCCTTTTCAGATTTTCTGAAAAGGCAATTTTATTTGTAAAAAGAAGTGATTTAAGAAGCGGAATTATTTTTTTGATAAAAAAACCAACATTGGTTGAGCAATTTTATTTGTGCACGGTCTTTTTCAGAATAAGCGCGCCTCATTTGTTTTTGTAGCCACATTGGCATAAGGACAATCACTCCTTTTCATTTATGATAAGGTGAATAGTGAGTATGTAATGAAGTGTATGCCCAAAGAGCTAGTCAGGTGATTTCATACAGTAGAGGAGTATATAAGATGAATGATAAGGATTTACAAATACTTGTAGAAGAAATTTCATTGAAGCTGTTTCACAAACCATTTCGTCATGAAGCCACTTTTAATTCTCGGTTACGTACGACAGGCGGAAGGTATTTGTTACGTACATCTAATATAGAAGTAAACTACAAATACTTTGAACAATATGGCACACAAGAAATAGTAGAAATTATTAAACATGAGCTCTGTCACTATCATTTGCATATTGAGGGGAAAGGGTATAAGCATGGAGATCAAGACTTTAAAAGGTTAATGAAAGAAGTAGACGCACCTCGATTTTGTCAGGCATTGAAAAAAGAAAGTGATGGAAAGAAAAAAGAGCACATATATGTATGTATGCAGTGTGATCAAAAATATGTTCGAAAAAGAAAAGTGAACACAGTTAAATATGTTTGTGGGAAGTGTAAAGGTAAATTAAAAAAAATGTAGAAGATGCTTGACTAAAATAGATTCATTATGGTAAATTAATAAAGCCGTCTCAAATAAACGGCAAAGAAATTACAAAAACTTATTGACATTACATATAATGTCGATTACAATGTAAGAAGTCTGATAAATATTATTCCACAGTAGCTCAGTGGTAGAGCTATCGGCTGTTAACCGATCGGTCGTAGGTTCGAGTCCTACCTGTGGA
>NZ_JBOZGL010000018.1:0-32659 GCF_050846855.1 Priestia sp. TGN 0903
CAGGATCAAACTCTCCGAAGAAATGTTTGACTTGCTCATTTAAAAAATAAAAATTAACGTTGACGTTTGTCGCTTTGCTCAGTTTTCAAAGTTCAAGCGCCGCCCTTAAGCGACTTTAATATCATAACAATCCATTAAACAAATGTCAATAACTTTTTTAAAAATCGTTATCAACGCTTTCTCTCTTAACGACGCTTTACTATTATAACTCACTTATTTTTAAAAATCAATAGTTTTTTATTTTAGTTGTATTTTGATCTCCTACCTGAATTGGTAACGATTATATTTCAGTTGTAAAATTTATAACTCAACCCAAAATAAGAGATTTGATGAAATAGTGTTCCATAGCTTAAACGAGACTTAATTAAAGTACCATACCCTTCAGAATATATGTTGAAACAAGAAAAAAGCAAAAAGATTAATCTTTTTGCTTTAAATTAACTATTGCTCTATTCTATAAAAAATAAAAACGATTAGTCTTTAGAAGTACAAGGTATATTAGGTACACAATTTGGAACGTCAGGTACACAGTTTGGTATCTTAGGCATACAGTTTGGCACTTTAGGTAGACAATGCGGTATCTTAGGCATACAACGTGGAACATCAGGTATACATCTTGGCATCATTTTTGTCCCTCTTTTCAATATTCATTTACTTATTATATGTATAAACCTAAGGACAAGCTTGTACGCTCGTCCAATATCATAGAAATTTTTCTAACTTAATATATTGACGCAGATAGAAATAAACTTAGTATAATTCCTTAAATCGCATAATCTTCAATTAACGTAATTCATTCAAAGAAATTAGAATCATTCAGTTCAATAATTTTTATCATGTCTAAATAGGTGCAACCTCTTTTTTTTCTTAATCCATAACCTTTCTAATAATAAAAATTTCTTTTCTAAAACATATTTATTACAAACAATACCTTTAACAACCTTGGCATATATTTTTTAGTTACTAGATAACTCACCCAAGAGTTTGTCCTATTTTCACATATACTAATATTAGAAATCTAACCTTTATTGGGAGTGAAATACATGTCAACACCGTTAACAGGACGAGTCATCTTTAAGGGAGATCCTGGCTATCAACAAGCGATTAAGAACTGGAACCCTTATGTTGATGTCTATCCTCTTGTCTTTGTTTTTGCACAAAATTCTTACGATGTCAGTAATGCTATTAAATGGGCTCAGGAAAATAAAGTACCTTTACGTGTCAGAAGCGGACGCCATGCTTTAGATAAGAACCTTTCAGTAGTAAATGGCGGAATTGTTATTGATGTAAGTGACATGAATAGAGTTTGCCTTGATAAAAAAAGTGAGATTGCAACGGTTCAAACAGGAATTCACGTGGGTCCACTTGTAAAGATGCTAGCTCGAGAAGGCTTTATGGCTCCGTTTGGAGATAGCCCCACTGTTGGAATTGGAGGAATTACGATGGGAGGAGGATTTGGAGTAGTCTCACGATCAATTGGCCTTATAAGCGATAACCTTCTTGCCCTGGAAACAGTAGATGCCAAAGGCCATATTCTTCAAGCAGACCAATCTTGCAATAAGGACTTATTTTGGGCTTCTAGAGGTGGTGGCGGTGGGAACTTTGGATATAATACCGAATACACGTTTAAAGTTCACCGTGCCCCTAAAACTGCAACCGTCTTCAATATTATTTGGCCATGGGATCAATTAGAAACAGTATTTAAAACTTGGCAAGAATGGGCACCATTTGTAGACGAACGATTAGGGTGCATACTTGAGATTTACAGCAAAGTAAATGGTTTGTGTCATGCAGAAGGGATTTTCTTAGGTTCAAAAAAAGAACTGACTAAATTGTTAAAGCCTTTACTAAATGCTGGAACCCCAACACAAACAGTTATAGAAACATTGTCCTATCCAGATGCTATAGATTTCTTAGACCCTGACGAACCAATCCCTGGCAGATCCGATCAGAGTGTTAAATTTTCATCGGCTTGGGGACTTGATCTGTGGTCCGAAGAGCCTATTTCATTTATGAAAAAGTTTTTAGAAGAAGCTACTGGTACAGAAGCCAATTTCTTTTTTATAAATTGGGGTGGTGCTCTAAGCAGAGTACCAAGTAATGAAACAGCCTTCTTTTGGCGCCGTCCATTGTTTTATACAGAATGGACATCTAGTTGGGAAAATAAATCCCAAGAAGCTTCCAATCTTGCATCAGTTGAAAAAGTACGTCAGCTAATGAAACCATATGTAAAAGGGTCCTATGTTAATGTTCCAGACCAAAATATTGAAAAGTTCGGAAAAGCATATTATGGGTCAAACTTCGCAAGACTTCGAGAAATAAAGGCTAAATATGATCCTGAAAATTTATTTCATTTCCCTCAAAGCATCCCACCATCTTGTTAATTACTCAAAATTCAATCAAGCCTCAACCTATACAGCTGAATATTTAATATAGAAAGAACTATTGACGGAAAAAAGCAGCAATAGTTCTTTCTATATTTAAACCCTATATAGTATAGAAATCTCTTCAATACAATGGCCTGTATATCACACCTAAAAATCTTTCACCTTAAAAAATTTATCCAAATATATGAAAAAGAGCTTTACTATTACATATAACCCCTAAACCCCCTTGGCTTTTATAACAGGCTGTTTTAGAAGTCGTAGTTTCCTTAGGAAGGAAATGTTCATCCAATTAGATCTTTTAACAATAAAAACACCCCTTGTACATTTAAATGTACTTACTCTCGTATCACAACAGCCACTAGACCTAATATGAAAGGCTCTTTTTACCAAATATAGGCTTTTTCATATTGCAGCTTGTCTACCTATGAATACACTATTAATGAGTAAAAGTGAATTTACTCACGTCTTCTCCCTAACTTATCAGAAAAGAGGTGATCGAAATAGAAAGGAATAATTCTCATCATAATAAAAAATCTAATTGCAGCTCAAAAAACAAAAAGAAAAAAAGAGAAAAAAACTGCACCTATATTAGCATTTATATTTATAACCATGCAGAAACTGGAGGACAGATTAGTGGTAACCACAGTCAAAATGCTAATCAGGGCGGTCAGGTTGCTAAACATGGGGGACAAAATGCGAACCAAGACGGTGTAATTGTTAAAGAATGTGGAAGAAGAAATAAAAATGCTAAAGTAAAAAAAGTTCAGTTTTGAAGAGAAGTGAAGAAAAAACCATTCTAATAATATCTCGCAAAATCCCTCTAAAATATAAGGGGTATAGAAAAGGTGATTAAAATACAAACATATTATATGAAGTATAATTTTAAAAATGGTATGTATTATGTAGACAAGTCCTTCCCACAAAAAAAGAAGAAAAGAAGTGTAAGTATTAATCCCCCAGCAGAAACAGCCAGTAAGAACCTTAATTCTAAAATAGCTACTCATGCTTATAACGTAGGAATGGGATTTACAAACACTGAGATAATTTCTTCAAGGATAATTGTAATAGATGGCGGTATGAAGTTTTAGCTAGTATGAAAACTCCATTATATGTAAGGGCTTAAAAGAGATTTCATATAACAATTCCCTCTTAAAGTCCTTATTTTCAATCACAAAAAAAGATTAAATGAAAATGATTAAATAGTACAAGCCTTTGCTTAAAACTTACATATAATAAATTAAATATAGATTCATATGATCTGTATTTAATTTGGTATAGCAAGGGGGGACACCGCGTATGATTCCAGAGGTTTTGAGAATTCTTGATCCTGGCACACCGATTGCAAGTGTACTTTTAAGCGGTACTCAAATTAATAACGTTATTTTTTCAAGCTTCGATGAGGCAAGATCTTTAGCTTATTTCGCTACTTCAGCAGGAGTGATTGTTTTAGACGCTGAAGAAATCCAAGGTCTGCAAACAGCTTAATTATTTAAATTAGGACAAGCATTTAGTAGGGAAGCTTGAAAGTATGCTTCCCTACTGTCTAAATATATATTAGATACAACTTTAAGAGATATAACTATTCATTTAGAACAAAAACGAAGATTGTAGGCCTAAAGGTTCTAACACAAACTTAATTACATAATATGTAAGTTTCTACACACCTTATATTTACCAATGCCTTTCCAAAGCCCATAATAAAGAATTTGCTTTGTATAGGTAGTAAAATCACTTAAATGTTTGTCCAAAATTTGCTGAAGAATATCTTGATTAATGGCTTGATAATCGTGAACAGCAATATTTTTGAAACCTACCATAGCTTTCATTCTATAAACAATCTCGCTTGTAATAATAGATTGAGACTCCTACATGTCAAAAGCTTCTCTGCTCGTTTTGGGAAAACCCAAACGTTCTTCAGCTACAATGTGCATCGCTAAATCAATAAAAGCTTGGCAAGCGCGTTGTATATTTAAAATAATAGAGTCCTGTTTCGTATAATCCAGTAAGTTTTGGAAATTTTGCTGGTATACGTGTAGGACATATTGCATGTTTCAATCACATTTATTTTATTTAAAATGATATCATTTTAAATAAATACTCCCAGTCTCATCTACTTTCTGCAGTACACCTTTGCACACACCTTTAAAGCCATCATTTGCTCATTCATACGCAGCGTGTCATCATCTGAATAAATAACAATGCCTGTCGTATAATTTTGGCTAATGGCTTTTCTCATACACAAAATGACGTAGAACAACCTGTAGGAAATCAGGGCATTAAAGAAGGCAAAATTGCAGATTTAGAACACGTTTCTGGACCTTTAGATGACGATGACCTCGAAGAATTTAGCGATTTTTAAAGACTAAGCCACTAGATATACTAGTGGCTTTCTTTCTAATTACAAATTTGGTGCTTTAAAGCGAAACATAACACTCATTATCTAAAGATAAATTAGTAATATGACAGATAGGATAACTTTTCACTTTTAATAACTCTCTTAAAATACACAATTATTTGTTTAAATAAAGACTCTGTCCAAGCCCTTTTAATGCATCGTGAATACTCTATAAAGAGTGCGATTTCTAGGAGGGAACAAATGCTTCATTTATTAACTACTACTTTATCAGTTTCTGTTGTTATCCTGTTGTTTTATGCAGTGAAATATATTATTAAGATTTTAAAACAACAATCAGTCAAAAACCTAAAAACCATTCCAATAAAAAAGGCATCACCACTATTTAAGCGCCGTATCAACGCTAGTACTAAGGAATTTACAGCTGATGATTTTCAGAACTCAAGCCAAATCATTGTAAAGTTCAAAAAGAATGTGTGCTTTGAAAAACAAGTAAATATTCATCGTAAGAATAAATGTACACTGATATATCACAACAAAGATCTTGATTTTCAGGTCTTACATTCTAAAAAAAAGATTAATGACTTAATTAAACGCTATAGTGAATTAACTGAAGTAGAATACGCAGAACCAGATTATACATTTAAAGCTTCATATACCCCGAATGACCCCTTTTTTCCTTATCAATATGGTCCTCAGAAGGTACAAGCCCCAGATGCTTGGGATGTTACTACTAGTAATGGAAATATAAAAATTGCTATTGTAGACACGGGAATTCAGTTAAATCACCCTGAACTATCTATTAAGCTTTGGCCTGGCTATAATTTTGTAGATGGAAATCTAGTTCCTAACGACGGTAATGGACACGGAACTCACGTAGCAGGCATAGCTGCAGCCCTTACAGAGAATGGTTTAGGCATTGCAGGAATGGCTCCGTCAGCATCAATAATACCCGTTCGTGCTCTTGACAACAGTGGAAATGGTCTATTGAGTAACATTGCAAATGCAATTACCTATTCAACAAATGCAGGAGCAAAAGTTATTAATTTGAGCCTAGGTTCAACTCAAAGTTCAATCACTTTAGAGAATGCCGTGAATTACGCTTGGAGCCAAGGAGTAGTAGTTATAGCTGCAGCCGGAAACGAAGCTTCTAGTACCCCAACATACCCAGCTGCTTATCAAAATGTAATCGCTGTGGCCTCTACAGATAGCAATGATCAAAAATCTGATTTTTCCAATTTTGGCACTTGGGTAGATGTTGCTGCTCCAGGTTCAACAATTTTGTCTACTTATATAGGCAGCTATTACGCATATCTAAGCGGTACTTCTATGGCTGCCCCTCATGTTTCAGGACTTGCAGCCTTGCTAGCAGCTCAGGGAAAAACCAATCTCCAAATTAGAAATACTATTCAATCCACGTGCGATGTAGTACCAGGTACAGGATTATACTGGACTTATGGAAGAATTAATGCAAATCGAGCAGTTCGCTAGCATTAAACTTTAAAGAATTCATCTATTGCGGGTGTTAACAATTTTATTTAACACAGGTCTATAAAGGGTATAAAAAGCGCTGAAACCCCGATTATCAGTGCTTTTTATATTATAAGAGCAACTTACTGAATAACCATGTACATGTATGTCTTCTAAGTAAATCTACCAATCAAATATGTGTATATAAAAATTTAAATAATAGGAGAATTAATGTGAATTTACAGGATGTTAAAGGGCAATATGATTTAATCATTAGCTTAGGTAGTGCTTGTAATCCTGCACTACAACTGAATCGATTAAATTTGAGAAGTTTTACCTCAAGTCCACTTGACTGGAGCTATTCTCCGTATCTTTCAGATGTAAATAGACTACTTCAGAATAAGTTTAATGGATTTATGCAGATTGAGAATATGAGTTTAGTAGATGACAGCGGAGATTATGTATATTTTAATGATAAAATGCTTAGATTCCCTCATCAAAATCTATATAAATCAACTAAATCTTATATTATACAGGACACTTATTACAATATCTTCTCAGCTCATGATTTTGCTATAGTGCCTAATAAAGATTGGACCGATATGTATCCAAAATTCAAAAAAAACCTTGATTACAGAGTTAACAGGTTTATGAAAAAGATGATGAGCAGTAAATCAATTTTGTTTATAAGGTGGGGAGCTAAATATGAGGAAGCAACTGAATTACAAAAAATCTTATCCTCTCTTACAAAAGCGCAGATTAGAATACTTATCCTTAATCCCGTAGACGGTATACAGACTCCTACCGAAGTTGACTGGGAAATTAATAATGTATGTATGGTCAATGTACCACACGATCCAAATAATGTTTCGACTTGGGACTATGTTCTAGATGGAATATTACTACGTCACTAGATGGGCGCCACATGGAAATCTCTCCCATTCAGTCCCAGTGTCTTTTTAACTAAGACTTTCTTATAAATATATAGTTACTTTGTCCAATCAAATGTACAAGGTTTAGCATTTACTATAATAGAATTGCTAAATAAAAAGGGATGATTATATTGAATTTACAGGATATTAAAGGATCTTATGACTTAATGCTAGGGCTAGGTAGTTGGTGTGGTCCCTCCCTTAATTTAAGAAGACACAATTGGAGAAGGTTTTCATTCCCTCTAGACTGGATGATATCTAATTCAATTGCTGATGTCAGTAGGTTGTTACAAAACAGATTTAGTGGATTTATGGACCTTGAAAACCTGCAGCGAACTGATGGATATGCTCATTTTCTTGATGACGGAGTCGCAATTTTCCCTGAAGAAGGTGGAACAGAACCGGTTAATGCTCACTTTATTCACGATATGCATTATAATATTATTTCTGTTCATGATTTTCCTATTATTCCAAATGTAGACTGGACTGTAATGTATCCTTCTTATAAAGAGAAGCTTAATCAACGTATCACGAGATTTTTCGAAAAAATTGAGAATAGCCCTTCTGTTTTATTTATTAGATGGGGAGCAGCTACTCCAGAAGAAGCGATAGAATTAAAAACCACATTATCAGAATTAGTAAACGGTCCATTTAATATACTACTACTTCAACCTTTAGACGGATTAAAAGGCGTAATAGATATGAACTGGACAATTGATGGAATTTGTTCAGTTCAAGTACCTCTAGACAACCCAAATGATGAAGCTGTTTGGGACTATGTACTGAGTGGATTAAGTATAACTAATTTTTGGGCGTAATTCCCACAACTATTTTCATACAATTTTATGTAATAAGAATAAAATTAAGCACCAAAGACCTTGTTTCTTTTTAAAAAGGAAGCAAGGTCTTTTCTGATTTTCAACCCCCTGTATTTACTCTTTAAATATTCGTACTTGACGGCCTAAAATATAAGATTTTAGCCACTAGAAGAGAACTTACAGAGAAAGATTTAAACATTGAACCACAAAAAAGCAGTCATCATTCTTATTAATTTAAAGAGGAGGGCTTATTATTTTAGACTTATCACTTTTTATTGGGAAGATTAATAGATTAGCCTATAGCAAGAAAAAAGGAAAAGCATATTTTAATAAATAAGGGGCCGAATGCGAATTAGGAGAGGGTAATTATGCTTATAAATAAGGTGAATAGGGTGTGTAAAGAATGAAAGTTATGACTATTTTGGGTACAAGGCCCGAAATTATACGTTTAAGCCTCATTATTAAAAAGTTAGATGAGTATGCTTCACAGCACGTTTTAGTGCATACAGGACAAAATTTCACTCCTTCATTAAGTGAGGTATTTTTTCAAGAGTTAAACATACGCAAACCAGACTATATATTGGCTAATCAGCAGCTCTCATTAGGTGAACAGTTATCGAAGATGTATAAAGAGCTCGAACAGCTATTTTTAAAAGAAAAGCCGGACAAAGTTTTAATATTAGGCGATACTAATAGTGGTTTAAGCGCAATTCTAGCAGAAAGAATGGGTATATCAGTCATTCATATGGAGGCTGGAAACCGTTGTTTTGATTTAGAAGTGCCAGAAGAAAAAAACCGCCGGATTATCGATGCAATCTCAAGCTTCAATCTACCCTATACTCCTCAAAGTAAAGAAAATTTAATTAAAGAAGGTATCCCCTCAAATCGTATTATTACTTCTGGAAATCCAATTAACGAAGTTTTAAAACATTATGAACCTGCTATAAAAAAAAGCAGCATTCTTGAGAAACTGTCCTTAAAAGAAAATGACTACTTTCTGGTTACAGCCCATCGTGCGGAAAATGTAGATCATGAAGATCGACTGTTGGAAATCATGAAAGGCATCAATATGGTAGCTGAGTTTTACCAAAAGAGAATAATATGTAGTATTCATCCTCGTACTAAATCTCGAATAGAAAATATTTCACTGCTAGAAGTCCATCCGTTAGTAGAATTTCATGAGCCTTTTGGTTTTTTCGATTTCGTAAATTTAGAAAAAAATGCTTTTTGTGTCTTAACAGACAGCGGAACAGTTCAAGAAGAATGCTGTTTGTTTTATGTTCCTACGGTAACTATTCGTAAAACAACTGAAAGACCAGAAACCATTCAATGTGGAAGTAACATGCTGTCAGGCATAGATGCTAACCAAATCTTGACTTGTGTTCATGTAATGGTGAACCAATTAAAAAATTGGTCTTACCCTGAAGGATATGGTGATGTAAATGTTTCAGACAAGGTAATTAAAGTTGTACTAGGAGGAATGAAAGGTGTTTAATAATAAGACAATTTTAGTAACAGGTGGCACAGGTTCTTGGGGATATGAACTTGTTAAGCAACTACTAACACATAACCCTAAAGAAATACGTATTTTTTCGAGGAATGAATCAAATCAATTTACCATGAAACAAGAATTTGATAACCATCCTAAATTGAATTTTATTATTGGAGACATTAAAGAAAGAGAAGCGCTAATTGAAGCATGTCAAGGCGTCAATTATATTTTTCACTTAGCTGCTTTAAAACATGTTCCGGTATGTGAAGATCAACCAATTGAAGCCTTAAAAACCAACGTACATGGTACTCAAAATGTAATAGACGCAGCAATAAGCTGTGATGTAGATAGAGTAGTTTATATTTCCACTGATAAAGCGTCAAATCCAGCTAATTTTTACGGTTTATCAAAAGCAATGGGGGAAAGATTAATCATTCACGCTAACACATTAAATACTAAAACTAAATTTGTTTGTATACGTGGAGGAAACGTTCTAGGAACTAACGGAAGCGTTATTCATGTATTCAAGAAACAAATTCAAGAAAAAGGGAAAATCGGTATTACTGACCCTGGTATGACTCGTTTCTTTTTAACATTAGAGGATGCGATAAAGCTGGTTTTTAAAGCCACATTTGAAAGTCTAGGTGGGGAAATATTCGTCATGAAAATGCCTACTTGTCGAATTATTGACTTAGCAAATGTACTAATAGAAGCTTCTGGAAAAGACAAGATTGAAATTGAAATATTAGGTATAAGACCTGGAGAAAAAATTCACGAGCTTCTGTTATCCGAATATGAAAGCGCAACAACTGTTACTTATGATGATGAGTATTATGTGATTCTACCTCCAATTTATATTAAAGGCTTAAAAGAATATTATTCAAACTATGCTCAAGTAAACTTAGAAAAATATGATTCAAGTAAACAAGTGATTAGTAAAGAGGAAATTAGAGAGATGTTGCTGAAAGGCGGGTTTATCTAAATGAAAGTACTAATTCTTGGTGGAAAAGGAATGGCAGGGCATGTAATTACTAAATATTTTATACAGCATACAAATCACGATGTTTTCTGTACATCAAGAGACCCGAAAGATAAAGATGCTATTTACTTGGACGTAACTAACTTTAAACATGTTGAGGAGACCATAGAATCTATTAAGCCAGACGTCCTTATTAACTGTATTGGAATTTTAAATGAACACGCTAGCCATAATCCAATGCATGCTTTTCAAGTAAATAGCCTACTTCCACATCAGTTAGCTAAATTTGTTGAACGGCATCAAGGAAAATTAATTCATATTAGTACAGATTGTGTGTTTTCAGGAAAAAAAGGAGATTATACAGAAAACGATGTTCCAGACGGTACCTCTGTATATGCTCAGTCTAAACAGCTAGGTGAAATTATTGACGAAAAACATTTAACAATCCGCACTTCTATAATAGGACCCGAGTTAAAGAAGGATGGCATTGGTTTATTCCTATGGTTTATGACACAAAAGGGCTCAATTAAAGGGTATAAAAAGGCACTGTGGAATGGAGTAACAACGTTAGAATTAGCTAAAGCAATTAATTTCTTCTTAGAAAATAATACTTCCGGACTATATCATTTGCACTCACCGAAGAAAATATCAAAGTTTGCATTACTAGAATTGATTAAAGATATCTTTAAAAAAGATGATGTCAAAATTATTCCTGATGAGGATGTAATATTAGATCGTACTATTATTAGTACTCGGACAGATCTTTGTTATCCAACTCCTAGTTACCAGCAGATGTTAATGGAGCTAAAAGAGTGGATGTCAAAATAACTAGTACTCACCATATGTAAGAAAAACATGATAAGATGGGAAACACTAAAAATGATTTCTCTCATACTAGCTTATGATAAACAGATAATAAAATTCATTGTATACTTCTACAAGAATAAGAATAGACAGCTAGACTATTTCTATAAAAATAGCTTAGCTGTCTATTCTTATTCTAATTTATAGTAAAATGAAAATAAAGTTACATTAGAGATTAGACTCAGCTTTTTCAACGTGCTCAGGTATCACGTATACAGTAAGACCATAGCGTTCTTTTATTTCCTTTGCAACTTGTTCTGCTATAATCTTATCAATAAATGCTCCTGTGATAATTCGATAACGTTGCTTTCCAGTTATATCGTATCCTTGTTTCAACTCTATTTGTTTATTATCCATACCTTTTCCTCCTTATCCGGTTAACAAATTAGTTTTTAACATTGACTTTTATATAGGCACCTCGAAAAGCACCTTAACCTTCGCAAGGAAAAGTTTTTTGCACTGTATCCATTTCAATTAATACAACTTGTCCATTAGTATTGTATAGAGATTATATGTATAGAAAATATTAAATAAGCTTCAAGAGGCAAGTGAGTACATACACCAAGTAAGTATGGTGGAGGTTTTCTTCCCATTCAAATCTCCTAAAGATGTCATTTGAAAAACATAACCTTTTATAAATACATTAAAGGGAAAGCTAACGTACTTATAAAAGGGAAACACCATCAAGTATCCTTTTCCAATAATGATTATTTGCGTTCCATTTATCTCGATTGGGTAATTCAATAGCACAAACTTTATTTAGCGACCATTCTTTTTCAACTAAATCATTCACATCCGTATGATTAATAATTAGAATGCTAAAGTCACTTTCAATCATAGTAGATAAAATGCTCTCAAGCTCTGCAGCTTCTTCACGATTAGCTTCGGTTCTAATAAACAGAATACGCTGGCCAGTAGATAAATTCTCTAAAAACCGGTGAATTCTTCTATCGTACTTCTCTTTAACCTCCCCGTATCCTCCTAAGTGAGAAAGTGTATTTTTATCAGTCTTAAAATCGTGGTTAAACCCTATATTATAAATTTCATCCCACACTAATAAATCCCAATCAGATACGTACTGGATTATCCTTAAATTATCCGGGTTTAAAAAGTCAGCAAACTGATTTTTCAAAAGCATGTTTACCTTTTTCAAATCCGGTGAGGATACCCAATCTAAAATCCCCGCAAAGTTTCTTAAGTTATTGTCTCTCAGTTGAAGAGATGTCAAACATAAATCGCCTAAACTAAAAATGGCGCTATATGTCCCTTTTAAATCTTCTAGTTTCATATGGGTTGCTCCTTAAAGGGTCTTATTGTACAAGGCTATACAATATTAAATGCAGGCCTATCCTAAAATGTTAGGGCTAATGAGCATATAGTTAATAAAATAGACAACTAGTTAAGAAATGTAGAAAAGCTTAAATACTAAGCTTTTTTTCTAGAGAAAGTATATGTTTCCTTTAACCCCTCTAAAACAGATACTCTTGAAGACCATTCTAATAGCTTTTGTGCTTTCTCACTGTCGAGACAACTATGTTTGATATCCCCAGGTCTCCCTTCTGTATAAACAACATCAATATTAGAACCATGAATATACTCAAGGTTTTTTAATAAATCGTTCACTGAAGTTTTCTTTGTAGTACTGGCGTGAACAACCTCTTGGTTCCCTTTTTTAATTGCTGCAATATTAGCTTGAACAATATCTTTTACATATATAAAATCACGTGTCTGTTCCCCATCACCATGAATATTAAAGGAAAGCCCTTTACTCAACCTTTCTAAAAAAACTGCTACTACTCCGCCTTCTCCTTTTGGCGTTTGCCGTGGTCCATATACATTTCCGTATCGAAGAATTGTATATGGTAAATTATACAAATAATGAAATAGACGTATATACGATTCAGCAGCTAGTTTCGACAGACCGTAATAAGAAGCTGGCACAGTTGCATCTTGTTCAGTAATTAAGTCCTTTTGTAGATTTCCATATACAGCTGAAGTAGAGGCAAATATAAACTTACCTACCGAAGCATCTCTACAGGCTTCCAGCAAATTTATAGTTCCTTTTATGTTCACATCTGCGTCATATTGAGGCGATTGGATAGATCGTGAAACATCTGCCTGAGCAGCTAAGTGAAAGACTACGTCAGGCTTTTCATCTAGAATGATTTGTTTGGCTTGATCACTACATATATCTTCTATATGAAAAGTAGCAAAAGGGTGTATATTATCATACTTTCCAGAAATTAAGTTATCAATTATGTGGACATTAAAGCCTTGTCTAATGAGCTCTTCTACAAGATGGGAACCAATAAATCCCGCCCCACCAGTTACTACAGCCTTCATATACTATTCTCTCCTCTTTAAAGTTTTAATAGTATATGTCACCTATAGGGCTCCTGTATAAGCTACCTACCCAATCATTTCCAAAAAAGACATTTAGCTTCCTTTTCGATATATTTACATTTCACTCTTATGTGAAAGCACCTCTTTATAAACATCTAGAACTTTTTGAACTGCATCTTTCTGATCCCAATGTTTTAAAGCCCATTCTTGTGCATTGGCTCCTAACATGCCTCTATATGCTGGATCTATTAGCAAATTATAAAGGTTTTCACATAACGATGTGGCATTACCTGCCGGGAAAATTAAACCTGTAGATCCATGCTGAACCATTTCGGGTAATCCCCCTGCGTCACTTACTATTACTGGTTTTTTAGCAATCTGAGCTTCAATAACTGATAAAGGTTGATTCTCTATAAGACTTGGCAAAACAAAAATGTTAGCAAGAGAGAGTAAAGAAGGCACATCGTTTCTATTACCTAAAAATAAAACCCTCTTACCTAAACCGAGCGCTCTACTCTGAGCCTTCAACTCAGCTTTTTGATCTCCATCTCCAACGATCCAGCAGACCCAGCCTTTCTTAATTTTTTTGAGTTCACTGAGAGCCTCTAATAGATGATGAATACCTTTAATTTCAGCTAATCTCCCTGTATAAATAATTACTTGTTGACCAACTGGTGGATGAACATTAGACGGTGTTTGCATTCGCTTTAAAAAAGAATCTATATCATATCCGTAATGAAACACTTTAAGTTGATGCTCATTAACCCTAAATTCCTGAATTAAAATTTCCTTTAACCAATGATTTGCAACTATAGTACAATCAGCAGCCATAGCACCTGTATGTTCAAGTTCATTAAAATATTTAGTAGCTATATCAGCTGTAGGAGCCTTCAGAATGTCTTTGATGTAGCGATTTAACTCGTGAGCAACACAACCATGTATAGTTGCTACCACCGGCGTTTTTACACTCTTTAAGGAACGAATACACGCAGTTGCTACAACGTCTTGTGTGTGAATTAAATCATATTGGTTGATATTTAAACGAGAAACACCTCTTGTATAACCAATACGTTCTTTTTCATAAAATTTCACTACTGGATCTTTATATAGAATAGGAGTATTTTTCTCATGTTGTTCCAATTCTTCTACTAATAATAGTTCATCTTTAATTACCTCTATATTTTTATTAACAATATGAACTGATTTATTTCCAAGTCCATGTCCAAGTAAATCTACTTCATGACCCAACCCTTCAAGCTCTTGCTTTAATTGCTGCATATAATTCCAAACTCCACCTACATGGGGAACTTCCCAGAATGTAGCAAGCAGTATTTTCATTATGTTCTCTCCTCTTCCCGTAGCATTCACGTTCTAAAAGTCTCTCTATATAGGTATTCATGGAATTTGTTAATGCTATAGACCTCTGCCTGTATTTTCACTCTATGTTTTAGGATCGTGTCTTGTTGAGCATTAGATGAAATATTTAGCTTTTTAAGCATACATCTATAATAAGTTTTATTTATTAGATTATTATTTAGAGTGGGGTGTCGTGATTGGATAAGAAACCTACGTTACTAATTACCGGTGCTAGTGGATTTACTGGACTTCACGCATGTGATTATTTTTCAAGATTAGAGTTTGACGTCATAGCTATCACAAACATGAATTCATTTTCTAATAAGCAAATTAAACGCAGAACATGCAATCTATCTAATAATGAGTCGGTAAAGGAGTTAATTTCAATAACCAAGCCGGACTACCTCCTTCATTTGGCAGGTCAAAACGCTGTGGGATTATCCTGGGATAATCCCATTCAATCTCTAGAAGTAAATGCAATGGCTACAGCATACTTACTTGATGCTCTTAGAAAAGAGATGCCTTCTTGTAAAGCTGTTATTGTAGGTTCTGCTCTTCAGTTTGATCCAACGGTTCCAGCCACGTTTAATCACCCCTATGGTCTGAGTAAGACCATTCAAACCCTCATTTCGCAATTTTGGTCAAATCAATACAATATGAATGTTGTTGTCGCTAAACCATCAAATCTTATAGGTCCTGGCTTCTCTAAAGGAGTTTGTTCCATTTTCGCTAAAAAAATTATAGCTATGGAGAAAGAAGAGGGGGAAAAGTATCTGAGGGTGAGTAACTTAAATAATCGTTTTGACTTCTTAGACGTACGAGATGCTGTTAGAGCTTATGATTTTCTGCTCAGAAAAGGAGAAAATGGACGTTCATACAATGTCTCTTCTGGAAAAAGTAATTCTTTACAAGATATTATAAATATTTTCAAAAAGATAACTCCTATTAAATTTCAAGTGAAAGTGGATGATAAAAGTCCTTTAAATAATTTTGTTACTTCAGACCCTACAGCACTAACTGACTTGGGTTGGCAACCAACTACGACATTAGAATCTTCTATCCGGGACATTATTGACTTTTATCGTTAGAGATTCTTTCTGTCATTATAATTACCTATTCACCTTTATGGAAAATCAGAGTTTAGGTGCGTAGAAATAGCAATTCTCTTATAAAATTAGGTTTTTTATATGAATGAAGTTTCTGCGAAAGCATGTCACTTAAGAAGGTTTATGCATATTCTAATCAAGAGTGTGATTTCATTAATGAACTTAGAACTATCATCTCCACCTTTTATCCACCTACAAAAGTCATAATTTAGACTACGTTTCACTTATGCTATGAAATTTTTTTTCGGAGGGGAAACAATGGGTCCAAAAGTATCAATAATTATTCCTTTTTACAACTGTGCCTTTGTCGATCAAGCAATCAAAAGTGCCTTAAACCAAACTTATGAAAATGTTGAAGTAATTGTGGTAGACGATGGTTCTACATCCCACACTGCGAAGATAGAGTCCTTTAAAGATAAAATTGTTTATATAAGAAAAGAAAATGGCGGGACGGCTACTGCAATAAATACTGGTTTATTCACTGCTACAGGAGAGTATATAGCCTGGCTAAGCTCGGATGATTATTTTGTTCCTGAAAAGATTTCTAAACAACTAAACTTTATGAAGCAAAGGAACATAGATGCCAGCTTCACTAACTTTGACTATATTAATAAAGATAACCAAGTTTTAATACCTTGGTGCTGTAAACGTTTTTCTAATTTAGAAGAAGTGTATAATGCCTACTTAACGTATAATGCTATAAATGGATGTACCATTCTTATAAAAAAGAAGATCTTTGATGAAATTGGGATTTTCTCTCCGGATTTTCGTTATACTCATGATTATGAGATGTGGTTTCGTATGCTTGTCAATGGCTATGAAATCCATTATTATGATGAAGCACTCACAAAATTTCGTTCTCATGAAAAATCAGGCACCAGTAGATACCAAAATGAGATGAGAGAAGAAATGAAAACTATCGAGTTTCATTACCGCCCTCTGCTGCAAAAATATATAAGTAAATCACAATCAAATCCTTCACAAGATTAGGTGAGTTTATCCTTCTATGATTACCCCTTACACCCTCCTATTTAGTCTTTATTACAAGTATTTCCACTCGTTACTTTCATTTAATAAATGAAACGTATTATTAGGACACAAGTTTATCTTTCACTCTAAAAACTTTACATGGAAATGTGTAAAGTTTATTACATACAAATCTGTATGGAAACTTTAATAAACAAACTTTGTAAAAAAGAATTTGCAAAAATTGTTATTATATTTATCTACTATCAGCGTGCACTCGTCCGTGCCAATTAAAAATTTTGGACATATTATATAGATAGGAATTTGCAAAATAATAAAAATTTAAGCATATATCAATTTTGAGAAAAGAAGGGACATACATGAAGAATAATAAGGATTCGTTATTTGATGAAAATCTAATTGAGTTTTTAAATGAAGTAAAAACTAATTTACCTACCAATTATAAGATACCTGATCCTGGGGTTGTAAGTATAATTCTTTCTCATACTCAATGAGGTGCTTTAGGCGTTGAAAATTCTTATTCTTCTCCTCTTACTATTGAATAGAGAGAAAATAATTAAAGGATGATTATAAAATGAAGATTTTATTAGTTTCCTATTACCCACTCCCCTATACCGGAGGCGTTTGGACATTTGTATCATCACTCCAACAGTCACTGAAAGAGTCAGGTCATACAGTTCATATCCTTAGCCAGACCCCTGATTTAAATAAATATCGAATCATTGGACAAAAACCAGAAATAGATATTGCTGTTCTTTCTCCCTATATTGAAGAAAAATTGCTTAATGAGCTTCCTTCACTTCCAATGAAGAGTTGGATATACAACACTGAATTATTTCGTTATAGCTTAGAACTTTCCGCAGCATATTACAACCTTCAGCAATATGACCTTATACATGCGCTAGATGTCACAGCAGCAAACGCTATAAATCGAGTTAAACCTTCTCATATTCCACTTGTTACTAGTGCTCTTGGAAATTTATCACGTGATATCTTTTTCACACTCAAAACCATGCACCCTCATAAAACAGACGAACAAATAGAAGCTACATTTGAATATCAATATCACCAGGTGATTGAGAAGTTAGGATATCAAGCCAGTGATTTCATTCATAGTCCAACCGAATGGATGTCTCGTAATATTGCAGATAATTTTTCTATTCCTTCAGACAAAATTGTTACCTTTCCATATGGAATTAGTAATCAACAGTTCCTTGGGGATGCCATGGAGAAGCCACTTATCGGACCCAAGCAGAGTAAAAAAATTATCCTTTATATGGGAAGGCTTGTCTATTTAAAAGGCATTCATCACCTCCTAGATGCCCTTGCTCTCTTAAAAGAAGGTAGACAGGATTGGGAATGCTGGATACTGGGGGAAGGCGAAATTAAAGGGGAATTAGAAAAACAATGCACAAACTTAGATCTAAAAGATAAAGTTAGATTTTTAGGTGCCTCGAATAATGTTCTTCATTTCCTTAGAGAAGCCGATATCTTTGTTCACCCTAGTATTCACGATACTCAGCCTTATTCTGTTATGGAAGCCCAGCTTGCAGGCCTTCCTGTTCTTATTAGCAATACAGCTGGATTACCTGAAATGATTGAAGTGGGAAGGAGCGGGCTAGTCTCTTCTGTAGGAAATATTTATGAACTGTATGAGCAATTAAAGTATTTGCTTGCAAATGATTTACTTCGAAACCAGCTAGCTTCTTGTACAAAAGAGTGGGCTCAAGATAAATGGGACCTTAACAAAATGGTTACTAATTTTTTGTCGCTTTACGAACAAGCAGAAAAACTTAACACAGAAAATCAAGAAAAATAAAATACCAGATACTAGAAAATATCTGGTATTTTATTTACTTACTGAGGTTTAGTCCCAGTGATTGAATCATTGAAATAAAATTCACACAGTATAAATCTGGGTTGAAATTTAATTTTACGTGCTCAAAAGCATCTTTACGTATCTTTTCTCTTAACTGAGAATCCGTCATTAACTCCTTTGCCTCTTTAACAGCTTCGGTAACGTCACCTAATGTATAGTATTTCCCCGTTTTATTATGAATAATTGAGCTTCTTACGCCATCGGAGTCAGTGGTTAAAACCGGACATTTACAACTCATCGCTTCAAGAAGAGAATATGGGGCTCCTT
The DNA here is from genome assembly GCF_050846855.1 of Priestia sp. TGN 0903. Lineage (NCBI taxonomy): Bacteria > Bacillati > Bacillota > Bacilli > Caryophanales > Bacillaceae > Priestia > Priestia sp. TGN 0903. The sequence goes on from NZ_JBOZGL010000018.1 coordinate 19,234, forward strand.
CTACCTTTGAAGTAGAGCATAAAAACCCGCCTGATTCCCCTATCATGGAAAAATAAACGGCCATTTGATCATTCGGAACGTTTGCATGAAGAAAAAGATGTTTTTCTAAATCTAACTGTTTAATTAATTTTTCAAATTGACCTCTTTCCTTAGCTTCGCTTAGAGTAGGGTCTTCAAACATATGTAATCGTATGTTTGAATTGTGATTATGGATTAATTCGCTACCGATTTTTAAGAACTCTCTCCAATTTTTGTTATCTTCGATTCGCCCAATCCATGCGACGTTAGGCTGATGACTAGTAGGTACAGCTTTATAGGAGAACTGATTAGTATCAAAACAATTGTTGAAACTAAACTTTGGAAATGAGGGGTAGAGTTCATCTAGTAATTGCACGATATGAGGAGTCTTGGGATTAAGAAATCCTGAAGCATAGTTAGTGACAAGAGGTATAGCATCTGTAAGAGCAGATTTTGCTGTACTTTTTGGGCCGTACCCTTGTATTTCAATAATCATTTTCCCTTGATATCCAAGCGATCTAAACCGAGGAAGAGCTTGAAAATCTGAGACAATGACAATGAGACTATAATCTCCTTCATCAAGTATTTTTTTAATTTCATGGTCTTCATTCGTTACAAACGTTTGGGTCCCATGGTCATTTATGCTTTTCTTTCTATTTTCATAATAAAGGCAATGAGCATTAATGTTGTACTTTTTAAGGGCTTTACACCTTTGACGATTTAACGTTTCTACTCCTCCACTTGGAACATAAAACACGAATAATACATTCATTTTCCCTCTCCACCTTTACGTGTAGAATTAATAAACTTCTATTTCATATGTAAACCGTGTTACATATGTTAATAAATGCGATGTAAATTTAAAAATTGTTATTTTCCCTAAAAACATAATCACAGATTTTTAATTCTTGAAAGGAGAAGTGAATATGTCAAAAGTATCTATTGTTGTGCCATTCTTTAATTGCTCTTATATCGATCATGCACTAGATAGTTTAACTAAACAGACCTACACCAATATTGAAATTATAGTAGTAAATGATGGATCTACTAAGCATACGGATAAAATCCTTCCCTATTTAGATAAAATCATCTATATTACAAAAGAAAATGGTGGCACAGCGAGTGCTTTAAATGTAGGAATTCAGCAAGCAACAGGTGATTATATATGTTGGCTTAGTTCTGATGATATTTATGATCATCATAAAATCGCCATACAACTAGAATCGATGAAAACTCATAATGCCTTTTTTAGTCACACAAATTACTACGCCATCAATTATAGAGGACGAATTATTAGTCCGCCTTTAGGTATTCAGACGTTAAATAAATTAGATCTTATCACTAGAATAAGCAAAGGAAATATTATTAACGGCTGCTCAATTATGATTCACAAAAGTGTGTTTGACCATGTGGGTCTTTTTGACGAGACACTTCTTTATACTCATGACTATGACTTATGGTTACGAATCATTCAAATATTCGATTTACAATACATCCCTCAGCCCCTTTTGTTATCAAGGATACATGAAAATATGGGGAGCAAAAAATATGCTTCTTTTATAAAAGAAGAAAACAAAATTGTAATTAATCGTCATAAACACGTAATGGAACAGCTAGCGTTAAAATATAAAGAACACTCTTAATTACTATTTAGTTCTTGCTACTGTATAAGAAAGGCGGATTTTTAAGTAAATTAGGTAAACCGCCGAGCACCTTAAAATCGGATAAGCATATTATAAAACATAGATAATAATGCAAAAACTTTGCTTTAAGAAAGGATGAATTCTATTGGCACTATCAAGTGAAGCAAGAGCAGCGTTGTTAAAAAACCTGCTTTCATTACCTCAAACAGTCAACACAACTACTACTTCTGCTACAGACCTTTTAAATGCTGTCAACCCTGCTACTACTGTAACTAACGCCTTAAATACTATTAATCCTACTACTGTCGTAACAGATCTTTTAAATACTGTTAATACAACTACAACTGGCCTTTTAAATACCGTTAATACGACTACAACTGATATCTTAAACACTACTACGGGTCTTGTAAGTACTACTACTACTTCTGCTAGTGATCTTTTAAGAAATCTTCTCTCCATATTAGCAGGACTACCAATTTCATCTGGTTCAGCCCCGATTAGAAACGACTTAAAAAATCGTGTTAATCAAACAGTTCAACTATCTACACCAAATGAAACCATTACAGGTGTTTTACTTGCTGTTTTATCAGACTACGTGGCAGTTGCTGAAAGTGACGGATCGTTAAACTATATCCCACTTTCTAAAGTTGAAACAGTATCATCACTTTAAGGAAGGAGTCATACTATGTTTGAAAGTACTTTAGTAGCTGAATTAACAAAGCGTATTGGTACACCAGTCGAAATCGCACTAGCAGATGGCTTTGTTGAAGGAATTATCACTGCTGTAACAAATGGCCTTATTACAATCCTTCAAACTGTGGGATATGGATATGGCGGAACTACTCTTCCTTTAACTATTGCTCTTCCATCAATTACTTCAATTAAAATTTCACCGGTTGCGTAAACTAGTCAAGGTATTTTAAGAAATCACTCCAACTGGAGTGATTTTTTTTCGTGATACTTAACGGATGTTCCCTTACGTTATAAACTGTCATATCCTTATATAACAATCGATGTGTTTTTATTAGATCATTTAATACACTTACATCCTCATACATTCGTCCTCCTTCAAAATCAATTAAAGGAAACCCGTTATTTTGTTTTAAAGTCGACGTACGATAGATGCGAGGTCCTAAGGGAAATACATAGGAAAGAAGGTCGTTTCTATTGAGAATCGCTCGTCCTTTCCTTAACCCTTTATACCTTATATTTTCTTCTCCATTCTGCTTCCATGCTCTTAAATTACCGTAGAGAACAGCTACATCTCCCTTTAAATTTTCTAAACATCTTCTTATAGTGTAAAATGCATCTGGGTCTAGCCAGTCATCGGCATCTAACTCCATGACAAATTCTGTTTCAACATATGATAGAGCCGCATTAAGAGCTCTTGCTTTCCCACCGTTATCTTTACTAAGAAACCTAAAACCTGGTGTGTTTTTAAAACTTTTTATAATCTCTAGGGAATGATCGTTTGATCCATCATCAACTACTATTATTTGTTCTGGAAGACTACTTTGCAGAATACACGAGTTAATAGCTATCCCTACATAATTAGCCATATTATAATTAGCTATAATAACAGCAATTGAAGGAGCTAAGTTCTGTTTCTCTAACTTTTGCTGATACTTCTCTATAAAATTTAACTTTTGAAGATTACTACTGGTTTTATCTATGAATGTTTGATTAACCAATTTATTCGGTGAAGAAGCGATAGATAGTTCATCTACTGTTGAAAGCCAAGATGGAAGAACAGATTCTTTAAATGGAATGTGGCATCTCAAAGAGAAGGGATGTTGTTGGAGAAAAGAAGCCTTTGACAAAAACGGTCGCTGTATAACTTTATTATTAATTGTGATATCGTAAGTCATTACAACTTTCTCATCATCTAATGCTAATTGATGCTTCGTAATACTATTATCTAAATAATCATAACTATACAAGAACATGACATATTCACAAGACAGTGCTTGAATGTGATGATTTAATGTTAACCCTAAATCATTATCAAGTAAGTTTATACATTTTGTCTTTGCACCTTCAAAAGTCAATCCTAATTGGTTTAAAGACTCCGGTATGTCCAAGATAATAATTTCATCTATACGATTATTAATAAGATGCACCGAATCTATAGCTTTTTTTATCGAACTTGAGTTTACATATCCAATTAAAAACAAATGAATATCCTTCATATATACTCCTCCGCCTTTAAGAATTCTAGCCATCATGAGGCCTCATTAAGCTGTTTTCCTGACACCTAATTTATTGCTTTACATATGATCATTCTATGTGTATCTCTCAGTATGTATGGTTTAAATTCGAACACTTTTTCATTAAAAGAATCCTTAATCAGATGTTAATCTAATTAATAACAGTTTAAATAACACTATAAGGTAATTAGTTTGTCCAATCACTACAGGTCACCATTTCATATAGTAATAGTACATAGAAAGGAGGTTAAAAATACCATGACGATATTATTAGATTCTAGAACATCTCAAAATGCTAGTATAGCTAACTCTATTTCTATCCCTATTACACTTCTCTCTAATCCAGGTCTATTCGGTCAAATTGGCCTCAACGTTACAAGTGCTACAGGTGCTATTCGTACTCAATTAAGTGGTACTGTAGCTTGCCAATTACCACTCCTCCCTGTCGCAACTACTGTTACAATTACTATTGTAAGAGGTACTGCCTTTAACGACCCAGTTGTCTACTCTTCATCGGAGGCGTTGAATATTAACCTTTTAGGACCACAGCTTTTTACGTTTACTGCTTCAGATTTTAATGTACCAAAGCCAGCTTCTAATCTTTTAATTTACACAGCTTTCATCACTTGTAACATCCTAGGAACTGTGAGAGTTGGACCAGAAAGTTTTAATGGAGTTGCTTATTCGGATTAAGAATATTATTCAATTTTATTTAATAAAAAAGTCTTCGCTTTTATAAACGCGAAGGCTTTTTTACTTTCTTTTATTTACTAAAACACGCACGAATAAATTTAGCTAAATGCATTCACAGAATAAAATTCCCTGTTTATTCTGTTTTCCTATATAGGATTACAATAATTTCCCTTCCTTGTTTTTACGCTCAGAAGGTTAGTTACATATTAAAGGATGTCTAATGTAACTAAGATAGCGATTAATACTTGTAATAGTACTTGAAGATTTACAGCGATATCTGTGTCAGTAGCTGTAACATTTACATTTGTAGAGTTTTCAATAATTGTTTTTTGAGAATTTTTTTGTTTAATGCTAGCGAATTGTTTTAGTTCTTCAACGACGCTGTTTCCTTGCACATTATCACCGATTGTAATACGAACTACTACTGCAATAGCTATCTGTAAAGCTACTTGAATAGTCGCTGCAATTTGAGTATCTGTCGTTTGTACTCTAACACCTTCTGAATCTTTAACAATAATTTTCTCAAAAGATTTTTGTTCAGTAGCAGCTATTTGATCAGCTTCTTGCCATACGTCTCTACCACTGAACCGTTTATTTTCACAATGGTCTAGTGCTCTCCATTTTCTTTCACCCATTTTTCTCACCTCGTTTAATTTTTAATTAAAGAACATCGACAAGTACAATAATAGCTACTAATACTTGTAACAATACTTGAACGTTAAGAGCCACGTCTGTATCAGTCGTTGTAATTTCTACGTCTTTAGAATTCTCAATATAAATTTTTTGTTTATTTGTTTGCTCTATTTCAGATAGCTGTAATAAGTCTTGAAGCACACCATCTTTTTGAACAGTATCGCCGATGGCAATACGGATTACAATAGCGATGGCTACTTGGATAGCCACTTGAATACCGATAGCTGCTTGAGTATCTGTTGTAGTGACATTAACATCACAAGAATCTTTGATCCAAATTAATTCATCTGATTCTTGGTCAATTAAAGAAAGTTGATCTGCCTCTTGAACTACTTCTGCATTAAAACTTTCAAAACTCTCCCTACTTTCGAAACTCTCACGACTATTATAGTAATCATATTCCGTAGATTCACTTTCATAGTGATCTACTTTACAGCCATCTTTACAATGCTTCTTAGGATCATCTTTTTTATGTTTGCTTTTGCATTTTTTCTTTACATCGTAAGAATAATACTTTTTAGATGACATAACTAACACTCCTTTTTCATGGTATGTATTAATATATGAACATACCAATCAATAGGATTGGGCCAATTGACCATTGAGTGCAACCATTTTAAAAAACAACAAAAACGCCTATTTAACGGCGTTTATAAATAATATAATTTATTTTTTTTTGTTGGTAGCATTTGTTTGTTTTACAAACTCATCCACTCGTTTTGACAAATCTTCAACCATTTCTTTAAGCATTTGTTTTTTCTCTTCAGATAGGTTTCCTTTAATTTTTTCTTTATCTATGCCATGTTTAGAAAAAACATCGTTTACTAATAAGTCCATTAACTTATTTGGAACAATCTCCGGTTTTTTAGGTGAATCACTCATATTAATCGCTCCTTCTATATAAGGTCGTTATTCATAACAACATATGCAGGAATGGCCTAAAAGGAAACAATTCCCCCTTGTTTTCACATGTTGTTGAAGCGATTTTTTACTCACCAATATTTTCATTTAAATAAAAACAGTAGCATTTCTCTCTTAGGTTAACTGTACTAGCCATCTCTGTCGCCTAAAAATTTAAGATAATAAAATAAATTTAACATCATATATTTGTACATAAGGTAAGTGCCTTATGTTTTCAACAATTTTCTTAACAGTATTTATGAAAAGAGTTGAGTTAAATGGGAAAAAAAGCAAAGGTTGTGCATGTTGCAGGTGATTTTTTATCTCCAAAAGGAAAATCATCTACTAATCAAATTTATACAATAAATGAGGATAACAATACGGTTTCTGTGATGGATGGATTAACTGATGATTTAATTGCCACTATAAATGTAGGACGTCAGCCAGCAAACGTAAATGGCAATCCATCTACTAATCGTATTTATGTGACTAATAAAGGTGATAATACAGTTTCCGTCATTGATGCAGGTACAAATACAGTTATTGGAATTATTCCAGTGGGGAGTCAGCCTTCAGGTGTAGGGGTTAATCCCTACACGGATAGAGTTTATATCACAAATGCTGGGGATGATACTGTTTCCGTCATTAATGGTGCAACCAATATTGTTGTTGCCACAATACCTGTAGAAACCCACCCAATTAATTTAGATGTCCATCCCTATATTAACCGTATTTATGTAGCTAATAAATTTAAAAATACAGTCTCTGTCATTGATGGATTGACGAATGCTGTAATGGCTACAGTGCAAGTCGGTGATCAGCCTACTGACCTAGGGGCTAACCTATCTAACAATCGTATTTATGTAGCTAATAAAAATAGTGATACCGTTTCCGTCATTGATGCAGGTACAAATGCTGTAATTGGAATAGTACCTGTCATAGAACAACCTTCTATGGTTGATGTTAACGCAGCCAATAATCAAATTCACGTAACGAATGAAGAAAATAGTGTAGTCTCTGTCATTGATGGTGCTACTAATATTGTCATTGCTACCCTCCCTGTCGGTGATCAGTCAACTTATACAATAACCGATACCTAATATAAGAACATAACGTGGATACTTATGTTCTATAAGAGGTGGCATAACCATGATTTTATTTTATAACCTGTAGCAACAATAATCTTATAGAAACACAATTATTGTTGCTACAATTAATAATTTCAAATATTTCTTAAGGAGTTCACTCTTTATCAAAATTTCTCCATTTTTGATAAAGAGAAGGTTGAATATCTTTAACATGAGATAAAAATTCTTTTGATAAGTTTAATCCCTTCAAATCTTTTAGTAATTTAATAGGAGTAGGTCGCTTAGAACTAAAAGCTCTTTTAAGATCAATTATTTTTAAATTTCCCTGTTCAGTTATTAGAACATGCCGTAATTCCGTATCTTGTCTACGAAAACTTAATTTCTTTAATTCATTAAAGAGGCTTATCAATTGTACAACCAAAGCCTTTTCTATATATTGATTTTTTTTCAGATGTTTTGCCAAGGAAATTCCTTTTATATATTCCATGACTATGTAATTTGGTCCATAATCGTAGAGATGAGGAATAATAAAAGACGACTGCCCCACTTTTATTGCTTCTAACTCTTTTTTATATACCTCTTCCTTAAAAAATACTTTTACACATCGATTATCAGTCAATTGATAAATAACACCATCTTTGCCTTGTCCAACTACCTTATACCTTTTAAAATTCATAAGTTCATTTTCTTTTTCTCCTATTAATTTCTGAGAAGAGTGCCCAAATGCTTTATCATTCAACAAGTCTAATTTTTTAACGCTGTTAGACGGAACAAGCTGGACATTATTATTACTCAGCAGCTGATACTTTTTCTTATTGTGCCATTTAAAGAGAGTTTCTTTCGGAAGCCTATCCCACCTATCATGATCACTACGATAATGAAAATATGATTTGCCCATTCTGTTCCTCCTTCCCCATTTGTTATTCTATTCGTTTATAAATAAATTGCTTGTATACTTATCCATCTACATATAAGTTCGCGAAAAATTTTTGTTCAAATCCAAGACAAGCACCCTCTCCTGTTACCAACGGTTACATACTATAGTAATGAAAGAGGTGAATATTGATATGAAGTATAAAGAAGATTGGACTTTGGAAGAGAAAGATCATAAAAATCCTTGTAAAAAGTGTGAGAAACATAAAAAACATGATTCTTGTAAGGATACTTGTAAAGAAATGAGAGTTATAAATTTATGGAAATTAAACTCTAAGTATTAATTTTACCTAAAAAAGAAATAAGACCTGTTGGCATTTAGCAATAGGTCTTATTTCTTTTATGGCTCTACTTTTTCTTACTACTAAAATTACATAATGAAAGAAGCAACAAATATGCCTTCTATATTAATTAGTATAGCTCTAATTTTTAATTCTCCGCCAATGACGGTTTCTAATATCTGGATAATCTCATATATTGTTTATAGTACAAGTATAGAAGAAAAAGCTACAGGAGGCACAGATATGAGCAATTGTATATTAGTAATCGGGGCTCATCCTGATGATGAACTATTAGGAACCGCAGGAACCTTAAAAAAATTTGTAGATGAAGGGTATAAAGTAATTTCGGTAATTACTGCTTTGGGCAGAAAGGAAGAAGCTCATCATATTCAGAAATTTGGTCGACTTGCTAATAAAGAAATTGGTATTGAAGAAGTAGTATTTCTTGAGCATGTCAATTTGGAACTAGAAATGATTCCTCTTCACGAATTAACGAAAGAAATCGAGCAGCTTATCAAAAAATACAAACCGGTCAAGATTTTTACACATCACTATGGAGATCTAAATAGAGATCATCAGATCACTTTTCAGGCGGTATTAACTGCAACTAGACCACTCCCATATACTTCCCCCATAGAATTAATTACATTTGAAACCGTTTCGTCGAGTGAATGGGGTGCTTTCTCTTGTGAAAAGACATTTAAACCAAATTTTTTTGTAGATGTTACGGCCACCATGGAAAGTAAACTTAATGCCCTTAAACATTATGATCTCGAAATGAGATCGTTCCCTCATCCTCGTTCTTATGAAGGTGTTAAGTACTTAGGAAGGCTAAGAGGCATGAGCATTGGCGTACCTTATGCTGAAGCTTTTGAAATTATAAGGAGGGTTTGGAAATGAACCATGAAATTGCCTTTCCCTACCCCTATCTAATCGACACGTTAGACCAATATTATGGACTTAAGTCGCGCTCTTCTAGAAAAACCATTTCAAAAGAAAATTCGAAAAGAAGAAGCTCTTCAAGAAAAAATTCGAAAAAGAAATTTTCTATTTTAATTGCTACCTTTTGGAGCTTCCCTCACGTGGGTGGACTGTCGAATTATATCTCTACTTTAAGTAAAGGTTTAAAAAGTCAAGGACATAAAGTAGACATTATTTCTCCTAATCAATTTTCAATGTCAAAAGTAAAGCAATTCCGAGAAGTTGCTACCCCAAATTTAAAACATTTTTTTACCAAACGTTATGGAAGTTACAATGACAGAATTTTAAATCATCAAAGACTTATATATGTATATGAAAAAATGCTCGAAACAATAAATTTAGAAAAATATGATATTCTTCATGCACAAGATTTATTTACAGCAAATATCTTGGGAAGATTTAATGAATTCCATAATAAACCCTTATTTTACACGCCCCATGGAATGTTCACATCTAACAGACTCAAATTTAACATCATTAAAAAGTCGTCTGTAGAAGAAGCATATTTTACGGAGCTTGAAAGTAAAGCAATAGAATATGCAAGTCATATTATTGTTTTAAGCGATTCGTTTCGTGAACCATTAATAAAGCTAGGAGCAAAAAACAGAAACATCACTACAGTTATTACGGGAATTGATTATCCAGTGAACCAAAGGGAAGGAAAAGAAAAGGATTCACAAAAGCTAGTTATTACATGCGTAGCTAGGCTTGGTCCTCGAAAAGGACATAATTATCTGTTTGACGCACTGGCACGTCTAAAAAAATATACTTCCAATGTAGAGGTATTAATCGTCGGTGATGGACAAATGAGAGAGAAATTAGAAAAACAGAAAAAGGCTCTGGGTTTATCAATGGTAAACTTTTTAGGTTCTAGAGACGATGTACCTTCACTCTTAAATAAAACTGACATTTTTGTACTTCCAACAATCAATGATAGCTTACCCATTTCAATAATTGAAGCTATGCATAGTGGTACTGCTGTAATTTCCACAAATTGCGGAGGAATTCCTGAGCTGATAAAGCATAATAAAACAGGTATTATTGTCGAACCTGGGGACCCTAAACAGCTAGCACATGCATTAAAATTTCTCATTACAAATAAAGAAGTGCGAAATAAAATGAGCACAACTGCGAAAAACCATGCTAAAAACCACTTAACTGTAGACAGCATGGTAGGAAAAATAAAAAATTTATACACTGATTTTTGGGAGATGAATTAAAGTATGAACCATGAACACTCTGCAGTTATTCTTGATTTGAGCGCTAACGGGATTGGCATTATTAGAAGCTTAACAGCAAAAGGTATTAATGTTTACGCTTTTGACACAGAAAAACCATATAAAATAGGAAAATCACGCCTAGCTACTTGCAGTATATGCCCTAGTCCTGTAACTGAGGAAAAGAAACTATTAAACTTCCTAATTAACCTCTCTAAAAAAATTGGTTCAAAACCTGTCTTGTATACAGGAGCAGATGACTACGTACAATTCATTTCCAAAAACCGAGACGAATTGCTAAATTACTTCTTGTTTTTATTACCTGATGATAATTTAGTTGAGCAAGTGCTTGATAAAAACAAAACTTACGAGCTCGCCGTCAAGCATAATATTCCATGTCCAAAAACATATGTAATAGATAGTAAAGAGGAACTTGAAGAGGCTATCTTAAATGTTGAATTCCCATGTATTTTAAAACCTGTTCTCGGCCACGAGTTCAGAAAGAAAATCAACAAAAAAGCAATTGTATTTGATACTCCTGAGCAGTTAAGGAATGATTATTGTTTTTATAGAGAATGCGGACAATTAGTTATTCAAGAACTGATTCCTGGAGACAATCAATGCTTTTATAAAGTAGCTACTCTCTATAATGAAAATATGGAACTACTTGCATTATTCTCCTTACAAAAAAACCATCAGTTTCCTGCCGAATTTGGAACAGGTGCTCATATCGTCAGCAAAAGAGTTCCTGAACTTATCGATATATGTCTCCCATTTTTTGAAGAAATAAAGCTCAAAGGCATAGGCATGGCTGAATTCAAAAAGGATCCAAGAGATGGAATTTATAAATTCATTGAAATAAACCCTCGCTTTTGGCTTACCCATAGTCTCACAGGCCCCTCAGGTATTGACTTTGCCTACACCTATTATTTATACCTCACTAACCAAAACCCAGAGCCTAGATTGAATCAAATAGACGGTATTAAATGGATTTACCTTATAAGGTATTACCTTACTTTCCTTCAAAAGAAAAAAACTTCCGAAATGACATTCAAAGATTTTTATCTGGGGCTGCAAGGTCAAAAAGAGTTTGCTCTATTTGCATGGAATGATCCAATGCCATTTTTCAGAAGCGCATGGTCTCATTTAGTTAATACGTGGAAACGTAAGCGAAAGGAATGATTACTATGTATGATCTTAAGGCGCTCTATTATCAGATTAAAGATTTAAAAATAGCAGAAAAACTTTCTTATTCGATGGGTGAGAAAATTACAGTTATCCCTTCAGAAATTAAGTGTTTAAAATCAACAAAACGAAGTAGTATATATAAATTACTGCTTCAAAGAAAAAATGGTTATTATCCAATTATCTTTAAGGTCTACAATTCGACAGCCTACAAAAATGAAGTAGAGATTAATATTTACAAAAAATCTTACCCCATTTTAAAAGAGTTTTTGCCTCGCATTTATCTTGTAGAAACAGTCGAAAATGAAACCTGGGTCTTTATGGAATTTGTTAATCAAATACGTGGACAATTGACCTTCTCTCCGTCTCACTTTCAATATATTATTCCCAGTATAGCTAAACTTCATGGTCAAACTTTTGAAAATAGGTTTAAAAAGAATGAAAACGTTTGGAGAGATTGGCTACCTGTTTATGCTTCTACAAAAAAGAATAGGGCCAAATCTATGAATCAAACAGTTGACCTATTGCATGCAGCAATGAAAGATGATCGTATTGGCCATATTATAAAACCTTATTATTCATCATTAATTAAGCTATACAATAAAGGACCGGATTTCTTTCCTGAATTAACTAAAAATGGATTAGCTATTACGCATGGCGATCTACACATGCAAAATATATGTAGCAAAAATGTTACTGGACATACACCATGGCCTATTCAATTCATTGATTGGGAGTCAGCCAAATACGCTCCAGTATGGTTTGACATGGTTGTATTAGTGGAACTATTGTTAGGCTTCAGAAAAGACTGGCAACCAAATGCAGAGAAAATACGTACTCAGTGTGTGGGTCTATACGTGGCTGAAATGAAAAAACACGGAATTACCTTTAAAACAAACCCTATGATTCTTTATAAAATGGCCTATCTCCAGCGAACCTTGGAAAGAGGCCTTCACACTCAACTGAGAAGGATTGCTGATAACCGTGAAGGTGAACTTTTAAGTTACCATCTTGAAAAGATTTCAACATGGGGTAAAGAGTTAGGAATATATCAATAAATGCTTTTTTTATGCTGCTTTTAGACTATTAACTTAAAAATAGTCTAAAAGCCATTTTTACCTCAATGTACAAGCAATTTTTCTGTTTGAAAATAGAATATATAGAAACACCAATTTTAAACAAAGGTAGGGAATTCATTTGACTAAATTTTATTATGATCAAAATGATGAAAGTAAGCACTGCTTAAAAGCGATGTATGACCTTCGTAAGAACAAAGATGAAAAAGATAAATGCAAAGACAAGCACGAAAAAGATTATGGCAAAGATAAATGCAAAGACAAGCATGAAAAAGATCATGGCAAAGATAAATGCAAAGACAAGCACGAAAAAGATTATGGCAAAGATAAATGCAAAGACAAGCACGAAAAAGATCATGGCAAAGATAAATGCAAAGACAAGCACGAAAAAGATCATGGCAAAGATAAATGCAAAGACAAACATGAAAAAGATTATGGCAAAGATAAATGCAAAGACAAACATGAAAAAGATTATGGCAAAGATAAATGCAAAGACAAACATGAAAAAGAT
>NZ_JBOZGL010000019.1:0-29469 GCF_050846855.1 Priestia sp. TGN 0903
AATGCAGGCTTCTGGTCAGAGTGGCAACACAAATGGAGGCAGCTCTTCTGTAGGAAAGACAAGTGCTCCTCTTCATGAAGAAATCCAAACTTCCGGTTACGGTGGAAGTACAAGCGAAGGTAGCTCTTCTATAGGAAGTTCAAGTACGCCTGTTCATGAAGAAATTCAGACTTCCGGTTACGGCGGAAGTACAAGCGAAGGTAGCTCTTCTATAGGAAGTTCAAGTACACCTGTTCATGAAGAAATCCAAACTTCCGGTTATGGTGGAAGTACAAGCGAAGGTAGTCCTTCTGTAGAAAGTGTAAGTTACCCTACACCAACAAGAGAACCTTCTGTTTCCATGCCAAAAGGGATGGATCAAGCACAAGCACAAGTGGCAGCTACAGAGGAACCTCGTCAAGTAAAACAACCAATTGAACAAGATACTGTGCCTGCTTCAACAGAAGACATTCCAATGCCACATCAACATCGAACAGAAACACGTAATATTGCACAAGTGGTACGGGATAATGTCAAAGAGAGCGTAGGAAAGGTAAAAGAACGTATTGATAACTCACAAACAATCCATAAAACAAAACGTTCTTATCAAATTGGGCGAAATACCGGACGAGATTTACGAAACCTTGGATCAAAAAAGCGAAATAAACAAGATGAGAAGTAACAGGAGTTACTTCTCTTTTTTATGGAAAGGAGAAGGATTATGGGAAACTATAACATTCCAAAAGAAATCTCAACGGAATTAAAGATTAATAAATCTCTTTATCTCTTTGATTTGCTGTTCATTATTGGCTTACTTATGGTCACGATGATGTTACGCTTTTTTATTCATCCAACGCTTCAAATTCCCTTTTATATCTTCATGGGCGTATTTGGTCTATTGATGATTGTTAGACCAAGTACGAACCCTAAAAAACGGATGTATGAGGCGTTATTGCTTACATTGGTACGAAAGAAGAGTACGTATTGTGCGATAGATCGGGATCAAGAATAAAGAATAAAGGAGGGTATAATAGATGGCATTATTTGATGAAAGAATCCTAGAAAAAGGGAAACCTATTTTAAAAGAAAAAAAGACAAGTACATCCCTTCTCTTTGATGAAAAGGAACTGGATAAACAGATTGCCCGTACAAAGAAAAAGAATCCTTTTTCGCTGTTACGACCTTCAAAGGCCAAAAAGGAAAAAGAGAAGCTACCGGAGGTAAAGAAAAGTGTAGCTGACATCATTTCCATTATCGATCAAACGGATAGTGGATTATTTCAGCTAAAAGATGAGGGTGGCTTTTTTGGGATCTGGCAGCTTCAAAGTACTGATATCAATGCCATGCATGACCAAGAGGCAGGACGCAATATTTATACACTGGCTAAAACATACCAGGGCGACAAAGATCCGTTTAAAATCATCTCATTGAACTTGCCCGTTTCAACACAAAAGCAACAACAGTATCTTGAGAAAAAGATTCGAGAGGCTAACAATGCGTTATCGCTTCGATTCTTAAGAAAGAAATTAAAAGAACTTCAATATTTAGAATGGGGGCGAACCAATCGAGAATACTTTCTTTTCCTATATGGACCGACTGAACTGGCTGTAAAGGAACGAAAAGACCAATTTATGCGAGATATTCAACTGGCTATCCCTCTGTTACCTGTTTCGGATGAAAAACAGATTAACCTTCTTTACAAACTCTACAATCAAAACGCCAAGCTTGGTAATAAACAATAAGAAAGGGTGAAAATAAAAGGTGATAAAATACGCTATCCGACTTCACAAAAATGATCGTGACGCTGTTTTAATTTTTCATGCAGCCCCTAATTCAGAGGGACATTTTCAGTGGTATATTACAAAACATAAAAATGTAGTAGGCCAACCAATTGAAGACGAACTGTCCGAAAGTTACATCATAAATACTCAACGAATAAAAGAAGAAGGATATGAAGGTCTGTATCTATATTGTAAATTCACCTATCTAGAAGCTAATAAAGAAAATACAACAGAGTTTATAAAATTATCTTCTGATATTACTAAAATCATTGAGTCCGGTACAGTTTTTGACGAAATATCAACGTTTGATGAAAACGGTCAAATAACCTAATTTTTATAAAAAATTCAATTTAAAAAGAAGAGAGGATGAAACATAGATGATGTCTTTACCTTTCCATACAAAAGAGAAAACACCTAAAGAGATCAAGCAGAAAAAAGGATACAATCCTTATTTTGTGGCGCAGATTCAACCACAAGGAGGTGTAAGCTTTAAAGAAAACCTTGTTCGAAATGGAGATGGATATTCGACTTGCATTCATATTTATGAGTACCCAACGAACGTGAATGATTTTTGGTTGGAACCAATCATGAACATGCCCAATGCCATTACGACCTTAGATGTAGTAAGTGATGAGCGAAAACAAGTCGTAGAAGCGATCAATAAAAATATGTCGGAACAAAATGCACGGCATGTGAATGCCAAAGAAAATATTGATCGTATGGATGCCCAAGAACAATATTTAGATATGAAAGAGCTATACCGTCAAGTCACAAATGGTGAAGTGATCAAACGGATACACCTTCGCATTTATATTGCCGAAAAAACGATTCCTGACTTAGAAAAGCGATTAAAAGAAGTCATTCATCATCTTGAAACGCATAACTTCAGAGGATCCATTTTCTTAAATGAACAAGAGTATGAGTGGGAATCATTAGTGACGCATTTTGATATACAGAAGAAATACCCTAATAAGCGAAAAGGAAAGGAAATCCCCGCATTAGCACTAGCCGGAGGGTTTCCTTTTCATTTTACTCACTTAGATGATCCATACGGTACGTATCAAGGAACAACTCGTACAGGAGGCAGCGTCATCTTTGATTTGTTTCATAAAGACCAACAACGAAAAAGTTATAATGCGGTGTTGATGGGCTTAATGGGCGCAGGTAAATCAACGTTTTTAAAGAAAGTCACCACCGATAATGCGATTAAAGGCTATAAGATCCGAGGATTTGATATTGTAGGAGAGTTTGAAAGTCTCGTTAGAGAATTAGGAGGGAAACAGATTGCCCTAGATGGATCGGAAGGGCAAATTAATCCTTTACAGGTATTTAAAACACATGAACATGAGATTAATAGCTTTACGCAGCATTTATCCAAACTAACTGTTTTTTATCGTTTTATTGCACCAGAAGCAAAAGATGATGAATTAAAAGAGTATGAAAAGCTCCTTCGTAAACTCTATATTCAAAAGCAGTTATGGAACGATGAAAAAGGCGCAAGCAATCACATTACGGGGCGTTCACCAGAAGCCTATCCAACGTTTAGTGAGTTTCTACACCTCATTCGAAAAGAGTTATATACAGATGAGAAAACAAGAGAACACCATCCGAACTTAGGAGAGTATCGAAAACGTAGACTTGAGCTAATCGAGCTGAATATTGAAAACTTGGTTGAAACGTACGCTCATTTGTTTGATGGGATTTCAACCATTGAAGATTTTAACGATGAACAAGTCGTATTTTTCTCCATCCGTCATTTATCGAAATTAAAAGATGAAATTGCACAAGCACAGCTTTTCAACGTCATGAGTTTATTATGGGATGGTATGCTGCAGAATGGTGAACCACAATTGGCAGCCTATACGAAAGGGACATTAGCCTTTGAAGATGCCATTCGTTACTTAATTGTGATCGACGAGGCCCATCACATCGTAAACACGAAAAAAGGCAATGAACATGCTTTAGATTTCCTAACAGAGTTTAGTCGAGAAGCACGTAAATACTTTGCAGGTTTGATCTACGCAAGTCATTTAATCAGTGACTTTGTGCCAGACGGCTCGGAACAAACAGCGATTGAAAAAATTAAAAAGCTTTTTGATTTAACGCAATATAAATTTATCATGCAGCAGGATGACAACAACTTAGATACCATTCAGCGAGTGTTTAAAACAGGGATCACCGACAGTGAATTGGCTGAAATCCCGAAGCTACCAATTGGGGATGTGCTCCTTTGTATTAAGTCTGTAAAAAACATTCTCTTTCATATTGAAATCGATGAGGAAGAAAAAGTGCTGTACGGTGGAGGTGCATAAGCCTTGCATATCGTTTTACAGCTCATTCCCAAAAAATATTTGATTGGAGGCACGTTGATCCTGTTAGGATTATCGGGCCTCTTAATCATGAGTACGATTGTAGCGATTACAGGTGAATTTGAAAAAGATAGCCAACAAAGTGACGTAACAGAGATTGAAGGTGGAGGCATTGGTGTAGGAACGGCTAATGTGTCACCGAAGGTCATGAAGTATCAACCGTTACTTGAAAAATACGCACAAAAGCATGGGTTAGATGCTTCGTATGTGCCGATTATGATGGCACTTATGATGCAAGAAAGTGGAGGAAGAGGCAATGATCCCATGCAAAGCAGTGAGTCATTTTGTGGCTCGGTTGGATGTATTTCTAGTCCTGAATTATCGGTCGATAAAGGGGTTTTGCATTTTAAAAGTGTCCTAGAAAAAGCGCATTATGATTTGAAGCTTTGCCTTCAGTCCTACAATTTTGGCGGTGGATTTATCAATTATGTCATGAAAAATGGAGGGAAATATACACCCGAGTTAGCGATTTCTTTTTCACAATCGCAATATCAAAAAGTAAAACATACTGGTATTTATCACTGTGTACGTCCTGAAATGGTACCCTATCAAGCTTGCTATGGCGATGCCAAGTATGTTGATGCCGTGCTGAAATATTACACCGGAACGATTACAGCTGATGGAAAACCAGCAGCTCCTGCCAGTGGAGGAAGTGGTGGTAAATCGGGTGTGAAAGTGATTGACGCAGGCAAAACGTTGATTGGTAAAACACGCTATGTATTTGGTGGTGGACGCTCTCAATCTGATATTAATGCAGGACGTTTTGATTGTTCAAGTTTTGTCAGATGGGCATTCGAACAAGTAGGAATGAATGTTGGTCCAATGTCGGGGGTAACAACCGATACACTCAAAACGCAAGGGCAAGCAATCAATCCAAAAGACATGAAGCCTGGCGACGTAGTGTTTTTCGATACCTACAAAATAGACGGCCATGTCGGCATTTACGTTGGTAATAATCAGTTTTTAGGCTGCCAAGGAAAAACAGGTGTAGCCATCGCAAGTATGGCAAAAGGAACCTATTTTGGTGAACGATTCAATGGAAGAGTAAAACGATTCTAAAAGGAGAAAAGGCGATGAAAAATAAAGCAGCACTACTATTTGGAGCGCTTGCCCTTGTGGTGACAGGCGTGACCATTTTTAATATCTACCTTAACCATAATATCTCCAACACAACAGCTTCGAAACAAATTCAAGTCACAAATGACAGCTTACAAGAAGAAAATAAAGAGCTAAAAAAACAACTAAGTGAAGTTCGCCCTTCTGCCCAAGAACAACAAAAACGAGATTACTTGAATACGGTTAATCAATTCATCGATGTGTCTTATCATCGTGAAAAAGAAGGATTTGAGGAACGAAAGAAGGTTGCAAAATCTATCATGGACAAAGAGCTTTATGAGCAATTTTATCCTTCTGAAAAGTTCGTATATGGAGATAGTTACACTTCCATTCCAAACGATGTACAGCTTTATGTACAACAATATGATGGAGGGCAAGAAGAGGTCGAGGTGATTGCTGAGTTTACAAATCACCTTGTGATAAAAGATGAGAATGTGGACGATCAAACGCATGACATTATCAAAGTTTCTTTACGAAAAGAAGAGAACAAATGGGTGGTTTATAGTATCGAAGAATTGAAAACAGAAATCATGAAATGAGGTGGAGTAGGTGGCATTTAAGAAGCAATTAGAAGATTATCGATTTAATTTAAATCGCAATCGGTCATGGAAGTATACAGCTGTTTTAATTTTTTTCTTTATCGGTTTTTTATCCTTACTGACATCAAAATTCTACTTAAAAACAGAAGCTCCGTTATATCATACCAAAACCTATGAGGCGGTTTCTTCTAACATAACAGGAACCGTCACGATTGAAAATCGTGTGTATCATCCGGCTACTGACTCACTGGATATGGTGATCAAAATGGATCAAACAGATGAAGAAGAAGTAAGCTTTGTGGCACAAGAAAAAGCGAATCCAAACATCAAATTACCTGTTCATTTATTATATGAAGATGATGGCTATTATGTCGTAAGAATCAGCGATTTGTCTTCAAATTGGGAAGCACTTGCCTTTGATCTGTATCAAGAAAATGAAGAAAAAGAAACGGTAAACGTGGATGACGTAACGAGTGATTCAGAAGCAGATTCATCAGAGGAAATAGACGCCCATGCGTTAATTACAACACTCTATTCTGACCAACGAAAAACGAAAAGTGAAGAAGGAAAAGGAACCAAAAGCAAACAAGAATATGCGCTTTTGGTCAATGATTTAGAGAAGCAGTTTGTCAAAAAGAAAATGAAAAACTATGAAAAAGCCATCACGGTAGAAGCCAAACATAAACGTCAAACGCAACAAGAAATGAACGAGTTACAACGTGATATGAAGTACCAAGTAGAGGAGGAAAAAGCCGATACCGAATCAAAAATTGCGATGAAAAAGGATGCCATTCAATCGAGTGATGCAAGCATTCAGCTCTATAAAGATGAACAAAAAAGTTTACAAGAAAAGCTCCGAAAATTGAATGAAAAGCAACAAGATTTAGCCATGAAGTGAGAAAACACAGGGGGACGCAAAGGGGACATGGCTCCAAAACAGGGGGACATAAAGGGGACATCGGGATTTTAAAAGGGGACGTAAAAGGGACGTACACCAAAAAAGGGGGACGCAAAGGGGACATTAAGCGACTTTCTTTGTACCCACGGTTTTGCTAGGCTCTGCCTAGCCCCACACCTATGGTGGGGGCAAAAACCCCTTATGCTCTTCTCTCTTTTTAGGGGGGAGAGCACTACTACAGAAGAGAGGTCGGATAAAATGGAAATTAAAATTCGATATGTTGATCCAGTTGCACTAAAAAAAATTGATAAAATCGCAAAAGAAAAAAAGATTTCTCGACAAGAGTTTTTAAAAGGTCAGATTGAAACACTGGCTGTTTTTCAAGAACAAAAAGATCGTGAAGCAGAGTTAGAACGCCTCATTGATCGAAATATAAAGATGATGGAAAGGTGTGCAGTGGCAATTGAAACCATCAATGGATTTATTCGAGATATGACAGGAGAAGATGAGGAATGAGTACACCTCCTGTTGTTCCAGGCGTGGTGTTGAAAACAAAGTTTGTCACATCTGATAAAAAAGCTTTTCAAGATTATGTTGATTATGTGGATCGTGATGATGCGAAGAAAGATCAAGAAGCAAACGAAAAACTGTTTACCCTTTATCAAGATTATATGGATAACCCTGATAAGACATCTTCTTTGTTTACTGAAAAATCCAATCAATTGAATGATGGGGAGAAAAGGCAATTAAAAAAGTTGTTTGAAAAAGCGCAGAAAAATAACAGTATTATGTGGCAAGATGTTATCACATTTCATAATCCGTGGCTTCAAGAAAATGGTTTATATGATGCTGATACTCATACAGTGGATGAGAAAAAATTAATGGAGATTACCCGTCAGTCCATGAAGGAAATGCTTAAAAGGGAAAGGTTAAATGAGTCGGCTGTTTGGTCGGCTGCCATACACTACAATACAGGGAACATTCATATTCATATCGCAACAGTAGAACCACAACCCACTCGTGAGCGAGGCAAAAGAAAACCTAAAACATTGGATGCGATGAAGTCAACAGTCGTGAATCAAATTTTAAATCGAGGTGAGCAGCATCAGAAAATAAATGACTTAATTCGAAAGGATATGGTCGGGAAAAAGAAACAAGATTCTTCGTTAAGATGGAAGAATCGTGACATTCAACCACTGTTTCTCCAAATCTATAATCATCTTCCAGAAGATAAAAGGCAGTGGCAATATAGCTACCGAACATTAAAACCAATGAAGCCATTTATTGATGTGCTGAGTCAAAAATATATTGAAAAATATCATCCCAACGAGTATCAACAATTACTTGGAAAATTAGATAAAGAAGTAGAGGATTTAAAGAAAGCGTATGGAGAAGGAAAAGGAGATGAGAAGAGATACAAGGACTATAAGCAAACGAAAATTGATGATCTTTATAAGCGAATGGGGAATGCCTTTTTAAAAGAAATGAAAGATTATGATAAGCAGCAGCAACAGATTAAAAGAATGATAGAAAGTAAGAAACAATCAAAACGTCCTGCGAGTTTTAACCAAAAGGTCTCTATGCATTTTGCATTAAAAAAGATGGAGCGAGCGTTTAAATCAGAATATGAAAGTTGGAAAAACCAAAAACATTATGAGCAATTGCAAAAAGATATTGAACATCGTCATGAGGAAGAGAGGAGTTATTAAATGAATAAACAACGCATGAAATTATCGTTAAATGAAGAAACAAAAAAATACATCCAAACATATATGGAAGAAAAGAATATTGGGTTTACGGGTGAGGCTATTGCTCAAATTTGCAAAGAACATAAAGAAGCAAGAAGTAATGAATGGTCATTGAAATACATTTCTGAAGTGGTGAGTAACAACTTACATCAGGTTTTAAAAGAGGAGTTAACAAAGATTCGTCTTGGAGCAAACAGTGCTGATAAAAACACACAAATTTTAATTGAATATATGAACGGTCTTTTCTTCCATCATGGTTTTGATGGATTAATGACCACCGATTTACAAGAGTTAGATAGCACAAAGGTTGCGAAGGAAGCTGTTGAGAAGCGTATTGCAAATCAACGTCAAAAACGGATTGATTGGGAAGAGTCCAAAGGGAAACAACCATCTTAATGATGGATTTATATAAAGGTAGTTTTAAACATGTAGAGGAGGAATCAGATATGTTTTTTAACAAGGATTTAGTGTTAGCTTCGATTAAAGCTGTAGGAGAGGATCATGCCATTGTACAGTATCAAGACAAAGAAGTAGAGGTGAATTTAAGTCCAGAAGAAGCGAAAGAGTTTCATCAATATGTGGTGCATCAAGAAAATATGTTGGTGCCCATGAATATTAAAACACAGAAGCTTTTTGTGGATTTAGAGGAGCCTTGGTATGAACAAGAATTAGAAGAGCTCAAGGGGATCTCCTATGAAGAAGAGGAGGAAGAAAATGAGTAAAACCTATGCGGAAAAATCCATCGAAGATAAGCGTAAAGAGGTGGAAGAGTTAACGAATGGGATGGAGAAAAAGGTTGAGCAGCATTTTCATTCTGTTGAAGACTTAAAAGACTACTTATCTTTTATGGGTAAGTTTTATCAGTACTCCATGTTGAATTCGGCTCTCATCCAAAAACAGTTTAGAGGTGCGCAAGCTGTTGGGTCATTTAAGTTTTGGAAAGATAAAGGGTTCTCTGTCAATAAAGGAGAGAATGGTATTAAAATTCTTGTACCAAACAAAACCGTTCCCAAATTTAAGGATGAAAAAGGAAAATGGAAGTCGGTTAATAAAGCCACTCCTCAAGAAAAAAAACTCATTCAAGAGGGGAAAAATGAAGTAACTCAAGGTCAACTATATTTTTCAGTCGGCAATACGTTTGATATTAGTCAGACGAATGCGAAAGCAAGTGATTTACCTAAGATATTCCCCAATCGTTGGTTAGAAGGAAACGTGGAGGACTACACGGTGCTTTATAAAGGGATGGAAGCCATTGCGAAAAAAAACGGTATTTCCATCATTGCACCTAAAGAAGAACTGGGCAGCGCAAAAGGCGCGTGTTATCCACTAACGAAGGAGGTTGCGTTAAATCCTCGTAACTCTGAACGTCAAAATGTAAAGACGCTTCTTCACGAAATGACGCATGCTAAGCTGCATACGGCTGAATCAAGAGCAAACTATACGGATGCGGAAAGAGAATTTCAAGCAGAAATGACAGCTTATACGGTTTCTTCTTATTTTGGGATTGATACGAGCGAGTATTCGCTTAATTACCTGTCACACTGGACAAAAGGAAAGAGCTTTGAAGATAAAACTAAGCTTTTAAAAGAAGTACATGAAACGTCCTTTGGCTTTATTGAAACAATAGAAGAAACGTTGGTAAAAGAACGAGAAAAAAATCATTCTTCAGAAAAAAAGGATGAAAAACAGCAGCAGACAGATCCTCTTTCTTCTGAAAATGAGAAGGGGATCATCAATGATCAAGTTCAAGAACCACCTCTTACTTTTCAAGAACGTGTTAAATTGGATAATCAAATGCAATTCCAAACACCTACAGATACCATCCAAGAGAAAAAAGAAGAACAGGAAATCAAAAGGAAAGGGAGCTTAAAAAGCTCCCTTTTTTATCGTCCAAATACTACTTTAATGGAGGAATATACGATGAAAAAAATTACGTCTCTTTCAAATGATCAATTTAAAGCGCTTGTTTCTAATAAACGAGAATTAAAGAAGTTTATGAAGCACCCACAAAATGAAAAAATTGAGGCAGATTGGGCGAACATTAGTGAGAAACAGCTGGAAGACATCCCTTCTGGTTCTGTTTATTTAACACAATCAGCTCTAGGAGAGGAAAAACCACAGGTTTTACTTGTTTCTACGGATGAAAAAGGACAAAAACAAGCCTATAAAAGTGAAGCAACAGTGGATTTTTTGAGAAGTCATGATGTGAATCCTGTTTTAGAGAAAGATCGAGAAACGCAGCTCAAAACAAGCTACCTTACGTTTTTACAAGCGCATGAAAAAGAAAAGCCTCAAGATATTGATAGCATGTTAGCCCGTGTGAACGCAGAAAACGATTATGTGATGTTGAAATCTAGTGCTTTAAAGGAAAAGCAGTTTACCCCTGACCAATTGAAAGGAATGGAAAATGAACTTTCTCATCAGTTTCAAGCACGAAAACAAGTACAAGAAAAGGATCAATATCAAGGAAATTACAAACAAGAAGTACTAGAAGTGATGCAGCAGCCTAGTGAAGAAACACAGTATAAGCAGCTATTTAAACAAAGCTTGTTAGCCCAATTAGGCATATCAGATGAAAAAGATTCTTCTACAGAAGCGAAAGAGGAAGCTAAAGCAGAAAAAGCTCCTGTCGAAAAGCAGCTCAAGCAAGAAACACCTCAAGAGAAAGAACAGCGTTTGGCCAAAATGAAGGAGTTTGAACAAATGCATTCCTTTGATAAGGTGTACAAATTAAAAAAAGAAGTGCTGCAGGAATTAAAAGAGCTGAATTTGACTGATTCTCAACGTGAGAAGTTAACGAAGCTTGAAAAGGCGTTGGACACAGAGAAAAAGGGTCATGATAAGCAGAAAAAAGAAGAGAAATCGCAAAATGGATTTACAAAGTTTTTTGCACGGAATAATGGAGCATTTTCTTCAAAAAAACGGGACCAGACACAAGAAATGGAACGATAAAACAAGCAAAAGGTGAAAAAATGAGAGGGCTGAAAAGCTCTCTTTTTTCATAGGGTGAAAGAGAAGGAGGGATTAGGTGGGAGAACGAAAACACGTCAATGAGGGGGAAGTCATGAAAGCACGAGATGTTGATTTGTTGTCGTATCTGGAAGCCAAAGGCGAAACCTTTGTAAAAGAAGGAAAATACTACCGTCATACGGAACATGATAGCTTACTCATTAAAGGAAATATGTACGCTTGGAACAGCCGAAATGAAACAGGATATGGAGCAATCAGTTTTGCTCGAATGTATTATGGGATGTCGTTTCCACAAGCCGTACTAGATATCAACAAAGGCGATTATAAAGAGCTTTCTCAGTCACATGAACAACCGTCGGTTTCACCATCAAAAGAGCCTTTTCGCTATCCAAAAGAGTTAGAAGTAAAGGATCAAAGCAAAATAAAAGATTATCTCATAAAAGAACGTAAAATAGATTCTCGGTTGGTTGACTGGCTTCTTCAAAAAGATTTAATCGCCCAGGACAAACGGAACAATGTGGTGTTTAAATGGCGTGAACATGGAGGTAAAGGAAAAGTAATTGGGGCGGATCGACAAGGCACAGCTTCGATAAGTAATAAGCGTGGTTCCTTTAAACAAGTCTTACCGAACGATAACCCCCATACAGGCTTTTCAGTTGACGTTGGTCGCCCAAATAAAATTCATTTTTTTGAAAGTCCAATTGATTTGCTTTCTTATTGGAGTATACAAGAAAACCAATTGCAGAATACACGCCTTATTAGTATGAATGGCTTAAAGCCTAAAACGGTTGCACAGTCTTATATCGAAGCTCGAAAAGAAGGTTTAGGTATCAAAGAAATGGTGTTAGCTGTCGATAATGACCAAGGTGGAAAAGAATTTATTGACAAAATGAACCAAATCGTTAATGCTGATTTAATAAGAGCAGATATTCCAAAAGGAGCGAAAGATTGGAACGAAGAATTAAAGAAGAATGGAAAAAGCATTCAACCTGTGGCATCACGTCTCCGGAATAAACAAACTGAACAGGAGCTTTCAATGAATGGATAAAGTGTTTCAAGGTGTATTTTACCTCTTTCTTATCATGATTTTAGTGAAACTTTCTCAATTTACTTACCGTGTCCTTCGTGAACGTAGGTATATGAAAGAGTTAGCCCAATCAGGTATGCCCTATATTGATAAAATGGATGGTTATCAGTTTGAAATATATTTGCAGGCCCTTTTCCAACAGTTAGGATATAAACCTCAAGTAACCAAAAAGTCTGGTGACTTTGGGGCTGATTTAGTGATGAAAGGCGAAGAAAAAATTGTCATTCAAGCTAAACGATATGGAATTAAAAATCGGGTCAGTATTTCAGCTGTGCAAGAAGTGTATGGGGCAAAAGCGTATTATAAAGCGAATCAGGCGTGGGTTGTGACCAATAGTTATTTTACGAAACAAGCGAAAGAACTTGCAGCTGCATGTGATGTGACCTTATTGGATCGGGCAGATCTTCAAAAGTTTATTAATGAAGTCAATCCCGTTTTCAAGGCACGGGAAATCTTTGAAAATATTACACCAGAACCTCGGAAGTGTCCGAAATGTGGGCAGGATCTAGTCGTACGAGATGGGAATGGTACTCGTTTTTTTGGCTGTTCCTCGTTCCCTTGTTGTCGTCATACAGAGAAAATTAATAAGGAAGTAAGTAAGAGCAGACCTTCAGTATAGTAAGGTCTGTTTTTTCTTGCTCTAAATAGGTACTGAAATTTGCATCGAATGAGCAGTTAATACGCAAAACAAAAGTTAACTTCGTCAGAGAGCGTTTCTCTGCATGGCAAAATCGTCAATTAACTAGGTTTTTTATTTATAAATAATTGTGACGAAACAGCACTTTCTAATTAGAAGGTGCTGTTTTCGTTTCTTATAAAAATATAAAAAAGAGGAGAGTTTTTATGAAGAACATTTTTATGAAATCAATGACCGTTCTTACATTATTAATGGTCGCATTATGTGGAGTAAATCAAGGGAAAACAGAAGCAGCAAGTAAACCATCCAATCAAGATCTAATCATCATTAACAAGTATTACAACAAGCTTGCGTATTTTCATAATGGTTATATTGAAATCGTTGATCCAGTAGCAACGGGTAAAACGTGGGATAAAACACCTGTTGGATTTTTTAAAGTCGTGAACAAAATTAAAAACCGTCCTTACTATACAGGACATATTCCTGGGGGCGATCCTCGCAATCCGTTAGGAAAACGTTGGTTAGGGTTAAATGCAAACGGTACGTATGGGGATACATACGGCATCCACGGCAATAACAATGAAAGTAGCATTGGGAAATATGTGAGTCAAGGTTGCGTGAGAATGCATAATGCAGACATCGAGAAGCTTTATGATAAAATCCAAGTAGGCACGCGGGTTGCTATTACGTATTCCTATAAGAGCTTTGTTGATTTAACAAAAGTATATGGATATCAATTCAAGGGCTACAAGTTAAAAAATAATTAAAAAGTATCCTTATGCCTTAAGTGCATAAGGATACTTTTTTTGTATTAATTAGGATTGTAATTTCTCTTTAAATCCAATAAGTAATACATACCATTGTTCTTTAATTCAATCTTTTGGTCTCTGGCTTCTAAATAAGTAGATGCACCAATCATACCAAGGCTCGCTAGGACACTCATATATGTTGGTAATCCCAAAAAGAAAGATCCCAAGAGAGGGACATAGGGCTTTGCAGTCCTTAACTCATTTAACAATTTGCTTAAAACTTTTATGTGAGAGCTTTTCATTTTTCTTTCTAATTCTATTAAAGGTACATGAATTTTATTATCGACTATACTAGATAGTGATTTTTCAAGGTTTTTATAATCTGCATTTTTTATAACTTCGCTTTCTGTTTCTTGCATCTCGCGTCTAAAAAACATAAGTTCATCTTTAAGTTTATAGCGTATCTCTAAAATATCCTCCATATGAAGCATTGAAACATTTGGAAGTGCTACCTTAATTGCTTCGAAAGCTAAAGAGGTATGAGGTAATTTTGTGTCTCTATTCAACAGCTTTTTTTGCTCAAGAAACTCTTGACTATTGAATAATCGCTTTACTCCATTATTGACCACTAAGCTTGATGTTATAATACTGGAATCAGATCCTAGTGCATCAAGTAGTGCTTTAAACAATGACTCATAATATATCTCTGTTATTGGTGTAAATGCATAAGTCTGGTCAAGTTCTTCCAACCAATCATAGTCCTCGAGATTAATATCTTTCCAGCCGGTAGAAAGTTCATTAATTTCCTCATTAGTGAACTCCCACCAAATTGGGTAATTAAATTCACCTCGATTTAGAAGCACGTCTAATATTGGATTCTGCTTTGTTCTAATAAATAGATGGTCCAGCACCTCATTTTTATCACTAATATCGATTTCAGGAGCGATGTCAACGTCAATATCAACATATTCAATTAGTCCTTCTTGTACCAATAAATGTAGATTATCGGTAAATTCCTTTCTCATCCATTGTTTTCGAAAAGTAGGGCGCGCTATTTCTATTTTGTCATAATATAACGCTGCAATTTTTATTTCGTCTATGTTTTCTAATCGGGCATTTGAAATAAATCTAGTCTTTAGCAAAGTTGTCTCTCCCTCAAAAATCAAATTAATTATGTAAATAAGTAACACAATATAGTTAGTTAAAAGAATTTCTTGCACATAGTTTGGGCATAATAAGATTATAATTAATAAGGTGGTTTTGTAAAAATCTCTTCTTCATTTTTGAGATGAATTATTTTAGGGTTATTGTTATACTAATTGTATAAATATTTTTATTCAGTAAAAAACAACCGAGGTATTGGAGTACCTCAGTTGTTTTATATGTGAAACTGTCAACTTAAAAAACGGTTGGCGGTGGTCATAATAGGGTTCACTTTTTGCTTTGGTCGGCGTGAGTGAACTCTATTTTATTTTTTTACAGTTACAACAAACGTAAGTACAGCAAACAAAAACATTCCACCTGTAAATAACATGTTTAATAAAGCGATAGTGTCCTGCATGCGGCATTACTCCTTTCGTTAAGAAGCTCAACCGCATTACGATTAAGTATGACAGTTTGACAATAAATTGATTGTAGAGATAGGAAACTCAAGATTATTTTACCATTAACTTAGTTATAACGGTTGTCACGAGCAAATACAAGTCCGCGCCTAGATGCTATTGTATATGGCTCACTTTATTAAAAATGTGAACTATGCTATCATCTCTCTTTTTATTTTATCAAACTTTCGATGATATGCTTCTAACATTTTCCACTAATCGGCATCTTCTGATACATCTATTGAATTCTTATACTACATTCTTAATACTTCTAAATCTCATCTAATCCCTTTGTGAATAGGCTTTACCCACTGCTGTAACAACTTGAAGAACACAAAACGTTTTTTTAAGATTTTGGTTGCTATTTCACTTAACTGTAACGTAAGACCTTCTAAAAGAGAACGCCCCCTTTGCTTTTTCTTTGATGAGGATGATTAAGCTTAGTGTAACAGCACCCCTATTTATTTCATCTGATTTGCTCACTCGCTAATGTGATATCTATATTTTACTAGATTATTCTCTTTGAGAAAAGAAAGCTACTAGTACGGCATGCTAGTAGCTTTCTAAGATTTAATACGTTCATATTGGTAAAATCAGCTGCAACATTAAATCATCCTGTAACGTTCGAATAACACATGGACGCATTGCACGAGTGAAGTTAATTTTAATATCCATTCCTTCTAGTGCTTCTAGTGCGTCTAACATGTACTTCAAATTTTTAATTTTTCTCCTGAGATTGACTAACTTTGGACCTCTTCAATTACTTTTCCGATTACAAGTGTATCGAAATGAAGTAGCATTCCTTTTTTTCATGAAGCGCTGTTTTTTTGTTTTAAAATTTTTAGGAAAATCTACCCACAACTAAGAAATTAAAGTAAAATCATAGTTAAAATATAACGTGTTATTTATTGTTGTTGTATTTGAGGGGGAGGTAATCAAGTGACTGAAATTAGAATTGAAGTATTTAAGGCTAATCGAGGGGATTGTATGCTTGTTTCATGTGAAGGAGAAACAACGACAAATATATTAATAGATCTTGGAGTGGAAGCTACTTATCAAGATTGTGTACAGAAGCGTTTGGAAGAACTTCATAGTAAGGGGGAGCACCTGGACTTGCTCGTTTTGACACATGTTGACGACGACCATATCGGTGGGGCTAAACCATTTTTAGAAGATAATAGACTTCGTGATTCATCAAATAAAATAAGCGTTAGAGACATATGGTTAAATAGTTATCGCCAT
Source organism: Priestia sp. TGN 0903 (assembly GCF_050846855.1). NCBI lineage: Bacteria > Bacillati > Bacillota > Bacilli > Caryophanales > Bacillaceae > Priestia > Priestia sp. TGN 0903. The sequence goes on from NZ_JBOZGL010000019.1 coordinate 16,717, forward strand.
CTTTTACACGAGCGCACATCAGAGGCTATTGACCAAAGAGCTAGAGACTCCATAAGCAGACAAATTGTCCTTCCGAATAATACTAAAGAAACAGAAATTACTGCGAAAGATGGTACAACTATCGCAGGGATGTTATATAAATATCATTATCCTTGGAATTGTGCTTTTAATGGCCAAGCAGTTATAGCAACGAATGAGCCAGTTATCATTAATCAGGAAGTTAAGATTACAGTTTTGACTCCTACTATTGAACAAATCACTGCATTAGAGGAAGTTTGGCTTGAAGAGTTAGAGGAGAAATTTCCTGAGATTAAGTTTAATGATGACGAGATTTTGGACGATGCAGTCTTCTACGCTTCTTATTATCTAGAGGATGAGTACATTGGTGATGATATGGAGACAATCTCAGGAGGATCTGTAGAGATTAATGAAGGGAGATTTTCTGAGGACACTTCAGTTATTAATGCATCGTCTATAACCTTTATCTTAGAGTTCCTTGATAAACGAATATTGTTCCTTGCTGACTCACCACCATCCACAGTGCTTAAACAATTACAAGCCCTATATCCAGAAATGAGTCCGGAACAACCGTTATATTTCGATGCAGTAAAAGTTTCCCATCATGGAAGTAAACGAAATACATGCAGTGAATTTATGAAGCATATTTCATCGGAAAGGTTTATTTTCTCGGCTTGTGGGAGATATGGACACCCGCATATGGAAACAGTTTCAAGGATACTACTCAATTCGCCATGTGCAACTGATAGAAAATTATATTTTAACTATGAGACACCTACCTCCAAAACTTTGCTTCGGGATGATTGGAGGGATAAATACAGATATTCATGTCATATTAGCCAAAAAATAATTTTTATACCAACAGATGATGCTAATAAAAAAGGAGAAAACGATGGACGATAAATTTAAAAAAGCTACAGCACGCATAACGTGCGGTGGTAAATTCGGTACAGCTTTTCTGATTGATTCCTCACATGCCATAACTGCTTATCATGTTGTTAAGCGAAGTGTTAAAGGTTGTCCAATAAATCTTGTGTTTCCACTCCTCGGTGAATCAGGTGATAGAAGTGCCCAATTACTAAATACAAGAGATAAATTTAATACAGGTATCGACTTTGCTATTCTTCAATTAGATGAGCCTATAGAAAACATAGAAACATTCCAGCTAACTGCAAAAGAATTAACATCTGAGCTAAGTTGGAGTGCATATGGCTTGCCTAGTACAAGGGAGATAACTGGTGGACAATCGTTTAAAGGTGATGTTTCCATGTCTGTGAAACAGCATATCTCTCAATATGATATTGATTTAGATTGTATAAAACCAGTTATTATTGATCCAAAATATGTTGTTTCCGGTGCATCCGGATCAGCTGTAATGGTAGATGATGAGGTAGTTGCAATACTTTCCCATAGAATGCCAGGAGGATCACTAGGTGCGGTTAGCATAAAGATCGCTCGAGATTTGCTAAACGAATATAATATACCTTTTAAAGACGACACCAAAAGTGAATTAGATAAAATACTAGAAATGTATTCTATAAAGATTAAGGATTACCTTAAGAATAATATGAACCTACCTTTTGAATCTAAATTAGATAATGATCTGATAAATAACTCCTATTTTAATGGTTTTTTTGATATGAGTACATGGAGGTCAACAATAATAAATCAGATCAGTATGATCTCAAAAGAGGCCAATAGTAATAGGATTGTAAGGGAGAAAGTTAAAGAATTACATGACATATGCCAATTTGATTTATCCTATGAAGAATTTAAGACCACTATGCGTGAAAAAAATGATTGGATTTTAAGAGAAATACCTGATGATGAAACCACAAAGGACATCAGACCATTGTTATCGGAGCTGAATAGTCTTTTAAATAAAAGGTACAACAAAGTCTTAATGCTTACTGGTGAATCTGGTTCAGGGAAAACCCATTTGCTAAAAACCATACTATCTTCCAATAAAATTCAAAAAGGATTAGGCAACTATTCTATTAGAATTCCGATAAACGTTAATGACATAGAAGAGAAAGGTTTTGAAGAGGAATTAATATCCAGATTAAATCATTTCTTAGCCACTAATTTTAGTGACATAACTGATATAAATGAATTTATTACCAATCATGAAAAAAAGGGCATTAAATTTAGAGTAATTTTTATCATTGATAATTTACACATTTTATTTAATTCAAATGCAAAAATATATAATGATATAAAAAAAACAATAAAGAGTTATACGAAAAATGATTGGATAAGCTGGTGTATTTCAATAAATGAACTAGATCAATATTTGATAATGGACAATAGTAATTTCTTGAAAGAATATTGTTTCTCAAATACTTCCGAAAATGACGCTCTTAATTTATTTGTTAATATGAGTTCAGTTAATAATAAAAATGGAGTATGTTACAAAATACTAAATAATCATGGTATTGGCGCAAATATTATTGATGAACTTCCTGATAATACAGATATAAATATTATTAATAACATTAAAATGTTAATGCAAAACCCGTTGATTTGCCACGTTTATGTAAAAACTGTTAGCAATCACGAAAAAGAATTTTATAATATCTGTTATTTTGATTTTATAAAAAGATACTCTCAAGTAAAAAAAACTGAAATGAAAGAACACTCTAAAAGAAACCTTTCATCTAACGAAAAAGATGCCGATATCGATGATGATATTAACAAGGTGGTAGATCTTTTAATTAAAAATAAGAAGTTAACGTATTTAAAAAAAGAAACAGATCAATTATTTCCTTCAAATGAATGTTATGAGGAATTGCTTTCAGTGCACCTTGTAAGTAAAAGATTTAGACAAATACAAGACCCATTGGGGGAGCGTACAACCGCACTCATTGATTTTGTTTTTCCGTTGTACTGGGGTTTTAAAATACTATTCTATTTTAGAATGGATGATAATTGGGCGGAGTTTTCATCATTAAGAAAATCATTTCCTGATTTAGAAAATGAGTTATTTACTTATGAATTACTTTACTTAGACATGGATATTGAAAATAATATTAAAATTTTAACTGAAGAGATTTTACACAGTTTAGAAAGTTATCATGGAAAAGAACTATTATTTTTCGTTGCAGTGAAGACAAGCGTTAAATGCAGAGGAATAATATTCAATGAATTATTAGAGCGTGAGAAACTCTTCTTAAATAAAAAAGAAACTTTCGGTTTATTGTACTTTCTGTTGCATATTAATGCTAGGGTTGATAAAAAGTGTGAAATTTTAGGAAGAAATTTAGATAGAATTTCTAAGTATGAATTAGGTGTTTACCTTGAGAGTTTATGCAAAAAAATGTTTAGTGAATTGAAAGATTTAGAAAAATTAAAAAGATGTATATCTGAGTTTATATGTTCAGGAAATACAGAGATTAGTAGCACAATAGGAGAAATTGCAGCAAAAAACTTTGCTCGACTTGTTGATGGGTTTCCTCTGGAGGATGTTATTGACATTCATCTTATAAACTTCTTATCTAACAATCTAGAAAAAATAAATGAAACTAAAAATAAACAGTCAGGTTTTACTTATATAGATTACTTTTTGCGCTTTTTATTCAGAATTCTAATTGAGAATAGTAATGACGATAGATTTTTATTACACAAAATCTTGTTAAACAAAAATCTTTATTACTTAGATGAAGAAGAAGGTGAAAAGTTCAAACCTATTGCACATATTTTAAGAAGTAACAGTGCTATTGCTTATGGGTCTTATTATAAACAACTGAGTCCTGATAAGAAAAAAATATTCAAGGGCTTATATATTAAGTGCATTGAAAACCTTTTAAAATCAGATCTAACTAGTGACAGAAAACTAGCGTTTCATTTTATATCGAATACTTTAAGGAATCCTGAGGATCAGAATTTATCTCTGGAAAATGAATTTATTCCATTATTGAATACAATTTATGAAGATGAACGGCTTAACGAATTTAATGAAGGACGAAAGTGTTTTTATGAAAGGAATATTAACACCAGTTCCGAATAATATTTTCGGCTAGATTCTATAAAAAGTAGCACATCAATAAATTTCTACATTTTTTTATGATGTTTTCTTTATCATCGGGTACGAATGTTGAAGGTTAAAAAGAAGTATTCATTAGAAGGTGATATGTAATGGGAAGAAGAAAAACTCATGAAGGATTTGTTGAAGAAGTATACAAAGCAGTTGGCGATGAATACACCGTTTTAGGTAAATATGTTAAGGCTAAAATATATATTAAAATGAGACATAATGTATGTGGCTATGAGTATGAAATATATCCAGATAGTTTTTCATCAGGCAGACGTTGTAGACGTTGTAGAGACGAGAAAGCAGGTAAAAGTAAGAGAAAAACAAATGAGCAATTCAGAAAAGAGGTAGATGATGCCGTTGGTAATGAATATGCCTTTTTAGATAGTTATGAAACTGCCCATAAACACTTGAGAGTAAGGCATAATATTTGTCAACATGAATACAAGGTCACTCCCCATAATTTCTTAGCAGCTAAAGGTGGTAAAAGATGTCCTAAATGTGCTGGGAACATAAAAAAAAACACAGATATATTTAAAAAGGAATTGTTTGAATTAGTAGGAGACACCTATGAAATTATTGGAGAATACAAAAATGCACAAACTCACATAACTATGAGACATAACGAATGTGGTCATGAATACAGCGTTACCCCTCATGTTTTTAAAGGAAAAGACAGTAGGTGTCCTAAATGCTTTAAAAACGAAAAGAAAACAAAAAAGCAGTTTATTGAAGAAGTTTATGCTATGGTTGGAAATGAATATTCAGTGCTAAGTGAGTATCAAAATTCACAAACAAAAATCAAAATGAAACATAATGAATGCAACCATGAATATTTAGTAACTCCATCCCACTTTTTATACACTAAGAGAAGATGTCCAAAATGTAATGAGTCAAAAGGTGAAAAAATAATTGGAGAATGGTTAACAAAAAATAATATTAAATATGAACCACAGTATATATTTGATGATTGTAAATATAAGAATAGATTAAGGTTTGACTTTGCCATATTTAAAGAAAGTGACTTAATTATGTTAGTTGAATACCAAGGAGAACAACACTATAGAGCTGTAAATTGGTTTGGTGGAGAGGTTGACTTTGAACTAAGAAAGAAAAGAGATAAGACTAAGGTTGAGTATTGTAAGCAAAATGATATCCCTCTCTTATGTATTTCATTTCGGGAATTAAATAATATAGAGGAAATACTGAAAGATAAACTCTCAATGCATTTTTGACCATCCTGAAATACTTTCCGGATAAGATCGTTAACTAGTACTCAATATACAATGCGTACTAGTTAACGTAATCAAGACTATCGGAAACCAAAAAAATAAACTCTAGTTTACTAAAGAAGGTTTATTTCCGTAGTGTTGTTAAGTAAATGCAAACGTATTTTATTAAAAGAAGTTATACCATTTACACACTTTGTAGAAAAACTGCGTATTTGTCGTCACTAACTGTAAATAGTAAAACCTTAATAATAAATGAAGTAATTTAATATTTACTTAACAAACAATAAAACGTAAACAAGGTTATTTTCTCTAAATATAGTGAATGACAACATTTTTTTGAAAAATATATGTATATGAATCTACAAATCTGGCCAAACTAATAACGTATTCCCCCTATTCCATTAAATTTGAAAATCCTTTGCCTAATGGGCAAGGGATTATTTTTTAAAGACTTACTTTTATTGGTTGTTAATCCAAATAAAAGGGAACTAAATATAATAATAGCACACAAAGGAGATATGTATTGGTGAAAAACTCCGGGTACTACACTGGATCTCTGTTCGTTAGGGAATTAGAACGTTTAAAAGAAGAATATATTCAATTAGATCTCGAGGATATGAAAGTAATGATGAAAGAAGACATTTTACTTTTAGAAAAAGCAATGGATATGTTGTGTAGGAATAAAGTGTATTAAATTGAGCATGCTACCCAAGACGCCGTGAGGCATCTACCACTAAAATCATTTTCGTATTTCCAACAAAACAACCTACTGTACAGGAGCAGTAGGTTGTTTTGTTTTATAGTCTTATATTATGTACACGTATTTGTTAACTTAAAACCCAGTCACTTTTCTGGATTTCTTATATCATCGGCTGGTTTTTTAATGCTTTTTTTATTCCTAAGACTGTTTACTACATAAACTAAATTGCATTCCTACTACATATGACTAGCAAAGGCTTAATCTCTGTAGTTACGGTTATTGATATAGGAATAATTACATTAATTTTTACCTGAAAATGAAAAAAGGTTGTGATTTTAAGGATTTCTTACTCTTTTAAAGATAAGGGAGGGAGAAATATGAGAGTAATGATTGATGCAGGTCACGGAGGTTACGATCCAGGAGCTACCTCAAATGGCTTAAAAGAAAAGGACTTAACATTAAAATTAGCTTTAGATGTGGCAGAGGATTTAGAAAGTTTGTATGGAATAGAGGTGTTGCTAACTCGTACAGAAGATGTCTTCATATCATTAGAGGACCGCGTTTTAAAGGCAAATACAGCTGAAGTTGATTATTTTGTTTCGCTGCATCACAATGCAGGTGGAGGAACAGGGTTTGAAAGCTATATTTACCCAGGTTATCAACAAACTCAAACAGGTGTTATGCAAGAAAGATTACATCAGTGGTTATCTACCTTTTACCAGCAGTATATGATTCGAGATCGGGGACGAAAACAAGCAGATTTCTATGTGTTGCGTCATACATTAATGCCAGCTATTTTATTAGAAAATTTATTTGTAGATACGCTTGATGATGCATCCTTTTTAAAAGATCCTGTTTTTTTAAGACAGCTCGCAACTGAAATTGCAAAAGGAATTTATCAGGCAGTAGCCTAACTGAACTAAAGGGAAGGTGTAAATTATGGACCCAACTACCATTCCTACATGGATCTATGCAGTAAGTAATTTTGGTTTTCCGGTAGTAATGACATTCTATTTGCTACTTCGCTTTGAAAAGAAACTCGAAAGGGTTAATCAGGTAATTATAGAATTAGCTAACGTCATTAAAAACAAGTAAACTAACAAAAAATAAATAAAATTGGTGAGCTTATGCACAAAAACAGAACGTTTGTTCTGTTTTTGTGCTATAATAGGAAAATAATTCTATTTAGAGCTTTTCACGACATGTAACAAAGGTTTATCAGCTGTTATATATTGTGAACGTTTTATATTTAATAAGGAGTGTTTACAAATGCAAGTTCCCTATAGTGGTCATAGTTTCCTCTACAAGAACATAATTCGAGAATATCAAGAAAAAAACCCCTCATTTTTTCAACATTACGCAGTCAAACTTTTTTTAGAAAAACCCTATTATTATCAACTCTTCGAGCAAGCTGTTTGTGAACCAACTCCTGATCATCAAAGAAAATTAAACCAGGCCTTTCAACGTTATTATTTCCAACTCAAATTTGTATCTTATGTATCTCAAACTCTTTATTACACGGCCATTAATTTTGATAAAAAAAATCGAAAGCATAAAGAACGAATGCCTTTAATCGTTGATGATGTTACAAATCATGAGATATCCTTACTCTCTTTTGATGCAACTATCCAAGATTCCAGTTTTATTTCCAAAGAAAATTTCGAATTCTACTTTAATGATGAGAAGCTTATCAAAGCTATTGACTCATTATCAGATAAGCAAAGAGAGCTTATTTTACTTTCTTATGTTCATAGTTACAACGATACTGAAATTGCTCGAAAACAACATAAAACACAACAGGCCGTGTCTAAAAATCGAAAGCGAACACTGACTAAATTACATGAAATGTACATAGAAATGGGGGAGGATTAAACACCATGATGATGAATGAACAGCTATTTTCTCTATTTATACGTGTACAAGAAGACCCAGAGGCAATAGAAGAAATTATTCAGTTATTTAAACCGAAAATGTACAAATTACTGACTCAAACTTCCATTCAAGAAAGGGATGATTTATTTCAAGAACTGTCACTGGCATTGTTATCGATTATTTGTTCCTATGATGCTAGTAAAATCCCGAACTTTTATGAGTTGAGGGACAAGATGAAATATATCTAATTTCTCTATTCTACTTTTTAAAATTTTTTTTAGAAAAGGTTGTGATTATAAAGGTAAAAACCCCTTTTAGTAATGAACAAATTAAAAGGAGGAATTCAAATGGCTGAATTATTACGTAAAGGTGACAAAGGAAGAAGTGTTAAAACATTACAACGCCAACTAATTCGAGAAAACAACAATGCGTTGGTAGTAGGTGAGGTAGATGGTGAATATGGATCTGAAACTGAAAATGCGGTCTTAACATTTCAAAAAAAGCATAGTGATTTAGGAAATACAGGAGTAGCTGATCTGCCAACACAAGCACGTTTAATTAAAGTAATTTTATTAAAAGAGGGTAGTAAAGGTCGCGGAGTAAAAATGCTACAAGAAGCTTTAATTCGTTTTACAATTAACATCCCTTCCGGTGCGGATGGAATCTACGGACCAGATACTACAAAGGCCGTTAAAACCTTTCAAACTCAAAATGGGATTTTGGCCGATGGTCAAGCTGGTGCTGTTACTTTAGATACACTAGACAAAGCTTTAAACGTCTACTACGTAGGGCCTGGAGCAACCGGAACTATTTACACAAGTGTTGTAAGAATGGTGCAATCTCAACTAATTCAATCAAAAATTGATCTTCCTTTATTTGGGGTAGATGGTGATTATGGTACAGAAACAACAAACGGTGTAAAGCAATTTCAAAAAAGAGAAGGGCTTCCAGTTGATGGAGTAGCAGGCCCTCGAACAATGAATTTGTTAGATATTGAAGCAGATCATGCATTTAGTAAGGATGAGTTGATCACCGAACTTGGTAAGAGAGGATTAGTCACAGAATCTTTAACAATTAGTACTCAAGAATCCTATATCCTAAAATTACAAGGAAACACCATCTTTAAAAACAACGTAAGTAGTACTAATAAATCGCTTAATGCTTATGCTCTAAAAATCAAGAATGATACTTCAAAAATCATTGCAATCTTTGGAGAATTAGTAGACAATCCTAAGCAATCAGTCTTTGCGACTTTTGATGAAAGTACTCAAAAACTAATTCGCCTTCTTGTTATTGATAGCCCTGGATTACTCTATACAGATAAAATTAAAGTGAAAACTGTTGAAGCTAATGGAACGAGTGTTCAAGGTGTTGAAACTATGTGGGTCGATATTGAAGATCAAAACCTTCAATTACAATTGGAACTTCGAAGAGCATTATTACAAAGTAATACAGGTAATATACAAGCATTCGCTATTGATTGGAGCAATGCACCTTGTAACTTAATTGCTGGTGGTGCTGGCGAATTGACAAGTATGGGAATTGCTGCTTTAGTTGGTGGGGTTCCAGGCGTAGTAGTTTATGGTGGGGGAGCCCTTCTAGGTTATGCCTATGGAGAGGTGTTTTGTTAGAAATTACTAAAATAGGGTAAACCTTCTGTAGAACGATTGGAGATTGAATCAATCTTTTTAACGAGGAGGAGATTAACGCTATGAAATTTTACAAACATGTTTTAATACCCCTAGGTATAGGTCTTTTAAGCTTTGTATGTTTTATAATTTACAGCAAAGTATCTGGAGATACAAACCTTCAGTTAAGTAATGCCTTGTTTATTTCAGTTGGTATATTCATTGGTGCAATTCCAGTATCTTTTTTTATAGAACATCAGAAAAATAAGGGGAATGGAAATTTTAATAGTTAATTTACCTTACTTCATGACGAAAATAATACTTTTAATAACATAATTTCAAATGAGTTTATTCTTTCAAGGGAAAAATACGTTAATCATTAATAAGAGCTTTACTAATAATAAATAAAACGAAAAACTCCTGACTATCTATGGAGTTTTTTCGTTTTATATTCTATAATACAGCTTCTCGACGCAAAAATAAGTAATTCATCGTTTTGGGGTACATTACTTTTTTCTTGTAAATCACTTTGTAACCAATATATACAATAAACATGGCTGTAAAGATAATTCCTATTTCCATAAACAATCCCACAGTTAACGCCCTGTATATAACGCTGTTAAAGTATATGTTCGTATCTGTCTTTCTAGTTAACATAAAACCTTTTATAGGTAGTAATAAAGTCTATATATTTTATATATAGACTTTATCAATTCATTCTTATAATGAAGCTGGAACCTTTTGTTTTTTTCGTAAGCGTAAAAAGCCAGAAGCTGTTAAAACGCCCAAAATAACTAAACACGTACCTATTACTTGAGGTAATGTAATAAGTGCACCGGTTAAAATAGAAAGGATCATAGTAACGATTGGAACTAAATTAAAAAATAAAGATGTATTACTTGCACCGATCGTAGCCATTCCTTTATTCCACCATAGATAGCCTAATACACTTGTAAATAGAGCCATAAAGAGAATAGCTCCCCAAGCTGACCATGTAACGTGAGACAAGGGCTGAGGGCTTGGTGAAAAAGCTGTTAAGATGACAAGGCAAAGAGAACCAACAATCATTGTATAAGTAGTTGTCTCCATTGAAGAACTACCATTCAAATGTTTTCTCCCTAATACACCATATAAGGCCCAACATAAGTTCCCTGCTAATATTAGTAAATCACCTTTAGAAATGGACAGTGTTTGAATAATTTCTAACGAACCTTGCGTAAGGACAAGAATAACGCCTACTAAGGCAAAAAATATACCCAGCATCTGTTGTTTTGTAATAGGATTTTTTAAAATAAAATAAGCAAAAAGTGCAGTTATTAGAGGGTTAGTTCCCATGATGAGAGCTCCGTTTAAAGGTGAAGTGTATTGCATTCCTAAAAAGAAAAAGGCATTGAAACCGAAAATTCCTATGATGCCAAGTAAGATGTACATTTTCCAATGGATCTTAAGAGTTTTTAACTTTATTTGTTTTTGCAATCCTAATATAAGTACCATAACAAGTGCAGCAATCCCAAATCGCCATGCGGCAGCACTTGCAGGCGAGAAATAGTGAACAGCATACTTAGCCAAATTGAACGTAGCACCTGTGAAGATAGCAAAACCTATTAACATAAGGTATATTCTACTTTTCATCTTTCAAATCTCCAATCATTATTTCATACGTCTCTAATTTCTCTTTTGTCACATTCATAACAGTTTCAATCTCTTGTTTTTGCTTTTCTAGAAGAAGTAAGTGTTTGTTTAAAATATCCGCCCTCATTTGAATCTTTTTTAATTGAATGGCCGCAGAATCAATATTTTCTAAGAGACATCCATCCTTTAAAAATTCCTGAATGTCCTCTAAAGACATCCCTGTTTGTTTTAACATTTTCATAAATTTTAGAAGGCGAATTTCACCTTCTGTATATCTTCTTTTTCCACCTTTTCTTAAAGGTGAAGACAATAATCCAATCTTTTCATAATAACGTAACGTATAAGCTGTAAACCCTGTTTTCGTAGCAACTTCAGATATACTATACATTTCCATTTCCTCCTTTCTTTACATGTTACAACTTAGAGCTAGCTCTAAGTCAACGATTAATTTGTAAACAATAAAAAAAGCCCAGATTTTTTCTGAGCCTCTTCTTATAATTAACATGATGTGCGATCTAGGAAGAGTGAACGATTCAAAATACTAATTTTTACTTGTGAGTCTTTTGAATATGTTAAAAAACGGTAATACACTTAATAAAAAGGTGTGATTTTTATCAAGCTTTTACGTATTACCATCATAGCTGCTGTTCTCTCTTTTATTGGTATTATATTTAGAATAATTTATGGTCAAATAATTGGAGATAAAGATATTCAAATAGAAAGTCTTATAGGACTTTTCATTGGTTTCTTTATTTCAATTTTCGTAATCTACTATTTCAGAGATTATCGTAAAACAAACAAGTAACTTTACAATATAAAGCTTAAAATGCTTTGCCTATGCTATTCATTTCTAGTCAACATAATCCATATTACCGGCACTTAACAGAACAAGCAGCTTAATTTAAGCTGCTTGTTTCAATTTTTATTATCATTTTTAAAAAGTTATCCAATATAAATTGACCACAGCAATAAGGCCAAAAGATATAAAGCCCGCAACTTTTACAGGATGAGTAATTTTGTATTCAATAAAGGGGTTAACTCTTCTTATCACCTCTGCAAAGAGTAGAGTACCTATGGATGCTAAAACTATCCCAAACAATAAAGCGTTATCCTTTAGCTTAACGAAATCAAAAATTAAATAAATAAGAAAGATCCAGAGGTAAGCTAAAAACACATTTAAAACAATGGACAATAAGAAATCTTTATTTTTCATAATTTACTCCCGTTACAATTTTTTCTACTTGCTACAATTTTATCATAGTAAACACCCTTTATATTTCTAAATAAGGAGTGAGAAATTAATGAATATGATATACAGAGGTAGTTAACATAATGGATGTTACCGGAAATAAAAAATCCTGAAAAGCTCTATTATGAGAACTTTTCAGGATCCTCTACATAAAAATCTACATAACCGCAACTTGAGCAAACATAAGGTACTAACTCACTATAACTGCTGTTGTTATTCAATACTCTGCTAGGCGTTTTGTTTATTCCCACTGTTCCAGGGGATGATTGAATACGTGCTTTGGTTAAAGTTGAATCACATTTAGAACAATTTTTGCTATACATATTTATCCTCCACTTAATTCCAATATATAGTCACTTTAACATTTTACATTGCTGTAAATAAAGGATTTT
>NZ_JBOZGL010000001.1:0-1254208 GCF_050846855.1 Priestia sp. TGN 0903
TGTGCGGTGAAAGTCGCTTGCACGGTGTGAATGGGGGGAAAAGAAAGAGATAACATCAAATTCTTACCTATCCATATCAATTATTTACTATAACGATCCTACGCTTTATTTAGGAAAGGTGTCGCTTGCGTGGGGGCAAGGGACAAGCGATCGTTTTTATTTAAAAGACATTGCGGTTTTAATTGAAAAGTTCATGAAAAAAGTACAGGTGAGTTCGTCTAATGTGCTATTTTACGGATCATCGGGCGGCGGCTTTATGTCGATGTTTTTAGCAGGGTACGTAAAAGGAGCAAAAGCGCTTGTCAACAATCCGCAGACTTGCTTGACCAAGTGGCTGAAAACGCCGGTTCGGCAAGTGTTTAATTTATCTTATCCGAACCTGACAGAAGATGAAGTGATCGCCTCATACGGTGAGAGAATCAACGTAGTGAAGTTTTTTCGCCATATTAACTATGTGCCAAAGGTGTATTACTTGCAAAATGGGGCGTTTGAATACGATATGAACAATCACTTGCTGCCGTTTTTAACGGATTTGCAGGACATGCCAGACGACTGTGAAATCAATAATATAAAAGTGGAGCTCTATTATGACCCAAAGCTGAAGCATGCAGCTGTTAGTAAGCAAGAAACGATTGATTATGTGAATATGGCGAAGAAGATATAAGAAAAAAGGCAAGAGTTTATCCTTTAAGGAGCTCTTGCTTTTTTATGTCGAATTTTCTACCTCAATAGATACAAGTAGGAAGTTATGTTGCTTTTTCTTTTGAATATGATAGTGAAGATGAGGTGTAAGGAGGGGAAGTATGGCCGATCAAGATGAGAGAAAAAGATACTTGATGGAAGTTCAGACCTGGCTTGAACAAGTATGTGATCCTGTATTTGAAGAAGCCTTTACAGAAGTAGATATAACGTCATATATCACGCGCACGCAAGAAGACGTTCTTGAATATTTAAGTGAAGAAGATGTGAACGAATATACGTTAGAAGAAATCAATAATGCGGTACGGCACATTGATAAAATCTTAAAAGAGCGGCTTGGAGACGACGGTAGGGAGAGGGAATCGATAGCTCCGGGGCAGCATGAGCTGCCGCCGCTTGGCTATAGCTATTCAGCTCTTGAACCGTATATTAACCGGGAAATTATGCGTCTTCATCACAGCAAGCATCACCAAAGCTATGTCGATGGATTAAATAAAGCAGAGCTCATGCTGCAGCAAGCCCGTAACACAAACAATTTTGACCTCATAAAACATTGGGAACGGGAAGCTTCTTTTCATGGCTCCGGTCATTACTTACACACAATCTTTTGGGAGATTATGAGTCCAGAAGGAGGAGGACGACCGAGGCGCCAGCTGCTGCAGCAGCTTCAAAAAGACTTTGGCAGCTATGAGAAGTTTATGATGCACTTTTCTCAAGCCGCTAAAAAAGTCGAAGGTGTTGGCTGGGCAATCTTAGTATGGTCGCCGCGTTCGCGAAAGCTTGAAGTTCTGCAAGCTGAGCGCCATCAGCTTCTCACGCAGTGGGATACGATTCCGCTTCTTGTATTAGACGTATGGGAACACGCATATTATTTACAGTACAAAAATGAACGTGATCCATACGTTGATAATTGGTGGAAAATCGTTTACTGGCCGAATGTAGAAAAAAGGTTTGAGGCAGCTAGAATGCTTCAGTGGCAGCCGTATTAACAAGTATTGCAGGTATTTTAATTTCAAATAAAAAGGCTATGATAAAAGCATTTTAGTTGAAGGGAAATCCGAACGATGAATTGAGATTCTTGATGGAGAATCCAACGCGTTCGGATTTTTTATTGTTATGGCGGTTGATATATGTATACGCTTCTAGCAGTTGATTGGAGAGCAAGACGAAGACTCCTGTAGAAATAGTGGAATAGATGAGACCCCGCAGGAGCGCAAGCGACGTGGAGGCTCATCGGCCATCCGCGGAAAGCGAAGTCTTGCACGGAAATCAACTGCGGTGTAAAAAGTGATTTATATTAAGATCCTTTAACGCATTTATTAATTTTAAATAAACTATGTTCTAAATAACCAATTTAAAATAAAGTATAAGCCTCTAGAACCAGTTAAATGTTACAAATGAAATAATCTAATATAAATGTGTGTAAAAGCACCGTTATATGCCTAAATATGTATGTTTTTAAAATGTTAAGGTGATTAATTTACTAGTTTAAAAGGAAGAATATTTATTTTTACTGTAACTAAACTATCAAACTATTGACATGTTACTGAAATATAACTGTAATATTCATGTGTTATTTTTTATGTATTGGTAGATAAAGGGGAAATCAATTACATGAAAAAGACAATGATTACGTTCAGTTTAGTTCTAATGTCACTGTTCGGTGTGGCAAGTGGTGCATCAGCTGCAACAAATACATATACAGTAAAAAGCGGAGATTCGCTATACAAAATTGCAAAGACATACAAAGTATCGGTTAGTCAGCTGAAACAGTGGAATAACTTAAAGTCAGACAGCATTCATCCGAAACAAGTATTAAAAGTATCACAAGTAAAATCAAGCACGCCTGCTAAAGCAGCGCCTGCGAAGTCTTCAAACGTTGTGAAAGAATTTAAAGTAACAGCAACAGCGTACACAGCGAACTGCAAAGGCTGCAGCGGAAAAACGGCGATTGGAATCGATTTGAAAAAGAATCCAAATCAAAAAGTGATTTCTGTCGATCCAAAAGTGATTAAGCTTGGTTCAAAAGTATACGTAGAAGGTTATGGCACGGCAATCGCAGCTGATACAGGCGGTGCGATTAAAGGAAATAAAATTGATGTTCTTCTTCCTTCTCAAAAAGAAGCGTTAAAATGGGGAAGAAAAACAGTGAAAGTTCAAATCTTAAAATAAGTATTCCTTAAAGAAATGAGAGCCTTCGTTGAAAGGCTCTCATTTTTTTCTTCATTAAAGGGCATCCTACTTTATATATACTGATGGAAAAGTTTTACGAAAATGATCATATTTGTTGACAAATATTTCGGAAACGGATATATTTATCCGGTATATAATTAAGTTCATTAAATATTCGTGACATAAATTAATAGAATGAACACATAAACTATATTCTTAACCTGTTTGTCATCTGAAGATTTACATACAGATAATTTTAAAAGGGAAAGGTCTTGTTAAAATGAATACACAAACACAACAGTCCGATCAAGCCCGAACTCGGTCTATTTTTGGCGTAATGATAATGGGAGCGCTCGTCGCTTTTTTAAATCAAACGCTGATTAACATTGCGCTTCCGCAAATGATGGATCATTTCCATGTAACGGCGGCTACGGGGAACTGGTTAACAACTATCTTTATGTTAGTAAACGGAATTGTTATTCCAATTACAGCATTTTTAATGAATCGATTTACGACAAGGCAGCTGTATATTACAGCAATGGGTCTGTTTACAGTAGGAACACTCCTTTGCGGTATCGCACCGACATTTTCTGTTATTTTAGTGGGACGCGTCGTGCAAGCAGCAGGAGCAGGAATTTTATTTCCGTTAATTACAAACGTTATTTTTACGTTATTCCCGCCTGACCGACGCGGTTTTGCGATGGGGATTTTTGGAGTAGCGATGAACTTCGCACCGGCAGTAGGTCCGACGCTTTCTGGTTTAATCGTTGAGCACTACTCATGGCGCGTTTTATTTTTTATGATGTTTCCAATTGCACTTATTAACGTAATTGCGGCAATTATTTTAGTGAAAAACGTTACGGAAACAAGCCGACCTAAGCTAGACGTGCTTGGCGTTATTTTATCAACAATTGGATTTGGCGGCTTACTGTATGCGTTCGCTACGGGCGGTACAAAGGGGTGGACCAGCACCGAAGTGTTAGCCATGTTTATTGTAGGCGGTATTTCGATTCTGTTCTTTATTTTCCGTCAGTTAAAAATTGATCAGCCGCTTCTTGAATTCCGTATTTTCCGTTACCGCATGTTCACGCTGACAACAATTATTAACGTAATTGTGACGATGGCAATGTTTTCAGGTATGATTTTAATGCCGATTTATATGCAAAACGTACGCGGCTTTTCACCGTTTCTTTCAGGCTTGCTGTTACTGCCAGGGGGAATTGTAATGGGGATTATGTCTCCTATTACAGGAAGACTGTTTGATAAGTTCGGCGCAAGATGGCTTGCTGTTATTGGTTTAGCGATTACCGTTGTGACAACATATGAATTAACAAAACTTGAAACAACCACAACATTTATGTATGTGATGATTGTCTATACTGTTCGTATGTTTGGGATGTCACTGCTCATGATGCCGATCTTTACAGCAGGATTAAATGAGCTTGCGCTTAGTCTAAATAAATACGGCACGGCAATGGTTAATACGCTTCGAATGGTTGCTGGAGCTGTAGGAATGGCGTTCTTTGTATCCATTATGATGAATCAAGGTGAAAAACACGTGAAAAACATCGTAACGAATCAGCAAATTTTGCCGACAGATAAAGGCAGTATGGCTGAAGCTGTGAATCAAGGTACAGCAATGGGTATTAACGATGCGTTTATGATCGCAACGATTTTAAGTGTAATCGCGTTTGTTTTAGCCTTCTTTATTCGTAAAACATCACCAAAAGAAGATACCATTACAAATCGTGTGAAAAAAGCAAGCTAATAAAAAATCCGTGCCTTAATATGGTACGGATTTTTTTTATGAGTTAAATTTGTCTTTTTTATAGTCAATATAAAGCGATCCGTCCGACTGAACCTCAGCGTAAAAGACGTCATCAATTGATTTGACTCCCGCTTTTTCGAGCTGCTTATGCAGCCAATTATTATCTACATGCAGGTCCTTCAACGCATCTTCATTCGCTTTTCCATCGTAAATAACGCCGGTTGAAGTGGGAAATAAAAGCGTTTTTGACCATGAGTTCGGCTTTTTATCTTGTTTTTGCATAACGGAAAGGTTTCCGTTGATTTCTAATATGGCGTATTCTACATCTTTTATGGAAAATACGTTTTGCTGCCTCAGCATGCCTAAAAGAGATTCAATATCTAGCCGCACTTGTTTTAATGCCTTTTCCATCACTTTCCCTTGCTTAATTACAATTTTAGGCTCACCGGTAATAAGATGCCGCGCTTTTTTCGATTTCATTCCAATATAGCCCATAGCGATCGTTAAAAATGTCCAACCTAGCAGTGAATAAACCCCTTTATCAATCTCCACTCGCTCATCGGTGGAGAGGGAAGAAGCGATATTACCAATCGTAATTGCCGTAATAAATGTAAATACATTTAACTGGCTAATTTCTGTTTTCCCCATGAGCCGCGTTAAAAGAAGCAGCACAAAAAATGAACAGGCGATTCGAAACGTCGATTCAGCATAGCCCATACATTTCACCCTTCCTTCATTTCATTGTTTTATGTTGTGAAAAAATAGAAATTTTATGCAGTTAAAAGGATAAATTCCATGCTTGTCTCCCAATCGCTTTTGCTTTTGCGCTACAATAAAGAAGCAACGTGTTTAACTAGACAAAAGAAGGTGAAACCATGAAACCATTTAAAGCCTCAGCCCTACTAGATGTTATCAGTGAATTGTTCTCCGATGAAGCGTCGATTGCCGTTTCAGATCTAGAAACGTACGTGTATTACCGAGCAAGCAAACGAATTAATTTGAAAATCAGCCCTGGAGATCAAATAAAAAAAGGAACGATTACATATAAAGCATTAGAACAAAAGCAAAAAGTATCGGAATTTATTCACCGAGACGTGTTCGGCACACCTTACTACGGCATGGCCGTGCCTTTTTTAGATGAAGGAGATGTTCAAGGATGCGTAACGGCGATTTTTCCTGTGTTAACGAGCGGAAAGTCAGTTGTGACGTTAAAGGTGAACGAAGGATGGATACCGGTTCCTTTCTCAAAAATCATCTACGTAGAAGCGCGTGACCGAAAAACCTATGTGTACGCACAGAAGTATACGGGTACGCATAAATACACGTTAAATGAATTTGATTATGTGCTTCCAAAAGAAGAGTTTGTGCGCTGTCATCGTTCCTTTATCGTCAATGTGACACAAATTCAAGAAATTTACCCTGATACACATTCGACTTTTTTATTAGTGATGAACAATGGAGAAAAAATTCCGGTCAGTCAGTCGTACGCCAGTTATTTTCGAAAGCTGCTTGGGTTTTAACCGTCATTTAGCTTCATTATCATCAAATATGCTGTTTTGTCGCTATTTTTGTCCATTTCATTCCAAAAACTCTTGTGGACGCTTTCTTTACAGTAAAATGGTAAAAAGAGCAAAAACAAGGAGTGAACAGAATGGAAAACGTACGTAATCGAATTAAGCATGAAGCATTACAGAATCGCGTTGTCTCTGCTGAAGAAGCAGCGTCTTGGATTCAAGATGGAATGACGCTTGGTCTAAGCGGTTTTACACGCGCGGGCGATGTCAAAGCTGTGCCGTTTGCGCTAGCGAAACGAGCGGAAACTGAGGCAATAAAAGTCAGCGTGTATACCGGTGCTTCACTTGGGTCAGATGTGGATAAGCTATTTGCAGAAAAAGGCATGTTAAACAAACGCCTGCCGTTTCAAGCGGATCCGACGATGCGTAAAAAAATTAATGAAGGTGAATTTCAGTTTATTGACCAGCATTTATCGCATACTTCTGAATGGGTGCGTTCAGGCGTGTTAGATTCAATAGATTTCGCTATTTTGGAAGCGGTTTCTATCACAGATGACGGAATGATGATTCCAACAACGTCAATCGGCAATTCAATGGTGTTTGCCGAGCATGCAAAATCAATTATTATTGAAATAAACACAGCGCAGCCAGAGCTGTTAGAAGGTATTCACGATCTGTATGATCCGGGCGCTCAAGGAAAGCGAGATGCAATTCCTTTGAAAAAATCCGATGATCGTATTGGTTCGTTAGGCATACCAATTGATTTAGATAAAGTAAAGGGTATTGTGTTTACAAATCAGCTAGATTCACCGTCTACAATTGTAGCACCTGACGAAGAAACGGTTGTGATGGCTCAAAATTTGATTTCATTTTTACGCCAAGAAATTAAAGAAGGGCGATTAACTGAATCGCTTGCTCCTTTACAATCTGGAATTGGATCCGTGGCAAATGCCGTTTTCCACGGTTTGTTAGATTCTGAGTTTCATGATTTAGAAGTATATTCCGAAGTATTGCAGGACGCCGTGTTTGATTTATTTGACGCAGGAAAAGTTACGTTTGCTTCCTGCTGCTCAATTACGCTTTCAGCAGATAAAATGAAACAAGTTTTCTCGAATCTTGAAGCCTATCGAGGTAAACTTATTCTTCGTCCGCAGGAAATTTCCAACCATCCCGAGATCATTCGTCGTTTAGGGCTGATTTCAATTAATACCGCGCTAGAACTAGATATTTACGGAAACGTCAATTCCACACATGTGATGGGAACAAAAATGATGAACGGAATCGGAGGCTCAGGAGATTTTGCCCGAAATGCGCGCCTTGGTATTTTTGTAACAAAATCCATTGCTAAAAACGGGGATATTTCAAGCATAGTGCCGTTTGTTTCGCACGTTGATCATACGGAACACGATGTGGATGTCATTGTAACAGAGCAAGGGTACGCAGACTTACGCGGACTCGCTCCAAGAGAACGAGCAAAACGAATCATTGAAAATTGTGCACATCCAATGTACCGCGACCAGCTTATGGCGTATTACGAAGAAGCGCTCACGCGAGGCGGCCAAACACCGCACGTTCTTGAAAAAGCCTTTTCTTTTCATACGTCTTATCAAAAAAATGGAACGATGAGAGAAGTTGTAGGGCAAACAAAGTAAATGAACGCTTTGTCTCATGAGGAGACAAAGCGTTTTTTGCTGAGTAAGAAACTTGTGTTTGTTATCTCTTTGAATTACGATGAAAGGGAATACATAAAGAAAACGAGGTAACTTATATATGAAAGCATTAGTATTTGAAAGATTTGGAGGACCTGACGTTCTTCACTATCAAGATATACCGAATCCCTCTATTGGACCAACAGATGTACTAGTAAGAACAAAAGCAATTGGACTTAATTTTGCGGATGTGTACCGAAGAAAAGGGAACTACCATTTAACGGGTACACCTCCGTATATTTTAGGATATGAAGGAGCAGGTGTGGTAGAAGAAGTAGGAGCAGAAGTAAGTCACGTTAACGTAGGAGACCGCATTGCGTTTGCTGACGTTCCTTTTGCAAATGCAGAGCTTGTTGCCGTGCCACAGGATAAAATAATTGCTGTACCTGACGATATTTCGTTTGATGCAGCTGCTTCTGTGCTTTTGCAAGGGTTAACGGCCCACTATTTAACACAAGACAGCTACAGCATTCAGCCGGGCGATTATGTACTTGTTCACGCAGCTGCTGGAGGTGTAGGGCAGCTTTTAGTTCAAATTGCCAAGCTATTAGGCGGACAGGTTATTGGCTTAACGTCATCTTCTGAAAAAGCAAAAGCAGCGGCTCGAGCAGGGGCTGACTATGTCTTTTTATACGAAGATAACTGGGTAGAACAAGTGAAAGAAGTAACGAAACGAGGCGCAGACGTTGCCTACGAATCTGTAGGGGTTACGCTAGAAAAAAGCTTTGAAGCCGTAAAAACAGGCGGAACCGTGGTGTTTTACGGAATGGCAGGAGGCGATCCGGCCCCGGTCGACCCACGTATGCTGATGGATACCTCTAAAACGCTTACAGGCGGAGATCTGTGGAACGTGCTTGTATCTTATGAAGAACGCAAAGTACGCTCACAGCAGCTGTTTGAGTGGATCAGTAAAGGTCAGCTTGTGCTAACCGATCCTGTGGTATTTGACTTAAAAGACGGAGCGAAAGCACATGAGCTTCTTGAAAGCCGAAAAAGTACAGGTAAAATTTTGTTAAGACCGTAAAAGAAAAGCCCTTTCGTCAAGGGCTTTTTTCCGTTAGTAAAGGAGAAATCAAGAAGCTGTCTAATATATATAGTAGAGAAGTAGAGTAAAAGAGGTGAAGGTCGATGAAACATGCATTAATTACAGCAGGTCATAAAGGTATCGGCAAAAAAGTAACAGAACAGTTTCTAAAAAAGCAGTATTCCGTTACCGTCCATTTTCGCAGTGATAAAAATAAAGTGCGAGAACTGCAAGAAGAATGGCATCAATATAGTGATAACGTACAGTTTATAGAAGGAGACATAACAAATAAAGAAGATATTGAACATGTCGTTGCGCAGGCTATGGAGCGGTTTGGACGTATTGATGTTTTAATTAATAATGCAGGTCCGTATGTATTTGAAAGAAAGAAATTAATAGAGTACACAGACAGTGAATGGTATGAAATGGTGGAAGGGAATTTAAGCTCTGTTTTTCACTTTGTCAAAGCTGTTGTTCCTATTATGAAAAAACAGCAGTTTGGACGGATTATTACATACGGCTTTCAAGATGTAGAGCATACCCCTGGATGGATGTACCGCGCGGCTTTTAGTGCCGCTAAGTCAGGGCTAGCTTCTCTGACCAAATCGCTTGCTCTAGAAGTAGCGGAATACGGGATTACGGCCAATATGGTCTGCCCCGGAGATATTGTAGGAGACATGAAAGAAAGTGATATTATAAAAGCAAGATTACTAGAAGACAAAGCAACGCCTGTCGGTCGATCAGGGACAGGAGAAGACATTGCGCGTATTATTGAGTTTCTTTGTGATGAAAACTCAGATATGATTACAGGCAGTATTATATCCGCTTCGGGTGGAGTAGACGTTGTTCATAAAAGCAAAAAAACAAGCCCCTGGCAGATAATGCAGGGGCTTGTACGTTACAGCAGCGATTCTCCGCCATCAATAAACATTTCACTTCCGGTAATATGTTTGGACGCGTCAGAAGCTAAAAAGGAAATTAAATCTGCTACTTCTTCAGGCTTAGCCGAGCGTTTAGCAAGCGGTTGATTGCCATTTGGATATTCAATTGGAATCGCGACTTCTTTTAATTTGTCTTCTTGACGGAATGTATTGCTTTCAATATTTGTATCAACTGCTCCTGGACAAATGACGTTAACCCGTATTCCGTATGTAGAAAGTTCAAGAGCTGCCATTTTGCCGAAGGCCATTTGGCCAGCCTTTGAGGAACTGTATGCGCTCATGCCGATGTTTGAAAATGTACGGTTGCCATTAATGGAGCTAGTAATAATAACGCTTCCTCCCTGAGCTTTTAAATAAGGAATAGAATGCTTCACGGTTAAAAAAGTACTCGTTAAATTTGTATCAATTGTTTTTGTCCAATCTTCTGGTGATAGTTCTTCAATAGAAGAAAACGTACCGTTGATGCCTGCGTTAATAGAAACAATATGTAATTGACTCCATAAGCTGCTAATCGTTTCGATACTTTCTTTTATACTTTCAGAGTCAGATACGTCTGTTTTAATGGCTATACACTCTCCGCCGCTCGCCATGATGGTCTCTTTTACTTCGTGTAGTTTTTCTTCCTCTAAGTCTAAAAGAGCAACGCGCGCTCCTTGTTCAGCTAAGGTAATGGCTGAAGCCCGTCCAATTCCAGATGCCGCTCCCGTCACAAGCGCAACTTTTCCAGTTAATGCAATCATTTGTAACCCCTCCATATAAAAATGTTGTTTCCTTTCTTTAACCTATAAGAAGGAAATAAAAACCTCTTTTAAACTATTTGTGTTTAAATTTGCTAAAAGATGCCAAAAGGAAAAGAGAAAACAGCGGCGAATTATTAATATGACGCCAGAACACGAAAAAGGCTAATCTCAAATAGGCTTACTTGAGTAGCTAAAGATATACTCTGTCTTTTCAGAAGAATGTTTATATAAAATTTTACATCAGAGGGACTTGCAAATCGTTCCTTGAAAGCTTACACTAGTAAAGCACAGAAAAAGGACGGTGTTTTATGAAGAAGAAAGATAATGTGATTCCATTCCCGCAAAGAAGGGAAGCAGCTGCTTATGTTCCCGCTTCTATTAGCTTAGATAAGGATATTGTGGAGTTTTTAGAAATTATGAATTTTGAAGATCGAAATGATTTTTTAAATGAAATGATTGATTCATTTTTTAAATATGTAAAAGGTGAAGAAGACGAAGTAAGATAAAAGGTAACGTAAAGACATCCAAAGAGATGTTTTTTATTTTGTGACCGATTGCTTAAAATGCATGCTTAAGCCTCGTATAGTTATTTATGGTATAGTATACATTAGATACTATCTAGCAGGTGCAAATGCGAGGAGTGATAAGATGAGTGGATTTAAAAAAGACATTCGTGCCGGATCTGAAGAACCACACTCACTAGAACAATTAAAGCATGAAATGGAGCAAAGCCTGTGGAATTTAAGAAAAGATTTGCGAAATGAAAATCGTTCGGAAACGGAAATGGAAATGATTAAAATTTCGCTGCTGTCACTATTTGAGGAGCAGGCCAATAATTTGAGCAAAACGGAGCTCTCTGATTACCTTGCGGACTATCACAAAAGAGTCGAGCAATTATTCGACAGGTATAGCTATAAATAAGACAAGCATCCTTGTGGGGATGCTTGTTTTTATTTGAGCAAAATTCGCTTGTATTCGCTGCGTTTCAGAGGTTTGGATACATATCCGTCAGCTTCTAGCTGATAAATAATGGTGGCAGCTGCATACACGCTAAAGGCATGATCAAGACCAAAGTAGTCTTGCAAGGCGGCGACGCTCACTTCCTCTTGAAAGATTTTACTGCGGTTCGATAAGACAATAGGGTAGACGTTTTTAACGATTTGCTTTGAAATTTCGAGTGTTAACATATTGAATCCCTCCTGTGTGAGTGTACATAACTAAAGGTATTCAGCGCATTGTACATTCATGAAAAAGGGAGCGATTACATTTTTAAAAGATAAAGAAAAGAGGAGTAAATGCCCATAAAATCAGATATTTTATCACTTTGTGGAACTTGTTTGAGAAGCTCAGTATTTTAGTGTATGACAAACATTTTCAAAAGTTCTATGGAATTATTAGGAGCAATTTAACTAAATCCACATATCTTAAAGTATAGCAAATGGAGGTGAAACACATGGGATACTACGGAGGTTACGGATACGGTTGTGGTTATGGCGGCGGTGGCTGCGGCGGCGGTTTCGCTTTAATCATTGTACTTTTCATCTTATTAATCATCATCGGCGCTTCTTGCTTCGGCGGCGGCTGGTGCTAATTATTAAAAAATGAGGACGATGCAACATCCACACTTTATTTCTTCAACTATTTCTTCCACAAAAGGTCTCTTCGGAATGAAGAGACTCTTTTAGTTTACTATTTATAATAACGTGTACAAACTACATGTTAAAAAAATTTATGCGTAGCTCTACATAAAAAAAAGACTCTGTAATCAGAGTCTTTTTCTACTTATGCTTTTTGAACGTTAGCAGCTTGAGGTCCGCGTTGACCTTCTTCAACGTCGAATGTTACAGCTTGACCTTCGTCTAAAGATTTGAATCCTTCGCTTTGGATTGCTGAGAAATGTACGAATACATCGTCGCCGTTTTCGCGCTCGATAAATCCGAAACCTTTTTCTGCGTTAAACCATTTTACTGTACCTTTTTCCATGAATGTTGCCTCCTCGTGTGCTATGCACACATTGTATTACTATCCTTGCTCATGATCAAAATCTTTAAGACGAAAGTATTCACCTATCGATTGTTGCCGAACAAAAATAATTCTTCTTATAGAATAGCAAAAGATAATGATAATTGCAAGGAGTGAAGAAAATTTAACGAAGATGTTGCCTTCATTTAACGAAAGAAAACGAAAATTATACGACTGAAAATAAGTAAGAAAGAGCGTATCAGGTCACACTATCTCTATATATAAGAAGAAAGGGGTAGTCATATGTTTAAACAAAAAGCTGGAGAAAAACTGATTGAACTGCTAATTGAATGGGGCGTTGATCATATTTACGGCATGCCGGGAGACTCCATTAACTCAATTATTGAACCGCTTCGCAAAGCCCAAGATAAAATTAAGTTTATTCAAGTGAGGCATGAAGAAGCAGGAGCTCTCGCAGCGGCTGCATATGCAAAGCTAACGGGGAAAATTGGAGTATGCACGGCTATTGCCGGACCGGGAGCAATTCATTTACTAAATGGTTTATATGATGCCAAATTAGACAAAGCGCCCGTTTTAGCACTTACAGGGCAAGTAGAGTCAGATCTCATCGGCAGCGATGCGTTTCAAGAAATTAATTTAGAGAGAATGTTCGATGACGTGGCTGTATATAACCAGCGAGTCATGTCCGCTGAGCAGCTTCCGACTGTTGTCAATCAAGCGATTCGAACAGCTTATGCTAAAAAAGGTGTGGCTGTGTTAACCATTCCCGATGATATTCCTCGTTTTGAAGTTGGATCAGAAGCACGAGAAACATCAAGCATCATTGTCAAGCAAGACATTTTCCCCCATAGAGAAGATCTTGAAAAAGCAAAAGATTTGATTGGTAAAGCGGAAAGTCCGGTTATCCTAGCCGGTCGAGGCACACATGAAATGAGAGAAGAGCTGCTTGCATTTGCAGAAAAAATCGCAGCACCGATTGTCCTTACGCTTCCTGGAAAAGGCGCAATACCGGATGAGCATCCATATTGCCTTGGAGGACTTGGATTAATCGGGACAAAGCCAGCGTATGAAGCGATGCAAGAAGCGGATACGCTCATCATGATTGGGACGTCCTATCCGTTTACAGGCTTTTTGCCAGACCATGCAAAAACGATTCATATTGATATTGATCCTGCACAAATTGGCAAACGATATCCTGTAGATGCAGGGCTTGCAGGAGAAGCGAAAGCAACGGTTCAGTGGTTTTTAGAAAACGTTGGCCGCTCAGAGCATCGTCAGTTTTTAGAGCAAAGTCAAGAACGTATGAAAAAGTGGTGGAATCAGCTTGATACCCAAGAAGCCAAAGAAAGTGTACCTATCAAGCCTCAGCGAGTGATTCGAGCGCTTCAGCACGTAGCGGATGACAACGCGGTCTTGTCTGTAGATGTAGGAAACGTCACAGTATGGATGGCGCGCCATTTTCGGATGACAAATCAGCAGTTTGTGATTTCAAGCTGGTTAGCCACTCTCGGATGCGGGCTGCCGGGCGGAATTGCTGGAAAAGTTGCTTATCCCGAGAAGCAGGTGTTTGCGGTGTGTGGAGACGGCGGCTTTGCGATGACAATGGCTGACTTTATTACAGCTGTTAAATACAATCTTCCGCTAGTCGTAGTGCTATTTAATAATCATAAAATTGGCATGATTAAATTTGAACAAGAAGTAATGGGAAATGCTGAATTTGGGACAGATTTAACAAACCCGAATTTTGCTAGGTATGCAGATATCTGCGGAGGTGTTGGCTACCGAGTAGAAAAGGAAGACGAGCTGTTGCCGGCTTTTGAAAGTGCAGTTAGACAGAATAAACCGTGTATTATCGATGTAATCGTTGATGCAAACGAAGCGCCTATGCCAGCAAAAATAACGCTTGGGCAAGCAACAGGGTATGCCAAGCACATGGTGAAAGAATTGTTTCAAGAAGGCAAGCTAGATTTACCGCCTTTATAAAAAAATAGGCTGTGACGAAAGTAATTTAGTTGAAGAAAGATCCGAACGATGAATCGAGATTCTTGATGGAGAATCAACTTCGTTTGGGTTTTTTTTATTGGCATGGTGAATGTAGTTTTCATGTATTTCGTTGCTTCTAGCAGTTGATTGGAGAGCAAGGCGAAGACTCCTGCGGGAAAAGCGGAATAGGTGAGACCCCGCAGGAGCGTATGCGACGAGGAGGCTCACCGGCCGCCCGCGGAAAGCGAAGTCTTGCACGGAAATCAAATGTGGTGTACCAAGCAACCCATATGAGCTCATGTATCCCATTTGTTCGTCTTCAGATTGGACTGGTGTGGTTATGTCTCAATCTCTTTTTCATGGTGAAATTCATTCAATATGATTAACTATAAAATTATTATGTAAACTAAAATACCTAAAAATGAAAAATAGCTACTATTATAATTTTTGATAAAGTGGATGAGCAAAAAAACACCGAATTGGATGGTCTTTTTTTATAAAACTGCTTTAAGATAAGAGAGATAAAGGATAAACTACTAATTAAGAAAGTTTAAATGTAAGGACTGACGCCGCATGAACTGGAGACCAGATCGCGCTAGCAAAAAAGCGATTTATAAACAAATTGCAGAATATATTGAAAGCTGTATTTCATCGGGAGCTTTTCCACCGGATTCTATGCTGCCATCAGAACGAACGCTTGCCGCTGAGCTCAACGTGAACAGAAGCACGGTAGTAGCTGCTTATGAAGAGCTGCAGGCACTTGGAATCGTAGAACGTAAAAAAGGAAGCGGCACGCGAGTGAGTTCGAGCATCTGGGGAATTTCCCGAAAACGTATTCCAAACTGGGGGAGATATGTAGAAGACGGTTCATTTTTGCCTAATTTACCGCTCGTACAGCGAATCAGAAGCGAGGCTTTGCGAACAGATTTTGTGAACTTAGCCAGCGGAGAGTTAGCTCCTAGCTTATTTCCAAGCGAAGATTTTCAGCAAATATTAGCGGGCATGCCTTTTAATGAACATTTAGGCTATGATCATCCCCACGGCAATGAACGTTTGCGCGATGCTATTGCTACTCATGTTTATGAGTACCGGAAAATCTCCACTGACTCCAATTCTATTCTAATTACATCAGGTGCACAGCAAGCACTTCATTTGATTGTGCAGTGTTTGTTAAAGCCAGGGGATGCAGTAGCGATTGAAGATCCATCCTATAGCTATTCACTGCCGCTCTTTCAATCAGCAGGTCTACGAACGTTTTTACTGCCTGTAGATAAAAATGGAGCCAACCCGGACGACTTAGTAGAATTACATAAAAAGCATCGCATTCGAATGATTTTTTTAAATCCGTACTATCAAAACCCGACCGGTATTGTGTTATCAGAAGCGCGTCGAAAGCGGTTTTTAGAGCTTTCTTCAGAATACGGCATTCCGCTTATTGAAGATGATCCTTATTCACTCACGGCATTTGACGGAAATGTACATCAAACGCTGAAATCGATGGACGAGAACGGAAATGTCCTCTATATCAGCTCGCTTTCTAAAATTGTTGCATCAGGCCTTCGAATTGGATGGATAGTGGGGCCGGAGCAAGTAATTCAGCGCCTGGCAGACGCTAAGCAGCAAATTGATTTTGGTCACAGCATCTTTCCGCAGTGGATTGCTTATCAATTCTTAGATTCTCCTACGTTTTCTTCTCATATTGAAAAGCTTAGACAAGAGCTCAAAAAGCAAGAGTATGCCCTGTCGTCGAGTCTGAACGAATTGCTTGGATCAAAAGTATCTTTCGATTCGCCTCAAGGCGGGATTCACTTATGGTGCAAAGTGAATCAGCCGGTCGATGACTATCGTCTATTGGAAGAATCGCTTAAAAAAGGAGTGGCCTTTGTCCCAGGAAGCGTGCTGAGTTCTCAAAGCGGAGCTATTCGCTTTACGTTTGGCAGAGGGGAAGAAGAGGTTATTCGAGAAGGAATTAAACGATTTGCGAGCGCCCTAGAGAGTCTGGAATAGCTATAAACATAGCTAAACGTGCCGGATGAAAGTTTTATTTTATTATTTCGTATAGATTGTTATGATCTTGTGCTATACTAAGAGTACCATTAACTTTACTTCTGTATTTGTACCGACTGGCCCTGTTGAAAAACAGGGCTTTTTTATGTTTGTACACAAAAAAACAGATCCTTTAAAGGATCTGTTTCTGATATGTTGTGTTTCTTATGCTTTTTGAACGTTAGCAGCTTGAGGTCCGCGTTGACCTTGTTCTACGTCAAATGTTACAGCTTGACCTTCGTCTAAAGATTTGAAGCCTTCGCTTTGGATTGCTGAGAAGTGTACGAATACATCGTCTCCACCTTCGCGCTCGATGAATCCAAAACCTTTTTCTGCGTTAAACCATTTTACTTTACCTTGTTCCATAATTGTTGCCTCCTCGTGCGGACTCGCACATTGTGGTACTATTCTTGCTCAAATCTAAAGACGAAAAGTGACAATACTCATACATCCCCACCGAACAAAAATAATTCTCTTATATCTTAGCAGAAATTTCCTATGCTTGCAAGCGCTTTATTTAAAAACTATCCGTATTTTTTTGACAAGTTTTTCATAAGACACGTCTAAAAAATGTCACATTTTGAACATTTTAGAAAGGCTATTCTTTGTATTCGCTTTTACTGTAGTTATATAATAATGAAAATATGGTTTTTCTAAAGGTAGAAAACAAGTATAAATGTACATACTGAGCGCTGAAATGGAGTGGTAAAGATGAAAGTGGGTTTAATTGGTTTAGGAAATATGGGATTACCGATGGCGGAAAATATGATAAAAGCGGGTCATGAACTTGTGATTTATAACCGAACTGCTTCAAAGGCGGAAAGTCTTGTGAAAAAAGGAGCAAAGGTTGTAGAGACACCTGCCCAAGCAGCACAAGAAGCGAATCTTGTCTTTACGATTCTTTCCAATGACGAGGCTTTAGAAGAAGTAACGATGTCACAAGACGGTATACTTGCAGGCCTCCAAGAAGGCGGTATTCACGTTTCTGTGAGTACTATTAGCGTAGATTTGTCCGAAAAATTAACAAGCGCACATGCTGCATCAGGACAGCATTTTGTTGCAGCGACCGTTTTAGGGCGCCCCGACGCAGCAGCTGCTGCGGCTCTCAAAGTAATAGTTGCAGGTAATAAAGAAGCAAGAGAGCACGTTTGGCCGCTGTTTGAAGCGATTGGTCAAACTATTTTTACTGTAGGAGACGAGCCTTACTTATCAAATGTAGCTAAGCTTGGCAATAATTTTTTACTAGTATCGATGTTAGAAGCTGTTTCTGAAGCAGTAGTCATGGTAGAGCAGTACGGGATGCAAGCGGAGCAGTTTCTTGAAGTGGTTAACAGCTTATTTGCATCTCCTGTGTATAAAAATTACGGCAATTTAATTGCTAAAAGAGACTTTGATCCAGCCGGATTTAAGCTGGAGCTTGGATTAAAAGATGTAAACTTGGCTATTGATGCAGCCAAAAAAGTGTCCGCGCCGCTTCCGTTAGGAGAGCTTGTGAAAGGTCACTATGAACAAGGGGTCGAAAATGGCTGGGGTCATTTAGACTGGTCGGCGTTACTAAAAACAGTTGAAGCTCTAAAAAAAGATAACTAAAAAGACGAAAAGGAGTGCAGCCAGTGAAAGCGAAAGGAAAGTGGGTATGGATCGTATCCTTTATTTCAATTATTTCGTGTCTGCTGTTTGCAGCAGGGCTTGGAATGTCTATTTATGATTATGTTAGCGCCTCAAAAGCTACTGTAAAAGAAATGCCAAAGCCGAAGCAAGAAACAAGCAGCAGTAACAAAAGCACCAAAAATTATACGATTGTTGCTTTAGGAGATTCACTGACAAGAGGAACAGGAGACGCAGCGGGGAAAGGATACGTTGGGTATTTAAAAGATAATCTTGAAGAAAAAACGAAGAAAAAAATCCTCTTAAGTAACTTTGGAATAAAAGGTCAAACGTCTTCGCAGCTGGCAAGTCAAGTAAAGCAGCAGCAAATTCAGCGGCAGATTAAGTCTGCAGATACCGTGTTGATTACGATTGGTGGAAATGACTTATTTCAAGGTGGACAAACGCTGCAAAACTTAAATAAAAACAATATTCAAAAGCTAGAAAATGACTATTTAAAAAACGTAGACAGCATCTTAAAAAGCATCCGTTCGGCAAATAAAGACGCAACGATTTTTTTAATTGGTTTATATAATCCGTTTAGTAACCTGCAGGATGCAGAAACGACAACGGCTATTGTACGGGAATGGAATTATAAAAGCAGTGAATTAAGCGCTAATTATAAGCAAACTGTTTTTGTTCCGACCTTTGATTTGTTTCAGTTAAAGGTAGATGACTACTTATATACTGATAAGTTTCATCCGAATGCAAAAGGCTACAAGCTGATCGCAGAACGTGTAGCATCGCTTATTACGTGGTAAGGGAGGGAATGATATGAGTGAAGTAACACTTTCCGTAAAAGGACTGAGAAAAGTAATAGGAAAACGTGAAATCATCAAAAATATTGATTTTGAATTAAAAAGAGGCGAAGTGTTCGGTTTTTTAGGACCCAATGGAGCCGGTAAAACGACAACGATTCGAATGCTTGTTGGCTTGATTCGCCCGACGGCTGGTTCCATTTCTATCTGTGGATACAGCGTATCAAAGCAGTTTACAAAAGCGATGGAGCATATCGGCTGTATTGTTGAAAATCCTGAGCTGTATCCATACTTAAGCGGCTGGGAAAATCTGCAGCATTTTTCACGTATGATTCCTTCTATGACGGAAGAACGCATTCATGAAGTTGTGGCATTAGTTGGCTTGCAAGAGCGCATCCACGACTTAGTTCGCACGTATTCGTTAGGCATGAGGCAGCGTTTAGGAATTGCGCAAGCGCTTCTCGGAAAACCAAAAGTGCTCATTTTAGATGAGCCAACGAACGGACTCGACCCATCTGGGATTCGGGATATGCGTAAATTTATTCGCTTTTTAGCTGAAAGTGAAGGTCTAAGCGTCTTAGTATCGAGTCATTTGCTGAGCGAGATTCAGCTGATGTGTGACCGAGTAGCGATTATTGCAAAAGGAGAAGTTATTCACACAGAATCGGTGAAGACCCTGTTAACTCAGCAGGAGCGCTTACTGTGGAAGCTAGATCCGCAGCCAGCGGGAATAGACGTCTTAAAACAAGTGACGGACTTTGTGCAAGTGCAGGGAGAATATGTCACGACGTTTTATGAGGAAGCTGAAGTGGGAGAGTGGAACAAACAGCTCATTCAAGCAGGAGTAACGGTAAAAGAAATGAACCGAAAGCTTCCGACTCTTGAAGATTTATTTATCGAAATGACAGGAGGCGAATCGATTGATTAGTTTGGTTCAAAATGAAATGATCAAGCTCGTTCGAAAAAAGCGCCTGTTAATCGTTACCCTTATTATGGGCGTTTTGATTTCCATGTTCACCTATGCTCAGCTTCGCGAAACGCAGCGCCTTCAAGAAAAGCTAGGAACGACCGATTGGCGCAGTACGCTGCAGCAAGAAATTATCGATACGCAAAACCGGCTGAGCGGAAGCCAAATTTCAGATGATTGGCGCAAGCAGCTTGAAATTCGCGTGGCGCAGCAGCAGTATTACTTAGATAACGATATTAATCCTTCGGAACCAGGAGCCCCAACGTTTGTGCGAGGGTTCATTGAAAACGCCATTCAGCTTTTGCTGCCGCTAATGATTATGATTATTGCAGCGGATTTAGTGTCTTCAGAATACAGCTTGGGATCCATCAAGGTACTGTTGACGAGGCCTGTGAAACGGTGGAAAATCCTGCTTAGTAAATACATCACGCTCGTCATGTCCGTCTCGTTTTTAATTTTAATGTTTGGCGTTTTGTCGTATCTCATTTCTGGCGTTGTATTTGGATTTAAAGGCTGGACAGCGCCTATTCTTACGGGATTTAGCGTGCAGGGCAATGATTTGAATACAGCGGACGTTCATTTAATTTCGCAGTGGAGATATATTTTAATGGAATTTGGCCTTGCTTGGTTTGTATCACTGGTGGTTGGGACGCTTGCTTTTATGCTGTCCGTTTTAATTAAAAGTACGGCTGCTGGCATGGGGGTGATGCTTGCTTGTTTGATTGCAGGTACGATTTTAAGCAGTATGGTTTCTTCGTGGAATTCAGCTAAATACTTGTTTATGGTCAATTTAAATTTAACTTCTTACCTGCAAGGCACAGCTCCTCCGACTGAAGGAATGACACTAGGATTTTCCTTAGGTGTTTTAACCATCTGGGGACTTGCCGGGCTGCTCGTGTCGTTTCTGGTATTTACCAAAAAAGATGTGTATTAATTCCATATAAGTTGACGATAATCAGGAACATACGTTATGATTGTGTTAACAAAAAATGCTGTTTTGCTCAAAGGGGAGTAGCTCTTGCAGTAAAGTCGTCATTTCGAGATTATTATCTCCGGCTTTATTGACAATGCAAATTGTTAGCGAGACCTTTGCCAATGTTGCCATTGGTAAAGGTCTG
Organism: Priestia sp. TGN 0903; assembly: GCF_050846855.1. Taxonomy (NCBI): domain Bacteria; kingdom Bacillati; phylum Bacillota; class Bacilli; order Caryophanales; family Bacillaceae; genus Priestia; species Priestia sp. TGN 0903. The sequence continues at coordinate 21,070 of NZ_JBOZGL010000001.1, forward strand.
GATACAAACACCTTTACCACATATGGTAAAGGTGTTTTTTGTTATTTCAAAAGAAGAGAGGAGCTTAAAAATGTCAAAACTATCGAGACTGTTAAAAAGCCCCGCTGTAAAAAAAGGAATAAAAAAAGCTGTACCGATTATTATGAAAGAGTTAAAGAAACGAAAATCGAAAAGAAGATAGCAGAAAAGAAAATAAGAAAGGTTGAGTGCTAAGTGAAAAAGTGGATGCTGGTCATGTCAACTGCTGTTCTCTTTATGGTCGGCGGCTGTTCTTTTCTTGAAGATACAAGCAGTACGTTGAACTACGCAAACAATGCGAAAGATTACGTGAGTGAAGCTCAAAAGTTTGCTGAAGAAATACCGCCTCTAGCGGAAAAAGCTGTTAATGACGATGAGGCAATAAAAAAGCTCGAGCAAAAGCTGCAGGAAATGAAAGGGAAAGCCGAAGAATTTAATCAAACCAAAGCTCCTGACATCGCTTCTGATGTGCACGATCAGCTTGTTCAGCAAAACGAAAAAATCATTAGTGGAATTGAAGCGTATGAAGCCAATATAAAGGATGGCAGCTTCAATCCAGAAGCGCTAAAAAACAGTGAATTGTTTCAATCAATTCAAGATGTATCAAGTATTATGAAACAAATTAAAGAATTAGGTCAGTAAAAAAACAAACCTGGGACAAAAGTGTGCTAATTGAAGAAAATCCGAACGATGAATCACGATTCTTGATGGAGAATCAACTTCGTTCGGATTTTTTTATTTGTAGGATGAACGTAGGTTTCATGTGTATAGATGCTTTAGATTGGATTGATATAGTAGGTATGCCTTATAATTCAATCTCGTTTCCATGTTATAAATGTAAAATTATATAAATATATCTATTTATTAGAAGACAAAACCTTCTCTTTCTTTTTTATATCTACGAAATTTTGTTAGAAGCTGTGACAAACTTAATGTCTGCTTTTCATATCCTATGTATAGTACATATATACACACCGCTTGAAATAAATTTTTTTTGAATGAAAAGAGAACGTAGGAACGTTGATGTATTAGGTAATAAGACTCATTTAAAAAGGAGGGTTCATCCAATTAATAAAAACTATAGTCCTTTGTTTTAAAGAGAGAAACTAAAAAAAATTTTTCGGTTTACAAAAAGTTAATAAAACGCATACAAATGGTTTACTAAAAAATCAAAAAATTTACATCCTTTATAAATCTTTTCTGCTATACTATTTTTGAACAGTTGCTAGATTTATAGCGATGATAACTTACTTGAAAGGTGAATGGTAGATGAAAAAGAACAAACGCAGCAAAACGAAGAAAATACTAACTACATCACTGGCACTTTCTTTATTATCAATGCCGCTTCTAACTACACAGGCAGGAGCAGAAGAACGTCACCCTGGACAAAGCTCACAGCAAAGTAAGCATCAAGGCCACAATAAAAAAGATGCGCTTGTGAATATACGCCTGATGGAAACAACTGATGTTCATACGAATCTATTAAACTATGATTATTTCAAAGACGCCCCTTATGAAAAAGTAGGTTTAGCTAAAACCGCTACCTTAATCAAAAATGCTCGAAAAGAAGTAAAAAACAGCTTATTAGTAGATAACGGAGACCTCATTCAAGGAACGCCTCTAGGCACGTATAAAGCCAAGATTAACCCGCTGAAAAAAGGTGAAGTTCATCCTGTATTTAAAGCCATGAATCAGCTGGATTACGATATTGCAACACTTGGAAATCATGAGTTCAACTATGGATTAGACTTCTTAACAGAAGCGTATAACGACGCGAACTTTCCTTACATAAATGCCAATGTTTACGTTGATGATCATGACAACAACCCGAAAAACGACAAAAATAAATTTACGCCGTATAAAATTATGAATAAAAAAGTCGTCGATGAAAATGGAAAGAAACGAACGATTAAAGTTGGTTTCATTGGCTTTGTGCCTCCTCAAATTAACGATTGGGATAAAGCAAACCTTGATGGAAAAGTCATTACAAAAGGCATTGTGGAAACAGCCAACAAGTACATTCCAGAAATGAAGAAAAAAGGCGCGGACGTAGTTGTCGCGATGGCTCACTCCGGGTTTAGCAGCAACAAGCAAAACACGGAAGATGTCATTTACTCATTAAGTGAAGTAAAAGGCATTGATGCTATTACGTTTTCGCATACGCATAAAGTCTTCCCTGCTAAAACGGAAGCTTCGCTAGACGGTTTGTTCCTTGGAGCAGATAAAAAGCCTCTTCCTGGCGTTGATAATGCAAAAGGAACAATCAACGGCGTTCCGGCTGTCCAAGCAGGTTACGGCGGAGGGTCACTTGGCTTAATTGACTTAACGTTAAAAGAAGAAAAAGGAAAATGGAAAGTAGTAAACTCTCAATCGTCCACGCGTGAAACGTATAAAGACGTAAAAGATGCGTCAGGGAAAACGGTTACGCAAAGTACGGTAGAACCGGATAAAGGTGTTGTTAAAGCAGTTCAAAAAGATCACGATACAACGGTTAAATATGTGAACACACCCATCGGTAAAACGACGGATGATATTCACAGCTATTTTTCTCTTGTGAAAGATGATCCCTCTATTCAAGTTGTAACAAATGCACAAAAAGACTACGTGGAAAAATACGTTTCTCAAAACAAGCCGGAATATAAAGACCTTCCGATTTTATCAGTGGGAGCCCCTTTTAAAGCAGGAAGAAACGGCGTTGATGAATATACGGAAATTAAAAAAGGTGACTTAACGATTCGAAGCGCAGGCGACCTGTATCTATATGACAACACGTTAAAAGCGGTCAAAGTAAAGGGTTCTGTGGTAAAAGACTGGATTGATATGTCTGCCGGTAAGTTTAATCAAATTACACCGAACAAAACAGAAGAGCAGGAATTATTAAACCCAAGCTTCCCTGTTTATAATTTTGACGTCATTGACGGCGTTCAATACCAAATCGACGTGACAAAACCAGCAAAATACGATGTGAATGGAAACGTGATTCACGCAGATTCAAGCCGAGTTGTTAACTTAACGTATAACGGTAAACCAGTTGACCCGAATCAAGAGTTTATCGTTGTGACAAATAACTACCGAGCTGGCGGAGGCGGAAACTTCCCTGGTCTAAAAGGAAGCGAGCTTGTGGTGGATTCAGCGGATGAAAACCGTCAAATTCTAATGGACTACATCACCGAACAAAAAGAAATTACGCCGACAGCTGATGATAACTGGTCCATTGCACCAATTAAAGGAACGGCTAACGTGACGTTCACAAGCTCACCGCGCGGAGAAAGCTATTTAACTGAAGGAAGTAACATTACGTATACAAATAAAACGGACGACAAAGGATTCGGCATTTACAAAATTAATTTAAACGGCGAATCAAAAGATAATACAAAGATTCAGCTGTTAGGCATGAACGACCTTCACGGTCAGCTCGATACAGATACAAAAATCAATTCAAATGGCCAATCGCTGTTAGCTGGAAATATGAAATATACAGCAGCAGCTATTCGTAAACAAGAAGCTGAAAATCCGAATACGCTTTTAGTTCATGCAGGAGACATGATTGGCGGAAGTCCGCTAGTTTCAGCGCTGTTTCAAGACGAGCCAACGGTTGAAGTGATGGAATCGCTTGGATTTGATGTAGGGACGCTTGGAAACCATGAGTTTGATGAAGGTATTGCTGAGCTTCACCGTATGATTGAAGGCGGAGACCATCCAAAAGGAACAAAAGGATACGACGGCATGAATTTCCCAGTAGTAGCGGCAAATGCTTATGATACGTCAACGAATAAATTAATTACAGAACCTTATGCGATAAAAGAAGTAGGCGGCAAGAAAATCGGCTTCATCGGCGTTGTAACACAAGAAACGCCAAGCATGATTGTTCGTAAAGGAAATGAAAACTTAAAAATTACGGACGAAGCAGAAGCAATTGATAAATATACGGCAGAGCTGAAAAATAAGGGTATTAAAGCAATCGTTGTACTTGCTCATAATCCATCTAATCAAAATGGAACGTCTACCGAGTTTGATGCAGCAGATATCGCTAAAAAAGTTGACGATGAAGTTGACGTGATCTTTTCAGCTCACAATCACGTATACAACAACAAAGTAGTAGATAACAAACTAATCGTTCAAGCTTATTCATACGGCTCAGCGTTTTCTGACGTAGACGTTGAAATTGATAACACGGGTGACATCGTGAAAAAAGATGCAAAAATTGTGACCGTATACCAAAAAGACTATACGCCAGATCCTGAAGTTTCAAGCATTATGAAAAAGTACGAAGATTTAGCAGCGCCTATTAAAGCACAAGTGGTTGGGAATTCATCTACAGATTTGGCAAAAGGCTATCCTTCTAGCGGAGCAACAGGTGATATCGCGCTTGGAAACTTAATTGCTGACGGTATGAAAGCAGAAATGAACGCTGACTTTGCGTTAATGAATGGCGGAGGCGTTCGTTCACAGCTTGATGCAGGTGACGTGACATACGGTGATTTGTTTGCGATTCAGCCGTTTGGCAACGTCTTAAATAAAGTAAAGCTAAGAGGAGCGGATTTAGAAACGGTGTTAAATAATCAAATTACATCATCTGGACTAGATTTCCATATTGCAGGCTTTAACTATACGTGGGATGGAAGCACAAATAAAGTAGTCGATATTACGCTACCAGATGGAAGTAAAATCGACAAAGAAAAAGAATATACGGTAGTAGTGAATAACTACATGTACGGAAATGAAAAGTATGGTATTGGTGCACTTTCGTCAGATATGGAAGTGGGACCAGAAGATTTACAAGCAACGGTAAACTATATTAAAACACTTCAGAGCCCGTTTGAATACAAAGCTGAAGGCCGTATTCAAAACGTGGCAGCTGCTAAAACAGCTGAACAGCAAGAACCGACTTTAAAAATAGCTCAATAAGCCAAAAAAGGCTGTCTCATAACTCGGATTTCCGGTTTAGAGACAGCCTTTTTTTAATAGTTTAACTTAAATTTTAAACTCTCAGTCAATGAATTTACGTTATAAAACATAGCTTAATTTTTGAAACAATCACCAAATTGTGGTATTCTCTCCATAAGAAGACTTACGTAAACGTTAAAAATAGTATCAAAGATTTCACTATTTTTTCATTTATCTACGCTATTATGTAAAGTTATATAGAACCTGTAAAAGAATGTGTTCGCTATAGTAAAGGAGTAAATAAACGTGGCTATTAATCTACAAAAAGGGCAGAAAATTGATTTAACAAAGGGAAGAGAAGGGTTATCTTCTATTACGGTTGGATTAGGATGGGATCCTGTAAAAAAACGCAGCTTTTTTGGTTTTGGAGGAAGCGGCCCAGAGATTGACTGCGATGCATCTGTTCTTATGCTCAATTCGAACGATAAGCTTGTAAGTAACTCAGCCGTTGTGTATTTTGGGAATCGTCATAGTAACTGTGGAAGCGTCAAGCATTCAGGCGATAATCTTACCGGAGCAGGTGAAGGGGACGATGAACAAATTTTTGTTAATTTAAAAAATGTTCCTGGAAACGTACATAAACTTGTGTTTGTAGTCAACATCTATCAGTGTGTTGAGCGAAACCAAGATTTCGGTATGATTAAAAATGCTTTTATCCGTGTTGTGGACAGCGCTAAAAACGAAGAGCTTGTACACTTTAATCTATCTGAAGACCATTCAGGAGCAACAGCTTTATTTGCAGGTGAAATTTATCGAGACGGAAAAGAGTGGAAGTTTTCAGCAACTGGAGATGCAACGAGAGATACTGGATTGGCTGAAATTGCAAACAAATATACAAAATAAACAACTAGAAAAGAGGGAAACGAAATGGCTATTAATCTTTCAAAAGGACAAAAAGTAGATTTAACAAAAACGAATCCAGGATTAACAAACGTAGTAGTAGGTCTTGGGTGGGATGTAAATAAGTATGACGGTGGAAACGATTTTGATTTAGATTCATCTGTCTTTTTATTAAACGGAGCGGGAAAATGCGTTTCAGAATCTGATTTTATTTTTTACAACAATACGACGGGTGCAAACGGAGCGGTTGAACATACCGGAGATAACCGTACAGGCGTAGGTGAAGGAGACGATGAGCAGGTTCAAGTAGATTTGAAAAATGTGCCTCAATCTATTGAACGTATTGCGTTCACCATTACGATCCATGAAGGGGAAGCACGCGGTCAAAACTTTGGCCAAGTAAGCAACGCCTACGTTCGTATTTTAAATGCAACAAATGACGAAGAGTTAATTCGTTATGATTTAGGTGAAGACTTCTCGATTGAAACAGCGGTCGTGGTAGGCGAGCTGTATCGACACGGTGGAGAATGGAAGTTCAATGCCATTGGCAGCGGCTATCAAGGCGGCTTGGCGGCACTTGTAAACGACTTTGGTTTAAACGCCTAATCATTAAAGTAAGAAAATGTACGGAGGATGTTTTTATGTCAATTTCTTTATCAAAAGGTCAGCGCATTGACCTAACCAAAACGAACCCAGGCTTAACAAAAGTAATAGTAGGTCTTGGGTGGGATACAAATAAATATGCTGGGTCTCAGGACTTCGATTTAGATGCATGTGCATTTTTAGCCAATAAATCAAGCCAAGTTGTAAATGACGAAGAGTTTGTTTTTTACAACAATTTAAAAAGTCCAAACGGAGCTGTGGAGCATACCGGTGACAACCGTACAGGTGCAGGAGATGGAGACGATGAGCAAATCGCCGTTGATTTTTCTCTTCTTCCTGACCACGTTGAAAAAATCGGAATTAGCGTCACGATTCACGACGCAGATGCTCGCGGACAAAACTTTGGACAAGTATCCAACGCGTTTGTTCGTCTCATTGACGCCCAAACAAATGAAGAAGTGCTTCGTTATGATTTAGGCGAAGATTTTTCAATCGAAACAGCTGTTGTGGTGTGTGAGCTATACAAGCACGGAAACGACTGGAAATTTAATGCCATTGGCAGCGGTTTTTCTGGCGGATTGGCCGATCTTTGCCGCAACTACGGACTATCCGTATAAAAAAGGCATGCGATAAATGAAAAAGAAAGGGTGCTTTAACGAGTACCCTTTCTTTTTAGCATGTATATGTCTGAAAAGAAAGGAGCTGTAAGGTGTGAGTAAATTAATTGATCCTCATATGATTAATCTTAACGAGGAGGATGGAACTTCTCTTTTTTCTAAGGATGTTTCTCTGCGAGGTGACTTTATACAAAATGAGCAGCAAACTACCTATAAACAAGTGGCAGGCAGCTATTTAGGCACTCATCTTGATGCGGACGAGTACGCAGATTTTCTTTATGAACTTGCGCATTCATCACCATCGATCCTTGTCCTGCACGATAAGCTTGATAAGTCCATTTCTAATAATAGATTAAAAGAAGTACAAACGATCCTTAAAATTAATCAAGAAGAACGCGGCCTTTCTGTCAATCGGCTATTTGCTTTTTTAGAAGGGAAAAAGCTGATCGTGAAGTCAGAAAATCCCGCTATACATAGAAGAGTACGTGAAAAATTTATTGAAACGTTAACGTGTTTTAAAGAACAGCACGAAGAGGGCTTTATGGACGGGCATTTTCAACGTGTATTAATCGATTTAATAAAGTGGCAGTGGAATCATGTAAAACCTTGGATGGTCGATAAAGCATTTCCTGAGCACGCGCCTCGCATCATGTGGTATGGGGATGCAAATAAAAGCGAGCAGTATTTTCTCCATTATTTAATTTTACTAGGTTTTGACGTCCTTACCTTTCATCCAGAAGGAAAGGATAATTTAAAAGAAGTAGATAAGAATCAGCACTTAACAACGGTTTATACGTTTCCTTCTACTAGCTCTCTTGTACCTTTTCCAACGGATAAACCGGTTCGAAAAGGTACGGTAGCATTTCGAGCTTCTCAAGAAATTGAGCAAGTGCTTCATTCAGAGGAGTCCATGCTGTATAAACCTTGGCAATTTCGTTCGTATTTTCCAACTTCAGTTACTCTTAAAACGACGTATGATGAAATCTTTTTATTAATGAGAGAACGGGCGTTTATTCGTCCTAATTTTCAAGTGTCCAAGCCATATGTACACGTGCCGGTCTTGTTTTCAAAAGTACTTGGTATTTCTAAAAACCGAAAAGAGTACTGGAGTAAAGTTCATGAGCTCATGCAAACGGAAGATGAGTTAGCTCTGACGATTGATTCTGTTCCTTTTGCTAAAAAAATAGAAGGAAATAATCACTTTCACTATCAAGGAGCTCTCGGAAGTGATGGCACGCTCAGTCCTGATAGAATGATTGAAAGCAACTGGTGGCGCTATAAAGAGCTGCCTATCGGGCTTCAGCAAGGGCTCGCTGCAGCTATTTCTAGGTACTGTGCACATTCAAAGCTTCTTCGGTTAGATCATGAAGATGCGTATCAGCATCAAATGTACTTGTTTAATCAGTCGTTGAAGCTTCCAAACAACGTGCTTCGCATGCTTCAAAAGTTTGATTATACGCAGCATGTACCCCGTCTCATTATTTATCATGGAAATGAACGAGAAGCGTTTACGCGTGAAGATGCAGCTTTACTGCTTCTATTAAATGAATTCGGCGTTGATATTGTTCTCTTTAATCCGACGGGTCAACTGGATATAGAAGCGTTCGTCGAAGAAAAGTATTTCGATATGCACTGGCTAGAAGATATTAGCTTTAATGAAGAATTCAAAGAGCCGTCGCTCATTCAAAAATGGTTAAAACGAATCTTTTAAAGAAAGAAGGGTTTTTAAATGGCAACAAACGAATTACAGCCTTTAGATGTAAACGAAGCCGAAGAAGTTTTAGAAACAAAGCCTAACGAAGTAAAAGCAAAACTGCGAGAAGAGCCGGAAGTACGTCGCTTAGCAGAACAAATTGATTATAAAAATCAGCTGGCTCTGCTTGAATACGGGAAAGAAACAGCTAATGAAATTTCCTCGTTTTCCGGAAAAGTGCTTAGTACAATTAAATCGTCTAGCATGGAAGAGTCCAGTCAATTATTAAAGCAGCTTGGAAAAATTATGGATAAATTTGATGCAAAGGATTTTGTTGAAGATAAAGGGTTTTTCTCTAAGCTTTTTAAACGCGGTCAAAAAATAGTGGATAAGCTGTTTCAAAAATATGAAACAATGGGCTCTGAAATTGATAAAGTATATGTAGAGATTACAAAATATGAAACGGAAATGAAGCATTCGACCACAACGCTTGAACAGCTTTACGAGCAAAACTATCAGTATTATATGGAGCTTGAAAAATACATTGTAGCGGGCGAAGTGAAAGTAGAAGAGTTAAAACAAGAGCTAAAGGTGCTTGAAGAAAGAGCGTCGAGTGGAAATCAGCTGGCTGCAATGGAGCTTCAAACCTTAAAAAATGCAGTTGAGCTGATGGAGCAGCGATTATATGATTTAGAAATGGCAAAACAAGTATCTTATCAATCCGCTCCTCAAATCCGTATGCTGCAGCGAGGAAATACAAAGCTGATCGGGAAAATCAATTCGGCGTTTATTACAACGATTCCTATTTTTAAAAATGGACTTATTAATGCCATTGCAGCGAAGCGTCAAAATTTAGTAGCGGAGTCGATGAACGAATTAGACAAACGTACAAATGAACTGCTCATTCGAAATGCAGAAAATATTTCACAGCAAAGCGTTAAAATCGCCAAAATGTCCGGTGCCCCTAGCGTAAAAGTAGAAACGATGGAACAAACGTGGAATATTATTATGAAAGGAATGCAGGAAACAAAAGCAATTGAAGAAGAAAATAAACGCCTTCGTGAAGAAGGACTTGTTCGCTTGGAGCAATTTCAAAAAAACTTCAAGGCGCTTGAACATAAGATGTAACGAAAAAGCGGGAATCGTAAAGATTCCCGCTTTTTTTTGCACATACGTTTGTTTGCTAGAAGTCTAAATCATAAGCGATTAGTCAAAAGCGTGAAAGGGTATCAGATATAAAAGAAGTATTATCCAAAATAAGATAGTTATTTCCAGAAGACGTTTGTGTACTTTTATAATTTAAGTTAAAAAAGCAAAAAACTTAATTTTTTTAAGTTTTTTTCTGGTTTTTAACTTTTCTTTGCGCTACAATTAGCTCATATCAAAGTAAAAAAGGAGGGTATTCGGGTGTATCAAGAGCAGCGCATGAGTGCGATTATTGAATACCTTCACACACACCGCACGATTACATTAGACGAAATTTGTGATATGTTCACCGTTTCAAAAGATACGGCGAGACGCGATTTAGTCAAGCTTGAAGAACACGGTGAGGTTATGAGAGTCAAAGGCGGAGCGACGCTATCGTCAAGTCATATCATCGATTACAGTGAGCGAACGCCTACCAAAGCGAAAGAACAAATTGCTAAAGAAGCAGCTGCGTTAATGTCGGAGGGGTATGACGTGCTTTTAGATACGTCTTCTACCATCGCACTGATGGCAAAGTATATGGATGTAAAGCATGTAAACGTTATTACAAATTCCATTGATAATGTGGATTTGCTCGATCAATATACCCCGTGTGATACGTTTTTGCTGCCGGGCAAGTTTAACGGGAAAAACCGTAACGTCACCGGGCCAAGAACGATTTCTACGTTGCAGGAATACAAAGTAGATCAGCTGTTTTTAGGTACGTGCGGCGTTGGTGCAGATGCTATTACGTCTCCAAGTGAAGAAGAAGCGTTTTTAAAAAGACAGATGATTCAATGTGCAAGACAAGTGATTATGCTTGCGGATCATACGAAGTTTGAACGTGAATTTTTACATCGAGTATGTGATATGAGCGACATTGATATCTTAATTACAAATAAAGACCCAGAAGCGGATGTAAAAGAAAAAATAGAACAAAATCAAGTGCGGCTTATCGTCACAGATTTTGATAAAGGAGAGGAAAAACGATGAAAAAAATAAAAGTAGGATTAGTAGGATACGGATTTTCAGCAACGGTCTTTCACACGCCGCTTTTAAGCGTGTTAGACGAATTTCATATTTCAAAGGTAATGAGTTCAAATCCTGAAAAAGTAAAGAGCGACTTAGAAGATGTTGAAGTAGTGAGCACTCTGTCTGAACTTCTAGAAGATGACAGCATTGATTTAGTGATTATTACAACGCCTAGCGGCATGCACTATGAAATGGTGAAAGACGCACTACGCGCAGGTAAGCACGTAATTGTTGAAAAGCCGATGGTGGTATCCGAAAAAGAAGCAAATGAATTAATTCAATTAGCAAAAGAACAAGGTGTTCAACTAAGCGTCTATCATAACCGTAGATGGGACAATGATTATTTGACAGTGAAACAGCTGATTGAAGAAGGGAAATTAGGCGACGTAAAAATGTATGAAGCTCATTTTGATCGCTATCGTCCAGCTGTTCGAGACCGCTGGAGAGAAAATGAAGGACCTGGGTCAGGAGCGCTTTACGATTTAGGATCTCATTTAATTGACCAAGCTTTACATCTTTTTGGAATGCCTGACTTTGTTCAAGCTGATGTGTTTGGGCAGCGAGATCATGCACGCACGGATGATTACTTCCACTTAGTGCTTGGATACGGTTCTCTTCGTGTTATTTTACATTCAAGCGCCATTGTGCCAAGCAACGGACCTCGCTTTCAAGTTCACGGAACAAAAGCAAGCTATATCAAATACGGAATTGACGGCCAAGAAGATATGCTAAGAGCTGGCAAGAAGCCTGTGGATGATACGTGGGGAGCGGATCGTCCTGAACACTACGGTAAGCTGACAACAGGGGAAGGAGAAACAACAGAAATTGAAACGCTGCACGGTTCTTACGTAATGTATTATCAAAAAATCGCCGACAGCCTGCTTCGAGGAGAAGAGCTTCCGGTTTCAGCAGAAGAAGCTCGTGACGTGGTTAAAGTTATCGAAGCGGCATTTGAAAGCAGCAAAGAAAAACGAGCGGTTTATTTTAACTAAGGAGCGAGAAACAGTGAGTAATCATTCGACAGAGACGCTGCTTGAAAAAGTAGTTCAACAGGAAAAAGAACTAATCTTTCATCAATTTACAAATGACCAGGCGTTACAGATCGGCACGGCCATTATTAATGAAGCGAAAAGAAAAGGTAAGGCAGTAACCGTAAGTATTAAACGAAATGGTCAAACTCTCTTTCAACATGCGATGGAAGGGGCTATTCCCGATCATGAAGAATGGATAAAACGAAAATCAAACACCGTTCTTCGTCACCATCACAGCTCGTATTATATGAAGCTGTACTGCGAGTTAAAAGATCGTTCTTACGCGCAGTTTTACGCAGCGAATCCTCAGGAATTCGAAGCAGTAGGAGGGTCATTTCCAATTTCGGTTAAAAACGTCGGCGTAATTGGAACCATTACCGTATCAGGTATGTCGCAAGAAGAAGATCATGCACTTGTGGCAGATACGATTCGCAGCTTTATTTCGTAAAGAAAGAACTTAGGGTAGGAATAGTTTAAGGAAGATCCGAACGATAAATCGTTCGGATCTTTTTATTGGTTTGGTAAACGAAGGTTTCGCCTACTTAACTATGTCTCAAGCTCTATTTTTGCGGAGCCACTATCTGCTGAAGTGCTTAATGGCAGAATCATTTAAAGAAAAATCTTCTTTGGTAAGCGCCGTTTGATTCTGTGTTTCGCATTCTTTAGTAGGATGCTCTTCTTTTTTAGAAACAGTAGAAACTTGTTCGTTATTTTCATACGTGTAGTTTGTTGACATTATGTTTCACCTCTTGTATCTAGTGTTTGAGGTACAGAAAATAAAATAAGAAGAAATATCAGGAATACCTTAAAGAGAAGGGTACCCTTTAAATTATTTGAACTCGTGCAAAAAATTGTCTACACTAAACACTGATACATAAATCAAGTGAGGAGAACGTGGACAGTTTATGAAGTTGATTTCCTGGAACGTAAATGGCATTCGCGCGTGTGTGCGAAAAGGTTTTTTAGATTATTTTCAAGAAGTGGATGCAGATGTATTTTGTATTCAAGAGACGAAGCTGCAGGAAGGCCAAATTGATTTGCAGCTAGAAGGGTATTATCAGTATTGGAATTACGCCGTGAAAAAAGGCTATTCTGGAACGGCTGTTTTTACAAAGCAGAAGCCTTTATCGGTTTCATACGGTGTGGATAAAGAATCGGAAGACGAAGGACGTATCATTACGCTTGAATTTGAACAATGCTATGTAGTAAATGTGTATACGCCAAATTCTAAAAGAGATTTAGCAAGGCTTGAAGAAAGGCTTCAATGGGAAGACGATTTGCTCGTGTACTTAAACAAATTGAATAGCCGTAAAGCGGTGATTTTGTGCGGAGACTTAAACGTAGCACACGCAGAAATTGACTTGCGTAATCCGAAGCCAAACCGAGGGAATTCTGGTTTTACCATAGAAGAGCGAGGAAAAATGACGACGCTTCTTGCTAGCGGATTTCTTGATACATTTCGCTATTTGTATCCGAATCAAGAAGGAGCATATACGTGGTGGTCGTATATGAACAAAGTGAGAGAACGAAATATAGGATGGCGCATTGATTATTTTATCGTCTCGGAGAGAATCAAAGATGTTATTCAAGAAGCTACTATTCATCCGCATGTAATGGGAAGCGACCACTGTCCTGTGATGTTGGAATTAAATGTACCTCATCTATGATATCTTTCTATATAATAGAAGAAAAACGGAAAAAAGGTTGGTTCACGCGAACGGTTGCGGTATAGTAAACATATTAAAAAGTACAGAATGTTTCATGAGATAAAGGGGGAGACAGAGGTGAAGCGAGACTCGCTGCAAACCATTGAACACGAAATTGCGCTGCTTGTTCGTCTAACAACGACGCACAGTCCTAAGCTTGGAAGCTTGGACCGTTCTGAGTATTTACTGTTAAGCGAGCTAGATCAGCGCAGTCCGCTCGGGATTAATGCATTAGCTGAAAATTTAAAGCTGAGCTTATCTACAGCTAGCCGGCAAGTATCTGCGCTTGAGACTAAACAGTTTGTTCGTCGCTTTCCGAGTCCAGAAAATGGGCGGATTAGTTTAATTGAAATGACGGATGCAGGGAAAGATATTTTGCAGCATGTACAAAGCAAGCGTAAACAAGCCTATGCTGAAGTGTTAGAAAATTGGTCGGAAGAAGAGGTTTTGGCACTGGAAAAAAGTTTATCACGCTTGAATCTTGATTTTAAAAGATGGCGCAGTAATGGATGTTAAAGCGAATACATATAGATGAACAAAAAGGCTATTGAAAAATAGTCTTTTTAAGTTGAAACAAAGAAGTTGATTTCTTCATTAAAAGATGTATAATATGTAGTGCTGCTATAACTTGCATGATACAACTTGTACAATAAAATATGTAAGGAATTGTTAGTCATATGAAAAGAATTTAATAAAAGGAGGAATAAATATGAGTCAGAATAATCCAGCAGTAGCCTCCGACAAACAAGGTTTAAGCGTACCTAAATACTTAATTATGGCGATTTTAACGCTATTTTCAATTGGCCCTCAGTATTTTTTGAATTTATCTTACACGGTCAATCAAGTATTGATTCAAAATCGATTTGATGCGAGTACACAAAGCTTACTATTGCCATCTATTATTTCTAACTTGGCATTTGGACTTGGGGTACCAATTGGTCCGATGCTTGCGAAAAAATATGGCGTACGTAAAGCATACTTAACGTTCGTTTTAGTCTTTTTAGCAGGTTCGATTATCAACGTTTTTTCTGAAAATGTGGCGTTTTTATCCCTTGGTCGTCTGATTCAAGGCTTAAGCTCAGGAATGCTGTTTTTAACCATTATTCCAGCTGCGCTGATTTCGTTTCCGAATAAAATCCGAAACTTCTTTTTAGTATTAGCGATCGGCGGACTGTTCGGTTCAACGGCGATTGGAGCCTTTTTAGGCGCTGTATCTCTTAGCATGGATAATTGGCGCTGGGTGTTTGTTTTAGGAATACTTGCTTCTCTTGTCTCTCTGTTTATCGGATATAAGGTATTACCTGCTCATGATCCAACTCAGCAAGAAGACCGTCCAGTGGATAAGAAAAGTATCTTTATTCTTAGCCTTATTATGATTTTATTAGTTTATCCACTGTATGAACTAAGATACGAAGGATTTGCTTCTATCCAAGTGTGGCCGTTCTTACTAGCTGCAGCAGGGTTAGTTGTCATTTTTGTCTTAGTTGATTTAGCGGCTGAAAATCCGTTAGTACCATTAAAATCGCTGCTAGCCGTAAAACCAGTTGCGGGTACAATTATGGCCATTGGCGGTCATATGGCATACATCTTAGCAATTGCAGGTATTAATGGCGTCATGCAAAATGTGCAAAATGCATCGTACACCACGCTTTCCTATTTTTATTTATACTTTTTTGTTGGGGTACTGATTTCAGCATTTGCGACGACATTCTTGTATGACAAGTTTGGTCCAGGTTATCTTGGAGCGATTGGATCACTTCTCATTGTCATTGTAGGATTTAGCTGGGTAAACGTATCAGCCGATACATCACTAGTGAGCTTGTATGTTCACATTATGCTCTTTGGTATGGGTGTTAGTATGGCACTTGTATCCGGTGCATTAGGAGCGGCACTAGCCGGAGATTTACATCAAGCTTCGATGCGTTCCATTTCACTGCACTCCATTCGAAATTTATTAGGAGCGATTGTAGCACCTGTGATTGGGTGGTTTGTTGTTCGACAAAACGCGATTTATTATGAAGATTTCCGAGGTCAAATTAGCTCAGTAGATCCTCAGGTGAAGATGCAGCTATCTGAAATGATCAAACGCTATATGGGTATGGGAATGAGTCAAGCAGACGCAAAAACATCGGCCGTGACGGCTGTTGTAGCAGGCGCTAAAAAAGCGTCGATTTTACATGCGTATCACAACTTATTTTTCATGCTTGGTATTTTAGGCGTAATTATGCTCATTGCTTCACTAAGTAAAGCGTGGAGCGGTGAAAATAGAATTCTTGTTCAAAAAGAAGAGGTTCAAGAAGAAGCTGAGCCGCAAGAAGAAAGAAAAATGCTGCCGGCACCTCAAACAGAAGAAACCTCTGTATAATATACTAACTATAGAAAGAAGGAATTCCGATGAGTAAAAGTCGTTTATTGGTTACTAACATTGTTGGAATCATTGTGATTTTATTACTAGTAGGCTTTGGTGGATATTATTTCTACGAAAAAGCAAATTACGTTAAAACAGATGAAGCGCAGGTAGAAGCACCGCTTTCACAAGTCATCGCTTCAGCTAACGGTCAGTTAAGCGAATGGAATGTAAAAGAAGGAGATAGCGTTTCTCAAGGTGATTCTGTTGGAAGCTTAAAAGAAGGCGAAAAATCAACAGACGTAACGTCTATGATTGACGGAACAATTATTAAAAACAACGCATCTCAAAATCAATTAGTAAAAGCTGGCGATGTGTTAGCACAAACAGCTGATTTATCTAAAATCTATATCAATGCAAACATTAAAGAAACAGACCTAGGTGACTTAGAAGAAGGAGACAGCGTCGACATTACAGTGGACGGAGATTCAGGTAAAGTCTTTAAAGGCCATGTTGAAGCAATCGGTCGCGCAACAAACTCAGTGTCTTCTATGCTTCCTGCTCAAAATACAGGAAACTACACAAAAGTAACGCAAAAAGTACCGGTGAAAATTTCAATTGATGACGCATCAGATAAAGTTCTTCCAGGTATGAACGCAGAAGTGAAAATTTCAATTTAATAACGGAAAAAAAGCTGCTTCCTCTAAGGAAGCGGCTTTTTTTATGCCTAAACAAATAAAATAAAAAATGTGCTAAAAAGGGGATGTATACAAAGGAAATGTGTGGTAAGATACTTCTTGTTTGAAATTGGATATCGGTAAAGAAGGTGATGGGATGACCGCGGTCGAAACAAAAAAAGGGCCAAAAGAAAAGCTGAATTTGTTTTTCTTAACGTGGCCGATCTTTTTAGAAGTGTTTCTTTTTATGTTAATGGGGATTGCTGATACCTTTATGCTAAGTGCGCTGTCGGATGATGCCGTATCAGGAGTCGGAGCAGCCAATCAATACCTTCACATTGCGATTTTGGTGTTAGAGGTCATTGGTAACGGAGCGGCAATTGTTGTCTCTCAGTATTTAGGATCAAAACGGTATATGGAAGCGTCAAAGATTTCTGCTTTGGCCGTTACGTTAAATTTAGGAGTCGGGCTAGTCATTAGCGCGGGTTTTCTTTTGTTTTCAAGACATATGATGGAAGCGATGAACTTACAAGGTGACGTGCTGATGTATGCACAAAGCTATTTATCCATCGTTGGAGGAGCTATTTTTCTTCAAGCGATTATTAACTCTCTTGCAGCAATTATTCGCGTACATGGCTTTACGAAGCAGGCAATGTTTGTTTCACTTGGAATGAACATTTTTCATATTGCAGGAAACTATGCTTTAATCTTCGGGAAGTTCGGCTTTCCGGAAATGGGCGTGCAAGGAGCAGCGATTTCATCTGCGTTCAGCCGATTTGTTGCCCTTATTGTGTTCTTTTGGCTGCTGTATCAAGTGATGGAATATAGAGTGAAATTTCAATACTACATTACTCTTTCAAAAGAATATATCGGTAAAATTTTAAAAATCGGTATTCCTTCGGCTTTTGAACAAGTGATGTATCAAGGCTGTCAAATTGTCTTTTTATACTATGCAACCTACCTAGGAGCAGAATCACTTGCTGCGAGACAGTACGCAATGAATATTTCAATGTTCATTTACTTATTTGCCATTGCAATTGGAATGGGTACAGCGATTATTGTCGGCCGTTTAGTAGGCGGAAACGAAAAAGATGAAGCGTACCATCGCGTATGGAAAAGCGTCAAATGGGCCAGTGCCGTAACGATGATGATGGTTGTTCTTGTGATGACATTCAGAACACAGCTGATCAGCGTGTTTACAGACAATCCGCATATCATTGAGCTTGGGGCGACGGTGCTGCTTCTGAGCATTGTGCTTGAAACGGGAAGAACGATGAACATTGTGCTGATTAACTCGCTGCGGGCAGCGGGAGATGCCAAATATCCGGTGTTAATTGGTGCGATGTCGATGGTCATGATGAGCTTGCCGCTCGGTTATTTCTTCGTTTTCCATTTAGACATGGGGCTCGCTGGCATTTGGCTTGCCATCGCAGCCGATGAATGGACGCGCGCAGTTATTATGTTTTTTCGCTGGAAAAGCCGAGCATGGGAAAACTACGGACTTATACAGCACGAACAAACAGCTGAAGAACCAACGCCGGTTCAAGTATAAAACAAAACCTCTGCAGAATGTGCAGAGGTTTTTTGCTGTGTAAAAAAACGAAGTAAAGTTGGTCTTTTTACGCAAAAAGCTTTAATTTGTGGGAAAAAACGGGTATGGGTACAAAGAAATGGTTTTATTCTACTTATTCTTTGTTTTAGATAACGGTATATGGTTGGATGACGTATTTAGACATGAGTCTTTTTTCTCTGATTTTCCATTTTTATCTCAATTCATGAAACTAGAAGCATAAAAAAGAGAGTTTTTTCCTATTTAGCTATAATGAGACAAATTTTATACTTATAATTATTGGATTAAACTCGAAATGTGCGGAACAGGAGGAACGATATGGGGTTAGGAAGCGTATTAGACGGACTGCTGGGTGAAGTATCTGGAAGAGTCTCAGATGTAGAAGGGAAAATTTCTAAGCTAAGAACGGCTAAAAGTAAAATTGAGCATGAACAAGCTGTTTCATTAAAAGAAATTGAACACATCAAAAAGCCTGAGCTGGGAGACAAATGGACGGGTACGTTATCGGATGATTTTGACGAAAAACGTACGGCAGCCTACGACAACATAAAAGGCATTTTAGACGGTGATTACGATGGATACATTCGTGAAATTGAAACAAAGATATGGGCGCTAGAAGCTGAAAAAGGAGCTTTGAGTGGCTTGAACGCCGTTATTGGAGAAGCGGATTCTTTATTAGCTAAAGGTGAAGAAGCCTATGACGCAGTAGAAAACAAGATTAGTGAAATTAGAAGGGGGCTGTTTTCATGACAATTAAGCTTGATCACGCTGACGTTATCAAAAAGCTTGAAGCAGTCAGCACAGCGATTGGAAATTTATCCATTAGCAAAATGCCTGACCTTGGAAAAAACAGCCTTGATACTACAGAGAAATGGGAAGCGCGCGAAGAAGAAATTCAAACGCTTATTTCTACTTATATAAAAGCACTAAACAAAAACGTAAAAGATACAAAATCTAATGTAGACTTACTAAAAGAACAAGACGAATCTATTATCCATTCGTAGCAGCAAAGGGGGATGACTGTGGGAAAGGTATACGATGCAAAAGCGCTGTTTGATGTAGCAAAAGACAGGGGAAAAGCCTACGATGAGTTACTAAGCCAGCTGGGTGAACTGAAAAAAGCGCTGCAGGGCGTAGCGGACTTAGATGGCAGCTTAGAAGGAAAAGGCGCTGACAATATAAAATCTTTTTATAAGCAGCACGCCGATACGGCCGGACAGTGGGAAAACTTAATTAAAATGCAGCAAAGCTATTTTTCAACGCTTCACGTTAAAGCTGAAAAAGCAAAGCTATCAGGAAGCACGATTGTAACTGAATCATTTTTAGAAACAGAGCTAAAAAACGCCAATAGCAATGCTAAAGAAATGGTTGCGCAGCAGCACGACGATCTGCAGAGTATTTTAAACGGTATTGACGATATCGTCTCTATTTCAGCGTTTTCAACGAGTGAGTTTAACGATAAAATAGAAGAAGCAGAGAAAAAACGCACCGATACAATTGAGGCAGTGAACCAGTTAGACGCTGAATGGTCAAAAGAATACAGCGAAATGGACGACTTCTATGCGGTAGTGGATACGCTAGTAAGCGGCTTAGAGCTTGCTACGAGTCAAGGAGGAAGTGTCTATCAGCTTGCCTTTGACGAAAAAGCCTATCACGACAGCGAACTGTATAAAGTTCAAACAAAGCTAAACGACTATGCAACTTCATATGTTGACTACAACAAGCAGCAAGAAGAAGTATACGAGCTGGAAAAAAAGCAAGAAGAAGAAGCAAACAAGCCGTGGTATGAAAAAACGTGGGACGCGGTTTCTACCTTTACAGGAGAGGTCAGCGGATATTATGATTATAAAAGAGCAGCAGAAGGCGTGGACCCTGTTACGGGTGAAAAACTTTCTACCTCACAGCGCGTCGCAGCAGGAGCCATGGCAGCAGCCGGCTTCATTCCGGTTGTCGGCTGGGTAGGACGAGCCGCAAAAGGCGGAAAAGCCATCTACAAAACGGCTAAAGGCCTAAGCACAGCGGATCACGCCTTAGACGCCTACAAATCCGCTAAATCCTTCAAAGTCCTGGAGCAAACGGAAAAAGGCCTCTACGGTCTTGTGGCTGCAAACGGGCTAGGAGAATATATGACCGGACGCGACATGTTCGGGAATAAGATCAGTGAAGAGCAGCGTAAAGCAAGCCTTCTGCAAGCATTAGGAATCGCTGGAGCTGGAGCGCTTTCTACGAAGGTAGCGGGGAAAATGGGACAAAGCCTTGCGACCAAAGGAACCGAAAAGCTCAACAACATGCGCAACACGCTTCGCACAAGCGCTGTTGCCAACGTCACAAAGCAAGCCTACCAAAGCGTCAAAAACGCACCGGCCTCTTGGACTCAGTCGCTACATAAAACGTATAACAACATCTTAGACAGCAGTATGCCAAGACTCATGCCAGATCTTGTGCCGGCAGGTCCAGCACTTGCCCAGCAGACGGTGAGGGAGACCTTGCAGAATGTGAAGCAGCAGACGATGCAGATGGCGCAAGCTCTCTATAACCCAACTGCCAAGCGATACCAAGATTCAGAAACCGGACGATTTGTGGCTAACCCGAATGTGGAGAGAGTGGAGAAACCGGTTGTTAAAGAAGTTGAGAAGGTTCAAGAAGTTACTAAGGGTACGAGTGAAGTTTCGAAGAAGAGTGCAACTAGAACCTTTAACAGCACTTATGAAGAAAGACTTGCACAAACACCAGTAAATAATGGAAAATGGACTGGAGAACGTGGTGAATCTACATTTATTCATGAGAATGAGAAAGTCAATGAAATCCTAAGTCAAGTTGATAAGAAAGGCATTGATTACTCAGATGCTGTCCCTGATTTTTCTCCTGTCTCGAAAGGAAGAGTTGAGATAGAAGGCATGTCTATTGATAGAGATATTAATTTTAAAAAAGCTGATGAACGGTTAGCTGAAAAATGTGGGGTAACCCCTAAGGAAGTAAGGAAATGGCGTAAGCAAAATAAATATACTTGGCACGAGGATAATGATTTGAAGACTATGGACCTAGTGCCTTCTGTAATAAATAGTAAGTTTGGTCATTTAGGTGGAGTTTCCGAGGCAGGTAAAGCCGAAAAAAAACTATAATAGAGGGTGGAATCAATGGAGACAATTAAACATGAAACGTTTGGAGAATTAGCCTACAACTATGGTTGGAAGAGGAATAATAACATTACTTTGTTTGGACATGAAAAGACTGTAATATTAAATATTGAAGCAGAAGATGATGCAGAATTTGAAGATGCACAGGTCAATGCTTATCATAAATTTTTTAATGACAAAGAACGTCTTTTGAACTTGGCTGAGGATGCTATATTGAACTATTATTTAGAAGTTTACGAAGATTACAGACAGCGACTCGGTGAGAAATTCGCTGATAAGATGGCTCCTGTCATATCCACAAAGGACGAGATAGCTACTATTGTTGAACCTAAGCAACTGATATTTCCTATGGTCTTTGATGAAGATGTAAGACAAGTTGGTTTGTTACTTGAATGCACGTGGGAACCTGAGCATGGTCTTGCGGTAAAATTTGAGGATGAAGAAATAGTCGAGGTTGGTTTTCAAGATATTGTTTTATAATTTGGGGACTACCCAGTGCCGAATGGACCCAACGGTTTTTATGAGATAAAACTAATAAATAAGGTAGTGGTTAAAGAGTTCATTAATTATTTAAAGGATAGTAATACTTCGCTAAAAAAAGATGATATTATGAACTTTTTAAAAGGGTTACAGTAGAATTTAAAGCACTTGATTGTCTACTTTAGGCAACAAGTGCTTTTTGTGAGAAATTTATGCTTTGGACTACATAAAAAATGCTAATGAAAATCAATAGCTTATGATGGTTGTACCATCAAGGCATTATGTTTTAATACTTGGTTTGTGAAAATAATATAATAATTAGGCGATAAACAATGGATAAACAATGGATAAAGTAAAAGGATGTTCGAACTCTGCTTTGGCTTAATAAATTATGAGTTGTATTTTTACTAGATACGGCCGTATAATACTCGCTATTCGTTAAAAAAGCGTTACATAAATTTTAATTTCGTAATGGGGGCTGAAAAATTAAACGTTGTTGGGTATACAGAATTCTCAACTTAAGGACAGGTAAGTTGAAATATCAAAAAGACGAAATCAAAGTATACTGTAAGGAACAAGGCTTGAACTTGATACATATTGTTAGAGATTGAATTGATAGAAGAGATGGCTAAAGATATGACGCCTGAACAACTCAAAAACACGTATTTAAATGTAAAGCTTATACACTAGGGAGGAGTAGGAATTGAATATATACAATGATTTTCGGCAAAGTGGAACAGTAGAAGAAGAAACAATCAATAAATATAAAGAGTATCTTCCAAAAGAATTGATTGAAGCGTGGAAAACATATGGATATGGAACTCTCCTGAATGGTTATTTAAAAGTAATTAATCCTGATGATTTTAGAGAGTTGATAACTGACACATATTTAAGAAATGAAGGGACCATTCCAATTCTTGCTACATCCATGGGTGATATTATATTATTTGAGGTGGATGAAAATAATGAGTCCTATGTAGTGATGGTTAACTATCGTAAGGCTAAAACGAAAGTGCTAGCTTCAAAATATTCTTTATTTATTAGATTTTTAGAGGAAGAACCATTTAGACAGAGATCATTAGAATGGTCACCTTATACAGAAGCAGTAGACCACTATGAGTTGCCAGCTTATGATGAGTGTTTTGGTTATACTCCATTATTAGGGCTTGGTGGAGCAGAAAAAGTAGAGAATCTAAAAAAAGTCAAATTGAAGGAACATATTCTCATTATTACTGAATTCATGGGACCAGTTCAGTAATGAACTATAAGCACTTGACTGCCTTTTAGGCAACAAGTGTTTTTTTTGTGAGCCATTTTTAAATTTCTTAGATACCTGATGTGAATGTGAAAAATATCAGAAAGTTAAAGAGAAATGAGGTTGAATTTTTAAAAAAATATTTCAAAAAAACAAGTGTTGACGTTAAAAACATTTATACTGAGAGTAATATGCAAACAAAGAAATTTATAGTTAAAAACATTATTGATGGTAAGCATGGCCTTACAGCATTTTATTAGTGTTAAAGAAGTAAAAGTAGTATGAAAGAATTTGAAGATTTATTCAGTGAATTGCAGACTGATATGATATCTAGTATGGAAGGAGGATATAAATGAAACCTAATTATTTTTCAATTTCAATGTACCCCACAGTAGCTTTTAACGAAGAGGAGCTATTAGGTCGTCTTTTGGAAGTGTTTGAGTCAAATGAAAAATTTGCTCCTACCCATTGGGGTAACTCTGAAACAGTAAAGGTAGAATATAATCGTCGGGAAATTCTAGAAAAAGTGATTTCAGAGCGTAGAGTATCTGAAGTTCACCTGTATCGTGATAAAGCGGTGCACTATAAAGGGAGTTTTAAAGTTAACTGGAGTCATAGTTCATATTTGGAATTTGAGTTCCATAAATCAATACCTAAAAAATTATGGTCTGTTTTTTTTGAGTTATCTGATCAAATCGCAGAAATTGTAAAGCCGCGTTATGGAGTGTCCCAAATTTTTTGGAAAGCATCTTATCCGTGGAATACTGAATATGAACGCTTACATATGTGGATGAATATGTCTTCACTACCTATACCGGTCAGGTTTCTTCCTAACGGTCCCTTGGGGGTAGGAGCTAGAACATATTTTAGTGGTCATATTTTAGAAATGTTTGATAAGGAATTCCTACTAAATACTCCCGCTGTCGTATCAGAATTAGAATGGGGCGGGGTTTGTATGGATCTTTTACAAAATCCATTAGAAGCTGATAGGGATACATTGCTAGATCGGTGGTTACATGTAATGAAATACTTAGAACCAGCTCAAGTAATAGCTGTGCCAAGTTTTCATGAAAGTCGAATGGTTGTCACGTATTCGCCCAATGTTGCTTGGAAGAAGTATCTAGAAAATTAAAGGAAAGGAATTTGTAATCATGGATGAGAAAAGTAATGAGCGAATAAGGGTTATGGAAATAGTAAATAGATCTCAATATAATGATGAGGTTATAGATCAGGTAGATACGAGTGATTTAGACCTTAGTTTTTCAGACCTGTCAGAAGTAATGGCAAGGCGTATTATGGCAAAACGTGTTGTGTTGAGAGCCTCTTCCCTAATGAGAGCAGCGTTTCATGACTGCGATTTTGAGTTAGCTGATTTCAGAAGTTGTAATTTAGAGGAAATTAACATGGCAGATTGTAGGTTTGGCGAAGCGGATTTTTCTAAAGCAAATATGAAATATGCAAAGATAAATATAAGTAGTTGCTTTGAAACTCGTTTTGATGAGGCTGATTTTTCACATGGAGAATTAGTTGGAACAATTTTAAATCATGCTACATTTCGCCATGCAAATTTGTCAGGAATTGATGCGGAACAGGCCGACTGTATGGGAACGGATTTCAGCGGTGCCAATCTGACAAATAGTAAATTTGAAAAAGCGCATTTGGAAAATGTAAATTTATCAGCGGTAGATGCTAGAAATGCTAATTTCACAGAAGCAGATTTTACCGGAGCAATCCTTTTAAATGGGGATTTCACAGAAGCGGATTTTACCGGTGCTAAACTCGACAATGTAGTTTGGACAGGAGCAAATGTAGAAGGAGCTAAGTTTGACGAAAATGTGAAAGAACAAGTGTTGAAAATGATATAGAAGTTGATTTTAAATTGTATGTAAAATTGGCACCTACGTTTCAATGTATGATTTGTCACAGCATGTAAAGGGTGTCACACTCTCGCTATAAAACTTGCAAACTTAAAGCACTTAATTGTCTAAGAGAGACGATGAGTGCTTTTTGTATTTCAGTATGAAAGGTGAAATGAATATGATAATTTTATAAGTATGCTAAAGAGAACGGTAAAGCAGTATCTAAAAAGAAATCAATACCCAATTTTGTGAAAAAAACAATGGGAAGAAATATGTTGTTGATTCTTATATTCCAGGTGGGGAAATTGTCTCGAGGAAATTCACTCAACTGACTGAAGTACAAGAAAAGACCGCATTAAGTTATTTAAGTGAGTTTACTAAAAAATATTATTCTGGTAAATTTAACCTAAACACTTTAAAAGGTGGTCGAGTAGAGGGAGAATTAATTTTGGAAGTTCCTGTTCAAACGAAGCCAGTTCCACAAAAAATCACTAAAGACCATTGGTCGATACGAAAACAAAATGTATTGAAGTAATATGACAGGTGAAAAGCCGAAAACTCATGATTTTAAATATACTGACTAGCTTAAATAGACCCAAAAAATGATGAATACTGAAAATCACCTAGGTTTCTACAATAGTCTAACAGAAGAAAATAAATATAGTTTAATAAATGCATTTAAGAGGATAAATAGGAGTGATTCTAAGTGAATAAGTTATCTTTTCTACAACAATACAGAAAAAGTATTGAGTTTGTATCTAATGAAGACTTACTAAATATTAAGAAAGAGAACATCCCGAAAGAATGGGTGGAAGTATTTATAGAAACTGACAAGACTGAGAGGAAAGATAAACTAATTGCTTTATGGAATCGGGTATGTGAAAAAGAATTAAGTCACACGATTTCATATTTAAAAGAGAATTTAGTAGATGTTGAACTCATTATAGATAATGGACAGTACGCCATTCTATATAGCGTGAAGAGTGAAAATGACGAAATTCTTTATTATGAAGGGGGAATACCAAACAAATCAATTTACGATTTAGACATGCAACAAGCTTGGTCAAGTGTTCCGCAATCTATTGTTAAATTTTACGGAAAGTTACATAATGGCTTTTATTATATGCCAAGTCGAGCAATGGGTCTAGTACCGTTAGAGAGAGTAACTTATTTTAAAGAAGATGAATGGGGGATTCTTGATGATTTAGAGCATCCATTAGAAATCAATCTTGATACCACTTATGGATTTTTTGAGAATGGTATTGGTGGATACGTTGCGGTGGATTTGAACAATTGTACGGATAATAGAGCAACACTGTGGTTCACCAATGACCAGCCTGAATATAGTGTTGATTTCTGGGATATTGTAGATGAATGGATTTTAATAGGGTTACAAGATAATTAAAAAATAATGTGTAAATAGACTAAGTAAGTTTATATAGCATATAGCACTTGATTGTCCATAAAAGGAAGCAGGTGCGTTCTTTTATTTGAGCGTAACAATCAGTACAATCATAAAAAAGTTCAAAAATGAATTACGTGTATGTTTAAAAAAATGGAAAGATTATTAAATAAACATAAGGAGGGTTTTATGAAAAATAAATCCATTCTTAATTTACAAAGTGAACGAAAAGTTGGGGTTGTTTTAATTGTTGCTGAAAGAGTATTTTCTGTAATGAGTAAAGGTGATGAAAGATATCCAGCAGGTAGAGAAGCGTTAGACAAATGTTGGTTATGGGGTGAATCTCATATTGTAACTGGAGATGAACTCTATGAGCTTATTGACAATGCAGACTATACAGGGATCTCAGAATTTGCTGAGGAAGAAGAAGACTTGAATATGGCTAGGCTATGGTCACTACTAGTGGATGCCGCCGCTTATACATCTTGGGAAGCTTATAAAAACGAAAAAGTAAAATATGTACCGCAAGCACTGGAAGGTATCGGTGCAGATAGTAGCACTGTCTTTTTGAATAGCGCAGTTGAGACCGGTTTTATCACAGTAGAGGAAATTGAAAGAATGGAATTAGTTTTTTATGATTATGAGTGTACAAGCAATGAAACCTCAATAAAAAGAGAAGATTTTATGAAATTATTTTAACTCAGTGTATGGAACCCATTGAATAAAGAGAACGAATGAGTAAGTGTAGACCACTACAGCAAATAGTGAGAACTAACAGTCAGCAAACCTCAAAAAGCAGTTAAATGCATTATTTTTAACAGTACGTAATTGTTAAAGGAAAGAAAAAGGTATTTTTTACGTTTTAGGATAGGGATCAATAGATCTGGTCAAATTTTATAAGTGCAAAACTATTAAATAGCAATGTATCTTTAGTCTTAACAAGTCATCCCATTTTATTAAGGAGAATGTAAATGAAAATGGAATTAAATATCCAACAAAGAGTTGGAGAATATAGAGTGAAAAGTGATCAGTTATTTGAACAGAAAAATTATCAACAATCTGTTGATGTATTAATCAAAGGGTGGGAAGAGATTCCGCTTCCAAAAGGGTTATATAGTGATACTTATGAGGTGGTAAAAGATATCATTGATACCTTTATCATAATGAATGACTATGAAAGTGCCCAATATTGGCTAACTCATCTATACTCATCAGGCTTTAAACGATTTGATGATGGTGAAAAAGAGTTTATTTCAGGCGTTATTTATTATGAATTGGGATCCCTTTTACTTGCCAAAGAGTTTTTTGATATAGCTAATCGAAAATCAGAAGGAAGGTTATTTGAAGGGAAAGACACGAAATATATAAAATTACTCAAAAGGTAACCATGTATGAAGGAGGATCACCAAATCAAATGAATCGATTTAATAATTTGAGCAAGGATGCTAAAGTCGTATATCTATTGTCGCTATCTAATTTAATTATCAACAAGATTTCTGAATCTAAAGGATTTAAAGTAGCGGTTGAGTCATTAGAAAAAGCTTGGGAATGGCTAAAATTAAAGGATTTTGACGCAGATAGCCTGTATGTATATTTAGAAAACATAGATGAAACAGATATCATGACTTATATGCAACTGGCCGATGATAAAGATAATGAAAAAGTATGGATATGTATTGGAAATGCTCTGGCATATACAATCTGGGAGGCGTATCAATATGAAAAAGAAAAGTATCTTCCCCAGACTATTGAAAGTGTTGATTATCAGACTGTTGAAAGCTTCATAACAAATTTTGAAAAGGTATATGAGAATAATAGTATCTCAGATAAGCTATTACACTTTCTTGAAGAAAACTATCCAAAGAATGCTGATAAAAGGGTAGATTTAATTTCAATAAAGACTTTTATTGATGAGTCTATTGAGAAATAGATAACTAAGAAACTTCTAAAAATGTGTAATTATTTAGCTATACTTTTAAAAGCAGATTTTAACTTCAAAGATAAGCAGATGAGACTTTTAGATGACAGCTGCTTTTGGTTGTTTTTTTGAGATATTTACATTTTGTATACTTGAATGATGCTTTATTAAAGTTCATGAAGGTAGCATCATCAAGGAATATCAAGTTAATATTTGAATTTTATGAGAAGGACGATGATCAGAAGCCAAATGGATATATCGCCTTTTAATATTACACTTCATCACAATGTTAAAGAGGTATACAAATGGAATGTAAGGATGGTCAATCATTTATCCCTTGCCGGACGATACTGTGCTTTCTGAAAAGGAAGGTAAATGGAGAATGAATTTACCAGAAACGTATAAAGAATTTGTGAAAAAAAAAAGCACTGTTAGTAGAAATATTATGGGAAGGTGTACAAGTGACTATGGAAATGTATTATTGTGACGAATGGTCAGATATCAAAAAGAAGCCTTGGAACATTCTTGATGAGCATACTGCATACACATACCACCAAAAACATAAACCCTATACGGTCGTACTAAGGGAAGATGAGAAGCACAAGTATATTATAAATATTACAAATGAATGGGTTTCGGTAGGGTTTTACGATGAACTAATTCGTAAATATTTAAATTATGACTTCGAAGTTATGAGTGAAGGTATGGTTTTTTTAAGAACAGCCATGTATTGGGAATATGATGATGAAACTGATACAGAAGTAGGTATTTTGATTTTGAATTTCCGAGAAGATGGTTACATA
The DNA here is from genome assembly GCF_050846855.1 of Priestia sp. TGN 0903. NCBI lineage: Bacteria > Bacillati > Bacillota > Bacilli > Caryophanales > Bacillaceae > Priestia > Priestia sp. TGN 0903. Next base: position 50,190 of record NZ_JBOZGL010000001.1, read on the forward strand.
GCAATGGAAAAGCGAGATTTAAAGAATGTTTCAGTAGAGGAGCGCGAAACAAACAATACCCTTGAAAAAAACTGGGATGTGTTTCCTGAGTTTGGCCAATACTTATATTTGTGCAAAGAAGAACGCTAATTCTTTTGTAAAGCTAGAGTTCATAAGATGTGTCAGCTTAATAGTTGCTAGGATATATATAAGTATCATACTTTTACTATGAAAGTTACAACATTAATGCTACTAAAAAACAGATGGACTTAAAGCACTTGATTTTGTACAAAAGTAACCAAGTGTCTTTTTTTAGTTGTCTGACATGGATTTGAAGAAACATAAAAAAGTTAAAGATAAACAGTTAGAATAACATACCAAATTGAAGATGAAGAACTAGGGATAGCAACAGTTGAAAACCAGTCAGGAGGATAAATTCTATGCAAATGGAAAGCCAGTTACAGGAATTGTATCAAGAAATAGCAGAAACGGTTAATAATATGATTCCAGAAGAATGGGAAAGATTTTATTTTTATGCACAGATTGATGAATCCGGGGGGGCGAGTTTACTTTTTTTATAAATCAATTAGAGATAATAGCTACACGTATAGTCTAGATATACCAAAACAATTTAACATATCGGAACTAGAATTTAATAATGAAGAAGATAAGCTTTTTGATCTTAGTGAACAGCTCAGGGAAATCTTTAAAGAAAATAACCAGGAACTATGGTATTCTTTTACGCTAATGTTAGAGCAAACAGGGAAGTTCTCTGTATCATTTGATTATACAGATTGGTTGAATACAGATTACGGATTTGTAGCACAGAAAAAGATTTGGAAGTATAAATATTTAGATGAAGCACCGGCGGATGAAAAAACTAAAAGTTTAATAGATCAGTATTTAAAAGAATATCCAAATAATCCTATTTAAATAATTATTAAGGCTATACAAATAAAGGAAGCAGTAAGCACAAAGTGAAGATGCGGGATTTTCGAGTACAAATATTTAAGTAGAGAATTAGCGGATGAAAAAGATAAAGAACAAATGATGAAAATGAAAAGATATGAAGAGAATTTTAACAGCAATAATCAATAATTTATAGCATTTGAGTTTTTTAAAAAGGAGGCAAGAACTTATGGATAAGGACGATATTCATTTTCTTCAACAGTTACTTAATAGCACAGATAAGGATTATATAATAAGTTATTTATTGAATACTAATAACTTTCTATTGCTTCATTACTCTGCTGCAAATTATAACTGGAATAGTGGATTTGAAGTGCCAACAGTTATTCTAGAAAATGCAGCTTGTGATTTTGGAACAGGTTTACTGATGTTTCATTATGCAGACGGGTATCGTATGTTAGAAGATCCTGGTGAGGTTTCAAATTCTTCCTTGGAAAATTGGAAAAAATTTTTAGGGGAAGTTTACAATAAACTCATAAACTTAGAGTTTACATCTCAGACTATTTCTTTCAATCCTGAATTAACAAACATTCAAAAATATAAATTAAAGAAGAGTAATTCAAACATTCCTGAACTCCTTATTAATAAATCTCCAGGAGATGCGGTTGATATTTTTAAAATATAATGAATTAGTAACTAAACTTAGGTTAATTGATGCATTATAAAAAGAGAAAAGAGTTAGGTCTAAGTCTAAAATACATAAAGGAAGCTAAATATCAAGCAGCTAAATCTGGAAGAATGGTAGGTATAGAATTTGAACGAACTGAAGTCATGAAAAGAGTAGAAAATGAAATGAAGCAATTACATAAAAAAATAGCTGAAACAGTGAATAAAATGATACCAGAAGAATGGGGAAAGTTTTATTTTTATGCTCAAATATCAGAAACTGGGGGAGGTACTTATTTTTTTATAATACACTTCAGAATATACAAAGTTTTACGTATAGCTTGAAAATCCCGTTTGAGTATCATGTGGATCAACAAGAATTTAAAAAATGTAAAAGAAAACTGTTTGAATTGAGCAATCAATTAAGAAGCAGTTTTGAAAATAATTACCAAGAGCTTTGGTATTCATTTACAATGTCTGTAGATAGTAACAGGAAGTTGAACATACACTATGATTATACGAATTGGTTCGATACAAAGTATAGTTTTAGTGACCAAATGATAACTTGGAAACGTAAATACCTAGGTGAAGAAGCAAGTGAAGAAAAAGATAGAGCATTAATTGCAAAGTACGATAGTGAATTTCCGAATGATCCTATTTGAGTAGATGATAATGAAGGAGTTTGCATAGTGGACCGAAACCATAGTAAGAAATTGATAAGAAATGCCATTAAAACTGGCGATATCAACGCAGTGAAAAAACTAATAGGAGATGATATAGAGGTTTTAAATACCGTGACTGTATTTGGTACGTGGTTACATGTAGCGGTTAAAAAAGAGAACCTTCAAATCGTCCGATATTTAGTTGAAAAAGGAATTGACGTTAATGCGAAAGGCGGGACATTTGATGCTTCTGCGTTAAATTTAGCAGCTGGGTCCGGTAATTTAGAGATAGTAAAGTATTTAATAGAATCTGGAGCAGAACTAGATGTGAGCTCAGCGAAGAGAAATCCACTGTTTGGAGCAATTTATGGTGGGCATCAAGAAGTAGTTAAATATTTAGTACAAAAAGGAATAGATGTGTCGCTTAGATACACGGGAGAAAATATCAAAAATATGAATGCCTATGAATATGCAAGAGAGTTTGGGCAGACTGAGATTGCTGAATATTTAAAGCAAAGGATGACTGAAAATTGATTGGGTTTAGATTGTCTCTCATGCAGGTGGTACAAATTGCTTAAGAGCAAAAAAATGAGGAGAGAAGTTGTTAAATTAGGAAAAGAATTCGAAAAGAGTCGAATTCTTTTTTTATGTTGGAGTAAAAAGTTAGTATTTGAAATGTAAAGAATGCAATGCAGGAAGTAGAGAGAAAGTATTTAGTACTTTAGTGTTTTATGATAAGAGCAATGATGAGTTTATTGTAGTGGTTTATAATAGTTATAGAGAAACATTAATGGATGGTACAGTAAGGAACGCGTTATAAACTGGAAAAACAGTTAGGTGGTCGAACATATTGAGTATGGAAACAGAAATAAATCAAATTTATAGGGGGATTTCTGAAACAGTGAATGAAATGATTCCTACGAAATGGACAAAGATTTATTTTTACGCTCAAATATCCGAAACGGGCGGAGGCACTTACTTTTTTTATAATACCCTTGAGAATGAAAAGAACTATAAATATAGTTTAGAAATTCCTTGTGAATACGACGATATTGATAAAGAATTTTATAAAATGAAGGATCGAGCTTTATTTGAGTTAAGTAATAGATTAAGAAACGTTTTTAAAGATAATCAGCAAGAACTTTGGTACTCTTTTACACTATCTGTTAATAGCGATGGCAAATTGAAGGTGCATTATGATTATACAAATTGGTTTGACACGGATTACAGCTTTGATGACCAGCTAGTGATTTGGGAATATAAATATTTAGGAACAGAACCAGATGATAGCGAAAGTAAGACTTTAATCAATAAGTATTTAAATGAGTATCCCAATAATCCAATTTAGCATAAATCCAGTATTTGTGGTTAAATTCCCACCTCATGAAGGTACTAAATTAACCCTAAAGAATTGCATCAAGGGAACATTTTACAAGCGTAGAATTAAAAGTTTATAAGCGAGGTGCAACATCATATGAAAGAATTTGAAGAACGATTCACTGAACTCCAAGCTGATATGATATCAATTTGTATGGAATATATTAACGATAGAGCCGACAAAGTGTATATCTATGCTTCGTGTGAAGGAAACATTATCGCTAGTAAGTTTTTTTATCTTATTAACAATCAATATGTAAAATCTCATCAAGTGAACGACGCCTTAGAGGATGAGGATGAAAGATATGATACATCTCCGAAAAGAGGATTTATGGTATTAAATATTTTAAATGAAGATATTGAAAAAATTGAAGCGCTGTGTAAAGAAAATAACAGAGACATGCCAACGGAGATGAAATTAATTTATGATGTGAAGAGCGGCCACTTTACAGCGGAATACAATTACGAGTTGGTTTATACAAATGATGATGTTAAAACCGCTAGTTATAATGCTAATGAGTGGTTTGAAAAGGTGAAACTTAATAGGCTTTAATATTTTGCTAGGGCTTCTTAGGCAGTTTAACAAGGCAGCAGGAGGAATGTTAGATGAACGAAGAAAAAGTGAATAAGCTATATCAAGACATAGGCAATATCGTAATAGAGACCATTCCGGAAGCGTGTTCTAAAGTTTATCTTTATGGTGAAGTTGTTGATGGTGCCCAAACAGCGTACTTCTATTATTATCCTAATAACAGTGATGAAATTATATACAGTCATGACATTCCTGAAATTTTTGCTGTAAGTGAAGAAGACTATGTTAAACAATGGAACAAATTATTAGACTGCATCCAAGAATTGTGGAAAGTGTTTACCTCCAGTGAGAACCAAGAGCCATGGACCAACTTCACTTTAATTTTTAATCACAAAGAAACGTTTACGATTCAATTTAATTATGATGATCTTTCAGCCGCAGATTCCCATGCTAGGAAGACAATATGGAAATATGAATACCTTGGTATCTTGCCAAAAAGTAAGCTAGGACAAAAGCATCTAAAGAGATATCTCGAGGCTGTAAAAGATAGATAAAAAATGAACAGCTTATAGTGTAATTCATTATGTTAAATATACATATCTCAATAGGGAATGAAAGAATACTACAGAGAAGGAGTACATTCAATGGAAATAAAAAAAGATTCAATCATTTATCCATTACCATCGGATAATTTAGTAGCTGAAAAGGAAGCGTTTTGGAGAGTGAAATTACCTCCAGACTATAAACAAATGATAAAAAGAAATAACGGGGCTTCTCCAGAAGCAAAAGCTTTTAAAGTGAAGAGTCATAGCTATGTATTAATAAGGTTTTTATGTATTCTTGAAGCCCCAGAGAACAATGAAGCCGGTACGTTTGATATTGATGTAACATGGACTCAATTAGAGGATCGGCTTACAGATGATGGAGATTTATTGGGAGTAGCTTTATTACCAATCGCGACTTTATTTGCAGGAGATTTTGTGTGTTTAGATTATAGAAATTCAAGAGATAACCCTAGCGTTTGTGTATGGGATCATGAAAATTCTGCTGAGCTTGAGCCGAACACGTACCCTGTTGCAGATACATTCAAAGAATTTTTAGCTATGCTTCATTAATCCGCAGCTAAAGTAGGGCATGAAAATAATTGTGGATTTTTTGAGGCTCTCATAGAAGTAGGCGTGATCAAATAGTAAACGTTGATTCAATTAATTATAAAAAGGGGATATAAATGAAGAAGATCGTAGAATTATTTCATGATATAGATTGTACGTTGTCTCCCATGATAAGTTTTTATAGCGCTTTATCAGATCAAAAATTTTTAAAAGTCTTACACTATTTTTCAGAGGAAACTGGTTATGGAAATGAGTACCACATTTGTACATTTTCAGACGACTTAGAGCCGTGGGAAGAGGGCTATGTTGAAAACGGCATTGAATTTCTAGACGGTACGGGTGACACTGACAAAAGTGTTATTGTCGATTATGAAACGTTTTTAACTTACTTGCACAAAATTTGCCACGTATATATGGAAGATCATGCCCATGATAAAGAAAAAGTGATGGCTCTTTTACATAAAATCAAACAAAATTATAGTATCGAAGACTAGTAGGAGTACATAAAGAAGCCGCGAATCGAGTCTTGCTATAGATAATAAGCTCCCGACACTACAGCGCATTACACCAAGCAGAGAGACGATATATTTTGGAGAGAATTCTACAAGGTAGAAAGTAGAGGGAAAACGAAAAATGGAAATAACTCAAATGACAAAAGCTATTAGAGACGCTATAAAAGGTGGTCACTTAAATAAGGTAAGAGACTTATTGGAGAAAAATCCAGAAATGTTAACATGGATTACACCTTTTGGCACATGGCTACATGTAGCGACAGCTTATGGTCATTTAGAAATCGTACAATACCTTATTCGTGCTGGAATAGATGTGAATGCACAAGGAGGAACTTTTTCTACCAATGCCTTAGAAAGAGCGGCTGCAAAAGGACATATAGATATTGCTAAGTATCTTATTAACCATAATATTGAAATTGATATCAGTGAACCAGATAGAAATCCGCTGTTTGCTGCCATATATAACGGTCATTTTGAGATGGTTAAACTGTTAGTTGAGAATCATATTAATATATCGATTACATACTCTGGTGAAAATATGAAAGAGATGGATGCTTACGCATTTGCGATTGAACGAGGACAAATAGAAATGGCTGAATATTTAAAACGAAAGCTGAATGAAAAAGTACAAAAGAGAGTGCTTAAAGATTAATTAAATCGTATATAACAGGCCACAAAGCTAATAAAAGCAAGGAGGTCCATCTCATGCTAGAACCCATATATGCTGAAAACGTAATTGTCGGAGTAGTACATAAAAAGCAGTTTCAATGGTATGTGACCGATCGAGAGCTATGGTATTTGGATTATGTAAAGTTTGCACAAGCTTTTGAAAATGAAGGTGATTCAGCGGTTAATGAATACATCGAACCTGAACGAAAAGGGATCGAAGTTCTCAGCAATGAAAATGCTGAGCTTTTTTTAAAACGTATAGAGTCGTATCAAGCAGATACAACTACTCTTTTAAAGCTGTTTGAAGATAAAATAGAAAGCGTAGATGAAGAAGACGTATTAGATTTTAGCCCTTCGTTTTTGGTGGATTTTGATCAAAAGACGTTTTACTCACTGTTTCCTGAGCCGGCTTCATTTGAAGAATATGTTCCAAGCGATTGGAAAGGAACGTATAAAGACTTTACAGGTTTGATTCCAAAAATAGAAAAGTATTGGGTAAATAAGGACGGAGAAAATTTATTTGAGCTGTGAAAGCAAACAGGGCATGGAGGGATAATGTTGTTTCGTGTTCAAACATTCATTAAGCGTCCAGGTATTTTGATTACGGATTTATCATCTCTATATGAAAAGGAATCGCACTATTTTATCGATATATCGAACGAAGAAGAACTCATTCGTTACGGTAATCAGTTTGATTTTACTTGCCTTGAAGGAGCTATTAAGCTTGAATACTACGGTGAGCCGCTTCTTGATGCATCTGCATGGGATGTTATAGATGGGATGTGGCTTTATTTGTTGGATGCAATGGAGAGTTTAAAAGAGACCGGATATGGAGAGATGAATTTTCCAGATCAACCGTTAGTATTAACCTTAAAATCGGCTTCTGAACAGTTTGTACTGTATACCTTGCATACATCTCCTCCCGTAAAAGCAGTGCTTCCAAAACAAGACTTTTTTATGGTGGTGTTAGGAGGAGCGGAGCAGTTTTTTAAAACGATGGAGAGATGTTTTAAAGGGAACTTTCGGTATTTCAGTGAAATCAAACGTATTGAAGCGTTAAAAAGGCAGTAAGGAAGACGAGGTTACTAGTAAAAGATTACAGGAACTATGGCCACATTGTGACGGCAAGTGTAATTACTCGGCGTGCGCTTCCTTTTTCGAGCTGTTGTCCGATAGCACTTGATGTTTGCACCCAATTCACTTCATCAGGATAATTTGTAATCACTCCGTCACTTTTTGTTTTCCACAAAAATGAAGCGGGAAGCCGCTTGATTCCAGACCACGGTGATATTTTCATTCCGGCAGAATGGACTTGGTGGATAAGAGCAGGCGTTAGGATGTCATAAGACGGGTTAAAGTAAGTGGCAAAAGCGGCGAATTGCTGGATTGAATTTGGGCTTGCGTCTCGCTGTGAAGAAGTTAGTATCCCTATAGGAACGTTTGGGAGAAGCTCATGCATTTTTTTCATGGATGAAACGTTAAAAGACTGAATGATAACGTGATCGAGCTGTCGCTTGTTGATTTCAAAAGCTACTTTTTTTTCAATTCCAGGATAAAGTTCCGGCGCTTTTAACTCTATTAATATACCGATTTTTCCTTGAAATTCATCTAATACTTGCGAAAGAGTTGGAATTTTTTCATTCGTAAAAGAATCCCCTTTCCAGCTTCCTGCGTCCAAGCGCTGAAGCTCCGCGTACGTTAACTCTCGAATGTGTCCGCTTCCGTTTGTCGTTCGGTCTACGGTACGGTCATGCATAATAACGAGTACACCGTCTTTGCTTTGCTGCACGTCAAGTTCAATGTAATCCGCATTCATTTCTAACGCTTGGTGAAAAGCAGCCATTGTATTTTCAGGTGCGTAGGCAGAGGCTCCTCGGTGCGCGATATTTGTGAGTTTTTCTTCCGTGCGTGCAAAAGCAGAAGAGGCGATTGAACAGCATAATAAGGCGACGGCGCTTAAACCAGCTAAATATTTTTTCATCACATTTCTCTCCTATGCGTTGGTATAGAAATAGCGTAACGAAAAAATGTGATGCTGATATAGAGGAAGTGTGTAGAAAACGTTGACATTTCGTAAAGAAAAATAGGGATTTTTTCATGATGATGTTTACAAAAAATGCGTAAACGAATAGCGATTTTAATCAAACGTTAAGGAAACAGCGCTATAATAGAAGGTGTGAAAAAAAGAATAGGAATTTCTTAGAAAATAGTTGTATAATAGGTGAGTCAGTCAATGAAAGGAATGGAACATGGATATTCAGTACATACATGCGTTTACGATGCAAACGAAAGAGGAGTGCCGGACGCTTCAGCAAAAGCTAAAAGCACAAATTGATTTAACATCACGCGTCAAAATGACGCATATACATAACTGTGCTGGTGTTGATGTTGCGTACTGGGAAGAAAACGGCATATCTCACGGAGCGTGCAGCATTGTAGTGGTTGATTATCAGACGAAAAACGTTGTGGAAAAAGTGCACAGTGTAGGAGAAGTAACGGTTCCTTATCTTCCTGGGTTTCTAGCTTTTCGAGAGCTTCCTTTAATTCTTGAAGCGGTTAAAAAACTTCAGGTAGAGCCCGACGTGTTTTTATTTGATGGCAACGGATATTTGCACTATGAGCACATGGGAGTAGCCACACATGCTTCGTTTTTTCTCAATAAACCTACCGTTGGAATAGGGAAAAGCTATTTAAAGATCAAGGGACATGATTACATTATGCCTGAAGATACAGAGGGCGCTTATGAAGATATTGTGATTGATGGCGAAGTTTATGGTAGAGTAGTAAGGACAGCCAAAGGGGTAAAGCCTATTTTTCTGTCGTGCGGAAACTATATTGATTTGGACATGTCATATCAGCTTATGATGCATTTTATTTCAAAAGAAAGTAAGCTTCCGATTCCGGTCCGCCTAGCGGATCTGCATACGCATGAGCTGCGGAAAAGGTACCGGCAGTCAACGGGGAAGTAAGCTGTTCATAATGAGTTCATAGTTTCCTTTTATACTGATGGTTGGAATATAGTAGTAGTGTAAAATTATTAAAGAATGAGTAAGGTGATTAAAGGTGAGTTCATTTATTACGAGTATTTTGGATTTTTTAACGAGCCTTGGCTATTTAGGTATTGCGCTCGGCTTAATGATTGAAATCATTCCAAGTGAAATTGTACTAGCCTACGGGGGGTATATGATTTCTCAAGGCATGATTAGTTTTCCAGGAGCAGTCATTGCCGGAATTATTGGCGGAACGATTGCACAGTGGTTTTTATATTGGATTGGAGCCTACGGAGGACGTCCGTTTCTTCAAAAATACGGCAAGTACTTATTTATTCATGATAAGCATATCGACCTTGCGGAAAACTGGTTTAATAAATACGGCGCGGGCGTGGTTTTCTCCGCTCGTTTTGTCCCGGTTGTTCGACACGCGATTTCGATCCCTGCAGGTATTGCTAAAATGCCGTTTTGGAAGTTTACGTCTTTAACCGTGTTAGCGATGATTCCTTGGTCGATTTTATTTATTTACTTAGGCGGAAAGCTAGGCGAGAACTGGGCGAACATTGAAGACGTAGCAAGCAAATATACGCTTCCGTTTGTAGTTGCGGCATTTGTGATTATTGTTCTTTATTTCGTATTCAAACGCACGCGTACAAAGCGCGTATAAGATCGTTTTTGGACTACAAGCATGGCGAAAAGCCATGCTTTTTTTGCATGCGCAACCAGAAGCTCTTTTATTTGCTCATGACTTCTTCAAGTGCTATTATTTTTCATACGCACTAAAAAAGGAGACGATTTAACGTGGTACAAGAAATTGTATTAAATGATACGCCTATTCAAATTTACAGCTATGAACAAGAAATTGTAAAAGGCAAAACAAAAGTTTCAGTTGATTTTAAGGTAACAAGTGAGGAATATCATGATATTACTACACTTTTATATAAAGGTACTTTTCATGTAAATGTCCCAGAAGAAGATCTGGATTTCCAAGGAACGATTCATCAGTACTCTACGTCTTTTACAAATTTATATAAAAAAGGCCAGGTAGGGGATTTTTCATTAAGTTTAATTGAAGTGAACGAATAAGGAGCAGATGCGTGATGAAAGTAAGTATACTTGACCAATCGCCCGTTTCATCCCATCAGACCCCAGCGGAAGCGTTAGAAGCATCGATGCAGCTGGCCAAGGCTGGTGACAAGCTTGGCTATGAGCGCTACTGGATTGCAGAGCACCATGATTTGTCTGGACTTGCCTGTTCGGCTCCTGAAGTGATGCTTGGCTATATCGGCGCACAAACTAATAGAATTCGAATTGGATCCGGAGCGGTGCTGCTGCCTCACTACAAGCCGTATAAAGTAGCGGAAACGTATAACATGCTCGCAACGCTGTTTCCAGGGCGCGTTGATTTAGGGATTGGGCGCGCGCCGGGTGGATCGGCTGAAGCAACAAATGCGCTGTCGGATAACTTCTTGCAGCAAGTATTTAAAATGCCTGAACTTGTTGAAGAGCTTCTGCAGTTTTTAGACGATAAATTTCCGGCTGAACATGAATACGCCAAGCTTTCAGCTTCGCCGCTTCCGCCTGTCTCTCCAGAACCGTGGCTGCTTGGCACAAGTAAAAAAAGTGCCGAGCTCGCTGCTAGAAACGGAATGGCCTATACGTTTGGACAGTTTATGAGTGAACAAGACGGTTCAGCTATTATTGATCAGTACAAGCAGGCTTTTCAGCCAAGACAGAGCGGGAATCAGCCCTATGCGATTGTCACTGTATCGGTCATTTGCGCTGAAACAACCGAGCAAGCGCATCGCATCGCAACGAGCTCACTCGTATGGAAAATTCAACAGGATAAAATGGAAGCAAAAGGTGTGCCTTCTATTAAAGAAGCGGCCAGCTATCCGCTGACAGAAGAAGAAGAGAAAAAAATGAAGAAGATGAAAGAAGCTATGATTATCGGAAACCCGGAAGAAGTACACGTCCGTCTTCAAGAAGTTCAAGCACGCTACGGAGCGGATGAACTCATGCTTGTCACCATTACGCACGATCCGGCTGACCGATTAAAATCATATGAGCTTGTCGCAGAGAAATGCAAAAAATAAGAGCCAAATGTCGGCTCTTATTTTTTATGCCCGTAATAGTACTCAAAAAAGTGCTGAAATGCTTCTATAGCACGTAAAAAAGAAGCGGCGTCTTGGCGGTCTTCTATTAACCAGCACGTGGCTAATACAGAATGAGCGTATCCCCACAGTAAAATGCGTTTTTTATTTACGTTCAGTTCTTTTACAAATATATTGATTCGATGGTCAATTGTCTCTGCTACGTTTGTCTTAGGCAGATGATTTAAAAGAAAAGGGATAATTTCGTACTCTTTTTCTCCAATCAACCCTTTTGGATCAATTATTTTCCACGCTTCACCAGACTGTAAGATGTTATCATGATGCAAGTCTCCGTGAAGCAAAAAAAGCTGCTGAGAAGTCCGGTTTAATTCAGAGAAAACGGCTAGCGCGTGTTGAAGCGTTTCGGAAGAAAGAAAATCAATGCCGCTTGGATACATTTGTGTATACTCTCGAAGCTGCTTCTCTCTTTTAACGGCTGTTTCTTCGATAGTGGAGTCTGATTGAGGCATGCGCCACAGAGATTTCATGAGCCGAGCAGCGATTAACGCAGCCTCTTCTTTAGTTGATAAAGAGGAAAGCGGGCATCCGGGAGACAGCTTTTCAAGCAGTAGAATGCCTTTTTCAGCATCGCTGTCCACTATTTTTACCGTGTTCTCACCAGCTATTGCTGTCAGTGCTTCTTGCTCATGAAGCAGCTCTGAAGGCTCTACAAAGAGTTTTACAACTAGTTCGCTTCCATCTGCTTTGCGCGCAGGAGCAACAAAGTGGTAAGAAAGAGGGAAGTGACTGTGAATGGTGATATGCCATCGCTGTTCGCAGTAGCGAATCAGCTGAGGAAAGTCAGTTAGCCACTTTTGGCCTTTATGAGAGTGAAGGTAAGTAATTGTATCACAAAATGTTTGAGGCAACGTATGCATGCGTTTATCTCCTTTGTCGTTTCCAATTTTTTCTGATAAACTCATCATATACAGCCTACATAGAATCTGTAAAGAAGGAGGAGATCCTATATATGAAGACAAAGAAGGTGAAATCCCCTTGGGCTCTCGTTGGGTTTCCGGTTTATATCATTGGATTTTCACTTTTACTTGCTGAAGGTGCACCGGAATGGGTAGAAACAGTGAGTAAAATCATGATTGCTCTTGGAATCATTTTGCTTATTATTGCAGGAATTGATCTTAAAAAACGAAAAAAATCAGCACAAGCCTAAAAAACTGCCGTTTGGCAGTTTTTTTATTTGGAGAAAGGGTAACAAGATAACTAGATAAAAATGTTGAATTATTATTCTTTTTGATGTATAAATATAATATAGAAAGCAACGGTATTGAGAGGAGAATGAACGTGTCTTACGTAATAAAAAAAGAGGTTCCGTTATTTGAGCAGTTTGCTGCTTTGCATGAAGCGAGCGGATTACATAAAAGTAAAAAAGGCAATTATACAAAAGAACAGCTGTTTGAAGCGGCAGCCAACAGCTGGTTTAGAGTCGGTATTTATGATAATGAACAATTGATTGCATTCGGTCGTATGATTTCAGACGGAATTTACCAAGCGCTTATTTGCGACGTGATGGTTGATCCCTCGTACCAAAACAAAGGACTTGGAAAGCAAATTATTCAAGAGCTGTTGACGAAATGCCAAGAAAGCGGAATTGAATCGATTCAGCTGTTTGCAGCAAAAGGAAAGCATCATTTTTATAAAAAATTAGGATTTCAAGAAAGAGAAGAAGACGCGCCAGGCATGTCGCTTGTTATGTAAAAAAGCTCAGTGATCAATCATACTCACTGAGCTTTTTGTATTATGCCGTTTTTAAAACCGTACTTTTTTGGACTAAATTCCAAGCAACTTTTACTAAATAAACAACAAGCAAGACGTTTAGCATCGACGTAGCAAACATAGAAAACGGGTATGACGTGCTGTTTTGCATATTACTGTCGCCGTATAAAACAAAAAAAGTGTTCATAAAAATACTGATGCTAAATCCAAGGGATAAGTAAAGCAAGTTTTTGTCTTTTAAATAAATATAAGCCACTAAAGCAAGCGCTGCTGCTGGAAATAAGTAGCGTTCATGCATGCTTGAAGAAAACGTAAATACCCCTGAAATTTGAATAAGCGCTGCAAGAGCGGCGTATTTAAAGCTCCGTCCTTTTATATAAATAAGCCAAGAAAAAATAGTTGTCGCGACGATAAAAATAAGTCCCCACGTATGATAGCTGAAAAACAGCAGCGTTGCAGAGCTGTCTTTATAGTTTGCGCCTATTAAACTATAAAAGTTGTAGGCGTTAACAGAAGCATACGGGTACTCTCCAATGGTGGATGAAAATAAATCAATAATCCACGTTGGACTTTTTCCGACTGAAAAAGGCAATAAAATCACCCCAGCAGTGAAAGCCGCCGTTAAAGCAATGCCGAAGAAATGCTTCACTTGCTTCAGGCGAATGAGCTCGAAAAACAAAATAGGCAGGATAATAATCGCCTGCGGCTTCATTAAGACCGCTGCTGTAAAAATAACGGCCGACGCGTAAATTCGTTTTTCCGTAATCATTACAATGGCTAGGACAATAAGTAAAGTGAAAAATGAATCCACTTGTCCCCAAAACGTTGAATTAACTAAAATGGCCGGATTAAATAAATACCCAATTGCTAACAGGTATGCAAAAGAAGGTGCCAAGTATTTACGAGCTAAACGATAGAGTAAATAAGATGTGACAACATCTGCTAAAATAGGCGGAATTTTAATCAACAGCGAAAAATACTGCTGAAAATCCGGTAAACTGCCAACTTTCCCAACGATAAACAAGATATAAATATAAAACGGCGGATAATCGCTTCCGCTTTTAGCGTAGAAATTTGAAAAATGATTAGCCGCAACCGATGCCCAGTTTTTGAAAAGCGACGCATCCATATGAGAGCCTACCCACGGAATCAGTGCAATCCGAATAAATAAACCAGTGCCAAGTAATGACCATAAAATAACGCGAGAATGCCCTATCGAATGATGCCATTTCTTTTTCTTTACTAATCCGTAAACGAAAGCTGCTGCTATAAAAAAGCCCACCGTATAAAGAGCTAGCGGCGTTTCATAGTCTTTATTAGCTCCTTGACTTCCGGCACCGTTATCCATAGATAGATTATGAAAAGGCGTTACGTGTTCTCCGGAATTGCTGGGTGAAGCAGGACCGTTTCCTGAAGGAAGACGATGATCTCTTGAGTTATTATCAAGAGCAGATATACCATTCGTAATCTTTTTTAACTGATGACTTTCTTGAATTGAAAATAAATGTTCTTCTCCTTTATAGTGTGATAGTGAAACGATACTGAAAACAAATGCTAAAAGAAAAGCTGCCGTTACGATAAAAGCCGTTCTTTTTTGTAGTATGTTCATATAAAATCCTCCGATGACAATGTATCGAATAAGTAGTAGTGTGTCTCCATACTATAAGGGGAGTTGGTGAAAATAAAGTGAAACTTCTTTAATAAAGAGCGGAAGAGAGAGCATAAAAAAACAAGGCCTTAGAAGACCTTGTTTTTTATATTGCTTATAGTACAGCATCAAACTTATTTACTTTCCACTGTGAACCAGATTTATAAAATGTAACGGTGCGTTTTACACTTCCTCCGTCAACTGTTGGAACCGTAAATTGATAAGAGCGAACATCGGCGCGCTGATAAGTTAGTTTTGCTTTTGCTTTGTTCCACTCTAGCATGCTGAATCCGTCACCGACAGGACGAGCAAGCTTTCCGTTATATGTGATGTAGCGATAATTTGTTAATCCTTTTTGAATAGCACTGTTTGTAAACGTTTCAGATAAGTAGCTTACTAGTTTGCTTTTTGTATTAAAATCTTGACAAAGATATGAGTACTGAGTGCCTTTATAATTAAATGTTTTTTGAGTACATAAATTACCTTTAGATCCATGAAGTGCATTCCAGAAATGGTTGCTTGCGTTTGCTGCAATTTTTACCGCATTAGTCGTTGATAGATTTTGTGATGTTGCTTGAGCTGTAACTCCTGTGCTTAGTGAAAAGAAAAGAGCAAGTGATGCTAAGATTATTCCAAATTTTTTCATTTCCATTTCCCTCCTACTCATTCATTGAAATATATGTAACATTCATGCTGTTAATATTACAATTGTTACATTTATATTACAATACTTCTTTAAAGAAATAAAGAGTATTTCTTATATATGTTTGAATTATTCCCGTATTTTCTTAAATAAAACGTAGAATTAAAAGAAAACATATAAACAGTATGTCAATTATGTGTCACATATTTCGTCGCTTTACAAGTTCGTATATAATAGGAATAAATCGATCAATATGCTGATTTAGATAAATAAGTCAGGCACAAAAGGAGAACGTAAACTAATGGGTGTTTCAGAAGTGACATCAGGAATTATTATTACCACTGCCGTAATTGCTATTGTGATTATTACAGTTGGTGTTTTGGCTACAATGATTGCGATTGCGAAGAAAGCAAATAAAAAGTAAGTGTGTAGAGGAGAGTTAGTATAATAACTAATTCTCTTTTTTTTGAAAAAAACCTATCGCTATTTTTATAATAAAAATGCATAAATAACGCGTGCATTATTCATAGAAAAAAGCAGGAAATTTACGTTTTGAAGCTAATAGATACATAAGGCAAGCTGCGCACTTTCATTACAAAAACAATGGAAGGGGTTCTAACAGACTTCAAGTGATATCGCCTATTTTATGTCATAATGAATGATATTCATTAACACAGCATCTTAGACGCACTTTATAACCAAATAATGAGGAGAGTGGTTGAGTTGCAACGACAAAAAGTAGCAGTGAATGGAGAAAGGTTAAAAAATACGCTTGAACGATTTGCCGATTATGGACGAACACCTAATAACGGTGTAACCCGCTTAGCGCTGTCAGAAGAAGACCGCTTAGCACGAGACTATTTTTGTTCATGTTGCCGTGACCTTGGAATGGATATTAAAATCGACGATCTTGGATGTATTTACGCTACGCTTGAAGGACTAGAAGATAAGCCGCCTGTTGTGATTGGCTCACACATGGACAGCGTAAAAAAAGGCGGAAGGTTTGATGGAATCCTCGGTGTAGTTGCAGGATTAGAGTTAGTAAGAACGCTGGTTGAACATAATATTAAGCCGAAGGTGCCGATTACCATTGTTAACTTTACGAATGAAGAAGGAGCGCGTTTTGAGCCTTCTATGATGGCTTCAGGTATTTTATCGGGCAAATTTCAAAAAGACGTTATGATGAAGAAGACAGATGTTGACGGCGTGACGTTTAAGCAAGCCCTTCAATCATGCGGATATGAAGGCGATACGAGTAGCCGTCTTACTGAAGCGTCGGCATTTGTAGAATTACATATTGAGCAAGGGCCTATTCTAGAACGAGAAGCCAAATCAATCGGTGTAGTCGAGTGCGTGCTAGGAATGGTATGCTATGAAATTGAAGTTACCGGGGAGTCAGATCACGCCGGGACGACGCCGATGGATATGCGGAAAGATGCGCTATTTGCAACTAATAACCTGATTGCTGAAGCTCGTCATGAGCTCGGCAGATTGGATTCAAATTTAGTCTATACAATGGGTCGTATGAACGTACTGCCTAATATTCATACCGTTATTCCAAATAAAGTTATTTTTTCACTTGAAGCGAGACATACCGATGAAGACGTCATTGCATCCGTGGAAAAGATCATTCAGTCACTGCCTGATCAAGCGGAGCTGTTAGAAGGCTGCGAAGTGCGGGTGACCAAGCTTTGGGGACGCGATACCGTGTGGTTTGATAAAACCGTTTGCGATGAAGTGGAAGAATCTGTTCGTTCGCTTGGGTATTCCTACAAGCGAATGGTCAGCGGAGCTGGACATGACGCACAGTTTTTAGCTAGCTATATTCCGACGGCTATGATTTTTATTCCGAGCGTAAACGGAAAAAGTCACTGTGAAGAAGAGTTCACTCCTTGGGAAGAATGCGAAAAAGGTGTAAATGTACTGTTAGAGACGGTGATGAAGTTAGCTCAGAAGTAACAGGACCAAAGAGTAAACCTTAGAGGTTTGCTCTTTTTTAGTGCTTAGAAAGACTGCGAACTATCACATTGAACTTTTGGTTTATTATGGATACAATAAATGAGAAGCATCCGGATGGGTGTGAAAAAAGGATGTGAAAAAAAGTGAGATGTTCTCACTTAAAGAAATGAAAATTACTATTATTATTGCAGATGATAATTCGTTTATTCGAGAAGGAATGAAAATTATATTAAATACATACGAGGAATTCGACGTTGTCGCTACTTTAAAAGATGGTCAGGAAGCTGTTCAATATTGCAAGAATCATTCCGTCGATATTGCGTTGTTAGATGTAAGGATGCCTGTTATGGACGGTGTAGAGGCTACAAAGCTTATTTCAGAGTCAACGAAAGCAAAGCCGCTTATTTTAACTACGTTTGATGACGATGAATATATTATTGATGCCGTAAAAAACGGAGCTAAAGGCTACTTGTTAAAAAATACAGAACCAGAGCGCATTCGAGACGCAATCAAAAGTGTGTTCAACGGACATACGGTGCTGCAAGATGTTGTGCTTGATAAAATTAAATCAAGTTTAAACGCTGCAACTGAGCGCGAGTCAAAAGCGGATATGACACAGTTTACAGAGCGTGAAACAAGCATTATGAAGCTGATTGCCAAGGGGCTTTCAAATAAAGAAATTTCTAAAACACTTTTTATTTCAGAAGGTACCGTAGCAAACTATATTAGTTCGATTTTAAGTAAAACGGGACTTGAGCATCGTACTCAAATTGCTATTTACTATTTAACCGGTAAAGGAAAGTAGAGCTATGGAAGTTGGATTAATGATGACTAAGCTCATCCTCATGCTATTTTTGGCTATTACGTACATTCAGTTTAATTATGTACACTCGATTTCAGCTATTGTGTTGGCACTGCTTCTTTACAGCTGTGTTAATATTGCAGCGTCCATTGTGAAAAAGAGCGCGTTCAAGCGCATGCTTATTACTTTTTCAATAGTCCTTATTCTATATTGTGCGTATAAACTTCATCCTTTGTTTTTTCTTCTTTTGCCGCTAAATCTTTGTGAACTTATTGGAGAATCAGTCGCAAAAAAATGGGTGGTGCTGCTGCTTGTGTTGCTTCCAGTGCTGCTTGTTCCCTCTGACATTAGCGCACTGTATGCGTTAGTCGCTGCGTTTACTTTCTTTATTTATACAGGAGCAGCTCTCTATCAAAAACGAACGATTAATTATGAGCAAAAGCTCGATGAAATGAGAGTAAGTATGCAAAAACTGCAAAAGCATGTCAATGAAAATAAAGAGTATGTAAGACAGTCTCAATATGCTTCAAAATTAGAAGAGCGAAATCGATTATCACAGGAAATTCACGATAAGATTGGTCATTCAATGACAGGAGCGCTTATTCAAATGGAGGCAGCAAAGCGCGTAATGAAGCAAGACGAGGAAAAAGCGCTGTCTCTTCTTCAAAATGCGATTACGATTTCCAAAGAAGGTATTGAAGAAATTAGGCTAACGTTAAAAAGTATAAAGCCTCCTGCTGAGCAAATAGGAATCAGCCGACTTAAATTATTTATTGGTGAGTTTGAGGCTAAGCATAGTATCGCAATGCCTCTTGTATACAAAGGTAATTTAGATCTTATCACGCCTCTTCAGTGGAAAATTATCCATGAAAATATAACAGAA
Source organism: Priestia sp. TGN 0903 (assembly GCF_050846855.1). Lineage (NCBI taxonomy): Bacteria > Bacillati > Bacillota > Bacilli > Caryophanales > Bacillaceae > Priestia > Priestia sp. TGN 0903. Next base: position 69,417 of record NZ_JBOZGL010000001.1, read on the forward strand.
GCTATTACAAACGCTTTAAAATATGCAGAAGCAACGATGATTTCTATTGAGCTTCACGTACTAAATAAAATGGTGAAAGTAGAAGTCAAAGACAATGGAAAAGGCGCTCACTTGTTTCAAAAAGGCCTTGGCATAGCAGGAATGGAAGAACGAGCTGCTTCCATTAACGGAACGGTGATTGTTGACGGAGCAAACGGATTTTCTGTTACCACACTCCTGCCGATAGGTGAGAAACTTCATACATAAATAATGAGATTTCTCATGTGAAAAAGGTGAACTTATGCACTGACGTAAGTTTGCCTTTTTTTCATAAAATAAGGATATACCAACACACTAGAGGTGAAATGATGAACGTATTATCAATTCAAAAACTAACAAAAAAATTTGGAGATTTTATTGCAGTAGATAATTTATCTTTGCAAGTAGAAGAAGGAGATATATTTGGCTTTTTAGGAACAAACGGAGCAGGAAAAAGCACAACGATTCATATGGTTGCTAGCCTGCTTCAAAGCAACAGCGGCGATATTGAAGTGCTGGGGAAAAATATAAAGAAGCACCGAAATTTTGCAAAGATGAACATCGGAATTGTTCCGCAAGACTTAGCGATTTATGAAGATTTGACAGCCTATGAAAATGTGAAGTTTTTTGCAGGACTTTACGGATTAAGAGGCTCACTGCTTAACGAACGAGTCGAAGAAGCTTTAGCATTTGTAGGGCTTTTGGATAAACAAAAGGCGTATCCGAAAAGTTTTTCAGGAGGAATGAAAAGAAGGCTAAATATCGCATGCGCAATTGCTCATCGCCCAAAGCTTATTATAATGGATGAACCGACGGTGGGCATTGATCCTCAGTCACGAAATTATATTTTAACATCTGTAAAAAAGCTAAATGAAATGGGAAGTACAATTATTTATACAAGTCACTACATGGAAGAAGTAGAAGAGGTATGTACAAAAATTGCGATTATTGATCACGGCAAAATTATTGCTGAAGGAACAAAAGAGCAGCTAAAAGCGATTATCACCGATACAAAAGATATTTGGATTGAAGTAAAAGCAGCGGATGATATAGATTGCAGCGGTCTAAAAGACATTCCGGGAGTAACAGCCGTTACGTATGAAGATGGAATCATTAAAATTAATTCAAGCGCCGAAGTGAATAACTTAAACAAGGTCATTCATTATTTAATGACGCATCATATCGAAATTAAAGCAGTTAAAGAACAAGCACCAAATTTAGAGACGGTCTTTCTGACGCTCACAGGACGCAGTCTAAGAGATTTATAAAAGAAAGGAGGAATAACGAATGAATATTATTGCAATTGCTTTGAAAGAAATGAAAAGTGATCTGCGAGATAAGCGTGCATTTATCTTTATGATTCTTTTTCCGCTAGCTCTTGTCCTTATTTTAGGAACAGCTTTGTCCCAAGCCTTTAATAACGACATGACGATAGACGATAGCTATGTTCTCTATAAAATCGATACGAGTAATGAACAATCTGCCGCATTTAAGCAGTTTGCTGCACATGCAGAAAAATCGGGCATTTACTTTAAAGCGTTGAAAAAAGATCAAGATGGAAAAAAAGAAGTAAAAGAGCAGCATTATACAGCTTATGTAGAAGTGAAAGACGGAGGCATTAATCTCTACGGAAATGAAGAAAACAGCATTGAATTTAACGTGGTGCAAGGTATGTTAAGTACATTTGTTGATAAGTATAACGTGGCTATGGAAGTGGCCAAAGTAAATCCTCAGCAAGTCGAGAACCTGCTGCGTGCGTCTAAGCATGACTATATTCAAGAAACATCCCTTCATTCTCAAAAACAGCCAAATTCAATAGACTACTACGCTATTTCAATGACAACCATGATTGTTTTGTACGGATCTATCTCAGCGAGTTATTTAATTAGAGGAGAGCGTATGCGAAATACGGCCAATCGATTAGTAGCCGCACCGATTAAAACCGCTGAAATTTTTGTCGGGAAAATTTTAGGCACTGTTTTGGTTCACGCTATTTGTGTATTAGTGGTCATTATGTCGACTAAATATTTTTTTGATGCGAATTGGGGAGATCATTTACTCTTAGTACTCGTAATGTTAGTATCTCAGATTCTTTTTGCCATTAGCTTTGGATTAGGAGTTAGCTACCTTACGAAGACGGAAGCGGCGTCAAGAGCAATTATTATGGTTGTGATTCAAGTGTCGTGTATTGTGGGAGGAACCTATTTTCAAAATGGATCTGGAGAAGGCTTCGTCAATGTATCACCTTTAACCTGGATGAATAATGGACTTATTAAATTGATTTATACAAATGATATCGGCGCTTCTCTTTCAGTTATCGGGTTGAATGTAGGCTTCTCTATTTTATTCTTGGGCACAGCCATTGTGCTTTTGAGAAAAAGAGAGGGGTTATAACATGAAAAATATCATGTGGCTTGTCACAAATATGCTGAGAAATATGCTGCTTAGAAACAAAAGGACGCTTGTACTTGTTATTGGTTTGCCTATTGCAGGTATTTTGATGTCCGTTCTTATTTATGGAAATACAGCAGGGACTTCGGTGAATATCGGAGTTGTCAATCACGACTCAACGGATATCTCAAAAGACACCGTTCAGTTTTTAAAAGGGCTGCATAAAACAAATGTTAAAATGCTCACTGACAAAGAAGTGGATCATGAGATTACGTCAAAGAAAGTTGATGCTGTTATTACTTTTGAAAAAGGGTTTTTTGAAAGCGTCAAAGCGAACAAACCAGATCATATTACGATTACTTCGATAAAAGGAGCAGAAGTAACGAGCTTTATTAAGTCTTATTTGTATCAATATATTGATAATATTTCTGCACTGAATCAAGCTGCTGAAGGCGACGATGCTGCGTTTAAACAAATGTATGAGAATTATCAAAAAGCGCCATTCCACGTCTCTACGCACGCCCTTGAAGACAAAGGAACCGATCAAAATATTGTCAAGCAGACAATTGGGTATTTAATTATGTTTATGCTTTTTTCTGCCGTAAATCTATCGGCTCTTATCACAAAAGAAAAAGAGCAGCGCACGTATTTTAGACTGCTAGCTTCGCCAGTTAGCGCAAGGCAATACGTGATATCTAATGTTATTACAAATATGATTTTATTAACTTTGCAAGTAATGATTACACTTGTTTGTATTACAACTCTTTTTCACGTAGATATGAACATTCCCGTGTGGCAGCTGTTTTTCATTTTAGTTTTGTTTGGTCTAGTAGCCATCGGCTTGTCTCTTGTAATTATCGCTTTTACAGAAAGTTCAAAAGCAGCGAATGGTCTTCAGACGCTTATCATCACGCCAACTTGTTTACTGTCCGGCTGCTTTTTCCCGCCTGAATTTATGCCGGATGTGATGCAGAAAATAGCCGACTTTCTTCCTCAAACGTGGGTATTAAGTACGTTAAAAAGTGTTCAACAAGGAGCTGATTTAAGCAGCCTATGGTTAAATATTAGCATTTTACTAGCTTTTGCACTTGTTTTTTTCCTGCTATCGATTTATAAATTAAATCGAAATAATACTGTTCAAAAGTTTATTTAAATGGTAAAGTCAGAGAATACCTCTGGCTTTTTTTGTAATTTTTAAAAAGTTACAAAAAAAGATTGAAAAATATAAGATGAAATTTTAGAATGAAAGAGGAAAGGGGTATACAAAAAGAGAATAAATAGGGGAGAAAAACGAAGTTCATGTTGGTTTTTTGCACAAATAAATGAAATCGCTTACATAAGTCAGCATGAAAAGACGGAAGGAGAGATTGTCAGCGAGATAACAAAGGGGGAAAAAACAGTGGCAATTTATGAATTACTTGTACCACGCACGGTTTTATATGGAGAAGGATCATTTTCTAAAATTGGAGAACAGGCTGCACTGCTTGGGACAAAGGCATTGCTTATAAGTGATGACGTTATGGCGAAAGCAGGCAATGTAGAAGCTTGCCGTCGTTACTTAGCAGAAGCTGGCATGGACTGTGCCGTGTATACAGGCGTAAATTCAGAGCCAACGGATATTCATCTAGATGAAGCGCTTGCCGTATGCAAAATGGAGCAGTGCGATGTGGTTATTGCTTTAGGGGGAGGCAGCTGTATCGATACTGGGAAAGCGGTTGCCGTGATGATGACTAATGAAGGGCATTTACGAACGTATTTTCAAAATCAACAAGATTTTCAAGGTAGCCCTCTTCCTTTGGTTGCCGTGCCTACGACTGCCGGAACGGGCTCAGAAGTGACGAAAGCGACGGTTATTACAGACACGGCGTACGATGTAAAAATGATGCTCGCAAGGCCTCAATTATTGCCTGATACAGCCATTGTTGATCCGTTATTAACTCTATCATGTCCAAAACACGTAACGGCAGCTACAGGAATTGATGCACTCAGTCATGCGGTCGAAGCGTATTTATCTAAAAAAGCGCATCCTTTTACGGATTCACTTGCGCTTCAAGCAATTGAGTTAATCATGAAAAATATTCGTCTAGTGTACAGAAATGGAGAAAACGTTCAAGCAAGAAACGAAATGGCCTATGCTTCTATGCTTGCGGGGATGGCGTTTTCAAATTCATCCGTTGCGCTAGTGCACGGTATGTCAAGACCTATTGGCGCGTTATTCCATGTGCCGCACGGTATTTCTAACGCGATGCTCCTGCCTGCGGTTTTGGACTATACAAAAGAGGCTTCAATCGATCGTTTAGGTGAAATAGGACAAGCTCTTTTTCCGAACGTATCATATACAAAAAAAGAAGGAGCAGATGTGTTAATTGAAGCCATCAAGCAGCTTTGTATCGACTTAGAGATTCCTAATCTTCAATCGTGGGGCATTGATCGCCAGCTATTTTACGCGGCGGTTGAGAAAATGGCAGCGGATGCGATTCAAAGCGGAAGTCCTGCTAATCATCCGATCGTACCGACGGCAGAAGAAGTTATTCAGCTTTATTACACGTGCTATGAATATGAGTTTGAGTCTGCACTTTATAAAAAATAAGACAAATTGAATAAGGGATGAAAGGGGAAACGTTATGGATTTGCTGATTATTTTGCTGTCTCTGGGGCTTTTGATGCTGGTTGCTTACCGCGGATTTTCAGTTATTTTGTTTGCTCCACTTTGTGCGCTGCTAGCCGTTATTTTAACGGAACCAAGCTATGCACTCCCATTTTTCTCAAACGTTTTTATGGAGAAAATGGTTGGATTTATTAAAAACTACTTCCCTGTCTTTCTATTAGGAGCAGTCTTCGGGAAGATGGTTGAAATGTCTGGAGTCGCTGAATCGATTGCGAAAACAATTGTTAAAGTCGTGGGGGCTAAACGTGCGATCTTGGCGATTGTTTTAATGGGAGCAATCTTAACCTACAGCGGCGTAAGTTTATTCGTTGTTGCGTTTGCAGTTTATCCGTTTGCGGCTAACTTATTCCGCGAAGCGAATATTCCAAAACGATTAGTACCGGGAACGATTGCATTAGGAGCTATTTCGTTTACCATGGATGCACTTCCGGGTACACCGCAAATTCAAAATGTTATTCCAACGACTTTTTTTAAAACAGACATCTATGCTGCTCCGACACTGGGGATTATCGGATCAGTTATTGTTTTTAGCTTAGGTCTTTGGTATTTAGAAAGCCGAAGTAAAAAAGCAAGAAAAGCTGGAGAAGGCTACTACGGATTTAATAATGAACTAGCAGCTGCTGCAGAGCTAGAAAAAGAGTCTGTACCTTCTACAGAACCTAAATATGAACCTAGCGTAGCAAGACAGATTTTAGCGTTTGTTCCGCTCGTGCTTGTAGGGGTTGCAAACAAATTTTTTACTGTTTCTATTCCAAAGTGGTACCCAGACGGTTTTGATTTTGCCAAAATTGGCCTTGAAGCGTTCGGAAAAGTAGATTTAACCGCAGTTGTTGGTATTTGGTCAGTGGAGTTAGCACTTGTTATTGGAATTATTACGACGATTGCGTATGACTGGAAGAGAGTGACCACCGGTTTCCAAGCGGGTCTTAACGCAAGTATTGGCGGAGCGCTTCTCGCTGCGATGAACACGGGAGCTGAGTATGGCTTTGGAGGCGTTATTTCATCTCTTCCTGGCTTTGCAACCGTTCGCGATGGTATTTCACATACCTTTACAAATCCGCTTGTCAATGGAGCCGTTACGACAAACATTTTAGCCGGTATTACAGGATCCGCTTCTGGAGGTATGGGAATTGCGCTTAGTGCGATGGGAGATAAGTATGTAGAAGCTATTAATCAATACAATATTCCTCCTGAAGTTATGCACAGAGTTGTAGCGATGGCATCAGGCGGTATGGATACGCTTCCTCATAACGGAGCCGTTATTACCCTGCTTGCTATTACCGGGTTAACCCACAAGCAGTCTTACCGAGATATTTTTGCCATCACTGTTATAAAAACGCTTGCATGTTTCTTAATCATTGGAATCTACAGCTTAACTGGACTCGTATAACAAATAAAGAGGCTGAGTGTAGTTGAAGAAAGATCCGAACGATAAATCGTTCGGATTTTTTTATTGTTGCAGTGATTTTGTATATCGAGCCTTTTGCTCTAAAACAGATTCTTTGACTTTCTAAACTGTAAGTATTATGATTACACTACTTTCTAGAATACTATATGCCGTTACATTAATTCTTAGCATGTTTATGAAGAAAGGAGAATGACTGTGAAGCTATTTGAAGGAAATTTAAAAGTAGGCGACTGGGTCAAAGGAAAGTCTCGCGACGGTGAACTTATATACGGATATATAAAAACGATTAATCCATCTAAAAAAGCCGCACTAATCAATGTAGTGAAAAGTGATGATGAAAAAATGGTCGGCACAACCATTGGCATGATGGATGAAAAAATAGAGAAGCTGCCCCTTCAAAAAACGGCGCACGAAGAGCAGATTCTTTCATTGATTGATCTTGCGCTGCTAACAAAAGACGAAGCTTGGTTTATTGAATTAACAGCTGAATTAAAAAGAGTACAAGATAAAAAGCAAGGCTGACATTCCTAGTAAAGGAATGAAGGCCCTGCTTTTTTTATTATTCCTAGGGGAAAAGCAGGAATGGAAAGCAGCTTGCGAGAAGAAGTAAATGACGACATTAAAAGAAAAGGTGATAAAAGATGAGTAAACGTGTCTTGATTTTAACAGGAGATGCCGTGGAGGCTTTAGAAGTTTTTTATCCGTATTATCGCTGTTTAGAAGAAGATATTCAGTGTACCATTGCCTCTCCCGTGAAAAAGAAGCTCCAAACGGTTGTTCATGATTTTCTTCCAGAAATGGAAACATTCACAGAAAAAACGGGATATAAAATTGATTCTCATGCTTCTGTAGATGAAGTGGATCCCGCTGATTTTTACGGACTTATTATTCCTGGAGGACGAGCGCCTGAATATATTCGAATGAACACAAAAGTTCAGGAAATTGCCGCTCATTTTTTAAAAGAAAACAAACCTTTAGGCGTTATTTGTCATGGTCAGCTCGTGTTAACGACGGTTAGAGAGTATTTGCAAGACAGAGAAGTGACAGCGTATCCTGCTTGCCGTCCGGAAGTAGAAGCGGCGGGTGCTGTATTTGTTGAACAGACGCTCCACGTAGACAGAAACTTAGTAACCGGACAAGCTTGGCCGGATTTACCTAAATTTATGAAAGAGTTTTTTAACGTGCTAAAAAAAGCTGAAAAAGTGAACGCATAATAAAAAAAGCGGGCTGAGAGAAAACCATTCTTTCAGCTCTTTTAATTGATGATAGGTGAGGTGTAAACAACGTGCAGCTAGTGTCTGAACTGTCGAAGAAAATTATAAAAGAAGTACAGCTGGTGATGAAAGAACATGTAATTGTAACGGATACACGCGGAATTATTATTGCGTCTACAGAAGAAAAGCGGGTTGGTTTTTTTCATGAAGGCGCGTGGAACGTGATGCAAAAAAAGCAAAAACTATATATTTCCAAAAAAGAAGCAGCAGATTTAAAAGGAGTTAAGCCAGGAATTAATTTGCCTATCAGTTATCAAGGAGACATTATTGGCGTTATTGGCATTACAGGTACCCCAGAAGCTGTTGAGCCTTTTGCAGATATTATTCGAAGATTAACAGAGTTAATTATTCGCGAAGCATACTACATAGAAACAAAGGAATGGGAAAATAAAGGAGTAGAAGCTTTTTTTCGTGAATGGATTTATAGCCAGCAGGTAGATGCAGAATTTATTGAACGAGGTCATATTTTAGGAGTACAAGTAGACAGTCCTTATTGCTGCACGCTGTTTCAAATTGACTCATCTCTTTCGAAAAAGAAGCAGCAGCAGGTACAAGAAACAATTCGCTACTGGTTTGAAAGTCATAAAGGTGAAGGAGATTATATCGCAAATTGGGGATACGATCGCTTGCTTTTACTGAAAGAAGCTGTAGATGAAAAGGCAAGACAAGGATTTAAAGAAGAACTAAAAAAATGTCAGCAGTACATTCAAGCAAATAATCAAGTTATGATTACTATTGGCGTAGGGAAGCCAGCGGAGCAATTTGATTTGCATGCTTCATATGAAGAAGCAAAAAAAGCGCTTAAAGTAGCTTCAAAACGTCAAGCCGTTGTTTTTTATGAGGAACTGCTGATGGACATGATTTTAGAAGACGTTTCTGAACCTGTAAAAAAGGAATTCTTAAGTCGAGTGCTTTCCGCTCTTTTAAAAGAAAAAGAGCTTCTCGAAACGCTGAAATGCTATTTAGCCAATGATCAATCGTTAAAAAAAACGGCGTTTGATTTACATATTCATATCAATACGCTTCATTACCGCTTGAAGCAAATGAAAGAACTAACAGACATTGATCCTAAAAGTGTAAAGGGTCTCACGCTTTTTTACCTTGCGCTGTCTCTACTAGAATAAAGTGCGCTATTCATTAGATAAACATACAAAAAATGAGTTTTTAAAGCGCTTTTTTTTAGTTTTTTATCTATAGTCCCTCGTTGCTTCTGCAACTATAATAAGATTAAGAGATATATAAGGAGGAACGTTATGCTTAATGAACGAACAAAAGCAAAGCTCATTGAAGTTGTAGGATCGGCCAACTTTCAAGATAGCAGTGAAGCAAGACTCGTATATTCTTATGACGCAACCCCTAACTTTCAGTCGCTTCCTGATGCAGTTATTATGCCTGAAAATAAAGAACAAGTGAAAAGAATTTTAACGATATGCAATGAAGATCACGTTCCTATTGTGCCAAGAGGTTCTGGCACAAATTTAAGCGCAGGAACGTGTCCCACGCAAGGCGGAATTGTTCTTACCTTTAACCGGATGAATAAAATTTTGGAAATTGATGAAGAAAATTTAACCGCTACCGTGCAGCCAGGTGTTATCACGTTAGACTTAATTAATGCCGTAGAGGCAAAAGGTTTATTTTATCCTCCTGATCCAAGCTCTATGAAAATATCAACTATTGGAGGAAACATCAATGAATGCTCAGGAGGATTACGAGGCTTAAAATACGGAGTAACAAAAGATTACGTTCTTGGTCTTGAAGTAATTCTTGCAAACGGCGATTGTATTAAGACAGGAGGCAAGTTAGCTAAAGATGTAGCTGGCTACGATTTAACGAACTTGTTTGTCGGTTCTGAAGGAACGCTGGGCGTCGTGACAGAAGCGATTTTAAAGCTCATTCCAATACCTGAAACAAAACAAACTCTGCTTGCGCTGTTTGAAGACATGGACGCAGCTGCTAAGACGGTTTCAGCAATTATCGCCAATAAGATTATTCCGGCTACGCTTGAATTTTTAGATCAGCCGACGTGTGAAGTAGTAGAAGATTTTGCCCAAGTTGGGCTTCCAACTGATGTAAACGCTGTCTTATTGATTGAACAAGATGGCCCGCCAGAAGTGGTGAAACGCGATATTGAAATGATTTCACGCATCTGCAGTGAAGGAAAGGCTGTATCGGTGAAAGTAGCGGCTTCGCAAGCAGAAGCAGAAGCGTTAAGTACAGCAAGAAGATCAGCTCTTTCTGCTTTAGCACGAATGAAGCCAACGACGATTTTAGAAGACGCAACCGTCCCGCGGTCTAAAATTAGTGAAATGGTCAAAGCGATTAATGAAATTGCTGTAAAATACAACGTTAAAATCTGTACGTTTGGTCATGCGGGAGACGGAAATCTGCATCCGACTTGTTTAACAGATGCGCGTGACGAAGAGGAGCTTCACCGAGTCGAACAAGCTTTTGAAGCGATTTTTCATAAAGCCATTGAGCTTGGAGGGACGATTACAGGTGAACACGGAGTCGGAGAAATGAAAGCACCGTATTTAGCATTGAAGATGGGCGGAGAAGGAGTAGCTGCGATGAAAGCAATTAAGTATGCTTTGGACCCGCAAGGAATTATGAATCCAGGGAAAATTTTTGCTAAAGACACGAGAAAAAGAGTGGTGGTTCGTTCATGACGGCAACAAAAGACATTCAGCAAGCGTTTAAAGAACGGTTAGATTATGACGAGTTAATGAATTGTATGAGATGCGGTTTTTGTTTGCCGAGCTGTCCGACGTATGGCCAAACCAATCAATATGAAGCAGCGTCACCGCGCGGAAGAATTGCTTTGATGAAAGGAGTTGTAGATGGGCTTATTGAACCGGATGAATCCGTTGAAAAACAATTGAACCTTTGCCTTGGCTGCCGAGCGTGTGAGCCTGTTTGTCCTTCGGGTGTGAAGTACGGACACTTATTAGAAGAAGCGCGTGATATTATTCAGCAGAAAAAACGACATAAATGGCCGGTAAAAGCGCTCAGGCATATGGTGTTTGAACAGCTTTTTCCGCATAAAGAACGATTAAAAAATGTACATTCTCTGCTTGCTTTCTATCAAAGAAGCGGCTTGCAAAAAGCTGTTCAAAAAACAAATATATTAAACGTCCTGCCCGGTAATTTAGCACAAATGGAAAAAACGCTTCCGCCTGTGCCAACAAAAAAAGAAATGAAGAAACGTCCTTTTTTATTTGAAGCAGAAGGAACAAGAGAGCGTACGGTTGCTTTTTTTACAGGGTGTTTAATGGACACGATGTTTATGGAAACAAACAACGCGACGATTGCACTTTTACAAAAAGCGGGGTGTAAGGTCGTTATACCAGAAGTGCAGACGTGCTGTGGCGCCCTGCATGCGCACGGCGGAGAAAAAGATCAGGCAAAAAAGTTAGCAAAACAAAATATTATGGCGTTTGAATCCATTCAAGCGGATGATATTGTTCTTAATGCAGGCGGCTGCGGTGCGCTGTTGGTGGAATACGATCATCTATTAAAAGATGAGCCGGAATGGAAAGAAAGAGCAGCGGTCTTTTCTGCAAAAGTCAAAGATTTTTCAGAGATTTTATTGCAGCAGCAGTTTGTGGAAAAACAAAAGTTATCGCTTCCAAGTCAAATTATTACGTATCAAGACTCGTGTCATTTAAGAAACGTGATGAAAACGTCCAGCGCACCGAGAAAACTGATCCAAGCAATTAACGGCACGGTGTTTAATGAAATGGAAAATGCGGATCATTGCTGCGGCTCAGCTGGTATTTATAACTTAACGGAACAAGAGATGTCTATGCAAATTTTAGATTATAAAATGGAAAAAGTGAAAGAAGCCCATGCCCATACAATTGTAACAGCAAACCCGGGCTGTCTCATTCAAATGAAGCTAGGCGTAGTCAGAGAAGGAGTAGAAGAAAGTGTAAGGGCCGTTCATCTTGCAGATTTACTTCTTGAAGCAGTAGAAAGCAAATAAAAAGGCCGGACGTGTCCGGCCTTTTTATTATTTGAACAGCTGAGAAACAATTTCGTACGAACGAAGGCGAGCTTTGTGATCGTAAATTTGAGCGTTAATCATCAGTTCATCTGCTTCTGTTTCTTCAATAAACTGTTCAAGCTTGACTTTAATCGTCTCAGGACTTCCGACAATAGAAGAGCCCAGCTGCTGTTGAAGAGAAGCTTTTTCAAAGTCAGTCCATAGTTCATCCATATTATCCACGGGAGCTTTTAGTTTACCCGGTGTGTTTCGAATTAAATTTAGAAACTGCTGTTGCATAGAAGTAGCCAAGCGTTCAGCTTCTCTATCTGTATCAGCAGCGATTACGTTTACACCTAACATTGCATATGGTTTCTCTAACACGTCGGACGGCTTAAAATAACGACGGTACATGTTAAGAGCTGTCATTGTATTATTAGGCGAAAAGTGACTTGCAAATGAAAATGGCAAGCCTAGCTGTGCAGAAAGCTGTGCGCTAAAACCGCTTGAGCCAAGGAGCCAAATCGGAATATTTAAACCTTGACCGGGAACAGCTTTAACACGCATCTGACTTTCTGAAGCAGGTTTAAAGTATTCTTGCAGTTCGGCCAGCTGTTCTGGGAAGTCACTGCCGTCGCTTCTGCGGTCGCGTCGCAGCGCCTGCGCTGTCAGCTGATCTGTCCCTGGCGCTCTTCCTAAGCCTAAATCAATACGTCCTGGAAATAGTGATTCAAGCGTACCAAAATGCTCAGCAATAACAAGCGGAGAATGGTTAGGAAGCATAATGCCGCCAGAGCCTACGCGAATGCGTGACGTGCCTCCGGCGACATGACCAATTACAACAGATGTAGCGGAGCTTGCGATACCTGTCATATTATGATGTTCAGCTAGCCAATAGCGGTTATACCCCCATTTTTCAGCGTGCTGAGCTAAATCTAATGTATTTCTAAGTGAGTCAGATACAGTTCCTCCTTCAACTACAGGAGAAAGATCTAACACGGAAATCGGAATATCTTTTAATGCTTTACTCATCAATTTCATCTTCTTTCTTTAAAGACTTCATAGGCCTTGTTATTTCAATGGAATACAAGTATTTTAACAAGAATCTTTCGAGTTCCAAAATATTTTGCTTCGGTTGTTTTTTTAATTCCTTACTCTTTTATTACACAAGCTCCTAAAACGCAAAAAGCTTGTACGGTATAAGGCAGAAGCCGCCTCTTTCTATAAAAGACTGTCATATTTTATAGAAGAAGGGAGGATGAATATGGTTACTTTAAATGAACTAAAAAGCAAGCAGTACGATATGATATACAGTTTAGGCTATAACTGTTTTCCAGGGATATATATAAAAAAATATTCTTTGCGAAAACAAGCCGGGGTGATTGATTGGTGTATTAGCATTTCTCTTTCTCATGTCAATCAGCTGTTGAAAAATCGCTGTAAAGACTTATTTGTATATGAACACTTAACCTATATCAGTTCTTTCGGAGATGGTTCCACGCTTAGACTGCGTGATAAGGTGTATCAAATTGATTCTGCTCATGATTTTCCGTCGTCTATTAATACGGAGACTAACTGGCTTTCATATAATGAAGTCAAAGAAAAATATGAACGGAGAACGGAGCGATTTTTAACGTCAATGGAGACCAGTTCTTGTATATTGTTTATTCGTATGGGCGGAACGTATGAAGAAGCGAAAGAATTAGAGCATGTTTTAAAGGGAATGGTCAAAAACGATTTCTATATACTGCTGCTGACAAACAGTGAAAAAGAACTTTTATCCGAAGCTAACTGGGACTTGCCTTATACATGTGTTTTACATGCACCTATTTTTTCAATGGACGTGCTGCGCGATGATAAAGTATGGGAAGAGCTCTTAAGCGGGCTTGTTATAAAATAAAAAAACACTTTTTGTATAATACGGGAATGAAAAAGCTCGTTTTTTTCATAGACTTTGTTATATCTGTGTATCAAAGGAGATGAAAAGATGGAGTCCAATGTGCGGAAGGCGATAAAAGAAATTGTATGGCTGCTGCTAGAACAAGATCAGCGCTGGAATGAGTATCTAGTACAGCTGGAGGATTTGAAAATACAAGTGGATTTGAATAGTTCCGCATATGAAGTCCTGAGAAAGATGACGGGTAATTACGAAGTGCTGCTTGAACATATGGATCTCATTCAGCAGTTTGAAAATCATTCTAAAAGTGAAACGGCGCTGAATGACTTAGTTACTATCGTTATGAAGCATTACTCATTAAAAAATTCATAAGCCTGCTTTGTGCAGGTTTATGGAGTTTAAGCTCTCAATGGAATTCGGTAGAGATAATCGTTTATAATAAGTACATATGGTGATGAAAGGGTGATCGATATGGAAGAGAAACAAGAAATTGTACCCGTTCGTACAGAGGAAACAGCCAAATATTATTCGGAAGAAAAATTTTGGGACAAGCTTAAAAAGTTTGGTAAAAAAGCGGGAGCAAACGTTGTTTATGCCGTACTGCTTTTATACTACACGCTGCAAAAGCCTGATATTCCTCCAAAAGCAAAAGCAGTGATTATAGGAGCGTTAGGTTATTTTATTCTTCCTTTAGATTTAATTCCGGACTTTGCAGCAGGAGTTGGATTTACAGATGATTTAGGAGCTCTGGGGCTTGCATTGATTCAAGTTGCCATGTACATTGATGAAGATGTTAAACTGAAAGCAAAAGAAAAAATCAAAACGTGGTTTTCAGAAGAACACAATTTTTCCATTATTGATGCTAAAATAAAGTAACATTATGATCTACATGTAATTATTAAATAAAGTAAGCAAAAGAAGGTGATAGATGAATCATCTTCTTTTTAACCGATAATATATAGGTCTTTATGACTATTTTAATCCGTTTTATGTAAAAAAAACAGGATTAAAATATTTTTTTCATTAAAATTTTAAGCAATGTAATTGAATAATTCCCCTACAAATGTTAAGTTAAAACATGTTCATAAATTCGTCACAGAAAGCAATATACAAATAAGTAAGATAGTTTGTAAAAACTTTGTGAAATTATGGAACTTTTTAACTGAGAGTTTCAAACTCTTAGAGATTCTTCCTCATCAATCAGAAGTCGCTTTCTTTCGTCACAAGATTAAGCATCTTTCATTTGAAGGTGTTTTTTTTCAGCTTAAGTAAGCCAACAACATGATTGTATGACAAGTTTTTGCTAAGGTTGTAGAGTTACTGTATTGTATGACAAGTTTTGTGTGATTTGATTTAACTAAATGAACAGCTTCGAAGTAAATAAATGATTGTAGAAAAACAAAGTCCATGCGTTTTCATGAACCATTATACGTTACTTCATATTTGTAGAGATGTTTAGCAAAAAGGGAGATGAATGGCCTGACGTAAACAATATCCATAGACAAGCCTTAGAAGATAATTATCTTTCTAAGAAAGCAAATTTATATGATTGATTCTAATCTAAACAATGGAGTGTTCAAAAATGGAAATTAGTCAAATCTTTATTATTTTAACCCCAATCTTTTTCGTTATTTTGCTAGGTTATT
The DNA here is from genome assembly GCF_050846855.1 of Priestia sp. TGN 0903. Taxonomy (NCBI): domain Bacteria; kingdom Bacillati; phylum Bacillota; class Bacilli; order Caryophanales; family Bacillaceae; genus Priestia; species Priestia sp. TGN 0903. The sequence goes on from NZ_JBOZGL010000001.1 coordinate 84,701, forward strand.
TAGCAGGGTATTTTAAAAAGTTTGATGCAACAACATCTAAAGGGTTAAATACGCTTGTAACAAAATTTGCGTTACCTGCACATTTATTCGTTGGTATTACAACAACATCAAAACAAACGCTTATTGAAAAATGGCCGTTTTTATTAGCATTAGTTCTTGGTATTATTGGATTTTATGTTCTTTTCTTACTCGTTGCAAAATATGTATTCAAATACTCACTAACAGGCGCGTCTATGTTCTCTTTAAACTCTACGCAGCCAACGTTTGCGTTTATGGGTATTCCCGTTTTAGGTAGCTTGTTTGGCGCGGATGTAGTAGCAATTCCAATCGCTATTACGGGTATCGTAGTAAATGCGATGCTTGATCCTTTAGCAACTATTATTGGTACGGTTGGACAGCGCGAAAGAAGTGAAGGAGATTCTGAAGAAAGCTTATTTAAAGTAACGATTAAATCAATCTTACACGGTCTTTCTGAACCGTTAGCGTGTGTTCCCTTAATCGCAGTAGTATTAGTACTATGTGGGTTCCAATCTCCAGATTTATTGTCAAGCAGTTTAAATCAAATTGGCTCAATTACGTCAGGTGCAGCGCTATTCGCAGTTGGGGTAACAATTGGTATTCGTAAAATTCAATTTAGCCCATCAGCATTTGGTATTGCGATTTTAAAAGTGGCTATTCAGCCGCTTGTAATGTTAGGAATTGCAACAGCAATGGGTCTATCATCAGCTGACATCGTAAAATTAGTGTTATTAGTAGCGTTCCCAGGTTCAGCTGTAGCAGCGATGATTTCAGTGCGCTTTGATAGCCTAGCTGGTGAAACAGCTTCAGCATTCGTACTTAGTGCCATTATGTCACTTGTTACATTACCGCTATTAATTTCTTGGTTAATGTAGTCACATATATCAATATAAAATAAAAAAGGCTTTGCTATTTTAGCAAAGCCTTCTTTGTGCATCTATACTTAAAAAAGCTTTAAAAATTCTTGAGCGATTTTGGGGAGATAACTATCGGTACGCCACGTAACTAAAGGCTCAATTACAAATGGATTATCTTCTATGCTTAAAATTTTAATATGTTCTAGTGAAAAAGAAGATAGCATCGAATAAGGAACAATAGCAGCACCAAGGCCACGACATACTAAATTAAGAAGCATCGCTGAGTCATGGCATTCGCATAAAATGTTAGGTGTTATATCCATCTTTTTAAATTCCTTTATAATGCGATTGTATATGCTTATTTCCCGATTTGAACGAAGAAGAATAAGAGGGAGAGAAGCGATTTCAGCGACTGAAATCTTTTTTGTTGCATAACTACTTTCTTTGGGAACTGCTACAACAAAGACATCTGGTGCAAGTGTTTTTGTTTTTACCTGTTGATAAGGTAAGTCTGTAGTGGTGACTGCTACATCAATCTTTCCATCCGTCAACAACTCGTTTAAATGAGCTGGTTCGTTTTCATAGATATTAAAAGTACTGTTTGGATACTGCTTTTGAATAAGAGCTAGCTTATCGAGAACCGTTGATGCACAGTAGATTGTACATCCGACTTCAAGCTTTTCATTTGTTACGCTTTTACATTCCTGTACTTCCAATACTGATTTTTCGACCCTTTGCACAATTTCTTTCGCTCGTTTTAAAAAAAGCTCTCCTTCTGCCGTTAACAATAAGCGCTTGTTATTGTTTCGTTCAAAAAGCAAAAGGCCCAGCTCATTTTCGAGCTGCTTTAGCTGTCTGCTTAAAGGAGGCTGAGCCATGTGCAGACGCTTGGCTGCTTTAGTTACATTTAATTCTTCAGCTATGACAATAAAATAATGCAGCTGTCTTAATTCCACTATATTCAACTCCATACTTTAAAGGTATTATTATATACTTTATCAATATTTTAATTGTATGGAAAATAAGTGTAAAGTTAAATGTGTAACCAAAGCAGAGAGGAGGAAAAGAAATGAAAATAGCTGTAGGAATAACAGGAGCCACAGGAGCTATTCTAGGTATTCGAATTTTAGAGCTTTTGAAGAAGGCTTCTGTTGAAACGCATTTAGTCATGTCGTCTTGGGCTCATGCCACAATTAAGCTGGAAACACCGTATAGCGTTAGGCAAGTAGAAGAGCTAGCAGATTATTGTTATTCATATCAAGACCAAGCAGCAAAAATTTCGAGCGGTTCATTTCGTATAGACGGAATGATTGTAAGTCCTTGCAGCATGAAAACATTAGCATCTATTCGAATGGGACTAGCAGATAACTTAATAGCAAGAACGGCAGATGTGATGTTAAAAGAAAGAAAGCCACTGGTGCTACTTCCTCGAGAAACACCTTTGAATACGATTCATTTAGAAAACATGCTGGATCTCTCAAAAATGGGAGCTATCCTCGTGCCTCCTATGCCAGCTTTTTATAACAAACCTGAGACAATTGATGATATTGTCACACATATTGCTGTTCGAACGTTAGATCAATTAGGAATTGAGCTTCCTGAGGCAAAAAGATGGAATGGAATTAAACATTTATCATAAGGAGGAAAATAAACATGGCTTATAAAGACTTTAGAGATTTCCTTGATACGCTACATAAAGAAGGGCAGCTGCTGACGATTACAGATGAAGTGCAGCCAGATCCGGATTTAGGTTCAGCAGGTCAAGCCATCAGTAATTTAGGAGATCAAACGCCGGGATTATTATTTACAAATATTTATGGATATAACAACGCAAAGGTAGCCCTAAACGTAATGGGTTCCTGGTCAAATCACGCGTTAATGATGGGACTGCCTAAATCAACTCCTGTAAAAGAACAGTTCTTTGAGTTTGCTCGGAGATATGAAAAATTTCCTGTTAAAGTGAAAAGAGAAGAAACAGCGCCATTTCATGAGTGTGAAATTAAAGATGATATTAACTTATTCGACCTTTTGCCATTGTTTCGCTTGAATCAAGGAGACGGAGGCTACTATCTAGATAAAGCGTGCGTTATTTCTCGTGATCAGCATGATAAGGCGCATTTCGGCAAACAAAACGTAGGTATATATCGTATGCAGGTCAAAGGGAAAGACCGTCTAGGCATTCAGCCCGTGCCACAGCATGATATTGCCATTCACTTAAAACAAGCCGAAGAAAAAGGTGAAAACCTCCCTGTATCAATTGCTTTAGGATGTGAACCCGCGATTGTCACAGCAGCTGCTACGCCGCTTCATTACGATCAATCAGAGTATGAAATGGCAGGAGCTATTCAAGGTGAGCCGTACAGAATTGTGAAGTCTCAGCTTTCTGATTTAGATGTACCTTGGGGAGCAGAAGTGATTTTAGAGGGAGAAATCTTAGCTGGTGAACGTGAGTATGAGGGTCCTTTTGGTGAATTTACAGGTCATTACTCCGGTGGCAGAAGCATGCCTGTTATCAAAATCAATCGCGTATACCATCGCAAAGATCCTATTTTTGAAAGTCTATATATCGGTATGCCTTGGACAGAAACAGATTATTTAATTGGAATCAATACAAGCGTTCCTTTATATCAGCAGCTAAAAGAAGCATATCCTGAAGAGATTGAAGCGGTGAACGCGATGTATACTCATGGTCTCGTTGCTATCATTTCAACGAAAAGCCGATACGGAGGATTTGCTAAGGCGGTTGGTATGAGGGCATTGACTACGCCGCATGGATTAGGATATTGCAAGCTAGTTATTTTAGTAGACGAAGATGTGGATCCGTTTAATTTACCGCAAGTCATGTGGGCGCTATCGACAAAAATGCACCCAAAACATGATGTTATAACAGTGCCTAATCTCTCAGTTCTGCCACTTGATCCAGGATCTGATCCGGCTGGTATTACAGATAAAATGATTTTGGATGCTACAACACCGGTTGCACCAGAAACAAGAGGCCACTACTCGCAGCCTTTAGATACACCACTTGAAACTGAAAAATGGGAAAAAATCTTAACGAATATGATGCAAAAATAAACAAGGAGGAATCGACATGCATACTTGTCCAAGATGTGAAGCCAAACAAGCGAACTTAGTATCTAAATCACCAGTTGAAGGAGCCTGGGAGATTTACTTATGCAACGTGTGTTTGTTTACCTGGCGTTCTTCTGAACCTGAGACGATCACCAATCCTGAAAAATACCCTCGACCATTTAAAATCAATCCAAAAGACGTACCGCTGGCAACGCATGTGCCTCCTGTGCCACCCCGATCTTAATCAGCAAAGGTGGTAAGTAAAATGAATAAAGCAGAGCTGCCAAAAGCCGTGCGCGTATTTTTAAATGGAAAAGATCTAGAAAGGAAACAGCATGCTGCGATGCTGCTATCTACAGTGACATCCGAGGGGTTTCCTCATGTAGCAATGATTAGCGCAGGAGAGCTGGTAGCTATTAGCTCTTCGCGCGTCAAGCTGTTAGTATGGAAAGATACCACGTCTTCAAAAAACATGATACAGAATCATAAGGCAACCGTTACATTAGTTGTTGAAGGCAAAGCTTATTACATTAAATTTTGGCTAAAAAAAGAAGCTCCTGTGTTATCAGGCTATGAGCTATTTACGGGAGAAGTAGCCGCTGTTAAAGAAGATTACGCAAAATATGCAGTTTTAACATCGGGCATTCAATTTCAGCTTCATGATTCCAAAGAGGTACGGAGCCGCTGGGAGCAATCAATTAAGGCTGTTCTTTCTACTGAAAAAACCGATTCTTAAAAATAAGAATCGGTTTTTTAGCTGTAGTGAAATTTTTTCAAATAGCACGCTAGCTGCACTTTTAATAGATGTTCACTATTTGTAAATGATATGTTCATTTTATCTTCGATTTTCTTCAACCGCTGATAGAGTGTATTAACGTGAATATGAAGCTGCTTAGCTGTAAGTGAAGCAGAACGGTTGTTATCAAAATACGCTTCTAGCGTTTGCTCTAAAGGTTCATCATTCAAATGATTGTTTTTAAGAGGGACAAATACTTCATCAATAAAGGTTTTTACTTCTTCTTTCGATTGATTAATAAATAAGCGGTTAATTCCTATTTCCTCATACAACATGCATCCATCTTGCTGCTGAGACAGAAGGTAAGAGACAGCTTTTTCAGCTTCACTATAACTTTTTTCTATTTGGGTAAAGTGAGAATAACGACTTCCAATCCCTATTTTTACATGACATTCATTGTAGTAACGCCATTTTGAGAGTGAATCTTCTAATTGTTTGATAATAGCATGATGGTCTTCATAAGAATCAAGCGTGAATACAATGGTTACTTTCGTGTCGAATCCGTATACGACCGGCGCTTTTGAACTAAAAACCGATTTGATGTCAGATACAAGGCGATGAAGATGTAAGTTTAAGAGCTGCAGGTCCGCCTGTGAACGAATGGTAATAAGAGCGACTAGAATATGCTTTTTTGTATCAATGTTTAGCTCATTTGCTTTTTGATACAGTAAAGTGGTGTCATAACATGATAAGTATTCACTAAATAGTTCATGCGTTCGCTTGTAAAATAAATCGACTAACGTTTGTTTTTTCAGCATTTCTAGTGCAATAACAGAGCTGCTTTGTTCGAGTGCCACTTGATCTAGAGAGGAAAGATCTTCTTGATTTGTCTGCAGAATAACTAACCCTAAGAGCGTATCAATGCCGTGTATCGGTTGAATGTAGACGCTGTGCTTCTGGTTGTGTGACTCAATAGTATAGAAGCAAGCTTTTGTATGTAAAACAAAATGCGTGTGAAATTCAGCTGTTTTTGTGTCTATATCAAAGGATTTCAAGAAGCCATAGGTCTTATTATCAACAAAATCTACAATGGTGACAGGAGATGTAACCATTCGGCGTAATTCGTTAAGTATCGGTTCAATTCCTTTACTTTGAAGGGAAACATTCATGAAGGTGCGATGAATTTGATCGCGGCGTATTAAAAGTTCATTTTGTTTTTTTACATCTTCAAAAAGCGCTGAGTTTAAGAGAGCAATCGATACTTGATCGGAAAAGCTTTCTAACAATTCTTTATCCTCTTCATTTAAAAGAGGGGTTGTACCATTTTGATAAATAATGAGTACGCATACCGTCTGTTCTTCCATACAAATGGGGACAGAAATAATAGATTGAATGTTTGTAAATGTATAGGACTGATTAAGATAGTGAATATTATCGTCAGTCATAGTAGAAGAATCGTGTATTATATCCTCTAAGTTCGTATACGTATAGCTTTTATTATGCTGAAATGTCTTTCCGATAATTCCTTCGCCAACTTTCATTTTCATGTTTTGAATTTCATTGTTTGGCCCCCCGGACCAGGCGCGAGGCAAAAGAAATTCAGTGGAAGAATCAAACATCCACAGCACGCCCATATCCGCAACAGAAATAACTGAAAGAGCATTTTCTAGAATTCTTGTTAATAGATAGTCAGAGTCTTGTAAAAGCGAGATTTCCTTAATGCTTTTCATAAGTACGTTCAAAATGTGCTCATGCCGCTCTAGCTTTTTTTGCAGCACATAAGGAGAAAAGTTAGCGGATAGCTTCTTTATTTGTTGTGGTGTCCATTCGTGCTTAGCAAATATGCGAACAACAAACGCATACCGGTTTGGAAAGGATAAGTAAATTTCTTCGAACTCTTCATATGCGATATGCTTTTGAAAGGAATCACTGCCGTTATGTAGGCTAGTGGGAGGCGTGTAAGTCAGGGATGAGCATGAAGAACTGGAAAAAATCATGTTAAAATTTGCAGAATCAATACTTGTCCAAATTTGATAAGAACTGTTTTTAATAATAGATGTAAGATAACCTTTCATATTAGCTAATAAATCACTCATATTAACAACCCCTTATAGACTACTTAATGTAAAAAAATACATAGTTATAGTTCTTATTATATAGAAATGCACATTGAAAAAATAGTCAGAATTTTTTAATATTTATGTAACGAATCGATTTGTTACAAAACATTACATTAAATGGAATAAAAAGGAGTTGAGTGCATTTATGCTAGCAAGGTCGAACTGGAAATACATCATTTTATTTTTATTATTTTTAGGCTGGTCGCTTGGAAACTTAGATCGTTTTATTATTAATTACGCTATTTTAGATATCTCGAAAGATCTACACCTTAATGCTTCTTCTACAGGTATCATCTTAAGCAGTTTTTTTGCAGGATACGCACTGATGCAAATACCTGGTGGGTGGCTGGCAGACCGCTTTGGGTTTAAAAAAGTCATTACAATTGCCGTGCTTTTATGGTCTTTGTTTACAGTTTTTACCGGAATGGCCTGGTCTTTTGCTTCTATTATTATCATTCGCTTTTTATTTGGATTAGGGGAAGGGAGCTATTTTCCATCTGCGTCAAAAGGAATCGCAGGGTGGTTTCCTCAGCAAGAACGCAGTAGAGCCATGTCCTTTTTGTTATCGTCAGGTACGATCATGGGCGTGGTGACACCGATTCTAGCGACGCAGCTGATGCAAACGATAAGCTGGAGAAGTATCTTTTATATCATAGGAGCCATCGGGCTTGTTATTACAGTTCTGTTTGTTTTTTTACTAAAAGAAAAGCAGCAGGGGGAAAAAAGAGAGGCTTCTGCTATTCCTGCTAAGCAGATGACATTAAAAGAAATTATCAAAACCCCGATGATTTGGAATTTATTTATTGCCTATTTCAGTATTTACGCTATTAACTGGGGGCTCATGTCGTGGATGCCTACATATTTAGCCGAAGTAAGACATTTGAATTTAACAGACATCGGTTTTCTTTCCGCTATCCCAGCATTTGTAGGCATTATAGGAATGTTTGTTAGCGGCTTTATTTTAGATAAGCTTCCAGATGGAAAAGACAAGATGATAGCGGCGGTTTTTGGTTTACTGATGGGCGTTTTTCTTTGCTTAATGGCTATTTCACCTAGCGTAGGCATGTTTATCGTTTTTCAAAGCGCAGTAACTTTACTGTTTTCATTTAATGTGATTTTAATCGCTTCAGCTCCTTTAAAAATGTTGCCTGAATCAGTGGTCGGTTCAGCAAATGGTTTTATTAATACAGGGGCTCAAGCAGCCGGCGTATTAACACCAATGCTTATTGGTTTTTTAGTACAATCGTTTGGCGGGTCGTATAATGCAGCGTTTGCTTTATTAATTATCTGCGCTCTTGTCTGTGCTATTTCGTTGTTTTCGATTCGACCTGCAAAAGTGGTAGTGAACGCACAAAATGCTGTTAAATAATGAGGGAAAAAGGAGAGTGTCTCATGGGTATTGTCAAAAAAGTCGAACAACTTATTGAACAAAAGCGACACGAGCTAACTCAAATCAGTGATCAAATATGGGAATATGCAGAAACGAGGTTTGAAGAGTATAAGTCGGCACAGCTAATTTGCGACATGTTAGAAAAAGAAGAGTTTACGCTTCGTACACATATTGCTAACCTTGAAACAGGTTTTATTGGAAGTTACGGGCACGGTTATCCGATTATCGCTATTCTTGGTGAATATGATGCGCTTACCGGGCTGAGTCAAAAAGATAAGTGTGCAGTAGCAGATCCAGTCAAAAAAAATGGAAATGGCCATGGGTGTGGACATAACCTACTTGGCGTAGGCTCACTAGCAGCTGCGCTTGCAGTCAAAGAATACTTAAAAGAAAAAAATGTTCCGGGAACCGTTCAATACTATGGATGTCCAGCTGAAGAAAGTGGCTACGGAAAGACGTATATGGTACGAGAAGGATTTTTCCAAGATGTAGACATCGCGTTTTCGTGGCATCCGGCTACCGTTAATGGTGTCATGCATACGTCATCGAATGCGGTTATGCAAGCAACTTTTAAATTTAAAGGAAGAAGCAGTCATGCAGCTGCTAGTCCTCACCTTGGCAGAAGCGCTTTAGACGCTGTAGAGTTGATGAATATTGGTGTGAATTATATGCGTGAACATATGATAGATGAAGCGCGCGTACACTATGCCATTACAAACAGCGGAGGCATTTCTCCTAATGTTGTTCAAGCAGAAGCGGAAGTCATGTACTTAATTCGTGCTCCGAAGCCATCTCAAGTAAAAGAACTTTATGAACGGGTTGTGAAAATTGCAAAGGGAGCGGCTTTAATGACTGAAACACAAGTGGAACAGGAAATTCAAGGAGCCTGCGCTAATCTAATTCCAAATCAAACAATGGAGCAGCTGATGCATAAGCAAATGATGCAGATAAATTTGGCTGAAGTGAAACAAGAAGACATGGCTTTCGCCAAAGCTATTTACGAGTCTACATCCGCTGAAGACAAAGAAGCAGCAAAAAAACAAGTCGGTTCACTGCTAGACAGAGCTTTAGCAAATCATCCAGTCTTCAACCAAATTGCTCCTATGTCTAAAAATGTTTCCTTCATGACGGGATCAACCGATGTCGCAGACGTTAGCTGGAATGTTCCAACTGCACAGTGCGTGACCGCAACGTGGGCTTATGCTACGCCGTTTCATACATGGCAAGCTGTTGCTCAAGGGAAAACAGAGTATGCTCACGATGCGATGTTGTTAGCTGGAAAAGCCATTGCGGCTACGGCGATTGAAATGATAGAAAATCAAGAGCTGATTAGTCAAGCGAAACAAGAGCTAGAGGATAGGCTAGAAGGGGAAAGCTATGAATGTCTTGTGCCTTCCCATATACAGCCGCCTAATTACTCAGAAAGTGAGCACGAAGACTATAGCATGGTGTAAAAAACGTATTTTCGTGTAAGGAAGATCCGAACGATGAATCGTTCGGATTTTTTTATTGTTAGGTTGAACGTAGATTTCATTTATACCGTTTGGTCGTCTTTAGATTGGATTGATGTAGTTATGGCTCAATCTCTTTTTTGTTTTCATTAAAAATAAATGGTTAAAAATATATCTCTTTGCTGAACCTAACCCTATCTAATTGTTCAAGAAAAGAGGTAAAAACATGAGAGCGTATAAAGTAGAAAGAGATGGGTCAATTTCAACTTCACTAAAAGGAAAATCAGTTTTATCCACTTCTTATTTAAATAAAGGTTCTGCTTTTACTGAAGAAGAAAGAAAAGAGCTTCATCTGCAGGGACTTCTTCCTCCAACGGTCTTAACGTTAGAAGAGCAGGCAAAAAGAGCATATGAGCAGTTCAAAAAAGCACCGAATGATCTTCAAAAAAATAATTCGTTAAATGATCTGCATAACCGGAACGTTGTGTTGTTTTATCGTTTATTAACCGATCATTTAAGTGAAATGCTTCCCATTATTTACACGCCTACTGTAGGTCAATCTATTCAAGAATACAGCCATGAATACCATCGTCCTGACGGCTTATATTTATCCGTAAATGAAGCGGACAGATTAAGTGAGGCGATTGAAAACTTAGGGCTCGACAGCGAAGATATTGATTTGCTTGTAGTCACGGATTCAGAAAGTATTTTAGGAATTGGGGACTGGGGAGTAGGAGGGATCAATATCGCAGTTGGAAAGTTAGCGGTCTACACAGCTGCAGCAGGAATTGACCCAAGCCGCGTACTGCCTGTTGTTCTTGACATGGGGACCAATAATAAAAAGCTTCTTGAAGATCCTTTGTATTTAGGAAATCGTCATGAACGAGTAAAAGGAGAAGACTATAATCGTTTTATCGCTCAATTTGTAAAAGAAATAACGGCCAAGTTTCCTAAAGCGCTTCTTCATTGGGAGGATCTTGGGAATATTAATGCGCGTCACATTATGAAAGAATACGGAGATAAAATTTTAACATTTAATGATGATATTCAAGGAACGGGAGTAATTACTCTTGCAGCCGTTTTAACAGCCGTCCGTATTACAGGTACGCCTTTAAAAGATCAGCGGGTTGTTGTATTTGGACCGGGATCTGCTGGAATTGGGAATGCTGATCGTATTCATAGTGCGATGATGCTTGAAGGGTTATCTGAAGAAGAAGCATATGATCGTTTTTGGGCATATGATTACAGAGGTCTGTTAACGGAAGATATGGAAGATTTAGCTCCTTTTCAACAGCCGTATGTTCGCCAAAATGAAGAGATTAAAGAATGGGAAAAGGGCGATGAAAATAAAATTTCACTGTTGGAGCTTGTCAAGCAAGTGAAGCCAACGATTTTAATTGGAACATCAGGCGTCACGGATGCTTTTACCGAAGAAATTATTAAAGAAATGGCAAAGCATGTAGAGCGCCCGGTGATTATGCCGCTTTCAAACCCAACTAAACTTGCTGAAGCTGTTCCGGAAAATATTATAAAATGGACGGAAGGAAAAGCCCTTATTGCAACGGGAAGTCCATTTGAACCCGTTGAATATAACGGGCACACTTACGAAATCGGACAGGCTAATAATGCATTTGTGTTTCCAGGTCTTGGTTTAGGTGCAATTGTGGTTCGCGCTCAAAAGTTTACTGAATCTATGTTTGCAGAAGCAGCCAATGCAGTAGCGCGTATAGCAGAAACAGATACAAAAGGAGATACGCTTCTTCCAAATATTAAAGATCTTCAAAAAGTATCAAAGGCGGTTGCTGTGGCAGTTGCCGATGCTGCTGTAAAAGATAACGTAGCAACTGTTACCGAAAAAAATGTAGCTGAACTTGTAGAAGAAGCGGTATGGCAGCCTGTTTATAAACCTGTTAAGGCAAGAAATGAATGAGGTGAATGATAAATGAGCATAGGTCAAATTTTTCTCATTCTCGCGCCTATCTTTTTTGTCATTTTGCTTGGTTATTTAGCAGGGCATTTTAAAAAATTTGACAAGCAAACGTCTAAGGGGCTTAACACATTAGTAACGAAGTTTGCGCTTCCTGCACACTTATTTGTAGGTGTGACGACAACGCCAAGAAAAACACTCATAGATGAATGGCCGTTTTTAGTTGCGCTGATTTTAGGCATCGTCGGGTTTTATCTCATTATATTGCTCATCGTGAAGTATGCAGGGAAGCATACGCTAACTTCTTCTTCTATGTTTGCTCTAAACTCAGCTCAGCCAACGTTTGCTTTTATGGGCATTCCGGTACTTGGAGGCTTGTTTGGTGCAGGTGCAGTAGCGATTCCAATTGCCATCACAGGAATCGTGGTGAACGCGATTTTAGATCCGTTGGCAACGATTTTGGGAACCGTTGGCCAAAGGGGACGAAAAGAAGGGGAAGAGAAAACAAGTTTATTCAAAGTAACGGTTCATTCTATTTTGCATGGTCTATCTGAGCCTTTGGCATGCGTCCCGTTAATTGGAGTGATTTTAACGCTTTGCGGCTTTCAGTCACCTAAACTGTTACAGGATATGCTTGATCAAATTGGAAGTATCACATCCGGAGCAGCTTTGTTTGCGGTAGGAGTAACGATTGGAATTGGAAAAATTAACTTCAGTAAAGGCGCGCTCGGGATCGCTGTCTTAAAAGTAGCAGTTCAACCGATCGTTATGCTTGGAATTGCAGTATGGATAGGGTTGTCTTCAGATGAAGTGACAAAAGCTATTTTACTGGTAGCTTTTCCTGGATCTGCTGTAGCTGCGATGATTGCTTTGCGGTTTGAAAGCATGGAAAACGAAACGGCCTCTGCTTTTGTTATTAGTGCTATTTTATCGCTGGTTACGCTGCCGCTTCTTATTTCTTGGCTTATGTAAATAAAAAAAAACGAAAGAGGAATTTCCCTCTTTCGTTTTAAGACGGATTAATAAGCTAATGCGAATAATCCTTTGATATGAGATAAGTAACGAACGTTACTTGCTTCTTTCATAAGTGATGCTGGTAAACCTTTTAATTGCGTTTTGTTTCCGCCGATTGTACCAATTGCATCTTTGCGTCCAAGACTTCCTAGTGTACCAGAGAAGACAGGAACGAATGATTCCATTGCTCCGCCGCGAATAGCTACTGCTAAGTTCACGCCTACAACTTCACCCATTTGCCAAGCTAATTGAGCAGTAGGTGGGTAAGGGCGACCTTCTGGACCCATTACAACCGCTGAGTCACCAGCAAGGAATACATCTTTATGAGATGTAGATTGTAAGAATTCATTTACAAGTGCACGACCGCGGTTTACTTCGATACCTGAGTTAGCAACTACAGAGTTACCTTGAACTCCGCCAGTCCATACCATTGTTTTTGTTTCAATTTTGCTGCCGTCTTTAAGTTCAACAGTTGTAGCATCCATTTTTGTTACAGGTGTACCAGTAACAAATGTAACGCCACGTTTTGTTAAGCTTGATTGAGCACGCTCTACTAATTCAGCAGGGAAGCCTGGAAGAACTGTAGGAGCTGCTTCTACACAGTATAGAGAAATTTCTTTTGGATCCACACCGTGTTTTAGGCATAGGCTTGGCATTAAGTCAGCGTATTCACCAACAAGTTCGATACCTGTTAATCCGCCACCGCCAACTACGATTGTACCGTCAGCTTTATTTTTTGTTTTGCTGTATTCAGCGATACAAGCTTCTACGTGTGCACGTAAACGGTTTGCATCATTTACTGATTTAAGAACGAAGCTGTGCTCTTCTAAACCAGGGATACCGAAGTAAGCAGTTTCACTACCTAAAGCTGTAACAAGGTAGTCGTAGCTTAATTTTGTACCATCTTCAAGAGATACTTCACGTTGATCTGGTGAAATTTCTTTTACCGTTGCAATTTTTAAATCAACGTTGTAGTTTTTAAGTAATTTATCAAGTGGTAAAGCTACCGCTTGTTCAGAAACGCCGCCTACAGCTAGACGGTGTAATTCTGTAATGATTTGGTGAGTAGCAAAACGGTTCACTACTGTAATTTTTGCTTCATCCGCACTTAGGTGTTGGCGAGCTGTCATTGCAGTTAATAAACCACCGTAACCGCCGCCTAAAATTAAAATATGTTTTGACATAGTCGATCCTCCGTCCACACTTTTTAATGAAAATTATTTTTGTTTTTCGTTTGTAATGTCTAAATACGCTTGTGCAAAGCGGAATAGTTTTTGAGCTTGTGGATCTTTAAGCATGCGTAATAAACCGAATAAACCGATTGAATTAGAAGCATTTGCTTCTGCACGATCGTTTGCTTCGATTGCAGTAGCTGCAAGACCTTTTACTGTTCCTTCTACTGGCTCGATAAATTCTTTTACTCCACCAAGTAGATCTTCTTTTAATACGTCGTCAGTTAATAATGATTGCGCAACGTCGTAAGTTTTTGTAAGCACCGTTACCATTTCAGATAATTTTGGTAAATTATCTACAAGAACAGTAAGAGCTTCTTGTACTTCAGGCTTTAACAATTGATCTAACACATCCGCTTGACCTTTGTTAACCGCCGCTTCTGTTTGTACAGCAGCATTTTCCTCTGCAGCTGATTTTTGAATAGTTGATTGAGACATGAAAAGTCCTCCTTTGCTGGATACTGTTGCATATGTAGTTCCTAGTTATCTGCTAGACTTTCAAACTACATTGTGAAGTTGTGAAATCTTGCACATAATTCTATTTTAATTTTAATACGAGATAAAATCAACTCATTTCGTTGAAAAAATAAGTGAAGAACCTCGTAACCCTTTGTTTAATAAAAGTTTATAAAAAATAAAGCGAATAATTGCCTAGGTAAATAAAATTAAAATAGGGAACTAACATAATTCCTCTTCCTACGATAAAACAAATAACGTCATATTTCAACACATACGAACTTAATATTCTATAAGTAGTAAAAAGATAGGGCGCATTTACTATTTAAAGAGTTTTCAAAAAATTACATTGACTTACTATAGTGTTCTACATATAATCTAAATATAACATCTTATGTAAGGAGATATAACATGGTTATAGTGGATGAACTTTATCATAATGTGGTCATTACATTGCCTCAATTAAAATTAATTGAATTTATAATGAAGTTAAAAGAAGCTAAAGCACAAGAAATAGAAGATATAAAAGCGAAAATTAGTAAATACGAAGAGAAGAAACGTGCTGAAGAAGCTTGGTACCAATCACTATCACCGTTTCGTAAATTTTTTACCGGGCGTCCTTTAAGTCAGCATCAAGCGGTCGAGTATATGGTATACGTAAAGGAACGCTTTAAAAAAATTGATCACCTTAAAGCACAAATGCGAGAACTTCATGAAGTTCTTGAATTAATAAAAGCGGAAAATGAAGAAACAAGTGAAATTACGCTTTCGCCTGCTATTGTACAAGAAATAAAACGACTAAAAAGCAGTGGAGGCGTTGGGATATGAGTGTTAATGAACTAAGTTTAGGTATAAATACGACGTGGGTTGTATTAACAGCGGCGATGATTTTGCTAATGGAAGGCGGCTTTGCCTTGCTAGAGGCAGGTTTTGTCCGATATAAAAATAGCGTCAATATTATTATGAAAGTATTCGCTGATATTACAATAGGAACGCTTTGTTTCTATTTAATTGGGTTTGGATTAATGTACGGAGATGATTTAGGCGGAATCGTCGGTAAAAGCGGTTTTGCGCTCTCAGGTAATTTATCGCACCTTGACATTCCAATTGGGCTTGAAACATTTTGGCTGTTTCAATGTGCGTTTGTTATTGCGGTCATTTCTATCGTTTCTGGAGCGGTGGCAGAACGAATTAATTTCCGCGCATACCTTTTATATGCGATTTTAATGACTACATTTATTTATCCTATAGCCGGCCACTGGATTTGGGGAGGCGGATGGATTAGTAAGCTAGGAATGCTTGATTTTGCCGGTTCGGCAGTTATCCATGCTCTTGGCGGTTTTTCAGCTTTAGCAGCTGCAATAATGATTGGACCGAGAAAAGGGAAGTTCACGAAAAATGGAATTAGTTCTGTTTCTCTTCCAAGCAATTTGCCGCTTGCATCAGTTGGTGCTTTTTTATTATGGTTTGGATGGTTCGGGTTTAATGCAGGAAGTACGCTAAGTGCCACTGACGTTAGAATTGGTCACATTGCTATTGTCACAATGTTATCAGCAGCAGCAGGCGGAGCAGCTACTTTATTTTATACTTTATTTCGCTACAACCGTTCAGATGCACCTTCTGTAATAAATGGATCGCTTGCCGGACTGGTTGGCATTACGGCCGGGTGCGCTTTTGTTAACACACCATCTGCTATTTTTATTGGAGCTGTATCTGGCTTATTAATGATGGCAGCTACAAACTGGCTCGAAGCACGTCAAATCGACGATCCTGTAGGAGCTTTTCCTGTACACGCTGCTTCGGGAATATGGGGCACGTTGGCTGTGGGCTTGTTTTCTACAGACGGCGGTGTGTTTACAGGAGGGGGCTGGACGTTATTAGGTGTTCAACTTCTCGGATTAATTGCTCTATGCGCTTGGGGATTTGTTACGACGTGGATAGGGTTAAAGGTTATTTCCTTGGTGGTTCCGCTTCGATCTACGGAAGAAGAAGAAGAAGTGGGCTTAGACATCAGTTACCACGGTATCATGGCAGCTCATCAAGCTCCTGAATTTATTGAATATGAAAACTACTATGCGGAAGTAAAAGAAAAAGCCGCAGATTCGTAATAAAAGGCCGCGCCTTATAACAAAAGGGCGGCCTTTTTATGTGGAAAAAAATAGATGTAAAATACTTGGTTTAAATGATTGAAAAGTCAGAATATTTGTGTTATATTATAAAAAAGCCAAGGAGTTGATTTCTTATGAAAAAGAATTTACTTAATTCACCGCAAAAATCCAACGGAAAGGTGCTTGATGCATTATTCGCTGAGATGATTTTAGACAAGGCGATTGCAGAATTTCGTAAAGCACAGCTAAAAGAAGAAATCGACCGCACGCTATTGATGAAAAATAAAGAAGAGTTTTTAAAACTCTCATCAGAACTTAAACAAATTTCTTAATTACTTACTATACTTCACACACCATCTATTTTAGATGGTGTGTTTTATTTTTGAGACCTACTAAAAGGGATTAATTAGTAATAATTATGGACTTCCATGTACGCTTAATGGGTTTACAGGATCTCGAAACGGGGAAACCGTTCCAGAGTTCAAATTTGATAACTATTATCCACCAGCAAACGGAGCGGAACTATATCAAGTGGTAAATGAGGAAGAAGTACTTTTAGCTACCTACGTGGCAGAAGAAAAACGATTTGTACCAGCGGTTGCTAAACCAATGTAAAGGAATGTTTTTTATGATTCGAAAAGGTTTGTATGCAGCATATAATGAACGAGACTACGAATGTTATGAAACGGAAAACGGGTGTGTAAAGCTGATTAGCTATGATAAAGGCGATGTAGCAAATGGATTCATTCCATACAATGACACGACTTTTACAAAAGAAGTTCCTCGTGATGCTGTTGAAGAAGTGTTTTTTGTAGCTCCGTATGCTACTTATCAAAATGAAACGTTTGGTGTGTCAGCTGCTTCTGATGGTCAAGTGCTTTTGACCACATCTGAAAAAGAAAAAGCTGATAAATATCATTTTCAACGAACGGATAAATATCTATATGAAAAACGTGTGTTAAAGGAAGAAGTGAAGTTAACGGAGAAAAAAACTCCTTATTCATAAGACGCCAAAATAAAAAGAGGATGCACTCGCATCCTCTTTTTATTTAATCAATTTTCTTGAAGTGTTTCTGTTCGTATTATCATTTGTACGAAGGAAGGTAATGCCAAGACCGATTAATCCTCCTACAATAGCAGGAACTACCCAGCCGAGACCCACTCCATACATAGGTAGAATCGATGTAAACAGATCGTTTACTGCGGCAATTTTGAATCCAGCAGCATTTAAGCCATCAAATAAACTAACGATAAACGTGAACAGAAGGCTTACTTGGTAAACTTCAGAACGTCCTTTAAATAAAGGATGTAAGAATGTTAAAGCAATTAACACAATAGCTAACGGATAAATAGCTGTTAAGACTGGAACCGAAATAGCGATTAATTCCGTTAGGCCAAAATTTGCTACAACGGCACTGAAAGCTGATAAAATGACAGCAATCAACTTATAAGAGACCTTTGGAAACAGCTTATGGAAAAAAGATGAACAAGATGTTACAAGACCTACACTTGTTGTTAAACAAGCAACGGTAATCATCAGACCTAAAAGAATTCCTCCGTAAGAGCCAAAGTAGTAATTTGATACTTCAGCCAAAACCGTACCTCCGTTATCAAGACGTCCAAGCTCTGATACGCTTGAAGCACCCATATAGGACAATGCGCTATAAATAAGAGCTAAAATAACGGCAGCGATAGCCGTAGCTTTTGCACAAATTGTAATAATTTGTCGGTTGGTTTTTGCCCCTTTTTCTTTAATTGCATTAATAATAATAATTCCAAAAACAAATGATGCTAATGTATCCATTGTTAAGTAGCCTTCTTGGAAGCCTTTGAAAAATGAGTGTGTTGTATAAGCTTCGCTTGGTGCTTCGAACTTTCCAATTGGGTTCACAACGGCTACAACTACCAATATTCCAATAAACGTTAATTTAATAGGTGTTAAAACTTTTCCTACTAAATCGACAATTTTCGCAGGATTTAGCGAAAAAAAGCACGTAATCGTAAAGAAAATTACCGTGAAAATGATAAGGGGAAGGTGACCTGAATTTTCTGATAAAAAAGGCTTAACGCCAATTTCAAACGAAACACTTCCCGTTCTTGGCATTGCAAAAAGCGGTCCGATTGCCAAGTATAAAATCGTAGTAAAGATAATACCGAAAGCTGGGTGTACGCGACTAGCTAAAGACTGCAGATCCTCTTTTCCGGAAAAACCAAATGCGAGAACGCCTAGCAGAGGCAGACCTACACCCGTTACTAAAAATCCAGCATTTGCTGACCAAATATTGCTTCCAGCAGACTGACCTAACATTGCAGGGAAAATTAAATTACCTGCGCCGAAGAATAGGGCAAAAAGCATAAAGCCAATAACCACTATAAATGAAAAAGGAACTTTGTTTGACACATTAAAACCTCCAAAATTATAAATGCTTTTTATTATCGTGTTGAATAATTAAAATTTTCAGAATTTTATATTCGAATAATAAAAATAAACATGTATCGTATTATACTAACCTAAAATGCATATTTCAATATAAAATTTTATTTTTTTTATTTATTCGCTGAAATAGCAAAAATAGAAAAATACTTAGCAAAAAAATCTCAGTGTACAACAATTATTTGATATGATAAAACAGAACCGTGGCTTTTAAAAATTTGCATGTGCGGCCTTACATCCTTATTAGTAAAGAACTGTTTACATAAGGTGCTGTAAGGATGTATATTTATACACGGTTCGTTGAACCGCATATGCTCGATGGGTGAAAGTCAACTGTGCGAAAGGAGCAAGAAAGTGAAAAGGTTAGGTCTAGCAACTCAGATTCTAATTGGACTGATCTTAGGCGTAGCTGTAGGTGCTATCTTTTACGGAAGCGATACGGCCATTTCTATTTTACAGCCAATTGGAGACATATTTATTCATTTAATTAAGATGATTGTCGTACCGATCGTGATTTCAGCATTAATCGTAGCGGTCGCAGGAGTAGGCGATATCAAAAAATTAGGTAAGCTTGGCGGAAAAACAATTCTTTATTTTGAAATTGTTACAACCATTGCGATTGTAGTGGGGATTATTGCCGCGAACTTATTCCACCCTGGTGCAGGGGTTGATATGGGACATATTGAAAAAAGCGATATTTCTCAATATGAGGCAACGGCAAAAACGTCTGAAAGTACAGGGATTGCTCAGGAGCTTCTTCATATTGTTCCGACAAACGTCTTTCAGTCGGTAGCAGAAGGCGATCTTTTACCAATCATTTTATTTTCCGTACTGTTTGGTGTAGGCGTAGCTTCGATTGGACAGAGAGGAAAACCTGTTTTAGCCTTTTTTGAAGGCGTCTTGGATGCAATGTTTTGGGTAACTAATTTGGTGATGAAATTTGCTCCACTAGGTGTATTTGCACTTATTGGTGTTAATATTATAAAGTTTGGTGTCGGATCACTTATTCCATTAGGGAAATTAGTGTTCGCCGTTTACTTCACCATGATTTTCTTTGTGCTTGTGGTTCTTGGAATTATTGCTAAAATGGCTGGAACAAGCATGTTTACGCTCATAAAAGTGTTAAAAGACGAGCTGCTTCTTGCTTTTACAACAGCAAGTTCAGAAGCCGTTTTACCATCTCTTATCAAAAAGATGGAAGACTTCGGTTGTTCTAAATCGGTTACATCGTTTGTTATTCCAACAGGCTACACGTTTAATTTAGATGGTTCAACCATTTATCAGGCGCTGGCATCGCTGTTTATTGCTCAAATGTACGGCATTGACCTTTCCATTATGGATCAAATTCAGCTCCTTCTTGTGCTAATGTTAACCTCAAAAGGGATGGCTGGTGTACCAGGGGCATCGTTTGTAGTTGTACTTGCTACGCTTGAATCTATGGGCTTCCCTCTTGAAGGCATGGCATTTATTGCAGGAATTGACCGCATTCTTGATATGATGCGTACCACAGTTAACGTAGTAGGAAATGCTTTAGCTGCAATTGTAATGTCCAAGTCTGAAGGCGAGTTTGATAAGCAAAAATCATTAAATTACACAAATGAATTAAAGAAATCAAACATAGCTTAAAACAAAAAAGCCGGGCAGCTGCCTGGCTTTTTTGTTTGGAGCTGCCTGTTATCTTTTTTGAAACATATGGTAAAATAAAAGAAATGAGAGACAAAGGAAGTGTCATAATGACGGAAACTGTTCAGTTAATTAAAAAGCTTGTTTCGATTCCCAGTCCTTCTGGAAATACAGAAAAGGTGATTTCATTTGTCGAAGACTATGTAAAAGAGCTAAATATTCAAACGTATCGCAATCGAAAAGGAGGCTTAGTCGCTACTATTCCCGGTAAAGATACGGATCATCACCGCATGCTGACGGCTCATGTCGATACATTAGGTGCTATGGTAAAAGAAATCAAACCGAGTGGACGTCTGAAAATCGACTTGATTGGAGGGTTCCGCTACAATTCCATTGAAGGAGAATATTGTGAAATCGAAACGTCAGCAGGAGAAGTATTTACAGGGACCATCCTTATGCATCAAACATCTGTTCATGTGTATAAAGATGCAGGTAAAGCTGAGCGAAATCAAGATAATATAGAAATTCGATTGGATGAAAAAGTACATAGCGCAGAAGATGTTCGCAGTCTTGGAATTGAAGTCGGCGACTTTGTTTCGTTTGATCCTCGTGTAGAAATAACAAAAAGCGGTTTTATTAAATCTCGTCATCTCGATGATAAAGCAAGCGTAGCTTTATTGCTTCAGCTCATGAAAACAATTCAAGAAGAGCAGATCGAACTGCCATACACTACGCACTTTCTTATTTCAAATAATGAAGAAATTGGATACGGAGGAAATTCTAATATTACGCCTCAAACGGTAGAATACTTAGCGGTTGATATGGGTGCCATGGGAGATGGACAATCTACTGATGAATACACCGTGTCTATTTGTGTAAAAGATTCAAGCGGCCCATATCATTACGGTTTGAGAAAGCATTTGGTGGAGCTAGCTAAGCAGCATGATATTCAGTACAAATTAGATATTTATCCGTTTTACGGATCAGATGCTTCTGCTGCTATTCGTGCCGGGCATGACATCGTACACGGCTTAATTGGTCCAGGAATTGATTCTTCTCATGCGTTTGAGAGAACGCATCAAGATTCATTAAACCATACGTACAAGCTTCTTTACCACTATGTGCAATCGAACATGGTTCTGCTTTAAGAAAGGAATATTTAATTAGTGTATTTTTATGCAAAACAAAGAGCAGGACGGGACTGTGATGTCTGTACTTTCCTTTCCTAAAAAAGAAGCCGGCTGTCCGGCTTCTTTTTTTAATAAATACTATATATTTTTTTACTGGTGAAGCAACAGTTGGTAAAAAAAGCACCTTTTTTAAAGAGGTATAATACGGCTTAAACCTTTTGTACATTTTGTTCATTTACAGAAGTTAAAATGTTTTTAAATTTTTAAAAGTTTCTTGTGACAAGTTTTGTAGAATGGGTTTTCAAAAGGATATGGTTTCGTCATAATGTGGATATAGCGATCACTACAATAATCGGAGGCGAATCTTTTCATGTGGGTACTGACGGTATATGCTGGAAAAGAAATGAAAATGTTTGAATTTGAAACTGAAACGCAGGCGAGAGAAGCTTTTGCAAAAACAAATGGCTGTAAAGTTCTTTCAGAAGTCGTGTATTATAATGATCCTCATTTAACATTAGTAGCTATATAATGAAAAAACAAGAGCTGACTTTATGCTCTTGTTTTTTCATAGCTTCTTGTATCTTACGAAAAGAATAGAGTTGAAATAAAAAAAAATGTACGCTATGATATGGTAGTTACTTCTATTATTCTGATAGTTTAAAAGGTTCATATATATCAAACAGCAACAGTAAAGATGCCAAGAAGGCTTAATAGGGAAACTGGTGAAAGACCAGTACTGCCCCCGCAACTGTAAGTGTGGACGAACGAGTATAACCACTGTGGAAAAATCACGGGAAGGTTCTCAAGTAGAATGATACACAAGTCAGGAGACCTGTCTTTATTGTGAAGTTTCTATTTCTCCGGGGAGCGGGAAGGGAAACGTTGGCTTAAAGTGGCATTCGTGTACACTTTTATTCTGACGTTTTACCCGCTCGCATATTAGCGAAGCGGGTTTTTCTCGTAGCACAAAACTACATATCGTGCAAAAAAGGTGCGCAATGTTCACATTGCGTTAAATGGGAAGTCTGGTGTGAAGCCAGCGCGGTACCCGCCACTGTGAAGAGGAGCTGATTGCATATGCCACTGTATTCGGGAAGGCGCAATCAAGTGATGAATCGAAGTCAGGAAACCAGCCTTTTTCTAATGCGAAGCTTACCCTACGGGATATAGGTGGAAGTGCAAAAACTTAGTTTGAATTTTTCTGCGCCTCTATCATTGATAGAGGCGTTTTTTTAGTAAAGGAGCGAATAAGTGTGACGACGTGGAACTTAAATGGAACAAAACATCACGTATTGATTTGTAATGGAAGCAGCTGTATGAGAAAAGGTGGAGAAGAAGCCACGCAAGCTATTCGAAATAAAGTGACTGAACTGAATCTAGATGAAGCGGTTCACACAACCCGTACGCGCTGTAACGGAAGATGCAAAGATGCTCCTGTAGCTATCGTGTACCCTTCAGGAGATTGGTACAAGCAGGTCACTGAAAACGTAGCTCATCGAATTGTTGAAGAACATTTAGCAGGAGGCTGCAGTATAAAGGAATCACTTATTTATGAATATGATCAAAACGGTTTTGTTTCTCCGGAAAAGAGTGACTCCATAGAAGGAATTGACAAAGTAAAAAGTAACGCATAAAGGAGGAGCTAGCATGAAAGGTAAACTGTTAGTTATTGGATTCGGCCCAGGAAGCTTTGAACATATTACACAGCGAGCAAGAGAAGCCATTCAAGAAAGTGATATGATCATTGGTTATAAAACCTATGTGGAATTAATTCAAGGACTATTAACGAATCAGCAAATTATTAGTACAGGAATGACCGAAGAAGTAAGCCGTGCACAAGAAGCCGTAAAGCAAGCTGAAGCGGGAAAAACCGTGGCGGTCATTTCAAGCGGAGATGCAGGAGTATACGGAATGGCCGGCCTTGTGTATGAAGTGTTGATTGAAAAAGGATGGAAAAAAGAAACGGGCGTAGAGCTGGAAGTGATTCCTGGCATTTCGGCTATTAATTCATGCGCATCCCTCCTTGGGGCGCCCGTGATGCATGATGCCTGTACGATTAGTTTAAGTGACCACCTTACGCCTTGGGAGTTAATCGAAAAACGAATCGAAGCAGCTGCACAAGCAGATTTTGTAGTAGCTTTTTATAATCCGAAAAGCGGAAGACGCACAAGACAAATTGTGGAAGCGCAAAGGATTTTATTAAAATACCGTTCCCCCGATACGCCTGTTGGTCTTGTGAAA
This sequence comes from Priestia sp. TGN 0903, assembly GCF_050846855.1. NCBI lineage: Bacteria > Bacillati > Bacillota > Bacilli > Caryophanales > Bacillaceae > Priestia > Priestia sp. TGN 0903. The sequence goes on from NZ_JBOZGL010000001.1 coordinate 108,510, forward strand.
AGCGCTTATCGTGACCGTGAAGAAGTGGTAATGACCAATTTAAAAGACATGTTAAATCATGAAATAGGCATGCTGACTACCGTTGTTGTCGGAAATTCATCTACGTTCTTTTACGATGACTTAATGATTACACCGCGCGGGTATCAGCGTAAATATACCCTCAACCAAACAGAGCAGCCGCTAAGACCGCATCAGCGACTTCGAAAAGAAGCAGAACCATGGGCTCTTGATCAAGAGGAGACTGTAAAGCAAACGGCTTCAGCTATTGAAGATGTTCAGAACACAAAAGAAGAAAAAGCAGCTTCACGAGCTCTGGCAGAAGAAGCGCTTCAAGCAATTTTAGGTGAAACTACTTCACCGGTCGTACACCAGCCAATTGAGTCTATTTTTGAAGTGGCAGTTAGTCCAGGGCTTGCAAATAAGAAGTTTACGCCCGTTCAAATGACAACACTAGCAGAAGTTGTTGGTGAAAAAGGTACGATGGAGTATACGCCTGACCATCAAATCAAACTGCAAATTCCAACGGCTCAGCCAGATGTGATTATTAAAAAGCTCCAATCAGCTTCCTTTTTACTATCTCCAGTCGGAGACGTGTTTACAATTAAAGCGTGTGATTTTTGTGATGGAGAAAAAAGTGACGCCATCCCGCATACGGAACAATTACAAAAGCGTCTCGGTGGAATGGACATGCCAAAAGAGCTGAAGCTTGGTATTAATGGATGCGGTATGGCCTGTTACGGTGCTGTTCAAGAAGATATCGGCATTGTCTACAGAAAAGGTGCGTTTGACTTATTTTTAGGGGCTAAAACGGTTGGACGAAACGCCCATTCAGGTCAAATTGTGGCGGAAGGCATAGCGCCCGATGACATTGTTGAAATAGTGGAGAACATTGTCCATGAATATAAAGAAAAAGGTCATCCAAATGAGCGGTTTCATAAATTCTTTAAGCGTGTGAAGAATGTTTATGGATTCGACTATCAAGATATAACACCAAAAATAAAAGTAGAACCAGCTCCGTGTGGAGATTAAAAATGGGAGGGCATTATATGAAATCAGTTTTATTTGTCGGTCATGGAAGTAGAGATCCTGAAGGGAACGATCAAATTCGCGAGTTTATCTCGACTATGAAGCATGATTGGGACCCATCTATTTTAGTAGAAACGTGTTTTCTAGAGTTTGAACGTCCGAATGTAAGTCAAGGCATTGATACATGTGTGGCAAAAGGAGCGACAGATGTAGTTGTAGTTCCAATTATGCTCTTGCCAGCTGGCCACTCAAAAATACATATTCCGGCGGCTATAGATGAAGCTAAGGAAAAATATCCACACGTAAACTTCGTGTACGGACGTCCCATTGGCGTTCATGAAGAAGCCCTTGAAATTTTAAAAACGAGATTACAAGAATCAGGAGAAAATTTAGAAACTCCAGCTGAAGACACGGCTGTTATTGTCTTAGGGCGAGGAGGAAGCGATCCTGATGCAAACAGTGATTTATATAAAATTACGCGCCTTCTTTGGGAAAAAACAAACTACAAAATCGTCGAAACTTCTTTTATGGGCGTGACCGCTCCATTGATTGATGAAGGAGTGGAACGATGTTTAAAACTGGGCGCTAAAAAAGTGGTTATTCTCCCGTATTTCTTATTTACAGGAGTACTAATTAAGCGTTTGGAAGAAATGGTGAAGCAGTATAAAATGCAGCATGAAAACATTGAGTTTAAGCTAGCCGGCTATTTCGGTTTTCATCCAAAACTGCAGACAATTTTAAAAGAACGTGCTGAAGAAGGATTAGAAGGCGAAGTGAAAATGAACTGCGATACATGTCAATATCGCCTCGGCATTATGGAGCATATTGATCACCATCATCATCACGATCATGATCACGGGCACCATCACCACGATCACCATCACCACGATCACCATCATGACCATCACCACCATGAAGATAAGGTCGGCGAGTTAAAATGATTTTATTGTTAGCGGGAACTAGCGATGCACGTGCATTAGCTGTTCAAGTGAAAAAAGAAGGTTACGACGTTACGGCGACGGTTGTAACCGACAATGCAGCAATCGAATTACAGCGAGCAGAAGTGAAAGTGAAAATTGGACGTCTCACACAAGAAGATATGATGACTTTTATAAACGAACATGGTGTAAAAGCTATTGTGGATGCAAGTCACCCCTTTGCCGAAGAAGCATCTAAAAACGCCATCGGTGCGGCTGCTGAAACATCGATTCCTTACATACGCTATGAGCGGGCTTCGCAGGCTTTTACCTACGACAATATGACGATGGTTTCTACGTATGAAGAAGCAGCTGAAGTAGCAGCTGAGAAAAAAGGAGTTATTATGCTGACAACAGGCAGCAAGACGCTGCAGGTTTTTACAGAAAAGCTCCTTCCTCTTTCAGATGTACGGCTTGTTGCTCGTATGCTTCCAAGGCTGGATAATATGGAAAAGTGTCAGCAGTTAGGATTGCCGCAAAAAAATATTATTGCTATTCAAGGTCCGTTTACAAAAGAGTTTGATCAAGCACTGTATAAGCAATACGGAGTGACGGTCATGGTCACAAAAGAAAGCGGAAAAGTTGGATCTGTGGATGAAAAAGTGGAAGCAGCTAAAGAGTTAGGCTTAGATATCATTATGATTGGGCGACCGAAAATTGAGTATGGGACCGTGTATTCCACGTTTGAAGAAGTGGTTCATGCTTTAGTAAACCAAACTAGGAGTTGATTGAGATGGATTTTCGTACAGAATTTAAACCGTTAACTGTTCAGCCTCAGCAAATTGAAGGAAAAAGTTTTGAAATGATTACAGAAGAGCTTGGACCTCATCCGTTTACAGATGAACAGTACCCAATTGTTCAGCGGGTAATTCACGCGTCTGCAGACTTTGAGCTTGGACGCAGCATGCTGTTTCATCCAGATGCGATTCAAGCAGGAATTAAAGCCATTCGCAGCGGCAAGCAAGTGGTTGCAGATGTACAAATGGTGCAAGTAGGAACAAACAAGCAGCGAATTGAAAAACACGGCGGTGAAATCAAAGTTTATATTTCAGATCCGGACGTAATGGAAGAAGCAAAGCGCTTAAATACAACGCGTGCAATTATTTCTATGCGAAAAGCAATTAAAGAAGCAGACGGCGGGATTTTTGCAATTGGGAACGCACCGACAGCGTTACTTGAGTTAATTCGTTTGATTAAAGAAGGAGAAGCGAAGCCTGGACTTGTTATTGGTCTGCCGGTAGGGTTTGTTTCAGCGGCTGAATCGAAAGAAGAACTTGCCAAACTTGACGTGCCGTTTATTACAAACATCGGGCGAAAAGGCGGCAGTACGGTAACGGTTGCTGCATTAAATGCAATTTCAATTCTTGCAGATCAGGTGTAACACATGAAGGAAGTACCAAAAGAACCTAAGAAACTCAGAGAAGGCTATACGACGGGCGCTTGTGCAACGGCAGCTACGAGAGCAGCTCTGCTTACGCTAATTTCAGGAGAAGTGCAAGAGGAGTCAACGATTTACTTACCTGTTGGTCGCTTTGCTACGTTTCATCTTGAAGAATGCGAGTATCGCACAAGCAGCGCTGTAGCCAGCATCATTAAAGATGCTGGAGATGATCCCGATGCCACGCACGGAGCGCTGATTATTTCTGAAGTTTCGTGGTGTAATGGTGCAGACATTATCATTGATGGAGGAGTGGGAGTAGGGCGTGTGACAAAGCCCGGTCTCCCAGTTCCTGTCGGTGAAGCAGCCATTAACCCTGTGCCAAGAAAGATGCTGAAAGAAACGGCTGAACAGCTTCTAGCCCAATACAACATACAAAAAGGCGTTAAGATTGTCATCTCGGTTCCTGAAGGAGAAGAAATGGCGAAAAAGACATTAAATGCGCGTCTAGGTATTTTAGGAGGCATTTCGATACTGGGGACGCGGGGAATTGTTGTTCCGTTCTCAACAGCTGCTTATAAAGCAAGTATCGTGCAGGCCATTAGCGTTGCTAAAGCGAGTAATTGTGAGCACGTTGTCATTACGACAGGGGGACGAAGCGAAAAATATGGAATGAAACAGTTCCCAGAACTTCCGGAAGAAGCATTTATCGAAATGGGAGATTTTGTTGGATTTACGTTAAAACAATGTAAAAAGCAAGGAATGAAAAAAGTGTCGCTCGTAGGCATGATGGGAAAGTTTTCAAAAGTCGCGCAAGGCGTTATGATGGTTCATTCAAAAAGTGCACCTATTGATTTTAATTTTTTAGCAAAAGCAGCTTCTGAGTCAGGCGCTTCTGCTGAACTGGTAGAGGAAATAAAAGGCGCAAACACAGCTTCTCAAGTGGGAGATTTAATGACGCAAAGCGGTCATCATCAGTTTTTCGAAAAACTGTGCGAGTACTGCTGTTTATCAGCATTAAAGGAAGTAGGGGACGGAATCGATGTCGATACGTCTCTTTACACATTAAAAGGAGATTTTTTAGGACAGGCGGTGCAACATGGCAATTAAAATTATTGGAATTGGTGACGACGGGAAGTTAAGTCTACTTCCTATGTATGAACAGTGGGTGTATGAAAGTGATGTGCTAATTGGAGGAAAGCGTCACCTTGACTTTTTTCAAGATTTCGAAGGAGAAAAAGTAGCCATTGAAGGAGGTCTTTCTTCCCTTGTTGAACGTTTAAAAAACGAAGAAGGAAATGCGGTTGTGTTAGCCTCAGGCGATCCGTTATTTTACGGAATTGGAAGCTATCTTTCTGCGAAGCTAGACGTTGAAATATATCCTTATTTAAGTTCTATTCAGCTTGCATTCTCACGTCTAAAAGAGCGATGGCAAGACGCTTATTTTACAAGCGTGCACGGCAGAAGTATAAAAGGGCTGGCTCAGCGCATTGACGGTTATAAAAAAGTGGCGATTTTAACCGATGAGCAAAATTCTCCTAGTGCTCTGGCAAACTACTTGTTATCATTCGGCATGACAGAATACAAGATGTTTGTGGCAGAGAATCTAGGTGGAGAGGCGGAGCGCTGTCAGCTGCTTTCGCTGGAAGAGGCGGCGAATCAACTCTTTTCTCCGCTTAATGTCGTGATATTAAAACAGGTAGAAAAAAGTCCAGTCTGGCCTCTCGGAATAGAGGACGATGAATTTATTCAACGCAAGCCGGACAAGGGACTTATTACTAAAAAAGAAGTTCGTACACTTAGTATTAGTGCCCTGCAGCTAAAGAGAGACAGCGTCGTATGGGATATCGGAACATGTACAGGTTCAGTCGCGATTGAAGCAGCTAAAATTGCGCGTGAAGGACAAATTTTTGCTGTGGAAAAAAACGAAGCAGACTTGGAAAACTGCAGGGGAAATCTAGCGAAATTTCGAGTAGATGCCCATACTGTGCACGGAAAAGCACCGGAAGGGTTAGGTGAGTTTGCTGATCCTGATGCGGTGTTTATTGGAGGGACAGCAGGAGGCATGGAAACCATTTTAGACGTGTGCTGCAGCCGATTAAATTCAGGAGGGCGCATCGTATTAAATGCCGTAACGATTGAAAATTTGGCAGAAGCGATGAAAGCTTTTAAAGAGCGAGGATTTGAGACTGCTGTTACCCTTGCACAAGTTTCAAGAAGCAAGCCCATTTTACACTTAACACGATTTGACGCTTTAAACCCCATTTATATTATTACAGCCAAAAGAGGAGAATGAACATGATTGGAACATTGTACGGACTTGGAGTTGGACCAGGAGATCCAGAATTGATTACAGTAAAAGCATTTCGTAAATTAAAAGAATCACCCGTTATTGCGTACCCAAAAAAGCAAAAAGGAAGCAAAAGCTATGCCCAAAAAATTATTGATGTCTATTTCAGTGCAAATGAAAAAGATATGCTGGGCCTTGTGTTTCCAATGACAAAAGATCCTGCTATTTTAGAGAAAAAATGGACCGAAACAGTGGAACGAGTATGGGAAAAGCTCCAGGAGGGAAAAGATGTAGCATTTGTGACAGAGGGAGATCCTATGCTTTATAGCACGTTTATTCACATGATGCGCCTGATGCAAGAACGTCACCCTCAAGCTCCTATTCAAGTAATTCCTGGTATTTCATCTATTAACGGGGCTGCGTCTCGCTTAGGCATTCCATTAGCAGACGGTGATGAACATGTGGCCATTGTTCCTGCTCGTGAAGATTATGAAACAATGAAAAAAGTATTGGTGGAAAACGACTGCGTTATTTTTATTAAAGTGGCTAAAGTCATCGATTTTATGGTCGGTCTTTTAAAAGAGCTTGATCTGCTTGAAAAAGCATCGGTGGTAACAAAAGTAACGTCAGATGAAGAAATTATTTGGAAAGCTTCAGAACTAGAAGGAGCCGATTTACAATACTTAACGCTAATGGTGGTGCGAAAATGAAGTTATACATAATCGGAGCTGGACCCGGAGATCCAGATTTAATTACCGTAAAAGGCTTAAAATTACTTCAGCAGGCAGATGTTGTTTTATACGCTGACTCACTAGTAAGTGAAGAGCTAGTTGCTAAGTCTAAACCAGGAGCTGAAGTGTTAAAAACAGCTGGTATGCATTTAGAAGAAATGGTCAGTACGATGCTTGATCGCATGCGTGAAGGAAAAATGGTTGTAAGAGTTCATACCGGAGATCCGGCTATGTACGGAGCCATTATGGAACAAATGGTGCTTTTAAAAAGAGAAGGCGTTGATATTGAAATTGTTCCGGGAGTCAGCTCCGTATTTGCTGCAGCAGCAGCGGCTGAAGCAGAATTAACCATTCCAGATTTGACTCAAACGGTTATTTTAACTCGTGCTGAAGGAAGAACGCCTGTACCTGAGTTTGAAAAATTAACTGATTTAGCAAAACATAAATGTACCATTGCTTTATTTTTAAGTGCGACGCTCACAAAAAAAGTAATGAAAGAATTTATAAGCGCCGGTTGGAGTGAGGACACGCCGGTTGTAGTAGTCTATAAAGCAACGTGGCCAGATGAAAAAATTGTTCGCACGACGGTAAAAGACCTGGATGATGCTATGCGAACAAACGGCATTCGTAAGCAGGCGATGATTTTGGCAGGCTGGGCCCTTGACCCCCACATTCATGACAAAGATTATCGATCAAAACTTTATGATAAAACATTTACCCATGGCTTTCGAAGAGGAGTGAAGTCGGAATGATTCAACTCCAAGAAGGAAAAAAAGCTCTCATTACACAGCGCGGGGATTATGCTGTCGTGGCCATCACGAAGCATGGCGTAGAAATTGCAAGAAATCTAGGCCGCACTTTTCAGCAGTCCGATGTGTATTACATGAGCAAGTTTGAAAAAGGAGACGAAAGAGAACAGAACATTCAGCTGTTTTCAGGAAGCGTGCGGATGCTCTTGCCTTCTCTTTTTGAATCGTATAAAGGACTTATTATTATTATTTCACTGGGAGCAGTTGTACGTATGATTGCCCCTATTTTAAAAGATAAGAAAACGGATCCTGCGGTTGTTGTGATTGATGATAAAGGCGAAAATGTGATCAGCGTGCTTTCAGGTCATATCGGAGGAGCAAATGAGCTTACGCGTGAAGTTGCGGCAGCTCTTGAGGCCCATCCTGTTATTACAACAGCATCTGATGTTCAAAAAACGATTCCCGTTGATTTATTTGGAAAGCGTTTTGGCTGGGTATGGGAATCCGCAGAAAAGCTAACGCCTGTCAGCGCTTCTGTGGTAAATGAAGAAGAAATAGCAGTGGTTCAAGAATCAGGTGAAAAGGGCTGGTGGCACTATGATCATCCTGTTCCAGCTAACATTAAAACGTACTCATCGATTCAGACAGCTCTCGAAGCATCGCCACATGCAGCCTTGGTCGTAACGCATCGCAATTTAAAAAAAGAAGAAGAAGCGATCTTAGAAAACGGTGTTCTTTACCGTCCAAAAGTACTGGCGATTGGGATGGGGTGCAACAGAGGAACAAGCGCAGCGGAAATTGAAACCGTTATTGAAAAAACGCTTGCTGAACTTCAGTTTTCAATGAAAAGTGTAAAAGCATTATGTACAATAGAGTTAAAGAAAGATGAAGAAGGGCTGCTAGAAGTGGCGTCTAAGTACGGCTGGGAGTTTGTCTATTATTCGCCCCAAGAGCTAAACAGCATAAGTATAGAACAGCCTTCCGATACAGTCTTTAAATATACAGGTGCATATGGCGTCAGTGAACCTGCTGCTATGTTATACAGCGGTGCTGATACGCTTGAACTTGTGAAGAAAAAGTCAGGGAATGTCACCATTTCAGTGGCGCTTATTCCATATGACTAAAGGAGAGAACAACATGTCAAACAGAAGACTCGTCATTGCCGGTACCGGAAGTGGCGTAGGGAAAACAACACTTACAATTGGGCTGATGGCGGCATTAAAACAAGCTGGTTATAGAGTTCAAGGGTTTAAATGCGGACCCGATTATATTGATCCAACGTATCATACGGCTGTTACAGAACGAGCGTCTCGTAATATAGACAGCTGGATGCTTGAACACGATATGGTTAGGGAAATTGTAGCTCGAGCTAGTGAAGACGCTGATATTTCCATCATGGAAGGAGTTATGGGATTTTTTGATGGGAAAAATCCGTTAACGAACGAAGGGACAACAGCAGAAATCAGCTTAATCACCAATAGTCCTGTCCTTTTAGTTGTCAATTGTGCTAGTATGGCTAGAAGTGCAGCGGCAATTGTAAAAGGGTTTCAGCAATTTTTACCGGAAGCGAACATTGTCGGTGTAATTGCTAACCGAGTTGGAAGTGAAGGGCATTATAAACTTGTTAAGGCAGCGATTGAGCAGGAATGTCATATCCCTGTAGTAGGCTACTTGAAAAGAAACGATGATCTTACGATTCCTGAACGTCACCTCGGGCTGATCCCGTCGATTGAACGAGGAGAATTAACACCGTTTTTTGAACAGTTAGGGCAGCTTGTTCATGATACAATTGATATTGAAAAAGTATATGAACTGGCTTTAGCTCCTAAAATAGAAATTAATGATCCTATCTTTACAAAGCCGTCCGTACCTCAAGTGAAAATTGCTGTGGCAAGAGATGCCGCTTTTAACTTTTATTATGAAGAAAATTTCGAATTGTTAAAAGCTTACGGAGCAGAGCTTGTAGAATTTTCGCCTTTAAAAGGAGAGACGGTTCCGCAAGATGCTGATGGCCTTTACATAGGAGGCGGATTTCCAGAAGAATTTGCTGAAACGCTGGCTCAGCAAATTGACGTTAAAAATTCTGTTCGAGCAGCCATCGAAAAAGGGATTCCTACACTTGCTGAGTGCGGAGGCTTTATGTTTTTAACAGATGCTATTGTCACAACAGATGATACATGCCATGAAATGGTGGGGCTTATTCCCGGACAAGTAAGAATGCAGACAAAATTGGCTGCTTTAGGGTACCGAGAAGTGACGGGAAAGCCAGGGAATTTTTTATTTAAAGGCGATATACAAGCTAAAGGCCATGAATTTCATTATTCAACCTTTCATTCAGAGAAAGAGTTTTCGCCTGCCTATGATACAAAAGGGATGCGAGGAATGAAAGAAGAAGGCTATATGAACAATAATTTAATTGCCGGCTATACGCACTTTCATTTCGGCTCTTCTACGAAGATGGTAGAAAACTGGGTGGAACAGTGTAAAGCGGTAAAAAAAGAAAGAAGAGATGCCGTGTGACAGTTGGAAAAGTATATTTAGTAGGAGCCGGACCAGGAGATCCGAAGCTAATAACCGTATATGGAATGGAGTGTATTCAAGAGGCGGATGTCATTTTATATGATCGCTTAGCTAATGAACAGTTATTAAACTATGCTAAAAAAGACGCGGAGCTTATTTTTTGCGGGAAATTACCGGGCAAGCACGGAGTCATCCAAGATCGTATTCACGAACTGCTTGTTGAAAAAGCACTTCAAGGAAAAGTAGTGACGCGCTTAAAAGGAGGCGATCCTTTTGTGTTTGGCCGCGGAGCAGAGGAAGCTGAAGTACTTGCTACTCAAGGAATTCCTTACGAAGTCGTGCCTGGTATCACGTCAGGAATTGCAGCTCCAGCTTATGCAGGAATTCCTGTTACCCACAGAGATCATGCCACTTCTTTTGCGATTGTAACGGGACATGGAAGAGAAGAAAAAGGAAAAGATTATTTAAACTGGTCAGCGCTTGCTCAAGGAATAGATACAATTGCGTTTTATATGGGCGTTGGAAATTTACCTCATATATGCAAGCAGTTGATGGACCATGGACGAGATAAACATACGCCAGTAGCGCTTGTTCAATGGGGAACGACGAAGTATCAGCGCACCGTAACGGGAACGCTTGCCACAATCGAAGAAATAGCAAAAAAAGCAGAAATTGCTCATCCTGCCATCGTGCTTGTAGGTGAAGTAGTGACAATTAGAGAAAAAATAAAATGGTTTGAAGAAAGAGCGGAAAATATTCTGCTTTAACGTTAAAAGGAGGAGACAATATGACGATTATTTCACAGCTAAAAGAACGAAGAGCGGTACGAGATCATGAACCGCGTGAAGTCGAACAAGAGAAAATCGAACAGCTGCTTGAAGCAGCGACGTGGGCTCCAAATGACAGAATGAGAGAGCCCTGGAGCTTTTATGTGATTCAAGGAGAAGCAAAAAAGAAGTATGAAGAACTGGCTGAAGCGTATCTAAAGGAGCGCTTTCCGACAAAGCCTCATTTAGTAGAAAGTTCGTTAAAAGCAGTGAAAAATACACCTGTACATATTGTTGTAACAGCTGATACAGTTGAAGGAGACGAAGAAGCCACGGAAGATAACAAATATGCGGTTTCGTGCGCGATTCATTCCATGTGGCTAGCAGCTAAAGAATTAGGGCTTGGATTCGTTTGGAGAACAAGAGGAGTTGGTCTTGTTCGAGACGAGAGATTGTATGAGTTTATTGGCAACCCTTCAGGTAAAGTCGTAGTAGGAAACGTTTTTTTAGGTTATCCAAATGAAGAGTCTCTTACAAAAATGAAAGAGCCTGCTAGAACATCGTTTACAGAAAAAACAACATGGCTGTAAACTGAAATTCGAAGAAAAAGAGGTTTTTAGATTGAAAGACAAACGGGGTCTTACGTTAATTTATACCGGAGACGGTAAAGGAAAAACAACCGCTGCTTTAGGTCTCGCTCTGCGCGCTACGGGACGCGGACAAAAAGTATTAATGATTCAATTTATTAAATCTCCTCAGCGTACATATGGCGAAAAGCTGATGTTTGACAGAATAGGAATTGAAATGATTCAAACAGGAGTCGGCTTTACGTGGACAAAAACACCGCCTGAACATCGTGAAGCTTTGCAAAAAGCCTGGGCGCTAACGAAGGAAAAAGTCTTCTCAAACGAATATGATGTGGTTATTTTAGACGAGTTAAATAACGCACTGGCTATCGAGAAATTTCCTATTGATGATGTGCTACCGCTACACGAAGTAATTGACCTTATTCAAAAGCGCCCGGAGCATATGCATTTGGTCATTACCGGGCGTTCTGCAAAAAAAGAAGTGATGGAAGCAGCAGATCTTGTGACGGAAATGAAGCCTCATAAACATTATTACGACGAAGGAATTCCTGCTGTAAAAGGAATTGAATTTTAAAAAGCCCTCAGTGAAGAGGGCTTTTTTTATTGAGCAGGGGCATCTACTTTTTCAGCTTGCCAGTAAAATTGGCTAATGACATCAGACAGTGCTTTTGTTGTGTTAGTTAGTTCATCAAAGTTATTGTCAACTCCGCCCACTTCAATTAAAATCGCATTTTTGGAAACATCTTGGTTATATACACCGTTACCGCTGGATTTGTTTTTGCCAATAACTCCGCGGCTTAATCCGGGATATTTCTTTTCAAGTCCTTCATGAAGCGCTTTTGCCATTTTTAAGTTTTGTTCAAAGTTTTGATTCGCTTTCCCTAAAACAAACACAACTTTTGCATACGATTTATTGTTAATCTTAATGGTTGTATTATCTTTTCGAAGCGAATCTCGGTGCAAATCGATAAAGTAAGTTAAATCTCTATTTTCAGTCATCGCCGTTTCAATGACTGTGCGAGACATGGCGTACGATTGATTGGTGTTCCAACCTTTTTCTTTTAATTTCTGTCCAATATTGGTTTGATCAACTTCTGCCCCAATTCCCTGAGCCTCTAAATCTTTTCCTAGCATATTTGCAACAATATTAATATTTGTTTTGCTATCCACTGCTTTATTAGCATCTGGATCACCTTCAAGTCCTAACAGAGGCAAGTAAGATTCCCAGCTGTGCGTATGATAAATATAAAATACCTTTTTTCCGCCAGTTGTATTATTATTTGGAGCGTTCGTACCATTGTTTTCTTTAGGCTGCTGAACTTTTGTAGTAGAATTTCTTTCTTTTAGCGTTTCATCTAGCGGCGGTGCAGATTCTCTAGGGAAGTTTGTGAAATTTGTGCCTTCACCGGCGATAATGATATTGGAGTCGTAAATACTGAATCCAGGAAGTTCGGAACCAAACAAGCTTCTCGCGTCTTCTGCTCGAATACTTGTTGATAACTCGAGCAGTGTAGAAGAAAGACCGGGAGGTGAGTAGTTTTTATCAAAAGCCGTTGAAAAATGATGGTTTTCTTGGCTCATTAAATAATAAAGACTTTCTGCTTTATGCTTTGATAACGTTTGATAGACAATAGAAGAATTGAACTGTTCTTTAAATGCTGAGTAACTTACTAGAACAATGATAGATGATGTCATTAAAACAACGGATAAAATAACAAGAACCATCTTATATGTTAACACTACAAAATTGGCGCGATTACTAGATTTCAATGGCGAAATCTCCTCTCTATGTCAGCGTCAGGCTAATAGGTATGAAGGACTTTGCTAATCTAGTAATAATTATATGAATGGAGATTTCTAATTATGATAAGCATTTAATAGAGAAAGTAGTCTTCAAAATCAAAAAAGAAGAATCACGTGAGATACAATCTCATATTCTCCGTGATTCTTCTTCAAATAGACGTCGGATGGCTTCTCCTTTTGGAGTGAGGCTGAATCCTTTTTTCTCTTTTTTAAGCAGCTGATAGTTTTGTAATTCTTGTAAATACGTAACAATGCGCTTGCGCTTTACGGAATTTAATAATCCAAATGCGGGTATTTTATCGAGCTCTTTTTGACGAATGCTGTTAGTAGAAACGCCTTCTAAAATTTGTACGTAACTCTGCTGAGTTTCCGTGTTTTTTAAGGTATCTATAAGCGTTAATAACTGTAACATTTGGTTTGAATCGAAAGTTATTTGACCGATTTTTAGCGGAGTCAAAAGCAGGTTCTGACGCTGCTTATGAAGTTCATTTTCTATCTTAGCGCTTATTTCTGTCAGCTTCGTTTCTATTTCGTTTGGACCCATATAACATATAAATTTGTTTGTTTCCTGCAGCAGGGTGACATCTGAAAAATCCCACTGTGAAAACCATTGGATGGAACCAATTTTGAGATTGGCATTCGGTGTTTTTACTTGTAATACGTTTTGAATGAAGGAAAGAAAAGGATCATTTTCCCGTAAAACTTGTTCTTCATTAAGTTGATAAGTGGTTAGGCTGCACAATTTGTCTTGGATTTCTTTGATGTGCACTTCATGATGCTTTAAAAGACTTTTCCACTTAAAAAAGACAAGCAGTTTTTGAATCACTTCTTCATTTTCATCTATAATCTCTTCGAACTGCCGCTGAGTTGTAGCTAATCGTTTGGCTGCTAGCACTACATTATACTCATCACCGAGTGAAATAGCATCATTTGTGACATCATATGTTACAGCGAGACCTCTGTTTTCTGAAGTTAAGCGAATGATCTCGTTTTCTCCGCGAACAGTTAATACCGTATCTTCCGTATCTGCAAATCCTCTCTCAAAGGCGGTGGAAGAAAGAGAGCGAAAAGGTCTCATAATGATTTCAATCCGATTGCGCCAAAAAGCAATTTGCTCAGGGTTTTTCATAATAAAAAGCAAAGGTGATTTTTTTGATTGTTCAATTGCTTCAATCACATCTGCATTTCGGTGATAAAGGGAAATGAGCGGATGTTTGAAGAAACACTTATTAATATGTTGAATCCATTCTTCTTTTGAAGAATCATGTATTCTAGCGCAAAACATGTAATCTTTCATAATGCTTCCGAGATAATTTTCCAACTCATTTTTAGTCAAAACCGTAAAATCTTGAGAATAAAACTCATCATGATGAATAGGAATGCCGCGATTCTTATTATATTCTTTCCATAGAAATGAAGTTGGTTTCCAAAAGTGAGGATAAACGTCTTCATTTTTATCAATTGCGACGGGAAAACCGCCCCTATGATTTCCATATAAGAATGTTTGAAAAAGGATGATATCTTCTTTAGGTAACTCATTCATTGCTCGCTCAAAGTAGTCATTTAAACGTCCAAGCAACCCTTTAGTATGTTTACTTCCTACGGATCGAATCGATTTATTCTTACGTCCAAGCGGAAGGAATGTTAAGTGGTTGTAAGCAGTAAAATCAACAGGCAAATTCTCTGGTAAAGTCATTTATCTAACTCCTTTCATTTATTGAGTATTTTACCCATTAAAGAAAAGAAGAAAAAGTTTTAATGTGTCTTGAACGCAAGAGTCGTTTTTAAAAATTTTCTGTTAATTAATCTGCAGAAATAAAGAAAAGGGATTCAAAGTAATTTTGAATGGGTATAGTAATAAAAATTTTGACACATATTATCGAATATATATGAATGTTGTCAAAAAAACCAACAAAAGTGATGATTCATCCAAAGGAGGAAGCTTATGGAGAATAAAGGTCCGTTTAAAAAGACGATATCCCTATTAGATTTAACATTGATTGGATTAGGGGCTATTTTTGGCTCCGCTTGGCTGTTTGCCGTTAGTAATGTCGCTACGCAAGCAGGTCCTGCAGGAAGTTTTTCTTGGGTTATTGGTGGAGTTATTATTTTATTAATAGGCCTTGTATACGCTGAGCTAGGGGCTGCCTTGCCTCGTACAGGAGGAATTATTCGATATCCTGTTTATTCACACGGTCATCTTGTAGGCTATATGATTTCGTTTATTACGATCGTAGCTTACACTAGTTTAATCGCTATCGAAGTAACAGCAGTGAGACAGTATGTGGCTTACTGGTTTCCAGGTTTAACAAAATCCGGATCTGACTCACCAACGATATCTGGATGGATTCTACAATTTGTGTTGCTTTGCTTATTCTTTTTACTCAATTACTGGAGTGTAAAAGCATTTGCGAAATCGAATATTATCATTTCTATTTTCAAATATTTTGTACCGCTTACGGTAATTGTAACGTTGGCATTTTATTTTAAGTCAGGAAACTTTACGATGGGAGAGTTTGCTCCCGGGGGATTTGATGGTATCCAGGCCGCCATTGCTACAGGCGGGGTTATGTTTGCTTACTTAGGCCTTCATCCGATTGTATCGGTAGCTGGAGAGGTGAAAAATCCTCAGCGCAATATTCCAATTGCTCTTGTGATTTGTATCATTCTAGCAGCTCTCATTTATACTGCTCTACAAGTATTGTTTATCGGAGCTATTCCATCTGACATGATTAAAGGCGGTTGGTCCGGCATTCAAGATAAATTCTCACTGCCGTTTAAAGATATCGCTGTTGTTCTTGGCCTTGGCTGGCTAGCAACACTTGTTATTTTAGACGCTATTTTATCACCGGGTGGTAACGGTAATATTTTTATGAATACAACATCTAGACTTATCTATGCTTGGTCCCGTAACGGTACGTTATTTAAAACGTTTGCTCATGTGGATAAAAAAACAGGGATTCCACGATCATCTTTATGGCTTTCATTAGGACTTTCGATTTTTTGGACACTGCCATTTCCTTCGTGGAATGCACTCGTAAACGTATGCTCTGTTGCGCTTATTCTATCTTACGCGATTGCACCAATTTCATCAGCGGCCTTTATGGTGAACGCAAAAGATTTGGAAAAGCCTTTTAAATTAAGAGGAATGAGTATAATTGGTCCATTATCCTTTATTTTTGCTTCCTTTATTGTGTACTGGTCAGGATGGAAGACTATTTCGTGGCTGCTAACTTCTCAACTGGTCATGTTTGTTATATATTTGATTTTTGCTAAATATGTGCCTAAAAATGAAGTAAGTCTTCGTCAGCAGATTAAATCAACATGGTGGCTAGTTGCTTATTATATCATCATGCTCTTTATTTCTTATATCGGTTCGTTCGGCGGAGGGAAAGGTTTAATCGATACGCCTGTAGACTTAATTATCATAGCGGTCGTATCTCTTGGGATTTATTATTGGGCTAAATATACGGGCCTTCCAAAAGCGCTTATTGATTACGATCACCATCCTGAACAGGAAGAAAAAGCGCCTGTATAACCTGTAAAGCAGCGACATTCGCTGCTTTTTTCTATGTTATGCAAACATGAATTTCTAAAGTTTATCGTATAATTGAGTAGGAAAGAAGGAATTAGCACATTATTGTTTAATTAATGTAATGTAACCGTTTTAAATCCAACGCTTGGAGGAAGAGTATGATTGAAAAAATAATAAATTCACTTCGAAAGCGGCTGTGGGAAAACAATAATGTTATAGAAGTGTGTAAAAATGAAGGAGAAGTATACAGAACCACTTGTACTTTTTTTGATGGAGTAAGCAAGAACCAACTGCAAGTTTTTGAAGAAGAAATGCATGTATCACTTCCTGAAGACTACAAGCAGTTTTTGCAGCTAACAAATGGGTGTAATTTGTTCATTGATGCTGACGAAAAAATAACAGGGAATCTTTATAGCTTAGAAGACGTAAGAGAAACAGCTTATAAAAGTCAGAGTCTTTATATGACAATTGGGTCTGTCGGAGAAGAAGAGATTATCATTGACTCTAAAAAATCAGCGCATCCTGCATATATAATAGTAAAAAAGCGGAACGCATCGTTTCAAGATGCACATGTATTACATATGAATTTTCAGAAATGGCTGGATTGTTTTATAGTGAGTCAAGGGAATTGTTTTTGGCACTGGAATAGGCTTTGTAATAAAGCTCATTCAACGGATAAAAAGACAACGGCTCAATAATATTATCTTCTAATAAATAAACGAGCACACTAGTGTGCTCGTTTATTTATTAGAAGGAAGACGTTCCCAACCGTATGCTTCGTCTTCAACTTTAGTTTCTCCAAATTGACTTGTACGATTCAAGCTTTTTTTGCCGCCTAATTTTTTATAAAACTGAACGGCTTTCTTATTTTTCTTCATGGCCCAAATAATCATAGACGTATAGTGCTGATCAGTAAATTCTTTTACTGAATGAGAAAACAGAAGACGACCAACTCCTTGGTTTTGCACTTCCTTGCAAACGTATAGCGCGTATATTTCAGCACCGGACAAATGAGGCTTACCTGCTGAAAAGCCGACAATCTTTTCTCGGTCATCGATAGCGAGCAAAATAAAATGAGAAGGATCGGTAAGAAAAAAGGACCATTTTTCTGCACTTTGTTTATAAGACAAGCTGTTTAAATAAGCATCAGGTACTAACCCTTTGTATGTAATGCGCCAGCTGTCTACGTATAAACGGGCAACAGAAGGGATGTGAGAGGAAGTAGCTTTGATAATCTTCATTAAAAAGTCTCCTTTTTTAAAATATTAAGACAGATAGTATAACTTTCAGCCTAAGAATATTATGAAAAATAGATCATAATTTTCCAGTAATTCATAAAATGGTAAAAAAGGTGGTGTTCATTCTCACTCTATCACGGTAAAGTGAGAATATACATTTGTTTTGTTGTTTTAATTTTTGCTATATGTATAATGTCTAACGATCTATTTGTTATTCACCTTTACTAGTCTATCAAATAGTTTTGTTAAAGCCAAAGGGGCATAGGGTAAGTCATGTCAATTCAGCTGCGTTTTGTTTTAACGTATATCAGTATTGTGTTTGTCTTTATTATTTTGCTTTTTTTATCGGGCTTTCTCATTTTCTTCTCTATTACTGGAGACGCCGATTTTGTAAGAAAACTGTACAGTCACTCCTATGAGTATAAATTGTTAACGCCAGAAGAAGAAAATGCATTCTTAGATTTAAAGTTATTGAGTGAAAAAAAACCAGAACAGCTGCTGCGGCCGGAGACGGTTAAAAAATATGAATTTGAAAATATTGATATTGTGATTCAAAAAAACACAGAGGTTGTATATGCTTCAGAATCCATTAAAGGAGAAAACCTTCGTAAATACTTGCCAAAGCATCAAAAAAGTAAAGGAAATCATTCGTATCAGCAGGACATGCTGCGAATAGGCAAGCAGTACTTTACATATATCAACCTTGATTTTCCTTTCTCAAATCAAGAAAAAGGAAGCATTTACGTTTTGCGAAAAATCAGCCCTTATGTAGGCATTATTAATCGAATTTTCCCTTTTTTAATCTTTCTACTATTAATTTTAGTGATTGTGATTATTGGATTTTTAAACTATCTTGTTTCAAGAAGCATTATTAAACCCATTCGTGAATTAAAAGAAGCGGCTGAAAAAATAAAACAAGGTGATCTTCACTTTGAGATCTCTGCTAATTCAAAAGATGAAATTGGCGAATTAACGCAAGCTTTTGAAGAAATGAGGCAAAAACTAAAATCTTCTGTTGAACTGCAAATTCAATATGAAGATAACAGAAAGCAGCTGCTTTCAAGTATTTCACACGATTTACGAACTCCTATTACTTCCATTGTAGGATATGTAGAAGGAATTCAAGATGGCGTAGCTAATACGCCAGATAAGCTTTCTAAATATTTGTTAACGATTTCAACGAAAGCAAAAGACATGAATGCGTTAATCGATGAGCTGTTTTTATTTTCTAAATTGGATTTGCACGAAATTCCATTTGTATTTAAAAAACTTAATCTTTCTGCTTTTATGAAAAGTTATGTGCAAGAGCTTCAGTTTGAAATGAGCGAACATGATATTGATGTTTTATTTTCCGATAATTCTCTAACCACACTGTATGCAAAAGCAGATGCTGAGCAGCTGCGAAGAGTTTTAATAAATTTAACAACCAACAGTATTAAATTTATGGATAAAGAAAGAAAAAGAATCGATATCGTTCTTTCCGCTACCGAAAGCGAACTCATTATTGAAGTGAAAGATAACGGCTCTGGTATTTCACCGGAAGCATTAGCGCATATTTTTGACCGGTTTTATCGAGCAGAACAGTCCCGCAATAGCAATACTGGAGGAAGTGGACTTGGACTAGCCATTGCAAAACAAATTGTTGAACGCCACGGGGGAGACATCTGGGCACTAAGTAAGCTTGGCGAAGGAACAAGTATTTTCTTTTCTTTGCAAAAAATGAATGAAAATGGTGATACACATGAAGAAGATATTGTTGATTGAAGATGAAGTAAGTATTGCTGAATTGCAAAGAGATTATTTAGAAATTAACGATTTTGAAATAGACGTTCAATATAGTGGTGATAAGGGATTAGAAAAAGCGTTAAATGAACATTTTGATTTGGTTATTTTGGATATTATGCTCCCTAAAGTGAGTGGATTTGAAGTGTGCAAGCAAATTCGAGCTGCAAAAGATATTCCAATCATTTTAGTTTCAGCTAAAAAAGAAGAAATCGATAAAATTAGAGGGCTCGGGCTAGGTGCAGATGACTATATTACCAAGCCATTCAGCCCTGGGGAGCTGGTCGCAAGAGTCAAAGCGCATTTAGCGAGATATGAAAGACTCTCTGATAAGCAGGAAAAGCGTATGATTCGTATTCATGGCTTAGCGATTGACACGCTGGCTAGAAGAGTATTTGTGAATGACAAAGAAGTGTTTTTTACAGCGAAGGAATTCGATTTGCTGAAGTTTATCGTTTCTCATCCAAATCAAGTATTAAGTAAAGAACATCTATTTGAAAAAATTTGGGGGTTTGATTCTTCAGGAGACATTTCAACCGTAACAGTTCACATTCGAAAACTAAGAGAAAAGTTAGAAGAAAACCCAGCAGATCCTCAGTACCTAGAAACGGTTTGGGGAGCGGGGTACCGGTTTAATATTTAAAAAAGAGATCCGAACGATTAATCGTTCGGATCTCTTTTTTATTACGTAGTAACGATTCTATGACGAGCTTTAATCTTACTGACGGGAGGTTCGGAGGAAAATATATTTTTTTCACCGATCTTATCGTATAGACCGGTTGACTTTAACATTTCTTTCGGCTGGTGCTGTAAGCCAGAAATAACGACTTGGCTATGCGAATCTTTCAACCGTTCGACCACCTTTGATAGTAAAGCTTCTCCAGATGTATCAATAAAGGATACTTGGCTCATTCGAAGCAATAAAACTTTCGGTTTCGCTTCGACGATGTTATCAAAAGAATCTTCCAGTACTTCAGCCGATCCAAAGAAAAGAGATCCTTGCATGGTATATTCCATCAGCTCAGATTTGTGAGCGTTTTCAGATGTTTCCGCTAAAACCTTTGAAATCTTCAGTGATCCGCTCATTCGTTTCACGAACATAACAATAGCTAAAAGTAGACCTACGCCTACACCTGTTGTTAAATCGATTGAAACTGTTAATAAAAACGTAGCTACAAGTACAAATGAATCAGCTGACTTGGTTTTTAAAATATGTGCAAATTCTTTACGTTCACTCATATTCCAAGCCACAAACATTAAAATAGGTGCCATACTTGCCAGCGGAATGTTTGATGCATAAGGAGCCAGCATCACAAGGACCAATAAAACAACTAAGCCGTGTATAACTCCTGATAACGGAGAAGCCGCCCCGTTTTTAATATTAGTAGCTGTTCTGGCAATGGCACCAGTTGCAGGAATTCCGCCAAATAGCGAGGTAGCGATATTAGCAATTCCTTGACCCACAAGCTCTTTATTGCTATTATGCTTGGTTTTGGCCATATTATCAGCAACAACAGCTGATAGTAAAGATTCAATACCTCCAAGCATCGCAATTACGCAGGCAGCAGGAAATAGCATCACGATGTTATCCCATGTTAAATCTGGGAAGCTAAAAGATGGTAGTTTACTCGGAATGGCACCGTAAGTAGAGCCAATCGTTGCAACTTTTCCTGGGAACAGTGTAATGGCTACAAGTGTGGAGACAAGAAGACCTAGAAGGGCACCGGGAATTTTAGGTAAAAACTTTGGCGTTATAATCACGATAGCTAAACAAATAGCGGCTATGATGACGCTGTAAATGTTAATCGTTGCAATTTTTCGTAGGATTTCAATCATATTTAAATGAAATTCCTCATGTTTTGCAATTCCCTTTAGGCCTAAAAAGTTAGCGATCTGACCTGAGAAAATAATAATCGCAATTCCTGCTGTAAATCCAATCGTCACAGGGCGCGGAATAAACTTTATAAGTTTCCCTAGTTTAAATATTCCGAGAAGCGTAATCATAATTCCAGCCATAAAGCCGGCAATAATGAGGTTCTCATAACCATATTGCATGACAACTCCAAGCAGCACCGGAACAAATGCACCTGTTGGGCCTGCAATTTGAAATTTCGATCCGCCTAATATTGAAACCATAATCCCTGCGATAATGGTTGTATAAATTCCGTATTCAGGTCTTACACCAGAAGCGATGGCAAAGGCCATTGCTAAAGGAATAGCAACGACCCCAACAACCAAACCGGCGATAATGTCTTTTTGTAAATGCCCTGCTGAATAGCCTTGAAATCGGTTATCTTTTAGCATTCGATAAAACCCTCCTTCATGAGCTTACGGTTTCAGCTCGGTCTTGGGAATAGCCGTTTACAACGACGTCAAGTTTTCCTGTTGAAGGATGAATAACCATTCCAGAAACAAGCACGTCTTTTGGTAATAAAGGGTGATTTCGAATCATATCCACACTGTTTTCGACACTATCCTCTACACATTCAAACCCAGTCAGCCATGATTCTAAATCAATACCAGCATATTTTAGATTACGAATCTGTTCCGTGCTAATCCCTCTTTGTTCAGCAGAGGCTAAAATAGCTTCAGCTTTCATGCCCGTCATTCCACATTCATGATGACCGATGACACATACTTCATCAGCTTGCAAAGCGTAGACGGCAACTAAGATACTTCTCATGACGCTACCAAAGGGATGGGAGATAACAGCTCCGGCATTTTTCACTATTTTTGCATCTCCATTTTTTAGCCCCATAGCTTTAGGAAGTAATTCTAACAAACGTGTATCCATACAAGTTAAAATGACTATTTTTTTGTTAGGAAATTTGGATGTTTGAAAAGCCTCAAATTGATTATTGGTTACAAATTTTTCATTAAACTTTAAAACTTCAGATAGACAAGTCATTGTTTTCCTCCTGCGTTATTTATTTTTAACTTATTTTTTAGTCTAAAGATAAAGTTTAAAAACGAACTAAATAAAATATTAAAATTTTCTTAAAATATTCAGAAAAAACTTATAAATAAACAGAAATTATATGCGTGAAATTATGTAAGCGTATTCTTTTGTTTGTTTTCGCGAAAAATAGGAATTATATGTTAAAATGGTACAAAGTTGGAATTTTATAAAAGAATGGTAGAGAGGAGGAAGGCAAAAGTGAAGGTTCTTATAGTAATAGGCATTATTTTCTGTTGTTTAGTAGGGTGCAGTTCTAATGCCCAAGTCACCAACGACAAAGAAATGGGAGAGAATATTCAGCAATCATTTGAAAAAAAAGGTGTAAGCTCAGTGGATGTATCGAAGTTAAGTGATTTTAAATGGGAAAAAGGATATTTATTCACAAACAAAAGCAAGAAAGCCGACGTAGAAAAACTTGTAAACGCACCGGTTAGTGAAGAAGTGATGAAAAAAATATCTGCTGCTGATCAAATGCTTGTGTTTGTACACGAAGGAGAGGTTGTCCGCTATGTAGAACTACCCCAAGATTTCATAGCGCATGATAAAAACCAACTTGAATTTTCATCTTCTCATTCGGAACTAAAATTTAATAAAAACAGGGAGGGCAAGCCTATAAAAGCAGGAGATAAAACGTTAAGTTCAGAAGATGCTTTAACTGTAGAATCAATTATGAAACAAATTCAATGGAAAAAAGCTGATTACAGCGTCGCTCTTGACCCAGATGTACAGCTTACTTATGAGGGCGCTGTATACAATGTACGATTCACCTCCGATAGTGCGGAACTTACTTCTAAAAAAAGAGGAGTGTACGGTAAAGTAACAGGAGAAACAGCACAGCAGCTATATGACATATTGATGTAACCTATTGATTTTTCAATAGGTTTTTTTGTGCACATATTTTTAAGATTTACATAAAATACCTTAATATTGTTGACATTAACGTTAACGTTAATCTATAATGAGTATATAAATGATTAACGTTAACGTTAATGTTAATGAGAGGTGAGGTGAAACATATGTATTTAATCGATGACGTGACGAAAATGACCGGTTTGACCAAGCGAGCTCTTCGGTATTATGAAGAGATTGGACTCATTTTACCCCCGCAGCGCACAAAAGGAAATGCACGAATTTATTCCGAAGAAGAGGTAAAAGAACTAAGAAAAGTAGCAGAAGCAAAAGAAGTTCTCGGTTTTTCTCTACAGGAGCTGCAGCAGTTTATGTCGCTTAAAAGAATGATTGAAGAAAGAAGTGAGCGGCAAGGATTGTCAGTGAAAGAGATCACGCAAATAGAAGATTTGCTAGAAAATCAAATCAAGATGATTGATTTTAAAGTTGTAAAAATGCAGGCATTTAAAACAGAATTAAAAGAAATGCGAGAATCTGCTATGGCAATACATGAAAAAACAAAAACAAAAGGAGAGATGAAAGAGTGGAAGGACAGCATTCAAATAACCGATTAGGTCAAATTATTACGGTAGTAGCTACTTTTTTAGCATTTATGGGAATTGGAGTAGTAGATCCGATTTTACCGGAAATTGCTAAGCAAATTGGAGCTTCTCATTGGCAAGTAGAAATGTTATTTACTTCCTATTTGTTGATGATGGCTATTATGATGATTCCAGCAGGCATTCTAGCGTCACGTGTAGGAGACAAGCGCTTAATGGTAACAGGACTTATCATTGTGACGATTTTTGCAGCCCTATGCGGGTTTTCTAACAACATTCCTCAGCTTTCCATTTTCCGAGCAGGTTGGGGACTTGGTAATTCGTTTTTCTTTGCAACAGCTATGACGCTGCTTATTGCATTATCAGGTGAAGTGAAAAAAGCAGTAGGATTATATGAAGCTGCAATTGGTTTGGGGATGGCCGGAGGACCGCTTGTAGGAGGCGTGTTAGGAAATGCTTCTTGGAGATTGCCGTTTTTCGGTACAAGTGCTTTAATTTTTATCGCCTTTATTTTAGTATTAACGATTGTTAAACAGCCTACAAGCACTAAATCTCGTAAAGCAGCAGGTTTTAAAGACATGGTTAAACTTTATAAATTAAAACCATTTACTCAAGGCGCTGTATCAGGCATGCTTTATTACTACGGATTTTTTACAGTGTTAGCTTATACGCCGCTTATTCTATCGATCGGAGCTCTTCAAATTGGCTTTGTTTTCTTTGGATGGGGATTATGTTTAGCTTATGGCTCAGCGGTTTTAGCACATCAGTTAGAAAAAAGATATCAGCCAAAACAAGTGTTACATGTTAGCTTAATTGTTTTTTCACTTATTTTAATTTGTTTATTTGCCTTTGATGCAACATGGTTGCGCATTGTTTTAATTATGGCAGCAGGTCTTGTATCAGGACTTAATAATGCATTATTTACGAGTCATGTAATGGAAGTATCTCCTTATGAACGAGGAATTACATCTGGAGGATATAATTTCTTAAGATGGTTAGGCGCAGCGTTTGCTCCTTTATTATCAGGAGTTATCGGCAATGCCGTAGCGCCTCAAGCTCCTTTTCTTGTAGCAGCGATTCTTGGATTGCTCGCTTTTGTTATTATGGTTATAAAAGTAAAAACAACTTCTCAAACGAATGAAGCTGTTTCTAAATAAACGTTGAAATAAAAGGCTTTTTCCTGTAAAAAGCCTTTTATTTTGTTTTATGTTATAATAGTAAAAACGTTTTTAATCATAAAAATGAAACTCTTTACCAACTTGTACGTATACTTTATATGTACATAAATTCTTTTTAGGAGCGTGATGCCCATGGCCACCTGTCAAAATTGTAATCATAAATGGAACTGGAGGACAACCTTTAAACAACTGTTAACATTTAGAAACGTTTTAGAATGCCCACACTGTGACAAACAACAGTATATCTCTGCAAAATCCCAAAAGCGATTATCAATCTACTCATTTGCACCCCTTATTATTTGGCTTATTCTCTCACTATTTGACTTTTCCTTTCCATCCATTGTTGTCGCGGAGCTTATTTTCTTCATAGCAGCGGTTATTATGATGCCACTTTCTTATGAAGTAAGCAGCGAAGAAGAACCCTTGTGGTAATAAAAAAACCTTCCGTTAAAACGGAAGGTTTTTTTATGCGGCTTTACCGTCTAGCTGTTGTCCGTGATGACGCTGATAATATACCCACCCAGCATTCAACAGTAGAAGAACACTCGTTGTTAAGAATACGTAAGGAATTCCTTTAGCTCCGGCAATTTGTCCGCCAATGACTGGACCGGCTAAATTCCCAAAGTATTGCGCTGTTTGATTATATCCAAACATTTTACCTGTAATCGAGTCCGGCACAATTTTCTTTAAATAAGAATTAATAGAAGGTAATAATCCTCCCATTGCAAAACCGAGTAAAAAACGCAGTAAGAATAGCTGCCAAGTACTATGCACAAAGGCCTGCAAGCCGCAAATAACCGCTACGATAAGCAAGCATATTTGAAGCACATTTTGAGGACCCACGCGATCGCTGACTTTGCCAAGTTTGGATGCAGCTAAAATATTTGAAATTCCTGTTGCCGCTACGACAAAGCCTGAAATAAGGGCAAGATGGTCGGTATGAGTAGACAGTTGTTTTACATACAGTGTAACAATTGGCTGAATAGCCATAACCGCAAGCTGCAGTAAAAAAGTTGTAACAAATACACCAATCACGGCCTTTGAATTCTTAAGAGAAAGTAACCCAATGTTAGACTCTTTCGTCGTTTTCGCCGTCTCTTTTTTGTCTTCTTGAATTAAATTTACAATTAAAAAAGACAAAAACATAAATGCGCCTGTTACGAAAAAGACGTGACGCAATCCAATTGTATCTCCTAAGTAGCCGCCTACTAGCGGTCCTAATAAAGATCCTGATACAGCCCCTGTAGACAACGTCCCTAATGCTTTACCGCTGTGCTCTTTAGGTGTTTGAGTCGCTACTAACGTAATGGCTGCAGAGATGAAGCCGGAAACGGCCCCCATTAAAAAGCGCAGCCCGACAAGCTGATAGACATTTTGCACAAAACCAATAGAAGTCATAACAATTGCCATACCCAAGCTTGCGCGAAGGAGCATAAGCTTTCGCCCGTATTTATCGGCCAAACTCCCCCATAAAGGAGAAACAATAGCCGCCATTAAAAAGGTAGCTCCAAACGCAATACCAGCCCATCTGCTGATGGAGCTTGTATCGTGAACTCCCAGCTTTTCAATATAAAGCGGTAAAAACGGAATAACTAAACTCATCCCGGCTGTGGTGCAAAAAGAACCGAACCAGCAAATGTACAAGTTTCGTTTCCATAATTCCATTCTATTTCCTTCTTTCGTCGTGCCGCATAGCGTAAAAACAACAAAAGAGCGAAACCATACGGCCTGCTCTTTTAGCATACATGCAGCATCTTTTTATCAGCTTAAATTATACCACATATCAGAAATATTTAAAAATAAAATGATTCACTTAGTGAACTATTAACATGAAATGAAAACAGAAAGATGTGCTGCGGTTACACTCCGCCTAGAACATAAAGTGACCCTTAGTTCACTCATTACCTTATGCTGTAACAGTAGGGGATATGTAAAGAACTTATGCTTCACTGAAAAAAGCGTCAGATAATCTGTCTAAAATATACGTTATATCCACAAATTTTGTCTATTTATCAAATAATGTGTAAAACAACCTGGCAAAAAGAGTGAATTTTCTGTTTTTTAACTCTATATTAAAACTATGTTCTCATTATTCATAATGCGGAAACGACCTTAGCTTACGTAATGAAAGGCAAACAAAATAAAATAGTATCCATGATCCTTAAGGCAGCTCTTTTAGCCACTACTTTGTACGGGTCTATCCGAACAGCTGAAACTGCATGGGCATTAGCAGACATCGGAGTTGGAATAATGGTTTGGTTCAATTTAATTGCAATTTTGATTTTAGCTAAGCCTGCTTTAATAACCTTAAAAGATTATCGCGAGCAGAGAAAACAAGGGATAGATCCTGTCTTTTTTCCTGGGAAATTAGGAATTCAAAACGCTGATTATTGGGACGAGGAATATCAGCATAATCAAGATAAAGAAAATGTTTCATAAACTAAAAAAAGCCAACTGGGGTTGGCTTTTTTTAGTTTGTGAAGCAGCTTTTTCGACCGCTTGAAAATGGTAATGATTCGTTTTTTTTGGGTATAATGTGGCATGAAGCGTCCTCAATTTATTTTCGTTTGAGCATTTATTTATAATAGAAGACATATAAAAGGACGGTGGTATGTGCATGACTAAAAAAGAAAATGAATCTATTTATATTCAGCAGCATTTAGCAAATGAACGAACGTATTTAGCGTGGATTCGAACGTCTATTGCTACACTCGGCATTGGTTTTGTTGCAGGTGGTTTGCATTTTAATTCGGGGAAAAATTTAAGTGAAGCAGCCGATACTCTTATTATTGCTGTTATCATCTTTTCTTTAGCTGCAAGTGCAGGGTTGCTTCTTTTCTCAACTTATCATTATTTTTCAACCCGCAAAAAAATTAACAGCCAAACGTATCAATCATCTCACGCTTTGGTTATTTTTGTTTTAATGATTATGCTGATGCTGATCGGCGCTCTTATGTTTTATTTTTTTAACATAGCGTAAAAAAGTTTAAGATATAAGAAAAAAGGGAAACCAGTCCCAAAGAATTTACGGTTTTATAAAAGAAAAAGAAGATCTATTAATATGGTGGTAATGGCAGAGGCAATGATAATAATATCTTCTTTTACAAACCGGCTGTGTGATTTTACAGGTTAAATTCTTTGTTATCCGCGGATAATGGAAAAGGAAAGCTGTATAAGCCAAAACTTATCCAATACATGTTGAACATAAAAATTGAATATGAATTTCACTACACGGTGAATCGAAAGTAAAGGAGAACGCTGTATGATTCAAACATCCAAGACCGTTGCCGCTCGTTTTTTTACGGAGCGTTTCTTTGATCAGGCTGCTCAAACAGCCTACTATTTTTTGTTATCTTTTGTACCGTTTATTATTTTTCTTTTTTCACTGCTGAGTTTCTTTCCAATTGACACAAACAATTTGCTCGTCTTTATTGAACCATTTACCCCTAAAAGCGCCTACGACGTAATTGAAAGATCAATTGAAACAGTTAACAATAGCGGGAAAAAAGTTTTGTCTTTTAGTTTATTAGCAACTTTTTGGCTCGCATCTATGGCTATACAATCTTTGGTTCGCTCGTTAAATGATGCGTATCATATTCAAAGAAAACAAACGTTTTTGCGCGGTTTAATCAATGATTTAATTTTGACCTTTGGCTTTATGGTTGTGGTAGCTATTTCATTGTTTGTGCCAATTATTGAAGAAGTCATTCGACATTTGGTGTTAACAAAAGTCCATGTTCCTGACATATGGTTTCAAAGCTGGACGACAATTAGATGGGGAATTGGGACATTATTTTTATTAGGCTTTTTTATTCTTTTTTACAAACTGATGCCAAGCGCAAGAGTAACGTGGAAAGATGTACTTCCAGGAGCTGTTTTCTCCACACTAGGATGGCAAGTTGTATCTACCGGATTTGGATACTATGTCCAGTTTGGAAGCTACTCGCAAATCTATGGTCAGCTTGGAAGTATTATTATTTTAATGGTCTGGTTTTATTTAACGGCCGCTATTTTATTAATTGGCGGTTTAATAAACGGTAATAAGTTCATCAAAGCTCACAAGACAACGTATAGAGACGTGGAAAACGACTAGGGAAACCTAGTCGTTTTTTTATATTCAGTTTTACAGTTAAAAGGTTTATTAAAAAAATATCGCGGGTAACTATTGAATATCTCGTTGCCTTTCCTATACACATAACTAAAAAACAGTAGGAGTTCACGTTGAGATGAGGTGGAAAATTGAATAATTTTAATCGGTTTTTAATCGCAGTTATTGGAATTGCAGGACTGATTTGTTCCGGTATGTTAGCACTGATGGTTTATAAGGTTCCTCACCTTTCGAACTGGGTAGAAAAGTGGCAGCATCAGGAGTGGTTTTACTACACAATATTGTCAATAAGCGCATTTTTAGCTGTTATTTTTATTATTTTTCTTTTAACAGGCATATTTAGCAGGCCGCCTAAAAAGAATTTAGCAATTGTAACAGGCGAAGGCAAAATAACCATTTCTAAAGCCACGATTGAATCTACAGCTTTGCGAGCAATTAGAGGCTTTCAGGGAATACGCTCTCCTGAAGTCCAAGCATCTATTCATTCTCGTAAAGAAAGAGTTAGTCTATATATTAACTGTTCGCTGTTTGGACGAGATGGACTACCAACACTAGGAAAAGAGATGCAGCTTGAAACGAAACGTGCCGTAGAGGCTTTACTTGAGCTTCCCGTTCACTCCGTCCGCATCGATTTAACAGATACACAAACGCGAAAGAAAGAGCGTGTTGTGTGATGAAGGAGGGACATAATGGGTACTCCAGATAAATTGATTCCATACCGTGGCCGAGTACTTGGTATTTTGGCAGGTTTAGTGTTGGCAATTTTACTATTAACAATTGGTTTTGGCCCCACGCTGCTAATTGTAGCTTTTATGGGAATTGGTTATGTAATCGGGAAGTGGCGAGATGGTCATTTAGACTTAAATAATTGGGTAGGATTTTTTACTAAAGGAAGATAGAAAATCACTTTAAGGGAGATGTTCGTTATGGCAGTTAATGAAACAAATACAGCAGTAAAATCTCAGGAAAATACAAATCAAAATACATTAACATTTGAAGATCAAGTCATTAAAAAAATTGCTGGAATTGCAGCTAACGAAATTAAAGGGATTTTATCAATGAGCGGCGGATTTATGAGCGGGTTAACAGATCGCTTCCGCAGCACGGAAGATATCACAAAAGGGATTAACGCTGAAGTAGGAGAAAAGCAAGTGGCCCTTGATTTAAAAGTAATTGTCGAATACGGAAAAAATGTTCCATCCATTTTCTCTGAAACTGTTAATAACGTAAAAAAATCAGTTCACGATATGACGGGATTAGAGGTAGTAGAAGTAAATATGCATGTAGAGGACGTAATGACTCGATCTGAATTTGAAGCGAAAACGGATCGAGACAAAGAGCAGGAGTCAAAGCGTGATCTTGAATAAAATATAAAAGGTAAACACTTCCATTCGTCATATATTCTTTGTATGATGAATGAGAAGTGTTTTTTTATGGGAGGGAGAATTCTGTGATATTGGTTAGTTCTTGCTTAGCAGGTCAAGCTTGCAGATATAATGGAAGTAGTGCCTTAGTTAAGGAAATGGAAGCGCTCGTTAAAAATAAAGAAGCGGTGATGATATGTCCGGAACTGTTAGGTGGATTTCACACGCCTAGAGAACCGGCAGAAATTATAAAAGGAACGGGAATAGACGTAATAAACGGAAATGCGCGAGTTATTGAACGATCGGGAAAAGACGTGACAGATATATACATAGACGGGGCCTATAAGGCACTGAACATCGCAAAAGAAATAAAAGCTACTGTTATTGTACTAAAAGAAAACAGTCCTTCATGCGGAAGTGAACATATATATAACGGAGCATTTCTAGGTGTTAAAATAGCCGGTGAAGGGGTAACGACTGCGTTGTTAAGAAAGCATGGTTTTATCGTTATATCCGAATCTCAATTTGCAGCTAAAATGTATTAAGAGCAATCACAATGACAAGAGGATGGGACAGAACGAAATGAATCCAACTCAAAGACAAACAATTTGGATGCATGATCTGGACTGCTTGCTCGACCGCTGTTGATTTCCGTGCAAGGCTTCGCTTTCCGCGGGCGGCCGATGAGCCTCCTCGTCGCTTCGCTCCTGCGGGGTCTCATCTGTTTCGCTGTTCCCGCAGGAGTCTTCACCTTGTCCTCCAACCAACAGCTATAAGTACCTGCGTTCACCATGATTATAAAAAAACACGAACTATTTATCCATTTTTGATAGATAGTTCGTGTTTCACTTTTATGAAATTATTTTTATCCAATCTCTTTTTGTAAAAGCTTATTTACTGTGAAGCGTATCTGCTGTGCTTTCTGTTCGTGTTACCGCATAAAGAGAGAAGCAAAGACCAAGCAATACAAAAATAGACCCGACCCAGCCGTTATAAATAACAGAGTATTGATTAACGACAATTCCTCCGACATAGGAGCCGATCGCAATTCCTACGTGTGAAATCGCTGCATTGGTGCTGATTAAAATGTCCGACGTGTCGCGTGCACTATGAATAATTAAATTGCTTTGAGCCGGTGAGACCGCCCAGCTGAGCGCACTCCAAATAATCATAAGAAGCAAGAACACAACGAATGGCAAATGAACGCCAAACGGCATAGCAATCATGCTAACAAAAAAGAGAGCAATCATGGTGATAACAGACGAAGAAGGGTTCCATCTATCAGAAACAGCTCCTCCAAGTCCTCCTCCTGCCACTGCAGCAAGACCGAAAATACCATAAATAATGGTTACCATCGTTGTATTTAATCCTAGCGTTTCTTGTAAAAATGGCGTGAAGTACGCATAAAGCGTTAAATGGCCCGCCAGTACAAACAATGTTGCTAGGTGAATAGCAAGCATTTTTTTATTGCGTAAAGCTTTTATCTGAGTCTTTAACGGTACAATTGGAGCGGGAGCTAGACGCTCCATTGTAAACCAAACGGTAATCATAATAATAGCAGTTAAGATTGCAATCATAACAAATACTTGACGCCAGCCAAGCGCATTTCCAATCAAAATACCAAGAGGAATACCCAAAACAAGTGAGCCGCTGATTCCCATAAACACAACGCCAATTGCTCTGCCTTGATATTCAGGCTTTACCATTCTAGAGGCCATTGTGGTAGATAGGACAATAATAAAAGAGCCGCTCGCAGCAGCGAGGATACGCCCGATTAATAGCATATAATAGCCCGAACTGTAGGCTGAAAATACATTGCTCAATAAGAAAATAAATAATGTCCACATATAAACTTTTTTACGCTCTATCTTAGCCGTCACATTTAGTAAAATCGGCGCAGACAAGGCATAAACAAACGAATAAATAGAGATTAAATAACCTGCTTTTGCTAGTGATACATGAAATGCATCGGCAATTAAGTCTAAGATGCCTCCTAGAATTAATTCGACTGTTCCAACAACAAAAGAAGCAATCGCAAGTATGTAAACTTTTTTATTCATCAAAAAACCCCCTCTTTAAAAAGTTACAACTAGAATAGTAACCTTTTTTAGAGTGGATTTCAATAGGTAATATTAAAAAGGTTACTAATTCATTAGTAACCTTTTTAATATCGCAGTCGAGTAAGCAGCTCCATGATCTCAGAATCCTGAAGAAGCTGCTCTTGATATTTCTTTGTAATATGGGTAAGTGCGACATCATGATAAAAGAAATCAGCAAAAACTTTTACAAGAGGCTGCGACATGGTTTTTATTGCTTTCCATGTCTCATGTTCAATGCCGGCAAATAAAAGGTAGGCATCGTCAACAATAATCAACTGCGACGGCTCAAGGTTTTTATGATCATCTATTGGATTTAATGTATGTAAATGTTTGAGGGCAGTCTGCAAGTTTCCTATGGTTAAGACCTCGACGTTTACGCCTTGTTTCTCTTTTTCTTCTAGCAATGAGCGGTAATGTTCCAACTCATCATTCCAAGCCGATAAAATAATAGAAGATTCCGCTTCTTGAATCAACTGTTCAATGTGAGCAGAAATAGAGGATTTATCTTTTAAACTCCAAACATGATCATCTGTAAACGTTCTTTTAATTTTATATGTTTTTAATTCATTAATGTCATTTTCAAAATCAGCAGTAAGTTTTTGAATGACGGTTTGAAGGGCTACCGCTGAATAAAGTTTCTTTTTCCCGGACAATGTATTTACTACAATGCCTTTATCAATTAAACGATTAAGTACTTCATAAATCTTTGCTTTTGGAACATGCGAATACGTGACAATCGAACTAGCATCCAGCGGACCTTCATTCGCAAGCAGCGCTTCATATACTTGACTTTCATACTGAGAAAAACCAAATTTTTGCAGCATAATTCTCTATTCATCATCCTTTCTTTTTTTTAGTATATCACGGTTTGTAAAAGTATTACTAATTGTAACTATATCTTATTAAACTATGTTCTAAATAATCAACAAAGATAAAAAATAGGCTATTAAAGGGTCTTTACTACGATAAAACTATTTTTAATCATGTGCTTTTCATACTAAAACACTCATCATCGGGTAAAGAAAAGAAAGAGGTGAAAAAAATGAAGAAAAATGAAAAACTACTGTTGAAAAAAATGAACATGAAACAGCAAAGAGAAGTGGCTGCTCAGCTTGAAGACGTACTGGATTCCTTACTGTCTCTTGAAGAAAAATTATGCTCAGCACCTGATAATAGCGAGTGGCTTTCTTTACAAGCTCAGCTTGAAAAAAGAGAACATGAGCTGAAATTCAAGCATAAAATGCTGTGTGAGGAATGGACAGCGCTATAAAAGACAGGCATTTTGTCTGTCTTTTATGGCATCTAAATTTTCATGATCCGGATAGGACTCACCATCAAAATGGCTAAAATAATCATAAGATAAGGATTCACATAATAAAACATGCCGAGCAGTGCGATAATTAGAGCTGGAAAAGGAATAGGCAGCCCTATAAAATAACCTACGGTTGGATTTGCGCTAAATTTAGCTAATCTCAATGCACCCATGCTTGGATAAATCATAAAAGCGAGTACCGTTAGCCAAGAGTGGGGAGAAAGAGTATGAAATAGCATTGCAGGCGCTACGCCAAAGCTTATAATATCAGCCAAAGAATCTAGCTCTACACCAAACTCACTGTTAACTTTTAGCTTTCTGGCAATTTTGCCGTCAAATAAATCGAAAAAAGCGGCTAAAAAAATAAAAAGAGCAGCTAAGCGTTCGTAGCTGTTCATATTAAAGGCTATGGAAAATACGCCGCTTAGCAAATTTCCAATCGTAAAGAGATTCGGAACCCATTTTAACAGTCGAAGCATCAATGTCATACAACCGCCTTTCACAGTGTGTACAATTAGTGTAACTGTTAAATCGTATTATTATGTGAGATGCAAGATAAAAAGAAAGGAGTATTGAAAACTGGCTGTCGTTTCTGTAATATATATCGTATAATACGATAATAACTAAAAATACGATATAAAGGAGCAGGATCATGAAAGTAGAGGAGTTAAACAGCTATTGGACGTCTATTTATTATCATTTGCACTATACGCATCAAGAGAAAATTACGCACCAAACCATACGTCTTTTGCAGCATATCGACAAATCATCTTCGGTTGGAATAAGAGAAATCGCAGATTATTTAACTATTTCACATAATACGGCATCTGAACATGTAAAGAGAAGCATCGAGAAAGGATATGTGTATAAAAATAGAGATATACAGGATGAAAGAAAAGTAATTCTGCATTTAACAGAAGCAGGAAAAGACATCTTAAAACGGAATTCAAGCTTGGATGAAGAAAAAGTATCAGCTATTTTACGCGAAATGACAGCATCTGAAAAACAGCTGATTCAACAGGCTTTTCAGTTATTGAGCGAGCGTGCAGAACATGTATAGTATCATCAAAATTTTAATGTCGGCTCTTATTATTGCAGGGGTAACAGAAATGGCCAAAAGATTTCCGGCATACGGTGGAATCGTGGCTGCTCTTCCAATTGTGAGCTTACTAAGTATTATATGGTTGTCAGTGCAAGGAGAAAAAAAGGAAGTGGTCAGTCAGTTTACACTTGGCGTTCTTTATGGACTCCCAGGCACTATTTTATTACTTGCTGTCATCTATATTTGTGTAAAAAACTCCCTTCATTTGTTTGTGAGTTTATCCATAGGAGTTATGTGTTGGGCCTTGTTTTTAGTGCTTCAAAAGATGGTGATTAACCTAATTACTACATAAACTATTGGAATTTAATCCAATTTTCTGTAAAATAAAGGTCTAAGTAAAAGATAGGAGCTGAGTAGAGTTGAGTTTAGCAGAGAAAAAGTTAGGAATTGACCGAGTTGTTTTTATCGGCAGAACGTTTGAAGAGTATAGAGCTATGTTTAATTTGAATGACAAGCGTTTAAAAGGAAAAAAAGTGTTAGATTGTGCTAGCGGAGCCTGTTCTTTTACTGCTCATGCTTTGCAGCAAGGTGCGGCGGCTACTAGCTGTGATATTGCCTATAAATTTACGGCAGAAGAGCTTGAAAAGAAGGGAAGCCTGGATTTAATTCATACGATGAATCAAATGCAGCACGTACAGGAGCAATATGTGTGGAAATATTTTTCATCTATTGATAATTTAACTGAACATCGAAAAAGAGCATTAAAAGATTGTATTGCTCATATGAAAAAGAGCCCCGAAGCCTATCAGTACGGAGCGCTTCCTAATTTGCCGTTTCAAAAGAACGAGTTTGATTTAACGCTTTGTGCAAACTTTTTATTTATGTACAGCGACCGGTTAGATTATACGTTTCATTTAGAGGCTTTAAAAGAACTGATACGCGTTACAAAAGAGGAAGTGCGCTTGTTTCCTTTAACGGACCTGAGCGGCAAGATTTCTACCTATTTGCCGCAGCTTTTAGAAGAGATTGCGCCTCTAGTAAAAGGAACAGAAATAGCAGATGTCCCGTATGAATTTCAAAAAGGTGCCAATCAAATGCTGAAAATATATGTATAACAAATGTAATGAAGAAGCTGAGGAAAAAGTATTTTAGCTCAAGTGAAAAACGAACCCTTGATCAAACATGTTAATCAAGGGTTCGTTTTTTTCTTTTGTTAGGGTGAACGTATGTTTCATCTGCGCCATTCCTTTTAGCAGTTGATTGGAGGGCAAGGCGAAGACTCCTGCGGGAAAAGCGGAACAGGTGAGACCCCGCAGGAGCGGAAGCGACGAGGAGGCTCACCGGCCGCCCGCGGAAAGCGAAGCCTTACATGGAAATCAACTGCGGCGTCACAAGCGGTTCAGCTCATGCATCCCATTTGTTCGTTTTTAGATTGGATTCATTTCGTCATGTCTTAACCTCTTTTAACATTCAAACGTTTTTTAGCAGTTTGAGTATGCTTCGTTATGGTTTCAGATCCAAGCGCTTTAGCTAAGCCGAACGAAGGCATATTCACATATACTGATTCGTAATTCCATAAACAGGATATTATTCAATAAAAAAACGCGAGAGTTATGCACTCTCGCGTCTAAAAAAAGGTTTGTATTGCTGAACCATCATTTGCGAAGCAGCAATAAATAAAAAGATAAAGCCTCCACACATTAGCAACATGACAGCACTTATTCTCCATAAAAGCTTTGGCATCAGCATATCTCCTTTTTTGAAGTTATTACCTATAGTGTAAAGAATAGCTTGCAAAAATTCTAGTCATAACTAAATATAATTTTATAACTTTTTTAGACTGACTCTTCCTTTGGATCATCTTCATCAAAAATAGGAACTTCTGTATACGCTTCTTCTTTTTCGAAAGCGGAAGAAGAATTCTCTTTATCCTCTTGTGCAGGCTTCGGTTTACCAGAAGAAATATCTGATTTAGCGTTTTTTAACTCTTCCATATCTTTTTGGATTTGGTCCGTGAAGTCCTTTGGTATAGCTCCGCTTCCGTATGTAGCTCCGATGTTTAAAGCACCTCCGAGCTCCTTAATGCCCACTTGGCCAATATTGTTGTTTTGTTCGTATTTATCAAGAAAAAATTTATCAATATGAATAGGCGGAGGAGCATTTTCTAAAAGTGCCGCTTTTTGATGAATCAATCTTACTTCTTCTTGAAGAGAAGACGTTCGTTTTAGCATGTCCACCTGTACTTCAGTTAAAAGCGACATGCTTCGCTCTAATGCTGAAACTCTGTTATCTAGTTCGGTCATTTTTTCGAGATAAGGAGCCATTTGTTTCTCTACAGATTGTTCTACTAAGCTAGCTATATCCGGATAAGGCACAGCTTCTTTCTTTTTATCGCGAGGGTTTTGCGTGGAGATGATTTGTTCCAATTGCGCTACTTTTTCTTTTAAAAAATGAAGCTGCCTAGCAGTCTCTTGCATGTCTTTTGTATATGATTGTTCAGTGTTTTTGTGAGCATCTCTTTGTGAAGATGAAGAATCGTTGGAAAGCACTGGCTGAGCCTCCAGCTTTTTTTTGAACATTATGAGAGAACCCATTTGCGGTTCGAGTTTTAAAAAACGGTTCATGTGAACTTCAAGCGTGTTAATACGCTTGATTTGATGTTTGAAGTCCGCTAGCTCAGTTTGAAGATGTTGGTTAGTCTGTTTGGGGTTGAAAAATCCTTTCATAGACATTTCGCTTCTCCTCATCTTGGGCTTATTTCCTCTGTAATCACAGTTAGATAAATACATATTGATTCAGTTTGGGAGTTAATATTAAATTTTTTGCATTTATAAATACTTATGTGCAGCATTACATTTCATTCGTAAAACTACTAAACCTTATTCAATATGAATACGCTCTTCTTGAAAAAACTGCCTGTGATAAGAAAGAATAAGCAGTCCATTTTCAAATTTTGCACGCAGATGATGCGCATCTGTAGGCTCAGGCAATTCGATAATTCGGTTGAAATCTCCAGAAGGTCGTTCTTGTACAACAGGCTGCCCTGTAATGAGAGGGTGGGGCGAGCCTTTTAATAGAAGCCGGCTGCCTGAAACAGAAACGTGCAAGTTTTCTTTTAGATAACCAGGCAGGTCAGCGATAACAATGATCTCGTGAGGAGTAACATAAATGTCGATAGGTGGAAAATTACTTCTAGGAGGTTGAGGAGCCTGATGCGAATCCTGAGCAGTCATATCCATATTTTCTTTCATAAATTCGTTAAAAGCAGTTTGATCAAAAACACCGTTCCAAAAGTCGTTTGTTTGATATTTTTTAGCGAATTCCATCCACTGCATAAGTTTATCAAAGTCCATATGGTTTCCTCCTTACCACACATCATAAAAAGATGGAATTTGAATATAGTTTGAAAAGGGGGTGGTTTAAATGTCAGGTGCATCTATAAATATTAATATTTTAATGCTAAAGATAAATTCCTTTGAAAATGCGTCTGCGGTAAATATCGGACAGAATTTACTAGCAGACTGGAATAATTCAGATAAAAAAACACAGGGGTTTGGGCAAAATTTCGGTGATGATAGCGGGTTTATAGGAACGAGAAGCTGTGTTGATGATCGTGATCAAATTGATAGCCCATCGTCTTTTCAAAAAGTACCCATTTCATAGAAAGAGCCTAATAAATATAGCCAGTTCAGACGCAGGTTATATTTATTAGGCATCAGGTTGAATACTAGTAGACGAATAGATGAAGGTATGCTGCTAGTCATGCTCGTTAGAGGCGGTGTAGAAGCTTAAATTACGCTGTTTTTAACTGAGTTTGAATCGTTTACATCTGAATCTATAATCCATGAGAACGGAGTTACGTTTGGAGAAAAATCTCCGTTTGATTCTCCTAGTCCTTGATTACGTTTATAAGATACGAACACGTCAAGCTGCTGATTAGGTCCTATGCTTAAAACGGATGAATTATCCAGAACGTTCACTTTGAAGGCTTGTAAGTTAATGACCATAGGTGAAAAAATCATATGGTTTCCTCCTTATTTATCATTTTTTGTTGCAAATGCATCCACATAATCATTATCTACAGTTTTGTAAGCAGATTCTGCTGAAAAACATTGATCAGCGAGCTGCTGTCCGAAGGCCTGATTTTTCTTTGCTGTTACATACCTTGTAACTTTTAACGTATTTCCAATAGAAATACTGCTTGCTTGATCAGCACTGCGAACGTTCAATTTTCCTAGGTTGATTTTTGTTGAGTCAAATAGCATACTATTCTCCTTTCAAACGACAGTTCTTCTAAGTCTTTAAAAGCTTATTGTAACTTCGGTGAAAATATGAATAATACATGGATTCATTCCAAGAGCAGAAGTAGTCTACTGTAGCGTATTTTAGTTCTCCACAAAACGTGAAAAGATTTTAAAAAATCAGTAGTAAAAGGAGGAGATAATAAAAATGCATGACATTTTACATGCTGTAGAAAGATTAACAGTAA
Source organism: Priestia sp. TGN 0903 (assembly GCF_050846855.1). Lineage (NCBI taxonomy): Bacteria > Bacillati > Bacillota > Bacilli > Caryophanales > Bacillaceae > Priestia > Priestia sp. TGN 0903. The sequence goes on from NZ_JBOZGL010000001.1 coordinate 147,892, forward strand.
AAAGCGTGTTGGCAACGATTATTCATGTAGAAGGATCCTCTTATTTAAAGGAAGGAACGTCCATGCTGTTTCAAGAAAACGGGGAGAATATTGGGATGTTAAGCGCTGGTTGTGTAGAAGCAGATCTTGCTGAGCGCGTAAAAGAGTTGTTCCACACAGAACATGTATTAACCGTTACGTATAATTTAAAAGAAGAAGGTGATGCAGGGTGGGGACAAGGAGCAGGCTGCAATGGAATCCTCTATATTCTCCTAGAGCCCGTAACTGCGAGGATGAAGCAAAACCTTTTGCGGGTAAAACGTCAGTTAGATAACCGAAATCCTGTTTTACATATTAAAAAATTAGAAAAAGACTTTATTCAAACAACTTCTTTTTATGTAGAAAAGACGGGCGAAACATTTGGTGCAAATAGCGACCAATCATCTTTTGCAACAGATGATTGGAATGGGAAAAAGAGCGGTATTCAACTTTCAAATTGCTCTCTGCTCACATATGCTCATCTATATAAACCGAAGCCTCGTCTAATTATATGGGGGGCAGGTACCGATGCAAAATATTTAGTATCACTTGCTGCCAATACGGGTTTTCTTGTTACCTTATGCGACTGGAGACCAGCTTTATGTAATAAGGAACATTTTCCGCTAGCAGAGGAAATACATATTGGATTCCCAGAGGAAGTAGACAAACAATTGTCCGTTCAGAGCGATAATTTTGTTGTGATCATGACGCATAATTTTTATCGCGATCAAGAAATTCTCTCCCTATTAAAATCAAAACCTGTAAAGTATATAGGAGTTTTAGGATCTAAAAAGCGAACGCTTCGATTATTGAATACTGATATTCCTTCCCATATTCATTCCCCGGTGGGACTTTCTATAGGAGCGGTAGGACCGCAGGAAATTGCCGTTAGTATTCTTGCTGAATTAATTCAAAACCTCCGAATGTATGATGAAAAAAAGGTGTGAAAATATCCGGATTAAATATTGTTGCTGTTTATCTTGCCGCGGGAGCTAGTAAAAGGATGGGCACCAATAAGCTGCTGCTGCCTTTAGGGAATGGATGTTTAGGGAGTAAAGCTTTACGAAAAGCGGTTTGTTCAAAAGTAAATCATACGATAGTAGTCACAAAGAAAGGAGATTCTCTTGAGTGGATTGACCCTATTCTTTTTTCAAAAGCATATCAGCAGAAGTGGAGTCATACTTCTTGTAGTAGCGCCTTAAAAGGTCAGTCTGCGTCTTTAAAGTGCGGATTAAAAAAAGCAAAAGAATTAAGCGCTGATGCTATTATTGTGCTGCTGGCAGATCAGCCTCTTATAAGTATCGTTCTGATAGATACATTTGTTTCTCTGTTTGAAAAACATTTTTCCGTTCCGTTTATTTCATCTTTTTATCAAGGAATTGCCAGAGCGCCGGTTTTATTTTCAAAACAAATGTTTTCAAGCTTGGATAAGCTCCAAGGAGATCAAGGAGCAAGAAAAATTATAAGGCAAAACGGACCTGGAAATGGAATGTTTTATGAATGTACCGACGCTTCCTTTTTTATGGATGTTGATACAAAACAAGCGTATGAAAGCATTAAAAAGATATATAAAGAGAAATGTAGACGGGTTTGATTGATGGAGGTGAAAAGAGTGGATGTTATTGGGAAAAGCGTGATTCGAAAAGATGCGTTAGAAAAAGTGACGGGAACAGCTCGGTACACGAATGATTACAGTTTTAAAGGTTCCCTTCACGCCAAAATAGTAGTCAGTCCTTACGCTCATGCAAGAATTCAAGCAATAGACATTCAAGCAGCGATCGCTACTCCCGGTGTTCATGCAGTTGTGACGGGTGAGCATTTGCCGTTAACCGGAGAGGGAGTTCGTGACCGGCGACCGCTTGCGTTTGAAAAAGTGCGGTATCACGGAGAAGCCGTAGTCCTTATAGTAGCAGAGACTCCTGCACTCGCTGAGCGTGCGGCGAGTGCTGTCCATATTCAATATGAGCCGTTACCTGTCGTTCATTCTCCTAGCGCCGCTATTGAGCCGGATTCTCCTTTAGTGCATGAACATATGCACATCTACAAGCATGATGAAACGGTGTATCCAGAGCCCGGCACCAACGTAGCAAACAGAGTCAAAATACGAAAAGGCAATATGGAAGAAGGTTGGCAAAAAAGTGAGTTAATAGTTGAAGAAACGTTTTCTCTATCTCCTTCAGATCACGCGGCAATGGAAACAAGAAGTGCCGCTGCTGAAATTCTTCCGAATGGATTAGTTAAAATTATCACTTCTTCTCAAGCTCCTTTTATGGTGAAAAAATTAATCAGTGAGTACTTTGAAATTGAAGCGGGAAAAGTGATCGTTGAAACACCGCTAGTAGGAGGAGGCTACGGAGGAAAAGCAGCTGTCCAGCTGGAGTTGCTTGCATATATAGCTTCAAAAGCTGTTGGTGGAAGACTGGTTAAAATATTAAATACAAGAGAAGAAGATATGCTCACTTCGCCTGCTCACATAGGTCTAGATGCCAAAATCAAGTTAGGTTGTTCTAAAGAGGGACTCTTGCAGGCTGCTGACATTCTTTATTTGTTTGACAGCGGTGCTTATGCAGATAAAGGAACGGACCTGAGTAAAGCTGCAGCAGCTGACTGTACAGGACCTTATCGTCTTGAACATATTTTTTGTGATTCATTATGTGTATATACAAATCACCCTTACGCTTCTCCTTTTCGAGGATTCAGCCACTCAGAACTATTATTTGCGTTCGAGCGCACGATGGACATCCTTGCTAAAAAAGCAGGTATAGATCCTTTGGAGTTTAGAGAAAAAAATGCTATTTTGCCGGGCGATACTACGCCTACGCAAGTACGTTTAACGTCTAGCAGCGTGGGTAACTTACCAGAATGTATTCGTCGCTTGAAGCAGCTGATCAAATGGGAGGAAGGACAGAGAACGGTGCATGAAAACGGCCTTATTACTGCTAAGGGGATTAGCTGCGTCTGGAAAACCTCTACCATTGAAACAAACGCAGGTTCCGGTGTTATTCTAACATTCAATCCGGATGGAAGCGTGAATTTAATGTCTGGCGTTATTGAATTAGGCACGGGAACGAAAACCGTGCTCGCGCAAATACTGGCTGAAAAATTGCAGATGCGCGTGGAACGCATTCATGTGCGAATGGAAGTAGATACTCAAACGACTCCTGAACATTGGAAAACGGTGGCTAGCAGAGGCACTTTTATGGCAGGAAGAGCGGTTTTAGAAGCCGCTGAAGATGTGATTAATCAATTAAAAAAGATAGCTTCTTGTATATTTCGAGCTTCTGAGGAAGATATCGAAATAAAAAATGAAAAAGTTTTTTTACGGGATGAGCCTGAAACATCCTTGGCCTTTAAAGAAATTGTATATGGCTATAAATATCCGAACGGAAATGCAATTGGAGGGCAAATTATAGGGAGAGGCAACTATATTTTAAGAGGGATGACCTACTTGGATAAAGAAACGGGAGCTGGGCGTCCGGGGCCTGAATGGACGGTAGCAGCTGAAGGAGTTGAAGTGGAATATAATCCTAGAACGTATAGGTATCGTATTGTAAAAGCTGTCTCTGTTATTGATATAGGAACCGTGCTAAACGAGAAAATGGCACGCGGGCAAGTCATGGGTGCGATGAGTATGGGGCTATCGTTTGCAGGCAGAGAAACATTTTGGTTTGATTCAAATGGCCGTATTTTAAATCCTCAGCTTCGGAAATATCGTCCTCTTCGCTACGGAGAGCATCCGGAGTACGTAGTAGATTTTATTCATACGCCTCAATTAGATGCGGCGTACGGAGCTAGAGGAGTCGGAGAACACGGGCTGCTTGGTATGCCGGCTTCTTTAGGAAACAGCTTAACGGTGGCGGCAGAAACAGAATTAAACCAACTTCCGCTTATTCCAGAATTGATTTGGAGAATGAAAGAAGGGAATGCTGATGATTTCATTTGACTTTGAATATCACAAACCTGGAACTGTTTCAGAAGCAGTTGCCTTGTTTCAAGAGTTAGAGAATCAAGGCAAACAGCCGCGGTATTATGCTGGCGGTACCGAAATTCTGACATTAGGCAGATTGGGTTTGTTTGTTACCCATGCTGTTATTGATATAAAAAATATACCTGAATTTCAACAAACCGAAGCTAATGAAGATTGGATGATTTTTGGTGCAGGAGTAACGTTAACTGAACTGGAAGATAAAAATTTGTTTCCTTTATTAAGTAAGTCTGCTAGCGAAGTGGCTGATCACACGGCTCGAAATAAAATAACGCTAGGAGGAAATATTTGTGGGCATATTTTTTATCGAGAAGCGGTATTGCCGCTGCTTTTAACAGATAGTCAACTTGCAGTGGCAGGTCCGGCTGGAACCAATATCTATTCGATTCACGCCCTTTTTAACCGGCGTTTGCAGCTGGAAAACGGAGAACTTCTTGTTCAGGTGTTTGTTGAAAAGAAGTACGCTGCCCTGCCATATATGAGTATAAAAGAACGCCAGCAGTGGGATACAGGATATCCATTAGTGACAATAGCAGCGTTAAAAATAGAAGGAGCCATTCGAGTAGCTTTCAGCGGAGTCTGTTCGTTTCCTTTTCGCTCAGCAGAAATAGAAGAAATGCTAAATCATAAAGAAACGCCATTAGAAGCTCGAATTCAAAATGCTCTTGATTATATACCGGCTCCAATTTTAAATGATGGGGAAGGGTCGAATCGCTATCGCAAATTTGTGATTAAAAATTTATTGTTTGATATTTTCACAGAGCTGGGGGGAACGTAACATGCTAAAAGATGAACGGTATAGAATAACAATTAAGCTAAAGGTTAATGGTGAAGAAAAAATGGTTGATATCCGAACAGCAGATACGTTGCTTTACGTATTAAGAGAAAAGCTGGGCCTTACCGGAGCAAAACCAGGCTGCTTAAACGGGGACTGCGGAGCTTGTACAGTAGGGATAAATCAGCGGCCAATGAAATCTTGCCTCATGTTAGCGGCAGAAACAGAAGAGAAAGAAATAATGACTATAGAAGGGCTGAAGAGTTCACCTATGCAAAAAGCTTTTATTGAACACTTTGCTTTTCAGTGCGGTTATTGCACATCGGGTTTTATCATGAATGCTCATTTGCTTTCCAAACACCATCCTTCAGGCAGTGACGATATTATAAAGGAGTGGCTTGCTTCCAATATATGCAGATGTACAGGGTATAAAGAAATTGAAGACGCAGTAAAATCTGTTTTACACTTTTCGGAGCGGGAGTGAGACGGGAAAAAGAAAAAATAGAATAACATTTACACGTGTTTAGAATAGTATGTGCTAAGGGTGTGGAGAATGTGGAATGGAAAAGCGGCTTTGACAAAGAAAGGGAACTGATCTTTGCCATTCAACGAAATCTGGATGTAGTAACAGCTATATTATTATTAACTGGCCAAATAACAATTATAGGCGTATTTGTGACACCCGGAGCTTTTCGTATTTCAGTAGGGGGACCTATTACAGGAACTAGCCGAATAGAAGGAAAGGACGGAGATGCGGGAATTAATATCATTATTGATATGATTGATGTGATTCTTGCGGCGTTGCTGCTTAATAACCAGATCAATGTGTCGGGCGCCTTTATTTCTTCTGGAAGGTTTACCATTAATGTAAGTGGACCTATTTTTGGCGTTCCTAAAACAGAACCTGCATTAAGTGAACTAAATCAATCCTCTCAGTTTTTTCATCGTACCGTATCAAAACATTTTTATGTAAATCCTGACTTAGTTGAAAAATTTACAAAGGACTGATTAAGATGTCATTAACGGATATACCTACAGTAAGACCTTCAGAGACGAGTATTTTTCTTATCGCGCTGCCGCTTATTATTTTTATTTTTTTCTTTACTCAGCCAAAAGCATCAGACATCAAATAATCATGTAGCATAATGGCGATTGTATCACTTTGTACAGAAGCTGCCTATTTTTCTGTTCGTATCATTACCTCTTCATTCATTAAGCCCCTAACGCTTTTCTTTTCGGTCATGTTTCATTAAAATGAACATAAACATATATGTAGAGAAAAGAATAATGTAGTGTTTTCTAACGTTATAAAATAGCTTACGATACGAAGAAAGCGTCTATAATAAAAGAAACGAAACTTTTGCGTGGTCAGCTGACGATGCTTTTTATTTTTACAAACTGCAGTGAAGGCAGAAAGGAGAGAATTCGATGAGTTTGCGCGATCGGCTGCTTTATGTAGCGGAACATTATAAACAAATGGGTGGAGACGTACTTGTAAAACATGAAATAGAAAATATGCTTACACGCCGGCTTCCGATTTCTCTTTATCGATTGGAGCATATAAATCGAGAAGAAATGCGTATATCGGGCCACCACGCTGAAACATTTCCTTACGTGACTCTTGCCAATAAGAATATAGAGAGTGATGTGATAGTAGCATATTTATTCAGTGAAGACGGTCAGCGCATTTACTTAGTCATGATGAAAGGAGATGCAGGGGAAGGAACTGATCTGAAAGACATTCGTTTTTTTACTCCTGAACATGCCCGCGTATTGAAAGATAATCATATTGTCATTGGTACAAGCATGGAAGCGAAAAGCTTTGAGGATAGAGTAGCTCTTTACCTTCCTTACAATATAGCAGACTTACCTAATAATGATCAGCTTCAAGATGATTTGCATTTACTGCTGAGTATGCATGAACAGTATATAAAAACATACGGAATGAGCAAAGAGATGATTGGCGATAAAGACGCCATCGTCCACATTCATGAGTATATTAAGAAATCTGGATTTACATACGAACGACAAGATATAGCCAACGCCTACTTTGCTTTAAAGACCAAGCCTTTTATTGTTTTATCAGGAATGAGCGGGACGGGAAAAACAAAGCTTGCGCAGCTCTTAGCAGATAGTATCGGTGCCACGATTGAAAATGGCAGACAAGTGCTTATTCCAGTTCGGCCCGATTGGCACGATAGTTCAGATTTATTAGGGTATATTGATTTAAGAGGAGATTTTCGCAGAGGATCGTTTCTGTCGATTATGCAGCAAGCCATTCAGCATCCAGCTTACACATATGTTGCCATATTGGATGAAATGAACTTAGCTCGAGTTGAACATTATTTTAGCGATATTTTAAGCGTGATGGAAAGCAGAAGCTGGTCAAAAGGGAAAATCAAAACAGCTCCGTTATTTCCTGGACATAAGATGTTCCGAGATATTTATTTGCCATCTAACCTTCTCATTATCGGTACCATTAATATGGATGAAACAACTCATGGGTTTAGTCAAAAGTTGTTAGATCGTACCAACACCATTGAGCTGAATAAGATTCAGCTAGATTCTTTTGATTTTTTAGATGAGAGAGATCCACCTCGGCACAGTATTGAAAATGTACAAATTCAAAGTCAATACGTTCACTTAAAAGATGCGTATGTTGAACATGCTGAGCTCATTCACGAAGTAACAAATGAACTGCTAACCGTCAACGAGATGCTTACAGAAGTCGATTTGCAAATAGGTTACCGCGTACGCGACGAAATATGCTTTTATCTAATTTACGCAGTGAAAAGCGGAGTGTTTACATTTGATCAGGCGTTTGATTTTCAGATATTGCAAAAAGTTTTGCCTCGTATTTCAGGAAGCGATGCTTACACATTTGACCTATTAAAAAATCTTTATTATTACTGTACAAATACGCTGCTCGATGATGAATTTGAGACAGCTGTTGTCAACGCAGACGGGATGAGATTTCCTAAAAGTGCACGCAAAATAATGGAGATGATGAGACGTTTTGAAGTATACGGATACACGTCATTTTGGATTAATACCGTACGTTGAAATTGAAACCGATACGTGTACGGTGGTTATAAAAGGAAAGAATAAGAAAAAAATAAAATCTGCAGAAGAAGTGATGTTTTTTTCTTGTACGGGAAAAGGAATCACACATGTAAAAGTACTAAATCAAACAAAAGGCATGATGACTTCCAAACCGCCGCTTGAGCCTTTATTTTTTGAAAATGAAACCTATCAAATTACAGTTGTTTCAAAAAATGAAACAAGTCTGTTTGTTAATCACGACTCAAAAGCAGTTGAACAAAGTTTTCAAACCGTAGGATTTCCCTACATTTTAACAGGAAATATAAGCTTTCAAAATGAGGTAGGGTATTCTACGTTTCATGTCTACAGTGAAATAGAAAAAGAGCTGTCTTTTACTCTTGAAATTTTCCCGTCAAAGATGAGCTACAAGACAGATTATGTACGCATGGTTGATGAAGTGAACGGATACATTCATGATTTGGCATACGATATGCTCCGTAAAACGTATATTGAAGCAAAATCGGTTTGGTCTAAACAAGCAACATGGACGGAATTTTATCATGTGCTCTCTCACTATATGAAACCCTTTCTTCATTCTGTTCGTCAGATTGAGAATCAGCCGTTTCAATCGGTAAAAGTTGAACATGAGCTCATGAGAGGAGATCAAATAAAAAAACAAGATAGCCAGGCTATATCATTTGTCCGAACACACCCTACCTATCTTGCATCTTCAAGCAGAGGAATTAAAATTAATCGGCATATAAAAGTAGTACCCACAAAAGCAATTGGCACAAGACATGTAGCTATCTATGATAATTTGGAAAATCAAAGTGTTAAATGGATGATGACGCAGCTGTATCACAAGCTAACTACACTAATTGACAAATTGATAGAAGATAGATATGTAAAAAAAGAAGCGGTGTCGGCTCTAGAAACCAATCATACCGAATTAAAAAGGCTGCTAAACAATGTGTTCTGGCAAAGAGTGAAGACCATACAAGTTTCAACTCTTCCTTCTACACTCCGTACGGCACCCCGCTACCGGGAAGCAAGCAGATACTTTATGTTCTTAACGCGAGGGTTGGCTCTTAACGGAGAGTTTTACCACCTTTCATTAAAAGATATCGCAACTCTCTATGAATACTGGACGTATGTTAGTCTTTTAAAGAAGTTGCAAATTTACGGCAAACGAATAGAACAAAACATCATGACAACGACAGAACAAGGGTTGAATGTCAGAGTGCAGGCCTCTTACCATCGTTTTCAGGTGGGAAAAGCAGAAGTAACGCTATGGTATCAAAAAGAATACCATCATACTCATACTGTTATCCAAAAGCCGGACTTGCTGCTTGAAGTAAAGCAAGGGGAGAAAAAAAGTGTATATCTTTTTGACGCTAAGTATCGTATCAAACCAAATCACGATACGCCCTCTCCTAGAGAAGAAGATATTAATACCATGCACCGTTACCGAGACGCTATTGTAGAGGAAAATGGAATAAAACCGGTACAAACAGCGGTTGTGCTGTTTCCAGGGAAAGCAGAAGGCTATAAGCAGCATCATTTTTATAAAAGTATTGAACGCGTTGGAGTGGGTGCGCTGCCTTTTTTGCCGGGAGAGGAAGGGCTAGTAGAAGAATTTATTAAAACTATTTGTACGGAAGAACCAAATCTTTTCAGCGCTGATTAGGTAAATAGGTAGAACGTGAACAAGCCCTTTTTTTATGCGTTGACATAGTGTTAAGTTTTTTATGTTTTGATGACATTTCGAGATTTTAGTTGTATTTTCCTGTTGAATTTTCTAGAATAGTAGAGAATAAAACCGTATCGAAAAGAAGTCGTATCATGTGCAGAGAACGTATCAGGAGGACAACGAAGTGAAAAAGATTCTACTATTCACGTTAGTAGCGCTATTGGCAACTTTTTTTATTGACAGGGTATACAGCGAACGCAACCAAGCGCAACTTCAGCAAACCGTAATTAATGAAATTAAAAAAACAAATCAAAGTAAAGAAGAAGCTTCCATCCTTGATTTTAATGAATTATGTGATTTTAGATGGGATAAAGTATATGTTTTTGGACCGGAAATGACCCGCAGTGAGGTAAATGAAAAGCTGGGCTTCAATTGGTCTGAAGCAAAAGCAAAAGGTATTGGAAAAGATAAAAAAGATAACTTTATTGTTTTTGTGGAAAATGATCAAGTAACGCAATATTTAAAAATACCGGCGTCATATGGAGCTATTGTTCCTAAGACTTCTGTTGCAAATGAAAGCTAACGAACTTCTTCGTTAGCTTTTTTTATGCTTTCTTTTTTAAGGATGACGTTTTTTTCTCTGCTGTTGATTTTGTCGGCTGTAAAGTAGAAGGATCTATGCTCACCTTTAAAATTTCCATTAAATGTCGAATATCTCGTTCTTCGCTTCCGCTTACTTTTGTAACTTCGCCTTGATTTATTTTTTGTTGAATGACGCTTTGTAAGGCATCTCGGTAGTTGTTTTTGTAAATAGATGGATTAAAAGAAGTAGATAGCTTATCAATTAATTCCACCGTCACTTGTGTATCACTTTCATTAACAGAAGAAGTAGTAGATAAGTTAGGCACATCTGTGACTGAACGAAGTTCTTCTTCAAAATGCATCGTGTGAAGAACGAGAGAGCCGCCCACGGAACGAATAATGGCGATTTGCTGTTTGGAATATAAAAATACATTGGCAATACCGACTTTATTCGTTATTTCAAGTGCATTTAATAACGTATAATAAGCTTTTAGGCTCGTTTCTTCAGGAGAAATATAGTAGGGCTTATCAAAAAACAGGGGATCAATGTCATCTAACGAAACAAAGTGCAACAATTCAACAGCTTTGTTTGCTGCAAAGGGCTCTTTGACAAGGTCAATTTCCTGTTGTGAAAGTACAACAAACTGACCGGTCGCGGTTTCGTATCCTTTAACCAGTTCATCGGATTCTACTTCTCGTCCACACGTTTGGCAATGTTTTTCTTGATGAATGGGTGTATGGCAAACGGAGTGCAGTGTGCGCAGCTTTACATCTTTTTCTTCAATTGCTCCGTGCAGTTTAATAGGGATGTCAATTAATCCAAAGCTGATTTTACCTTTCCAAGCAGTATGAAGCATAAATGTTCTCCTTTTACTCTTTTTTAGTAGTGTGCCGTAAAACAAATGAGATATCCAATTGTTTTGAAAAGGAAAACTTTCTAAAAAAACTATGTGCTAAATAAACAATTAAATAGTTCCAATAAAGCTGCAGAGACAACATCTGCAGCTTTATTGGAACTCAATAGGGACTATTTGCTGATTAGATTCATTTGTCTCATGTTTGGAAATCGTAATTTCAAGGATTTCGTTACTAAATGTAGCGGTAATCTTTTTATTCAACAATGAAAATGGAAAGTCAATTGTACGTTCAACGCTTTCTTCCATTTGTTCTCTTGCAAGCGTTCCTTGCTTTTCATCATGAAATTCTCTAAGGCAGTATTTCTTGGCTGTCAGCTGTAAGTGGTCAGCTTGTATCTGAACGATAATATCCTTAGGGTGATACCCTAATAATTCAGCTTCGACAATAAATGATTGTTCTGTTTCAAATAAATCTATACGAACGGAATCATAATCTAAATAACTCATAAAGGGATTTGAAAGCATGACTTCTAACAAATCTTGAAAGCCTTTTACAAACATTTGGTCTGCTGGCAGACGCTTGTTTTTCATTTCTGCGTTCCTCCATTATTTAAACTGTTCACTTTACTATCATATGCGCGTTTATGTACTTAGTGAACTCCTGTGCAAAGAATAAGCTTGAAGTACTAGCTGCCTTTTCTATGCATAAAAAAGCAAGCTCTGTAGAGAGCTTGCCGCTGTTTTACATATCATGTCCGCTATTGTGTTTTTGGCGAGAATGCTTACGGTTCTTTACTTTATGAGATCCGCTTAGCGGTTCGGGCTGTCCAGAATTGCTTTTTGGCGCATTTCTTCTGATGTCTTTGCTGCTGTTTTTGTTCATAGTTAAACCCTCCCTTTCATTTATTAGGGTGGGATAGTGACAGGGGATTTATCCGATGAAAAATTCCCCTTTCTAAAAATAGGTTTAGCAAAAACAGGAAATGGGAACAGAAAAAAAGCGCCATATATAATGACGCCTTCTCGTTAGATTTCATGGAGTTAAACGATTTTGCTTTTCTAACTAGTGATTAGTATATCCAATAAGAGAGTGTTTTATTGATTTTTTTTGCGTTTTTTATTATTTTGTTTCTGTTGTTCGGTTAATGGTTCATTTGAAAATTCTTCATTATAACCCGCTCCTTTTCCTTGAGCGCTAGCCGCGTTAGCTCCAGGAATGACGTGGTTTGACTTGCGTTTAGCCATGTTGAATCACCTCCGTTTCTAGCATGCGTAAAAATCAATGAAATATGAATTATTAGAAAAATAAAAGGCAGATGGAAAAAGGTTATAAGTGAAACTTATGTTAATTAATAACATTCTTTTTATTTACTTATGTATAATATTATATTAAGATAGATGGTGAAGGGAATAGAGGATGGGGTAAGTAAATCCTTTATACATAGAATTTTAAGGGGGTAAAAGCAATGACTAAAAAAGACGTTTTTAACGCTCGTTCGTCATTCGATCTTAATGGCAGCACATATAATTATTACCGCTTACAAGCTTTAGAGGAAGCAGGTTTAGGTAACGTATCTAAGCTGCCGTATTCAATTAAAGTATTATTAGAATCTGTTCTTCGTCAGGTAGATGGCCGTGTTATTACAAAAGAACACGTCGAAAACCTTGCAAAATGGGGAACAAAAGATATCAAAGATATCGATGTTCCTTTCAAACCATCTCGTGTTATTCTTCAAGATTTCACTGGAGTTCCAGCGGTTGTAGACTTAGCGTCACTTCGTAAAGCAATGGCTGATTTAGGAGGAGATCCTGACAAAATCAATCCAGAAATTCCAGTAGACCTCGTTGTCGACCACTCCGTACAAGTTGATAAAGCAGGTACAGCTGACTCATTACGAATTAATATGGACCTTGAGTTTCAACGTAATACAGAGCGCTATAATTTCTTAAGCTGGGCTCAAAAATCATTTAATAACTATCGTGCAGTTCCGCCAGCTACTGGTATCGTGCATCAAGTAAATTTAGAATATTTAGCAAACGTTGTTCATGCTGTTGAAGAAGATGGCGAATTCGTAGCTTTCCCTGATTCTCTAGTAGGTACTGACTCTCATACAACGATGATTAATGGTATCGGTGTTTTAGGATGGGGTGTTGGCGGTATTGAAGCGGAAGCAGGCATGCTTGGTCAACCTTCTTATTTCCCAGTTCCTGAAGTAATCGGTGTTAAACTTGTTGGTGAATTACCAAACGGTACTACAGCTACAGACTTAGCGTTAAAAGTTACGCAAGTGCTTCGTCAAAAAGGAGTAGTCGGAAAATTCGTTGAATTCTTCGGTCCTGGCGTAGCAGAACTTCCATTAGCTGACCGTGCAACAATTGCTAATATGGCTCCTGAATACGGTGCAACATGCGGGTTCTTCCCAGTTGACGCAGAGGCATTAGCATACATGCGTTTAACAGGAAGAGATGAAAAAGACATTCAGGTTGTCGAACAATATACAAAAGCAAACGGTTTATTCTTTACACCAGAAAATGAAGATCCAATTTTCACTGATGTTGTTGAGATTAATCTTGCTGAGATTGAAGCAAATCTTTCAGGTCCAAAGCGTCCGCAAGATTTAATTCCACTTTCTCAAATGCAAACAGAATTCAAGAAAGCTTTAACAGCTCCTGTTAGCAATCAAAGCTTCGGACTTGATGCTAAAGACGTGGATAAAGAAGTTACGTTTAAGCTTGCAGACGGTTCAGAAACAACAATGAAAACAGGTGCCATCGCTATTGCGGCTATCACAAGCTGTACGAACACATCAAATCCTTACGTATTGGTAGCAGCTGGTTTAGTTGCGAAAAAAGCGGTAGAAAAAGGATTGGATGTTCCAGCTTACGTGAAAACTTCTTTAGCACCAGGTTCAAAAGTAGTAACGGCTTACCTTCAAAATTCAGGATTGCTTCCATACTTAGATAAAATCGGCTTTAACATCGTAGGCTATGGCTGTACGACTTGTATCGGTAACTCTGGTCCATTAGAAGCTGAAATTGAAGAAGCGATTGCAGACAGCGACTTGCTTGTAACGTCTGTTCTTTCAGGAAACCGTAACTTTGAAGGACGTATTCATCAATTAGTAAAAGGTAACTATCTTGCTTCTCCGCCGCTTGTTGTAGCATATGCACTGGCTGGAACAGTAGATGTAGATTTACAAAAAGATCCAATCGGTATTGATACAGACGGAAACGAAGTATTCTTTAGTGACATTTGGCCTTCACAAGATGAAATTAAAGAAGTTGTTAGCCGTACGGTAACGCCTGAATTATTCCGTAACGAGTATGAGCGCGTATTCGATGATAACGAGCGCTGGAATGAAATTAAAACAAGCGAAGATGCTCTTTATACGTGGGAGAATGATTCAACGTACATTCAAAACCCACCTTTCTTTGAAGGGTTATCAGAAGAGCCAGGTGAAGTAGAAGCGTTAAATGATCTTCGCGTAGTAGCGAAATTTGGTGACTCAGTGACAACGGATCACATTTCACCAGCGGGTTCAATTGCAAAAACATCACCTGCAGGTCTTTACCTTCAAGAAAACGGTGTAGAACCAAAAGACTTTAACTCATACGGTTCTCGTCGTGGTAACCATGAAGTGATGATGCGCGGTACATTTGCAAACATCCGCATTAAAAACCAAGTAGCTCCTGGTACAGAAGGCGGCTGGACAACGTACTGGCCAACAAATGACGTAATGAGCATTTATGATGCTTGTATGAAATACAAAGAGCAAGGTACAGGTCTTGTTGTACTTGCAGGTAAAGATTACGGCATGGGAAGTTCTCGTGACTGGGCAGCAAAAGGCACAAATCTTTTAGGTATTAAAACAGTAATCGCTGAAAGCTTTGAGCGTATTCACCGTTCAAACCTAGTATTAATGGGTGTTTTACCTCTTCAATTTAAAGATGGTGAAAGCGCGGATACATTAGGTTTAACTGGAAAAGAAACAATTGCAGTAGCAGTTGATGAAACAGTAAAACCACGTGATCTTGTAAAAGTAACAGCAACTGATGAAGCTGGAAACAAAAAAGAATTTGAAGTACTGGTTCGTTTCGATAGTGAAGTTGAAATTGATTACTATCGTCACGGTGGTATCCTTCAAATGGTGCTTCGTGATAAATTACAGTCTAAAACACATGCGTAAGGTATAAAGAAAAAGAGCGGTTCTCGTGAGCCGCTCTTTTTTTATGCAAACGCACCGTTTTCGACAAAAAGTGAGAGGGAAATATGCTATATTATAAAAGAAAATGCCCTGTAAAAGGATTATTTTAGTAGATATTGCACATATCTATTAGTACATAGATTATCACTTTTTAGAAGAAATAAAGGAGCCGATCATATGGTTAAAAAAATAATTGCGGTCTTGCTTCTAGTAGGCTTTCTTAGCTACGCACTTTGGGAAGGGCTTTCTCCAAATGAAGCATCCGATAATTCTAACTTAAGCGAATACAAGGATTTAAATATTAAAAAAGGCGATAGTGCTCGTCAGGCTTCTGGTCAAGCTTATGGGTTAGAACCGAAAGATACAGCACCTCCGTTTACACTTTCAGATACGAACGGAAAAACTGTTCAATTATCGGACTTTAAAGGAAAAAAAGTTATTTTAAACTTTTGGGCCACATGGTGTCCGCCGTGTCAAAAAGAAATGCCCGATATGCAAGCGTTTTATAAGAAATATGGAAACGACGTACAGCTGCTTGCGGTTAATTTAACTTCATCAGAAGGTAGTAAACAGGCAGTATCTAAGTTTCTGAAAGAAAAACAGTTTACGTTTCATGTATTATTGGACGACCAAGATACTGTGGGAAGTAAAAAATACCGGGTGTCCACCATTCCGACATCTTACTTTATAGATGAAGAAGGGAAAATTGTTCAGCGAGTGAATGGTCCAATGACGCTTAAACAAATGGAAAACTTTGCTCAACAAGCAGCGAATTAACTTCGCTGCTTGTTTTATTAAAAATGAAACTTATTTACTTTACCATCGTATATATAGATAAGTCAGTAAATATGTCAAACTTTCTTACAACTTTTCAAAAAGTATGTTTACTTATCTGACAAATTGGTTACAATATAGATAGCTATATGATATCAGTTTCTTTTGATTTTTCAGATTTTTCATAAAAATTACATAAAGTAGGTGTTGGAATCATGAGAAAATTACGCAAACGTTCATTTGAAGAGTTAGTGCAAGAAAATAAAACGCAGCTGTTAAAAGATCAGTCAGAAATTGAACGCATTGAATTGGAAATTGAAAAGCGGTTAGAAGATCGTATGCTTGAAAGAGCTGAATAACTTTAAAGTAAGTTGGTTAGAGTAACGGTGAGGAGGGGATAAGCATGGGAAATCCTAAAAAACAAAGCAAAAGTTTTGTTCCGAATCACATCGGCACTCAACCGAGAGAAGCTGGTGGAAATAACGGAAAACAAATGCAAGATACATCCGGCAAGCATCCTCAAGTTATTCAAACCAAAGGTGAATGAATAAAAAGTCGCTGAATTCAGCGACTTTTTATTATTTGAATTCTACTGTGAATAAATAAACGTAAGGGTTGCTCGAAATAAGCTCTTTAACAACTTCTCCGTCATCGGTTGAAAGCGGAGCAACTCGTATGCCACTGCCATCGTCACCAAATAAAGCAGCAACTGGATATGGTTTATTCATTTTCACTTTTTGTTTTTTCTCTAATCCAGTAAAGGAATAGCCGTTCATTTTCTTTGGCTTTTCCGCTTCTATCCCTAGGTTTGTATCGTTGCTTCCCACATTAAACATTACTTTGTGAGTATCATCATCGATTTTATATGTAATAGCAAACATGTCAAATTCTTTTGAAACAGTCAACCCTCCTGAGAATAAAGGTTGTTTGGCTTTTCCCTTTTCATAATAAGTAGCTTTTACATAAGCTTCTTTTGCTCCATTAGGAGCTTTAACATCGTATGCCATGATATTGCTTTTGTAGTCTAAGTTTGTCACGGCTAACATTTTTTCTTCATGTTTTGAGTAATGGTGAGGCTTGATAGAGGCACTTATTGTCAATTTGGATGCCAATGAAGTTTGCGACATAAAAAATACGGCAAGCACTGCAATAAAGATGACGCTTAGTAATGTTATCATTCGTTTGGTCATAGCGATTCCCCCTTTGTATGTATATATTACCATATTATGTATGTTTTATATATACATTTTAACTTAATTATAATTATATTATGTAAACTAAAATCATTTTTTTCCACTTATAGAGATGAACAAATCCGGCATACTACAATTGTAACAAAGTTATTTTGAGGAGGAAGATACAATGGCATGGAATAAACCGAATCCAGACGATCGCAGTGATAACGTTGAAAAATTACAAACAATGGTACAAAATACAATGAAAAACATTGAAGAAGCAGAAGAAGCTGCTGCATGCAGCACTGAAGAAGAACGTCAGCGCATTCAGCAAAAAAATCACAATCGCGAAGTAAGCATTGAAGCAATGCGCAGCGAAATAAAAGATGAATCAGAAGCTCGTCAAAATGGTTACGAAGGTACGATTTAATAAGTAAAACAGCGACAATAAGCAGCTAAAAATAAACGGTTTTAGCTGCTTTCTTTCTATATTTTTTTAGTAAGGTGAATAATAATATAAACTAGCGAAGAGGTTTATGTAGGTGAAAAAGCACGTGAAAAAGAAAATAGTAAGGATTTTGGTCAGTTTACTTGTCGTTTTGATTATTGTGGGCTCTTATCACACGCATAAGCCCTTGCCTAAAGGAGTTTCATACGAAAGTAAGCCTCACAAAGTAGAAGATGTATTTCTTTTATCGGACCTAACGTATCAAGACCAGCAGACGTCGGTTTCCGAACAACATATTTTTCAAGCAGTTACGAATGCGATTGATGACGCAAAAGCTTTTATTATTATGGATATGTTTCTATTTAATGGCTACTATAACCAAGGTGAAACGTTTCCTCACCTTAGTGATACACTTGCAAGTAAGCTGATTGAAAAGAAACGAAAACATCCTACTATCGAAATCGTCTTTATTACAGATGAAATCAATACAACCTACGGCTCACATGATTCAAAGTGGTTAGATTCACTGCGGCTAAACGGAATCAAAGTGGTGCAAACCAATTTATCTAAGCTCAGAGACTCCATTCCACTATATTCTTCAGTGTGGAGAACTTTTGTTCAGTGGTTTGGTGAAAAAGGAACTGGATGGATCACGAATCCTTTCGGAAATAATGCGCCTAACGTGACGGCCCGTGCTTATTTTAAGTTGTTAAATGTAAAAGCTAATCACAGAAAAGTAGTAGCAACCGATCAAAGCGTTATTATCTCCTCTGCCAATCCTCATGATGCAAGCTTTTATAATTCCAACATGGCCTTTGAAGTAAAAGGGAATATCATTGGAGATGTTGTAAAAAGCGAACAAGCCGTGTCTGATTTTTCTTACGGAGGAGATTTACCTCGGTATAAGAAGAAAGAAAAAGAAAAGGGAGACCTCTATGTTCAGCTGTTAACAGAAGGCAAAATTTATAAGCACGTATTACATGATTTACGTCATGCTAAAAAAGGCGACGATGTGTGGCTTGGCATGTTTTATCTTGGAGATCGAGACGTAATAAAGGCGCTTTTGAAAGCTTCCGAACAAGGGGCAAACGTACGATTAATTTTAGACCCTAATGAAAATGCGTTCGGAAGAAAAAAGTTCGGACTGCCTAACCGTCCAGTCGCAGCAGAACTTGTGAAAAAATCTAAAGGCGATATTAAAGTTCGCTGGTATCATACGGGAAAAGAGCAGTATCATCCCAAAACTTTATTTATTCGAAACAAAAGAAAGGCAATGATTATTGCAGGAGCAGCAAATTTCACAAAACGAAATTTGGATGATTTGAACTTAGAAACGGATATTAAAGTATCAGGACCTCCTAACAAAAAGGTTATGACGGAACTAAACGCTTATTTTGACCGCCTATGGACAAATAAAGACTACACATACACACTTCCTTATAAAAGGTATGAAAATAAGATGACGAGGCTGGAAACACTGATATATCGTATTCAAGATGCGCTTAGTCTTACAACATATTGAGTAATAACCAAACTAGTAGGAGTATATTCTCCTTATATGGTAAGATAAAACAGGAACAGTGCAAGAGGAGGTAGAATCATGCTAGTATCGAAGAAAGAAATCGAAGTGCGCTATGCAGAAACCGATCAGATGGGCGTTGTGTATCATGCTAACTATTTAGTATGGATGGAAATAGGCCGAACACAGTTTATCAGTGATTTAGGTTTTAGCTATGCACAAATGGAAAGAGACGGTGTGCTGTCGCCAGTTATTGATATACAGGCATCATATAAAAAGCCGCTTCATTATGGCGAGACAGCTGTGGTACATACTTGGGTTGAGAACTATGACGGTCTACGCGTTGTGTACGGATACGAAATTTTTAATTCAGATGAAGAACTTGCGTTAACAGGAACATCGTCACACGTATGTGTAAAAAAAGAAAACTTTAAGCCTATTTCGATTCGCCGTAATTATCCGGAATGGCATAAAGCCTATGAAGACGCCAAAAAGCAGGGTTAAGCGTAAGAATAAAAAGCATCGATAAATCGATGCTTTTTATTCTTACGCTTCGTAATGAAAGTCAGGTTCTTTTGTTTCTTCATTATAATTTACGGTCAAATCATGACCATCAAAGTACCAAAGGTCTTCATCTTCTACGAAAAATGTTAAACCGTTAACTTTTGTTTCAACGCCAACGTTTTTAGGAGAATCTGTGTTTACACCTAAAGAAAAACCTTTTTGAACGTTGCTGCATCCGCCGTAGCGAACAAAAAAGCGAATTGTTTCGTTTCCTTCTAGCATCATTTCGTCTTTGTACCATGTAGCTGCTGCTTCTGTTACTGTTAATTTCATTAATTATGCTCCTTCCAATACTGCGGATACATTTATTATAGTAGAAAGATAGATAAATTACCAATATATACGAATCCAGCTAGGAAGGAATAAGATAAAATAAAATAAAACGATTTAATATAGAGGCGAATGCTTCATTTCTATATTAAATCGTTTCATTCTTTCATTTAAAATCATATTGTTTTCCAATGGTTTCCCAGCAGTGAACGCAGTAGCGGCTTCCTTCTAGCTGTGAATCCATTTTCTTATTACGTTTGCAAATGGGGCATTTTTTCTTCACATTATTCACCTCCTTATTTTAGTATCAGTATAACTAATAAACAAGAAATGTATTCGCTTACAAAGCGGTTATAAAAAAAGAAATAAGAGGCTCTTCCTCTTATTTCTTTTTACCTGATAAAAATGTGACTTTCGGTTCTGTTTTGTTAAGAATTCGCGTAATGTTTGCGCGGTGTCTGTAAATGACAAAGGCTACAATTACACCAATAATCATAATAAGCATGTAGTCTTGTTTAAATAGCGTGTAGATAAAGGTTAATACCCCAGTAACCATTGATGACAGTGATACATACTTCGTTATGTATAAGCAGATAAAAAAACATAATAGCACGAAAACAAATAAAAGAGGTTCATAACATAAAATCACTCCGGCGGATGTGGCAACAGCTTTCCCGCCTTTAAATTTCGCGAAAATAGGAAAAATATGACCAATGACAGCAAATAAACCAATGAAGAGAATGTTTTGATTTGTATCAAATAAAAGCGGTAAAGAAGCTGCTAGGGTGCCTTTTAGAATGTCTCCAAGTGTAACGATAATTCCGGCTTTTACACCCAATGTACGAAATGAGTTGGTGCCGCCTAAATTGCCACTTCCATGCTCTCGTATATCGATGCCGTATCCTAGTTTTCCAACAACTAGTCCAAAAGGAATAGAGCCCAAGATATAGGCAAGAATAGGTAATAAATAATTCATGTTTGAAAGCTCCTTTATTTCTATATCGTTTCTATTTTACCATGAGATACTTAAAAAAACATAGTTAGTTTTGGGTGAGAGCCAATTATTTTTAAAAAAGAAGACGTTTACAAAAATAGAGAAAACGGGTACTATATGCAGGAAATCAACTGTAAATCGCGAATGTTGTTCAGTACATATTATATAGCTAAGAGAGGTAATAGACATGTCCATTAAAATTCCTTCCCGTCAAGAGCTTGGTAAAATATTAAAAAAAAGCAAGCGCATTGCTGTAGTAGGTTTATCAGATAATCCTCATCGAACGTCTTATATGGTTTCAGAAGCCATGCAGCAGCAAGGTTACGAGATAATTCCGGTGAACCCAACAATCAACTCAGCGCTCGGCGTAAAAGCCGTATCTTCATTAAAAGAAATTGAAGGGCATATTGATATCGTTAATGTATTTCGTCGCTCTGAGCATTTGCTTGAAGTTGCAGAAGAGTTTTTAGAAGTAGATGCAGACGTATTTTGGGCACAATCTGGTTTAATTAATGAAGAAGCATATGACCTGCTCGCTAAAAAAGGGTATACTGTAGTTATGGATCGTTGTATAAAAGTCGAGCATGCTTTAACAAAGTAAGATCTATAAGCAGAACAACCAACCCATGCACACTGCTTGCATGGGTTTCACCATGCGTTGAAATAGTAAGAGAGTTTCCGCTACAATAGACGTTAGACAGCTAGCTTTATAAGGCTTATAATCCATGAATACACAAGATATTGCTTTTATAATACGGAAATTTGTGCTAAAATCTTGTAAGTACGCAAAAATAGAAACATACGTTCTGTTGATGCGAACACTATAAAATTAAAAGATAGGATACATGATCATTTATTCTTAGACACGAAGCGCAAACGTTTGTGTTTCATACATAATGTAGTAATGTTCGTTGTGATGAAAGGGGTAGTATGAATGGCTCGGAAACAACAATTTAATTATAATGAAGATGCAATTCAAGTACTAGAAGGATTAGATGCCGTTCGTAAACGTCCTGGTATGTATATTGGAAGTACGGATACACGAGGTCTGCATCATTTAGTATATGAAATCGTCGACAACTCTGTCGATGAAGCTCTAGCAGGCTACGGAGAAGAAATTATTGTAACCATTCACAAAGATAATTCAATTTCTGTACAAGATAAAGGTCGAGGTATGCCAACTGGCATGCATAAACTAGGAAAACCAACGCCTGAAGTTATTTTAACCATCTTGCATGCAGGAGGTAAATTCGGACAGGGTGGATATAAAACAAGCGGAGGCTTACACGGAGTAGGTGCATCTGTTGTAAATGCGCTGTCTGAATGGTTGACTGTAACTATTCATAGAGATGGATTTATTTATGAACAGCGTTTTGAAAATGGAGGAAAGCCGGTTACGACGCTAGAAAAAATAGGGAAAACAAAAAAAACGGGAACAACGATTCATTTCAAACCGGATGCCACGATTTTTTCAACAACCGTGTACAATTATGATACGCTTTGTGAACGGCTCCGCGAATCGGCTTTTCTGTTAAAAGGATTCAAAATAGAGTTAATCGATAAAAGGCATGATCGTCAAGATATCTTTCATTATGAAACAGGTATTCAAGCCTTCGTTTCATATTTAAATGAAGAAAAAGATTCACTTCATCCAGTCGTCTTTTTTGAAGGGATTCATCATAATATTGAAGTTGAATTTGCGTTTCAATTTAACGATGGTTATTCTGAAACCATTTTATCATTTGTTAATAATGTTCGTACCAAAGACGGGGGAACGCATGAGTCCGGTGCAAAAAGCGCTATGACGCGTGCGTTTAATGAATACGCCCGTAAAGTAAGCCTGCTAAAAGAAAAAGACAAAAACTTAGAAGGAACGGATATACGAGAAGGATTAGGAGCCATCGTTTCCGTTAGAATACCTGAAGAGTTGCTTCAGTTTGAAGGACAAACCAAAGGAAAGTTAGGTACAAGTGAAGCTCGTTCGTCGGTAGATGCAGTTATTTCTGAAAAACTTGCCTATTTCCTAGAAGAAAATCCAGACGTAAGCTCTCTTCTTGTAAAAAAAGCAATCAAAGCTGCTCAAGCGCGTGAAGCGGCACGTAAGGCGAGAGAAGACGCAAGAAACGGGAAAAAACGAAAGCGTCAAGAAACCGTTCTAAGCGGGAAGTTGACGCCTGCGCAATCAAGAAATCCTCAGCGAAACGAACTGTACCTAGTCGAAGGGGATTCCGCCGGAGGTTCAGCAAAACAAGGAAGGGATCGCCGCTTTCAAGCTGTGCTGCCGCTGCGAGGGAAAGTTATCAATACCGAAAAAGCCAAGCTTCAAGATATTTTTAAAAACGAAGAAATTAGTACGATCATTCACGCGATAGGCGGAGGAGTAGGCGCAGATTTTACAATCGATGATATTAACTACGATAAAATAGTCATCATGACCGATGCGGATACGGATGGGGCTCATATTCAAGTGCTTCTTCTAACGTTTTTCTACCGCTATATGAAACCGCTTGTGGAAGCAGGAAAAGTATTTATTGCTCTTCCACCGCTCTACAAAGTAAGTAAAGGGTCAGGTAAAAAAGAAGTGGTTGAATATTCATGGAGTGACGAAGAGTTGCAAGGTGCTATCGATAAGGTAGGAAGAGGGTATATGATTCAACGCTATAAAGGTCTCGGTGAAATGAACGCAGATCAGCTTTGGGAAACAACAATGAACCCAGAGACGCGTACGCTGATTCGTGTTCGTATTGATGATGCTGCTCGCGCTGATCGTCGTGTGACCACTTTGATGGGCGATAAAGTAGAACCACGCAGAAAATGGATTGAAAGCAACGTAGCGTTTGGATTAGAAGAAGATCCAAATATTTTAGATAATGAAAATGTATTAACGGTCGCAGAGGAGGACGTACAATGACACAAACAGAACGCTTTTTAGATTTACCTCTTGAGGATGTACTAGGCGACCGTTTTGGTCGATACAGTAAATATATTATTCAAGAGCGTGCACTGCCGGATGCAAGAGACGGGTTAAAACCCGTTCAGCGTCGTATTTTATATGCAATGCACGTAGATGGAAATACAGCAGAAAAAGGGTTTCGTAAGTCAGCCAAAACTGTAGGAAACGTAATTGGTAACTATCACCCTCATGGTGATTCATCTGTATATGATGCCATGGTTCGAATGAGTCAAGAATGGAAAGTTAGAAATGTATTAATCGAAATGCACGGAAACAACGGAAGTATTGATGGAGATCCCCCAGCAGCAATGCGTTATACAGAAGCTCGCCTTTCATCGATTGCTGCAGAACTTCTACGAGATATTGACAAACAAACGGTTGAGTTTGTGTCTAACTTCGATGATACAAGCAGCGAACCAACTGTGTTACCAGCTATGTTTCCTAACTTGCTAGTGAATGGATCCACGGGTATTTCAGCTGGTTATGCTACAGAACTTCCTCCTCATCATTTAGGTGAAGTAATTGACGCAACGATCATGCGAATTGATAAACCAACGTGTACAATTGAAGAATTAATGACGGCTATCCAAGGTCCTGATTTTCCTACAGGGGGAATCATTCAAGGTGTAGACGGGATTAAGAAAGCCTACGAGACAGGTAAAGGGAAAATTATTATTCGCGGAAAAACGGAAGTGGAGTCCATTCGCGGCGGAAAACAGCAAATTGTCATTACGGAAATTCCGTTTGAAGTAAACAAAGCCAACCTTGTGAAGAAAATGGATGAGCTTCGTTTAGATAAAAAAGTGGAAGGTATTGCTGAAGTTCGCGATGAAACGGATCGTACGGGTCTGCGCATCGTAGTAGAATTAAAAAAAGACGCAAATGCTCAAGGAGTACTTCACTTCCTTTATAAAAATACGGATCTGCAAGTACCGTATAATTTTAACATGGTTGCCATTGCTAAAAAGCGACCAAAGCTTATGAGTTTGGCTAACATTCTTGATGCTTATATTGATCATCAAAAAGAAGTAGTAACAAATCGTTCTAAATACGAACTGCAAAAAGCACGTGAACGTGAACATATTGTAGCGGGATTGATTAAGGCACTGTCGATTTTAGATGAAGTTATTGCGACGATTAGAGCTTCTAAAGATAAGCGCGACGCTAAAAATAATTTAATTGGCAAATATGAATTTACAGAACCTCAAGCAGAAGCGATTGTGTCGCTTCAATTATACCGTTTGACAAACACGGACATTACAGCTCTACAAGCGGAAGCTGAAGAGCTAGGTGCTAAAATTAACGAGTTAGAAGAAATCTTACATAGCGAGAAAAAACTTTTTAATGTAATCAAAAAAGAATTACGCCGTGTAAAAAAGCAATACAGTACAGAACGCCGCTCAAAAATTGAAGCGGAAATCGAAGAGATTAAAATTAATCTAGAAGTGATGGTTCCATCTGAAGAAGTGATGGTAACAGTCACAAAAGACGGATATGTAAAACGAACAAGTCTTCGTTCTTACGCCGCGTCTAACGGGCAAGACTTCGGTATGAAAGATACGGACCGAATTTTAGCCAAGTATGAAATTAATACAACCGAAACGCTGCTCATCTTCACAAACAAAGGGAATTATTTATATATGCCAGTGCACGAACTTCCTGATATCAGGTGGAAAGACATGGGTCAGCATATCATGAACATTGTTCCAATTGATAAAGAAGAGCAGATTGTACGAGCGATACCGGTAAAAGAATTTAAAGAAAATCAGTATCTGCTTTTCTTTACGAAAAATGGTATGGTCAAAAAATCAGAATTACTTCAATATAAAGCACAGCGCTACTCCAAAGCTCTTGTCGCCGTTAATTTAAAAGGCGATGATGAAGTAGTGGACGTATATCAAACGGATGGTAAAAAACAAGTGTTTATTGCCACTCGCTCTGGCTACGGACTGCGTTTCCGGGAAGAAGAAATTAATATTGTAGGAACTCGCGCTTCTGGTGTAAAAGGAATTAACTTAAAAGACGATGATTATGTTGTAAGCGGCGTTATCTTCGATGAAGATGAAGCTCTATCAACTGAATTATTTATCGCCACGCAGCGAGGAGCTGTGAAAAAGACAAAAATTGCTGAGTTTGAAGAATCAGCACGAGCAAAACGAGGGCTAGTGATGGTCCGAGAACTAAAATCTAATCCGCATCAAATTGCAAAAGTAAAAGTAATCTCTAAAGAACATTACATGATAGTGGAATCATCTAAAGGTCAAATCGAGCAGGTTGATCCATCTACAATGCGAGCTAGTGACCGATATAGCAACGGTTCATTCGTATTGGACCAAAGCGAAGCTGGCAATTTAGTTGATATGTGGCTGGAAGAAAAATAACAAAAAAAGTAGTAAAGTTTTTAAAGCTTTACTACTTTTTTTACCCAATATTTTTAAAATAAACTATGTTCTAAATAAACAATTTAAAATGATTTTCCTACTCCTCATTCCAAATGAACATCATGCATCTCCTACACAAGCCTATAAGAAACTTTTGAATGTTCAAATTGTCCAAAACATATATATATAAGAACATCTAGGAGGTGTTATATATGAACTATTTTATTCACGTAACTCCTAAGACTAAACTTTTTGTTCGGGATATTGGAAAAGGGGAACCCGTTCTTTTCCTTCACGGGTGGCCTGTTAATGCTAAAATGTACGAATACCAATTTACAACGCTGCCGGCCTGCGGTATTCGGTGTATTGCTCCTGATCTTCGAGGATTTGGAAAATCAGATGCGCCTTTCACCGGCTATTCTTACAATCAATTAGCGGATGATATTCGTATGTTAGTAGAAAAATTAGGACTTAAAAATTATACGCTAGTAGGCTTTTCTATGGGGGGAGCCATTGCCATTCGATATATGAGTAGACACTTAGGATATGGCGTGAAGAAGTTAATTTTATTAGGGGCAGCGGCTCCAAGCTTTATTCAAAAAACTGATTTTCCATACGGACTTCCTTCTGAAGAAGTAAATACAATTATTCAAAATACGTATAGAGATCGTCCTAACATGCTTGAAGACTTTGGGAAAAAATTTTTTAATCAGCCTGTCAGCGCAGCTTTTAGAGGGTGGTTTCAAGATTTAGGTTTAGAGGCATCTGGCCATGGAACGATTAAAACTGCGGTGTCTTTACGAGACGAAGACTTACAGGAAGATTTGAGTCAAATTTTCGCTGAGACATATATATTACACGGAAAAAAAGATCAAATTTGTCCATTTGATCTTGCAAAAGTAATGAATCGCCACATTTCATTTTCTACACTGATCCCATTTGAAAATAGTGGACACGGTCTTTTTTATGATGAACGTGAGAAAGTAAATGACACCCTTATTGAACTCATCAATAAAAGCTCAGCCGATAAGTAAGGATACACATTTAAAACCGAATTGGCAGCCAAATAAAAAAAGTAAAAAACCAGCACCTAACGTAATGAGGCGAAAAAGCTTAGGCGTGATAAATTTTCTTGTAAAATGAATGCTGCTCGCAATATTTAAATTCCAAAGAATGATGCCAAAAATAATAAAGAAGCTATGAAAAAAGACGGATAGCCACGTTTGACTTTGAAGGCTTTCGCTTAAGCTTGATCCAAATACACCAAACCAAAACACAATATTTAAAGGGTTCATAAGAGCAATAAAAAAACCTGTAAAAAACGACTTATCTTTTTTAGCAGAAGGGCTATTTACATCTACTGAAAAGGAACGAGAGACAGCTTGTTTCATACTTTGAAAGCCAACAAATGTGAGCATGACAAAACCCGTTGCATACAGGACAACCGTAACAGCCTGCATCTGAACAAAAGGGGTTAACCCTATTAAAATGAGAAGCATAAATAAGATATCGGCTGTCATTCCTCCTAAACCAACTAGCCAAGAAGCCCAAAATCCTTTTGTCAGACCTCTTTTAATCATCTCTATATTAATTGGGCCTACCGGTGCTGCGAGACTAATACCTAGAATTATTTGTTTTATAGCAATCAAAAACCACTCCACAAACACAGCCTCCTTTCTAACTTGTCCAATAGTAGCTTATATATATATAGATTAGAATTTTATAATTTAGAAGCGAGATTTAGTTAAAAATACTCATAAACTTTCTTTTTTTTAATACACATGTAACGTTGAGTTCCATAAGGAGGGTTTTAATGGTATCAAAAATGCTTTTTCGAGCTAATGAGATTTTAGAGTCAACGCACGTCCCGTTCTGGGGGAAAGATGCTTTTCAATATTTCCAAAGCGATATATTATCAGAAGAAAATCCATTTCCCTGTATATTAGGGGTAGAAGGCTGTAAAAAAGATTTACTGCGTTTTTCATTTGTGACGACTCCTTATAACTATCAAGATATTAAACATGCAGCGGCGGCACTTAGAGAATACATAGATACATTTAAGACCATAGGTCGCTATACATCCTTTGTGTTATTCTTTAAGCCTGAACATAAAGAACGGTCAATGGAAGAGTACGAAACGATGTTTTGGGATACGCTGACGTTTCTTCATCAAATTGATCAAAAGAAATGGCCGCAAGATATTCCGAAAGACCCAAAAGATGCATTATGGGAATTTTGTTTTCACGGAGAACCTATTTTTGTCGTCTGTAATACGCCTGCTCATTCTCTACGTAAAAGCCGTAAGAGCAGAGGATTTATGATTACATTTCAGCCGCGGTGGGTGTTTGAAGGTATGACAGGAGATTCAAAAATAGGGAAGCATGTACAAAAAGTCGTCCGCGATCGGTTAAAAACATATGATGACGTATCAGCTCACCCTGAGTTAGGCTGGTATGGACAGCAGGAAAACAGAGAGTGGAAGCAATATTTTTTACACGATGATAATAACCATACTACCGGACAGTGTCCATTTAAATTAAAAAGGAGTGAGCAGCATGGACGTAAAAAAAGCCTCTATTAAAAAAGGAGTTGGCGGAAAGTTTGAAGAAGTAATTAAAGAGCTGCTTCCGGCGTATACTGGATACGTTGAAGTACAGCACGATATTGCTTTTCAAACACATCCGTCTCATACGCATCCAACTGATGAAATTCTTCATATCCTTGAAGGATCTATTTACTTTACAGTTGAACGTGATACGGTTCTATGTCAGGCCGGAGATCGGATACATTTACCGAAACAAACGGTTCATTCTTCAAAAGCCGGTCCTGATGGATGCACATACGTTATTTCCATTTTAAAATAAAGATGAAAGAAGATGATGCTTATGCTACGTTCCCGGCCAGTGCTGCTGCTTATCGATGTACAAGAAGGGTTTTATTCACCCCAGTGGGGAGAAAGAAACAATTTAGATGCAGAAAAGAATATGCTGACGCTACTGCAAGCATGGAGACGCCAAGATTATCCTGTCATTCACGTGCAGCATGCATCAGAAAATCCAGATTCTCCTTTACACCCAAGCTCGAAGGGGTTTCAGTTTAAAGAAGGATTTGGTCCACAAGAAGATGAATACTTAATTCGCAAGCACGTGAACAGCTGCTTCATTGGAACAGAGCTAGATAGCTATTTAAAAGCAAATGGCTATGATACGCTCATTTTAATAGGACTAACTACTAATCACTGCGTCTCTACGACTGCCCGCATGGCTGGGAATTTAGGGTACAGGACGTACGTTGTAAACGATGCAACGGCTTGCTTTGATTGTATGTCCTACGATGGAAAAACCAGACTTCCTGCAGAAGATGTACATACATTCGCACTGTCTTCTTTGCACGGAGAGTTTGCAACGGTCATTTCTACAAAAGAGACTCTTCAAGTCCTTCAAACCTTTCAATATGCCCAAAACCAATAACCGATGTGCATGCGCACATCGTTTTTTTATGTAGATTATGTTTATTAAAAGAAGTAAAATAAAGATAATTCTATACTATAAGGAGTTTGTACATATGATCATTCGTTATGCTAAAGAAGAAGATTTACCTATGCTTGTTGAAATTTATAATCAGTCCGTTCAAACAAGTGCTGCTACTTTTGACTTAACGCCTGTAACAGTAGAACAAAGAAGGGGCTGGTTTAATAATCATATTAGCAATGAACTCTTTCCGCTTATTGTCGCGGAAAAAGATGGAGTAGTAGCGGGCTATGCTTCGCTTTCTTCTTATCGAGATAAAGAAGCGTACATTCAAACGGTAGAGCTATCGATTTATATTGATAAAAATCAGCAGGGGTATGGCATTGGAAAACAGCTTATGAAGCGGATTTTGGAATTGGCTAAAGAACTCAACCATCACGTTGTCATTTCAGGGATTACAAAAGGGAATGATATCAGTATCAAAATGCATGAGCAATTTAATTTTACATTTTGCGGAGAATTTAAAGAAGTAGGCTGGAAATTCGATCAGTGGCAAGATGTGCTTTTTTATCAGCTTATTTTATAAGATGTATGACACCTTTACACATTGTAACGTTTTAGTTTCATGTGTAAAGGTTATTAAAATAATAAGTCATTTTATTATTTTAATACGAAAGGTGTTAGCTATCATGAATACAGCATATAAGAGCTATTCCAAAAAGATGGTCCAAAAAAGAACTGCATATCCAGCTGAATAGAATCAAACACAATTCTGAACTATCTACTATAACAGCAGATCCGCTTTTTCACCTGTTACAATGTACTCGTTCGGGCCTTCAAACTAAGCAAGAAATCATAGACTACATCCAAACCATTCCTAATCACCAACTTCCATCTTTTGCAACTCGTTTAAGCAGGTTAATTCAGCGTATTTATTATATCGAAGCTGCTGATTACTATAACCGTCCCCTCAAAGGTTATATGCTTGTTATGAAAAACCAACCCGCTTATATATCTCTTCATTTTGCCGATCAGCTCATATAAAAAAAGCTCTCTATTCTTTTGAATAGAGAGCTTTTTTTATTCGTATTTTTTCACTGTTACTTGACATTCTTTTAACGGGATAAGCTTCGACTTTTTCGTCCATTTGTATCCTAACCAAACAATTAAGAATAAAGGAAGTCCGATATAAGAAACAAGTACACCGTACCAGTCAATCGAGTCACCCATAAACGCCGAATAGTTTTGGCCTAAAATAACAACGGCACATAAAATAAAGGCAAAGATAGGGCCAAATGGGAAAAGTTTTGCATGATATGGAAGTTCACTCAAATCATGACCTTGAGCAACAAATGCTCTTCTAAAACGATAGTGGCTGATCGCAATTCCTAACCAAGCAATAAAACCAGACATACCAGAAGCATTAAGTAACCACGTATATACCGCACCGTCTCCAAAAAATGAAGCACCAAATGCAAGTGTACCGACAAGTGCCGTTGCGATTAAGGCATTAACTGGAACGCCTCGTTTATTCACTTTTGCTAAGAACCTTGGTGCTTTTCCATCTTTCGCTAAGTTCCACAGCATACGCGTAGAAGCATACATACCTGAGTTACCAGCAGATAAAACAGCTGTTAAAATAACGGCATTAATCGCTGATGCTGCAAACGCCAGACCTGCTCGTTCGAATATTAAAGTAAACGGACTTACTCTCACGTCATCACTTGCTAATGAATTCGCTGTGTATGGAATAAGCATTCCAATAACAAAAATAGCTAAAATATAAAATAACAAGATGCGCCAGAAGACTTGTTTAACTGCGCGAGGAACCGTTTTTTCCGGATCTTCACTTTCTCCAGCTGCGACTCCAAGCAACTCTGTTCCTTGGAATGAAAAACCAGCTGCCATAAATATACCTAGTACAGTGAAGAATCCACCGTGAATCGGTCCATCACCAAGCGTGAAGTTTTTGAAACCTGGTGCTTCATTGTTAAAGATACCAAAAATCATCATAATACCAATAACTAAAAAGATAATAACCGTTACTACTTTAATTAACGAAAACCAAAATTCAGATTCACCAAATCCTTTTACAGAAAGGTAGTTAAGCCCAAACATAATTAATAAAAACAGGGCACTCCATAAAATAGAAGAAGAGTTCGGGAACCAAAATTTCATAATAAGGGCTCCAGCGGATAATTCAGCTGCAATCGTAATAGCCCAGTTATACCAGTAGTTCCAGCCGAGAGCGAAACCAAAGGATGGATCTACAAAACGAGACGCATACGTACTAAATGAACCAGCTTCAGGCATATAAGCTGCGAGCTCTGCTAGGCTGGTCATCAAAAAGTAAACCATTACGCCAATAATAGCGTAAGCTAAAAGCGCTCCCCCAGGTCCTGCTGTGTGAATTGCTCCACCACTTGCTAGGAATAAGCCGGTTCCGATGGCTCCTCCTAATGAAATCATCGTTAAGTGGCGAGATTTCAACCCACGTTTTAATTCTTGCTGCTCTTGCATAGATAAATACTCCTTTCGAATGTACGGAAAGAGACGGGATAACATAAAAAAAGCCCGCAGTATATGTGCGCGCTTTTAAATCTGAAAACCGCGTCAACCTTCCGTGAAGATAGCTCTTCACATCACTCGCATGATGTGACAGTTCTGTTCCTGTTCGGAGACAGCCCCAGCTTAAATCAACCGAGAAGTGATTTAAACTTCGGCAATTTTTCCTTTCAAGCAACATCCTCAATGTTCTCTGCATTTCCGTTACTTTACTATTAAAAACTGCGACCTCTACCTCATCGATTAGGATGAGGGTTTTTTATATTCAATTGACATAAAAGAAGTATAACAAATACTAAAACGATTGTCATTATAAAAAATAGATTCAGAAAATAGAAACATCTTTGAAATCTCTCGAATCTATTTTGTTACGTATGGTATAATAAACATTGTCTTTATACTACATAAATATCCAAACGTACCACAGGGGGAGCCGCCGTGCTGAGAGTGAACGAAATGTTCAGACCCTTAGAACCTGTTAGTTAACGCTAGCGTAGGAATGTGGGAATAGTAGCATATAGTTGCTTACTCCTGTGTAAACCGTTTGATATGAATGATTCAAAAACAGGAGTGAGAAACGTGAATAAAGCATTACCTTTACAGGCTAAAATTGAAATAGCTATTTTTGCAGCATTGGCACTTCTACTTGACCTTTTGCCTTCCATTAAGATTGCAACGGCTGTAAGTATTTCGTTCTCCATGGTGCCCATTTTTATTATGTGCTTTCGCTGGGGAGTAAAAGGCGGGGCTCTATCTGGTCTATTATGGGGGCTTTTGCAGTTAGCGACAGGAACGGCTTATATTTTAACAGCGCTACAAACATTTATTGAATATATTGTGGCTTTTGCTTTTATAGGTTTTGGAGGTATTTTTTCACAATCTATTAAAACAAATTTAGCTACCAATAACAGATCAAAAGCTTTTGTTTTGATTGTTTTATCCCTTATTATCGGAAGCTTCGCACGTTATTTCTGGCACTTTATTGCTGGTATTATTTTCTGGGGATCGTACGCACCAAAAGGTATGTCCGCTCTGTGGTATTCTTTTTCAATGAACGGTGTTTCAATGGTAGGGTCACTAATAGCCTGCTTAGTCATTCTTTCATTGTTAATTCCATCGGCATCAAGAATGATTGTAACTAAATCACATTCATCATAAGAAAAAAGACTAAATCTGCCAAGATTTAGTCTTTTTTTTCATTTGTCACCTTTGTTTACACAAAAGTGTGTCAGGTTTGATAACATAGTTAGTGAAATATTCAAAAAACTGTTTTATGATAGTCAACATATTCAAACGAGATAAGGGATTGATAGCATGCTACAGAAATGGATCACGAGCATAGGTTTAGATATTGGAACAAGCACAACAAAACTGATTGTAAGCAAGCTGTTAATAGCAAATCAACAAAATCAGTTTACGCTGCCAGGCTGTCAAATTATTGATCGTCGCGTAACGTATGCAAGTTCTATCTATACCACACCTATGGTAAACGAGGTTGAAATCGATGTTCAACGATTAACGGTACTACTAGAACAAGAGTACAAGAATGCAGAAATCTCCTTAGATCAAGTGGAGGCGGGCGCTGTGATCATCACAGGAGAAACTGCTAGAAAGCAAAATGCAGAGAGTATCGTTCACTATCTAGCCGAACATGCTGGAGATTTCGTTGTTGCAACAGCCGGTGCTGATTTGGAAGGAATATTGGCGGCAAAAGGATCAGGAGCAATCCAACATTCCGCTGAAACAAATGCAGTAATTGCCAATATTGATGTAGGAGGAGGCACTGCTAACATCGCCTTATGTCAAAATGGAAAAGTGATAGAAACATTTACCCTGCATGTAGGCGGGAGATTAATTCGGCTGAATTCAGACGGTTTTGTAACCTACATTTCACCTTATTTAACTGAATTTTTAAAAAATAATTCTTTAATACTGCGAGAAGGTGAAAAAGCAACATTTGAAAAACTCTCGTCTATCTGTCAATTACTAGCTGAAGAAACCGTGAATTATGTAAAAGCGCTGAAGCAAAATTCCACGCTGCTCGTTTCTCCTCATACAAGATCTTCTATCCAACCAGAAACAATCATGATTTCAGGAGGAGTAGGGGCAATGATGGAGAAGCAGAAGCCAAAAACAGTGAGGAAAGTCGCTGTACATGGAGACATTGGTCCTCTGCTAGCGTATCAGTTTCAATCCATACACGTATCTCAAGCCGCTGAAACAACGCGCGCTACTGTCATTGGGGCCGGCATGCAAAATACAGAAGTTAGCGGATCAACCGTATACATTAAATCAAAGCGGCTGCCGCTAAAAAATATTCCGATTATAGAGATACCCGTACAGCAAGAGGAGGAGTGGAATCCGCAGCTGTTTCAAGAAAGAGCTCGAACGGCATGTATGCAGGCTTCAACTGTTTTCAGCGCAGAAGATCCTCCCGTTGCTATTGCTTTATCTCATTTCCCTTACTGCAGCTATATAATGCTGCAAGAATTAGCAAAAGTAATAAGCGCTGAATTTGGTGCTTGTTTTAAAGGAGCTAAGTGCCTCGTTGTTTTATGCGAGCAGGATATTGCTAAAGCTTTAGGACAAGCACTAGCCAAACAGGAGAAAGAATTAGAAATTATTTGTTTAGATCAAATTGACTTTACCCACGGAGATTATATCGATCTAGGGTTACCCGTAGCTGGAGAGGCAATCTCTGTTTCGATTAAAACACTCGCTTTTTCATCATAATCAACTGAACATACAAGGAGGAAAAGATGTTTAAAACTACCCGGTTGTTAGGAGAAACATTTTCATTTTATAGCTTGAAAGAAATTATGGCCAAAGCAAACGAAGAACGTTCTGGAGATCAGCTCGCACGAGTTAGCGCTGAGTCAATGAAAGAACGAATGGCAGCCAAACAAGTGCTAGCTGATATCACACTTGCTGATATTCGAAATTACCCGCTGCTAAGCGCAGATGAAGACAACGTCTCGGCATTAATCGAAAGTCAGGTTGATTCATCGGTTTACGACATTATTAAAAATTGGACAGTAGGGGAGTTAAGAGAATACATCTTATCTGATGAGCATACCGGAGAAGACCTTCTTGCGCTTAGCAAAGGATTAAACAGCGAAATGATTGCGGCAGCTACTAAAATTATGTCCAATTTAGATTTAATTCAAGGAGCTGCCAAGATAGAAGTGCAAACTACTTGTCAAACGACTATCGGTCAAAAAGGCGTATTGGCTTCAAGAGCCCAGCCTAATCATCCTTCAGATAACTTAAAAGGAATGAGAGCATCTCTCTACGAAGCGTTAAGCTATGGAATTGGAGATGCGGTTATCGGAATTAACCCTGTTATTGATACAACGGATAATATCTACGCGCTTTTAAATGAAACAAAAAATATAATCAACGAATGGTCGATTCCTACTCAAAACTGTGTATTATCACATGTGACGAGCCAAATGAGAGCAATCGAAAAAGGAGCAGCTGCTGACTTGATTTTCCAAAGTTTAGCAGGCACAGAAGCCGGTAATGATTCATTTGGGATTTCACTGTCTATGCTCGATGAAGCGACAGCGTTAATTCATGAAAAAGGGACAGCAAAAGGTCCGAACCGCTGGTATTTTGAAACAGGACAAGGTTCTGAACTGTCAGCAGAAGCCCACTATAATATTGATCAAGTAACGCTCGAAGCTAGATGCTATGGCTTAGCTCGCCACTACAAGCCTTTCTTAGTTAACACGGTTGTTGGATTTATTGGACCTGAATATTTATATAACAGCAAACAAGTCCTGCGAGCTGGGTTAGAAGATCACTTTATGGGCAAAATGCACGGCTTGCCTATGGGAGTAGACGTATGTTACACCAATCACATGGATGCTGATCAAAACGATATGGATAATTTAAGTATGCTTCTAGGAACAGCTGGGGTGAACTTTGTAATAGGAGTGCCCATGGCTGATGACTGCATGCTAAACTATCAGTCTCTTAGTTATCATGATATCGCAACCGTGCGCAATGTACTCGGCCGTACCCCAACTCCGTTATTTCAAAAATGGCTTGAAGATCAGCGTATTATGGAAAACGGACGCTTCACATCAAGAGCTGGAGACCCAACTATTTTTATGAATTTGATTTAAGGAAGGTGCTTACTATGATACCAAAGTCAAATCGCGATCCGCTTGAAACACTGAAACGATTTACCCCTGCCCGCATAGGTGTTGGCCGTACGGGAACAAGGCCGCTAACAAAAGACGTTTTATCTTTTCGCACAGATCATGCCGCAGCCGTAGACTCTCTATACGGCTCAGTTTCAGAAGATATTCTATCTGAGTTTAACCTTTTTTCTGTGAATACACGCGCGGAGTCAAAAGAACATTATTTAAAACGGCCGGATCAAGGGAGGTTATTAGCAGATGGCGCTAAGAAAGAGATTTTAAAAAACTGCGTGCCACAGCCTGATGTACAAGTAGTGGTATCAGATGGACTGAGCGCTAAGGCAATTGAAGAAAACATGAGCGACGTGTATCCTGCTTTAATTGATTCACTGGAGTCATATGGACTTCGTATCGGGACTTCGTTTTTTGTAAAAGGAGGACGAGTTGCATGTATGGATGAAATTGGTGAAATCATAAAGCCAAAAGCACTTGTGCTATTGATTGGAGAGCGACCTGGGCTGGTCAGTGCTGAATCCATGAGTGCTTACATGTGCTATGAACCTAGCAAAGGCAAAAAAGAGTCTGATCGTATGGTTATTTCTAATATTCATAAAAGAGGAACGCCTCCTATTGAGGCAGCCGCACATATCGGTACCATGATTGACAAAATGATTAAGCAGCAAACAAGCGGTGTACATCTTATTGTCTAAACATCAAAAGGAGGAGAACGTATGGCGTTACAAAAACAATTAAAACCTATTCATTTATGGGCTATTTCAGTTGGTATGGTTATTTCAGGACAATACTTTGGGTGGAACTACGGGTTTGAACAAGGCGGGATTATCGGGCTTGCAATTGCAACCTTAATTGTAACGGTGTTTTACACAACGTTTATGTTCAGCTATGCAGAGCTTTCAACATCTATCCCGCAAGCTGGTGGACCTTCAGCTTATGCAAGAAGAGCACTTGGACCTTTTGGCGGATATATCGCCGGAATTGCATGCTTGCTTGAATTTATTTTTGCTCCTCCTGCTATTGCGGTATCAACAGGAGCATACCTGCACTTTCTTGTCCCAGCCGTTAACCCTGTATATGCAACGGTAGGTGCCTTTATTTTCTTTGTTTTACTAAATTTAATCGGGGTAAAAGAAGTAGCGGTGATTGAGCTTACAGCTACCATTGTTGCACTAATTGGTTTATCTATTTTTTATGTAGCTGGTTTGCCTCATGTACAAACATCAAATATTTTCAACGCTCATTCATTTATTAACGGGCCAACAGGGGTACTAGCGGCTATTCCATTCGCTGTTTGGTTCTATCTTGCAATAGAAGGCGGAGCAATGGCAGCGGAAGAAGTGGAAAACCCTAAAAAAAACATTCCTAAAGGATTTATTGGAGCGATTATTACTCTTGCAACCGCAACGTTGTTTACGCTATTTGTAACAGCAGGACTTGGCGGAGGAAGCGGGAAGCTAGCCGATTATCCACTTCCGCAGGCACTGTCTTCTGTATATGGAAACGGCATTTCAACCGTTGTTGCTATTATCGGGCTATTCGGATTGATTGCTAGTTTAAATGGAATCATCATGGGATTTTCAAGACAAACCTATGCGCTTGCACGAGATGGTTACTTCCCTAAATTTCTTGCTAAAACGAATAAAAAAGGAGTTCCTGTCGGCGGTTTGTTGATTCCGGGAGCAATCGGTGTGATTTGTGCTGGATCTGCCACGTTTGCCAATGCCCTTATTATCTTATCTGTATTCGGAGCAATGATGATGTACTGCATCAGTTTAGTTTCTCTTTTTATTTTACGCAAAAAAGAACCTAACTTGTCTCGTCCTTTTAAAGTAAATTACCCGGTAGTGCCAAGCGTTGCTTTAGTATTAGGGATTCTGTGCTTATACAGCATTATAAAATACAGTGTGCTTACAACAAGTTTAATGCTGTTTGGTGTTTCTCTACCTTTAATGTATGTGATTCTTGGCATTTTCCTTCTTTCAATTATTTACTATGTTTTTTATGGTTCAAGACAGCTTAAAAAAGAGGCATCCAATTCATATCAAGAAGCATCTATTAAATAAGAAGAAAAACGGCTGCTGTAAAGGCAAGCCGTTTTTCTTGTGAAATTAAAGGGTTGAGCGTTTTTTTGTAGAATGATATACTAGGTCTGTTTGTTGGAAGAATATACATACATTTATATTAGATAAAGAAGGGGCAATTATGATGAACAAACGTAATACAATCATTATCACGGTTGTTTCATCTATTCTGTTATCAGCCTGTCAGCAAGAAGAGACAATAAAAGACGGAAATACAATGATAGTAGAAAAAGATGCAAAAAAAGTACTAAATGAACCAAAAACACAGGTAGAAAGCATTCAATCAATTGATTTGAATAAAGAAGCAATGAGCGGAAAATTTATCACAGCCTGGATGACTGATTACTTTTCAGCGTTTGGAAAAGCAGTTGATGACAACTCTTTTAATGATCTAAAAGCTTTTTTGAAAGCGGACAGTTCTTTTTATAAAGAGCAGAACCTTCTTGTTGAAAATTTCACACGACAAGGCATCGAGCAGAAGAAGCAAACGTTTCATATTGTCAATTGGTATGAAGAACCTAACCATGTGTTCAAAATACAAACCCACGAGGAAAGCTTATTAAAACAGCCCGGCAAAGATCCTTACAGCAAAGTTTGCGACCGCCTTTATACAGCTGTTTACCAAAACGATACGTTAAAGCTATCGAGTGTAGAACCATTCGACTTTTCATCTAAACCAAATACACACACTGAAACTCCCACTACACAAACAACAGATTTACACGACTACGATGGAAAATGGACCACTGGCAATGATAACGGATCTCCTATCATTCAATTTCTTGCTACATCCAACTCGGAAGCGACGATTAAAATAAATTCGTACCAGCCACCTAGCAAAATCCGCGTGTCAACCGTTGAACAAAAAAATATTCGCTTTGAAAATAACCAAGCCGCCATTGAATATGAAAATGATGGGCAAGGAAATAAAGGAACCATTGTCATTACGCTTAAAGAAAACTCCATTTCGTTACTTGCTAAAACAGTTCAACATAAAAAGGCAAAATGGGGAATTCCAAGCGGTGATTACGTACTCGATACGTTCGAAAATTAAAGATCCTTTTAAGAATAGACTAAATTCGGCATTGAGGAGGACACCTTATGCATAAAAAATGGACGATTGCATTCGTTCTACTGCTGCTAATGGTTTTGACGGCCTGTGAAGAAAAAGAAACAGTTAAGTTATCCAAACCAACCGAACCTTCCTCAGATGAAGTGATCCCAAAAGATCAAGCTAAGTCATCTATCAAGCCTGATCTTGTATCAGAAAAAAAAGCAGAAAAAACTGCAGTTGAGACGATGAATAAAATTTCAAGCACTTATAAAGAATTAGGTGAAGAGTATGAATGGGATAATGAATCTAACCCTGCTGATTATGAAACGTTAAAAAAAGCGCTAACGCCATATGCAACATCATCTTTAATTGCAACAAAGCTAAAAAGTATTTCTACTAATTATTACTGCAAAGAATGCAATATGAGCTTTTTTCCTGATGTAACTCATCTGATTCGATTTGAACTTATTAACAATCATGCTGGGCAATTTTCGATTTCGGCTATTGAGCCAATTAGTAAAGAAGGAAGCGGCGGACTGACCATTTACATGAATTTTAAATACGTTAATAAGAACTGGAAGTTAAATGAGTGGGATGAAGTTACCTATCATCAAAAATACCTCAACATTACGGCCGATGAATATATCGAATACGTAAAGTCAATTAATCCTTCTAGTGATATTTCATACCAAGGTAAAACGACCCGCACAAATGAAAAAGGTGAAAAGGAAGAAATCTTGGTTTTCAAAGAGAATAATAAAACGTATGCCATCAGCAAAAACAGCTCTCAGCGAATCGACGATTTTAAAGAAGGTGAAAAAGAAAAAGAAGAGAAGGAAGAAAAAGAGTTTAATTTAAAAAACATCCAAAAAGTTGATCAAGAAACAGCGGATATTTTCATTGAACATTATTTACGAGATTTAACAAAGTCCATTAACACGAATAAATCTGAACACGTACAGCCTTATATCCAGCGGGATAGTGTTTTGTGGAATGATCAAAAGCAGCTTGTGAAAATGCTGTATGAAAGAGACATTCGAGAAGAACTCGTTGATTATTCAGTATTGGACGTGGAATCTGTGAGTGAAGAAGAGGGCGAAGCGGTCTATACAATTCAAACGAAAGAAGTCATTTCAATTACAACGAACGGTCAAAGTCAGGAAAAAGAGTATTATCGAACCTATACCGTTTCCTACAGCAATAAACAGCTGCATCTGACTAAAATTGAATCACTTTAAAAAACATCACGCAGAGCGTGATGTTTTTTATTTACAGATAAGTTCGCAGGATATCAAGATAATTCTTTCCGATCATCTGCTCTTGGCAGTTTTTCGATCCATCCTTTTTTGATCATTATTCGGCCAAAAGAAGAGATGGTTTTTAAATCCCTTAAAATAGAAGCATCACAATGTCCGGCTACGTCTATTCTCATACTAGTTATCATAGCTGCAGCATAATATGTAGTAGCTAAATGAAACAAAAATCCCGCATGAAATACCATTAGTTTATCAGAAAAAGGGGCTACGTCAGAATTTGTAATTTCAGCATCCATCAAGCGTGGAGACTGCAGGTTTTCT
This sequence comes from Priestia sp. TGN 0903, assembly GCF_050846855.1. NCBI lineage: Bacteria > Bacillati > Bacillota > Bacilli > Caryophanales > Bacillaceae > Priestia > Priestia sp. TGN 0903. Next base: position 189,037 of record NZ_JBOZGL010000001.1, read on the forward strand.
TGTTGAAGTAAGGAAGAAAAAATGTTTATATTCTTACTGGCTGTGTGCAAACATTCTTCCATAAAGCTATGGATATCTTTATCTTTCGTTACCTGTTTGAAGCCAATCACAAGCGCTTTAGCTGCGATACTCTTTTTTAAGTTAAAATAAATATTTCCAGCTTCCATTGAGTTCAACTGTCTTTTGTCTCCGAATAGGTCCATGACATATCCCCATTCTGTAATCGAGTGACCTCTTTCTGTTTTAGAAAAGTAGGGAGATCGTTGATAAATACCTTTCGATATAAGAATTTCAATAGATTTATTATAAAGGTCCATCGCATCAATATTGCATTGATAATAATGGTCACGTATATCTTTGCGTGCTGAAACACTAAAAGATATACTATATCCAGCCAACCCGTGCATGGTCATTTCGTGTATATATACTAACCAAAAGGTGTCCGTAAACAAAGGAGGAGCATCTAGATTTACATCTTTATCAGTAAAGCCGATCGGCAAATCTAATTTTTCAGCTTTAAAAATATTTCTAAGCACGTGCAAATGTTTTTCAGCCAGTTCTAAAGTAAATTCAAAAAGAGAATAAACCTCAGAATCTTTAACCTTTGCTAACACATATTTACTAATACAAACAGACATGGTGTCTTGGATGTATTGTGCCCATAAACTTGTAATTTCTGATGACGTCAATCTATTTTTCTGATTATCCAAATTCGGTACCTCCAATTATTACTTAAACTCCTACTAGTGTTCCCAAAACATTGCTGTCTAACACAATTAAAATCCTTTAGTTAACTAACGCAAGATAACTCTTCCTTATCAAGCGTTCATATGATAAAGTAGAGTAATAAGCAGAAAATAGAATTTATTTTACATATAATGGATGTTTTTATTAAAATCTTAAAAAAACGGCTTTCTAAATTGAGTTTTGAGAGGTTTTTGAAAAATTTTAATGGTATTTGTTGCAGTTTGATAAAAATTCATTATATACAATTTTGGATCATTTAAAAGGTATTCATTTATTTGTGGTAATTAGGAGGGTTAAAATGGAAGAATTTGAATTATCGCCTGCGAAAAATTCGTTTCGCCAGCTAAAAGAGCAGTGGGAAGAGGCAGAGCTCTTAGATGAAGATAACAACTTGAATTTAAAGCACGTTTCAGATGAAGAATTTATTCAGCTCTTTTTTTCAATGCGTATTATCAAAAAATCACTTTCTCCTCATACGATCAGATCTTACAATCAAGACATGAAAACGATTCTGTCTTTTTTCTATGAACGAGAGATTACATTAAAATCGATTGGATTTATGGAAGTCAAATTATTTAATGAAGAAATGATAAATCAATATGCCAATCGCACTGCTGCAAGAAAACTAGAATTTTTTAGAAGAATGCTAGAGTTTGGACACGCTACTCATTTTTATCCTTCGCTGTATACGACGTGGATTGAAAAACCATCTATCGCAAAAGGACATTACAGTGATAAGGAAAAACAAAATCGTACCGAATACCGAGAGCTAACCGATTGCGAAGCCCAGGTGATTGTAAATGCGTTAGAATCCGTCGTGCGCATTCGCCAGCATGAAAAGGAATTCAAAGCGCGCAATCGCTTAATGGGAATGCTGTTGTATATGAGTGGAATGCGTTCAAGTGAACTGCTAAGTTTAAATTGGGGAAGCTTCCGCGAAGACCGCCGCGGAAATTTGGTTGTAGATGTGATTGGTAAAGGAAAAAAAGAACGCACTATTCCCGTGTTTGATGATGTGAAAGAAACGCTTTTCACTTATCGGCAAGCGTTAAATGAAAGCACCGAACTAAGTCCTTTTGACACTGAACCGCTTTTTTACTCCATTAAAGAGTATTATCGTACCGGCGAAAAAAAGCGATTATCCTATACAACGTTGTATCGAACGATTAAATCAGCTGTTTATAAAGTGAAAGGAAACGCGTCTATTTCTCCTCATTGGTTTCGTCATACCTTTATTACAAATAGTTTAGCTAATGACGTTCCGCTTGCGGTTGTGAAACAAGTAGTAGGGCATTCTTCTATTGCTACAACGAACGTTTATCTTGAAAAACTTCAAGAGGATACGGTATACGACGCGTTTCGAAAGTCGGGCTATCGCTAATCACTTATAATATTTTTATGTAAACTAAAAAATATATATTTTCATTTTTACTGCTTATGCGTATGAAATAAGTTGTATAAATGAATAAGTTACTTTTCCTACAATATAATGGTAGAAAGTCGATAAAGGAGGGCGCTACCTATGACGGCTAAACATCCGCTTCACTACCATTTCGGAGAAGTAACGGAGCTTTTTCATTACATATACGAAGTTTGTGAAACAGCAGGTATTTATATTGACTGGAGCGGAACAGCCCAAACCGTTCAGCTATATCGAAGTAAAGAATCTTTTTTATCCGGAGAACGCTACATCGGAGCGATTCAATATGAAGGGAGCAATCAGTTTCAAAAAAGATGGCCTTCTACCGTCAGTTTGAGATTTCGACGTGCAAACTTGTCGTTTATTTTAAAATATTGTTTAGAACAAATTGAAGACTACCGCAAAGACACAAATAAAGAACCCTTCATTAATCCAAATGCAGAATCCATCGCGTTTAAATTCACCTCTTTAACAGATGAAACCAAACAAGTGATTTCAAAAATTAAAGAAGTATTATGTATTGCCAACTACGTATAAAACCCCGCAGAATGTTACCTGTGGGGTTTTGGGTATTTAACGCAGGTTTTCTGCGTCTTGAAGCAATTGTTCGGCGCGGAATTCAAGTTTTTGTAAAGTGTCGGTATAAATCTTTACCTGCTGCTCGTTTAGCTGGGACGTTAATTCGGAAAATACCTGTTCTACAGCAGGCGTCACTTCTGTTTTTAAACGCAGGCCGTCTTCTGTTATTTGAATAAAAAACGAGCGGCGATCTTCTGGATTTCTAACACGCTGAATCCAATTTTGTTTTTCTAGTAAATCTAAAATTTTAGTCAGCGTCGCTTGATCTTTATCTGCTCGCTCAGCTAATTGCTTCTGTGTACTATATTCAGCTTCTGATACGCGCTTTAAAACGGTCCATTGTTCTGGCGTAATCCCAAAAGGACGTAAGTGTGCGGCAACGACTCTGCTTAAGCGCTTACTTGTACGAACGGTGGGAATGCCGAATATTTCTTCTAACGATTCCATATAAAACCTCCTGCATATATACCTGCTGTGATTATATCAGCTGTTTTTATTTCTGTAAATTTGTTTGTAAAGGTGGTCCTTTATAAAAATAAATTTACACAATAAATTGCAAATACACTAGACTTATTGTGTGTATCCTTGTAATCTAGTGTAAGAATAGTTAAACTTTTTCAAAAACAGTAGGGGGTACACACATCCATGATTAAAGCGGTTTTTTTCGACCTAGATGACACGCTACTTTGGGATCAAAAAAGCGTAAAAGAAGCATTCGTTGCAACATGTACATATGCAAGTGAAAAATATAATCTAAAACCTGAAGAACTAGAAGAAGCGGTGCGTAAGGAAGCAAGAGAATTATATGCTTCGTATGAAACCTATGAATTTACGCAAATGATTGGCATTAATCCATTTGAAGGGTTATGGGGAAATTTTCTAGACGATCATGATCAATTCCGAAAAATGAAAGATATTGTTCCTACTTATCGCAAAGAAGCTTGGACTCGAGGCCTTCGTGCTCTAGGAATTCACGACGATGCTTTTGGAGCGGAATTAGCTGAACGTTTTCCATTAGAGCGCCGCAAAACACCTTTTGTATACGAAGAAACGTTTGAAGTGCTTGATCAATTAAAAGGAAAGTACAAGCTGCTGCTGTTAACAAACGGTTCACCTGACTTACAAAATACCAAATTAGATATTACATCAGAACTAGTTCCATATTTTGATGAGATTGTGATTTCAGGGGCATTTGGCCGGGGTAAGCCTGATCCATCTATTTTCGACCATGCTTTATCACTTATGTATTTAAAGAAAGATGAAGCGATCATGGTTGGAGATAATTTAATGACAGATATACTGGGTTCTTCTCGCGTTGGAATGAAATCTGTATGGATTAATCGTCACGATAAAGAGCGAAATGAAGTCATTCCTACTTATGAAATTACCCATTTAAGTGAACTGCATTCAGTTTTAGATGAACTAAATTCGTAATACGAACAAACAAAAAGAGGCGTAAATCGTCTCTTTTTTTGTTGTAAAAACAAGTACAAAAGTCTCTGAAAGTCCTATATCCGTTCCAAATCTCACTGACTTCAGTCACTTTTTCTTCTTCCTGCATAGTAAACCAATCTTATCCTTGATTCCCAGATAAATACCATGTAGCATAGTATATAGACTAGTCATTGGAGGAATAACATGAAGAAAATAGTTACCAGAAGCCTTGTAGCGGCTGTTTTGTTCACAAGTCTCGCCGCTTGTGAAGACAAACAAGGCGATACGCACGTCACTTACAAAAACCCTCAACCTAAACATGCCCCTGGAGCAGACACCATTTCAGCAACAGATGAAACGATGGCGCCTGTAAGTCGGGTAGCGACAGAAGATGAAACCGATGATCGATTAGCGTTTGGAGAACGATCAAAACACGGTCAATATTATGTTTCCACAACGGATGCACAATTTTTTCCTGTTAAAGGAGCTAAACAAGTAAACACTCAGTACGTTGTCGTATCCGTTCAGTTTCAGCGAACACCTAATGAACATTCGACTGTAGTATTAAACGACACAACGTTTACATTACAAGACACAACAACTTATCAAATCTACGAACCGTCTGATGGAGGGAATTTATCGACAGAAACCCCGCACACCTTGTGGACAGCTTTTTCATCACCGTCATTATCTGACGACGAACCACTTAACCTCGATGTTGCATTTAAAATTCCAAAAAAGGCCAACCATACGTATAACCTGTTGATTACACAACAATCAGAACGAGCAGATGTATTCAAGTTTGAAGAAGCTAAACAAGAGTATTAATTACATATAGAAAAAACGCCTGTCTTTTGTTTTATAGAAAAAGAGAGTAGACATTAAACGTGTTAATGTAGTCAATTTTAAAAAGAACGTGTATCATTGTAAGTGCTGGTAACAAAAGTTGGACATAAAATGTGGATAAAAAGTTACGAGAAAGGAAAAGGTGCGTACATCACGTTAAAGACATATGAATCATAAACATACAAAAACAAATACTGAATTCAGTAATAAAAAAATAAACATGCATTTAAATAGAAAACTATCAGCGGCTATCATAGCTGCCTTTCTTTTCGCTTTGCTTTTTTGTTTTATACCAGGGATAAAAGAGTCAATTCCCAATTTTACTATAAAGAAAAACAGTTCGCATTTCAGCGAATTATTTCCTTTATACCTTTTGTTCTTTACGCCCTTTTTTTTAATAATGGGGACGTTAGGCACAGTTATTGTTGATTTATTAGTCAGCGCTTTTGTTAAAGAACGCAGTAAAAAAATTGATTTTATCATGTCATTCATATTTCATGGTATTTTTGGATTTTTAATGTTTGAATTTGGAATGATGGGCGTCATTCTTATTTTTATTGTTGACCGTATTCTTTCAATCCGTAAAGAAAGCTACACTTATTTATATCCACTGGTTTGCTTAGTGGTGTCGGCTATTATTGGAACTCTTGTCCATTTCATTTCTACTATCGGCTAATAAAAATGCTAAAAAAGAGACCTCAAAGGGTTAGGTACCGCCTAACAATTGAGGTCTCTTTTTTTAAAAACACCATTTGGCTAAGTTATTTACTTTACTGCGCTAACGTTTGATAAATCAAAAAGATATTTAAACAAATGACTAATGCAGCTATCACCCAAGCTACAGTAGTTGTTGCTTTATGATTAACCAACCCGCCCATGATTTTTTTATTACTTGTAAACATGATAAGAGGTACAAGCGCAAATGCAATTCCGAACGATAAAATAACTTGACTGACAACTAGTGCACTTGTTGGATTTACGCCAAGTCCGATAATCAAAAGCGGCGGAATAATTGTAATGAAACGACGAAGATATAAAGGAATTCTGCGTTTAATAAATCCTTGCATAATGACATCTCCAGACATTGTTCCGACCGAAGAACTTGAAAGTCCTGAAGATAATAATCCAACACCGAACGCAATAGCTGCAAAAGGACCAATTAAATGTTCAAATTGTGTAAAAGCCACGTCCAAATCTTGCACGTTTAATCCGTTTTTAAAGAATAGAGCGGCTGCGACAATCAGCATGCTTGCATTAATTGCACCAGCGATAATCATGGCAATCACAATATCGATAAATTCAAAGCGGAAAATCGCTTTTTTCTCCGATTCTGTAGTTCCTACCACGCGGCGCTGCGTAAGAGCTGAGTGCAAATAAATCGCGTGCGGCATAACTGTAGCACCTAAAATCCCAGAAGCTAACAGCACGCTGTCTGTCCCGTGAAACTGAGGGACAAATAAGCCGTGGACAACACTTGCGCCGTCTGGATGCGCAAGAAACATTTGAGTCCCAAAAGCTAATACCACAATAAAAACCATTGCCGCAATCGCTGCTTCTAGCAGTCGAACACCTCGTCTTTGTAACTCTAAAATAGCAAAAGAACCTACCGCTGCGATGAGTGCAGCTGGGAACAAAGGAATATGAAATAATAAATAAATTCCAAGAGCAGCCCCAATAAATTCTGCTAAATCCGTCGCCATAATGACTAATTCCCCTTGGATCCAAAGCCCAAAAGAAACGAAGGACGGGAAGTGTTCCTGTGCTATCTCGGGTAAATTCAAGCCTGTTGCAATACCTAATTTAGCTGATAACGATTGAATTAAGACAGCCATTAAGTTAGAAATTAATACAACCCAAAGCAACATGTATCCGTATTGAGAGCCTGCTGCGATGTTAGTAGCAAAATTACCTGGGTCAATATAAGCAACCGCTGCGATAAAGGCAGGCCCTAAGAAAGGTAATAATCGCTTAATTCCTTTTGTTTTACCCGACAATACGTCTTGAGCACTTAGCTGCATAGCTGATAATGCTTTACTGCTGTTTTGATCTTTCATGTCTAGTGCTCCTTTCTTTGATGAACAATAAATAGCCCAAGCTAATTTTTTTAAATGAAGTATAAAATGTTTCCTTAATGCAAATTATATGCTAGCAAAGGTTCTTTTGACAATAAAAAAGTTTAGCAAAAAATATAAATCATCTTCAGCTGTTTTTTATCCCGTTTGGCACAATTCTTTAAATGCACACCCGTGACAGGAGGAAGGCGTATCTGCTTGAGGGAAATGCTCAAGCGGAAGAGGCTGATTTACCTCTGAGTGTTCCAAAAAAGTTTTCATATAGTCAATGCTTGTATCGACTTGCCGAAGAACAGCTTCAATTTCGTGAAGAGTAAGCTGATACGTACGCGCACTGCCTGAAAGCAAGTATTCGTTTCGGACTTTTATCTGACCAACGGAAATATTATATTCAGCTAGCACGTAGAGAGCGTAAATTGCCAGTTGAAACAAATCATCTTTTGTTTGTTTACTTGTTTTCCAATCAACAATCGTAAATTCGTCTGTGACTGGATTTTTAAAAAGGGAATGAAAAGGCGCATATACTTTATGGTCATACACATTTATAGAACGAAACGACTGAGGAGAATCTACTTCTAAAGAAGGTGAAGACACCACGTCGCAAAACGATTTACTTTGTAAAAAGTTATGTACACAAATGTGTACCCGCTTTTGCATGTCTTTAAGATCTTTTTTAGAAATATAGCCGTTTTCGTAGAATTCTAAAAGCATCTTATACTGAGCGGGCTTATGATACCAAAGCTCTCCATAGTCAGTAGAATCACGCAGTGCGTTATTTAGTAGCTGCTGTACTTTCTTCACTAAATTTTGTTCACCCGGGACAATCTGTGTAGATGTATAGTCAGAAATGGCTTCTGTAATCACCTGACGGACGGCTTGTCCTGCGTACATAGATAAAGTAGAAACCTTTTTTAAACGATAAGCGCTTTGAGACTGTGCAGAAGCGCTGTCAAGCCATCCGTTGTGTGAGACATAATAATGATATGCATACTTTCGTTTGCACTGTGTGATCATTTTATGCCTGGAATAGGACCATGAAAATTCAGGGAAATCAGTGATTTGAAACAAGCTATTCACATCCTTTTTCAAAAACTGCGCATAGGTTGGTCTATTAGTGTATTCGTATATGAGTTAAAATAGACTAAAAATGTAGAGAGTGAATAGCTACGCATGCATATTATTTTGTGGATTCTTGCGAAATATGTATAAATAGAAAAAACTATTTAAAAATTGGTTGCTTTTTTCTATGGCAGATGTTATATTAATAAAGCGATGAGCTAATTTGTGTAAGTCGAAGGACATGCTTTCGAGCTAAACGTGTGAATGTGGTCACACGGTCCCCGCCACAAACGCATCAAAGACGTCCTGCGTGGACGTCTTTTTCATTTTATAAAAAAGAGAGCATATTGCTCTCTTTTTTTGTGGTAACTTTTTGATCCCTTCTATAATTTCTGCCCCTTTTATTTACTGCAGCCAAACTTACTGTATTTGCACATTTGCCGCATATTGCATTGTTCCTCTTGTAGAGTTAATCACGATATCTACAACGTAAAAACCTTGATTTTCAGGAATCTTAAATTCATTATTTTTGACAAACAGCTTGGTTTTTTCACCGTTATTTTTCCATATATGCACGCTCACGCCGCGAATATAAGCGCCGTCTAGGTTGGAAAAATGGAGCTTAACCAATTGTTGCTGCTTTAAAGGGATACTTTTTTGCTGCGATATGTATGTATATAAATCATATACATTTATTTCTTTTTTTGTTGTTGAACGGCCGTTTGACCAGTTAATAGAACCTTTGTGAAGGTGATAGGTATGTTCGCTCACCGCAAGCGCAGCTTCAGGTTTGTTTTGGTCGTATTCTTCCTCTAGAAAGAAAGCACTGTTCTTAAGTAAAAGTAAGAAGAACACCGTAACAGCTCCTAGACCGCTTAAGACATATACACCACATTTTGCGGGTTGTACTTTCATAATAATTTCCTTTCACAGACCAATAATTAAGGAGGATAGGTACATAAAATTTCCACTTTTTCTATTCTAAACGATTACAAGTGAAATTACATTTATTGCTTTCTTTCTTCACAAAAAACAGGATAATAGTCATGTGTTTTCTATAAAAGATCCCCTTAGATCAAAATCAACCCTGCGGAAAAGGAAAATAAATGGAAATTAAAAGAGGGAATCTAAAAAATTTACAGAAGTTGATAAGTGATTTAAAATTATACAGAGGAAAAAAGCATTTCAAAAAAAGGGAGATTAGTAGGTTTTTTGTTCTACTTCCACTTCTTAAAAAGTCGTATTTTTCGTAAGAAACTGTAAAGTTATATTTTATAAAGGTGAACCAATACATATACAAACAAAAGGGACACAAAAAAGGGGGATCAGCATGGAAATTAGAGAACTAGAATTACATGATGCTGCAAACTTTGTAGATTTGCTTAAACAGATTGAAGAAGAAAGTAAGTTTATGCTGTTCGAAAGCGGAGAGCGAAAGCTGAGTACGGATCAGCAGGAGAAAAACATCGAAATCTTTAAGCAGCAGCCAAACTCTACGATTATTGTAGCAGAAGAAAACGAGATGCTTGTGGGATATATAGCTGCAACAGGGGGCGAAGCTAACCGAAACGCTCACATCGCTTCTTTGACATTAGGTATTCGAAAGACGTTTCAAAATCAAGGAATTGGGACGGCTTTAATCGGTGCACTTGAAGAATGGGCGAGAGAACACCATATTCATCGTCTTGAACTGACAGTCGCTATACAGCATGAAAAGGCTCTTTCTTTATATGATAAAGTAGGATTTGGAATCGAAGGAACAAAGAAACATTCACTGCGAATTGGCGGTTTGTTTATTGATGAGTACTATATGTCTAAATTGCTGAATTAAAAAAGAAACGACGTTTAAAGACGCCGTTTCTTTTTTTAACTTCCTCTATAAATTTGGTACCCCCACGGTGATACAAGCAAAGGGATGTGATAATGTTCTTGTTCAGAAGACAATCCGACTCGAACAGAAACTTGATTTAAAAAGGGCGGATTTGTTGTTTGGACTTCTTGTTTTTTATAGTATTCCCCAATATGGAACAAAAGTTCATAATCTCCTGATTCAAACGCTTCAGAAGAGAAGAGCGGGTTTGCTAATCTTCCGTCTTCATTTGTAGTACCATGAGAAAGCTTTATTCGTTTACTTTCTGACTGGATGTGATAGAAATCAACTTTGACAAAAGCAGCTGGACATCCGTGAGTGAGGTCTAAAATATGCGTTGTAATTTTAGTCATGCTCGTTTCTTTGTCTCCTTATCTTCAGTAATTTTATCAGTTAAACGAAAGAAAGCAATTTTATATACTTCTTCTAACGCTGTAGCAAACTCCGTTTGTTTGGTATTCTGTAAGCGACTTTGCATTGCCTCGTAAATATCTTCTTTTTGTTTACCTCGTACTGCCAAAATAAAAGGGAAAGGAAACTTTTCCATATACATTCCATTAAGAGAAGAAAACTGTTCATACTCATTTTGTGTTAAGTTTTGTAAGCCTGCTTTTGTTTGTTCTTCAGTAGAAGCAGATGTCATAGCGATATTTTCACCTAGATTTGGATGAGCTTTCAGCAACTTAAGCTGTTTTTCTACAGATGCTTGCGCTACAATTTCTTTCATCTTTCCATGAAGTTGTTCAACGGACGAGAAAGGGCGCTTAGAATAAGCTTCTTCTGCAACCCAAGGTGAATGTTCAAATATATCGCCAACTAATGAGACAAAATGCTGCTTGCTAAGCTGATTTACATACTGCACAGATACATTATTCATACTAAACCACCTTTACTTTACTTCTGAATAATCTGTCTTCTCTAAAGAGACAGAAGGTACTTTTCGTTCAACCGATGCGTTAAAAAAGAGATTTAATAAAATGGCAGCTAAACTTCCAGTAATAACTCCATCACTTACAATCACACGCAAAGCATATGGGAGCTGGGCGAATAAATCGGGTACCACCGTTACACCAAGACCCAGTGAAAGAGAGCACGCAATAATCAGCAAATTTTCTTGTTTAGCCAAATCAACAGCGCTTAGCATTTTGATGCCTGATGAAATAACTAAACCAAACAACACGACCATTGCTCCTCCTAAAACAGGAGTAGGAATAATGGTTGTAAAAGCAGCTATTTTAGGAACCAGTCCCAATAATACGAGAATAAAGCCGGCTACTACCACTACATTTTTTGTTTTTATTTTCGATAATTGAACCAGTCCTACATTCTGAGCGAATGTATTGTAAGGAAAAGCATTAAATAGCCCTCCAAGAACAATGGCGATTCCTTCGGCGCGGTAGCCTTTTGTAAAATCTTTTTCAGTTAATTCCCGATCACACAGTTTTCCTAACGCTAAAAATACGCCTGTAGACTCAATAATAATGACCAAGCATACGAGAATCATCGTTAAAATCGGTCCAATTTCAAAAGTGGGCATCCCAAAATAAAAAGGAGTGGGAATGTGCAGCCAAGAAGCTTCATTAAAGTTAGTGAAATTAACTTTTCCCATTAATACAGCGGCTATTGTTCCGGCTACAATTCCAATCAATACAGAAAGAGAACGAAGAAAACCGCTGAAAAATCGATTTAAAATTAAAATAAGCGCTAGAACACCAAAAGATAAAAGAAGATTAGAAAGAGAACCGAAATCTTCACTTCCTACTCCTCCTGCCATATTTCGGACAGCGGATGGTACAAGTGATAAACCAATCATCGTCACAACCGTTCCTGTGACAACTGGAGGAAAAAATTTAATAATTTTGCCTAAAAAACTTGCTGCCAGTACGATGAAAATACCACCGGCAATAATCGCTCCGTAAACAGCGCTAATTCCATATTGAGTTCCAATCGCAATCATAGGAGTCACCGCTACAAATGAACTTCCAAGTACAACAGGAAGACCAATCCCAAACCACCTGTTCGTCCAAGCCTGCAGCAGCGTAGCTAGTCCGCAGGTCAGTAAATCAATGGCTACGAGATAGGCTAAGTCATGTGTATTTAAATTTAATGCGCGTCCTACCATCAGCGGAACGAGAATGGCACCCGCATACATAGCGAGTACGTGCTGTAATCCCAATGAAGCTAGTCGAAACGGTCGATTTTGGTTATGCACCTAAAAACCCCCTTTAATTATATCACATGTAATGTTAATAAATATTACATTTGGAATGATACATTAATAGTAAAATGTTTTTTAAGGGATGTCATTAGTCAAGTTGACCAAAAACAGAGGTTTCAATATCTCCTTTTTTACAATATATAGAGAAGTAGGTAAGCTGCCGTGTAAAAAGATATTACATTCTTTTTTTAGTACCAACTCTTAATATCAAGTGATATAATTTTTGTATATATTTTCAACTAATACAGAGAAGAGGAAACACTTATGTATAATATTGCGGCTCACACATGTAAATTTTTATTAAAAAGAAGGGGGAAGTTTCGGGTAAGGAACAGAGAGTATTTGCCAGCGGATACAGGCTTTGTGATCGCTTGTTCCCATAAAGGATGGGTAGACGTCGTAGCGCTTGGTGCGGCTATTTTGCCTCACCAAATTCATTTTATGGCAAAAAAGGAGCTTTTTAATCATATACTCACTAGTAATGTATTAAAAAAACTTAACGCATTCCCAGTAGATCGTAACAACCCGGGACCCAGCAGCATTAAAACACCTATTAAATTGGCAAAACAAGGACATATCGTCGGGATTTTCCCTAGCGGCACGCGAACAGAGGAAGACGTTCCCTTAAAAAGAGGAGCAGTCACTATAGCAAGTATGGCAAAGGTTCCTATTGTACCCGCAGTTTACAAAGGACCCGCAAATGTAAAAGAGCTATTTTCAAAGGAGCCCGTTGTCATTTCCTTTGGGAAGCCCTTCTATCTTGCTGAAGGAAAGCTGACAAAAGATAGGCTCGCCGACGTGTCAAATCACTTAACAGCTTCGATTCGTGCGTTAGAGGAAACAGAAACATAACTTCATAGCGGAGGTGCATCATGAAGGATTGGGTACAGAGAAAGCTAAACGATGTGATTAGTGATGATGTGCAGGCAAAAATGAAAGAAAAGATGGCTGAAAGCGGTGTAACCGTTCCTATATCCGCTTCTATGCTCATGCGAATTTTTCAAAAACAAATGACAAAGCAAGATCAAATTCAGCAATTTTCTATTTCATTTCAAGACTCCTATATTCACGTGAATGGAATTATTAAAAAATTTCTGGTGAGAATTCCATTTTCTATTGTGCTAGAACCTCTTGAAGCCAAAGAACGTACGCTTGTATTCAAAATCCATCAAATGAAACCTCTTAATCAAAATTGGATCAACTATCGAATTTTTCACAAGCCGCCTGTTACTACGTATGAAGAAAAACAAATTCATATCAATCTCAATGAAATTGATAAAGTGAAAGTCATTCCAGTAGGGAAAATCAAACAATTTTCAATACAAGATGAAAAGCTTCGAGTGAAAATTGGTTTATAAATGGTTGCAAATAAAATGTAGAAATAGTTTTTTTAGAAAGAAAACCTTTTCAATTCAGCACTTAATTCGATTAGGTGCTATTTCTTTATAATTTTTATAAAATTTTTAGAATTTTTCGTCTCTAACTATTGTGACACGCTTCCCTAAAGTTGTACAATGTAACTTATATAGAGGTTTAAGCGAAAAACCCGTAAATATAAAGAGCAAGGAGAAACAACTATGACAACTTATTCAATCGATGTAACACTAAGTCAAACAAAAAAAGAAAAGCCGCAATCTGATCAATTGCAATTCGGGAAAATCTTCACGGACCATATGTTCATTATGGATTATACAGAAGGCCAAGGCTGGCACGATGCTCGTATTGTACCTTATCAACCTATCACATTAGATCCGGCATCCATGATCTTTCATTACGGGCAGTCTGTTTTTGAAGGACTAAAAGCATATGTAACAAAAAAAGAGCAAGTATTATTATTTAGACCAGATGAGAATTTCAAACGTTTAAATAAATCAAACGATCGTCTTTGTATTCCTCATGTTGACGAAGACTTAGCATTAGAAGCGTTAAAACAGCTGATTAAAATTGACCGCGAATGGATTCCTACCGCTGAAGGTACATCACTATACATTCGTCCATTTGTCATCGCGACAGAGCCTTACTTAGGAGTAGCGCCATCTGACCGCTACCAATTTATCATTATTCTATCCCCAGTTGGCTCATATTATAAAGAAGGGATTGCTCCTGTAAAAATTGCGGTTGAAAGCGAATTTGTTCGTGCTGTAGCCGGAGGGACAGGAACAGCTAAAACAGGCGGAAACTATGCTTCAAGCTTAAAAGCTCAGCAGCTTTCTGACTCAAAAGGCTATTCACAAGTACTGTGGTTAGACGGAGTTGAACGCAAGTACATTGAAGAAGTAGGAAGCATGAATATTTTCTTCAAAATTGATGGAGAAGTAGTAACGCCATCTGTGAACGGAAGCATTTTGGAAGGAATTACGCGTAAATCCATCATTGAGCTGCTAAAACACTGGGATATGCCTGTAACTGAGCGCCGTATTTCTATGGAAGAAATTAAGCAAGCTTATTCGGAAGGCAAACTAGAAGAGGCATTTGGAACAGGTACAGCTGCAGTTATTTCTCCGATTGGCGAGCTATTTTGGAATAACGAGAAAATGGTCATCAACGGTGGAAACACAGGAGAAGTATCACAAAAACTGTATGACACTCTAACAGGTATTCAAAATGGTACAGTGGAAGATCCATTCGGCTGGGCAGTGGAAGTGGAATAAATTTCGGTAATCGAATATCTTTTTACGTAAAAGAAGCGGGACAGCTCCCGCTTCTTTTTTTTTGTTGTCGAATAGTCCAAAAGAAATAAGTTATTTTTTGGATATTTAGAACTATTTATATACTTTTATTGTAAAATAAAATATAATTATCCTTATAAAAGCAAGACTTTGTCTTTATTGAAATTCACAGCATTACTTATTCGTTATAAGGGGGAGAACAAAATGCTCTTTTTATCACATGATGAAAAAATTAAACAGCTGGCTTCACACTTAGCGGAACGATTCGAAAGAGAATTAAACCAAGAAATCTCAGATGAACAAATGCACGTGCTCATCGGCTACTTATTTGCTTCTCATTTAATCGAGCACCGCCCTACAGGTTATTACGTAAGGTCTCAATACCCTGAGCAGCTAAAAGATTTATATGAAACTTTACACGTCCACCAATAAATTATCTCTTCCTCTTTTGTCCTATATCGTGTAGAATTTTAGAAAATATATGATTTTCTAGTTGATGGCAGAGCTAGGATATAGCGTGGTGTGGCATTTACCTTTAAATGATTAAGTAATGGCTTTAGAGGTGAATAATGTTAGCGCAGATTAAAGAAATGAGTTTAGATAAAAATCGTCGTAATCCACATTACCGCGTGTTGTTGCAGTGTCCAGACGGGAGTGAACTATTCATTCACTTTAATTATACATACCGATCAAAAACATATTGGTCAAGAGATGTATATTACAACAATGTTCATAAAAAATCTCAGCTTGCTTGGTATACCCAAAGCGTAGAGGAAATGACTGCTCAGCAGTTTCTTGAAGAGCTAGGAGCTATAGTAAATGAACATTTCAACTTTACACTGCGACGATAACCAAGAAAAGCATCCTTTAACAAGGGTGCTTTTCTTGGTTATTTTACATAAATAAGGACAGAATAATATATATTCTCTTTTTGAAGGTGAAAGGTGGAAAGCTCATGGCGCAAATCGTAATGTGGGTGCTTTTTATCGGTCCTTGGCTATTGCTTTTTGCAGTTGATAAAGAGCGAGTAAAGCGGTATATGGCTGTATCACTATTCGGAGTGGTATTGTTAACGATGGTTTTTCAAATTGCAGATCGCTTTAACTGGTGGGAAGTCAATGAAACTCTTTTTTTCTTTGTTAATATGACGCCTTTTCCTTTTGGCATATTTATAATAGGAACGCTTTTTATTTTTTATTTTACCTATCCTGGCTTTTGGATGTTTATGATTATCAATGCAGCGTTCGATTTATTTCAGGCATTTGTCATGAGTCCTATCTTTGAAAAACTAGACATTTATACACTGAAGGGAATGAATCATTTTTTATTATTTGTACTAATGATGGTTATTGCTGTTCTACTTTTTCTTTATCAAAAGTGGCAAGATACTGCGTTTAAGTTATCTATCAAGTGATAGAGAGACAGGTTGTGTTTTATCGTTAACTTTTATATAATGAACGTATAAAACCCTCTATTTATATCGGAAATAGAGGTGTTTTTACTGTGAAAAAGATACAAAATGGCAAAATATCTGCGGATGAACATCATTTTTCGCAAAAAAATTAAAATAATGTAAAAGTTTATGTTAAAATGGCAATGTTGCGTGAACGAATTAACTAACTTTACGCAAGAATGCTATTTACATACGTAAGAAGGAGAGAGATTTAAGATGGCAAAGACGTTAATTTTTGGACATAAAAATCCTGACACAGATACAATCTGTTCTGCAATTGCATACGCTGATTTAAAGAATAAATTAGGTGTAGACGCTGAACCAATTCGATTAGGCGATATTAACGGTGAAACGCAATTCGCTCTTGAAAAGTTCAACGCTGAACTACCACGTTTCGTTGATGAAGTATCTAAAGAAACAAATGAAGTTATTTTAGTGGACCACAACGAACGCCAGCAAAGTGCAAACGATATTGATCAAGTTCGTGTGCTTGAAGTAATTGATCATCACCGTATTGCTAACTTCGAAACAGCAGATCCTTTATACTATCGTGCAGAGCCAGTTGGGTGTACGGCAACGATCTTAAACAAGATGTATAAAGAAAACGGCGTAGAAATCGAACCTAACATCGCAGGTCTTATGCTATCAGCTATCATTTCTGATTCTTTATTATTCAAATCACCAACTTGCACAGACCAAGACGTTGCAGCTGCTAAAGAATTAGCGGAAATTGCAGGCGTAGATGCAGAAGAGTACGGATTAGCAATGCTAAAAGCTGGAGCTGACTTAGGCGATAAAACAGCTTCACAATTAATTTCATTAGATGCTAAAGAATTCAGCATGGGCACAAGCAAAGTAGAAATTGCACAAGTGAATGCAATTGACGTAAACGACGTTTTAGTGCGCAAAGTTGAATTGGAAGAAGCGATTACTAAAACAATCGAAGAAAAAGGATTACAATTATTCCTTTTAGTTGTTACAGATATTTTAAACAGCAACTCTACTGCATTAGCATTAGGTTCTGCTGCTTCAAAAGTAGAAGAAGCATACAATGTAACGCTTGAAAACAATACAGCTGTCTTAGAAGGCGTTGTATCACGTAAAAAACAAGTAGTACCTGTATTAACATCTGTATTTGCTTAATAAAAAAAACGGTTCGTGTCTACACACGAACCGTTTTTTTGTCTATTTGCACGTTAAGCCAATTTAGTATATCTTCTATCACTTCATCTTTATTTAATTCATTCAGCAATTCATGACGGCACTCTTTAAAAAAACGGTAACTTACATCCTGTAATCCTGCCTTTTTAAAGTCGTTATATACTTTGACTACGCCTTTTGTATAGTTGCCTACTGGATCATATTCTCCAGATACCAAATAAATAGGCAGGCTTGATGGAACTAACTTTATATTAGCTAAGTTAGAGATTTGTTTGATTCCTGTTAGTAAGTCATAGAAAAACCCCGCTGTGAAAACCCCACCGCAATAAGGGTCATTTACATATAAATCTACAGCTTCATTATCTTGACTTAACCAATCAAAAGGTGTCCGAGCAGGATGAAATGATTTATTGTATTGTCCAAAAGAGAGTTTATCAAGAAAAGGGCTAGGAGATCGTAACCCTTTTCTCTTTATCTCTATTTGCGCAGCTAATATACCGCCCTGCAGTGAAAGGGAAGGAATGCTGCCAGTACCTGAGAGTATCACACCATGAATGTGCTCTGTATCCAATTGAATATATCTTCTCGTTAGAAAAGACCCCATGCTGTGACCGAAAAGAAAGATTGGTAGGCCGGAGTGTTCCGTCGAAATGTGCTTAGTCAGAGCAATCATGTCGTAGACTACTGTATCGAAACCATTTTCTTCAGCAAAAAAACGCTTGTCTTCATCTTTTAAAGCTGTTTGACCGTGACCTCGGTGATCATTCCCATATACGATATATCCATGTTGCCTTAATACATTAGCAAAGTATTCGTAGCGTCCAATATGTTCGGCCATTCCATGGGCTATTTGAACAACGCCTTTTGCAGAATTGTTTTCAACATTCCATTTTTGTGCAAATATTTCTTTTTCTTGATGACCTCTGTAATAAAAGGATTGTTTCATGCTCAGCATCCACCTTCTGCTTTCCTGTAAAATAAGGGATATATGTATATATTATACTAATTTATGCAGGTGATTTTACTATTTTAAAATAAAAAATGATTATTTTGTCATAAACCTTTACAAACCTTTGTGTGATTTGTTAAATTAGTATTTATATTAAAAATTATTAAACAATTTAAAAAGATTTAGTTTTTAATAGGTTAGATGAATACGGAGGGAATTATTGTGGCAGAATTAAGAAGTAACATGATCAAAAAAGGATTCGACAGAGCACCACACCGCAGCCTACTGCGTGCAGCTGGTGTAAAAGAAGAGGATTTCGGCAAACCGTTTATTGCGGTTGTCAATTCATATATTGATATTGTACCAGGTCATGTTCACTTACAAGAGTTTGGTAAAATCGTAAAAGATGCGATTCGCGAAGCTGGTGGCGTACCTTTTGAAATGAACACTATCGGTGTAGATGACGGTATTGCGATGGGACATATCGGTATGCGTTATTCATTACCAAGTCGTGAAATCATTGCTGACTCAGTTGAAACGGTAGTATCTGCTCACTGGTTTGATGGAATGGTATGTATTCCAAACTGTGATAAAATCACGCCTGGGATGTTAATGGCTTCATTGCGTCTGAATATTCCGACAGTTTTTGTTAGCGGCGGACCAATGAAGGCTGGCGTAACGAGCGACGGCCGTAAGATTTCTCTTTCTTCAGTATTTGAAGGCGTAGGAGCTCATCAAGCTGGTAAACTTGATGATAAAGGATTACTTGAATTAGAACAATTTGGCTGTCCGACATGCGGATCTTGTTCAGGAATGTTTACAGCTAACTCAATGAACTGCTTAGCTGAAGCGTTAGGACTTGCTTTACCTGGAAATGGTACAATCTTAGCAGTTGCTCCTGAACGTAGAGAATTTGTTAAAAAATCAGCTAAACAACTTATGGAATTAATTAAATTAGATTTAAAACCACGTGATATCGTAACAGAAAAAGCAATCGACAACGCATTTGCTTTAGACATGGCGTTAGGTGGTTCTACAAATACAGTTCTTCATACGCTAGCTCTTGCGAATGAAGCTGAAATTGATTATCCGTTAGAACGCATTAATGAAGTAGCGGAACGCGTGCCTCACTTGGCAAAACTCGCTCCAGCTTCGGATGTATTTATTGAAGACTTACATGAAGCAGGAGGCGTATCGGCTGCTTTAAACGAGCTATCTAAAAAAGAAGGAGCTCTTCATTTAGATACGATGACGGTTACTGGAAAAACGCTAGGCGAAAACATTGCAGGATGCGATGTAAAAGATTATAACGTTATTCATCCAATCGATAAGCCATTCACAGAAAAAGGCGGACTTGCTGTATTGTTTGGTAACTTAGCTCCAGACGGCGCGATCATTAAAACAGGCGGTGTTCAAGACGGCATTACTCGCCACGAAGGACCAGCAATTGTATTTGAGTCTCAAGACGAGGCGCTGCATGGTATTGCTAACGGAAAAGTAAAAGAAGGACATGTCGTAGTCATTCGTTATGAAGGACCAAAAGGCGGACCGGGAATGCCTGAAATGTTAGCTCCAACTTCTCAAATTATGGGAATGGGACTAGGTGCAAAAGTAGCACTATTAACAGACGGACGCTTCTCTGGCGCTTCACGTGGATTATCAATCGGCCACGCATCTCCAGAAGCTG
This sequence comes from Priestia sp. TGN 0903, assembly GCF_050846855.1. Lineage (NCBI taxonomy): Bacteria > Bacillati > Bacillota > Bacilli > Caryophanales > Bacillaceae > Priestia > Priestia sp. TGN 0903. The sequence continues at coordinate 209,201 of NZ_JBOZGL010000001.1, forward strand.
CTGAAGGCGGACCGCTAGCATTTGTCGAAGATGGCGACCACATCGTGATTGACATTGAAGATCGTTCAATGAATGTTCAAGTTTCTCCAGATGTTTGGGCAGAACGAAAAGCAAACTGGAAAGGCTTTGAGCCAAAAGTGAAAAAAGGCTATCTTGCAAGATATTCTAAACTTGTAACTTCTGCAAGCACAGGCGGAATTATGAAAATCTAATAGCACAAAAAAGGCTCTCTACGGAGAGCCTTTTTCTTTACTAAAGCAACTGTGCAAAGAAGCCTTTTTAACACGTAAACTCTTTTTTCATAATAACGTGTGGAATACCGTCTTCCATAAAGACATCAGAAGCAGTCTTATACCCTAATTTATGATAAAAAGGTTCAGCTTGAACTTGACCGTGAAGCTTAGATTGAGTTAAGCCTTCTTTTTTCGCTGCTTCTTCTAAGCTGGTCACCACTTCTTTTCCGAGCCCGTATTTTCTAAATTCCCTTAATACGCATATTCGCTCTATTTTGGCGTAATCGTCTACTATGCGGAATCTACCAGAAGCAGCTGGTTCGTTGTTATAATAAATCAACATATGTTTTGCTGTTTCTTCATGCTCATCAAATTCATCTTTTAAGGGCACGCCTTGTTCTTCAACAAACACTGTTTTACGTATACGGAATACTTCTTCAAGCTGCTCTTTTGTTGTAACATGCTTAATTTTCATTAAAATCCTTCCTTTTCTACGAATTTAGGCTTCTTTTTTGTATAATAAAAATACGTGATATAAAAAGAGTATAAAGGAAAAATAAAATGTTGTAAATGCAACAAAAAGCAACCAATGAACATTTTACACAGATTTGTGGTCATTACTCACTGTTTAAACGACCTCAGCAACAGTAAGATCAACTGAAATATGTTAAAAAAGCAAAGAAAATGGATTATGAAGCGCTGTGAATCTACATAAATTGTAAAAAGAGAACTATTCACAATAGTAGTGGGATGAAAAAGGGGAATGTATCATGCAAATAACCTTAGTGTATAAAGATGAGCAATCGAATAAATTTTGGAAAGTTGAAAGAAGGGACAGCAAGTTAATCATTCACTTTGGAAAAGTTGATACAGCCGGTCGCATGCAGGTGAAAGAGTTTGCTTCCGCAGAAGCTTGTGAAGCGGAAGCTGAAAAGCTGATTCGTACAAAATTGAAGAAAGGATATAAGCCTTTAACTTGTTCGATGCAAGTAATGAAAGACAGCACGATGTCAGAGTCTCTCTTTTGGGAGCTGATAAAAAAGGCGAAGACAAAATTAGATGTCGATGAGCAAATGGAATGGCTCCGCTCCACGCTAGCGAAGCGTTCTGAAAAGGACATTTTTCGCTTTGATCAGCTACTAAATCAGCATTTTGATCAATCCTATACTTCTTCATTGTGGGCAGCAGCTTATATTGTAATGGGTGGTTGTTCAGATGATTGTTTTGATTATTTTAGAGCGTGGCTTTTGTATCAGGGAAAAGACATATATTATAAAGCGATTGAATCTCCTGAGACGATGATTTCTGTACTTAAACCATTAGAAGCAGAGGGCTATGCTCCTCAATTAGAAGAATTACTTTCTGTAGCGTGTGAAGCTTACGAAGAAAAGACAGGTTTAGATAACGACTATTATTATGATAAATATGACCAGTTTGATCCAGTGTGGTACGATGACCAAGATTTGGATCTTGATTGGGATGAAGATGATGAGGATGGTTTACAGATGCGATTCCCTGTACTTTGGAGCCGCTATTGGAACAATCATCTCGAATATTAAAAAGAGGAGATGAAAACCTTTAAACAGATTTTCATCTCCTCTTTTTTTATTTTGATAGAGTACGTGACGGGGCGGCCGAAGACAGTTTTGTTTTTTTGTTTAGCATACTGTTCATAATCATTCCAATTACGATTATCGTCATACCAGCTAACGCAATCCCTGTTGGCATACGTCCATTTAATAAAAACACTTCGCCAAGCACGGTAAAAATCATGCTGCCTGATTGAGTTGCTTCAACCGCTCCAAGCAAACCTAAATTTTCTTTTGCCAAGTCTGTTGCGTAAAAGAACGTCATCGTAGCAATTACACCTGAACTCATTGCTAAGATAAAGGCTTGAGAAAATTGAGGAGCTGTTGGCATACCAGTTGTATAAAATCCATATATCGCATAGATGATACTTAGCGGGATACTGCCGATAGCCATACCTAAAACACGTTGAAATGTATCTAATTTCCCTTTGCAAACTTCCATCATTTTTCGATTTCCAAGCGGATATAAAAAAGCAGCCATGACGACAGGGAGAAAACCCAACACAAACTGTGAAAGCGTGATGTTTTCAGCTTCTTTAACTTGCATGAGAATCACACCCGCTAAAATAAACGTTGAAATACCAAGCGTTTTGAGTGGGATGCTTCCTCTTACTTTTTTATTTCCGTCTGCAGTTTGAATAGTTACATAGAAAAGTGGAGAAATGAGCGCACCTGCCAAGATCGTTACTTGCCACGTTCCAGCTATGAGCCATGATGGTCCAAAAAGTGAAGAAAAACTTAATAATGAATAAAATCCAATTCCTGCAAGAGTTCCCCAGCCTAACCAAGCGAAAGGATGCTTTTTCATTTCCATCCATAATGGTGTAAACTTCTTTTGTAAAAGTACTAAAATGAGTAAAATAGGTAGTGCTAATAAAAAACGAAGAGATGCTGTCCAAGCCCAGCTTGTTCCAGATACATTCATGGCACGATTCACAATAAATGTAGCAGAAAAGAACATGGACGAGAGAAGCCCCCATAAAATTGCTTTCATACTTTTTCCTCCTAATTAATAAAAATACCTAAATATATATTATAGTATACTTAGATACAAAAAAAGTGTACCATAATATATAAAAGAAAGGAAGGTAAAAATGCATTCAGAAGAAATGATGAAAAAGGTAGGCAACGAGCTTAGAAAAATAAGAACACAGCGAGAATTCACACTCGATGAATTAGCAGATAGGACGGGAGTCAGCAAACTCACGTTAGGGAAAATTGAAAGAGGGGAGACTAATCCAACCCTAGGAGTAATGTGGAAAATAACAACAGGCTTAAATATCCCTTTAACTAAATTAGTGTCAGTAGAACCTTCAGTGGCTGTATCTAAGTGTGGAGAAGGTTTTTCTCTCAAAGGACCGGACGAAACTTGGAAAGTAGAATTTATTTTTCAAAATCAGATAGATTCGACAATTGAAATGTACCGAGCCTTTCTTTCTCCTCTTGCTACATACTGTCCCGAACCTCATCATAAAGGATTAATTGAAGTAGCAACGGTAATGGAAGGAAAAATCGAAATGAAAATCGAAGAAGAGCTATACGAGCTAAAACAATTTGACTCTATAAAATTTGAAGGAAGTCATGTACACTCATACAAAAATCTTGAAGAACGTCCCGCTGTTCTGCATTTACTGCTAAAATATGAGGAGTAAAGCGGCAGAGCCGCAGTAAAACGAACCATAAAAAATGATTCGTTTTACTGCGGCTCTAATAGCTGTTTATTCATCAGCTTGTTTTGATAGCTAATATATTTTTTTACTTTAATGATACTTAATGAATATTCTTCAATTAATCGGTGGATAGATTGAACCATACACTCTGGGTAATGATGTTTTTTCTGTAAATACACTTTATACTTTCGAATTTGTCTTTCGAAATATAAAATAACTTGTTCAGGCGTTTTTACCAGTAACGATTGCATGTATTCATTTACTTGCGTTTCAAGAAACGAATAGCGATTTGTGATAAAAAATGTCTTCATCTTATTTTCCTCCCTATATGTTAGTGGTACAAAAAAGAAACCCTTGTGCTAGGATTTCTTTTTTGCTTTTTATTTGAATCAGCTGTGCGCACCTTTTAGGCGCTGATACTTGAAATCGAAGACTGTCTATATTTTTTTATTTTGCATTTTATATATGTAGGCGTTTCGCCGAAGAGATTTGCTACATGTGCAATAGCTCCGTAATACGTTTTAGCATCCATCATTTCTTTATTTACAATATAGTCATACAGGGATGATTCGATATCATCAACAAAAGCTAAAATGTGACGCTTTTCGAATAGGAGTTGATAAAGTTCATTAATTAAGTATGGGCTTTGATCAAATTTGTCTTGAAGCTGCTCTACTCGGTACTTTGTCATAGGCACTTCACACAAGATAATGTATCGTAACTCTTCTAAAAATAATTTATTCATCTTTCTCACATCCCTATTCTGTTAATAATTATATAATAGCACTATGCCTTCATATTTGGAAGCGTTTTCAATGGATTAATTTTAATATTTTTTTCTTCTCATTTCCCTTCATTTTTTCTGTTCTTACTTGAATTATCTGTAGTATAGTTCGTTTTACGTAAAGACTCTAGCTAATTGTTAAACTACCTGACATACTTTTTGAAAATTTTATTATTGATGTTAAAAGGTCTTACATATCTAAGCGGAAATGCTTTAAAAATAACGTTCTGTGAGTCGGAACCAGCTTTAATTGTGATAAAATAAAAAATGGAAAATACATCATATAATATAGGAGAGAGGCTATGGAAAAAGATCATATTTCAGAGCTGAAGATTTTAAAAGACATTTCCGAGATTTTAAATGAAGGCACTAATTTACATACCATGCTTCATGATGCGCTTTTAAAACTGCTGCAAATCACAGATTTACAAACAGGATGGATCTTTTTTATTGATGAAAATGGAAAGCATGAGATGATTGCCGCTCAGCATTTGCCACCAGCTTTATTAAATAAAACCGCTCAGCCTATGTGTAATGGAAGCTGCTGGTGTGTTGACCGGTATATGGATGGCCGGCTTCAAAAAGCGTCTAATATTATGGAGTGTAAGAGACTTGAAGATTCCGTCATTCATGAGTGGGGAGATACACATGACATTACTCATCATGCAACGGTTCCTTTACAAGCAGGGGATGAACGCTTTGGATTATTAAATGTAGCTGCCCCTCATAAAATTCATTTTGAACAGCGAGAGCTTGATTTATTAGGATCCGTCGCTCTTCAAATTGGCACGGCTATCAAGCGGATTAAGCTGACTCAATCTCAGCAGGAAGTAAAACTTATTGAAGAAAGAAACAGGCTGGCAAAAGACCTTCACGATTCTGTTAATCAGCTGTTGTTTTCAATTAATGTCACAGCCAAAGCCGGAAGCAGCTTAGCAAAAGATGTGCAGTTAAAAGAGACTTTTTCCTTAATCCAAGAAACCGCTCAGCATGCTCAAGTGGAAATGAAAGCTTTAATTTGGCAGCTTCGTCCTCAAGGATTAGAAAACGGCATTGTCAGTGCGTTAAAAAGCTATGGTCAAATGCTAGGGCTTAACGTAAAAGAACAAATTAAAGGAGTGTCCGTTTTGCCTGCTGTGATTGAAGAGACACTGTGGAGAGTCGGACAAGAAGCTTTTAATAATTGCCGAAAGCATGCGGGTACGGCAGAGGTACATCTAAACGTAAATATAAGCAAAGACCAAGTAATTATGAAAATCCGGGATAGCGGCAATGGATTTATGTATAGCCCTTCAGCAGAATTGCCGACGCTTGGGCTAAAAACTATGCACGAGCGAATAAAAAGATTAAATGGAAAACTATCTGTTACAAGCAGCATAGGAAACGGAACGATTGTGGAAGTATCTATTCCTCTTTCATAACGGAAAGGAGCGCACATGAGAATAAAGATTTTAATTGCAGATGATCACCACGTTGTCCGAAAAGGACTTGTCTTTTTCTTACAAACGCAGCCTGATTTAGAAGTTGTAGGAGAAGCTTCTAACGGGGAAGAAGCTATAAAGTTAGCGACATCTCTAGAGCCTCATATTGTGTTAATGGATTTATCGATGCCGGTTCTCGATGGAATCGAAGCAACAAAAGAACTAAAAAAACAAGCACCGCATATACAAGTCATGATTCTAACAAGCTTTTCAGATCAAGATCACGTGATACCGGCATTAGAAGCAGGAGCTTCAGGCTATCAGCTAAAAGAAAGCGATCCAGATGAACTTGTAACGGCTATTCGAAAGCTAATGAATGGAGAAAATCAGCTTCATCCCAAAGTCACTACGCACTTGCTAACACGGTTAACCAAAAGCAGCGAAAAGAAAGTCAATTTTATTGATCACTTAACAAAACGAGAAAAAGACGTATTAAAAGAAATTGCAAAAGGCAAAAGCAACAAAGAAATTGGTGCTGCCTTACATATTACAGAAAAAACAGTAAAAACACATGTGTCTAATATTTTATCGAAGCTTGGGGTTCAAGACCGCACGCAAGCTGCTCTATATGCTGTTCAGCATGGAATTTCCTAACCTACGACTTTAGTTGTAGGTTTTTCTCTGTTCACCTCAGTCTATATTGGTAGCTTTCTTTCTATCAATAGCATGACGAAAAAAAGTTCAATCATCCCTATACTATACATATAACCAAACGACAGAGGGGTAGATAAATATGAATATACTTATTATTAACGGAAGTCCTAGAGAAACAGGCCGAACAACACAAGTAACGAGAGAACTTCACAAAAGCTATCAAAGTTCTTTTCTAGATTTAAGTCAATTATCACTTCCTATATTCACCGGTGAACCTCATCAGTATGAAATAGAAGAAGTGAAAGTGCTGACTGAAGCAATAGAAAAAGCGGATGGTATCTTACTTGCGACGCCTGAGTACCACGGCGCTATGAGCGGAGCATTAAAAAACGCGTTTGACTTTTTAAACAGTGCGTATTTTGCACATAAGCCCGTCGCACTTGTAGCCGTATCAGGAGGAGGAAAAGGAGGTATCAATGCTTTAAACAACCTTAGAACCGTTACACGCGCTTTGTATGCGAATGTTCTATCTAAGCAGTTGGTATTAGACCCTGCAGACATCGTGGAAAAAGGAACTTTACGAAAAAACGCCGCTGACGGAATTCATGAATTAGTTAATGAGCTGACTCTGTATACACAAGTGTCTAAGCAAATTTTAGAAGCTAAGCAAAATGTTTGATGAAGGCGCTTTATAAGGACCGTCGCTTTCAAGCCGTAGTTGCTGCGAATGTTTTATCCTCTATTGGTTCCGGTATTACGATGCTTGCCATTCCTTTACTGTTAGTTGCATCTCCAGATGGAAATAAACTATTTGGCACGATTATGCTAATTATGACGGTGATTAGCTTTGTGGCTACTCCGTATATAGGTGTTCTTATTGATCGAATGTCACGAAAGAAAATGTTGTTAACCGTAGAATTGATAGGTTTTATCACGGTCATGCTATTTGTGATCGTTGGTTTTGTTACAGATTATTCAACGATTCACTACATCATTTTGTACGGAACCGGAAACCTTTACTACACGTTTTTTTATCCAACGATTTTTGCGTTAAATCAAGAAGTTTTTTCAAAAGATGTGTTTCAATCATTAAACAGTATTATGGAAATACAAGGCCAGCTATCGAGTATGCTGGCAGGGGCTGCAGCGAGTCTAGTCATTACCCGGTGGTCGCTTCAATGGATTTTAACAGTAGATGCAGCTACGTACATAGCTGCATTCCTTTTTCTATTGAGTATTCCATATAAACAAAGCAGTGAACGAAGCGATAAAAAACACACTGCGATGAAAGAGGGATTAGCATTCATAAAAGAAAATCGCTCGGTATCTCTTTTTTTACTGCTTTCTTTTATGCCTTTCATTGCTGTGATGATGACGAACTATTTGTTTCCTATTTATCTGACTCAAGAATTAAACGCAAGTCCAGCAGCATACGGGATTGAAAGTGCTGTATATGGTTTCGGAGCATTAACCGCAGGGATATTGATCGTATCTATTATGAAAAGAACAGGCACTGAGCTAGCTATTATGCTGAATATAAGCCTTTTTGCACTTGGAATATCGATCATCTTCTTTATGAAGCTTCTGCCCGTTTACTTTTCTATTGTGTTTCTTCTTGCTTTTGCAAATGCAGGTACAAGAGTAGCTCGAAATACGTTTATGATGCAAAAAATACCGAATATTATCGTGGGAAGAGTCGACAGCTGTTTTCGCTTTATCACGTTAGGGATTCGTATTTTATTGATTTTCTTCTTTACGTACGTTACGGCTAATGATCGTATAGGACTTGCTTTTTTAGGACTTAGCCTGCTTTTAATATCAACCGCCGGAGCAGGCTGGATACTTTACAAAAGAAAACAGCGAAAACAGTCTGCACTGCTTAAGAGTGTTTTATAATGTCTGTTGCATGTTATAATAGAAGAATTGACAAATAATGTTCAACGTTTATGACGTTGGACATTATTTGTTCTGAATAGAAATTAAACAGCAACAGCATTGACTGTTATGCGATTGGAAGATTGTGAAGCGATGATAAATAAAACATTAAACAAAGAACAATTAAAAGATTCGTACTCAAGCAGAACGTACTATAGAGGACACACGTATTACAAGCAGGGGCGTGTGCTTGATTTGGAATACAATGAACAGACCACTACGTGGACAGCATCCGTTCGAGGAGCGGAAATGTATACGGTAATGGTTGAACAAAAAGGAAATTCTTTTTATTCATTCTGCGATTGTCCTGCTTATCACGAGTTTTCAGAATGCAAACACGAAGTAGCTGTTTTATTAACCATTTGCGATGAGCGCGCAAAGCCGCAGCCAATTAAAACAAAGCCTTTTCGCCAAAGCAAAGAATACGAAAATGTAAATCATTTTATCGACTTATTTTCGAGCTATCAGCAAACCATAAGCGACCATAAGAAATATGCAGATAAAGATCCGTTGAAAGTAGAATTTATTTGCAAGTCTTACTCAGAAGAATTTTTACGTTCAGAAGGAATGTACGTAGCGCTTGAAATGAAAGTAGGCGTCGACCGGACGTATGTAGTAAAAAACATTCAAGAATTTTTAACAGACGCTAAAGAATTCCAAACTCACGAATTTACTAAGCGCTTCGAATATGATCCTGCAGAACATTTTTTTATAGACGAAGATAAGAAAATCATTGAGCTGCTGATGGATATTATGACGAATGAATCATTTTATAAAAATTCCTATTCTATGTATCGTTCGTCCGCAAATAACAGAGAACTAATCATTCCATCTATCGTAGCCAAAGAGTTATTTAAACTCCTTAAAGATCGGAACTTTACATTTATTCATGAAGGGCATTCATATGAAAATATTATCTTTGCTGAAAGTTCAGCTCCTTTTTCATTTCAAATAAATAAGCACTCGGCAGCTGGATTTGAGCTAGACTTTACGGAACTTCATCAAGCTTCATTTTTTGATCGATACGGTTGGCTATTTTTAAAAGGGACGTTTTATGAGCTATCTCAAGATCAGCGTATGCTTCTTGAAGGCCTTCGGAAAACGGCTCCTTTGAAGCCAGTCGTACCTATAGCAGAAGAGCAGATGGGCAATTTTTTATCTCACGTCGTTCCGGGACTGAAAAAAGTGGGGAAAGTGGATATCGCAAAAGAAGTATCCCATCAAATTATTGCGCCTGAACTAAAAGCAAAAGTATTTATTGACCGTGAGGATGAACAGCTGTTTGTGACGCTTCGGTACAACTACGGAGAGATTTCGATTAATCCATTTTCACCCCAGTCTGAAAAATACGATAAAATCTTGATACGAGATTTAGAAAAAGAAGACCGCGTTATGGACTTAATTGAAACGGCTCCTTTAAATATTTATAAAAACCAGCTGTACTTAAATCAAGATGAATACTCTCTATATGAATTTTTGTTTCATATTGTTCCAAAGCTTGATGAAATAGCGGATGTGTATATTACGGATGAGATGAAAGATTATGCTTATACGGATTTTTCTGCGCCAGTAACAACGGTTGACATTCAAAATAGCAATGGGCTATTAGAAATTAATTTTGATTTAGGAGACATTGATCATCAGACCGTTCAAGATGTTTTAAAATCTGTCTTAGAAAAGAAAAGCTATCATCGTCTAGATAACGGTGCGTTTATCCCTCTTGAAAATGAGGGCTTTGAACATATTCAAAATCTGTTTCGGGAGCTGAACGTAACGGAAAAAGATTTAAAGGATAACTCATTGCAGGTACCTTTATACAGAGGAATGCAAGTGGAAGAGATTATGAGTGCGGGTGATAAATCAGCTGCTAAGTTTGGCTCAGCATTTAAAACATTACTTACACAGCTCAAATCTCCAGAGGAAATGGATTGGGAAGTACCGGAATCCTTACAGGCATACCTGCGTGATTATCAGCGTAATGGATTTAAGTGGTTTAAATCTCTGTCTCACTACTCTTTAGGAGGCGTACTGGCTGATGATATGGGGCTTGGAAAAACGCTTCAAAGCATTGCCTATATCTTATCTGAAAAAGAGCTTGATGAAGACAGCAGTGCCTTTTTAATTGTTGTGCCGGCTTCCTTGATTTATAACTGGCGCAACGAATTGGAGAGATTTGCACCGAATTTAACGGTTCAAACCATTACAGGAACGCCGAGTGAGCGTGAGGAGAAGCTAAAACGCACAGCTGACGTATGGATCACATCTTATCCAACGCTGCGTCAAGATATTGATTTGTATCAGCACCTTCATTTTCATGCTTTAATTCTAGATGAGGCTCAGAGTATTAAAAATCATACAACAAAGACAGCAGTAGCTGTTAGGACTATTTCAGCTAAAAAACGTTTTGCGCTGAGCGGTACGCCTATTGAAAACTCACTTGACGAGCTTTGGTCAATTTTCCAGACTATTCTTCCAGGTTTATTTCCAGGGCTTCGCCAGTTTAAAAACATGTCATCGGAGCAGGTCAGCCGAATTGTAAGACCATTTTTACTGCGACGAGTAAAAAAAGATGTGTTAAAAGAACTGCCTGATAAAATTGAAACCACTCATTTATCTGAGCTAACTAAAGAACAAAAAGAGTTGTATGTAGGCTATTTAGAGCAGTTAAAATCATCTTTAGCCGGTGAAGATTTTAATAAAAACCGAATGAAGATCTTGGCGGGATTAACAAGACTTCGCCAGATTTGCTGTCATCCGTCTTTATTCGTTGAAAATTACGAAGGGTATTCAAGCAAATTAGAGCAGCTGCTTGAGATTACAAGAAATGCGGTTGCCAACGGAAAACGCTTGTTAATCTTTTCTCAGTTTACAAGCATGCTTCATATTATTCGAGAAGAGCTTCAAAAAGAAAATCTCTCATACTTTTATTTAGACGGTCAAACGCCATCAAAAGAACGAGTGGAAATGGCGGATCGGTTTAATAATGGAGAACAAGACATTTTCTTAATTTCATTAAAAGCCGGAGGCACGGGTTTAAATTTAACGGGAGCCGATACGGTTATTTTATACGACTTATGGTGGAACCCCGCGATTGAAGAACAAGCGGCAGGCCGTGCACACCGCATTGGACAAAAAAATGTTGTGCAGGTCATCAAGCTTATTTCTCAAGGAACCATCGAAGAAAAAATTTACGCCTTGCAGCAAAAGAAAAAAGAACTCATCGAACAGGTTATTCAACCGGGAGAAACAATGCTTTCTAGTTTGACAGAAGAAGAGCTCCGAGAACTGCTTAGTATGTAGCAAAGGATGTGTGAGGAATGAAAAAATGGGCGTTTGTATCAGATTTTGATGGAACGATTTCAAAAAAAGATTTTTACTGGATTGTGATTGAAAAGTATTTTCCAGAAGGTGAAGAGCTTTTCCGCCGGTGGAAAGCAGGAGAAATGAAAGATATTGATTTTTTATCTACTGTTTTTCAATCCATTCACCAAGAAGAACCGAAAATTTTAGAAGAAGTAGCGAATATTCCAATTGATAAATACGTGCCCGCTTTTATTAAAGCTGTTCAGAAAAACGGCGGGGATTTTTATATTTTAAGCGCTGGAACAACGTACTATATTAAACCGCTGTTAGATAAATACGGTGTTGAAAAAGTGGAAGTTTATTCGAATGAAGGATATTTCCATCAAAACAACGTTCACTTGCGTCTAGATCCTGCTCACAGATGGCATTCAGAACGCTACGGCATTGATAAATCTGTTGTTATTCAAGAACTAAAAGAGGCATACGAAACGATTTATTTTGCTGGAGACAGCGAACCGGATTCACATCCCGCAAAACATGCAGATGTTACCTTTGCGAAAGATTCTTTGCAAGATTTACTGCGCGAACAAAACGTTTCATTTGTTCCGGTTGAGACATTTAAAGATATTGAGCAATATTTGATGCAACATAATGTAATAAAAAAGGCATAAAAACAGCGGTATTATTTGATTACTTCAAATAATACCGCTGTTCCTATTCCGCCTCCGCTTCCTAAAGCTGCTATGACATATCGCACGTCACGGCGCTTGCTCTCATAAAAAAGACGCGTAGCTAAAATAGCTCCTGATGCTCCGTAAGGGTGTCCTAGGGTCAATGCTCCTCCGCGAATATTCACTTTTTCTTCTGATATTCCCAGTTCTTGCATGCAAGCGACAACTTTAACAGCAAATGCTTCATTGATTTCAAATAAATCAATATCATCTACCGTAAGAGAATTTCGCTTCAAGATATTTTTAATCGCAGAAACTGGTGCAATAGCAGGGTAAAGAGGTGACACTCCTGAAATATCAGCGTCAATAAAACGCAAAACGGGCTGAAAGCCTAAAGCGCGTGCTTTTTGCTCTTCCATCACAAGCGCAATGCAGGCTCCGTCGTTGATTCCACAGCTGTTGGCTGCGGTGACGGTGCCTTCATTTTTTAAAAAGACGGGGCTGGCTTTTTGCAGCAGCTTTGTTAGGTTTCGTTTTTTCATAAATGCTTCATCGTGCATCACGTTTGGAAGAGGAAGCGTTTCTTCTTCAAACCATTTTTTTTCAAAAGCCTCCCAGCTTCTTTCATGACTTAAAAGAGCATATCTGTCCTGCTGATCTTTAGATATATTGTATCGCTGAGCTACGTTTTCTGCTGCAATTCCCATGTCAGGGTCACCAATTTTATCAGGAGAAAAACGTGCTCGTTTTTCAAAAGGAGAAGTACTTGTACTTTCAACGCCTCCAGCTAAATAGCACGTTCCTGCACCTGCTTTTATCAAATAGCTGGCCATTCGAATCGCCTCTAAGCCAGCTCCGCACTGACGATCAATGGTCATTCCCGGGATAGAAAAAGGGAGGTCCGCTTCTAAAGCGGATAACCTGGCTACATTTCCTCCTGGACCTACAACATTTCCTAAAATAACGTCATCAATTTCATGTTCAATTCCAGCGCTAAGCTGTTTTAATAAAGGAGCTGCTAGCTCTTGAACATGAAAATCTTTCAGTAGACCGTTTTCTTTTCCAATGACCGTACGCTTCGCTTTTACAATTGCTGCTTGATAGATAAGTCATCACTTCCTTACATAGAAGCCGTGTTCGAACGGCCAGGTACCGCTACTGCTTTTCGAACTTTTGTAATTAAATAAGCCGCGACCGCTGCTTTTATACAGTCACCTGGAAGGTAAACAAAGCTTAGCTGAAGGGACTTCAGAAACGGAATGTGAAGCTGCATTGCCTGCACAGGAATACCACAGGCATAGACTAACACAATCCCAAATAACACATTGACAGCAAAAACTTTTGCAACCGTTACATTTTTTAACTTTGTTAACGTCCAGCCAATAAAGAAAGCGGCAAACACATAGCCAATTATATATCCAGCACTCGGACTCAAAAATACCCCAATTCCTCCGCGTCCTCCAGCAAGTAAAGGAACGCCAGCTGCTAGCAAACATAAAAAAAGAAATTGACTTAAAGCTCCTAATCTAGCGCCAAGAATTCCTCCCGACAGCATAACACCCATAGGCTGAAGAGTAATTGGAACAGGTGTAAAAGATAAAAAAATAGGAGGGACGAGTCCTAGAGCTCCCATTATAGCCGTGAATAAAGCAACGTACGTCATATCTTTTGTTTTCATCGTAAACCTCCGCTATGTAGGATAAAACATGACTATCGTATCTTATTAAACTTAAATTAGTCAACTTAATTTTTATTAAAGTTTACATTTTTCTTTTCTCAAACCCGTATTTACGGTACACTAAAAGTAAAATAAAAAGGAGCTTACGGAGTAATGAATCGAATTGAAGAACTAGTTTTTAATCAGTTTCAACAAACGCCGGACAGACTCGCACTATCGGATTCTGTTAATAAACTAAGCTACGGTCAAATGTGGGATCATGTATGCAAAGCCGAAAATCAGCTGAAAGAAAAAGGGATGGAAAAAGGAGAGCTCGTTGCGTTAAGTATGCCAAACAATGCAGAAGCTGTTGTGTCATTTTTAGCGATTTTAAAAGCTGGTGGAATTGTGATGCTTTTACATAATGAGCTAACAGAGGCTGAAGTGGATACCTATTTTTCTATTCAGTCCCCGAATTGGCTATGGAAAACGTCTTCTTTAACTAACATAACAAAAGAAAAACCAATCCTGCCTATACGGCAAGTGAATGCACTGTCCGATCTATTTTTATTTGGATTTACCTCTGGGTCAACAGGGAGACCGAAAGGATTTGTAAAATCGCATCATTCTTGGTCTTCATCATTTCAAGAATGGTCGGACGTATTTTCTTTACAGAAACATGAAAAAGTACTTATCCCCTTACATATTTCGTATTCCGCCCAGCTTTATCCGGTTTTGCATGCGCTTTGCAGCGGCATGCATGCTATCATGCTAGAAGCGTTTACACCTTCTGCTGTTTTTAACAAGGAAGCTAGCTGTATGTCTATTACACCCGCGTTAATTTCTCCTTTGCTTCGGTACATACAAAGCAGACCGAAAGAAAAACGACTTTTGCCAAAAACCGTGATTTCAGTAGGAAATAAATTATCGCCTTCCGTTCGAAAGAAATTTTCACGAGCGTTTTCTAACTCCTCTCTTTATGAATATTACGGATCTTCTGAAATGGGATTTGTTACGGTACTTTCACCAGATACCGCTGAAACGCTGCCTCATACAGTAGGCTATCCTGTTGACAGTGTAGACGTTTTAATCCTGAACGAACGTGGAAAAGAAGTAGAAAAAGGAGACAAAGGAATACTGTTTGTGAAAACAACTCAAGCATTCGAAGGGTTTGTTAAGGACAACGAAGAAACGAACCGCGCATTTTTTAACGGATATGTTACATCGCATGATATTGCGGTTCAGCTTCCAGACGGAAACATTACCATCGTAGGAAGAGACAAAAATGTAATCAAAAGCAGCGGAAGCTTAGTATATGCTGAAGAAATTGAAGAGCTGCTACTACAAATACCGGGCGTTAGCGAAGCAGCCGTTTTTAGCGTAGCAGATGCTGAACGTTCAGAAGTCGTAGGTGCAGCAATTGTCTTAGAGAACATTTCTCTTTCTGATGTGAGACAAGCACTGTCAAAACGAGTATCCCCTTATAAAATCCCGCGCGTATGGAGAATTTTAACGTCCTTTCCGCGAATGAAAAATGGTAAAATTGACAAAGCAACGATATACAGCTACTTTGCAGAGAAAGAAGGGAAGACATATGATTTCATTTGAACCCGTTACAGCTGACACGATGTATATTGTGTCAGAGATTATCAATTCAAACGAAGCTTATAACGTGTTAGAAAACGGCAAGAAAGAGCGGAGGGAAGAAGAGCTTTTTAAAGAATATATGAATGAAAAAACAGACAGTTATTTTATAAAAGCCGACGATACATACGTAGGGGTTATTGATTACATGAAACAAAACCCTAACGATGATCATCCGTGGATTGGAGCTTTCATTATTCATAGCGCCTATCACAATTTCAGTTTCGGAACGCAGGCATATTTAGCATTCGAAGACAAGCTAAAAGAAGAAGGAATTTCTGTTCTACGCCTTGGTGTCCTGTCTCAAAATCCTAGAGCCAAGCTGTTTTGGGAGCGCCTTGGTTTTACCCAGTACGCCACTAAGCCGCTGCATCATAATCAAGTTAACTGTTTGGAAAAAGAACTGTAAGAAAATCCGTGGATTATATCCGCGGATTTTTTATTGTACATTAAATGATCAAAAGAAAGAAAATATAGGAACCACTTTATTATTATCAGAGCCTTATGCTCCTGTTGAAGACAGCGTAATCCTTCTATTCGACGTGACTTGAAGGATCTTGCAATTGTACTCAATTTTAGCAGAAGAAAAGAATCTGGTTTTAATATAAAATTAACTATTTAAACTGTTTAGCAGATGTATAAAAAACTGCTTTTTTATGCATTCTTTCTTCATCTATTTCTCTGATAAAGCCTTTCATATCAAGGATGTATAAAAAGCTGCCTACCATATATATTTTTCTGCCTAAGAACCCTTACTCTCAAAAGGGTTCTTTTTTGTGGTGTGTTCCGGAAAGAGACATTATGTTAACTAATAATGTATAGATTATACATCTTGAAAACAGAAAAAACTATCTGTTGTCCGGTTAGAAAGGTGGCTAGATAGTTTTTTTCTGTAACGCAATCATATTTTTTTGATGATTCAATTCATCTTGAGTAGTTTGCTCATAATATTATGTTTTATTTATTTGTATATAGAGAAAAAATTAATATCATGAAACAGATTTTTCTGTTTTTGAAGGGTTCTCATACCATTTTTGAAATCCGTAAATAGCTAATGAGGTGGAAAGCATTAGACTTAAAATAGATATTCTTGAAATATGAATCTTTCCAATTCCAATTTTCTCTGCAAAAGGTAGGAATACATATGTAAAAAACGAATCGATAAGAGCATTCGTAAGTAGATACGGAAGGAATCCAATTTTATAGACTAATTTAAATATCCAGATTGTACCTATAAAAAAAGGACCAAATACATAGAACATGTTAATTGATTTAAGACCTGGTATAACAGGTTTTTTTAACTTCCACCAGCCTAAATCAGTAGCAACAACAAATATTAGAGAAACAATAAGAGAAGTAAAAATAGATACAGGGGTATATTTTTTTACTTGTTCTTTAGGAATAAATATTAGACTTATCCAAGATATGATCAAAGTAAGAAATGCAAAGAGTTTTGGATTCAAGATATAGTCAACTCCTTATAATTATAAGGTTAGTATGAGATTTAAATGATCTTGTTATTCAAGTGGAAAAAACTTGTGTTTAAACAATTCAGTCTCTTTTTGCTTCTTATAAGGGGTTTTATGTTAACAGTTATAAAATCAAAAAGGGGATACCGTTAGTTCTTAAAGGAAAAGAACTAGCGGCACCCCTTTCTTAAGACCAGCATGTAACGTTTACTTTCAGATTCTTTATAAAAGTTATCTTTTCATAAGTATTTCTTAAGAATTGTTAAGGTTTTTTCTCGTATCGTATTAAGATTTTAGCATTAAACTACTGTTTATAACCTATCACCTGAAGAAACGAGGAGAAATACATGAATGCCATGCATTTCATTCAAGAATATATGAGACACCCGCGTGCAGTTGGAGCTATTATGCCTAGCTCTAAATCATTAGCTAAGAAAATGATGAAGCCTATACCATTTGAGGAAATAACGTGTATCATTGAATATGGTCCAGGAACAGGCGTATTTACAGAAGAAATTGTTCAAAATAAACGGAAAGACACCATTTTCTTAGCGATAGAAGCCAATGAAACATTCTATAATATATTAAAGAAGAAATATGGACATATCGAGAATGTGTACATTATTCATGACTTTGCTGAAAATATAAGTGCCTATTTAAAACAATATGGCATTGAAAAAGTAGACTATATCGTATCTGGATTGCCTTTTACAAGCTTACCAGGAACTATTTCTACACAGATCTTACATGAGACAGGATCTTTGCTGGGACCAGAAGGCAAATTCATTACATTCCAATATTCGAAAGTAAAACGCTCTTTCTTTGAATCCTTTTTTACTACGATTCAGTATGAAAAAGTGTATAGAAATGTTCCACCAGCTTATGTATTCGTATGTAATAACTAATCCTACTCATGTTCTCTAGTTTATATTGAATTTAAGAATAGAAAGAGTGAAGAAACATGTCAGAAAGAACCATCCTTATTGTCGACGATGAAGACGAAATCAGAAATCTTATGTCCATTTATTTAAAAAATGAAGGATATCAAGTAGTAGATGTACCGAATGCTGCAACAGCTATAGATATGTTAAAAAAACAAAAAATTGACCTGATTATTCTAGATGTGATGATGCCAGGGATGAATGGGATAGATACTTGCTTAAAAATCAGAGAAGAATATACCATGCCCATTATTTTTTTATCAGCTAAATCAGAAGATATGGATAAAATTCACGGTCTGGCCAGTGGAGCAGAAGACTATGTTACAAAGCCCTTTAACCCATTAGAACTGATGGCGCGTGTAAAATCTCAACTTCGTCGATACTATATGGCGCCTGAAAGAGAGGTTTCTTCCCACTTCTTAGAAAAGGGAGACTTAAAAGTGGACGGAAGGACAAATGAAGTGTTTGTAAGAGATCAAGAGGTTCGTTTAACTCCTAAAGAATTTCAAATTCTCTCTTTGTTACTTCAGCATCAAGGACAAGTATTTAGTATTCAACAGATTTATGAAACTGTATGGAAAGAACCTTTTTATAAGTCGGATAATACGATTATGGTCCATATGACAAAAATTAGAGACAAAATAGAAGAGAACCCTAAAAAGCCAATCTATATTCAGACTGTATGGGGCGTAGGCTATAAAGCATGAAAACGAGAAATAATGCAGACAAAATTGGACGACCATCAGTCAATTTGAACACAAAATTATTCCTTATTTTTATTATCTCCTTGATTGTATCTATCCTTAGCTTTTTTCTTTTTATCTTCATAAATCCCCAATTTGGGGATATCCGTAATCAACAAATAGAGCAACAAAAAGAGGAAGAGACGATTAGAAAGCTCCTTGTTCAGCTCACTCATTCAATCGAAGAGAAGCACATGAGCTTAGATGATATAGGTAACATTGCTTCAACACTAAATCCTATAACGGATGCTCATCCTAATTTAGGGTTCTTAGTAGCAAATGCCAAAGGAGACGTTCTTTTTCATTCAAATAACAAAAAAATAAAAAGTACCAATATAAAGTATTTACTCAAACAAAAGCTTGCAGCTGAATCTACGGGTAATCAATCATTTAATGCACATTATTCTTCTTTTATATCGCTCCTTTCCCTTCAAGATGATATCGGATACCTCGTTATTGAAGGACCTTCTTTTGATCCTATTTTCAGTCCGAATAGATATATTTATCAAGTCTATATGGGACTTGGAGGTAGTGTGCTCATCTTTTTTGTCTTGTTTTTATTATGGACAAGGCCTATTACACGGTACATTAAGCAGATTGAAGAGGGAATCAACAGGATTGTGAACAAGGACTGGACGTATTCCATTCCGGTGAAAGGAAAAAATGAACTGTCATTCTTAGCTAAAAACATCAATTGGATGACCGAACAAATGAGGCAACGTTTTGAAAAAGAACGTAAAGTGGAACAAGCCAAAAATGAATTAATTACAAATCTCTCGCATGATTTACGAACTCCATTGACCTCTATTATTGGATATCTAACACTCTTGAAAGATAAACAGTATAAAAATAGTGAAGAGCTGGAGCAATATATTCAAACCACCTACGGTATTTCATTCAAATTGAAAAATTTATTGGATGAACTATTCGAATATACGAAGTTGTCCCTACCTGAAGTAGACATGCAATTTCAAGAAGTCGATTTAAGTGGGGTGTTATATCAGCTTGTAGGAGAGTATACTCCCATGTTTGAAAATCGTGGGCTTTCCGTAAAAGTAGAGATTCCTGATGAGGCTGTTTTTATCTCCATAGATATTGAGAAAATGATTCGCGTTTTCGATAATTTACTTTCGAATGCTGAAAAATACAGTCATGAAAGTGGAGATATTGAGATAGTCCTCTATACTAACGAAAAACAAGTCATTGCACGTATTTCTAATACAACTGATCAAATTGCTTCTGAAGAATTAAGCCATCTGTTTGATAAGTTTTATCGAATGGATAAAGCACGCTCTAGCAAAGTCGTAGGGTCGGGAATTGGCCTTTCCATTGCCAAACGAATTGTTGAACTTCATCAAGGCGAAATATGGGCAGAAAGCGAGCAAAACAAGATAACGATGTATGTTGTGGTGCCTTTGCACCAAGATACAAAGGAGAAAGAGACCATTTATGAAGATTTATGAACTAATTAGACTAGCAGTAGAAATTATGTTTACGCCTATTTCTGATGATGTTCTAATGCTAACTTTTTATGAAAAAACACCTTCAAGTGATTACCAGGTAATCACTCGAAGGTGTTTTCTATTATTTTATTAAAACCGTTGTATTCGCCGGAATTACAAGCTGATTTTTGACTTTTGTAGCACCTTTTTCACTAGCAAAAATCAATTTACCTTTCGCGGCTACAGATACTTTTACCGGTTGATTTGAAATATTATGATACACGCTAATCGAGTTGCCTTTATACGTACGGCTATAGGCAACAACTTCTTTACTGTCTACTGAAATAGATTGAAGCGTTCCTTTTACTAACTCTTCATGCTGCTGACGCACGCGAATCATTTCACGGTAATGATTTAACAAAGAGTCCTTTTGTTTGGTTTGTGCTTCTACAGACACGCCGTTGCCGCCTTTGTTATATACAGGTGTTTCCCAGCTAGTTTGTCCAAGTCCGTTTCCTTCGTACCAGCGGAACGGTTCACGGATTAACTCATCAGGCTTTTCACCGGTCATGCCAATTTCTTCACCGTAATAAATATACGGGTTGCCAGGAAGCGTAAGTAAGATAGAAGCAGCTGATTTTGCTTTGTTCACATCGCCGCTCAGTTCACTCATGACGCGGTTTTGATCATGGTTGGTTAAGAAAATGCCGTCAATTTTATTTGGATTGTATGATTTGAACAGCTCATCCGTTGCCGCTGCTGCAGTGGCGATTCCTTGATCATTTCCTGCTTTTACAGAGCTGACAATTTTCCCTGCTAAATCAAAGTTAAATAGGGAATCAAGCGATTGATAGTAAGGAGCTACCACTTCAGGCTGATCCCATACTTCACCCGTTAGATATACGTTAGGATTTTCTTTTTTCATCGCATCTCTAAACTCATTCCACCACAGGATATTTTTCTTAGCGCCTTCAGGCGTTTGACCTTTAAAAATATGAAGCGCAGCATCTAAGCGGAAGCCGTCAACGCCTTGCTTTAGCCAAAACTTTCCGACATTAATCATTTCTTTTCTTACTTCAGGGTTATCGTAATTTAAGTCAGGCATTCCTTCCCAGAACGTTCCATAAAAATACTCTCCGTTTGGAGCTTTATGCCATACTTGCTGCCCCCAAGATCCTTTTTCATTCAAGTCGGTATCTTTATCAGCCCAAATATAGTAATCTCTGTACTTGCTGTTTTTATCTTTTAACGCAGCTTGAAACCAAGGGTGTTCGCTGCTCGTATGATTCACAACGAGGTCCATAATAACTTTTACATCTCGTTTATCTGCTTCTTTCATCAGTTTGCGAAAATCTTGCAGATTTCCGTACTGAGGATCAATGTTATAATAGTCCGTTACATCATATTTATGATAGCTAGGAGAAGGGTTGACCGGCATCATCCAAATCCCGTTTACTTGAAGATCATTCTTTGTATGAGAATTGCCATCATTTAAATAGTCCAGCTTTTGTGTAAGACCTTTTAAATCACCATGTCCATCTTTATTTGCATCGTAAAAAGAGTTTACATACACCTCATAAAATACACCGTTTTTATCTGCAGCTGGAGATTTACCTTTATGTACGGTTTCGGCGTGAACGCCTGTTGATAAGCTAGCAGCCAGCGGCAGTGTTAGAGCTAAAGCTGTCCATTTTTTCCCTTTCATCGTTTCATCCCCTTTTTTGCAATCGTTTGCATAAATTGACTACAATTGAAATATAGCACCTCTTTGAAAACGATTACAACGAAAATTTTATTTTGATTATTTTGAACTAGTAATTATTCTGACAACCTAGTTATTTACTGTGTCCAATGGCATTAAGAAGCTGCATTATATTAAGGCTATAGATAGAAAACATCAATAAAATAAGGGAGTATTATCCAAATGAAAATAATGACTATGTCAAATATTCTGACAATGTTGTTGTTCAATTCATCATCTCGTGCTAAAATCCAAATATAACTGAAAAACGGTACTACAGTTCCGAAAAACGGAACTTGAAGTATTGATGCAGATAATTCAGCTTGGATTTTATTTACTATCTGCAAATGATTACGCTTACAATGAAGTTTTTAAGGGGGAAGAACGCATTGAGTAGAGTGGATTTAAACTGTGATTTAGGGGAAAGCTTTGGTGCTTATCGCATTGGCAATGATGAAGCCATTTTAGAACACGTGACGTCTGTAAACGTAGCCTGTGGATTTCATGCAGGGGATCCAAGCGTCATGAGAAAAACGGTAAAATTGGCCGCTGAAAAAAAAGTGCAAATTGGTGCTCATCCTGGTCTACAGGACCTTATCGGTTTCGGACGCAGAAACATCAATATTTCACCTCAGGAAGCCTACGATATCGTAGTCTATCAAATTGGTGCATTAAACGGTTTTTTGCAAGCAGAAGGGTTATCAATGCAGCATGTAAAACCTCACGGTGCACTATATAACATGGCTGCTAAAAATAAAGCGTTGTCTGAAGCAATAGCAAAAGCTGTTTACAACGTAAATCCTGAGCTGATTTTGTTTGGATTATCTGGAAGTGAGCTGATTCAAGCAGGTAACAGAATTGGTTTGAAAACGGCCAACGAAGTATTTGCAGACCGTACCTATCAGTTAGACGGTTATCTTACGCCTCGTACAGAACCAAATGCTTTAATTGAAAATGACGACGAAGCTGTTTCTCAAGTTATTACAATGGTGAAAGAAGGGAAAGTCAAATCTCAGCAAGGCAAGGATGTAGAATTGCAGGCAGACACGATTTGTATTCACGGAGACGGGGCTCACGCACTTGAATTTGCTCGTCATGTCAACCGTTCTTTACAAGCATCAGAAGTGGTAGTTAAGGCTATTTCACAATAAAAACTACATACAATCAGGAGGAAGATGATATTGGAGCCAATAAAAAAATCAACACCTCAGCAAAAGCTTTCGGCTGCACCTAAAGTAAACTGGACGTTAATGCTTGGAGCCGCTTTTTTAATGGCCACATCGGCTATTGGACCAGGCTTTTTAACTCAAACTACCGTATTTACACAAAATTTAGCCGCAAGCTTTGGATTCGTTATTTTAATTTCAATTATTCTTGATATCTTTGCTCAAACCAACGTATGGAGGATTATTGCCGTTTCTGAAAAACGCGGACAAGAAATCGCCAATATGGTATTTCCCGGACTAGGATACGTGCTCGCTATTTTAATTGTAATTGGAGGACTTGCATTTAATATTGGAAATATTGCCGGTGCCGGTCTTGGATTAAATGCGATTACCGGTATTTCTCCAACAGCCGGAGCTGCAATTAGTGCAGTTATTGCCGTGCTAATCTTCGTTGTAAAAGAAGCTGGAAAAGCAATGGATCGCTTCACGCAAATTGCAGGTTTTGTCATGATTGGGCTAATGCTATATGTAGCAGCTACTACTTCACCTCCCGTTGGAGAAGCTGTAGTGAAATCTTTTAAACCTGATCAAATCGACATCATTGCGATCGTTACGCTTGTTGGAGGTACTGTTGGTGGTTATATTACCTTTGCAGGCGGACATCGTCTTTTAGATGCCGGGGTAAAAGGCATCGATTCTTTACCTCAAGTAACTAAAAGTTCTGTAACAGGAATTCTTATCACTTCCGTTATGCGAATCGCTTTGTTTTTAGCTGTACTTGGCGTTGTATCTAAAGGGTTACAAATTGACCCGGCCAATCCTCCAGCATCCGTGTTTCAGCTCGCAGCAGGAAACGTCGGTTATAAAATCTTTGGTATTGTCATGTGGTCTGCTGCTATTACGTCTGTAGTGGGAGCTGCTTATACATCCGTTTCGTTTATTCAAACGTTTAGTGAAAAACTTAATAAAAACTCAAACTGGATTATTATTGGATTTATTATTATTTCAACTCTGTCGTTTGTCTTAATTGGAAAACCTGTAAAAGTTCTTCTGTTAGTTGGAGCAATTAATGGATTAATTCTGCCGATCGCCCTTGGAACATTACTAGTTGCTGCATATAAAAAAAGCATCGTTGGTGAGTATAAGCATCCTTTATGGCTTACCATTTCTGGTGTACTTGTCGTTATTGTAATGGCTTTAATGGGCGGTTATACGTTAATGGATCAGCTTCCTCAATTATTTAAATAAAACAATGTGCCCGCACGCAAGTTGCGTGCGGGTAATGATGGGAGATAGAAACATGTCAAACCTTTCACAACTAACTCCAGCTGAACTTCGTCAGCAAATCCGTAACAACCAGCTTATTCACCCAACGGCAGGCATGGCAAACGGCTATGCTCAAGCTAATTTAGCTATTTTACCAAAGAAACAAGCCTTTGACTTTCTATTGTTCTGTCAGCGTAATCCTAAATCTTGTCCTCTTTTAGATGTAACGGACGTTGGATCTCCTGTTCCAAAGTTTGCGGCTCCGTCCGGAGATATTCGTACAGACATTCCGAAGTATCGAATCTATGAAAATGGGGAACTGGTAAAAGAAGTAACCGATATCAAAGGCTATTGGACAGAAGATATGGTAGCTTTTCTCATCGGCTGCAGTTTTACATTCGAACACGCACTTTTAAACAACGGCATACCTGTTCGTCACATTGAAGAAAACTGTAATGTTCCTATGTATAAAACAAATATTTCATGCGCTGAAGCGGGAATATTCCACGGCTCGACGGTCGTTAGTATGCGCCCAATTCCTCAGCAAGACGTAGTGCGGGCAGCGCAAGTAACTTCACGTTTTCCAGCTGTGCACGGAGGACCTATTCACATTGGAAACCCCGCTGCAATAGGGATCCAAGACCTTCACTCTCCGGATTTTGGTGATGCTGTTTCGATTAAGGAAGGAGAAGTGCCCGTATTTTGGGCTTGTGGTGTAACTCCTCAAGCAGTAGCAATGGAAACCAAACCTTCTATTATGATTACACATGCTCCTGGACATATGTTTATTACAGATATTCGAGATGAAAAACTAGGTGTTTTATAAAAGAAAGAGGTGTAGATATGAATCAAACCATAACAAAAGCGTCAGCTGTTATTTCTCCGCTTGGCGACTCAGCGCTTGTTATAACGTTTGGAGATAGCATTCAGTATGACATTCATAAACAAGTCAAAACGTGTAAAGATTCGATAGAATTAAGTCCTTTCCCTGGGTTTATTGAATGCGTGCCGGCATTTACGAACCTTACGATCTTTTATAACCCTCTTGAAGTGGTAGCAGCCGTGAAAAAGAAGGAGAAAAAAGAATTTGTGTCTCCTTTTGAAGTAGTGTCTTCTATCCTTCAAAGTAAATTAGAGAACGAACAGACAGAAAAAGAGTTAGACCATCGTACGGTTTCCATTCCAGTTTGCTACGGAGGCGAGTATGGACCTGACCTTGAATATGTGGCTCGTCACCATAACTTAACACCTGAAGAGGTAATTAGTATTCATTCTGAAGGCGAATACTTAGCGTACATGATTGGATTTGCTCCTGGATTTCCGTTTCTCGGAGGACTATCTGAAAAAATTGCTACGCCTCGCCGCTCGTCTCCTCGCACCTCTATTCCTGCAGGTTCGGTTGGTATTGCAGGAATGCAAACAGGAGTGTATCCTATTTCCACTCCCGGAGGATGGCAGCTAATTGGTCAAACGCCGATTAAACTGTTTTTGCCGGAGCAAAATCCTCCAAGTTTGCTGCAGGCTGGAGATATTGTAAAATTTGAGCCTATCTCTAAAGAAGAGTATCAAGAACTACAGGCAAAGGAGGGAGAAAAATGAGTATAAGAGTTAGTAAAGCCGGGTTATTAACAAGCATTCAAGATTTAGGAAGAAAAGGATTTCAGCAGCACGGTGTAATTGTAAGCGGTGCAATGGATTCTTATTCTCTCCGAATTGCTAATTTACTAGTTGGTAACGATGAAAAAGAAGCGGGACTTGAAGTTACGCTAATGGGGCCTACCCTTGAAATAGAAAGTGATTGTTTAGTAGCGATCACAGGTGGAGATTTAACTCCTTCGGTCAACGGAAAGCCAGTCCCGATGTGGAAACCTTTATTTATTCCAAAAGGAGGCACTTTATCATTTGGGCCTTGTAGAACTGGTTGTCGTTCTTATCTATCTGTAGCTGGAGGATTTTCTATTAATGAAGTGTTAAATAGTAAAAGCACGTATTTGAGGGGCGAAATTGGTGGCTATAAAGGAAGAGCATTACAAACAGACGACGTTTTACCTGTATCTGTTCCTGCTGCTTCAAAGCCTGCTTTTCTTTCCAATGAACTGATAAACGGAGTATATACTTCTTCATGGTCCGTAAATTATAAAGAATTTGTCCATTTTACAAAGAAACCAAGTGTCCGTGTTATAAATGGGGGTCAATTTGATTTATTTACAGCTGAAAGCCAAAGTCATTTTACTCAAGACCCCTTTAAAGTATCAAATCAATCAGATCGAATGGGTTATCGAATGGATGGACCTTCTCTTCAGCTTCAAGAAAAAAAAGAGCTATTGTCTGAAGCCGTCTCACAAGGTTCTGTTCAAGTCCCGCCAGATGGAAATCCCATTATCCTGTTAGCAGACCGCCAAACTACAGGAGGATATCCTAAAATCGCTCAAGTCATCACAGCGGATTTACCGCTTTTAGCTCAAGTAAAGCCCGGAGAATCCATCTATTTTTCTCACATTTCGCTTCATGAAGCAGAAAAAATCTATTTAGAAAAAGAACAGCTGCTTCAAGAATTGAAGATTGCTATTAACCTTGCGTCAACTAAATAACATAAAACGGGAGTGACAAGAAATGATAAACGTACGTGAATTGCAAGAAGTTGTTTCATTAATGAATGAATCTGGTATTCAAAAGCTCCATATTGAACATGAAGGAACAAAAGTTGTCATTGATAAAGCGGGAATTCCTTTAGAAGACACAGCTGTTACAGAAGTAAAAACAGAGGAAGTAAAAGCCGCTGCTGCTGAGCAAACGCCTCAAGATTCTATGTCTGTAAACGCAGCAGAGAATAATGAAAAACAAATCTTATCACCAATGGTTGGAACCTTTTACGCCAAGCCAGAAGCAGACGCTGATCCGTTTGTTCAAGTAGGACAAACTATTGAACGTAAAGATGTTGTATGTGTAATTGAAGCGATGAAGCTGTTTAACGAAGTAGATGCAGGAATGGACGGAAAAGTGCTTGAAATTCTTGTGAAAGACGGAGATGTTGTTGAGTTTGGACAGCCTCTATTTACCGTAAAATCATATTAAAATATACGTATTAAAGTATACATATTGTCAGGAGGAGCCACTATGTTCAAAAAAGTGTTAATCGCAAACCGCGGTGAGATTGCAGTTCGTATCATTCGAGCTTGTAAAGAGATGGGAATTGTAACCGTGGCCGTGTATTCAGAAGCAGACAAAGATGCACTTCACGTAAAGCTAGCAGATGAGTCATTTTGTATTGGTAAAACATCTTCTAAAGAAAGCTACTTAAATATTCGGAATTTGCTTACCGTAGCACAAGTAACCAAGGCAGACGCTGTTCATCCCGGCTACGGATTTTTAGCTGAAAATGCTGATTTTGCTGAGATGTGTGAATCCTATGATATTACCTTTATTGGTCCAAAAGCGGAAGCCATCCGTAAAATGGGAGCAAAAGCTGTAGCAAGAGAAACAATGAAACAAGCCGGTGTGCCTATTGTACCTGGCACGGAAGGACTGATTGAAGATAGCAGCACCGCTATTCCAGTAGCAAGAGAAATAGGCTATCCAATCATTGTAAAAGCTACAGCGGGCGGCGGCGGAAAAGGAATGCGGCTAGCTCATAGCGAAGAGGAGCTAGAAAAAGCGATTCGTCAAGCTCAGCACGAAGCAGAAACAGCTTTTGGAAACGGCGGAGTATACCTTGAAAAATATTTAGAAGAACCGAAACATATCGAAATTCAAATTATTGCTGATGAGGAAGGTAATGTAGTTCATTTAGGTGAACGAGATTGTTCGATTCAGCGACGTCATCAAAAATTAGTAGAAGAAGCTCCGTCTCCTGCAGTAGATGAAAATCTTCGTGCGAAAATGGGCAAGGCGGCAGTCTCGGCAGCTAAAGCAGTCGATTATACAGGTGTGGGAACGGTGGAGTTTCTGTTAGATAAACACGGACATTTTTACTTTATGGAAATGAACACACGGATTCAAGTTGAACACCCTGTTACAGAACTTGTAACAAACATCGACTTAATTAAAGAACAAATTTCAGTAGCAGCAGGCTACCCGCTATCATTTGCTCAGCTGGATGTTCAGTTAAAGGGATGGGCAATTGAATGTCGAATCAACGCAGAAAATCCGGCTAAAAACTTTATGCCTTCTCCTGGAAAAGTCGAGATGTATTTACCTCCTGGCGGCTACGGCGTGCGTGTAGACAGCGCGGTTTACCCAGGCTATGAAATTTCTCCATTTTATGATTCAATGGTGGCGAAATTAATTGTAACAGGGAAAGACCGAAATGAAGCGATTCAACGAATGAAACGTGCGCTCGAAGAATTTATCATTATAGGTATTCACACAACCATTCCTTTTCATTTAGAATTACTGAATCATCCTTCTTTTAAAGAAGGGGATTTTACAACCAAATTTCTAGAAAGTAACCCTATTTCAATTAAAGAACTAGAAACGGTGTAAGAAAGGAAAGTGCTCTTATAAGGGAGTGCTTTCCTTTTTTTCTTCATGTATAATAAAAAGAACATATGATTAGCTAGTAAGCTATACTTCTATCAAATACATGTATTCGCACAAATAAGGGAGAAGGTTTTATGCAAGCTAACAATAAAACAGTCGTTAAATCCATGCAGATTCTCACGCTTTTTATCAACCACCCTAAGCTGACCTTCACAGAAATGATGGAATATTCAGGCGTTCCGAAAACTTCTTTGCATCGAATGGTTGGTTCGCTTGAAGAGATGGGATTTTTAACAAAAGACGCGCAAGGATACTATTCGCTAGGACTTTTATTCTTGCAATTTGGTCAGCTAGTGGCTAATCGCTTAGATATTAGAAATATCGCAAAGCCCGTAATGGAAACGCTCCGAGACGAAGTAGAAGAAGCGGTTAATCTAATTGTACGAGATGGGGATCAAGCCATGTATATTGAAAAAGTAGATACGCTTCATCCCGTGCGTCTCTATACATCAATTGGAAGGCGTTCACCTCTTTATGCAGGAGCTTGTTCACGCATTATTTTGGCGCATTTACCCGAAAAAGAACAAGAGGCATATATTACTCAAACGGAGCTAACTCCAATAGGTATTGGAACCATTACAGATCAAAAGAAACTAAGAAATGTATTAAAAGAAGCAAAAGAAAAAGGGTATACCATTAGCACCTCTGAATTAGAAAACTTTACAACATCCGTGAGCGCGCCGATTGTAAATCATCAAAATGAAGTGGTTGCAGGCATTAGCGTAGCGGGAATTGAAGCGAGATTTCAAGGAGACAGACTGCCGTTCATTATTCAAAAAGTAACAGAAGCGGCGAGCCTAATTTCTGAAAAACTCGGTTATCAAGGTTCATTAAAGTAGCATACATAGAAAAATGGAGGTAAACCATTGAAACGATTAGAAGGTAAAACAGTCGCACTCGTAGGTCAGCGTAAAGTAGAAGAAATCAGCAAAATTGTTGAAAACCTTGGCGGGACCCCGCTTGTACGACCTGCACAAGGAACCATCTTTTTAGATGACACACACTTAGAAGCAGATATTAAAGAACTGGTAAAAGGAAATTATGATTGGTTTATTTTTACGACAGGCGTTGGGACGGAAATTTTATATAAAACAGCAGATAAGCTAGGACTAGCTGATGAATTCCTTTCTTCTTTACAAGCAGCTAATATTGCTGCACGCGGGTATAAAACCGTAAATATGTTAAAAAAGCTCGGTGTTACTCCAACCGTTCGAGATGATGATGGAAGTACAGCGGGCCTAGTCAGAGCGCTTCATTCGTTTTCTTTTGAAGGAAAGCATGTAGCGCTTCAGCTTCACGGAGATCCTGCACCAAAATTGATTGATTTTCTTTCGAATCAAAAAGCCCAATTCAAAGAGATTTTACCGTATCAGCATATTCCTCCAAAAGCAGAAGTCATGGAACAGCTTATAAACGAATTAACAAGCGGGAAAGTCGATGCTGTTAATTTCACAAGCGCTCCCCAAGCCCGCTTTTTATTTTCGTTTGCAAGAGAACACGGACAAGCTGATCACATTCGAGAACTCTTTAACAGCTCTGTAGTAGCTGTGGCCGTTGGGAAAGTAACCGCTGCTGCTTTAAAAGAAGAAGGAGTAGATCGTATTGTTATTCCTGACCAAGAAAGAATGGGAAGCGCAATTGTAGCTTTAGAACACTATTATCAGCAGCGTGATTAAAAAAACCTTCTCGCCTCATGGCGAGAAGGTTTTTTGTATGGCTTCATCCAAGCGTTGTCGAATATTGTTTGAAAATTGCCTATTGTCCTCTTTTTGAACTTCTTCAAACATCGAATAGAAATAAATTCATTGTTATTCCAGAAAATCATTTTCAAATATTGTAAAAATGGTAGATAAAGGGTAAAAATAGACAAATATGTTAAAGAGTTATTACGTTTCTTTTAGAAATATCTTAAATCTAAACAGCTTAAACAATAATAATTATCTACTTTATAACGCTAAAAGCACTGCTGTTTGAAGCTTGATAGATCTTTCACTGGCATGGGGAAATAAAGGTATATTTTTGCAGGCAAGAAGTGAATGTATACACAAGCGTTAAATGTTACATTACTGAAATACAATTGTAATATTGTTATTCTTTTTTTGAACGTTTATCGTGGTATAATTTTCGTAGATTTTCATTAGCATATTTAGCTATTTATCGACAAATACAGTGAACTTTACATAAATTGTCAGACTTTTATACATATTGATACATAATTAGAAATTACTAGTTTAACAGAGCGAGAAAGCGGAGGAATTCATATTGAAAAAGAAAATGCTTTTACTTAACACAACGGTTTTATTAGGCCTAGGAGGAGTTTTATCAACCCCAGCGTATGCCTCTACCATTCAGGATATGGAATCACAAAAATCTCAAATTCAAAATCAACGCCAAGATGTGCAATCTAACATCAAAGCAGCTTCTGATGAATTAACACGCCTTCAAGCAGAACAAGATCAAATGAAAGCACAGCTTGAGCGATTAACATTAGCAGAAGAAGAAAATAATAAAAAAGCCCAAAAAACAGAAGCGGATATTAAAGAAACGTCTAAACAAGTAGACCAGCTTGAAAAAGAAATTAAGCTGCTTCAAGAAAAACTTGAAAAGCGAAATGATATTTTAAAAGATCGTGCACGTTCCATGCAAGAAAGCGGCGGTAACGTAGAGTATTTACAAGTTTTACTCGGTTCTTCAAGTTTTGGTGATTTTGTAGACCGCGCGCTAGCTGTTTCGACGATTGTAGATGCAGACCGCGGTATTTTAAAAGAAACTAAAAATATGCAAGACGAACTAAAAACAAAACAAGCAGATGTTAAATCTAAGCTTGCTAGCTTAGAAGATATGAAGGCAGAACTGGATGAAATGACTGTCCAGCTAGCAGCTCAAAAGAAACAAAAAGATGCGTTGGCAAAAGAACTAAAAGATAAAGAAGCAAAAAATGAAGAACTAAAAGCTTCTCTACAATCAAAAGACAGCTCTCTTGCGAATGAACAGTCTACGCTTGAACAAAATATTAAAGATCAAAAAGCGGCGGAAGAAGCAGCAAGAAAAGCAGCTGAACAAGCAGCTAAAGAGGCAGCTAAGAAAGCAGCCGAACAAGCTCAAAAAGCAGCGGCGGAACCAGCTGAAAAAGCTGATTCGCCTTCTCCTAAAGCAGCACCAAAAGCAAGCAGCAATGATGTTGCACCTACAAGCGCTCCGGCTCCAAAAGCTAGCAATGTTGTAACGGTAGGAAACCGCTGGATTGGAAACTCTGCTTACGTATTTGGCGGAGGACGCAGCCAGTCTGATATTAACCACGGTTTATTTGACTGCTCGTCATTTGTACACTGGGCATATTCTCAAGTTGGTGTTAACCTTGGGCCTCTTGGATCTGTAAGTACAGAAACGTTAAAGCATGCTGGAACGCAAGTGTCTTCTAGTCAAATCCAGCCTGGAGATCTTGTTTTCTTCGATACATATAAAAAAGACGGACACGTTGGTATTTATGTAGGCGGCGGCAAGTTCATCGGTGCTCAAAGCTCAACAGGTGTTGCAATTGCAAACATGAGCAGCGGCTACTGGAAACAAAAATTCAACGGACGCGTAGTTCGTATTTAATAGGGTATAGTAAAAAGAAAACATCCAATTTGGATGTTTTCTTTTTACATTGTAAGGAGCGTATGACTATGAACTCTATTTTTGATCATATACAGCCCAACTTAGATATTTTATTTGTCGGTTTTAACCCAAGCATCCGTTCCGGTGAAACGGGTCATCATTTTGCTAATCCAACCAATCGTTTCTGGACGATTCTTCATAAAGCAGGTTTAACAGATCGTAAATACCATCCCGAGGAAGATCACTCGCTGTTACAGCTAGGATACGGTTTAACAAATATTGTGGAGCGTCCTACAAAGGCAGCTGATGAGATTACAAAAGAAGAATATGCAGAAGGCAGAGAAATCCTAAAGAAAAAAATCGCTACATACACGCCTAAAATCGTTTGTTTTGTTGGAAAAGGTGTCTATCAGCAGTACAGCGGACGCAAGCAAGTGAGGTGGGGCAAACAAGAAGAATCGATGGTATCAGGAATAATGGATTTTGTTGCCCCGTCTTCAAGCGGGCTCGTTCGGATGAAAATAGATGAAGTAGTGGCTATTTACGCAGAACTTCCGAAGTTGCTGCGTACATTAAAATAGAGAAAGCCTTAGGGCTTTCTCTATTTTGTAAATGAAATATCAATTTGAATAATTTCTGACCGGCTTCCGATTCGAAGAGGAGGACCCCAAAAGCCAAATCCTGAAGAGACAATGGTATGCAGCTGATTAGTTTGTTTGTAGCCCCAATCAATTTCAAATAACCGCTTTGTGATCAAATGATTAGGGGCCATTTGTCCTCTGTGAGTATGACCGCATAAAAGTAAATCTACGCCTGCTTGTTCCGCTTCTTTTAAAGAAAGCGGCTGATGATCCATCGCAATGACTGGAAGAGAACGATCCGTTTCACTCGCTAAATCGAAAAAGCTGTCTCGATTTTTATCCGTCTTATCTTTTCTTCCAATTAAGTACAAGCTATCGCCTATGTTTAACACTTCATCCATTAAAATAGGAATGTTCATTTCTTTCATTCTTTCCACAAACTGAGGGATCTTCCCACCGTAATACTCATGGTTTCCCAAAATTCCATATGTGCCTAAAGGCGCTTTGAGCTGCTTCATCATATAATCCATTTCTTTTTTAAAGAATACGTGGGGATCATCGTCAATAATATCTCCAGGAAGTAAAATAAGATCTGGCTGTATCTTTTGTACATGAGTGATTAGCCGCTGTAAATGTTTTTTGCCGGACAATGTGCCAAAGTGCATATCAGATGCTACGGCAATGCGAAGGTTTTTCCGATTCGTCTTTTTAGCAAGCGAAATTGTATATTTTCTTACTACAGGACTGTAAGCATTATACGTACCGTAAGCAAAAATGAATAAAAAAGCAGCAATCATGAAAAGTCCGATTGAATCGATAGCTGTAGAAAGCGAAGCGCCTAGAAAAGTGAGAATATATACGGCTAGATTACTTATAGGAAGCAAAAGAACTGAATATTGAATAAATCCTAACCAATACGATCCTACAATTTTAAACATGCTCACTTGTTGAAACGCGCGACTGATGATAAAGGAATAAGCAAAAAACACAACGATCACCGTAAGAATCCATTTGTTTTCCACTTCAAACATTGTGTGAAGCCACACCCAAGCGTTCCATCCGATGTACAGAACGAATAAATTATATAAAATAACAACTAAAATAGACCTTACTAACACACTTACTTTCATACGCTAACCTCTTTTCTTTCATCCGTAATTCCACTATAGCTCATTTTTATTGCTTCAACAAAATTTTATCTCTTCTTTCATCAATAAAATTTTTGCCTGTTGCACAAACGAAAAAACACACCTATAAAACAAGGTGTGTTTTTTGTATTAATGATGGTGATGCGCGTGGTGAAGGCTGCTAATCACAAATTCAGGCTCTGGAACGTGGAAATATTGAATCCATACGCCTTCTAAAAATTTCTCGCGTTTATCTAAAACGATATCGATATCTTTATCTGTTTTTACGATTTCATCATGTTCAGTCGGCGTATCGAATTTCCAATCATAATGCGCATGATCACCGTGGTCGATAGTTACATATACACGGATCATTTTTCCTTGACCTTCTGGGCTAGCCAAGGCATTTTTTAATACTTTTGCTGCGTTTCGATTAATTTTTACTTCCATTTCGAAAACTCCATTCTGTAACTTAGTATGTAAAGTATTTTCGCAAACTTAAACGAAAAAGAGAAATTTTTTGCCTGACGCTCCGTATAGAGTTGCTTCATTACAACATAATACGCTACACTACACCATATTGAATGAAAAAGGAGCGTATCATAAATGAAGATCGTTATTTTAGGTGACACTCATATCCCCAAAAGAGCGAAACATTTTCCAAAAAGACTCCTAGCCGAACTGAAAACAGCTGATGCGATTATTCATACCGGAGATTTTCAAACGATAGATGTCTACAATGAACTGCGCGTTTTTGCTCCTGTACACGGCGTGATTGGAAATGTGGACAGTGAAGAGCTTCAGCAAGTACTTCCAACTTCATTGCTTCTTCCGTTTGATGATGTTACGATTGGCGTAGTCCACGGTCATGGCAAAGGAAAAACGAC
Organism: Priestia sp. TGN 0903; assembly: GCF_050846855.1. Lineage (NCBI taxonomy): Bacteria > Bacillati > Bacillota > Bacilli > Caryophanales > Bacillaceae > Priestia > Priestia sp. TGN 0903. The sequence continues at coordinate 244,264 of NZ_JBOZGL010000001.1, forward strand.
TGAAAAACGTGCACTTTTGGCATTTGAACATCAACAAGTCGATGCAGTAATTTTTGGTCATTCTCATATTCCTGTTCATAAACAAATTGGTGATATTACATTGTTTAATCCAGGTTCCGCTACTGACAAGCGGCGTCAAAAGCAATTTTCGTTTGGGCTGCTGTACATACAAAAAGACACGCTGCACTTTGAACATGTTTTTTATGATTCTAAAGACTAAAACAAGAGGGGACTCTTGTTTTAGCACTTTTACGTTTACGTTGTGTGGTCTAAATGAGCGATATATTCGTGAAGCTTATTTTCTTCATAGTCGTTTAAGTCATGCATCGGAATAACCTGCTGAGTTTGAGGATCCGTTCCTCTTACTTCCGCAATTTTTACTCCTTCTTTATAGATATTAAAAATATCTTTTTCTTCTCCGCGCTGAACCTTTTCTGTTTCAAACATTGAAAAAGACTTGCTGTTTTTACTTTCTTCCATTAAAATCACCTACTTTTTTTATCGTACTCTTATCTTTTCACTCCCATTGTTAATTATGTATACACTCGATGACTAAAGGAATATGAAGTCTTGCCGATAGAAAGGAAGTGCACGATCACTTTTAACTACAGAGAGAGAGGCTACATAGCATGGAGAGAGTAAGAAAAAAAAGGTCCCTTAATAACTTTAAGACAAAGCTGGTGCTAGCATTTGCAGCGATCTTATTAGTGCCATCTGTTACGATAGGTGTATCAGCTTACATAACAGCGAAACATGAAATTGAAAACCAAATTATTAACACAGCACAGCAAAATGTACAGTCCATTAATTCGGTGATTGACGATACCATTGGACCAAAAATTCATGATGTAGAGTTTTTTGCATCAGTGGTAAACAACGAGCGCTACAATGAAAAAGATATGGCTACTTTACGCAAAGATTTTAACTTATATGCTTCGCTTCATCCAGAAGCCGTCAGCATTTTTACAGGAAATCAGCAGGGGAAGTTTATTCAAGCGCCTAAAAAAGTGACACAAGCAGGCTATGATCCCAGAAAACGAGATTGGTACAAGCTAGCCATGCAAAACAAAGGGAAAACAGTTGTCACTGAACCTTATCCCTCAGCCTCTACAGGTCAAACCGTTATTACTGTAGCAAAAACAACGGCGGATGGCACAGGGGTTATTGCTTTAAATTTAGATATAAGCCGCATCAATAAAGCTGTCAGCAAAGTGAAAATCGGAGAAAAAGGATATCCATTTCTTTTAGATGGAGAAAGAAAATATATTGTTCACCCTACGGAAAAAGCAGGTACAAAAGCAACAGATTCTCTTTTTGACAAGCTTTATGCAAAGAGCTCCGGATTCTTTGAATATACCTTTAACGGTGATGAAAAAAAGATGGTCTTTACGACAAATAAAACAACGAACTGGAAAGTTGCAGGCACTATGTATTCATCAGAAGTGAGTGAAGCAGCACATCCTATTTTTTACAAAACACTATTTATTATTGTAGTTTGTCTGATAATCGGGAGTCTTACCATTTTTGTGGTGTTACAATCGATTATTAAACCGCTCAAACAGCTTAAGAATCAGGCTCTAAGCGTTAGTGAAGGAGATTTGACAACAGCGATTACCGTCAATTCAAAGGATGAAATCGGTGAGTTAGGGTATGCTTTTAGTCAGATGCAAAACAACCTTCGTACATTAATTCAAAATGTTGAAATGAGTGCAGAACAAGTGGCTGCTTCTTCAGAAGAGCTAACGGCCAGTTCACAGCAAACGAGCGCTGCGACTGAACAAGTATCGGTTGCGATACAAGAAGTGGCTTCTAGTGCAGAAAAACAAACGGCTGTTATTGACCAAAATGCAGCTTCTTTAGATGAGATTGTACAAGGAGTTTATACGATTGCCAAGCGTACAGAAACTGTTTCTCAGCTATCAAATCACACAACGTCTGAAGCGGTAGAAGGTGGAAAAGCCGTGAGAGAAACGGTCGAACAAATGGAATCCATTTCTCAGTCCGTCGAGCTATCTAATACAACGATTCGTACTTTGTTTCAACGTTCAAAAGAAGTTGGAACCATTTTAGAAGTAATCAGCGGCATTGCTGCTCAAACAAATTTACTAGCCTTAAATGCTGCAATCGAAGCGGCACGAGCTGGAGAACATGGAAAAGGGTTTTCCGTTGTAGCAGCAGAAGTAAGAAAGCTGGCAGAACAATCACAAGTTTCTGCGTCTCAAATTTCTGAGCTTATTCAAGCTATTCAACAAGATACTCAGGAATCTGTACATACAATGGAGCAAGTTACAAACAAAGTTGAAGAAGGACGAACAATTTCACAAACGGCGATTCAAAAGTTCGAACAGATTCTAAGCAGCATGAATGAAACGACTCCGCAAGTAGAAGAAGTGGCTGCGACTGCTCAGCAAATTTCAGCAGCGGTTGAAGAAGTGGCTCGTACAGCGGGTGAAATGGCGATTCTTGCTAAAGGAAATGCAGCTACATCTGAAGAAGTGGCTGCATCAACTGAAGAACAGCTGGCTTCAATGGAGGAAATTGCTGTTTCCGCACAATCTCTGTCTCAAATGGCAGAACAATTGACAGCACTCATCAGTAAATTTAATTTGTAAACTTTCGTCAAATCGTCATAGACCTCTTTTATATTGGAAAAAGTAGAACATACACATATGAAAGAGGTGACAGTATCCGATGGAGCAAACAAAAATGACCTTTGAGCCAGCTTCAATTAACGATGATATGCATGCGAAGCTTAAACAACTAGAAGAGCAGTTTCAACAAACGTTGGGAAAAAGAGTAGCTTTAGTTGCATACGAAGCTGAAAAATAAAAAAACAAAAAAAGAAAAGACCTAGTGTCTTTTCTTTTTTTGTTTCAATAAGGTTAACATACATTAAATTACAAGCTTTTTTTCATATACTTTCTCAAAATAAGTTATAATATAGTGTAAAAATACACTATATTAGTGTTATTTCACTTTTTGTATGGTATAATTTCACAGAAATAAAGAAAGGAGCTTACAGTTTGTGATGAAGAAAAACCTGTTGTTAGGATCTTTTTTATCTTTTTATCTAGTAGGTTCGTATACCTCATATCATATTTATAAACAGCAGCAAACCCGTCCTGTAACGGAGGATGTTGCGCAGCTTCTTCCTACAAAAGTCAAAGAAATAAAGCATGGAACCACTGAAAAACAGCTGAAAAATTGGGTGAAAACCGCTTCACAGCATCATGAAAAAATAGCGATTTCAGGCATGCAGCACAGCCAAGGAGGGCAGACATACTATCCTAATGCTATTTTACTTGATATGAAGCAGTACAATAAAATTATAGATTACAAGCCCCGTCAAAAAGAAATTACGGTTCAAAGCGGGACAACGTGGAATGATATTCAGCAATATATACATAAAGACGGTCTTGCTCTTAAAGTTATGCAATCACAAAATATTTTTACCGTTGGAGGTTCTATTAGCGTGAACGTACACGGCAGAGATATTCGATACGGTTCTTTAATGGATACGGTCAAATCTATGCGTCTCCTGCAGGCGGACGGATCTATTATCGAAATTAGCCGGACGAAACACCCCCAGCTGTTTTCTTTAGTAAACGGAGGCTACGGGTTATTTGGGGTCATTTTAGATGTGACGCTTCGTTTGACGGACGATGAATGGTACGAAGATGAAATTATTCGCTTAGATTATAGGCAGTATACAGCGTATTTTAAAAACTACGTACAGCATAATCCTGACGTTCGTATGCATATGGCGCGTATTTCTGTTTCTCCTAATCAATTGCTAACAGATATGTACGTCACAAACTACCGTTTATCTTCTCAAAATACTTCTACTGTAAACGAACCGCTCAAAACAGAAAAAATAGTGGCTCTTCCTAAATTTATGCTAGGACTGTCTCGATACAGCGACTGGGGAAAAGATATGCTGTGGGAAACACAAAAGGCTTATTTCTTAAAGCAAAATGGACGGCTTGAAACAAGAAATAATGTTATGCGTTCTGAAAGTGATTTTATGGAATACGAAAGTGCTAGCCGGACGGAAATTTTACAAGAATACTTTGTTCCAGTTGATGAATTTGCTTCTTACATCGAGGATTTACGTCAAGTGTTATCAACTGAGGAATTAAATTTATTGAACATTACCGTTCGCTATGTAGAGAAGGATAATAAAGCCGTCATGTCTTATGCAAAAGACGATATGTTTGCTCTTGTTTTACTTATTAACCAGAAAAGAGACAATCAAGGCATCTCTGATACACAAAGAGTTGTCCGAAAAATGGTGGATGTGACGCTGCAGCATCAGGGAAGCTATTACTTGCCTTACTACGGCTACCCAAGCAAGAAGCAGTTAGAAGAGGCTTACCCTCATACAACCGCCTTTTTTAATTTGAAAAGAAAATATGACCGGAACGAAACGTTCGTTAATTTATTTTATAAGGAGTATGGAAAATGACGTACAAACAACTCTTACATTCACAAAGCCTGATGATTACCGCAAGCAGTATTGTGTTTCCTTTTTACCTTTTACTGCTTCGAAATCTTGGCGATAGCTATTCACAATTTGGCTTAGCTTACGGAATTTTTGCTTTAACCGCAGCTTTGAGTCATCCGTTGATCGGTTCATGGAGTGACAGAGTAGGAGAAAAGCGCTTGCTTCTTTTATATACGTTTGGGATGGCCGTTGTTATGATTGTGATTCCTGTTTTAACAACGATCACACAGGTGTATATCATTCAAATTATAATGGGTCTGCTTGGAGCTCTTCAAAAAACAGCAGAAAAAATAGCGTTATCTAGGCAGACAGATCGTGCTCACACAGGAAAACAAGTAGGACACTATCATTTATGGACCTCTATATGGGCAGCCTTGGCCGTTATTGCAACAGGGTATATCATTGATTTTCTGACAATCGGAAGCCTTTTTTACATCACTTCGTTTATGTACGTAGCGGCAGGGGTATTAATATGGCAAAAACCAAAAACAATCGAGCTTGAACACCACCATTCGCTGTAAAAGCATATATGGACAGGTCACCTGAATTTTTTAGTTCGTACAGTAAGATACTATAAAAAATTTATGTTCTCCCGATATAAGTACTGAAAGGAGAAACGTTTATGCAAGGTATAAGTATATCAGGGCAAGATGCATGGTCTTCTATTATAGTATCGTTCGCTATTTTCATCATTATATGGGGTCTGATTCCAGGCTTAACTATAAAGTATGTATGTAAAAGTCAAACACTAGGTATAGCAAGTTTTTTTATCGGTATTGTCTATGGAGTTAAAGCAGGTCATTTTCTTATTTAAATACGGTTTAGGTTAAATAAGGAAGCTTGGACCGCTATTAGCTAAGTCGGAGTCCCTTTTGTTTCCTGTTATTTTTTTAGAGCAATTCTCCATAATAACAGTTAAAGAGGTGAATCCGATGACAGATAACAATGTCGGGTTTGGAGTTAGCGGAAGCGAAGAGACTAGAAAAAAATCTACTGTTTCTAGTAAAACTCCTATATCTAATGATGTACAACAAAATCAAAAACAAGATAACTACGAAAAGCTTAGCCATCAACTAAATTCATTATCTGATGATGAATTTAGAGCAGATCGTGATGAAGATTAAGGGCTACCTATCAAAAAAGAATATTTAAATTAAATAAAGTATTATGAAAGTAAACTAAGTGGATTCCATGACTTTAACGTGATAGCATTAAGTACTGGTACAAACATACCACTTGACTATTTTGACATGCTATCTTGTCAAAGTTCTTGGTTATTTCTTTGATAACTGAGAATTCATTTGTAACCTTTAAGTAGAGATATAAAGGTAATCCTTCACTTTAATAAGTGAAGGATTTTTTTTCATTCCGTAAAAGTTTTGCAATTGTTTGGATTAATAAGAATAAAACAGATACATTGTATACAATGTAAACGTCGTCATGTATAATGTAACTTATTCTTAGTTGAAAACTTGAATGAGCAGGACAGACATACTCGAGATAAGCGGAGGCATACACCGGTGTCTAAAAAAATACATGATTTTAATGATATTATCCGAAAGCTGCGCAAAAAACTTTTTGGAAAAGGTCCAGAACGAATTCATACTGTATTCGTTCAAAACATGGCTATTTCAACTTTGTACGGCAACTTAACGCCAGCTGAACAATTTATCGCGAGAACAACCGAAGGTAAAGAGACGGTACATATGGCAAGAACGAAGCTTATTCAAAACCTTTATGCTTCATCTCCTCCAGAGGGGCTTGAAGACTTGTTAGGAGCTAAGCTGGAGTACTTATTTTCTGATATCAAAGTGGAAGAAGATATTGCTGTTTCTGTGTTTGTGTTTGAAACTAATATTCAGTAGAACAACGCAAAATACATAATTTAATTAAATGAAAGAGAAGTAGGATCTGCTTGTTTTTTATTTAGTTTTATTATAGATAATGATGACTGATATACTGTAAAGAAAGTGCAGGATTATTAGGCAGCATTCAAAAACCTTGTGTAAAAGGTGTTTTTGAGTGCTGCCTTTTTTAATTAAGGAGGAGTTTTATGGCATTTCACAAGCCGGATAAAATGTTAAACATCGCTTTAGAAGCGGGGGTTTCAAAGACGAAGTTATCCCTTTCTTCTATTCTTATGCTTGGGTTTCTAGGAGGCGCATTTATTGCGCTTGGTTTTTTACTAGATGTGCGCGTCATTGGTAATTTACCAGCTGAATGGGGAAGTTTATCAAATCTTTTAGGAGGGGCCGTCTTTCCTGTAGGTCTTATGCTGGTAGTACTTGGGGGAGCAGAGCTCATTACGGGGAATATGATGTCTGTCTCCATTGCCCTGTATGCAAGAAAAATTTCGCTTCGTCACTTGCTTCATAACTGGTTTTGGGTTACGCTTGCTAACTTTTTAGGTGCCGTATTTATTGCGTATTTCTTTGGACATATTGTCGGGTTAACAGAAACGGGGCCTTTTTTAGATAAAACGGTAGCAATTGCTCAAGCTAAAATTGACGACTCATTTTTTAAAACGCTTATTTCTGCCGTGGGCTGCAACTGGCTTGTATGTTTAGCTATTTGGCTTTCATACGGCGCTGACGACGTTACGGGGAAAATTCTTGGTATTTGGTTTCCGATTATGGCATTTGTTGCGATTGGCTTTCAGCACGTTGTAGCCAATATGTTTATTATTCCCGCTGCTATTTTTGCAGGTCATTTTACATGGATTGATTTTATGACAAATATTATCCCTACCTTTATTGGAAATATGATAGGTGGAGCTGTATTTGTAGGCCTTATTTATTTTTCTTCTTATCAACAGAAACAAAAAGAACGATTAAAAAAAGCTTCTTAATCAGGATTTATCAGTTGTCATTAAAAAAGCAGTCTCTTAGTAAAGAGGCTGCTTTTTTGATAGTGAAAGGTGAAAAAATGTACTTTTAACAATTTATGTATGATAACATATAAATCGATTAGAATATGGTACCATGAGCGTTTGAATCCACACTATTATTTTCATAATAATATTATGGTTAACTAGATGTTGATTAATACATTCGCAATTGAATATCTAGTACTACTTACTGTTTTATATGATTCATATGCAAATCATATTTAATAACTTACTAACGCTAACGGAGAGTGAAAAAATGAAGTTCATGCTTGCTGTTTTATTGATTATACTTGGTAGTATTTTAGTTGGTTTGACCAGTAACAGTCTAGGCGCAACAGGTAATAACATCATGCATTTATCTGGAATTGGGTGCCTTATAGCAGCTATTTTTATAGCAAAAGGCAAAAAAGATATCAAACACCGTAAAAAAAAGGAATGCGATGTTTAATCACGCATTCTTTTTTGATGTAAGCAGCTCTAGGCCTTTGTCATCCACTTTTTCTTACGATTATTATAAAATAGAAAGTAACAGCTATACATACAGCAGTAAGGTGGTATTCAACAATGAAACAATCTAACAAAACGATCGGTATTGCAGCGCATGTCGATGCAGGAAAGACAACATTTTCCGAACAGCTTCTTTATCATACCAAAAGTATTAAACAACGAGGAAGAGTCGACCACAAAGATTCCTTTCTTGATACCCATACGATTGAAAAAGAACGAGGAATTACGGTATTTGCCGATCAAGGCACTTTTTTATATAACGGTTCTACTTATTATTTAATTGATACGCCGGGCCACGTCGATTTTTCACCTGAAATGGAACGTTCTATTCAAGTGATGGACTATGCGATTGTTATCTTAAGCGCAGTCGAGGGAGTCGAAGGGCATACAGAAACGGTTTGGCAGCTGCTTCAAAAACATCGTGTGCCCGTATTCTTTTTCATCAATAAAATCGATCGTGTAGGAGCAGATCCTGAACGTGTTATAAATGATATTAAACATAACTTAACCCCTGATGTTTTTGACATAACTTCAGAGCTTATAGACGGCTCGTTAAGTGAGGAACTTATTGAATTTACAGCTGAAAAAGATGAAGAGCTTTTAGATGCATTTATGGAAGGCAAGAATGATCAAGCTTATTGGAAAGCAGCTATACAAAAGCTTATTCAAACCAATCAGCTTTTCCCGTGTGCTTGTGGCTCAGCTTTACAAGATATCGGCATTGAAAGTTTTTTAGAGAAGCTCGATTTGCTATCAGAAACTCACTACTCGCAGGAAGAAGCATTTTCAGGGCGTGTATATAAAATTCGGCACGATGAAAACGGCATGCGCATCACGTTTATCAAAGCTCTAAGCGGGACACTGCAAGTTCGTGATGAAGTGGCTTATGAAAAAAACGGAGAGCTATACGAAGAAAAAATCACTCAAATTCGTGCTTATAACGGAAGCACATTCAAAAATGTAAATGAAGGTTCAGCCGGTGAACTTTTTGCAGTTACAGGATTGACTTCAGCATCCGTTGGAGACGGTCTTGGAACGTTAAAAGAAAGCCGCTCCTACGAACTTTTGCCTACGTTAAAATCAAAAGTTGTTTTTGAGCCTTCTGTTCATCCAAAAGAAGGAATTAAACTTTTTCAACTATTAGATGCCGAAGATCCTTCTTTACATGTGACGTGGGAAGAAAGGACTCAAGAGCTTCATATTCATGTGATGGGAGCCATTCAGCTTGAAGTTCTCGAAAAACTGATAAAAGAACGTTTTAATATAAACGTACAGTTTGAAGAACCAGAAATTTTGTACAAAGAATCCATTGAAAATACAGTGATGGGCTACGGGCATTTTGAACCGTTGAAACACTATGCAGAAGTTCACTTGAGAATAGAAGCAGCGAAACAAAACAGCGGAATTACCTTTGAAAATGCTTGTCACGCCGATGATTTATCCGTTGGGTATCAAAATCTAGTCCGTCAGCATATATTTGAAAAGCCGCATCACGGTTTGCTAACGGGGTCGCCTATTACTGATTTAAAAGTGACGTTGTGTACCGGACGAGCTCACAACAAGCATACAAGCGGTGGAGATTTTAGAGAAGCAACGTACCGAGCATTACGACAAGGGTTAGAAAAAGCCAAAAGTATTGTGCTAGAACCGTATTATGACTTTAAAATTAAAGTGGATATTGATCAAATGGGGAGGGTATTAGCTGATGTTCAAAGCGCACACGGCCGCTTTGATTCTCCTGTAACAACCGAAAACAAAGCGATTATTACAGGGAAAGTTCCTGTTGCTACTTTTATGAACTACGGTTCGACGCTAGCATCTTTTACGCACGGAAAAGGAGCGATGTCTCTATTATTCGGAGGGTATGAACGTTGTCATAATGAAGAAGAAGTTATTGAACGAATCCGCTACAATAAAGAGGCAGATCCGGAATACAGCTCATCCTCTGTCTTTTGCGCCAAAGGACAGGGATATACGGTTCCTTGGAAAGAAGCAGAAGAAAAAATGCACTGTTTATAAAAAAACACTGTAGCAATTGCTACAGTGTTTTTTCTCCATACCTTACCTTTACAATAAAAACCACATTATAGTATAGTTTACTTATATTTCTAAAAAATGAGGTGATAGAAACGTGGATGCTACTGTTAAAACAACTAAAAGCGGGATAATAGGTGGGGTTCTTGGAGGAATTTCACTTTTATATGTTATCATTAATACTTTATTGATCCTTAACTTTTTTACAGGACTTGTTGAGGCTGAAAAGCTTCAAGGTCTTCCTATTATCGCACCTATCTTTTTAGTTCCGCTCATGATTGTCCCTGCAATTATTGGTTTTTTTATAAAAAAAGACAAGCTCTGTCTATGGGCGATTATTTTAAATATCATCTTGTTTCTTGTACCAATTGGCTACCATGTCATCGGTACGTTAGTATTCGGTCCTTAATCAAAAAACGAACAAACTTCAATATAAAGTTTGTTCGTTTTTTGATATCACATAACCACTATTGAGCTGGAGCAGTAGCTGTACTGCTGTTTTCGTCTTTCACCATCATCCTTACACCTTGTACAACCGCAATTCCTTCCCACTTATCAAGATCAGGTTCAAGAAATTCTAAAGCAAACGTGTGCGGACGTAACGACAGAAACGAAGAAAGTGTGCGGACTTGAATGACAGGAACGCCGGAACGTAAAACGTCAAATTTACGATCTGTTATATTCCCCGTAATTTCATATGTATCGCCGTCGTTTCTAATATAAAGATACTTCTTTTTAAAAAAAGTGAATTTCCGTTGAATCATTCCAACTTCATTTCCGTGGTGATCTGAAATAATCAGCTTTGGCATAAGGGCAAACATTTTAGATTTACCTGTAAACACGATCTCTTCGTTTTTCAAAATCTCAAATTTATTAGCAATAGATAACTTATATGCGACATTTCCAACAATGTCTTGTGATTCATTATAAATAGGAGATTCACCTAATTCGAAAAACTTGTCTTGCAAAATAATTCCTTGTTTCTCCATCTAAAAACCTCCTTTAGAATATATTACCATATCTTACACCTTTTGAGTTTGATAAGACTATTTTCATGGGTATTATTAAATAAAGTTCGTACTTACGTGCTGCGAATAATGAAAAGAATGAAAATAGGTTTCAAAGCTCATAATGTGTAAAGGAGACCTGCTTGTTACAACACCAAGTGGAACGTAAAGCAATTTGTTAGATATACATAAGGAGATGATACTTTATGCCTCAATGGCATCCGCATCGTGAACAAAAAAATTTACCTGATGAATTTCCTGTTAATCCGCTTTTTTCTCGACAAGGAGAAGTGACGATTCCAAGGCTGCGTATTGGTGATCAAGGTATGCTTCCCGAAACAGCTTATCAAATCATTCATGATGAAATTGCTTTAGACGGGAATGCCCGCTTAAATTTAGCTACGTTTGTTACTACGTGGATGGAGCCTGATGCAAAGCGTTTGTATGGAGAGTCTTTTGATAAAAATATGATTGATAAAGACGAGTATCCGCAGACAGCGGCTATTGAAGAGAGATGTGTACGTATTTTAGCGGATTTGTGGAATTCACCTAATCCTGATACAACGATGGGTGTTTCTACTACAGGTTCATCTGAAGCTTGTATGCTTGGTGGACTGGCGTTAAAAAGACGGTGGCAGAAACTGCGTAAAAGTAAAGAGCTATCAACAGACCGGCCGAACATTGTATTTAGTTCATCCGTTCAAGTGGTGTGGGAGAAGTTCGCAAACTATTGGGACGTAGAGCCTCGTTATGTGAACATTAATGCAGATCATCCTTATTTAGATCCAGAAGGCGTCATTAATGCGGTTGACGAAAATACAATTGGTGTCGTACCGATTCTTGGAGTGACGTATACAGGAGTTTACGAACCAATTGCTGCTATCGCAAAAGCATTGGATGAGTTACAGGAGAAAAAAGGGTTAGATATTCCTATCCACGTAGACGCTGCTTCTGGAGGTTTTATCGCTCCGTTTCTTCAACCAGACCTTATCTGGGATTTCCGCTTGCCGCGAGTAAAGTCCATTAACGTATCGGGACACAAGTACGGTTTAGTCTATCCTGGCTTAGGATGGGTGATTTGGAGAGAAAAAGAAGACTTGCCTGAAGATCTTATTTTCCGCGTTTCTTACTTAGGAGGCAACATGCCAACTTTTGCGCTTAACTTCTCTAGACCAGGAGCACAAGTCCTTTTACAGTACTACAATTTCTTACGTTTAGGTAAAGAGGGCTATTATGCCGTGCAAAAAACCTCCCAAGAAAACGCGCTGTTTCTCAGCAAAGAAATTGGAGAAATGGACGCATTCGAAATTATCGCCGATGGTTCAGATATCCCAGTTCTTGCTTGGAAACTAAAAGAAGGATACACGCCAAACTGGACTCTTTATGACCTGTCTAGACAATTGCGCACGTATGGATGGCAAGTGCCTGCTTATCCACTCCCAGCAGACATGGAAGAAATCACAATCATGCGCATTGTTGTTAGAAATGGATTTTCAAGAGACCTTGCTCATTTATTTATGGTTAATTTCAAACAAGCCGTTGAATTTCTTAACTCATTGGATAGACCTGTTCTTAAAGACACGAAATACGACAATGGATTTCATCATTAATTAGGGACAATTGTTTCATTTTATAACTGGTTAGTATAAACCTTAAGTATTAATTACTTCTATCTTTTGGGTTTAAATTCGTGTTATAATAGAAAATGTTGTCATTTTTACAAATCCTTTGTTTACTTTATCTAAGGAATTTAGGATCGAGTTGAAAATAAATGATGATATCAAGATTAGGTTGATACGTAGAGACATTCTGTTTTGTGTATTAATAAAGTCTATAAAGAAATTAAATATGAACGAGGGCACTTAATAGTGCCTTCGTTTTTGTGTGGGGAGTTTAATTATGAAAAATGTATTGAAATCTAAAAAAGTGTGGTTGTTTGCAGGACCTGTAATTGGTGCTGTAGTTGTAGGAACTTCTTGTTTTTATATAGGAAAGGCTGTTCAGGATGACATATATAGTACAAACATTGATAAAGAAATAGTTACATATAACCAATTAGTGGATGAATACAACAAAATAAATGATAAGCGTAATCAATATATCGATGATATAGAAGATTTAGAAGATGAGGTTAGCGAGAAGAAAAAAGAAGTCAAGGAAATTAAAGATGCTATGGCTCATAAAGATGAATTAAACGCAAAAATCGATAAGCTAGAAGCTAAAGTTCAAGAAAGAACATCTACCGCTTCTGATTTAGATTCAGAGCTCAAAAGTAAACAATCCGAATTAGATAAATTAACAGCGGGGGTACAAGAAAAAGAAGATGCACCTAAAGAATTTAGTGCTGGCCAGTATTTTGTAGGTCAAGATTTTCCCGAGGGACGTTATAAGGCTGTTCCGGTAGGAGAAGGTAGTAATTTTCAAGTTTTTGATACAGAAACTGGAGAAGCGGTAGTTAATACAATTTTAGGTCATGATAAATATTCAGAAAGTGAATTTGTCTTTTATGCTCAAGATGGCCAATATATGGAGACGCAAGCACGCGTTAAGTTAATTGCAGTGGAGTAAGGTTCTTTGTGCTATTACATAGTACATAAACAAGTTGATTAGTAAAAAGGAGTCCTTAGATTTTTCTAAGGGCTTCTTTTTCATACCAAAAACAAGAAAATGTTATCATTTTTTCTTATTTTTGGTATAATAACCCCCTAAGGTTTTATAGTTCTTTAGGATTACTTGAAACCTAAAAAAAGATAAAAAAAAGGGGATAATAGTCTATGAAAATGTTGAAAGTTGCTTTTGGTATTCCATTGTTAGCTATATTGCTAGCAGCCTGTAGTGATGAATCCAGTGAAACGGTATCGCAAAAAGAAGAGTCTGCAGAGAAATCAACAGCGGTTCATACGAAAGAAAACGGCAACAAAACGGCTGTAAAAGAATCATCTCCGAATACATTACAAACAAAAGCATCAACCATTAAAAAAGCAGTTAATTCTAAAGAAGCTGATCGCGATTACTTATTAAACGTAATGAATGGTTATCAGTATATCCAAGTAGGTGACAATCAGTATATTTACTACGGGATTAATCAAGAGCAAAATGTTTTTTGTATGATGGAAGTTAATTTTGACGCGAGTGGTGATTATGTAGAAAACATCAATTTTGTTGATAATGCTTCAGAAGAACAAATTGCTTTGCTTCAAAACCAAATACAAGAACAACAAAAGCAATTATCAGACCTTGAGCAGCAGCAAATGGAAAAAGAATTAGATGATTACTACGCGCAGCTAGAAGAAGACCGACAAAAAGAAGAAGAGGCGCAGGCCAAGGCTGATGCAGAAGCTGAAGCTCAGGCAGAAGCTGATCGTAAAGCGGAAGAAGAACGTTTAGCAGAAGAAGAGAAGAAACAGCAGGAGGAAGAGGAAGCTCAGGCAAAAGCGGATGAGGAAGAAGCTGATGCTTCTTTAGAAGATGAGGCGCAAACAGAATCGGAAGCAGAGCAAGAAGAAGATACAGAAACCCTTGAGGAAGAGGAACCAGCCGAACAAACAGTTTCCCAAGAGCAAGCTATCCAGCTAGTTCGTGACCAACAAGGCATATCTGAAGATTCACCTCTTCTTGTAGAATACGATCACCTTGACGACTCAGGAAACTATATTATCCATGTTTATGAAAATGTTGTGGATAATGAAGATACAGGAGAGGAACATACAGCTACACAAGGTTGGTATCAAGTAAGTCCTAGTGATGGGTCCATTACTGATGTTACGGTAGATGGTTACTAATACTGTAATAGTTTTTTAGATAAATAGCTTTAAAATGCTTCTTAACAATACAAAAATTTCTTCAGGTGTATAGTAGTACTGTAAGGCAGTTCGAAGACATAAAAGAACAATATTGATGCCTCTTTAACACATAGAATAAGCATAGTAACAAAGCATCGACAGGTTTAACAGCTTTAGATTTAAAAATTGAATTTAAAGAAAAGCTCAATAGTCAAAAAAGTCCCTAACACGGGGCTTTTTTATTAGCAAATATTACTTTTTAATGTAGAGTGTGCTAAAATAACTAAGACTTTCAAACTAATAAACAGTTCTATCATTTGGATACATATAGATAAGATACACCTTACAACTTAAGAGGAGGAACAACTATGTACAAAAAAGGTATTATTTCATTAGTAGCTGCAACTACGTTTTTAGTTAGCGGGTGCCAATCAGAGGAGAAAGCAGATTCAAAACCAGTCGAAACAAAAAGTGGGAGCAACCAGGTGGATACAGGTACTAGTGCTGTTAAGACTACCCAAGATAGTAGCAAGGACACAAATAGCAATACCGTGGAAACTTCAAATGTAGAAGGTAGCGCTCATGCGAGTGATGTTCATAAAAATAGTAATCAGCAAAATTCAGGCAGTTCAAATGAAGATTCAACTAATGTTCCTGTAACTAAGGATACAGCAGCGCTTGTAATGGCAGACTACATAAATGGACTAACAACTGCAATTAACACGGGTGATTTTAGTAATGTTTCAGGGACTTTAAAAGGATCTTTGCATAATGAGCAACAATCTTTGGTTAAAAACTTATATAAGAAGGGAATTAAAGAAAACTGGGTAAGTTATTCTGTAGTCGATTTTAATCAGGCAGGGACTTCTTCTAATGGCCCTCTTTATAAAATACAGACTGTAGAGACTGTATCTGTTATACAACCAGATGGTTCTCAAAAGACAAATAAATATAATTGGATGTACACAGCAGTACTTATTAATAGTCAATTATACTTAACTGATATCGCTAAAACTGGTCCAATTACTACTGTATCAAAAACTGGTCCATCAACTAGTAACTCTGCTACACCAAGTATTTCATCTGCAAATAGTAGCACAAAAGCTAAGTACTTAAGCATACTAGAGCAGACAAAAGCTCAAGAAGTGCCGGCAACTTCTCAAGTTGATGGCGAAAGAATGAATCAGTCATATAGAAACTATGATAAGTGGGACAAGGTTCTTAACGATATCTATAGCGAATTAAAGAATCAATTGTCTGCATCAGAAATGAACAATCTTAAAATCAAGCAACGCCAATGGATTAAAGATCGAGATTATCAATCTACAAAAGAGCTTAATGAGGCTGGTGGAGGGACTTATTACTACGCTGAAGAAGCTCTTATCTTACTTGAAATGACTAGAGAACGTTGCTATTTTTTAGTTAATAACTATATGAAGTAATGAGTCAGTATTATTATCTGGAATTTTATATGTTAAAGCTAAAAAAGTGAAGAATGGTGAGGAAGTAAAACCTTTATTAATGAGAAGAACTACAAATGCATTAACTAGTGTAACACTTTTATCTGGAGCTGGAACTACACTAGCTACTACTGGAACGCATTTGTAGAGGTTATTAAAAGGCTATACCAATACCATAATTATGTACAGAAAGAGTAACGCTAAGTTGCTCTTTTTTTATGACTGAAATGTGAAAAAAGCAGTATTATTTTCCTTATATTAACTGTAAAATTAGAAATAATGATAAATGTAAATGAGGGAAACATATGAAAAAAATATTAGCTTATGCAGCTACTCCATATCTTGTTCTACTTCTTAATGGATGTTCTTTTGAACCAGAGATAAATTCGATTAAATTAGATACAGATCCATCTATTGAGGATTCTAAGTTAGCTGGCTATTTAGCAGATGGTACGAACAGTGTTTCATATTCCTATAAGGAAGAAGACGATAAGTATAAAGTTAATGTCAAAGCAGAGGTAGATAACAAGTTTTATGACAACAACCCTCTAGGCATACTTAATATCCTTTCTAGAACTGTTCAGGATATAGATAAAGATATAAGTGACTATTGTGGAAGAAAAGCTTGTGAATTTGGCAACTTAAAATTAGTTTCAGCTACATCAACTAAAAAAGATACTTACTCTATGAAAATTGATAGCTACGATGGAGATGAAGTTTTAGTTCGTGATGATGTAAAATATAAAAGGGAAGACTTAGCCTATTACAAAGATCCTGATGGAATATTGCCAGATCCGAATTATAATGAACATGAAGATGTTCTTACCTTAGAGGATGCTGTCTATCAATACATGGAAGATAAATTTGATGAAATTACAAACTACGGTGAAAATTACATACCAGAAATAGATGATCCAAAAGTAATAAAAGCTGCAGCTATATACTTTGACATCACGGAAGAAAAAGCAGATGAAATCTATGTAAATAAAGCAGTTAAAGAAGGAGAAAATTATAAGGGGGAGGACTATGAGTGAAAAGAAAAACTAAAAATCTATCCATAAAGTCAAGCGGATGGAGGGGAAGAATTCGTTCTTTTTCCTTTTTCTTTTCGATTCTGCATCAAATCAACTAATTACAATCTCATTAATATCACATTGATTCATAACGACCTTAAACTTATTATACGAATTACACGAAATTGTAAAGTTCTAGGATAAACCATAAGGCATTACTTAATTACATATAAAATGATACGTACTGGCGTATTCAGGCGATTGCGATTAAGTGAGCGGCCATTTTAACCATTTCTAAGATATAATCCATAGCTTGTACATAATTTAATTCATTTGACCTTAAGCGCGTCATTCAGTAGATTCTTAAGAGTTCTGTTTACAACCCGAAAATTAAAATCCCGAAAGCAAAAACAGCTGATTTAAAAGGAACCTACACACTTTAAAGGAAAAGCAAAGTATTCCAAGGATCTAAGAGCAAGGGAGACCCTAACGATTTTATTTCTTTTTCTAGTTTACATAATATATATTCTAGGAACCAATTGATAAAACACAAATTCTGTCTCATTATAAAAGTATACTTATGATAGTGAGACAGAATTTAAAAATGAGATAGGGTTCGTATTTATATGATCTAACTCACTAAACTAATTAGCAACAAGAATTGTTCTAATTGAACAATTGCAGATATGATTTTATAGAAATACATATGAATTTCACCAGTTTATTTTTAGGATTGATCAGTTCAATTGATGTTTAGATTATATTTAGAGAGTTTGAAAAATGAATGACTTATATAAATTAAATTTTACACTCATTCATTTTTTCTCATCGTATTCTCAATGAACCTTTTGCAAAACGATGAAATCTGTTTGTAATTAATATCTTAAGGATTTATTTGCTACTGAACGTATATTTTTCATTTAGTACATATGTTTGCATTAAATGGATTTTTATTCATCAACAAAAGTAAAAACCTCGTATTTTCTGTAATAAAATACAGTTATAAGTATTTTTATTCCACCTAATTCCTTGTTAAAATCACTATAAACCCCTTTCCTATCAGCTTTTTAGTGATTTTAGTTGTAGTTTCCTTTTTCATCGGGTATAATATTAAACAAATAGATGACGGTATAAATTGGATGTCATTATCCAGTTTTAAAGGAGCGATACTCATGAACATTACAATTTATTATGGAAATCATGAAGATAAAACAATTCATACAATGGATTGTCACGTAGATATCGATTTAGATGATGAAGATATGGTAGCTTTAACAGAAGCTCGTTAATGAATATATAAAAGGCTGTGGATGCTTTTCATCTGCAGCCTTTTATTTTTTTGCTCCCCCTCTTCTTTTCCATCTTTTAATGACCGCTACGTTTTAAGATCATTAGCTACTTTTATTATAAAATTTCAAATTCTCCGTTAACTCCTCTTTACTTTTCGACACATTTTTTGTATCATTAGATAAGAACATATGTTCGTTTTATTTTTTATCGTATTGATGATCACAAGGAGTGTTTTTGAATGACGGTACGAAAAAGAAAAAGAAAGAAGCTCCCTCCTACCCTATCCAATACAGGCTTTATTGGAGCAACGTTTGCTGATACAGATGAATTAGCACGCAACGAATATCACTTTCCTCGTAAACAAATGAAAATTACCCATCATGTCTTAGATGCTTTGCTTCAAGGGGCAACGCACTTATTTCAACAGCATAAAGTTGAAGCCGCTATCTCATGCGTGTATCTACCTAAGTACAAAAAGATCGGTTTGGTTCTTTCTAAACAACCTTTTGGCCACGATGAAGGCATTGGGTATTTTATTAATTACTTAAAGGAAATCGGACATATTGAATGGGATGAAAAAACGAAAGACTACGAAATACATAATACGAGTTTTATCGGCGTGGTATTTGCAGATCTAGAAAAAATTGCTAAGTTCACCTTCGACTTTGAGTTAGAATTACTGTCGAAGTTCGTCAAGGACTTAATTATTCCCGCTAAAGAGCTATTCTTGCAGCATAATGTAAAAGCGTATCTCTCAGGCGTTGAAAATGAAGATCAGCATAAAGTAGGGTTTGTTTTATCGATTAAGCCTTATGATGAACGTAAGGAAGCAGACTTATATTTTGTGGAATACTTAAAAGAACGTGGTTTATACGAAGAGGACGAGTCTGAAGAAGAGCTAGTACCTATTCATACAAAATGGAGCTTATTTAAATAACATATGTTGTACCCGCTGTCGTAATAAGACAAGCGGGTCTTTTTTTGCTTTTTTACTAAAACCCAAAACAAATTAGTAGCAAGTACTAATAGTTAGTAATATAATAATAGTAATGATAAAAAATCATTGATATCTATAATATAAGGAGTCGTTTTTATGATTCAACTAAAAGATTTAGTTCCAAGTGAACATTACAACTTAACAGAGGAAATTGAAAAACATGCATCCGATCAGCTTGCGCTAAAGTGGCAGGACGCTGACGGTGTACGTGAGGAAATTACATATAACCAGCTGTTAGCAAAAGCAAATAAGGTGGCAAACGGGCTAACGGAGCTAGGATTAACAAAAGGCGATCACGTGTTGGTTATCGCACCTCGCCTTATTGAATCGTATGCTATTTACTTAGCATGTTTAAAAGCAGGTATTATTGTAATTCCTTCTTCAGAACTATTACGCGCAAAAGATATCCAATATCGTTTACATCACGCTGAAGCAAAAGCGATTATTTCTTACCATCCTTTCTGCAATGAGATCGATAAGATTGAAAACTTCCCTACTTCTCTACAACATAAAATTACATTTGGTGCTGATGTTACGTCGTGGACGCGCTTAGAGTCACTTACAGCGGATGCATCAGAACAGTTCCAAGCAGCTAAAACAACTAAGGATGATACGGCATTCCTTCCTTATACATCTGGTACAACAGGACAGCCAAAAGGCGTTGTTCATACTCATGGATGGGCTTATGCTCACCTTCGTATCGCTGCTGCTGAATGGTTAGATATTAAAAAAGGCGATACGGTCTGGGCAACAGCAGGTCCTGGTTGGCAAAAATGGATTTGGACTCCGTTTTTATCTGTACTTGGACAAGGTGCAACAGGCATTATCTATAACGGACGTTTTGAACCTAAGAAGTTTTTAGAGATTTTACAGTATGAACAAGTAAACGTACTGTGCTGCACGCCAACAGAGTATCGCTTTATGGCTAAAATTGATGAACTTGAACGTTTTGACCTGTCTCACCTTCATAGCGCTGTATCTGCCGGAGAACCGCTAAATGAAGAAGTAATTAATGTGTTTAAAAAATATTTTAATATCCAAGTACGTGATGGATACGGCCAAACGGAAAATACCCTTTTGATTGGTACCTTAAAAGGTGTAAAAACGAAGATTGGTTCAATGGGTAAACCAATGCTTGAAGGGTTTGTAGAAATCATTAATGAAGACGGCGAGCCTTGTGAGCCTGGAGAAGTTGGAGACATTGCCGTTCGTAGAGACCTCCCTTCTCTTTTCAAGCACTACTATAAAGACATGGAGCGCACTAAGAAAACGTATAAAGGAAACTACTATTTAACAGGTGACCGCGCTTCTAAAGATGAAGAGAACTATTACTGGTTCCAAGGACGCGGAGATGATATTATTATCAGTTCCGGCTATACAATTGGGCCGTTTGAAGTTGAAGATGCGTTAATTAAGCATCCAGCAGTGAAAGAATGTGCCGTTGTAGCTAGTCCAGATGCTGATCGCGGCCATGTAGTAAAAGCGTATGTTGTTCTTGTTGATCATGTAAAAACAACAGATACAGGGTTTATTAAAGAGCTGCAAAATCACGTGAAAACTCTTACTGCACCTTACAAGTATCCTCGCGTAATTGAATTTATTGATGAATTACCAAAAACTAATTCAGGTAAAATTCGACGTGTGGAACTTCGTGAACGCGAGCAACAAAAAGCATAATAAATGAAAAAAAGACGTATCTGTTAGGATACGTCTTTTTTTATTAGATAGCACGCTGTGAAGTACGAACATCTACCGTTAAAACACCTGTATTTACGTTTGCATATGCTTTAATGATGACAGGATAATCTTTGTTGTTTGTGAACTTAAAATCAGGTCCTCCCCACGATACGGTCGCATCTCTTCCCGCAGGTACATAACCTACATGTTTTGAATGGTGAGACCTAGCTGTCACTTGAAGACCAGCGCCGTCAATCGCATTAAATAACGTAGAAGATGTTTGACAAATACCTCCGCCAATTCCCATCACCAGCTGTTTATTGATAATTTCAGGAGCAGGCTGATAGCCTCTTTCTGCTGTGCGCTCCCCAACTGTTTGATTATAAGAAAATGAATCTCCTGGTCCTAACACAACGTTATTAATTGCTTCTGCTGATAGCTGAACATTTCTATTTCTGCTTGTATCACTTGGACGAAAACGTGTAGAATACGAAGCTAATGATACATCAGCGATCCCTTGAGCAGATGCTGCCGTGACATTTGGAGCGGTTTCGTATATCGGAACCTTTACCTCCAATTGTTTCGTATTTAAGTTCTGCAGATTTTTAACAAGTTCTGCTTCTTTTAAGATGATTTGCTTGGATCCGCCAGTCAACGATCCATTTTCATCTATTTTTATGTTTTGCATAGGTGTATCGATCCCTTTTGCCAGCTCAGACGCTAACTGTTTAATTTCTTGATCATATACACCTTTATCCTTGTAATGAACCGGCTTGAATTCTTTCATTACTTCTCCTGTACGGGAATCTTTTAACTGATACGTCAGTTCTTCGACTTTAAGGACTGGCTTTTTCTTTTTCTCAGCCTTTTTTTCTGGTTTTTTAGCCGCTTGTTTTTGTTCGATCGCAGCTGTTTGCTTTGCGGAATGATTTGTATACATGCCGTACGCAATAAACGCACTAACAATTGTCGCGCCAAGCAAGAGCGCCCCTAAGACTTTCTTCATGTAATTGAATCCCCCCATATCTCGGCTTTACCTCAATATGTTTTTTCTATAAAAATATGTATACATTCATTTTATACAAACATCTTATAAAAGACGATCTGCCAAAGTGAATAATCACCATTTTTTATATTTTTTTCTTTATTCAACACATGAGGTAAAGCGGAATGATGTTCATAGACCCCATTTTTTCTTATGAACTCAATAGAAAACAAATGTTGTATGCGTTTCCTGTTATTACTATTCTTATATATAATAGCACGAAAACAAGGATTTTTTAACGAATTATGGTAATTATTTTAAAATTTTTCTGACAATTTTCGCGGTGTTGTTCATTTTTCTATGGGCATTATACATGGTATAATGGTAAAAATGGAATTTGTTTTATGAGGAGGATTTACGCTTGACTGAACGTTATAGCAAAGAAGAGATTAGTCATCAGCTAGAAAGTATAGATCATGTAAAAGAAGCTCTTTTAAAATATAAAAACACCGTAATCGGTGAGAAATATGATTTGCTTCCCTACCATTTAACTTCAACAAAAGAGGCAATCTTAAAGACGATTCACGATAAAAAAAGCTGTATTGTTAGCGATATCACAAAAGTACTTGGGCTCTCACCCGGTGCTATCACCATTGTATTAAATCAATTAGAAGATGATGAGCTTGTGAATCGTATATATAAAAAGCAAAACCGCCGAAGCGTGTGGGTAGAGTTGACGGAAAAAGGCGAAAAAGTTGTCGAAATATTGCAAGCTACTCGTGTCGATTTTTGGTCAGATTTACTTTCACACTTATCAGAAGAAGAAAGAGATCAATACTTTCACATTATGAAAAAAATATCTCAAAAATTACAGCAATAAATATAAAAAAAGCGGCTATAAGGCCGCTTTTTTTATTATGCGTGTGCTAAAGCTTGTTTTTTCACTTCGTTTTTCAACACTTTTCCTACGCTGTTTTTAGGAAGTGATGAAACAAATACAACAGTTGGCACTTTATATGGTGCTAATCGTTCTTTACAGAAATTCACTACGTCTTCTTCAGTTAGAGCTGACGCTGCTTGTTTAACAACAAATGCATATGGAACTTCGCCGTACACATCATCAGGCATGCCGACAACTGTCGCTTCTAACACACCGTCTGCTGCTAGGACAACTTCTTCTACTTGATCTGGGTAGATGTTGTCTCCTCCATATACAATTACATCTTTATAGCGTCCTTCAATATAAAGAAATCCGTCTTCATCTAATCGACCTGCATCGCCCATCGCTAACCAGCCATCTTGTAAGACAGCATTTGTTGCTTCTTCGTTTTGCCAGTAGCCTTTAAATAGATAAGGGCTTCGTACAAGCACTTCACCTTTTTCTCCAGTTGGAACTTCTTGACGTGTTTCTGGGTCTAAAATTTTAACTTCCACATGTGGAGCCGGTTTTCCAGCTGAGCTTACTTTCTTCCATCCCATTTGAGGATGCCATGAACTGATAATCCAAGCTTCTGTGCTTCCGTATCCTTGAGCTAAAATCATACCGTTACGGTCATATTGTTCGATTAAAGACTCTGATACTTTTGTTCCGCCTGACACAGCAAGTTTTAGAGGGAAATCATAGTGATCTCCTTTTTCAAGCTCTTCTACGATGTATTTTAATGCTGGTGGTAGTGCAAACAGCATTTTAATGTTTTCTTTTTCGATTACCTCAATTACTTTAGCTGGATCTGTTTCTTCAGAACATACCATTGTGTTTCCTGTGTTAATGCACATAAATAAAATACTCATCGAACTCATGTGGAAGAATGGATGAACAAATAAATAGCGCATGCTTTTATCAATATTTGCACGTTCTTCCTGTCCGCCAGAGTTTAAAAAGGCACTTACCGATCCGTGTGCAATCATACATCCTTTTGATTTACCTGTTGTACCTGATGTAAACATCATTAATGCTAAATCTTCAGGAAGTACTTCAGGAAGTGCTTCTGGTGTGTTTGTGTTATACGTTGAGAATTGAGTTGTAAATTCTTTTGCATCCTCAATTTTTAACGTAAAGCTAAGTCCAGCCGTTTGTTCCGCTTTTTCTAATACAGACGTAAATTCATTGTGGTGGATAATCGCTTTTAACTGTCCGCTTGTAATAATGCTATCAAGCTCATAAGGTGTCATGCTCTTACTTAATGGAACAACGACTGCTCCCACTTGTAAAATCCCCATTGTAACAACTGGGTAAGCAATGCTTGTATGAGCTAAAATACCAATACGATCTCCTTTTTGAATTCCTTTCTCTAAGAAGTAATGAGACAATTGATTTACTTTTTCATGAAATTCATTAAATGTATAACGTTCATTATGTTCAACTAGTGCTTCATGTTGAGGAGAAATCTCTGCACGTTCTGCGACTAAGTATTGTAATGTGTTCATTTTATCCTCTCCTTTGTCCGCTCGGACTAAATATTTCGTTCGTGAATATTTTAATGACTAAAACATAATAACAAAAAATTTTTCCGAAGTAAAAGTTTAAAATTATCAAAATGTGTTTATATAGGTTGTATCGGGAAATGTTAAAAGAGATGCTGTTTTTAAGAAGTGTTGTATTACCAAGGGTTTGAGGAAAATTTACAAAATTTAAACAGTTCAGACACTGGGTTTAATGAACTATTTTTTTCCTTTTTTTGTTTGTAAATTAGTTTTTATTTCTTGTTTTTCATTTTTTTAATATATTTTCTTACTTTCCCCTTATTCACCGGATTTTGAGCTCATTCATTGAATGAAAACGGTGAATATGAAACAATAATATATAAGTATTTGGATTTGAAAGGAGCAAATTTAGACATGAAAGTTCTTGTAATTGGTGCGAATGGTCAAGTAGGCAAACATATTGTAAACATTTTGAATGAAAGTGATGTGCACACTGTACGTGCGATGGTTCGTAAAGAAGAACAAGCAAAAGAGCTTGAAGCAAGAGGTGTAGAAACGGCTTTTGCGAGCTTAGAAGGCACTGTGCATGAAATTAAGGAAGTGATGAAAGGCTGTGACGCCGTTATCTTTAGCGCAGGATCAGGCGGCAGCACAGGTCATGATAAGACACTTTTAATTGATTTAGATGGAGCAGTAAAAGCGATGGAAGCTGCAGAAGATTTAGGAATTAAACGATTTGTGATGGTAAGCGCCCTTCAAGCACATCACCGTGAAAACTGGAATACTTCACTAATTCCTTACTATGTAGCCAAACATTATGCAGATAAAATCTTAGAAGCAAGCGGATTAACATATACAATTGTTCGTCCAGGCGGATTGTTAAACGAACCAGGAACAGGACGTGTAGATGCTGGGGAGAACAAAGGGCGCGGATCCATTCCTCGTGAAGATGTCGCGCGTGTGGTAGTAGAAACGTTAAGTGAAGATCATACATTCGGACGTTCTTTTGATTTAGTTTCAGGTGATACACCTATCACAGAAGCTATTCAATCTATTTAATATAAAAAAGCAGCGAATGCGTATTCGCTGCTTTTTATTTATCATTTAATACATGTATTAAATGATAAATTACTTTTGCTGTCAGTCCCCATATGACTCGATCTTCATAGTAATAAAAATGTTCTTCCATCTCTCTTGTTTGCCAATTATAATTTTCACCACCAATAATCGCGTCATAAGGAAAATTATGTTCGGGTTCTACTCTGAAATTAATATTGTGTATATCAGGTTCGGTACGCTGAAAAAAAGAAAGAGGCGCGGTAAATACTTCTGCTACTTCCGAAGGATTCGGTCGAAGTTCAAGCGACTCATCAATGAAACCTACATAAGGATAAATGATTGTTCCGAATTGAGAAACAATATAATCTAAAGCTTGTACGTGCTGAATAGATTGGGGTGTAATCCCTAACTCTTCAGAGGTTTCACGGATAGCCGTTTCTTTTTCATCTGCATCCGTCTTTTCAACACGCCCTCCTGGAAAACAAATTTCTCCGGGCTGTCTACGTAAATCGAGCGCTCTTACTTCAAATAAAACTTGTAGTTCCCCTTGTTTTTCAATAAGCGGAACAAGAATGCCGAAGCGGGAGAACTGCTCCATCCCAAGGATTGTCGGCATCCGGTTTTCTAACTTAGCTATAATGCGGGATGCATCCATACGTCCACTTCCTTTCACAAAATGAATTATCAAAAGAATAGCGAGTTATAAGCTGCGATGTCAACTAACCTGCAAAAGAAAGCTGTTATCTTTATTATATGAAGAGATGTATTGAATTGACACTACAATTGATAAAAATATATAACATAAATATAAATAAAAACAGATAGCACCGGCTACCTGTCTTTTTGTCTTGTTTTTAACAAACCATAAATAAGTAAAAAGAATGCCACCACACTGATAAGCAATCCTCCTACTTGCTTATCAGTGAGTCCAAAACGAAGCTGAAGCCAAAAGATAACCAAGCAAATCAAAATGACGCTGGTAGCTAAATAAAAGTAAATGCTGTAGAAAAACGGATTCGTTCTTTTCCGTTTGTAGACAAGTAGTGAGATGCCTATATACGTACCCAATAGTGTGAGTAATACAACAACTTCCGTTAATGTTCTCACTGCATTCTCCCCTCTCCCTTTTTTCTTCTATACCCCGTTTCTTCTTTTATCAAAAGGTAAAAAGGTATTCATAAAAAACCGCTTTTACGACATAAGGCGGTTTTCTCGCTACGCTTTATCCTGAATTATTTCCTTTTTTACATCGGTCGTTTTCATCTTACTAACATCAGCTGCTTTTTTACAAAGGCGTTTGTATTATACATCAAGAGCAAAGGTAATGACCGCTTCACAAGCTAATTCGCTGCCTACAAATGCTTTTCCTTTTCCTTTTACAATCTTTCCGCGCTGCTTAAGAATCTCAAATTCTAAGCGTAGTGTATCTCCTGGCCTTACTTGACGCTTAAAGCGACATTCATCTATTCCTGCTAAAAAAGCAAGTCTTCCTTTTTGGTGGTCATCCGTAGCCATGGCAAATCCGCCGAGCTGAGCAAGAGCCTCCACAATAAGTACACCAGGCATTACCATGTAGTCCGGGAAGTGACCTTGAAAAAAAGGTTCATTTGCTGTTACTTGTTTAATTCCTACAGCAAGCTTTCCTTCTTCTTGCTCTAAGATGCGATCAACAAGTAAAAAAGGATAGCGGTGTTGAAGGGTATGTTTTATTTGTTCAATATCTTTCATATGTATCGCTCCTTTTTCTTATAATAAAGGGTCCTTACCGTCAAATGCAGGGAACGTATCTGGATGAAGAAGCGGCGCGAGTTTTTTTAACCCTAACAGCAATCGAGGTGAAGGACGACAATACAGCCATTCTTCTAGTACATATACACGATGTTCTTTTATGGCCGGCATGTCAGACCAGTTCGGTCTCTTGTGTAAAATCGTTGGATTTACTTTGTTTGTCTGTACGCCTACCCAAGCCAAACACACGTGATGTGGATTTCGTTTGAGCACTTCTTCCCAATCACTCTGTACATTTGCTTCTTTGTGATCAGCAAATATATTTTCTCCTCCCGCTAACGCGCTAATTTCGGTCAGCCAGTTTGCTTTTCCAGGAGTAAAAACGGGTTTTGGCCACCATTCCCAGTATACAGTGGTTTTTTCGATTTGACTTGCCATTCCTTTATATGTAGAAAGAAACTGATCATACCGCTCTAACAGTTCAGCTGCTTTTGTTTCAATATTTAATCGCTGGCCTAAATCCTGTAGATTTTGACGGATATCTTCTAGCGAATTAGGATTATATACGACGTAAGGTATCTTTCGTTTTTTAAGTTCTTCAATATTTCGCTCCATTCCAGGAACGCTTAGTGAAGCTAGGACTAAATCTGGCTTGGCTTTTTCCACCGCATCCATATTAATAGATAAATCGGGACCTAAACGCGGCAGACTCTGAATAGACTGCGGCCAATCGGAATAATCATCAATTGCTACGAGCAAATGCTCACATTTTAAATACGCTATTAGTTCTGTATTGCTTGGACAAAGCGAAACAATTCGCATATTTCCCCTCCTGCATCCATTTCTTTTTTTCTATTATACAATAGATTTCTATATAAAAAGCAGAGACTTTCACTGAAGTCTCTGCTTTTGGTGCTCTTTCTTATCCACCCATCGCACGATAAAAGAAATAAAAGAAACCCAAACAGCCAAGTGAACTAATGCTTGTAGTTAAAATACCGATTGAAAGCAGCACCTGTCCGTCTCTTTTTTGTTTGTATCGCAGCATATAATAAAAAGCTAAAAGGGTGCCAATAAGTAAATAAATAGCCCATATGTAAGGTAGATTCTTTAGCTGAAAGATGTATTCTTGATTAAATAATAAACAGTAAATAAAAAAAAGATTTACGATAAAAAAGCTAGGAAGTACACTTTTATTCATCTATTAAACCCTCTTCTATTCTTTATTTTCTGCTATAGTTATCTTGTTTTGATTTCTCAGTTCATCCCGTATTTCACGTAAATATTGATTTCTCTCTTTCATTCGCTTTAACACTATAACAATAACAGCTATCATACCAGCAATGATTCCTATATAAAGAACTCCAAACACTAAGATAGGTACTACACCCCAAAGCTCCATCTCATCCCTCCTACTTTTTGGTTATTAC
Source organism: Priestia sp. TGN 0903 (assembly GCF_050846855.1). NCBI lineage: Bacteria > Bacillati > Bacillota > Bacilli > Caryophanales > Bacillaceae > Priestia > Priestia sp. TGN 0903. Next base: position 273,048 of record NZ_JBOZGL010000001.1, read on the forward strand.
CTTATTTTACCTTATTTTGTAAAGGTGTCACGTCTTTTATCCATGAAAAAGGGGGTTTGAATATACATTCAAACCCCCTAAAAAGATAATAAAAAATAATATTTATTATAGCGCTTTGCTTTTGACACTTGCTCCCGTTCCGAAGAACTTATCAAAAATTTGATAAAGAGCAGACAGGCCAACTAACCAATAAATCGTTGTTACTAACCAATCCCAAGAGCCAAATAGCTCTTCTACTACATTCACGCCTAATGCTACAGCTAACCAATTTAAACCGCCTAAAATCACAAGAAGAGTCGTTAAACCTGAAAGAAATTTCACGTTGTCACCTCCTTGCGAACTGCATTAGGAAAAGCAGCTCATGTTACATCTTATGCGCTGTATAGATCAGTATATGCATAGGCGCTATGTAAAATAGTTATAAAGAATATGTGATTTATTCTTTTTTATTTCCTTATTGTGCAGCTGCTGCTTTCCCAATTTGCTTAATCGTTTCTACATGCATCGCTTCGTGATAGAAACTGAATAAAAACGTTTCGCCAACTGTTGTAAAGTTGATACCCGCTTTATTTGTAAAAGGTGTGATTAACTGCTTATCAAACTGCCCCGGCATGAACTCTTTAATACGGCGTGCTTGGTCTTTCAACACATTCGCAATTTCTTCAAGAGATGGAGCAGCCTCGTTCCAATCAGCAGGTTTTGTTCCGGCACCAAAAAAGCTTTCATAACTCTCTGGCGTTTGCATCGGTTCACCAGCTAAGCCAAACACAAGCTTTTCTTGAATAAAGGCAATGTGTCCAAGATTCCAGCGAATATTGTTATTGAACCCTTTTGGTGTGATGTCCGCTGCCTCTTCTGTTGTTTTTTCAAGGATACTAATCGTAATTCCTCTTACAACGTCCATATGTTTTAAAATCATGTTTTCCATCGTCTAATCTCTCCTTACGTTGTCGTATTAGATAAACTATTCAATGTCTATTGTGCACAAATTACCCCTTAAATGCCACCCATAACATTTAAACCTTAAAATAAAAGAAAATTCAAAAGAAAATCCCCCTATATAAAAACTAGGGGGATTTTTTAAGCAGAAGACTTTAAATTTGAGACAGGTCCTTTGTTTGGCTTCGGTTTTAGCTGACCAAGCTTATTTTTCAGATAATCTTTTAATGCGCCGCGTTTTCTCTTGCGTCTTTTATCACGATTTTTAATAGTAATCTCCTCCTTTCCTTTTAGTTTTAAGACCTGCGTATTAAATGGATTCTTCTTTTATACATAAAATCCTTTTGAATTCTCAAATTTACCTTCATGTAATTCTTTCCTTTTTACAAAAAAAGACCAAAGTATCAAAACTTTGATCATTCAAGCTACATACGTAATCGATCCAATAGTGGAAATAATAGCGCTGTTTCTGTCATACCAAACAACAGGTTCGTATCTAACCGCCAAATAACTGAGGTGAGCGGTGTGAAGCCTGACAATTTCATCTGACAGGTAAGCTGATTGCTTTGCGTTGTCTTTTCTCTTTAAATTTAACACTTCAATAATTCTTTCCCGCGTCGTAATTCCAATTCCATGACCAAAATATAGAGTTTCATCTAATACAATGGTGTTTTCACCTTTCCACTGGGGAGTATCAGGGTTATAATCAGGGTTTTTAAAATACGCACAGTCTCCGGGCAAGTAGTCAGATCCTTTATAACCATGAAGCTCAAGATCTTCATCGTATTGCCAATCGTGTAAGTAAAGATCAGCAAAAAGCCTGTTAAAATTTGCTTTTCCAATATTATTTAATACAGCTTTGTAAAAGATGATGATAACAGCCGTCGCGCACTCAAACGCGTATTCGTGTCCGTTGTAAAAAATATCATCGATGGCCTGATGAGGAGAAACGGTAGGTAGTAGCTGAAACCCTCCGTTATCGGTTCGTTTCCAATACTTTTCGTTGCACCTAGAACGGGCGAATGTAGCAAACCTAGCGCCGCTTTTGCGCAGCAACACAGACGATTCAATAATTTGTAATTTAACAGATACATCAAAATCAAGCTGGTCAAATGTAGCATACTCATACACTTCCCTATAGGCATCCATTTGTTTTAAAATGTCTGCTTTTTCTTTTGTTAACGAACTATTATTTAAATCGCTTATTTTCACAATTTGTTGATTAACTTTAATCATAGACGTTCTCTCCTTTACAGAAAATGATATCAATCACCTTCTCTAACAGGATATTGATAAAAAATTATTTTGTGTATCTTCATTTATTTAAAATCGTGAAGATTAGGAAAAACGATAAAAAAAGTAAGTTAACCGCTAATTTTTTCATTTGTTCCTTTTTGTCCTTTTGTCACCTTTTTAAATATAAAGCGAGCAACTAACACGTACAGTGGTAACACAATAATGACGGCAATAACATTTAAAATCCAAGGTATTGTCCCCATAAAAACGTTTGAAGATGCTTTATCATACCAGCTCACAATAATTATTAAAAAGACAACACTGGATATAAAAGTACTTACATATCCCTTCTTATAGTTTGTACTTCTCACAGCAACAACAAAGCCAATTACCAATGAAATGCCTGCTGACATTAAGACAAAAATCAAAAATAAATTTGCTACCTTTTGAACGTCCATTACTTCCCTCTTTCTTATAAAATTTTCACTCCAGAATCTTCGTTGCGTCACTTATAAAAAAAGTAAATTTAAGTACTTTAAACTTCTAAAACAATTAACGCCTTTTTCTAGATACAATTCCTACAGTATTTTGATTAACCGCTTCATTTTGTTTTTGATCAAAAGTTACTATTAAATTAAATTGTATATAAAAATTAACAAACCACACCCAACCATAATCCAACGCATACTTCCTTGGAATGCAGAATTAAAAATGTTTGCTAAAGCTATTATAAGTCCTGTTGACATGTTAAGATAATTCCAAAACAAGCAAATCGCCCCTCCTTAACCATTGCTTCTTCTTTTCTTAGGTCTTAATATAAATTCGTAGATGAACCAATAAATTAGAGGAAATAAAACGATAACGAGAAACCCGTTTTCAGCCGGTATATATTTGTAGATTAATAGCATAATAATTGCAAACACAAGGTAAGCTATCCAAAACCCTTTATCTCTTTTACGCATACTTACCACCTCTCTCTGAACTGAAATAGCATCCTAACGTCTAACGTATTTTCTATATACACAACCAAATCCTTTCTTAAAAGTACGTTATTAGCGAACGCCATACCAAGATAAGCCTAATTTTTAAGTCTAGGCTTATCTTGGTACTACCTATTTAGCAAGAAATACTTCTTCATTCACATTTTCAAAAAACGACTCCAACCTAGAAAAGTCCTCCTTGTTTCCCCGTGTAGAGAAAACTTCTTGATCATCGTGAACAATAACCATCGTAAGAGTTGATTTGAAAATTGTAAGGATTTGCTTTCCTGTTTTTATTTCCCTGATTTTATTAAATGGGATATGTAATACAATAGGCAGCTTAGAGAAAACTTCTCCGTAAAAAAGTAGGCTTTTTTCTGTATAAGCTAAAACACCTCGAATAGGTACAGAATTTCCATTTGGTACACCTACAAGTCCCGAAAATCCACTTTCACATTCATAGTAAGTTAAAATAGATTCTCTAATTTCTTCGTCGCTATCTACCCTTTCTTTAAACTCTTTAGTTGCTCTCTCTTTTAAACTCATACTATCCCCCCTATAGAAATTACTTCTGTTTAACGTACACCTAACTAAATTTTATAATAATTACACTTTTTTGTAAATTTTGGGTATCTGCCACCTAATTAATCTTTCTAGTTAAAATAATTCATACAAAAAAGTGCTTGGATATTTAAATATCCAAGCACTTTTTGTTAATCCCCCTCAAACTACAAAAACTTTATAGGAAGGATACGTTTTTAATACTCAAGCTTAGCAACACCTAAATTCGATTCAAAATCAGTAAGGTACGTGCGGGCTCCGTTATATTTCTCTTCTTCTTCATAGTCATAATTATTACTTGTGTACGGATTGTTAACAATGTTTTTATATGATCTGATGGTTTTTAATTGAGTATCCAAGGAATAATCAAAACCTTTCATTGCTGTTTCTAATTCTTCAAGCTGTTCCTTACTAAAAGCATCTCGATGCTTTTGTAATTCATCTTTTATTATATGCAGTTTGTATACTGGTCCGTTTGTTATGTCATTAACTGTAGGTTTTATATCTCTATTAATATCTTCTTGAGAAGAATGGAGGTGGTCGTAGAAGAATGATATACCTAGATCCTTGCCGTCATCCCAACCTCTGGTGGCCTCGATAACCGAATGCATATTTTTCATCATTGTCACTTTATATATTGTTTTAGGGGAAGTGTATTTCGTATAAGCTTTTAAAGCCTCTTCTCCATTTAGTTTATCAACATCTTTTTCAAGGTTATTGATACTTATTTCTAACTCGTCATTATTCATTTTATTAACCTTTGCAGTACTGTTAACGGACGTAGATAACAAATTAAAATCATTTTTATAACTTTGAAACGTTTTTTCTATGTCCTCATCTTTATTAATAAGACGATCACATTCATTTTGGAGAAACGTTAACTCTATTTTTATTTCTTTTTGGGCTTCTTCTTGTTTTGTATTTTTGCTAATTGATTCTTTTGAGGTACATCCCATTAAACTAAAAGCAATAGTTAGAACAGCTGCTCCTGCTGCTATCTTCCTTGAATTCTTCATTGTGAAACTCCATTTCTTTGTTGTTTAACTTTTACATACTGAACAACTATATCACACAAATGGATTATTTTAACTATTTATATTAAGATTAAAATTAAAGGAATTAATAAAACGGGGGTTTGTATGAAAAAGTTATATTCTGCATTACTCGCATCTCTACTGTCAGCCAGTATACTAACGGCTTGTTCAGCAACGAACGTAAACAGTAAAAAAGACGTGGAATTCTATTCTAGTGAAGATGAAGCCTTTGAAAATGCAAAAAAAGAGTCTACAGGAATACAAGATATTATCGGTGAAAGCAAATATGTAGATAACGAAAAGATTGTTATCTATACAATTAAAGGAAAATCGAATGTAGGTATAGGAACAGCTACATTAACTCAAAAGGATCAAAAAATCCGTTGGTATTTTAATGGGAATCCAGCTATTATTAAACAATCAAAGGGAAATACAGATATCACTAGTGACATAACGACTCCAAAAGGTGTAAAGTACGATTTTTATGCCGGTACCCCAACAAAATCAAATATGACAATTGAAACCCGTACCGATACTGAAGTGATCCCTCATATTGATAAAGAATATGATATTTATTATTACCTCTCCCCTGTTCCAAGCAATTAAGCAGCAATTTTTTTATTAGTCGCAACTAACCAAGGGGGACATTATATATGAAAGAGTTTATAAAATTATCTCTGTTTATGTTTATTATCGTTGGATTATCAGGGTGTATAGGCGAGGAATATGACTTCTCTCCCCCTACGGTTACATTATCGGCCAATGATGTTGTGGATGTTGAACTGAAAGAAACTAATGTAGATTGGCGCGGTGAAGAAGGAAAACAGTACAGAAAGGAAACAAATACAAGGAATAGTATAAATAGAGCTAAAAAGCAACAACAGCTAGCTGTAGCCCCTGAAACACCAGGGAATTTAAGGTTTGATAGCGAAGATTTTCTTGTTAATGACATTAGTTCTTATACAATAAGCACTAGTAATGCGAAGCAAGATATTAGAATAAACGAACAAGATAGAACTTTTGCGTTCCCAAAGAAAAAAGGGAATTATGTTTATTTGCTAGAACTCCAAACTGATAGAGGCTACGCACAATATGTAGGGAACGTTGTTGTTAAATAAATAACATAGAAAGTAATAAACCCCAACCTCTACAAAGAGATTGGGGTTTATTACTATTATAGTATTCTACTATACCTACATGAGAGGTCACTTATTGTCATTAGTAAGCTCTATAGAAAGATCTTGTCCAGATATTTTTCGACTTACGTATGAGAATAAAAAAGTGCTAACTACAAGCATTGATACTACTACAGAAAGAATTGTTTTATAATCTATAACAAACTTCCCTGGATCCATTAATAGCAGAATTAATGTTATTAAAAGTCCCATTACAATTCCATATATTACTCCAATCGTAATATATAAATTCACTTGTGAAAGAATGACTTTACGAATGGATTTTGGCGTCATGCCCATCGCGCGTAAAACAGCAAATTCTTTTCGTTTTGAATAAATATTATTTGCCAATGAATTAAATACTCCTATCATGGTAGAAAGAACCAATGTGGCAATAACAACTATAAAAATTCCCCAACGCTGATAAAACATTTCGTTTGCTTCTTTAACAGATTGATCATAGCTGCTTACCTTTAATTCGGGATACTGGCTTTTTAAGCCCTCAATTTCTTTTACAGCGGCCTTTACATTCGTAGCATCTATATATAGGCGGTAAAAATTCACATCTTTAAACTCCTTGTTTTTCCAATCTAAAAATGCCTCATAGTTGTCAAGAAGATGGTCAGGTATAGCTGTTACGACATAATCTCCTTTAGGTATTATATGCCCCTCTATAATTGATCCATCTTGATTTTTAGCATACATACCTAAATGGAGTACCTGACCTACTTTTACATTATGACTTTCAGCAAATTTTTTAGACACTATTATACTATTCTCTTTATTACTTCCTTTTACATAAGAGAAGTGCTCTAGAAGTCCTTGCTTCTGCAATCTTTTCAAGTCAACCACATTGTAAAGAATATCTGTAACCTTTTTTGACTTTGAAATCTCCCCTAAGCCCTGGTTGCTCATGTTGCTAACGCTTTTTACGTGAGGCAATTGTTCAGCCTTTCTAGTGAGTTCTGCTACATCTATTTTTGAATCATCAAGGCGAGTTTCCACAATAATGGGCATTACATATTCTTTTTTTAAGTAGGTTAGTCCATTATTTTGAATGGTTCTAAATGTAATTGACCCAAATACAGTAATGACCATTAATCCGCATATTATTAAGATAATCATTGTATTTTTTCTAACTTGAGGAATTAGATTTTTAACGGAAATATAAAATTCTTTCCCAAATAGTTTTTTTCCATATGGTAAAAACCACTTTAATCCTTTAGTCACTAGGATAGGAAAGATTAGTATAAAGGCAAACAAGACTAAAATAACTGTAATTAGTAACATCCCAGGTCCGTATGTGCCTCTTGTAGGAAATACCTGGCTTCCTATAACTAAAAATAAGGACATTGCTATTAGTACCTTGAAAATTACTATTCTTGTCTTGGAAAAACCATAGTTAATTTTCTCGTTCTTCTGCATTGTTTTTAGTGGCAATACTTTTGTACTTCGATAAGCTGGAATGAGTAAAAAGAATTGAATAATAACAAACATTACAACTGTAATGATAACGGCAGTACCTACGTTAAAATCAGATGGAGAGGAAGCTATTTTCGACACTTTTCCTAACCAGCTGTATAAGTACCTTTGACTGCAAAAGGTTAGCAAAAACCCGACACCTGTACCTACGGTGTTTATAACGGTGCTTTGAAGTGTGATAATCTCGCTAATCTGTTTAGCAGTGGCTCCTATCGACCGCATAATGGCGAACTGATTCCTCATTTTGTAAAGCAAAAGCTCAAAGTTTGAAATGAGAATAAGAGACGTGATGATTAATACCAATGCCGATAAAACCATAATAAATGTATGTAAGGATTGTAAATTATTTTGCACGCCTGCATCTTGTTCAGCTATATCAATACGTAAGTCCTTGTTATATGATTTAATATGCTTGGCCAACTTTAAGGCGCTCTCGTTTTTTTGTGCCTTTATTAATAAATAAGTCGCTTCTGCGCTGCTTTTTTCTTTTGTTTGAATATAGCGTTTTACATTCTTTTGATTAAGTATCAGCATATCCGGTGCTACTCCAGTAGCGGATAAATCATTTACGGTTTCCGCTAATGTGTATGTTCTGTTTTCAATAAGGACTTTATCACCAATTTTTATGTCTAAATCTTGGGCTAAGCTCTTATTCATTGCCACAGAGCTACTATTTAGAGGTTTGGAAAAGTGATATCGACTTTTAGCTAAGTAATCATTTTCAACACCTACTGTATAGATAGAGGCATGTAGTTGATTTAGGTTTAAATGAGCAATAGATACTTTTGATACCTTATCTACCATTTTATCCTGGTGAATTTCTTCAACTAAAGTTGATGTCAAAATTTTGCCTTGATTCATATCAAACCCTACGGACAAATCCATCGCACCGTAAGTTTGTTTTAATTGACTTTTTAATGTGTCCTGCGCATTAAAAGAGAATAAAACCATACTAAGTACAAGCATGGTAGAAATAGCTATACTTACAATAGACGAAAACACAATGAATTTATTGGACTTAAATAAACGAAAAGCTAAACCTCGTAGTGTTTTCATATCTTAAGACTCTCGGCTTTTGTAATAAGCTTAAACTTCTCTAGTATATGATCCAAATCACTATTTCCACTACAGATATACGTATCGACAATAGAGCCATCATGAAAGAATAGAACGCGATCTGCATAAGTAGCTACATTAGGGTCGTGAGTAACAAGAAGTATGCTTTGGCTAAGTTCGTTTTTTGTGGTTACCAGTGTGTCTAGTATGCCTTTGGAAGTATTAAAATCAAGGTTACCTGTAGGTTCATCTGCCAGAATAATAGGTGGGTCAGTTATAATAGCCCTTCCTATAGCTACGCGTTGCTGTTGTCCACCCGACAGTTGTACAGGGCGGTGTTTTTTCCAAGCTGTTAAGCCCAAGAGCTCAACAACGTTATTTACTTTTAAATCAATTACGTCCGATGTAAGTTCCTTTAAAACTAGCGGAAGAGCTATGTTTTCTTCTACAGATAAATCTTTTAATAAGTGGAATGATTGAAAGATAAATCCAATGTTATCTCGTCTGTACGCTGAAGCTTGAGGTTCTTGGAACATATCTTTTGAAAGCATTCCGTTTAATTTAATCGTTCCACTAGTTGGCTCATCAAGTGCTCCTAAAATGTTCAGCAGTGTACTTTTTCCTGAACCACTTGTTCCCATAACAGCAACCATTTCACCTGCCCGTAACTGAAAGGATATATCATTTAGTGCAGTAACTTCATAGCCCTCTCCTTTATAAACTTTAGTTAAATTTCCCACCTCTAAAATATGTTGATTCTTCACGTCTTCACCTCGAAGTAAGTTTCTTTTTTTGTAGTAGCAAAGGTAGTTCACGCTTTTATTACATCTACCTCGTAAATCCCCACTATATCTAGTACGTTTCAAAACAGGAATAGTTTTACATTTTGTGAAAAAAAGGAAAATTTTTTAGTTATTTATAAGAAACACAGAAAAGTAGAAGTTTATGAGATAAGCTGCTACATTCAAATTCAAACAAAAACAGTGTTGTATTTGACTCTGTTTTCTTGCTTAAATTCACTTGAACTCACATAAAACATTTCCACTTTTACCCTTATGTCTTGTAGTCCCACACGTAAACAATTATACTTATTTTAGTAAATATTCATAAAAAAGGAAGGGGGGGAACGTCATGCCGCCAAATCCATCACACCATCCTATTATTCTATTTGATGGTGTTTGCAATCTTTGCAACGGATGGGTACAGTTTGTTATCAAACGAGATTCACGTGCTCTATTTCGTTTTGTGTCGCTTCAATCTGATACTGCGGGAACCTTGCTGCGTAAGCATAACTATGAGCACCCACCACTTCACTCGGTCATTCTTCTTATGAACGGGAATCTTTACACAGAGTCTACGGCTATCCTACATATTGTCCGCCAGCTTCGAGGACCCATTCAACTAATGGCGTGTTTCCAAGTGGTTCCCGCGTTCATTCGAAACCTGTTCTATCGTTTTATTGCACGTAATCGGTATAAGTGGTTTGGAAAACAAACGTCATGTATGTTGCCAACCCCTGAAGCCAAAATGCGATTTTTGGACTAAGCATACAAATGGAGGAAAACAATGCGTTTATCAACAAAAGAGAAATTTCGTTTAAGTATTCTTGCGACCCTAAGGTGGACCATGGCTATTACGTTTCTTATTTATGGAATGGCCAAAATCTACCCAGGACAATTTATAACAGGCGATTTCGTGTTTGATTCAACAAAAGATTCTGCGATGAAACTGGCGTGGTATTTCTTTGGGTATTCTGATTTCTACAACTATTTTATTGCCACTGGCGAATTATTAGCTGCGTTGTTATTGGTGATACCGCGTACCGCGACACTAGGGAACATTATTTTTCTCCCCATTATTGCCAACATCACCGTCCTTAACTATTGTTTCAACATTCCTGCCAAAGTGGTGTGTGTTCCGCTTCTTGCGATGAGTTTGCTATTAGTATTGATGGAATACTCAAAGTTAAAAGGCATCTTCTTTGTCAACACTGCTACCCCAACGCAGAAAGTAGACGTTCAATCATCCGAAAGGAAGGTGACCGTTAAATGATCGTCTTTCTTTTGCCGCCCATTATCTTCGGTTTGGCGTGTACTTATTATTTTGGTCTTCGCAAAGAAGACTGAACACAGACAACTCCTTTTTTGTTCTGACTAGTATTTACGGAAACCAGGGAAGTTCGCGATAAGATACTAAAAAGAACTGCTGCAGGTAAACCCATAAAAGTGCAAATTGATGCCGCTGCATGTTGGCATTAAATTTCTTTATGCCACTTTTCAAAAACAATAAAAAAGGCAACAGCTCAACTTATGAGCTGTTGCCTTTTATTTATAGAAACACAGAAATAACCTTTTAACGATACCAAATTGTTTTATCTTGATACGGAATACGTTTTGATGAAGCTTCTTTATTAGGATGTCCGACGTAAATTAAGCCTAGGAGCTTATCGCCGTCTTTTAGAGATAAAAAGTCATTCAGTTCTGACTGATAGACAATGTCACCCGTTCTCCAAATTGTAGCCAAACCTTGTTCTTCCGCTACTAATAGCATATTTTGTATGCTTGCCGCTACGGCAGAGATTTCTTCAATTTCAGGCACTTTTCCTGAAGGACTTACTGCTACCGCAATAATGACAGGAGCGCGAAGCGGTCCTTTTTTTGCTTTTGTTGTTTTTTTCAACGCTTCTTCTTCACTTAAGTGAGCCGTTTTTTGCTTCATAATACGTTCCATTTCGTCTCCTAAACGAACGCGTGAATCCCCTGTAAACACTCGGAATTTCCAAGGCTCTGTCTTTTTATGGTTAGGAGCCCAAGTGCCTGCTTCTAACATAAGGTCGATAGCATTTTCTGATACGTCTTTGTCTTGCATAGCTCCAATCGTTCTTCTGGCTTTAATAATATCTAATACGCTCATGCTTTTCGTCTCCTTTTTCACATTCAATTTATTATAGTTATGTATTTGTCTTGAATATAGAATAATTGAAAATCATTCTCACTGTCAAATGTTTTGATTATCAATTAGGTAACGATGAATATGCCAATTTTTTAAGCGTGTTTGTTTTTTTAGCAGTTTTTCTTTTAATTATTTGGCAGTTCCGGCAAATAAAAAACGATTTGGAACATGTAATCCAAATCGTTTTTTTATCTTATACCCAGCCGCGGAAACGAGAAGCTTCAGCTGATTTTTTGATTCCTGCCATGTAAGCAGCAAGTCTCATGTCTACGTCATTTTCTTGAGCGATTTGATAGATCGTTTCAAATGAATCCACCATTACCTTGCGTAATTTGTAAGCTACTTCCTCTTCAGACCAGTAGTAGCCTTGATTATTTTGCACCCATTCGAAGTATGAAACCGTTACGCCTCCAGCACTCGCTAAAATATCTGGCACTAAAAGCACGCCTTTTTCGTCTAAAATGCGCGTAGCCTCAAGTGTAGTCGGTCCGTTCGCTGCTTCGACTACAATAGAAGCTTTAATGCGATGAGCGTTACGAACCGTAATTTGATTCGAAATGGCTGCGGGTACTAAAATATCACATTCTTTTTCTAATAGTTCTTCGTTTGTCATCACATTGGTAAATAAATTCGTTACGGTACCAAAACTGTCGCGTCGATCAAGCAGGTAATCAATATCAAGACCAAGCGGATCATAAAGAGCTCCGTACGCGTCTGAAATGCCAATTACTTTTGCTCCTGCGTCATGCATGAACTTAGCAAGAAAACTGCCGGCATTTCCGAAGCCTTGAATAATAATCCGTGCTTCTTGCAAGTTAAGGTTTTTCTTTTTAACAGCTTCTTCTATACAAATGGTTACTCCTTTAGCCGTTGCAGTTTCGCGTCCTTGAGATCCTCCGAGTACGATAGGTTTTCCGGTAATAAAACCAGGAGAATCGAACTCACGCAGTCGGCTATATTCGTCCATCATCCACGCCATGATTTGAGAATTTGTATAGACATCCGGTGCAGGAATATCTTTAGTAGGCCCAACTATTTGACTGATGGCTCTTACATAGCCGCGGCTGAGTCGCTCTAGTTCACCAAACGACATGTTTCTTGGGTCACATACAATTCCGCCTTTACCTCCGCCGTACGGAAGGTCGACAATCCCGCATTTTAAACTCATCCAAATGGATAATGCCTTCACTTCTTCTTCATTTACTTCAGGATGAAAGCGTACGCCTCCTTTAGTAGGCCCGACAGCATCATTATGCTGAGAGCGGTAGCCCGTAAATACTTTTACCGATCCGTTATCCATTTTAACTGGAATACGAACCGTCATCATGCGCAGTGGTTCTTTCAACAAATGATACATTTCTTCACCATACCCTAGTTTTTGAAGCGCTTCTTGAATAACGGTTTGAGTAGATAAAAATAAATTAAGTGATTCCTGTTCTTGCTGCTGTTCTTTTTTTAATTCACTAGCTGTTTTTGTAATGGACATTCTGTTCACCCCATATTAATCATTGAAATTTCTCAATGATTTAATATGCAATTCCTGTGCCAATTTCGGCGGTTTTACAACGCTTTTATTTTATAAATAATCTGCACTAGCAAGCCTTATATTCCCTGCATAGGCTGATATTAGTATATACTTAAAGAAATAAGACAAACTATTTATACTGAAAAGGAGGAAAGTGCTATGTTACATGAAAGAAAAGAACAAGAGCGAAACAATCACTATATAGAATGCTGTTCCATCTGCGGAGAAAGGCTAACATCTTTTCAAGAAAAAGAAATCTTCACATGCGACAGCTGTTTTGAACAAAAAGTCAACGATGTGCTTTCTGAGCTGTAATCAGGTACTCTATTTTTTAGAAACAGGTGTCACAATATTAAAGTTTGGATCAATAGAATCCTGACAAGACAAAAAGAAATCCCATTTTGATTTATCTCCTTGAACAAATATGACCGAGCTATAAGAGTGATCATTTGTAGTTGTTAGCCGGTATAAGGTATCTTGCCACATCGTTACCGTCACCTCAGCTTTCTTTCGCGTATCTCCAAGATACCTAAAGATTCCATGCTTAAGTTCTGTGAGAGCTACTTCATTACGATCGGGTATCACAAACAATATACGATAGTTACATGCGCCCGCCTTTAATCCATCTACGCGAATGCTAAATAGTTCTAAAATATTTTTCAAAGGAAGTGTATCCCATACTTCTTTTGTAATAATGTTGACTGGCAGCGGTATATTACCTAAACGAAGTTCTTTGGCTCCTGTTAAATATTCATTTCGCCAAGGACCAGATTCAGCTATATACCCTAATTGTTCAAGCGCGTCTGCGCATAAAAGTTTTGCCTTTACATGGTGAGGATCAGCGTAAATAACTTGTTTGGTCACTTCAGCTACCCATTGATAGTCGCCTTGTTGAAAACAGCGCTGTGCTTTTTGGACAATGTTGTCCGCTCCGCCCATATACTCTACATATTTCTTAGCTGACTCTTCAGGAAACAGTTTATTTAAATCTACAGGATTGCTGTTATACCAGCCCATATAGCGCTGATAAACCGCTTTTGCGTTATGGTTAACCGTTCCATAAAAGCCGTTTGTATACCACTCGTGAGATAGGGTTTTCGGTAGCTTCATCATTCGGCCGACGTGGTCGATGGTATAGCCTTGATTCATCAGCCTTAATGTTTGGTCATGAATATATTGATAAACATCTCGTTGATTTTCGATATATGTGATGCACGACTCGTTTCCGAACCTTGGCCAATTATGTACCCCAAATACAGTTGTTAGTTCTTGGCCAAATAAATCGATTGCTTGCTGCAAGTATTTTGCCCACGCTGCTGCGTCTCTTACTTTTGCTCCTCTAAGGGTATAGAGGTTGTGCTGAGTGGCCGTACAGTTTTCTGCAATACAAAGAGCCTTTTCACTAGGAATATAGATGTTCATTTCAGCAGGCGCCTCCGTCCCTGGCGTAAGCTGAAACTGAAATGAGACGCCGTCAATTTTCTTACTTACATAAGAATGATGTTCGGAAGGATGAATTTCTTCTATTCCTTTAATAAGCGTGATTGTTCCAAATGAAATTTCTTTTCCGATGCCGTTGTCAATTAAGCCTTTTTCATCGCGTCGCAGTCGAATACCGTACATGTATTGACTTCTTCGTGTCATTGCTGTTGCCGCCGTGACGTTTTCATCAATAACCGCATCCATAAATCCAGCAGGAGCATAAACTTTACTAGTTTTATTTTGTATTGAGTCAGGTAATATCCCTAGAACTCCGCCATAATGATCTATATGCGAATGAGAGAAGATAACAGCTCTAACAGGACGCTTCCCGCACTGCTGGTTTACTAGTTCAAGCGCTTTTTCTGCCGTTTCTTCGGATGTTAAGCAATCAATAACAATCCACCCCGTTTTCCCTTTAACAAATGTAATATTAGCCATATCAAAGCCTCTTACCTGAAAGATGTTTTCAGTTACTTGATATAAACCGGCTTGTACATTTAATTTTCCTTGTTCCCACAGTTTAGGGTGGACAGTAGCAGGTGTAGATTGTTCAAATAAAAAAGCGTACTTTCTTAAATCCCATACAGGATACAGCTGATTTTTTTTGAAAACCAGCGGAAAAGGTACGCGTACAAGGGCTTGGTCATCCGCAAGATTTTGTTCTGATTTCACTTGTTCCCAGTCTATTTTTTTATAAGTCTCAGCATTAGTCGCTGCAGTTTTTTGAGTAGCATCTTTTCGGTCAATCGTTAACTCCCGTTCATAATCAAACAGCATAACCCCCTCCTTTTTATTATTTTATGCGTAAAAATAAGACGAAGTACAAAAGAGAGAGAAAATAGAGTCAACAAAAAAGAAGATGCGCTTAGCACGCATCTTCTTTTTTATACTGAATGTTATGTTTGAATAGAATAGTCGAGTATTCTGTCTGAATTAGACAGCCTAGCACTTAGTATAACGATTGTTTACCAATGTTCCTTTTGTAATTAAAGCAAATCTTCCTTCTAAGGTGCTCAATACGTTTCTTGAAGTCGCTGTAAAACAATGCATGTGTACAGTCTCTCCTTTCCTGTATTGGCCTTACATAGAATATATACCCGGGGAAAAATAATTAAAACTTGATTTGGGTATTTTTTCAAAAATAATAATAAATCCATTCCGGTGTTTTTTTAAGAGAACGTTCCCATTTAGGGATTTCATCTATTACTGTTTTGGTTAATCTGCGGCTGTTTGTTTTATCTTCATTAATTTCTCGTTCTATGTGTGCAATCATCTCGCGATCATAAATAAGACAGCTCGCTTCATCATTTAAATAAAAACTTCGGGGATCCCAGTTGGCTGTGCTAATATTGGCAATCGTATGATCGATGACCATTACTTTTCCGTGAAAAAACCCCTTTTTATATAAGAAAATTCGAATACCTTTGTTTAATAGTTGCTCTGTTTTAGGGTAACTAGGCGGTTTAGTGAACCACGCATCAGTATTGTCCGGAAGTATAATATCGATTAAAACGCCTTTTTCTTTTGCTGAAATAAGTGCATTCATTAAATGTTCACTTGGAATAAAATAAGGGGTAGCAATGGTAAGCTTTACTTTGGCACGGTTGATTAGATCAATCATCTTTTGCTCAAGTTCTTCTCCAGTTGAAAACAATAGCTGATAGTTTGCTCCGTGAGAGCGAGCGATAGGAACTCGCTGAGGAGATATATGTTGTCCCGTATCTTCTTCCCAATCTTTCAAAAATTGCTTTTCAATTTCAAAAATACCTTCTCCTTTAATTCGCAAGTGGTAATCACGCCAATAGCCCAATTTTTTATGCTTCCCTAAGTATTCTTCTCCTATATTAAAACCTCCGAGATAGGCTTCTTGGCCATCTACTACGACAAACTTTCGATGATTTCGATGATTAATGCTATAAAAAAAGTGCTGCCTGCTTGCTTTTCGACTAAAGGTAAACTCAACTCCATTTTTCTTAAGATCATCTATGAGTGTTCGGGAGAGATCGTTTCCTCCAAAACGATCTACAGAAAGTTTAATCTTTACCCCTTCAGCTGCTTTCTCTTTCAATAGCTCAAATAGCTTCATGCTGATGTTGTCCGCTCGAATAATAAAAAATTGAATGTACACGTACTTTTTTGCTTTTTTAATATCCTCAAATAAAGTAGGATATAAACTACTTCCTTGTGTATACAGCGCTATCTTACCTTGGTAAACAGGCGTTTCGATAAGCGGATGTACGCGAACATAAGAGTTATAGCCTTTTTTTACGTCCCATTGAAAAAACAAACACAAACAAAGCCCGCATACTAAAATAAACAGCATTTTTTTAACCATACTGTACTCCTGATTTGTCTAATATGTATATATAGGCTTTGGAGGTTTGTTTTATTTTATATGAGGAAATGTATGGGAATATAAAACGTGTAACACAAAAAGCTTAATCATTTTTTGATTAAGCCTTTGTGTACTTCGCTAGCATTTAGTAAATATAGTCCTTATACAAGTCAGACTGAATAACCTTTTTATAAGCGAGACCGTGTTTCTTAGTAAGAGATTTCACCTCATCTACACAGCTTTGAGCGCTTCTTGGCGATACGTAAATATCGTTGATAAGCTGATGTAAATTACATGTAAGGAGGTTGCCATGCTCGTGAGAAAACTCATACGATCTTTTTTCGAGGATATCCATTCGTTTTTGCCATTGATTTGCGGAAATACCTTGAATTTCGAATAGCTTTTGCAGCTTCCAAGCGTGTATACGACTTGCTACAATAACAAGCCTCAATTCATTTTCATGCTGATAGGATTTGCGCTTGTAAAATAACGTGTCATATACAGAGTGACTGATCATTTCTTTTTGGAAGTCTATGTACTGCACTTTTCCAGAGAAGATTTTATAGCGTAAATCTTTAATACTGCATAATAAATTTTCATAGGTGGTTTTAATAGCTACGCCATCATTCCCTTTTAAATATAGATCCCACATTCCAGCGGCTTCGTAATCATTGATATGCCAGGATGAAACAGCAGAAAATTCATGGATTTTTCTTATATAGGTTCTAGAGGTACGGTTATGACGTTCGCCTTTTTTTCTTAACTCTTCTATGTTCCACATCGAAGAGCATCCTTCAAGGGGGTCTGAAAATGCATCAGGTTTTGCGAAAAAAAGCGCATTGGTTTCTAGTAAATCTTGAAAATCAGACAGCGGCATAAATCGCCATACCGTCGGATTATTGTGCACCTTATAGCGTTCATCATAATCGTCATAGCTAGATTCGAATCTTTTGGCATATTCGTACGCTTTCTCTCTATAAGCTAAATCCATTGGTTTTCCTCCTCTGAATGCATATTCATACTTGAATTATAGCACTTAATTGTTGTAATTTTCAAAATTATCCACCTGCATTAAGTTCTATTATCAGAAAAGAAGACACACCTCAACATCTACAGCGTGTCTTCTTATTTAATGAAATGAATGTTTTGCTTAACACTTTCACTTTCTGGCTGATTTAATTCCAATAAATAAATTTCATCCGCTCGAAAATCTGTATTCTTCATTTCTTTTTTTAAGGTACGAATAAAGGCAGCTGAACTTTTTCCATAGGCTTCAAAATAATGAAACGTGTGTACAACAAATAAAATGGATGCGCCACTGTAATCTTTTTTGCTCTTTTTTTGAATGTTCTCTAGCACTTTTTCTATATACTCTTCCACAGAACCTTCCGTCTGGATACGGGGTAGAGCAAAATTTCCTGAATTGACCCTCTGTGCATCTTCAAATTCCAGTTTCCCATCTTTGTAAGAAGTAATTTCAATTCGTTTTTCAGTACCATCCGGCTGAATAATTAATCCGTCGTATCCTTGACTTCCAATAATAAGCTTCAATTTTGAATTCCTCGGACAATAAGAAGATTGGCTGAAGCAATAAAGCGGATAAAACTCTTCAAAAAACTTTTTGAAACGCCCTTTTTTAAGTCTGGCTAATTTTATATACTCTTTGTTTTGATGAATCATTTGCTGCGTATGTTCAAAATACTGCTTCATTTCTTCTTGCGTTCTGTACAGATCAAGATCTTTAAATAATTCATCCATCTTTTTCACCTTCAATCCCACCAACTAAAAAAGTCTTCTTACTTAGTAGATACATATTCATAAATGTGTGTGACAATTTTCTTTTTTTAAAGATATAGCTTTTTTAAAACAAAACGTGCACACTTTTCATTTTTTTTGCATATCCTGTTATTCGTGCGTTCAATCATGAGCGTACGTTTCAGCCTTTAGTTGTAAAAGATAAACCGTAAAGTTACAGCTGATGGCCGATGATATGCGTCTGATGATTTCATAAACTATAACGAACAGGAAACTTAACAATAATTGAGGTGTTGGAAATGTTTGATAATGATTACGTAGTTAAAACCATTCACGATTTACATGTAAAACGTACAGAAAGTCAATTAAAAGTTTTATTAACTTATTTTTTCCATAAAAAATAACACGTATTTATAGATGGTAATATATAGTCAGTTGTTACTTGATGTTTTTTATAAGAAGAATAGTTTGATACAAATAAAAAGGAATAGTGGGTAATCCACTATTCCTTTTTTTACTATACTTGCAATTCCCGAATCAGTTCAGCAAGAATTTCAATGCTTCTATCGATATCTGGTAAAGAGGCATAGGCGTAAGAAAGCCGAAGATAACTGCCGGTTTCTTGTGCATAAATACTTCCAGAGTTAAGCAATATCCCTCTTTTTAAAGCACGAGAGTATAAAGATTTCATTGAAATAGAAGGTTGAATATGCACCCATATAAAAAAGCCTCCTTCAGGATTCGTCCATGTTGCTATATCTCCTGCGTATGTTTCCAAAGCATTCAGCATCACTTTTCTTCTTGTTCGCAATTCCGTTCGTACAGTTTCCATATGCTGTTGATATAAGCCATTTTTAAACCATTCTGCTGCTACTCTTTGAGATAATGAGCTAGATCCATAATCTGTTTGCATTTTAATATCCGCCAAACGCTCAATGACTGGTTCTGGGCCGACTATCCATCCGATCCGTAATCCCGGGCTTAGTGTTTTAGAAAGACTGCTAACATATAACACGTGTCCATTTTTATCTAAAGCTTTTAATGGCAGCGGAGGCTGTTTATCTAGCCATAATTCGCGGTATAAATCATCTTCAATAATAGGAAGCTGATGTTCCTCACATTCTTTCAACAAATCGTAACGCCTATTTTGTGACATTAATGTTCCCGTTGGGTTATGGAAACATGGATTTGTATATAAAATAGCTTGCCCTTCTTGAGGGTCGGCGCGTTTTATAGCTGTTACTTTTATTCCTTCCTCATCCATAGCAAGGCCTTTGAGTTTCATTCCGGCTGATTGAAATACATGTAAGGAATATAGATAAGAAGGTTTTTCGAGCAAAACCGAAGAGTTTCTTTGCAGCAGTCCAATTGAAATAAGCTGAAGAGCTTGAAGAGCGCCGGAAACAATTAAAATAGAATCTGGAGAAGATTCAATCCCTATTGTTTTCATATATGCACTTAATTCTTTTCGTAAAGGAAAATACCCCTTTGGTTCTTCGTATCCTAGAACCTCCATATTTTCTGCTACTTTTTCTACGGCGTATTTCATTTTGTTTTTAGGAAATATGTCAGGTGAAAGCTCTCCTTTGCTTAATTGAATAAGGTTTGAGTTAAATTCGGATTCATTAATATCTTGTACCATTGCTTGACTCGGATGATGCATGCCTGATTTCACATGAACATCCCAATCGGGCGGAGTTGTAGCCAAAAGTGTCCACGTATTATTTATAACGATGGTTCCCTTTCCCATCTTACCTTCAATTAAACCGTCCGCTGTTAATTCCTCTAATGCGGTGATGACCGTACTTCGGTTAACATCAAACATAGCAGCAAGCTTTCGCTGACTAGGAATTTTACTTCCAATCGGCCATTCTCCACGCGCAATTTTCTCTTTCATAAAATCAATGATTTGCTTGTATTTTGGATAACTAGAACTGTTCTCTTGATTCATACATTTACTCCTGTTTTTAAAGTGGTTGGGTTAATTGCCTTTAAACTGGTTGAAGACATTTTATCAAATGTTTATTAACATGGGAACCACAATAGATACTGGTTGGATTCAAAATGAAAAATGGAGATGAATAGGTATGAAATTAACGTTTAGTCTGGTGTTCTTACATATACTGATGATTAGCTTATGGGCTTCAGCATTTCCAGTTATTCAAATAGGGCTGGAATCGTTTTCTCCTCAGCACCTCGCTTTTGTTCGGTTAAGTATTGCTTCTGTAGTGCTGTTAGTTATTGCAATAGCCACACGCATGCCCTTGCCTGACATAAAAGATATTCCACTTCTTTTAGCTCTCGGTTTTTTAGGTTTTGCCGTCTATCACACGGCCTTAAACATTGGAGAAAAAACGGTAAGTGCGGGTATTGCGAGTTTACTGATCTCGACTACTCCTATTTTTTCTTCGCTTTTAGCTATTTTTCTTTTTCAGGAGGAGTTCGGAAAAAGAAAATGGATTGGATCTGCAGTAAGCTTTGCGGGTATTGTACTTTTAACCTTCAGCAAAGAGAATTTTGTACACTCAGTTAATGGAATCTTACTGGTTCTGCTAGCTGCCCTTGCAGAAAGCGTCTATATAGTATGTCAAAAAAATTTATTAAAAAAATATGGTTTCCTTTCTTTTGTGACGTACAGTATTTGGGGGGCTACAATTTCTATGCTTGTTTTTTTACCTGGGTTAGAAACAGAACTTGCGTATATCTCTGTCAGATCAGCAATAAGCGTGATATATTTAGGGTTATTTCCAACCGTTATTCCCTATATGGTACTCGCTTATCTGACATCGCGTATAGGTTCTGCTGAGGCTGCCATCTCTCTTTACTTAACTCCTGCGCTGTCCTTTTTCTTAGCGTGGCTGCTTTTAAAAGATATCCCGAGTGCAGCTTCCATTGCTGGAAGCATCATTACGTTATGCGGCGTGTTGCTTACACATAGTAAAAGAGAGAAAGTTCACAATGCAAAGGTAATGCGTAGGGCTTAGGGAATTCTCTTAAATGCTATGTTTTTTATTTATATATTTTATTTAGAACATACTTTAATTTCTTCTTTTTGCAGTTTAATTAATAATTAATATAAAAAAGCGCCTTTCTTTAATGTTTGAAATTTAAAGAAAGGCGCTTTTTTATGTAGTTTCTAATTCTGCTTTTATTTTCCCAGCCACTGCGTGAGTCAGCTGCTGAAGATCGTAAATCTCTTCTCCTGAAAGTACTACGTGTCCGTTTAAAACGTGGTTATGTTTATATGCTCGATACGTTACTTCAATACTTTTTATCGCACGCTCTACTTCATCATTCACCATAATGCTTTCATAGTGATAGGATAGTGTTTCAATTCGAATCTGCGTATTTTTCATATTCATTCACCCTCCATGAGCCGTTGACTAAAAATATGACTGTTAGAGGTCGACTATACATAAAAACTTTTTTGTTGCCACCTAATTTGTTATTTAGAACATATTTTAATTACTTAATTGATGTCTGCTCTTCTTTTTTATAAAACCTCAAAATAAACCCCTACTCTTCAGAGCGGGGTTTTATTGCTTGTAGTACCAGCCTTTTTTATCTAAAAACTGCTTAACTTTTACAAAATCCAGTCCAGCTGCTGTGAGTTCAGCTGACGGATTACCTATTGCATGTACGTTTAATTCACTGTCAATTCCTTCATTTTTTAAGAAAGTACGAAACTCTGTTTCCATGTCTTTACTTAATCCGCCTGTTTTAATTGTAACTGGGATAGGTTCTACGTCTTTCATTTGCACGAATCCGCCTGGAACAGCCCATGCTGCACTCGTATAGCCATGTACGCTAAATACCGTGCCTTTTTTTATAGTTCTGAAATTCTCTGTTACATTCGCATATTTGTAGACTCCAATATCCTTCTTCGCTTTTACTTGAAAAGAATATTTATCTCCGAGTGAAGTAACCTTTGGTAATGATTCTTCTATAGGATTACTTACACCCTTAAGCAATTCCATCATTTTAGCTAATGTTTTCTCATCAGCTTTTCCAGTTGACGTTAATCCATACTTTTCTTGAAAAGCTTTAACAGCTGCAACGGTTTCATTTCCGTATTGGCCATCGGTTCCTTGCTGGGAAAGCTCAAATCCTAATTTAGTTAAGTTTTGCTGCAGTTCTTTTACAGCTAGTCCGCTATCACCTTGCTGCAATTGTGCTGATGGCTGATTATTTTTCACCACCGTCACGCCTGTGTTAATACTATTAAAGAAATCCAGATCCATTTCATTGATATCAACATTGCCTTTAACCCCGTTTACTTTTCCTTGATCTGTATATTGAAACATAGACCATCTATCCCAAATGGCCGTATCACCTGGATTAGTAAATCCCTTGGAACGGTTACTTCCACTGTAACGAGCTATCCATAGCGGATATCTTGCCACGGCGCTTGTAAAATTGGATTTAATAAAACTATACCCGGTGTAAAGAATAGGCGTAATGCTTGTTTTCCTTTCAATATATTCCATCCATCTAACTGCAAAGGCTGTGACCTGCGCTTTTGTTTTCCCTTTATTTTCTTCCAAATCTAAGCAATGAGGCAAATCAACCTTCATGCTGCCTAATTTATTTAAAAAGAAATTAACTTCTGCAATAGGATCATTATCAGCATGAGCAAAGTGATAAAAGCCTACACGTAGACCTGCATTTTTTGCTCCTATATAATTATCATATGATTTTTTATCTAAGAAGGTTGTACCTTCTGTTAATTTAATATACGCGCCTTTTACCCCATCCGACGCCACTTTTGCCCAATCAATTGTTCCGTTGTGATGAGAAACATCAATGACCTTAATATTTTGATTATTACGGTTTTGCATTGCTATCACTCCTTCATACAAACTATGAATAAAAAAGGAAATGGCAACTGATACAGGCCTATTAAATAGATATTAGGCTTTATAAAAAACCGTACAATAAGAAGGGCTTTTGGTAGCCTTACCTTATTATAAGAATTATAAGAAATGAATTTGTGCAATTTCATAACGTTAGGAGAGCTATATTCGTTTATACTAATAATATGAATATATACTGTATAAAAAATGGAGGAATATGATGTCTTTAATAAAAGAAGCACGTAGGTATGCAGAACATGCTCATACCGGCCAAGTGCGTAAGCTGTCTGATAAACCTTATATCGTTCATCCTATTAACGTAGGTAATATTTTAGAAAAAGCAGGTTTTAGTGAAAAAGTAATAGCAGCAGCTTATCTGCATGATGCTGTAGAAGATACAAGTGTAACACTCGAAGAAATTGTACAAAGATTTGGCTTAGAGGTAGCGGAGATTGTTGAAGCTCATACAGAAGACAAATCCAAAAGCTGGGAAGAACGTAAACAGCATACAATTCAAATTGTGAAAACTGGTTCTCTTGAAGTGAAATCTTTAATTGTAGCAGATAAATTAGACAATTTACGGTCTTTAAAAGAAAGCTACGATCAGCAAGGAGATACAATTTGGAATAGTTTTAAAAGAGGATTCGAAAAACAGAAATGGTACTACGAGTCCATCAGCAAATACGCTGAAAAAGGATTGGGACCAAGCCAAATTCCAAGTTTTTTTAATACGTACAAACAAGAAGTAAATGATTTTTTTAGAAGTTAATATTCATATGAAGAAATTAGAAAACACTGAAAATAACTATTGCGAACGTGCGTCATACGTATTAAAATATAGTAGAGTCAACAGGCAATAAAGACTCTACATAAGCGGGACTGTAGTTCAGTGGGAGAATACTTGTCTGGCAGACAAGGGGTCGTGGGTTCGAATCCCATCAGTTCCATAAAACCAGTCGTATCAAGAGTTTAAAATACTTTAAAACTCTGCCGGATGGGATGGATGCAATACTATTTCATCTGACCTCTTCATGATTTCCATGAAGAGGTTTTTTATTTTCTTTTTACGATTGATCCCCATGATTTTTATGATTATTCTTTTCACTGCTCCTGCTGACAATTTCTCTAAGTTCGCCCTCGTCGCCTTTTGCATTGATGATTTCAAAAAGCTGATTCAGCCCTTCACTTGTTTCATCGTTTGGTTCTTTGCCCATTTTATCCCCTCCTTTTGCTTTTAGGGTGCCCATCTTTTTCGCATTGTTTCATGTAAAAAGCTAAAAAGCAATTTATCAATATTAATCGATCGTAAAAGTATACCTTTACGACCCTTATACAATTACTGTTTATACAGATATACTCAATCAATTCTTTAAATTTTGCAGCGTTTTATAGGGTTTCTAATACTCATCTATAATAAAATGATCATCACAAACTTCTTTAAAATCGTTCTCTTCTTGGAGATCTCCTTCTTTATCTTTAGATATCTCGGTTTCTTGTGTAAATAGTCTAAAAAGCTTGTTTAACATTGTTTCACCTCGTATCTTTCATTAATACATTCAGTATGATTCATTTATATGAAGCCAGTATGAATTGAAACGTAAGATAATGTGAATGTAGACATTATCTTAAGATGTTGAGCATGCTTATATCCTGGACAAAAAAGTTACTTCATTCTACTTATGTATTATCGCTTTGCTTCTTGAGTCCTCAACTTCTTTAAATACCGTTCAAATCGCTTGCGTAATCGGAATTATACCTTTGCTTGTTTTTCTTTAGTTATATCCACAATCAAACGAAAAAACGCAAGCTATAAAAAAGAACTTTGGATGCTGCTGCAAAGTTCTTTTCATAAACACTTACCGTTTGTTAAGAACTGTATTAAATATGAAATAGCTCATACACTTCTCATACAATCGCTAAGACCTATTCAGTTAACAGTCCTTCTTACGTTTTTTCTCAAACCATCCATATGCAATTTCAGCTTCAATTTCTTTATTTCCTGGAGAAACTAAGAAAATAACGTATGAACCGTTGTTTGGAAAGATAAATTTGCCGTCTTCATCACTTACTAATGTACTTTTCGGAGGAACAACACGGTTAAATACGTTTACCCCTTTAGCAGGAACGCCTTTTACCATTTCTGCAAATTTAATTTTCCCTTTTGGCTTTGAACGTAGTGTAGTATTTGCTGGACTCACATTATCTGAAGTTGTTCCTTTTCCAGGCGGGATAGGGTTAAACCAAATTTCAGCAGTAAAAGGTTCGTTGGAATAGTTAGTGATAGTAAAAGCATTCACAAATAGATCTACTCCAGAGCCGGAAGGGTTAACTAACCCGCCCCAAGCATTTCTATTTCCACCGAAACGAATAGGCTTAGTTTGTCCAACAAAATAGTCTCCTTTTAACGATTGATATAAAGGATTAGATATATTCACCGCTTTAATATACGGTTTGCTCGACTCGTAATTTGACATACAATCGTCTCCTTTCTGGACTATATTTTAGGAGTTTTTTCTGTAAATGCTTGGACACATGCATATATAAATATATTTATATATAAACGCAAAAAGATAGACCCGGTACTGAGCCTATCTTTTTCTATCGTTTTTACAAAAAATTTCCCCTTGGCCCTTTCCTTACTAATGCCCTCGTCGACTGCTGGTGTATAAACGGATTGTTTTTTGACTTTATATTCCGATGCTTTTTTAATCCGTCTACTATCCCTTCTTAAAGTAGTAATCACCTATTCTTTTGTAGTCATAAAATGAAGAATCTTTACCTTTTTTTCACAATACTCAATAATTTCATAACAGGTTGTGAGGATATCATGTCTAGACAGTTCTATTTCATCCAATACAAACTTTGAAAGCTGCTTTTGCAGAACCTCCAGCTTTTTGCTGTCTTCTTCATCGATCCACAGTCCTTCCGTAATACATACATCTGCTAGTTTGTTAATAGATTGAGCCGTCCAGTTTAAGCCGGCTGAAGAAACGGTTATTGTCAGTAAATCATTTTTTATAGCTAAAATAACCTGACACACATGGGTATAGGCATCAACTTTCTTTTGGATAAATGCTTTGCGAAGCTCTTGCTTGTATTGCTCTTTCGACATCGCTATAGCTACGACAGACGTAATGAATGTTCCTGCCAGCGCGATGAGCGACCCTATCAAAATCCCTATCATTTCTTCTGACAAAACGTTCACCTCTTTAAAGGTATTTCTATATGCTATGGGAATGAAGGAAATGATATGAGGATAAGTACCATGTAAAAACAGCCCTAACTTAGAAAAGTTAGGGCTGAAACACTAAAATAGGATGATAACCAAATTAGATAATACGACTTGTAATAATTCCTTCAATTTGACCAATTTTTTCTTCTAGCTCAGGCACAATCTCGTCACTTACTTGATTGTCAATATCGATCATTGTATACGCATATTCACCGCGGCTTCTGTTCACCATATCTGCGATGTTTAAATTGTAGTTTGAGAATACTTGCGTAAGTTGTCCTACCATATTCGGTACGTTGTGATGGAAAGCAGCTACGCGTTTTTTCCCAGTGTAAGGAAGAGATGCATTCGGGAAGTTCACTGAATTTTTAACATTTCCTGTTTCTAAGAAATTTTTCACTTGACGTGCTGCCATTACCGCACAGTTTTCTTCTGATTCTTGAGTTGATGCCCCTAAATGAGGAATTGGCACAACATTTTTCATGTTCAAGACATTTTGATTTGGGAAATCTGTAATATATCGACCAACTTTTCCATTTTCAAGAGCAGCTTTCATATCTTCTTCGTTTACAAGCTCACCGCGTGAGAAGTTCAAAATATGAACATCTGGTTTCATGATGCTAAACGTCTCTTTATTGAAAACACCTTTTGTATCGTCCGTTAATGGAACGTGAACCGTAATATAGTCAGATGCTGCAAATAGTTCTTCTAGAGACATTGCACGCTGTACGTTGCGAGACAAATTCCAAGCTGTATTAACAGAAATGAATGGATCAAAACCAATTACGTCCATATCTAAATCAAGCGCGTCGTTTGCTACAAGAGCACCAATTGCACCTAAACCAATAACGCCTAATGTTTTACCTTTGATTTCTTTTCCAACAAACTGTTTTTTACCTGCTTCAACTAACTTAGGAATTTGGTCACCTTGGCCGTCTAATCCTTTTGTCCATTCAACTCCAGCAAATAAGTTACGAGAAGAAGCCATAATTGTAGTTAAAACCATTTCTTTTACTGCGTTTGCATTAGCTCCTGGCGTATTAAATACAACGATACCTTGCTCCGTGCAAGCTTCCACCGGTATATTGTTAACCCCTGCTCCAGCTCGTGCAATAGCTTTTAAATTTTGGTCAAATGCCATGCTGTGCATGTTAAAGCTACGCACGACAATCGCATCTGGATTTTCGCTGTCGTTGTCAATTTGATAACCTTCTTGATTAAAAACATTTAGACCTTTTTGTGCAATGTTGTTTAATGTTTTGATTGTTTGTACTTTTTCTAATGTTAATGTGCTCATTTTGTACTCTCCTCTGATTATCATCGTAGTTTTACATGTTTTTACCTTTGGATAAAGGAACTTCATTTTTAATTTTTTTAAAAGTCTGGTTTTTTAGCCTACATGTCTGATAACTTCTATATCCTCTCCCCCTAAACAGAAAGAGGTAAGAGATATGTATTAATCCCTTACCTCTGCCCAGGCGAACGGCTACGTCACTATATGCTTCCTCACGGTTATCCGCGTTTCGCCAGTCACATATAGTCTTTGAAATTAAGTATATTCTAGCAAACTCTTTCAGAACGTTCAACCTTTTTTTAAAAGTTTGCTTTTTTCAGTCTAATTTTTAATCTCTTTGGTGAATCTCCTAATATATTGACAAATATCCTAATACATGTTAAATAAAAAGAGTGATTAGCACTCTATCCACTCAAGTGCTAATTATTTTATAAGCCCTATTTGGAAAGGAGAACTTCTTATGTCAAAAAAAGAATTCAAAGCCGAATCAAAGCGATTATTAGAGATGATGATTAATTCCATCTATTCTCAAAAAGAAGTATTTTTGAGAGAACTTCTATCAAATTCAAGCGATGCAATCGATAAAATTTATTACAAAGCCTTAACAGACAACTCCTTGCGTTTTAACAAAGAAAGCTATTACATAAAAGTAACACCAGATAAAACTAACCGTACCTTAACCATTACGGATACTGGGATTGGCATGACGCAAGAAGAGCTTGAAAGTAGCTTGGGCACAATTGCGCGAAGCGGTTCCCTTGCGTTTAAAAATGAAAATGAAACAAAGGACGGACACACGATTATTGGCCAATTCGGCGTTGGGTTTTACGCAGCGTTTATGGTGGCAGATGTCGTAACGGTGATTAGTAAAGCGTTAGGCAGCAATGAAGCCTATAAATGGGAATCTACTGGTGCTGATGGTTATACAATCGAACTTTGCGAAAAAGAAACGGTTGGAACTCAAATCATTTTAAAAATCAAAGAAAATACAGAAGATGAAACATATGATGAGTATCTAGAAGAGTATCGTTTAAAAGAGATCATTAAAAAGTATTCAGACTTTATCCGCTACCCAATTAAAATGGACATAACGGAAAAACGTCCTAAAGAAGGTTCTGATAACGAGCTAGAAGATTATACAGAAGAGCAAGTTATCAACAGTATGGTACCGATCTGGAAGAAAAATAAAAATGAATTGACTTCAGAAGACTATGAGCAATTTTATTCAGAAAAGCGCTACGGGTTTGATAAACCGCTCACTCACCTTCACATTAATGTGGATGGAACGATTCGCTACAATGCTATTTTATTTATTCCAGAAAATAGTCCGTTTGATTACTACTCAAAAGAATTTGAAAAAGGACTTGAACTGTATTCAAACGGCGTATTAATTATGAATAAATGCGCAGATCTTCTTCCAGACTACTTTAGCTTCGTGAAAGGTATGGTAGATTCTGAAGATTTATCTCTTAATATTTCGCGTGAAATCTTACAGCAAGATCGCCAGCTTCAGCTGATTGCCAAAAACATCGGCAAGAAAATCAAAAATGAGTTAAAAAGTTTGCTTAAAAACGAACGTGAAAAGTACGAGAAGTTTTATGAATCATTTGGCCGTCAGCTAAAATACGGCGTTTACAGTGACTTTGGCAGCAACAAAGATGTATTAAAAGACCTGCTTTTATTCTATTCTTCTACAGAGAAAAAGCTCGTAACACTAGACGAGTATGTATCACGCATGCCTGAGGATCAAAAGTATATCTATTATGCATCAGGCGAATCGTACAACCGCATTGAAAAGCTTCCTCAAGCAGAATTGGTTGCAGATAAAGGATACGAAATTCTGTATTTTACAGAAGATATCGATGAATTTGCGATTAAAATGTTAATGACGTACGAAGAAAAAGAATTTAAATCTGTTTCAAGTAGTGACTTAGGGATTGAAGCAGAAGAAGAACAGCTCAATGAGTCTGAGGAAAAAGAAAATAAAGAGCTATTTGACTATATGAAAAAAGCTTTGGCGGGAAAAGTAGGAGATGTGCGCGCGTCTAAACGTTTAAAAACACACCCCGTTTGCTTATCAGCTGATGGTGAAGTAACGATTGAAATGGAGAAAATTTTAAGTGCTATGCCTGACAATCAGCATGTAAAAGCAGAAAAAGTGTTAGAAATTAACGTAAATCATGATGTATTCGCTTCTTTAAAAGATGCATTTGAAAATGACAAAGAGAAACTAGACCTTTATACAAATTTATTATATAACCAAGCTCTTCTAATTGAAGGCTTATCTATTAGTGATCCCGTTGAATTCACAAATGATATTTGTAAAATCATGATATAAAAATCAGGCGCAGAATCATTCTGCGCCTGATTATATGCATGGCATAATAAAAGTAGTTATATAGTAAGAAGCGATAAAAATGGGTACGGGCAGTTCTTCTGTTACTCTTATTGAGTGTTTTCCTTGTTTAAAATGAAAAAGGTCTGATTTAAACTCCGCGACTTTTTCTCTTTTTTGATTAAAAATACATGCTTCCTCTACAGCTTCATGACTACTTAACATGTAGACGTTATTTCCCCATCTAATTTCTTGTGCTCCTTCGTTTTTAATTATTCCTTTACCTAATAGATCCCCCACTGTTTTTCCATTTTCTTTTATCACCCACCGGTGTTTTTTCACGTGATCAATAAACACCGTTCTTCCTTCCCATTGAACTTGTACATGTACCTTTAAGCCGCAGGAAAAGATAGGAAACCAAGAAATAGAATCTAACACTGGAAGTCCATCACGAGTTACAAAATCAATACTTTTAGTCCACATATTTTTATGCACTCTCTTAAGCTGTCCGACGTTTTCTCCATTTTCATTTGTAACTGCTACGGTCTTCCCCGCTGATTTAAAATAGGGAAGATAAAAGATATATTCTTGCATATAATCCTCCAAAGCTTCTGTACCTCATATTAACAGCGTGTACATAGTTATGTTTCTATCTTTCATATATTTCGTTTGTTTCTTTGGATTTCTTCCTTTGTTTAAATTGGCTCTGATTTTCTTTTAAATGCTTTAGTAAAGCAACAATCAAGAAACTAACAATCACAAGAAGAAGCCAAGAGCTAATTTTACTTATATGAACCATTGTCCATTGCTGCTGTTGATCTGGATACTGCCATGCTCCGAAAAATGTTGCGATATTTTCAGCGATCCAAATGAAAAAGCCAATCAGTACAAAAGACAATACTAAAGGCATGCGATATGTACGTTTGTTAACCGTAAAATATACAAAAGTTCGATAAAAAATAAGTAAAGTAAAAAGTTTTAAAAACCAGCGGAAGTCGTAAATGAAATGATGCGTGAAAAAGTTAAGGTAAATAGTCATACTTAGTATACTGACAATCCACGTAGAAGGCCAATTCGCAAGCTTTAATTCAAGCCTTCTCCACACTTGGCACATGTAGCTGGCTACACTAGCATACATAAATCCGCTGTACAGCGGAACTCCCCAGACTTTAGTGAAAGCTTTTTCCGGATAGCTCCATGAGCCCATATGAACTTTGTAGAGTTCTAACGCTAGTCCAATTAAATGAAATACTGCAATGACTTTTACTTCATCAAGCGTTTCTCGTTTAAACGCCACCATTAAAACTTGAGTTCCTAGACAGACTAATAAAATAAGGTCATATCTAGAAATAAACGGTACTTCAATTATTTTTGTCATGGCCAATGTAAGAAAAATAATAACAGGAAAAACACAAGATTTTGCTTGTTCTAAACCAAAATAGATTAATTGCTTCATTGTAACATCCTATCTTTATAGTATTCCTTAGTATTTTCACAGAAATGATTCCCTGAAAATTATTGCAGATTTTTCAAATTTATTCAATAAGCATCTCCGCTGTTTTTGCAACTAAATTATCATACCCAGCGGAGATCAGTTTTCTCCATTAACTTTTCAAAAAATCGGTGACTCTCTGTACATAGCGCTCTTTATCGTAAGATAAGTACAGATAACTGGTTAACTGTACAGGCTCTCCAAAGAAAAAACGTTCATACAGCGTTTCTCTTGTGCCAAACGGACTCATCGTTAAATCCCATGCAAGTCGAAAAAGCTTAATTCGATCTTCTGCTCCTCTCGATTTAGCTTGCAAATAACGCGTAATATCTTCCTTAACCAATGAGCGGCACGTATTTTCTGTTGGTATTGCCATTAGTCCGCTTGCACCTAAAAGCTGGATAATCTCTGTAAAGGTAGGATATGTTTTTGAAAATATATTTGCGGCAATACGAAGTGTAGTTTCATTCGGACGCATGTATCCCCATGTATCAATCTCCGCTTCTTCTTCTGCTTTCATCACGAGAGCTTTCATCGTTTCTAACGCAATAATAAGCTCCGTGGCTTTTTCTCGCACATGCGGATAGTCCGTAATGTTAATGGTTTCAATCAGAGATTGTACAATTCCTAATACAAACTCTGTTTTGACAATTCTCCTTGAAGTTACTTGATGCAGAGCAAAAGCTGAGAAGGAACTAGAAGCAAGGAATGTATTTGATACGTCTACATTTTCATAGAAAAACACGCGGTTCCACGGTACTAATACATGGTCAAAGACAACAATTGTATCCATTTCTTCAAATCTAGAACTTAATGGATAATCAAACGTCGAATCTTTTCCTGCAAATGATTCTCTACAAATAAATTTAATTCCTTTTATATTACTTGGAATTGAAAAAGCAAATCCTTTTTCTTTTCCTTGAATGCCTGCTGAAGACAGTACGAGCAGCTCATCCGTCATGCCACCCTGTGTAGCAAGCAGTTTCGCACCTTGGATAACGATTCCCTCATTGTTTTTATCAACTATTTTTGCTGCTATCGGTTCATCGTTTTGCTCGTAATAAAATTGGATTCGACTGACTTGAGGATCGATGAATGTATGAGTGAGCGATAAATCGTGCTCTCTCACATATTCATAATAAGAAATGATGTTTTCAGGAAAGCAATTTTCTTCTCCTCTCAGGAGTTCTGCAGAGGATGCAAAAGCCATCAATACAGTATTCATATAATCTGGACTTCTCCCCATCATACCGTGAGTTAAGCGAGCCCACTGCTGAGTCATCTCTCGCCTCTTTTTTAACTCCTCTTTTGTTTTAGGCTGTAAATAAGATGTACCGACAAATTCCTTAGAAGCCGGAGATTGGTATGTCATGATATCTTTGATTTTTTTATCATGCTGAAGATCATAAAGCTTAGCTTGACTGTTAATGGCTCCTTTAAAAGCCGGATGTTCTGATATATCGCCTGTTACGAGCTTGCCATCAACCCATACATTTGCTTTTAATTGGTTAATTCTCTCTACGTATTGCTTCCCATTAATTGCTGACATACTCCCACTCCCAGACTTTCGATAAATATTTTCACCTATTGCATTTTTATCATATTACGATGTCTTTTCCATGTTTCCTTCATACATCACAGCTTTGCGCATAAAAAAAAGAAGGTTACAATAACCTTCTTTTTTTATGATTTATTTATATTGAATATCATTTCTTAGAGATTCAACTTTACTTAATGCTTGGTCAATATCAGGCTCTTCAACATTAAAGTGAGCAAGTGCATCGTGAAGATGCTTAGCAATTGCATTAAAATGTTCGGGCTGAATATTCATATTTGCATGCGCTTTGGCCATCGACTTTCCTGAATATTGATTCGGTCCACCTAAGGCAAAGCTTATAAACTTAGCTTGATGTCGACGTTGTTTATCCATATCCGTGTGCTCGAAAAAGTGACTAACTGTTTCGTCTTTTAAAACAAGCTCAGAATAAAAATAGTCTACTACTTTTTCAATCGCTTCTTGTCCGCCCACTTTTTCATACAATGTTTGTTCCAAAACAATTCCTCCTTTTGTACCTTTAACCATTATTAACCAATACAAGTATTCATATTCTTTGAAAGGCTTCTTTATGGGAATTCGTTATCGTCATGTTTTATTCCTCTTCCTCATAATGAATAAAATGTAAAGGGAATGAACGCAGTGCAAAGGAGTTGTAGAAACTGCATTTAATATCTATCGTTACTGGTCTGAATCATTACATTTTGATAAGTGCTGGTCTAATATACGTAAGTATAAGCCGGTAAGCCTTTTACTCCTACTCGGCATGAAAAAAGAGAGCCGGCAGCTTCTTCGTATTTTTCTTCTTCCTTAGCTGTGGTGATAAATAAAGTTTGTAAATCGTCTCCTCCAAATGTACAGCAGGTTACATTGGAAACAGGAAGATGAATAGATTCTATAATTTCTCCTTTCTCTGGATCTACACAAATAACTTTCGAACCTCCCCAAAGCGCTACCCACAGTCGGTCGTGCTCATCAATTGTCATTCCATCAGGAAACCCGTCTATATCTGAAAGGTCAATCACCACTTTTTCATCTTCGAGCCTTGTTGTTTCTTTAGAAAATGAATAAGACATAATTTTATTTTTCGGGGAATCAACTAGAAAGAATTTGTCTCCTGTTCGATTCCAAGCTAGCCCGTTTGACACGCTTAATCCTTCTTTAGCACTCTTAATTACACCTTTTTCATCTACTACGTACAGCTGGGCTTTTCCTTCTTCATCTTCTTCACTCATCGTGCCAATCCAAAAGCGATTATATGGATCACATTTCCCGTCATTAAAACGCATGTTTTTTTCAAGAGTATCTAAACGGATATACTCTTCATGATTCTTTTTGTTTTTATCCACTAAAAGCAGCTGATTACGAGTGGAGACGACCAATTTTGAATGATTGGTTGTAGAAACGCTTGTAACAACTGAAGGAAGATCCATATCTTCTAATGTTGTCGTTTTTGGATCGTACGTAAGAAGTTTTTTATCTAAAATGTCTACTAGCACTAATCTTTGATTTTCTTCATCCCATAGGGGTCCTTCCAGTAAACGTCCATCGTACTTTTTTTCAATTTTCGCTTCCATTTTCAAGCTCCTTTGTTGTTTTTATGTACAACCGTTTTTTAATCGCTTTCTAAAAAATATTCCTTTAAGTATGCAAAACAAAAAACAGGAATATGTTTCCTTTTTATAAATACCCGTTGCATAACCTTCTCTAAACACTAGGTTATTCTCTAAACACTAGGTTACAAGAGAATCTTTTCATAAAAAAACAGCACGCTGTATATAGCGTGCTGTTTTTTTATTATAAAGTTACGTGTTCGTTTTCTAACTCTTTAACACGTGCTGCAAATTCTTCTTCTGTTAAACCATGTTCTTTTACATAGCGGTTACGGGGACTTACTCGGCATTCATGTGAACAAGCGCGTAAATATTTGTGTTCGTTTTCTTCAGAAGCTAAGATTTTCTTATTGCATTCTGGGTTTGAGCAGTTAACATAACGTTCGCAAGGCTCGCCGGTAAAGTGATCCTTCCCGACAATCACATGCTCTTTTTGGTTAACTGGTACGCTGATGCGCTCATCAAATACATAGCACTGACCATCCCATAGTTCACCTTGTACTTCTGGATCTTTTCCGTATGTTACAATACCTCCGTGAAGCTGACTTACATCTTCAAAACCTTCTTCAAGAAGCCATCCAGAGAATTTTTCACAGCGAATACCGCCTGTGCAGTACGTTAAGATTTTTTTATCTTCAAACTGATCTTTGTTGTCGCGAATCCATTCAGGAAGCTCACGGAAGTTTTGAATATCCGGACGAACAGCTCCTCGGAAGTGGCCTAGATCGTATTCATAATCGTTTCGTGCATCGATTACGACCGTATTTTCATCTTGCATCGCTTGATAAAATTCTTTTGGGCTTAAGTAATTACCCGTTACGCGAAGAGGATTCACATCTTCTTCTAATCGAAGAGTTACTAATTCTTTGCGGTGACGCACGTGCATTTTTTTGAACGCATGTTCATCTGCTTCGTCTATTTTAAATACAATACCTTCAAAACGAGGATCATTTTTCATCGTTTCCATGTATTTATCTGTTTGTTCAACTGTTCCTGATACTGTTCCATTGATCCCTTCAGCCGCAATTAAAATGCGTCCTTTTAGTTCAAGCTCTTTACAAAATGCCAAGTGCTGAGCTGTGAACTCTTCAGGATTTTCAATTGGAGTGTACAAATAATATAGTAGTACTTGATATGGTTTTCTTTCAGTCATGTTGCTTCTTCCACCTATCTGTTTATATTTGCAAGATATAATGCATGTAGGTCGGTTATTGTGAACCGAATTGATGGTAACAATTCATTACTTAAAGGTACATTACGACAAAAACAACATCCTTTTTATGAGGATGCTTCTATCTAAAAAGTATTACAGTGAATGATTGTTTCAAAAACATACAGTATTTAAGCCTGTAATAGTATAACATATCAAGGCGAACACTTCTAGGATTTGTTTTTTTTATGAACATTTTCTTGCGGAGATACGTTCTACCTGAGCTTTTCTGCGCATACATGATGAGATATGAACCTTTGAGATTGGAGGCGGAAATGATGCCTTTTTATACATTAAAAGACGGTGCAACTTTATACTATGAACAACAAGGGGAAGGAACACCTATTATTTTCATTCACGGAGTTTGGATGAGCAGTCGTTTTTTTCACAACCAGCTTTCTTTTTTTTCGAAACAGTATCAAACTATTCTTTTGGATTTAAGAGGACATGGAAATTCAAGTCATACTCCATATGGTCACACAATTTCCACTTATGCTCGCGATGTGCATGAGTTTATAAATAATAAACGATTAAAAGACGTCATATTAGTAGGCTGGTCGATGGGTGCTTTTGTTGTGTGGGAATATTTGAAACAATTTGGTGAAGAAAATGTAAAAGGGAATATTATTGTAGATGAAATGGCTTCAGACTTTAAATGGTCAGACTTTCCAATCGGTGCATTTGATTTACCTGCCCTTATTTCGCTTATGCAAGGTATTCAGCTTGATCGAACAAGTACATTAGAAAGTTTTATTCCGCTTATGTTTAAGGATGAATTAACTGAAAAAGATAAACATTGGATTATGAAAGAAGTAACGAAAATGCCCGAGTCGATAGCTAGTGCTATTTTGTTTGATCAATCCATTGTGGACTATCGAGAATTCCTCCCGTTTATTACAATTCCTACTTTACTGTGCTTTGGAAAAGAAGAAAAACTCATTCCTGTAGCGGCTGGAAGGCATATTCAAAAGCTGGTTTCAGGTTCTGTACTTGAAGTTTTTGAGAACAGCTGCCACTGCCCTTTTCTCGAAGAAAGCGATCGGTTTAACAAAGTTGTGAGTGATTTTATCGAGCGTATCTAATTTACAACAAAAAAAGAATTGCCTTGTTTCTAACGGATTCGGTTGATAGAAAGAAGCATAAGTTAGAACTACAAATCAGCAATATAAATGGTAAGTAAAAGCGCTCGAAAAAAATCCGAGCGCTTTTACACTTAATGTTCTCCGCCCTCATTGAACTTAACTCTTTTACAGTTTGAGGCGATAACTTATAAGAATATCTTTTGGTTCAAAACCAACTTTCATATATACTCGATTTGCTTGACTATTTGCTCTATCAACGGTTAGTTTAATTTCATTAATTTGTGGAAATGAAAACATCTCTGTTAAAACTTCCTTTAACAACCTCGTTCCTAGACCTTGACACTGAGCATTCTTTGAAACACCAATATACTCCAATGAAGCCTCTCGCATTTCAGTATCGACTTCAAAGTACGCATAGCCTTGCAACTCATTAGACACATTTTTAAGTATCTTTAACATATTTCTATCGTTAAGTCTCTCAATAATTGTTTTTCCATCATAATAAGTATTTTGAAACATTGCGTTATGCAGCATTTCAAATGCTTGAAAATCACTATGTTTAAATGGCTCGCTTTTCATTTCAATAACTTTATCAAAATTTTGTTCTTTAATTTCTAAGATCAAGTGTTCACCAGTCTTTTTTGCTTTTATTTCATTCATAAATACTTGTTGCAGCTCATTTTCTTCATTGATAAAAAAATGAAATTTTTGAATCAAAGGATTTTCATTAACTAACTGTTTCCATAATTGAGATTGCAAATAAATAGAAGATGTTTTATTAAAAGGTCCCCACACTTCTGCTACCGTTTCTTCGATATCAAATCCAATAGCCGCTAAAATTTCTCCTGTCCTATTTCTAGCGATTAAAAATTTAATATCACCCTCGTCACTAATAAAAGCTTCTTTTAATGTCTGGTAGATTTCTTCTTCTTTTTCACCACAATAACCAATATGTGATGTTTTCTGACTATTTGTTTCTGATAGAAATCGAGATAATTCACCGAGGTTATTTGGTTTTTCTATAATAGCATCCATAACACTATCCCCTTCTTTAACTCCAATTTAGTGTCGTGTTCGTTCCTACTTCAAGCTATCCCTGCTTATTAACCTCTTTTACCTTCCTAGTTTGAAATTATTATTCTATATGATATTAATTAATCTCAATACAAATAAGGTAATGAAATCTCGCGTCCGTCATAGGCAAAGCTTACGTTTTTATCTAAAAGCATCTCAGCGTGCTTTCTGATATCAATATCGTGTGATAAATGAGTGAACACCATGTTTTTTGCCTGTAACTTCACTTTAATCTCCATTGCCTCTGTCACATCATATACGGATCTTTTTTCTTTTTGAAGATATTCTTTCCAAAAAGATGTACCGAATATCAGTAAATCTAAGTGGTAAAAAGGCTCCCACTGTTCTTTTGTCACATTAAAAGAATCGGATACATACGCCCAGCGTGCGCCTTGTTTTTGATGAACCACAATGCCGTAGGAATGACCGTTAAATCCGTGATTCACTTTATGAAACGTAATGGCCGTTTCTTCGCTTTCCCACTTTAACGTGCCATTAAAGGTAAGCCCTTTTCTTTTTGCGAGATAAGGAAATCTTTTGATTAACTCATTGATGACTTCAGGCGCTCCTACGACTTCTGTACTTACATTATTCCAGTAGCATAAGTCGGCTAAATCCCCTAAACCAGCAACATGATCATTGTGAGGATGAGTAATAAACACGGTAGAAGGGATTTTTTTGTTATTGTATAAATGAAATTGATGTTTAAAATCAGGTGATACATCAATCAAACACACATTACCGTCCAGTGTGAACTGTGCACTAGGTCTTGTGCGCTGATTTAATGGATCTTTTTGCGCGCATACTTTACAGTCACATAATAATCGAGGCACTCCTTGAGCATCGCTCGTCCCATAAAATAAAAGCTTGTTCATTGCTCTGTTTCCTCCTTTTTTTCTTCTAAAGGTCTATCTTTTTATTTTAAGAAATGCCCTATGGCGTTCTGCATCTTTCTTTTATTTGTCCTTCTAGAATAAAACCAGCTTTTATGTAAAACAGCCAGTCTTTTTAACGACTGGCTTTGCTATATTCCTTATAAAAAACGTTTTTATGCTTTTTCTATTGCTTTCTTTCTTCGTCTCTTTCAACAATATGCTGAAGAATAGATAATTTGTTTGTCCAAAATTGTTCGTAGTAAGAAAGCCAATCTTTTATTTCTTTCAAAGGCTCCGGCTGAAGATGATACACTTTTTCTCTGCCTTTTTTTTGTCCATGGACTAGGTCTGCTTCTGAAAGTATATGAAGATGCTTGACAACAGCGGTACGGCTTATTGAAAAATGGGACGTTATTTCTGAAATAGGCAATTCTTTTTCAGAAAGCAGCTCAAGTACTTTTCTTCGAGTAGGATCAGCAATGGCTTGAAAGATATCATGCTTGGCAGCTGATGAAGTCATTTAGTTTTCAACAACCTTTCGAAGTTTTTCATTCACGAGACTAGTCCACCCGTAGCTCATTCTATCTCGTACCACTGAACTCTTTTCGTTTGCTTTTTCAAGAAGTGTTTCAGCTTCTTTCCAGCCGCTATGAATAAGCGTAAATTCAGTTTGATTACCCATTTCTTTTAAGGTAAACGAAACGACCCATCCATCCGTATCCCAAGAGAAAGAAAGATAGTTTGGTGCATCTATTTCTAATACTTTACACGGAGATGGTCCAAAAGGCGATTGCAAATGAAATTCATATCCTACCTGAGGCTGAAAATCATTAGGCATGAACCATTGTTGGAGCCCTTCTGCGGTTGCTACTTTATCCCAAACTTTTTGAATCGGCGCGTTAAATATTATCGTCTGTTTTACATCTTCTACTACACTTTTATCATTCATCGTTGTCTTCATTCTCCTTTTCCAAAAATAACATCAAAAGGTTTTATATGAAAATAATATAACACCTTTTGGTTTCATGTCAATTCTTCTTTCGAAAAATGAAATCCTTCAATACATCTCCGTTCTTTGATAAAGAAATTTGTTATGATGTTGAATGAGTGCATTTTGTTATATTTCAAATATATCTTTTAAACGATGCTTCGTCCGCTTTGTGCCAATGCATAGTGAATACCGTGCTGCAATGTTTGAAAACAATCATATTTTGATAAATCAATATGAGTCTTTGATATAACTAAGCCTAAGTCAGCAGAAATTCCTACTAAAATTGTTTTCGTACCAATCAGGGACGCTGCTGCACCTAATTTTTCAATAAGACTTGCCGTATATTCAGTAAGTTCTTTATCCAATCCGGTTAAATCCAGCACAAGATAATTAGCCTGATGTTTTGGGAGGTTATTTAATGTATTGACAATCAAATCTTCCGTTCGATCCTCGTCGTACTTGCCAATCAAAGGAACGACGACTATGCCTTCCAAAACCGGAATAATAGGAGAAGAAAGCTTTTTAATAAGATCTTTTAACTCTGCCGTTTTTTCTGCTACAATGCTTTGCAAATGTTCTATTTTCTGCGCTTCTTTTCTTCTCGCTAATTGATGAATATTTTGAGTAATATCAATGTTGGAAGGGAAGTATTCTACTGTGGTGCATTCATGCCCTTCTATTTGATGTTGAATCACCTTGTACCAAATGTTTGTCCCGAATAGTCCTGTGAAAATCCCTGCGTAATGGGCCGGAAGAAAATTTCCTCCTTTTGTTTTCTTTTGGGCCACGTTAATTTTATGTTCCCAACTGTCTTTTAATTCAGCAGATAGAGTTTTACTTTCAGGATTTAAATATTTGATAGTTGTTTTCCCCCATCCAGCCGAAGCGTATGTATTTGTAATTAACTCAGCCGCTTCAAAAACCGTTACGCCTTTCATATTTTGAAAGTACTCTCCTACTACTAATCCTTGTCGAAAACCAGTGGTTTCCAGTACTACCGAAGCTGCCTCTTCTCCAGATATTTCTTCGATTGTGTCAAACAATGTTTTCATCGCCGAAGAAATCCAAAAAAGAATCGCATCTTCTCCTTCAAAGCTAAATTTTCCTTTTTCTAAATCCCAAGCAAAACTAAGACCACCTATATCAATATTCTTTTTTTCACCCATGCCGGAATCTCCTTTTTATATAATCTCTATACTATAGTGGTTTTTACGTAAAAGTGAGTATGAATTACCTTGGATGCTGCTTTTTTTAATCTTATCATTATTAGCTCTAAAGGAACAATTCTTTTCAACCTACTGAGCTTGTAATAGTGGTGAAATAAAAAAAGCTTCTATTTTATGAAGAAGCTTTTCGGCTGAATTATTTAGTTTTCCTCATTCCCCTGACAGCTCGGACATTCATAAACGTGCACAAAATAAAGCCCAACATGGTGAAAACGTTTTCCTAAGCAGTCTGGACATGTGCCTGCTTCACGCATTTGTTCGCGTCGTTTTTCTCGCTGATTAGCTAAAAGATTTACAAATTTCATTAAAAAGACCTCCGCATGTTTTTGACTATAGGTTTTCCTAGTAGGAAGCCTTTTATTCGATCCGGTATATTTATCACAGCGCCTGCTTAAGTTTACTTTTAATCATGCTCAAGTTTTCTAATAGCACAAAAAAAGGATAGATAAAGCAGTCTCATGACGCTCATCTATCCTTCATTTTTACTCTATCTAATGCTTAACGTTATATCTGATTGGTGATAAAATCCAGCATATATAAGTTATTCTTCTACTTTGTATTTTTCTTTTTTTCGAAGAAACGGCCACCAGTTTCCTTCTCCAAGCGTCACGACAATCGCTGGCATAAGAAGCGGAAGAATAACAAGACCATAAAGTAAAAGACCGATGATAACAACTGTTGCTACATGAACAAGCGTTAATACACCTGATGGCATCATAGCCCCAAACGTTCCGGCTAGGATAATAGCGGCAGTAATAATAACCGACCCCATCTTACTCATAGACGTAACCATGCCTTCTGCTACGCCGCTTTTCACTTCTTCGTTAAAACGGTCTAACAAGAAAATAGAATAGTCAATTCCAAGGGCAACTAAAATAACAAAACTAAAGAATGGCACGGCCCAGCTGATTCCGTCATTCCCCATTATATCCACGAATAGAAGCTCTGAGATTCCCATTGCTGTATAATACGTAAGCAACAGTGAAGCAATCATGTATACAGGCATGATCATTGAACGGAATAAAATGGTCAAAACAATAAACAATCCAATCATCATAATAACCATTGTGCGTGAAAGATCCGTTGTAGATAAATCTTTTAAATCCGCATTTGAGCTCGATACCCCTCCGTACACAATTTCTGTATGCTCAAACGGCGTATCAACGACTTCGCTTGCCACCGCTTTTTCAATATTTTTTACGGTTGAAATGGCTTCTTCAGAATATGGATTTTGATCGAGCACTACGCTGAGCTTAACTCCTTTTCCATCTGCAAAAGAATAGTTGTCGATGGATTGTTTAAACCCTTTATCTTTCATCACTTCTGCTGGAAGATAAATACCCGTATCTCTAACTGTTGAGCTGTCACTCATGTTATCAAGCATACCTGTTGCTTTTGTTAAGCCATCTGAGATTTTCGTTAGCCCATCATTTGCACTGTCAACACCTTCTGCTAATTGATTGATACTGTCTGATAGGGTTCCGACTTGGCCTTGCTGAGCTGAAAGATTCTCATTTGCTTGTTGAAGACCGGTTTGAATGG
Source organism: Priestia sp. TGN 0903 (assembly GCF_050846855.1). Taxonomy (NCBI): domain Bacteria; kingdom Bacillati; phylum Bacillota; class Bacilli; order Caryophanales; family Bacillaceae; genus Priestia; species Priestia sp. TGN 0903. The sequence continues at coordinate 315,934 of NZ_JBOZGL010000001.1, forward strand.
TAGTAAGCTGTTTGCTGAGTGCTGCAAGCTGAGAAACCGCTTGCTGCACATTTCCTGTTGTAGAGAGCTGAGTGCTGACAAGCTGCAGCTGTTGATTAACTTGAGCTAATCCGTCTGCGGCAGGTGCAAGTGACCCGCCAGATTCTTTAGAAGCAGAACCCGTTTGGTCAGCTATTTGATTTAGCCCTTTTTCAATATCACTTAATCCTTTTTGTACATCTCCGATTCCTTTAACAGCATCTTTGATTCCGTCTGATACAGAGCCCAGCTGTGAATTAACATATAAATCATCAATCTTTTCTCCGGTAGGCTGTGTGATCGTCATAACAGAATCCACGTGATCCACTTTTTCAATTGCTTTGCTTATATTTCCTAAATACGGAATAACATCCGCCTTTGTTAACTCTTTATCTCCTTTAATAATAACATTGACAGGAAATGCTTTTCCTTCTCCCAGTGCGTCACTGATAGCATTTAGTCCTTTTATAGATTTATAATCACTGCTTATTTCAGCAGTAGAATCAAACGATACTTTTGAGTCATACGTTACAATAAAAGGCACGGTAATAATCGCTGTAATGACTAAAAATACGAACGGTCGCGCTACTGCCTTTCTTCCTAAAAACCCCCACAGCTTATTATCGCTATGAGAAGCCACTTTTTTAGACGGCCAAAATAATTTTTCTCCAAGGGTAACCATAAAAAGTGGCAGCAAGGTAAATAAAATCACTAGCAGCACACCAACTCCCACTGCTACGCCAACGGCCGATTGGAAAATAGCAAACTTGGCAAATCCAATGGCTGCAAAACCAATAAATACGGCAATTCCGCTGATGAATAACGTTCTTCCTGCTGTACGGTAAGCCGTGATCGTGGCTTCTACTTTATCATGTCCGTTAGCCAATTCTTCACGGAAACGGTTAAGTAAAAGAATGCAGTAATCCGTACCTATTCCAAACAAAATAGCTACTAAGAACGTTTGCGTGAACGTTGAGATTGGAAAATCGACATTTTTAACTAAAATACCTAGTAACGATTGACTGATTAAGTATGTGATTCCCACAATTAAAATAGGAATAAACGGCGTCACGACTGAACGGAAAACGAGTAGAAGCAAACCTAAAATCAAGAAGATAGTAATAAACTCGGTTTTCTTTAACCCTTCTTCTGAACTGTGTGCAAAATCCTGATTAATAAGAGATGCACCTGTTACATATGCCGTAACGTCTTTTGGCACGCTGTCATAAATCTGATTCGCTATTTTTTCAACTTTTTCATCCGATCCACTGACAGTAACCGGAACTAAAACGGTTTTTTTGTCTTTAGACATTAATTGGTTACGAACATCTTGATCATCTGTTAAAGGCGTTGTAACATCTTTTACACCTTTAATTTTCTCTGTCTTATCAATGATTTTCTGTATCTGTTTCTCACTATCTTTATCTAATGCGTTATCTAGCTTGATCACCATGCTGATGGTGTTACTGTCTTCCCCAGCATTTTTGAGAATTTGGCTGGCCCTAGATGAAACGGCATCATCAGGAAGCTGAGACTGTCCTTTTTCACTTGCGAGCTTTGTTAAATTGGGTGCCGTTAGCATCAATATGACCGTTAAAGCTAAAATAAAGGCCGCAATCACCCATTTAAATTTCACAATAAATTTCATTTTTTGCTTTCCCCTTTTATAGTTAACTTTTCTTTTGCCATTGTAAGAATTTCAATAAATGTATCTATTTTTTCTTCTTCTACATCATCAAACAAATTCTCAATGATACTAAAACACGCGGCATTTCCGTCATGTATTACCTTTTCTCCTTCAGCCGTAATCTTAATAAGCTTAGAACGTTTATCGCTCTCTAGTTCATTAGTGTCCCACTCCACAAGCCCTTTTTCGAGCAGTTTTTTAATTCGATTCGAAATGGCACTTTTATGAACACCTTGCAAGACAGCGAGACTGCCAGGTGAAGACGGGCCTTTAATCATTAAACTATTTAACAAATCAAACTGCTGCCTTGAGACATGTTCGAAGAGGTTATGGCTCAGCTCTCTGTGAATGACTTCTGTTCCTACAAACAGCACTTCTTCAAAAAGTTCTACAGCTTGATATAACTTGCTTTTCGTCACTTCTTTCCCTCCTTTGCTCATTTAGTTTATAGGTATAAACTATTCAACTTTAAAAATAGTTTATAGGACTAAACTTTATTCTGTCAATAAATTTATGTCTGACTGTCTTCATATATGATAAAGATAAACGGAATCCCAAAAGATACCGCTTACATCAGCTTTTTTGGTTGTCAAAGCTCGATCACTTAAGTATTATTAGTAATTGACTTCTTTTCAAGGAGATATAAATTTTATACACAGAAAGGGTGATCATACATGAATACAATGCATACTAATGAGCAGGTCAGTAAGAAAGATTCCTTTCCAATTGCTCTTATCTCGTTGACTCTTGGAGCTTTTGCTATTGGAATGACGGAATTCGTTATTATGGGGATACTGCCTAACGTTGCAGAAGACCTTCATGTTAGCATTTCGACTGCTGGTCAGCTAATTACGAGCTATGCTTTAGGAGTAGCGATTGGCGCGCCAATTTTAACCATTTTCACTCATCGACTTCCTCAAAAGCTTCTGCTTTGTTTACTCATGCTTTTATTTATTCTCGGAAATGCGATTGCTATTATTGCACCTAACTATGGAATTTTGATGGGAGCTCGTTTAGTTACGGCGTTATGTCACGGTACTTTCTTTGGAGTAGGCGCTGTTATTGCTTCACGGCTCGTACAACCGCATAAGCGAGCAAGTGCTGTTGCAACGATGATGGCAGGTTTAACCATTGCAAATATCATCGGCGTTCCTGTAGGAACATTTATTGGCCAACACTTAGGTTGGAGAGCTTCGTTTGGGGCTATTACCATTATGGGAATCATTGCATTTATCGGTATTATTCTGTTTATCCCAAAGCTTGGTCAAGAAAAATTAACGGGTCTAAAACAGCAGTTTGCTGCTTTTAGCCAACCAAAACTTCTTGTGATGCTTCTTTTAAGTGCAATAGGGTGCGGTAGCTTATTTACTGTATTTACGTACATTACACCGCTTCTTGAAGACGTTACGGGAGTAAGTGAACACAGCGTTACGTGGATACTTGTATTGTACGGATGCGGCGTTACGCTTGGAAATGTTGTTGGAGGAAAGCTTGCAGATTGGAAGTTAATGCCTTCGGTTGTAGGTATCTTTGCTTTTCTTTGTATTGTGCTGACTATTTTTACGTTTACTGTCAAAAGCCCAGCAGCAGCGATTATCACGCTGTTTTTCTGGGGAGCAGCAGCATTTGCTGTAATGCCTGGTATTCAAGTGAAAATTATGAACTTAGCACAGGAAGCACCTGCTTTAGCTTCTACTTCGAATCACTCATTTGCTAACTTAGGAAATGCTTTTGGCGCCTTTTTCGGAGGCGTAATTATTAACCATATGGGACTTACTTCACTTCCTTGGGTTGGCGCCATTTTTGTAGGAACGGCTTTTGTTATTAGCACTTGTCTGTTTATTGTGGAAACACGCAAAAAACATAGTGAACAATCGTCCTAACTGTCTAACAACTGAACAAAAAGCAAAAAAAAGAGCCTTTCTTGGATGAAAGGCTCTTTTTTTGCTTCTAACTCGCTTTTTTCATTTCTTTACTTGTTAATCGACTGTGTTTACGAGAATAACCTATATACACAAATATACCAAGCACAATCCATATGCTAAAATATAGCCATGTTGTTTTAGGAAGATTAATCATTAAAAATAAACAAGATAATACAGATAAAATTGGTAAAACCGGGACAAACGGCATTGTAAATCCACGTTTTAAAGTTGGGTGCGTTTTGCGTAAGATGATAATGCTGACGCCCACCATACCGAAAGTTAAAAGGGCTCCGATATTTGCTAAATTCGCAAGTTCTTTTAAATCGATAAATCCTGAAATTAACGCTCCGATAATTCCTACTAGCCAAGTGGAGAGAATCGGAACTCCCGTTTTCTCATTTGTTTTAGCAAATGCTTTTGGTAGCAAGCCGTCGCGGCTCATTGAGAATAAAATTCGTGTTGCTGCATAAATGTAGGCGAAAATAACAGCCATAATCCCAATGACAGCTCCTGCAGCAATAACTCCTGCCACTGCATTTTGTCCTACTGAATGAAGAACATAGGCCATTGCTTCTGGAACATTCAGTTCCTTGTAAGAAACAACCCCTGTCATAACAAGGCATACCGCTACATAAATAATCGTGCAGATCACGAGTGAACTAATAATTCCAATTGGCAAATTGCGCTGTGGGTTCTTTACTTCTTCTGCTGATGTAGATAAAGCATCAAAACCTAAGAAAGCAAAAAATACGGCCGCTCCCCCTGTCACAACCCCTCCAATTCCATAAGGCATAAAAGGAGTCCAATTAGACGGCTTCACATAAAAAGCCCCTACAATAATAAAGAGAAGGATAATAAATAATTTAACAAGTACCATAAAATTATTCACTTTTTTACTTTCTTTAGTTCCCCTTGAAAGCAGCCATGTAATAAGAAGGGTAATACAAATAGCAGGAAGGTTCACCAGGCCTCCATTTGCAGGGATCGTAATCAATTCTTTTGGGAGTGAAAAACCAAAGCCTTCTAAAAAATTATTAAAATAAGAAGACCATCCATTTGCTACTGCTGACATCGTTAATAAATAGACGGAAAGCAATGTCCATCCCATTAAGTGTGCTACCACTTCGCCGATGGTTGCATATGTATAGGTGTAAACGCTCCCAGATACAGGTATAGTTGAAGCAAATTCCGCATAGCACAGCGCTGCAAAACCGCATACAATAGAAGCCAGTATAAAAGAAAAAATAACGGCTGGCCCCGCATCGTTAGCAGCTACTAAGCCTGTTAAAACTAAAACCCCCGTTCCTATTACGGCTCCAATACCAAGAAGAGTCAAATCGAATGCCCCTAATGTTTTGACTAGAGATTTGTTTTGACTTTGTTCTAATAATTGCTCGATTGACTTCTTTTCAAATAGTTTTCCCATTGCACTCTCTCCTCTCTGTTGCCACTCATCCATTAAAAAACTTAAAAATGACGTCTTTTCCTATTTGACTACGCGTTTTTACTTCAGATACAGAAGTAATTATATAGAAATAATTACTAACTTGTCTATTAGTATACTAATATCATTATATATATTTCAAGAGTTTTTGTAAGCGATTTCTTAATCTCTCTCTATTTTGGCTTTATCAACTAAATAAAGAAATCATCATTGTGATTATGTATAATAAGTTTGAATAAAATTAATATTCTAAAAAATAAATCGGTTCATTTTCAGATAGTTTTTTCGCTGCCTATCTTCAAATATAAATTCCTGACATAGGGATTATTTACAGAACGATGAATGTTTTACCTTAACGGGTGTTATAATGATGAAAACTGAAGTGTATGAAGGGCGGAGAGAGATGCTTAACTTACTTATTGGCTGTATTTTATTAGCATTAGGAGTGTACTTTATGTTTAAATTTCTTTTTTATTCTCCTTCTAAAAAGAAGCGAGGTCAGCAACCTATGAACAAATTGTCAAATGAAGATTCAGCTCCATCAAATGCAAACGATTCGAATGGGATAAGATAATTTTTTTCACAAAATACCGGCGTTTGTCTAAGGCAAAAGTTATACTGCCGATATATAATATCTTATACCCTTCTAGTTCAATATTCCCTTCATTTTGGTGTAAGACAAGATGAAGGGAATCACTATCCGACTTAAAAAATCGGATTTTTCTATTTAGCAAGGTAAATGGCCTCAATAAACTCTGTTTGAATCCATTTCTTTATTCAAGTGTACAGCTGCCTCTTCAACACTTACTGTTCCAATGTTTTTCTTCCCGTGCTTTCGCATAGCAAGCGATTTATTTTCTACTTCTTTATCTCCTATTACGGCCATATAAGGAACTTTGAGCATTTCGGCTTCTCTAATTTTCAGACCTATTTTTTCAATACGATCATCCACTTCAACACGATACCCTTGTGACTCCAGCTCGTGTTTCACCTTGTACGCATATTCCACATGCGGCGGTGCAATAGGCAAAAGCTTAAATTGAACTGGAGCTAACCAAAGAGGAAATTGACCTTCATAATGTTCAATCAAGATGGCCATAAAACGTTCAACGGAACCGTATATAGCGCGGTGAATCATTACAGGACGATGCGGTTTATTGTCTTCTCCAATATACATACAGTCAAACTTCTCTGGCATTAAGAAATCAAGCTGAACTGTTCCGCACTGCCAGCTGCGGCCTAAGGAGTCTAAAATATGAAAATCGATTTTCGGCCCGTAAAAAGCCCCGTCTCCTTCATTCACCTGGTAGTCTAATCCTTTTTCATTTAGCACAGATTGAAGCGACTTTTCCGCTTGATTCCATGTTTCAATATCTCCCATAAATTTTTCAGGACGTGTGGATAGTTCCACTTTGTAATCAAAGCCAAAATGTGAATAAAAGTCATGGATAAACGCTAGAATGCGGCTAATCTCAGCTTCAATCTGATTAAGTTCTACGAATAAATGCGCATCGTCCTGTGTGAATGACCGGACTCTTAGCAGTCCGTTTAAAGAGCCCGAAAGCTCGTGACGGTGAACCAATCCAAGTTCTGCGTATCGAATCGGAAGTTCTCGATAGCTTCTTCGCTTGCTGTTAAACAATAAAATGGCTCCCGGACAATTCATCGGTTTAATCGCATAGTTTTGTTTGTCAACATTTGAAAAATACATATTTTCATGATAGTGTTCCCAATGCCCTGATTGTTCCCATAGCTCCTGTTTCATCATGATGGGAGTTTTTATCTCTTGATAGCCTGCTTTGTAATGCTTTTGTTTCCAGTAGTTTTCTAACTCATTTCGAACAATCATTCCGTTAGGTAAGAAAAACGGCATACCAGGAGCTTCTTCCATCGACATAAACAGCTCCAGTTCTTGACCTAATTTTTGATGATTTCGTTTTTCTGCTTCCATTTGTTTTGACATGTTCATTCCTCCAATATGTTTTTATTCAACAAAAAAACCGCACTCATCCCTAGTAAAGGGACGAATGCGGCCGTGGTACCACCCTAATTCCGTAAAATACCTGTATGCATTTTACGCTTAAAAAGATAACGGTTTTACCGGTTGCAGTTTCAGTGTATACACATTCCCCGCCGCAGCTCCAAGGTGGTAAATTCATTTCGTTTTCTAAGGGTTCTCAGCCAGTGACCCTACTCTCTGTAAAGAAAATCCAAAAATGATTCATGTCCTTTTCAATGCTTGTATATTCATTTTTTCTACATAAAAAACCGCACTCATCCCTAGTGAAGGGACGAATGCGGTCGTGGTACCACCCTAATTCCGTAAAATACCTGTATGCATTTTACGCTCAAAAAAGATAACGGTTTTACCGATTGCAGTTTCAGTTATGCACATTCCCTGCAATAGCTCTAAGGTGGTAAATTAGATGATTTCTTAAGGGCTCCCAGCCGCTGACCCTATTCTCTGCGAAGAAAACGGCACCTAATTCATGTCCTTTTCATTGCCAAATAATGTTTGTTAGTTGTTAAAAGTGATTATAGTGTATAAATTTTACAGAAGTCAAGAAATAATTTTTATTTTTTAATATTATAGAATTAATTTATGCTTAAATTCCCGAAAAGTTACTTAGGAATATATGGGCTTAAAAAGTTTTTTATTATAATATTAACACCTGCATTTTATTTTGTTTTTACCTTTATTTTGTAAAAATAAAGGCAAAAAAGAAAGATATTACAAGCACTTATTTGCTTTATCTAAGTATTATTAACGAATTAAAATCCAGTACTGCTCAAATCAGAATAAGTAACATAGCACAAGTATCATCAGTTTTTTTATTTATATACTAAAATATTAAATATACCTTTTTCTACTTACACCAATATTAGGCTTGAACTCGTCGAAACTATTTTTTATCTATCTTTAGACGGAAGCCCCTGGTACATGCTTCCACTTTGCGGAAAAATCCGTTTTTTCCTGAGTTGTTCTTTAAGAATAACATCAAGCTGCCGCTGAATTTTCCTTGTTTCATTTGTTGAAAAATACGGGTAAGCCAAATTTACTGTTTCTAACGGATCCTTGGTCAAATTGTACATTTCAATTTGATCCGGAACCGATGTTTCTTTAAGGTTAGTAAGATCTACCGGGTAACTTTCATATTGCTCTCGGTGGATGACTTCATCTTTTTCGTTAGGTGCTGACCGAAATTGCGGATTATCATGGTATCGAGCGTATTTCCAGATTTCCTTTCCTGCGGCTGATTGAAACTCGACAATGACCGCTTGAATGTGATTAGGCTGAACGACTGACGGATAGCTTTCTCCTAAAAAATTTGTTTGGTGAAGTCCTTTTGTCGGGTCATCATCCGTCATAAAGAAAATCGGTGCTTTTTCTTTATAGAGCGATGTTTCTCCTCGCAACGTTCCTGAGAGGTCTCGCCCAACAAATGGATGTACTTCCGTATGACTTTTTTGCAATTGCTTTTGAACAGCGGAAACATCGATATTAGCCAAGCTAAGCATTGTCGGGATCAAGTCAACATGACTAGTCAGCACGTCTGTACGTTGATAACTAGGAAACAAATGCTTGTTATGAATGAGAAGCGGCACGTGAATCGACTCTTCATACATGTTGTACCATTTTTGATGTAGTCCTCCGTGAGCCCCAAGCAAATCACCGTGATCCGACGTGAAAATAATAATGGTATTGTCATAGAACGAAGATTGTTCTATAGTCCGAAGGACTTTCAAAATTTGTTTATCAACATTTTTTTGAAGCTGATAATATAAGCGCCGGTAGAAACTAGAATTTGGCGTCGGCTGCAGCGCTTTTGGGTAGATGTATTTATAGCTGCTTTGAGCGCTAGGCTTCGTTTGTAAAGATTCTCTAATAGTAGGTGGCGGCTCGATGTTCGGAATTGTCTCATCAATAGAAAACTGAAACATAGCAAGGTGTTTGGTGATTGCTCCGAACAGCGCAATGTCATGCGGGTTCACAAACGAAGCTACTATGAGCCAAGGCTGCGCAGTCTTTTGATATTCTAATCGTTGAATAAGCTCTATGATTTCCTCTGCATATATTTCGTCTCGTCCACTCACTCCAATGGCCGCAGATGAACCAGAATTGTGCGGGTTTCTCCCTTCCGGCTCTGGACCAATCCACCCTGAAAAACCAAACTTTTCAAGCTTATTAGCCCGTTGATAGAGGCGCTCTTTTTCTGGATCCGGTATTCCTGTTTGCATCTCGTAGCTAGAAAAAACGTTATGTGTTCCTGGAATTAAGATGTTCTCATCAGAAATATGCCATTTTCCTTTATAAAAGGTTTGATACCCAGCCTGCTTAAAATAATCTCCCATCGTTGGGACGGTATTAGGCTGCAGCCAAAACATATCAGGATCTTGTGACTTCTTTGCGATACCTTGCGTTTGGGTCACTCCGTGCAAGGAAGGGTACTGCCCTGTAAACAATGTAGCTCGACTCGGTGAACAGGCTGTAGAACCGACGTAGTGACGAGTAAACCCCATTCCATGCTGTTTTAAAAATTCATGTGCTTTTAAATGTTTTTTTCGCCACTTTTTTACTTCTTTACTTTCATATACGGGTGGAAATCGTTCTTCGTCCACCATAATCAACAAAAAATTAGGCTGCTCTTTCATGTTTACTCCTCCGCGTGTTTATCAAATGTTCTGTATTGATAAACTATGTAAAAAGTACTTTTTTTAGAAGAACGGAGTAAGGTTCATGTCTTTTTATACCCAAACAAAAAAAGACTTAGAGGATTTCTCTAAGTCTTTCATAACGCGTTTCGATATTCCTTATTTTTTGTATGCTTTTAGCTGCTGATTTCGTTTATAGGTACCCATTATACTAGGTATACCTACAATTATGCTTATCATAAAACTCCACATCATGTAGCGCCAATCCCCTGTAACAAGCGCTACTCCCATAAAAAAAATGAGCTGACCAACAAGAGCTAACCATGAAGCTATCCAAGCAAACATCATATTCTCTTTCAAGTTATCACCTCATATTTTTAATTACGAATGACTTCTTTTATTTTACCATAAAATTCTAATTTCAAAGGTTGTTCTACTGTTTATGCTATGTACATAACTAAAAAAGCTAATGACAGCACGTAGCTAGCCATTAGCTTTTTTATTATTTTGCAAATACATGATGCCCTATTTTAATTGTTTCTTGTTTTTGGCGCAGCCATTGATCTCCCGTTTTATCAGGATTAAAGAAGAATAATGAACCTTTTCCTTGACCTTGGAAGTTAATTGCTTCTTCTACAGCTTTTTTTGAACCTTTGTCTGCAGGTTTATTAATTTGACCGTTGCTGACTGGGCTGTACTGACCTTTTTGATAAATAACGCCTTTTACAGTGTCAGGGAATTTGCTGCTGTCGACTCTATTTAATACAACTGTTGCCACGGCTACTTTACCTGCGTACGGCTCTCCTTTGGCTTCAGCTGATACAAGACGAGCTAATAATTCTTTATCATTTTTATTTACTTGAATGTGCTGTTCATGTGCGGGCGCTGCAGCAAATGCTGAGTAACCTGCACCAAAACTTGGGATAAGCATTGCGATAGCAATCACTAATTTCTTCATCATAAAAATAAAAGCCTCCTTGCTATTTCTTGACGTGGTTCATATGCTAGCAGAAATATAGGAGTCTTTCATTGCAAAAAATTATCCAATTCCAAAAAAATTGGATGTTCCTGTTCTTCTTCAGTTGTTTTTAACAGTATAAAACGGCGGTCTGGATTATAAGTATTAGTTGCATTTACTTCATTAGTGGTTTATGATGTAAAAATACAAATAGTAATGATTACGATTTAAGAGAGTGTTTTAAGAAAGGATGGATGATTTGGCTAAAAAATCAAAAATAGCGAAAGAAAAGAAACGACAAGCACTTGTCAAAAAATACGCTGAGTTAAGAAAACAATTAAAGGAAGAAGGAAATTATGATGAACTACAAAAGCTCCCGAGAGATTCTTCCCCTACTCACCTGCATAACCGCTGTGAGGTAACGGGAAGGCCTCGTGGATATTTGCGTAAGTTTAAACTTTCTCGAATTGCTTTTAGAGAATTAGCTCACAAGGGACAGCTTCCTGGAGTGAAAAAATCAAGCTGGTAAATTTCTAATTAAGTAAAGGCAGCCTTTTTGGCTAAAAAAAAGAATGAACACGCCTTGTAAATCGTAATCATTACTTTTAGTAGGAGGAATTAATATGGCTACATGGAACTTAGATACAACGAAGCATCACGTTCTCATTTGCAATGGAAGCAGCTGCAATCGGGTTGGAGCCGAAGAAGTTACACAAGCGATTCGAAGTGAGATAGCCAATCAAGAATTAGATCCGTACATACACACTACTCGCACTCGATGTAATGGCAGATGCCACGATAAATGCGTCGTTATTTCCTATCCAGACGGTATTTGGTATAAAGATGTGAAACCTCAGGATGCACGAGAGCTTATTAACTCATTAAAGAAGGATCAGCCTTTTTGGAAAAAAATAAGCCATACTTTTTGCGAAGAAGGTTTTCAGCGAACGGAAGGTACTGTGAAAGGTATCTCAAAAGAAAAAAGAAACCGTCATCAACGTATCTAAAAAACTTTAATTTACAACAGCGAGAACATAGCCCTTGTAAGATTACCAACGAACAGAGAAACATCATTAAAAATGTTTGTTTGTTCTCTCTGATTCACCTGTTACTTAATCTAAACACCAAAAGCCGCTTCTGGTGAACAGGGCGGCTCTTGTCATCTTTAAATATCTAAGAAATTATATTTTCTCTGTTTCAAATATGGAATTTGAACTGTATATTTTCTTAACTACTGATGAAAGAATGTGGATTCCTTTTTTTAACTCCTCATCTGTAGCGGTAAGACTTATACGAATGCACTCCCGGTTGTGAGGAGAAGATTGGCTGCCGTGAAAGAATGATCCGCCTGGTACTACAATCAAGTTTTCTGCTTTTAATTTATTGTATAGATCGTTATCACTGAAAGGCAAACCTTCCAACCAAAGCCAACCAAATAACGAACCTTCCGCTTTGTGCAAATACCAAGGAATATCATCCGGCATATGTGTAGTTAAAAGGTTTTTTAAATAATCATGTTTTTGTTTATAATGAGTTCTTATATAGTTAGCTGAAATTCCAGCTAACTTTCCGCTCTTCAAGGTGTTAACCACCATTCGTTGACCTAGCCTAGAAGAGTGAATCAAGATATTTGATTGAAAAGCTTCCATTACTTTTATAAAGTCACTTTTCCCTATAGCAATCCCTATCCTCTCTCCAGGCAAGCCGGCTTTAGAAAGACTCATGCAGTGAATGATGTTGCCATGTATAATTGGATTCATTTCAACAAAGTTCATAGCCGGAAAAGGAGGTGCGTACGCTGAATCAATTAGCAATGGAATGTGATAGTCCTTGCATACTTTGGATATAAAATGTACGGCTTCTTTTGAAAGAATGTTGCCGCTTGGATTATTAGGTCTTGATAATACGACAGCTCCGATGTCTGGGTCCTGAGCTATTTTATCTTTGAATGCCTGTCTATTAAATTTATAGCGAAACGTGTGATGATCAAGCTTTGAGACGACCGGAGGAATTCCTTCTATTATACCTTCCTCTAGTGCCACTCCGCTGTACCCAGCGTAATCTGGCAGCATAGGTATTAATGCTTTTTTTACTCTTCCTTCTTTACTTGTACCGCAAAACGAATTTAAAGCTAAAAAAAACAGATTTTGACTTCCCGACGTGATCAAGACTTGTTCTCTGTCCAGTTTAATACGATAACTCGTAAAGAAGTATTCTCTTATGCAATCAATTAATTCATGCGTACCGTAACTAGAACCATATTGGCTAATCAAATTTTTTAGTTGTTTGTCGTTCACAATATCTTTTAAAGCTTCTTCCCACATTTCATAAACTTGAGGGAGGATGGCAGGGTTGCCAGCACTTAAATTTACATATTGATTGAGATCAGAATTGAGCACTTCTTGGATGTCATGCATAATCGCGCGAACGCCTACTTTATTAGTCATTTTGCTTCCTATTTTACTTAAATGCAAACCAGTCACTAGTGCACCTTCTCCTTAAAGATTATGGTCATCGAATAGTAAGTATGGAACTTCAATCTTTTTATTTTGCTGATTAATAAAGTAATTGTCCGGGATAACAAATTTATCACCGTTCTCACTAGGCAGTAAGTATTTTCGAACATAGCGTTCAGCTTTTTCTTTATAGCCAGAGTCACTTTGAATCGTTTCAAGTTCTTCAATTTCTTTTACTAAAAGGTCTAGTTCTTTCAAACACATATCTAAATCTAAAAAAGCATGTTCTCCTTTTCGGGAAATTGAGCGACCATTTGCAACGAGCCAGCTAAAAAGAAAAAATCCCGTTCCAGAATCAAAGTTTCGAGGTGCATTGTGCTGACTAGGGTACCTTAACAGACGTTCAAAGAGAACAAATTCCGTTATCTCTTCCCAAAAAGGATATTTTCTTTTATGAAGAGTCAGCGCCGTCTGGCAGTCTACTTTAACTTCTTCCAGTATGCCTGCAAAAAAATTCATTTTCGCCTGTATATGTTGGTCAAAAGGTTTATTTCCGCAGTGATGATAATAATCATGCAGATATCCCCAGATTACCCTTGCCTGATAGGTGTCTTCTCTATTCATAGTATGAGATTTAAAGTTAAAATCAGGAAAGATAGAAGACGCTCTTTTTAATGTATCATCATTGTATATGCTGTGAAATTTATTAAAGAAAAATATTGCGAAGTTTTGACTTGTTATCTTTTCTTTTGTTTTTACATTCTCAGGGAAAAATACAATACACTTCCCTTCCATAAATCCTTGAGTACCAGCCAACAGCTTTAACGATTGACATCCATTTTTAGGATGAGGAAGTTCTGCTTCGATAGATTTCATGATTTCAGGCTCATCGCGAACGGCGATAAAGGCTTCTAAATAAAATCCTCTTTTTGTAGGGCCATTTGGCGTTACAATCGGTCCTAAAAAGAACGTCGCTTCCCCGTTTGCAGGTGGGCTATAAGCAATTAATGTTTGATCGAAATAAGGAACCTGATCGAGTCCTCTTTCAATCCAATCACATACGTCATTTTTTAATGCATTCCACACTGCAGGTAAATTTAAAGAGTTATATACAGTTTCAGTTTCAGCAACTACTTTTAATAAAAGTTCTCTAGCTTTTTCATAATTTCGTTTGACCTCTCCATTTGGGCCCTGATATTTTCTTATCTCATATAGAGCAGGTACTATTTTATCGTTTAATAACTCCACTAAACTTTGAGTATGATTTTTTGTTAACATGATTAAAACCCTCCTTTTTTAGAACAGCTACTTAGCAGAAATATTTTTAGATGATGTAAGAGTAGAGTTATCTGTGTTTTTCTCTATTTGCTTTTTCAAGTTAATAAATATAACCCCCCCTATTACAAACGCTGTACCTATATAGACCTGTTTGTTTAATGTTTCACCTAAAAAGACAAATCCTACATATAAGGCGATAACCGGTGAAATAAATAAATGCGCCGTTGCTTTTGATATATGCCATTTTTTTAATAAATAAATATTAATAGAAAACCCCAAGACCGACCCTATAATAGCCAAGTATAATAATGAGATAAGACTAACCCCAGAGAAAGTGCGGTTTCCATTCTCTACAAATAAACTAAAAATCAGTAAACAAACGCCTCCACTTAGCATCGAAAAAGAATTAAAGGTCATAATAGGCAAGGATTTTATACGAGATTGTACTTGAACAGTTATAAAAGCAGAACCTAGCATAGCAGTTAAAATGACGATCATTGCTACTATTTGAATACCATTTCCTTGTATAAGCAGCTGATTTCCAAATACAACGCTCATACCAATTAAGCACATCACTACACCTATCTTTTGCCCTTTTGTAGCTGGTGTTCCTTTAAACAAGCGATTAAATAAAAGGGCAAACACTGAAATGCTGGCAGCTAAAACGGAGACCAGCCCGCTTGGTAAATAGACAGATGCCCAATAAACAGAACCAAACGGTAGCGCAAAATACAAAATTCCATTTAATGCCGAAATGATTACTACTTCTTTTGAAACCGCTATTTTTTTTGTGAATAAGAGGTAAAGGGCGATTATTAAACTAGCAATTAAAAACCTCATACCTGCTGACCATAGAGGCAAGCTATCTTTTAATCCAGTCTTTTGAAAAGCCCATGTCGTTCCCCCAATGACGGCTAATAGACAAAACAAAAGATGTACATGAATACGGTTTAATTTAGAAATCACTGTTTCACCTTATTTCTTTTTTAAGTTGAGCCTATTTTCTTCCGTGGAGCGTAAAACACATCGGCACTTCTCCAAAATCTTTTACAACGGTTAACCCCTGCTCGTTAGCAGCTTTACTTGTTGTGATACAAGCGTCTACTTTCCCTTCTAAGCAATCAATTGCCGCTTGAGCATTACTATTTACTAACTGAACATTGGTACTGATGGAATGAGCTAAATCTACAGGGGCAGGATGTGAAGCGATTAATAAACTGTTGTTCGCTATCACCTCTTCTTTTGAGGCAAGCACCATGTTATACGTTGGCATAATAAAGCTATCTACTAGCTCTAAACTAGTTAAATTTTTGAACACAATATCATGTAAGTAAGGATATACCGCGCAGCCTAAAAGAGCAGAACTCTCCGTTTCTTTTACATGAACTAAAGCTTCTTCCAACGTTTGATGCAAAAAGACCTGACCTTGTATGCTTTGGCGTTCAAACCACAGATAGCCTGCTTTTTCACAATTTGTTCCTTCAGGCCCTAAGGTATGGATAATGCTAATCTTTTGAAGCTGCTTATTTTTCTTACTAGACGACTCTGCAACTATCATAGCTTTTGATACCCCCTATGCGTTTACTTTATTTTGATAAACGATTTTTACTTTGTTATCCAAATAGCTGTAATACTGTTCACAGTCGGAATAAGAGTCATGAGTGGTTAAAATAAATCCAGGGTAACCTGAAAAGTGCGGATATGGTAAAATGTCTGTCCCCTCAGTTATAAATTGAATAACTCTTTTTACTTCAGTGTCTCTACGCACGTCTTCTAAGCCTCGAATTTCTTTAAAAATCCCATGGCCTTGCACAGGGATAATGTAGTTGCCCACCACTTTCTTTCGTTTTCTTTCCTTTTTTAATACAGGAGGTTTTAATCCTAATACATAGTGAAAAACTAGCTCCATATAGTTAATACCTGTACTTTCTTTTACGATATAATGAGAAATCCCAGACCCTCCAATGCGCGCTCCTATTTCAATCACATAAGGTTTTCCTGCTGGGTCCAAGCGTAATTCAATATGAGCGGGGCCATTTTCAATCCCTAAAGCGGTTGCTGCTTTAGCTGCTTCTTGTGCAATAGATTCCCAAACGTTTTCTTTCAGGTGAGCTGGAGCTATATAAACACCTTCTTCAAAGAAAGGTCCCTTGGAATTTCCTTTATAACCTATAGAAAGCACATAAACTTCTCCTTCTACAGTAAACGTCTCAATAGCAAACTCTGGGCCGTCTATAAATTGTTCAATTACCATGCTCGTTTTCTTTTTTGTGAATTTACTTAGGTCTTCTTCATTTACGCGTCTTACTTTTTCTATGCTGTAAATCAGTTCTTTTTTATTATTCGCTCGTGATACACCTTGACTGGAAAATCCGTTAGAAGGTTTTACTACGACAGGATAAGGCATTGAAAGATTCGTTAATTCCTCCGTATTTTCAACCTCTTTAAAATACGGAGTGTTAAGATCATTATCTTTTAAAACCTCTCTCATCTTCTGCTTGTTGCGACAGTTACTGATTACAAACGGTGATAAGCCCGGTAAGTTTAACTCTTCTGTCAACTGAGATACAAACTCTAATGCAGGCTCATATAATGTCATAATGCCGTCAAAAGGATTTTTGTGATGCTCTGCTTTAATAATCTCAAGAGCTTTGTCTGGGGTGTGAAATAAATCAATGGGTATGAAATTTTGTACGTTTTTAAGATGCTTAGGTTCTACTTCTTCTTGGTTATAAAAAAACGTCACTTTAATTCCGAGAGCTTCTGCTTCTTCAAAAATAAACGGTAAATATGTATTTTGTAACACAACTGCTAGATGCTTGTTTTGTAACGGCATTTACTTCCCCCCTACTTTTAAACAGCTCTTCACTGTTCGATGACTAAATTCTAATGATCGCTTCATATATTTGTCAATTTAATTTTATATAACATTAGGAATATATAGAATATTTGATATATTAGTAAAAAGTAAAGAAAAGAATGGTTTATAGGGTTAATACTAAAACGAACTTAAAAGCAGGAATTTTGCTATTTGATTATAAAGATATTGTTAGAAAAAATTTAATGAGAATTTTTCTAAAAAAAAGAAAGGTCGACATAGATTCAACCTTTCTTTTTTTATTTTTTTATTAAAATAGATATTAACCATTTATAAAGTTACATCTTTTTCAGCCATCTCATTTAGTATTCTTTTTAATGCCACGTCTGGGTTTAATGCGGGATCTGTTATATGCTGAGTTAAACATTCCGCACTTTCACTAACCTCTTTTTCGGTAACTACAACCGAATTATATTGAACAAAGTGAGTAAGAAACTTCATGCCCGTTAAGTTAGCCGTTTGTTGCAGTGGTTTTGTTAACTCACTAATCGTATAGTTGTTATAACCTCCTGCTCTATATGACTTTTGCGGACCTCCTACTGAAATTGCCAATACAAATTCTTTTCCATGCAGTTTGGTGCCATTCGTGCCGTATGCCCAGCCGAAAGTTAATACATCGTCCAACCATTTCTTCATTAGCGGAGGCGTACTATACCAGTAAAAAGGGAATTGAAAAACGATGCGGTCATGCTTTAATAAAAGCTCTTGCTCTTTTTCTACATCAATTTCCCAATTCGGATAGCGCTCATAGATATTATTAACTGTGACATCTTCCTTCTCTAATCGCTTCATCCACGCTTTATTAACGTTAGATTCTGCTAAATTAGGGTGAAATATATTTACTAATACTTTCATTATGATCTCTCCTATACTGTGTATGATCTTTATAGTACGGAGATGATTTTCACTTAAACATCTCCTCTTAAATTCCTTTACACGTTTATTTTAGGAGATATTTAAGTCGTTTTCTTGTACAAAATTCGGTTATTTTTGTACAAAATTTTGTTTCCACTTAAGCGGGGACATTCCGGTTATTTTCTTAAAGTGCCTTGAGAAATGGCTTTGATCTGTAAAGCCTAATTCATAAGCAATTTCACTAAGCGGCAAACTGGACCTTTGCAATTTTTCTTTTGCTCTTTCGATCCGAATCTTAAGCAAGTATTGATGGGGCGTTACGCCTAGCGTTTGTTTAAAGCTGTTAATGAAATGAGAGGGACTTAAATTAGACAAACGAGTTAACTTATCTAATGTAATTGATTCAGCATAGTGGTCTTGCATGTATTCCATCGCTATTTTTAAATGCTCAAGTCCCGGATTCTTACCAAGGAAATTGGGCTGACTATCGTTATACTGTTTTAAAATGTGATAAATAATTAAATTTGTAACTGAGTCAATGTACAGTTTTCCTTGGGGATTCCCCTGTTCGACCTCTTCGCTAGGCCATAAAAGCAGCTGCTGCATTTTATAATCTTGATTTCTAAGGTAATAGCTTAAATCAAGCCTAGAAGATAAGCTTTCTTTATCAGCTATTTCTTTAACGATTTGAGGATTTAACTCAACACGTAAAAAAGATAACGGTTCTTTCCACTCGCAAGTGCTGTCAGCTCCCGCAGGAATAAAGTTAATATCATTTTTAAACGCTACTCCTCCATGAAAGCTGTCTGCTACTGTTTCTTGAATCGCAACAGGCTTAGCGGTACGGTGAAGAAGAAGCAAATGTTTATCCAACGTTTCACGTGCTTGCTGAGGCTGCACGTTTGCTGCTTTTATAATTTGAATATTTTCTTGTTTTTGACTCAAAACGTCATTTGAGTTAAACTTCACTTCTTTCATATAGCGCTCCTTTTTTATAGAGATATCCATCTTTTACTTTTTAGTTTGAATTTATGTGAACCCTTTTTGATTACTATAACGAAAGAGAGAATAAAAAGAAAAAGAAGTGAACTTATAAGTTCACTTCTTTTTTTGAAGTAGCATTTATTTCATAGCCTGTACAGTGTCGTTAGATTTTTGTTTTGCATCACGCTGAACGAAAAAAATAATGCAAAGCGCCAGAAGATATAAACATGCAAAAGCTGTTATGTACCAAAGCGCTGAGGTAATTCCGCTTGCGTCCATAGTAAAGCCAATAAGCGCAGGGAAAACAGCACCTCCAAGCCCTGAAAAACCAGTAATTAAACTGGTGACAATACGAGCAGATCCGGTAAACGTATGGTTAGCATATACCATCGTTATCGAATAGATACCTGACATTGCAAGCCCTAAGAACGCTAATAAAATATAGCCTGCTACTGCTTCTTTTAACAAGATAAACAGCACTAAACTCACAATTGTTCCTCCAATGCTGCCAAAAAGATAGCGTTCGTATGTAACGATTCGAATAACCCATCCAGTAGCTACTCGTCCTATTAGCATAGCCACCCAAAAAACGCTTATGCTTAAAGTAGCCTGTGATGGAATTACATCTAGATACACGATAAAAATAGACGAAAGAAAATTATTCATGCTGCTTTCCACTCCGGCGTACATAAAAATCATTACACTAAAAAGAGCGAGTATTTTCCATCTTTGATTTTTAGCAAGCACAGGCGCAGGTTCTGAGTTGGCGTCTGAAGCATCGCTTTCTGAAGTTGAAACAGTCTCTTTTTCAAAAGGAATCATTTTACAGACCACAACCATTAGTAAAGCTAGTACACTTGTTATAAAAAATGAAAACCTCCAGCTGTTCTGTGAAATCAATAAGCTAGCTACTAACGGCATCAACAGCGCACCTAGACCGAATGATACTTCTAAATAACTCATAACAATAGCTCTTCTACCGATAAATACTTCCATCATTAAAGTAGCTACAACTACTTCCAATGCGGCTACACCAATACCGTTTAAAAAATTGAATGCAATAATCCACTCAAATGGAGGCAATAAAAGCATACCTATTTGTGATAGCGCTATCATTAGTGCGGAAATTGTAAGTAAATTCATTTCTCTGAAGCGTCCTAATAAAAAAGAAGATAGCGGAACTCCTATCAAAAATCCTAAAGAACCTACTAATACAAGCTGCCCGCCAACTGTATAGGAAACATGATAATGTGTTAACAATTGCGGTAAGACGGATCCTACGGCTGTAATGACTAATCCGCCCAACAAATAAAGTGCATATGAAGCTAGCGCAAACTTTTTCATCTTCCCACTCCCTTAAATTCTCTAAAACTTTCTTTCTGTACTTAATTATAAAGCTTTTCCTTTAGTTGTTAACTGAAATTTGAGAAAAAAACCATTCTTCCTACTCTACTTAATTTCCAGTCATTTATAAGATAAAACAAAAAGAAGAAGACAGGTGTCTCCTTCTTTTTTATTTTTCACTTTACAGTGATGCTTTTAAAATAGCTAAAATATCATCTTTATTCAGTTTCTTAAAGTTACCGAAACCTCCGTGCTCCATTTCACGAGCAGCAATTCCAGCAATTTCGTCTAGTCGCTCTTCTCCGATATCGTAATCTCCTAAGCGAGAAGGTGCACCAAGGCTTGACCAAAAAGCGCTTAGCTTATCGATTCCTTCTAACGCAATTTCTTTGTCACTTTTACCTGCAGTTTCAATATCAAACATGCTTGTCATGACGCGTTTCATACGAGTGACATCTTGATCTACAACGTGTCGCATCCAATTTGGGAATAGGATTGCTAAACCGCCCGCATGAGGAATGTCATATACTGCTGATACCGCGTGTTCAATTGTATGTGAAGCCCAATCGCCAAAGTAGCCCATTTGAAGTGTTCCGTTTAATGCGATCGTTCCGGAATATAAAATCGTTTCGCGGTGTTCGTAGCTTTGCAGATCTTCTAGCAATTTCGGTGCTGTTTCAATTACTGTTTGTAATACGGAATAGCACATACGATCTTGTAAAGGCGTGTTTTTCACGTTATGGAAATATTGTTCGAACACGTGGCTCATCATGTCTACCATGCCGTAGATAGTTTGATCTCTAGGAACAGACATCGTGTTCACAGGATCTAGTATAGAAAATACAGGGTGCGTAACGGCGCTTCCCCAAACGTATTTTTCATTTGTTTCCCAATTCGTAATAACCGAATCAGGATTCATTTCAGAACCTGTTGCTGCCAATGTTAATACCGTTCCAAACGGCAGTGCTTTTGTAGCCGTGACTTTTTTGTTAATAATATCCCAGACGTCTCCTTCATACTCAGCTCCGGCAGCGATTGCTTTTGTACAGTCAATAACGCTTCCTCCGCCGACTGCTAGCATGAAATCAATGTTTTCATTTCGGCAAATTTCAATTCCTTTTCGTACCGTAGATAATCGAGGGTTTGGCTCTACGCCCGCTAACTCGTGTATGTTTACGTTTAGCTCTTTTAACAGCGCAAGAACTTGATCATATAAACCGTTTTTCTTAATGCTTCCTCCACCATATACAAGCAAAATATTTTTTCCGTATTTCGGGAGTTCTTCTGATAATGCTTGAAGCTGATCTTTTCCGAAGATTAATTTTGTGGGATTATGATAAATGAAATTTTCCATACTATCTGTATACCTCCTAGTTGAATATAAAGTAAGTTGTCGCATTACGCGAACAAGAATGTAAGTATAAATGTAAAACAAAAATTTTTCAAGAGTTAAGTTCTCAAATCGCGTACTTTGTTTTATTGAGTGATTAAAATGAAGAAAATGGCTTCCTAGACATAAAAAAGAGAGCAAGTAAATGCTCTCTTTAAAGCTCTTTATAAACCATTTTTCTATACGTAACAAAGCCTTCTTTTTCGTAAAAACTCTCCGCAACCGTATTGTCACTCCAGTAATCCAACTCAATTGTATTTATGTCTTGAGTACGGGCAATGCTATAAATTTCTTTCATCAAACTTGAACCAAACCCTTTGTTTTTGTGGAGTTCTGCGATACTTATTTGATGAACATAAATTGACTTGTAAGCTTTTTTAAACACTGTTTCTGAATACTGCTTTATTTCAACCCAAGCGAATCCTACATGCTGTCCTTCATCTTCTGCTAAAAGAAAGATAAACCTATCGTTTTCCATCACTTTCTTAAAAAATTCATGTATCTTCTGAAAATCATATGTTTGAAAGCGCTCGGGGGATAATTCTACATGCAGTTGATGAACAGACTGATTAAGCTTGGCAATTGTATCAGCATCGAAAGTACGGCTAATCTTCAATTTTTTCTCTCCTATATATCTCATATTTAGTAGTGGTCGTTATGAATTTATTTCGTTTAATATAGCCGGTGCGTTTGAGGTAAATAACAGATCGTTTTTATTGGTCGTTTTAATAAAAATTCGGTCAGTTGTTCCGTACGGAGGGCCAATTCGAATGGCGTTTGCTTCTTTGCCTCCGTACGTGTCATCTTCCGTTACTTCAAGAATGTCTTCTAACGGAATCGTAAAGTGTGCAAGCTGCCATTTTATAATGAGATTATCATTTATTTTTCGGACACTGATAGTTGCTGTAAACATTTTGTCCATCCCCTTTGGCTTCTATTTATCTTAACTTTGTCTCTCTGCAACGTGTTCTTTTATCCTTAAAATCGCTTCTTTCGGACAGCCTTGAAAATAGCCTCCGTGATAACAAATAACATGCTCGATCTCATAGTTTAAAAACTTTTCAAGTGATTGAACTGCTTGGTCCATATTTAAGGTCGTTTGTTTAACAGGTTCCATTAGCTGTCCATTTGCCAATACTAGAGCATCTCCGGCAACCAGCGTTTTTGATTTTCTTAAATAAAAACTAACGTGCCCAGGCGTATGTCCGGGAGTAAAAATAACTTCAATGCCTCCGCAGTATGGAAGCAGTTGACTTCCTTTTAATACTATATCCACGTCAACTTTTGGAGGGGTTTTATATAAATATTTTATTTCATCAGGTATAGCTGATAGTTCTTCTTTACTCATTTGACTAGCATTCGTTTTAATAAGCGGAAGTTTCCCTTCAATATACGGCTTATCAAATTCATGAGCATATACGATGATATTTTCATTTGATTTTTTTCGTATATCAGTCGCACACCCTATATGATCTAGATCTTGATGCGTTAGAAGAATTACTTTTAGCTGTTCAATAGATATATTCAATTCACCCAAGATCTCTTTCAGTTGATCGGTTTGCCCAGGCATTCCTGTATCAATTAGAATAGCTTCATCGTTATTCCAAACTAACGTAGGATTTAATATTATATCTTGGTCAAAAGCTCTGGCAGTCAACTGTAGCATCTCAACACCTGCAGAAATTCTCATTACGAACCCCTTTTCTTATTAAAGTACAAAGATTTCCAACCTCCACAATTGCTTAGCATGCAGTGCTATTCTTGAATTTTATCAATAAACAAAATAAAAACCAGACTGGAAAAAAATCACTTTTTATGATATGATATTTGTATAACAGAGTGTAAAATAATCGATTTTTATAAATGAAAAGGTGAACCCCACTGTCCGGGGTTCACCTTTTTTCTTTGTCGTTAGCCACTATGGCTTTTTTATTTCTTATCCTCTTTTTGAATGCACTCATGCAAAGGTACAACCTTGGTTTTCTTTGCTATTTTATATCCCCACCACGTCGCTAAAAAGAGAGGCAGGCCAATGTAGGAGACCGTTAAGCCGTACCAATCAATTTTGTCGGAAAGTACCGCTTGATAGTTTTGTCCTAAAATAACAATGAGGCACATTCCAAATGCAAGAACAGGACCTAGAGGGAACCATTTTGCTTTATAGGCTAGATCATTTAGATCCTGTCCTGAAGCAACATATGCTTTTCGGAAACGATAGTGGCTGACGGCAATACCAATCCACGCAATAAATCCGCTCATACCTGAAGCGTTTAAAAGCCACATATACATTTGATCACCAAAAACGGATGTTAAAAAGGCAAGACCGCCAATAATAGTGGTTAAAACAAGCGCATTTACTGGAATTCCTCGACGATTAATTTTCCGAAGCGCTTTAGGCGCTTGCCCTTCATTGGCCATTGACCATAACATTCGCGTAGAAGCATATAAACCAGATGTTCCGGCTGATAAAACGGATGTAAGAATAACAGCATTCATCACCGAAGCAGCTGCAGCAATTCCTGCTTTTTCAAAAACAAGCGTAAATGGACTAACCGCAATGTTATCCACATCTCCTCCTAGAAGAGATGGACTGGTGTAAGGAATGATAAGCCCGATTACAGCAATGGCTGCAATATAAAATAGAAGGATGCGCCAAAAGACTTGGCGAATGGCTTTTGGTATATTTTTTTGAGGGTTTTCACTTTCCCCCGCCGCAATACCGACTAGCTCTGTACCTTGAAAAGAAAATCCCGCGATAAAGAAAATGCTTAGTACGGACAGAAATCCGCCGTTGACCGGCGCTTCTTCTAATGTAAAGTTTTTAAAGCCGATATATTCACCGCCGAAGATGCCAAAGATCGTCAGAAGGCCCACTCCGATAAATACAATGATAGTTACTACTTTTACGAGAGCAAACCAATATTCAGATTCTCCATAGCTTTTTACAGATAGGAAATTAAGTAAAAAAATTAAGCCTAAAAACAAAGCGCTCCAGATAATACTTGGCACATCAGGGAACCAAAACTTCATGATAATAGCAGAAGCAGCTATTTCTACAGCGAGCGTAACAGCCCAGTTAAACCAGTAGTTCCAGCCGAGCGCAAACCCGAGAGCTGGGTCTACATAGTGACTGGCGTATGTTGAAAAAGAACCTGATACCGGCATAAACGTGGCCATTTCTCCAAGGCTAGTCATGAGAAAATAAACCATAATTCCAATAGCCCCGTAAGCAATCAGCGCTCCTCCCGGTCCAGCAGTTTGGATGGAAGATCCCGTGGCTAGAAATAAGCCAGTTCCTATTGAACCTCCAATGGCAATCATGGTCATATGACGAGCTTTTAAATGGCGTTTTACATGCTTATCGTCCTGTTTTTTTTCTTCTTCATTACGATTTATATCGACTGCTTCCATACTTATCCCACCTTCATAAAAGAACTATGCGAACATGTTTAACGTAAAGCGTATAAGAATATCCATCTCCTATAAAAAGTAGGAGATGGATCCTTTATTGCTCACTTTGAAAAATCAAAGTAGTTTCGTTTTAATAGACGAGGCAGGCTCATAAGCTGTTCGTACGTTACACTTTTTTCTAAGACAGAGGTGTTGATTAAAAACAGTTGATCTTCAATGTGTCCAACTGTTTCGTCTGTTTGATACGTAATTCCACATTCTGAACATGTAATGGAAGGCGTCTCTTTAATTTCTATAGCTTTTGTACCGTCAGGAAGCTCCCAATAAACCGTTGCATCCGTCTCCTTGGCTTCATATGATTCGCACCATTGGCACTTCAATATTATTCCTCCTTTGCTCCCGCTGTTTCGTATTTTTTCATTTGCGTTTCAAATTTTTTCTCTTTTAATTGATCGCGCTTTTCACGCTTGTCTTTTAAAGAGCTATGCTCTGGATTTTGATCATACGTTTTCCGGCGGTCAAGACGGTTTAGACCTTCTGGCGTTAAGTTGAACTTTGTATCATCAATAATCGAAAGAACACCGTTGCTTTCAAATTTTTCAAACACTTCAGGATATACTTTTTTATAAAATTCTTCTGCGCTGCCACTTTGGTAATTTTGCGGCTCCGGATAAGACGTAATAACACCTTCAAAGTTTCGAAGCACAACTTTATTGGAGCTTTGAGAAATAATGTAGTTTGGCTGCAGCGGAATTTTACCGCCTCCTCCAGGAGCATCCACGATAAACGTAGGAACTGCATAGCCCGACGTATGGCCGCGAAGTCCTTCCATAATTTCTAGTCCTTTACTGATTGGCGCACGGAAATGGCCGATTCCTTCTGATAAATCACATTGATAAATGTAGTAAGGACGCACGCGGATCTTTACTAAATCATGCATAAGCTGCTTCATGATTGGCACGCTGTCGTTAATTCCGGCTAAAATAACCGCTTGGTTTCCAACTGGAACTCCTACGTTCGCAAGCATTTCACATGCACGCTTTGATTCTTCTGTAATTTCAATTGATGTGTTAAAGTGCGTATTTAGCCAAACCGGATGATATTTCTTTAAGATGTTGCACAGATTTTCTGTAATGCGCTGAGGGAACACGACCGGCGCTCTTGTACCGATACGAATAATTTCTACGTGCGGAATATCGCGCAAATTTTTCAAAATATATTCTAAAATATTGTCATTGATTAATAGGCCGTCTCCTCCGGAAATTAATACATCACGAATTTGAGGGTTGGCTGCAATGTAATTAATCGCTGTATCCAGCTGTTTTTTTGGAACGCCCATTCCGATTTGTCCTGAAAAACGTCTTCTTGTACAATAGCGGCAGTACATGGAGCACTGATTTGTAACTAAAAACAGGACGCGGTCGGGATAACGGTGCGTTAAGCCAGGAACCGGTGAATCTTCATCTTCATGAAGCGGATCTTCTAAATCATACCTTGTTTTATGCAGTTCTTCTGAAATAGGAACGGACTGCATTCTGATTGGACATTTCGGATCATTCTCATCCATTAACCATGCGTAATAAGGAGTGATGTTTAACGGAATCGTTTTGGTTGCAATTTTAACGCCTTCTTCTTCTTGAGGTGTTAAATTGATCACTTTCTTCAAATCTTCCAATGTTTTAATCGTGTTTGTCAGCTGCCATACCCAGTCGTTCCACTGCTCGTCCGTTACATCTTTCCAAAGCTCAATTTCTTTCCAATGTCTGCTTGCTTTATATAATGTATTTTTCATTTTATATTCCCTCCAAAGTTCATTTTTTGAATAGATGTTCTACTAAGAAATTGACCGCACCATATAATAGCGATCTTCTCCTTCGCCAAACTCTCCTGCTCGCGTTTCTTTAATCGTAAAGCCCATTTTTTTATACAGCTTAACAGCGCCTTCATTTTTTACATTCACAGTCAAACAAACGCTTTCAAAACTATCTTTTTGTAGAATAGAAAATATTTCTTCTAAGAACAGCTGTCCAACTCCGCTTCCTTGTTTATCAGAGCGGACGTAGAAACCAAAGATATAAGCTTTTGTGACATCTTTGTAATCTCTAAGCAGCTCGCAAATGGCAATTGGCCTTGCGTCATTTTCCTGAAAATATTGAATGAGCTTTCCGTAGCGCGCTAAAGGTACAAGCGTCTGTTCATCAACGGCTCCCATGCCCGGAAACGCATCTTTTTCAAGTTCAATCATCATTTTTTGCTGCGCGGGACTTAACGACTCTGGGACTTCGATATAATACTGCTCTTTTAATGCATCCATTTTTCTTTCCTCCTTTTTTCACTTTCATATTTTGCATCTTGCAGCGGCCATATTGGACTTGGAAGGTGCTGATAATTAAAGGTCGTTAAGCGATTTGACGCTACGCCTGGAGCATCCACATAGATGATAGACCCTACAAGCGGTTCAAAAGCGGCTCTGAAATGATTTTTAGCTTTTAAACCAATGATTTTTTTCCTTGCTGGCTCGATACCGATATGGCGAAAAAGTTCAGGATCGTTTGCTGATACCGGCCTTCCAATCAACAAAATATCCAATTCTCCTACTCGAATATGAGCTGCGCCTTTTACATTTACTTTTAAATGCTGATTAAACGGTCCCGAATTGTAAAACTCACCTTCTGATAAGCCAATGACCTTTGCTTCAACTTCAACGGGCTTTCCAAACTCAGGAGAAACTTTTCCTCCTAAGGAAAGAGAGACGTAGCTTCCAACTCCTGCTTGCACGCATTGTTTAATAGATTCAGGGTCATAAAGACCTCCAAACAGTGTCCCCGGCATATTTAGCTTCAGCATGTATTCTAAAAGCTCTGTTGTATCACCGCTTCCGCAGCTTAAAGGATTGTCCGCTATATCAGCGAGCACAATTGGCTGTTCGTTTGATCGTTTTAACGCTGTTTGCAGACCTTCTTCAACGGTAGGCAAATCCATGATAAAATCTTCTTTTATACTCCAAAACTGAGAAGCTAGTCTATTTGCTGTTTTTTCTGCTGTTTCAGGATTCAAAGCTGTTACGAGCACGCTTGCTCCCGCAATTGGAATATCAGAATACGGAAAGCCTCCAAAAATGGAAACATTGTATAAGTCTTCTTCTTGCTCGGCTTGCTTAGCAAGATCAATCATTTTTTTCATCGGCCCTTCTGCTGTTCGCATATTAATCGACGGCAAAAGCATGGGCAGTTTTTTTAAAGACGCATAATAGATAGCGCTTTCTTTTACTTGTGTTAAAAGCGCTCGCGCAGCGTTCACTCCTTGTTCATACATATCAACGTGAGGATATGTTTTAAAACCAAAGTGAAGCGACGTGTACGTAAGCATATCTTCACTGACATTTGCATGCATATCGAGCGTAGTGGCAATAGGAACGTCATTTCCTATACAGCTTCTTATTTGACCTAACAAATGAGCTTCCGGATCGAAAAGATGCTCTGCTACCATTGCGCCGTGCAAGGCGATTAATAAGCCATCTAGCGGGCCGGCGTGAGTAAGCATATGCAGCATTTGCTTTTCAATTGTGTAATAAGCTGCCGAAGATACAACCCCAGACGGAATTGCAGCTGCACAAACAAGGGGAACGATTTCTACTTGCTTCTCTTGCTTTAATACATCCAAAAATCCCCCTACTTCTGTTTTGGTTCCTGAGTATGCTTTATATATTTCCGTTCCAACAAAATATCCTTCTTGTACAAACTGTTCTATTTCTGTTTTTAATGGACTAAAGCTGTGAGATTCATGATAAAAAAAGGCAATGCCAATGCGATATGAAGACATGTGCTCCTCCTTTTCGCTAAGGTGCGAGATTAATAGTTGGTGTAGACAGACTTCCATTCTGTCATCACATCAAATGCATGATGAGAAACTTCCCTGTGGCCGTTGCCAGACATTTTCATTCCACCGAATGCTACCCCCATTTCAGCATTAGATGTTCCGTTATTGATATAGACTAATCCGCTAACAGCGTCTTTGGCAGCTCGGCTGGCATAGTGCAAGCTGCTTGTATAAATAGAAGTGGAAAGTCCGTACACCGTTCCATTATTGACGCTCATTGCTTCTTCGTAGCCATCTACTTCAATAAAAGCAAGCACGGGACCAAAAATCTCTTCTTGAGCAATTGTGTGATTTGAATGGACGTTATCGATGATTGTAGGCATGTAATAACAAGTTCCTAACTCTGATAAAGCACGACCTCCGAGCGCAATATTCCCGCCTTCTTCTACCGCTTTTTGTACGTAATCTTCTACTAAACGGCACTGCTGTTCATTAACAAGCGGTCCTATTGCAACCCCTTCATCAAGACCATTTCCAATCTTCATTTCTTCTGTAAGAGCTATTACTTTTTTCAACAGCTCTTCTTTTACTGAACGCTCCACGATGACTCTGCTAGCTGCGGTACAGCGCTGACCCGTTGTCGTGAATGCTGATTTAACGATTCCCTCTGCTGCTTTATCCAGATTGGCATCTTTTAATACGATAACCGCGTTTTTTCCTCCTAGCTCTAAAGAAATACGCTTTAAGGTTTTGCTGCTCATTTCTGCTAATTGCTGACCAACTTCCGTAGAACCTGTAAATGAGATGATTTTCACTTCAGAGTGCGTAGCAAGCTTTTGTCCAACGATTCTGCCCGATCCTGTAAGCAAGTTAATCGTTCCTTTTGGAAGCCCCGCAGCGTGCAATACTTCCATAAAAATCTTCGCTGAGAGCGCCACTTCTGAAGCCGGCTTCCAGACAACGGTATTGCCAGCAATTAAAGCGGCAAACATTTTATAAGAAGCGAGAGAAACAGGAAAGTTCCAAGGTGTAATACATGCCACAACTCCAAGCGGTTCGCGAACCATTTTTATATCTCGGTCAGGAAAGCCAGCGGGCACTATTTCGCCAAACAAACGTCTTCCTTCTCCCGCCATATACTGAGCTGTTGCAATGACGACACCAACTTCCCCTATGGATTCTGATAGCGGTTTTCCCATCTCTTTTGTCATTACTTGGGCTAGCTCTTCTTTTCTGTTTTCAAAAAGCCCAGCTGCTTTTGTTAAAAATGCTGCACGTTCAGGAATAGATGTATTTTTCCAGTGGCTGTAGGCTTTACTAGCCGCGTTTACGGCAGCATCGACTTGACTAGCCGTAGCGGCTGCGCACATTCCGACGAGCTCTTGTGTTGCAGGGTTTATACTTTTAAAATAGGTTTGCTCCTCTTCACTTACCCACTCGCCGTTAATATATAAATCTCCTTGCAGCAGTTCGGTTTTAGTTTGACTCATATCGTTACCCTCCTTTTCATTTAAAAAGCTAGTTAATTGAAACTGCTTCTGTGATGACTTCTTCTAATAAAGACAGCCCTTGATTCAGCACGTCTTTATCAATATTCAGCGGCAGCATTAAGCGAATGGTTTGCCCTTTGACTCCACAGTTCATGATAAGCAGTCTTCTTTCCAGCGCTTTTGATTTAATGGCAGGAACATAAGCAGCTGCTGTTTCAACATGAAATTCAATGCCAATCATCATGCCAATTCCTCTAACCTCTTTAATAGCCGGTAAATGTCCGATAGAATGCTGAAGACGTTTCACAATATCGGCACCTACTTTTTCACTGCGCTCTACAAGCTTTTCTTCTTCAATGATTGAAATGTTAGCTAAAGCAGCTGCGCACGATACTGGATTTCCACCAAAAGTAGAACCATGTCCGGCTGTTGGCCATTTCTCATGCAGTTCTCGGCTTGCTACAATCGCTCCTAGTGGCATACCACCGGAAAGAGCTTTTGCTAAAACTAAAATATCTGGTGTGACTCCAGCATGTTCCGCGGCAAACATTTTTCCAGTGCGCCCGAATCCCGTTTGCACTTCATCAAAGATAAGCAGAATGCCATAATCATTCGCTATGTCTCTCAGTGCGCGTAAAAAGCTAGAAGGAGCAGGGTAATAGCCTCCTTCGCCCATGACTGGCTCAATAACAATCGCCGCTACGCGTGAAGGATCCACTCGCAGTTCAAACAGCTTTTGCAGTTGATTTAAGCAATATGCTTCCGCTTCTTCCTCGTCAATATTAGGAAGCTGACTTGGATACGGATAAGGCGCGTGATACACTTCTCCCAAAATCGGCTCGTAGTAGCTTCGGTACTTGGAGCTTGAAGCCGTAATAGCTGTAGCTCCTAATGTACGGCCATGAAAAGAACCTTCAAAAGCAATAATCGCTGGTCTGCCAGTGGCCGCTTTTGCTAACTTAAGCGCTCCATCAATAGCTTCTGCGCCTGAGTTTGAAAAGAAAACCGTATCTAAGTTTCCTGGCGTAATTTGCGCAAGTTTTTCCGCCAAATTCACAGCTGTTTCATAGTATCCGTAATTTAAACCGAGGTGAAGCAGCTGATCTGCTTGTTTTTTAATCGCTTCTACCATCTTTTCATGTGTATGACCTACTGCATTGACAGCTACTCCTGATACAAAATCAATGTATTCCGTGCCATCAGCTGTCCAAAATTTCGCACCGTGCGCTTTTTCAATAACAAGCTCTGTTACTCTTGTCATCACGGGTGATAAATGTTTTTTGCCTTTGATTTGAAGCTCTTCTGTTTTATTTTGCACTTTCATATGACTCATCCTTTCTTATGTGCTGATGAAAAATAGAAAACGCATGATCTAGCAATCTCACTATTTCATCAACTTCTGATTTCGTTATATTTAAAGGAGGACTAATAATGATATGTTCTCCTTTATGTCCATCTACAGATCCGGACCCTGGATAAAATACGCCTCCAAGCTCCATACAAATTTCATTGAGCTTTTCGCTGGCTGCTTCGCCTGGCTCGAAAAATATCTGTTGATTGGCGTCTTTCATTAGTTCTAATCCAATTAAAAGTCCGCGGCCGCGAATATCTGAAATATACGGATGCTTGCGCTGCAGCGCTACTAAACATTCCATTAAATACGCACCTTGAGTTTCTACATTTTGAAGGATATTTACTTCTTCATACATGTCCAAAGCAGCAAGTCCTGCCGCTATCGAAACAGGATGTCCACTGTACGTATAGCCGTGAAGGAATTTTCCGCCGCTATTTTCTAACAGTCCTTGAATCAGACGGTCATGGACAACCATTCCTCCTAAAGGAGCGTACCCTGCTGAAACTCCTTTACCAAACGTTAGAATATCCGGTTCGATTCCGAATTGTTCCACTGCAAAATCAGTTCCTGTTCTCCCAAAGCCTGTCATCACTTCATCAACAATCAAAAGAATGTCATAGCGGCTGCAGAGCTCACGTACTTTTTTGAAATAGTCAAGCGGAGGCACGACAGCTCCTTGCTGACTTCCTACAATCGGCTCTGTGATAAAAGCTGAAATATTTTCTGGACCAAGCTCTAAAATGGTGCGTTCAATATCGGTGATGCAGCTCCAGTTTTGATTTGCCACGCAGTCTTCTTGATTGCGATTATACGGACAGCGATGACAATAAGGAGAATAAACGTGCGCAAAATGTAAAAGATTAGGTGTGTAAGGATATCGTCTTTTTACATCTCCTCCAGCTGATAGTGCCCCTATCGTATTTCCGTGATAGGACTGCCACCTTCCGATTACGATGTGTTTTTGCGTCTTTCCGGCATCTCTGTGATATTGCCTTGCTAATTTTAATGCACTTTCATTGGCTTCTGATCCTCCTGATGTAAAATAGACTTTGTTTAAATGGAGTGGAGCCATTTTACCGATTTTTCCTGCAAGTTTATGCAAAACATCTGTTTCAAAACGTAATGTATGAACAAACGCCGCTTTTTTAGCCTGATCAGCCATCGCCTCGGCTATTTTTACAATGCCGTGCCCTAAGTTTGCCGCTACGGCCCCGGAGCAGCCGTCTAAATACTTTTTTCCTTGTTCATCTATTAAGTAGCTTCCTTGACCGTGCGTAATCATAGGGTACTTTTTTGTTAAATCTCTATGAAAAACATAATCTCTTTTTATTTCGTCCATCTTTCCACCACCATCGCCATTCCTAATCCTCCTGCAACGCAAATAGTAGCAAGGCCGTATCGTCTTTTTTGCTTGTGGAGCTCATGACACAGAGTTGTGATGATTCTTGCCCCGGAGCAGCCTAAAGGATGTCCAAGCGCAATTGCTCCTCCGTTTACATTCACTTTCTCTGATGTGATGTCCCATTCTCTTAAGCAAGCAATACTTTGGGCGGCAAATGCTTCGTTTAATTCAATTAAGTCCATATCATTTAAGCTTAAACAGGCTTTAGTTAAAGCAATTTGCGAAGCAGAAACGGGGCCAATTCCCATTTCCTTTGGAGAGACGCCGGCTGCGGCAAACGACACAATCTTTGCCATAGGTGTTAATCCGAGATGCTCAGCTTTTTCTTCCGACATCAGCAGCAGCATCGAAGCGCCATCGTTTCTTCCGGATGAATTTCCGGCTGTCACCGTTCCATTTCTTTGAAAAACGGGCTTAAGCGTACCAAGCTTTTCTTTGCTAGTAAGACGAGGAAATTCATCTGTTGCAAAATGCCTCATTCCTTTTTTTCCTTCTTTTACAGGAACCGGTATAATTTCTTCTTCGAACAAATCAAGTTCTATAGCCCGCCTAGCTTTTTCCTGACTATAAAAAGCAAACTCGTCCTGCTCCGTACGGCTAATGCTATACTTTTCAGCAAGCCACTCCGCCGTCTGTCCCATTGTAAACGTTCCGTATAGCGTTTCAGGCTGTGATTTTGGCTGACTTTCTGTGTTAGAGTCATAGAGTGTTAAATCACCAACGTGAAAACCAAAACGAGTGCCTACCGTATAGTGCGGTGCTTGAGACATGCTTTCCACTCCTCCAGCTAATACCGCTTCGGCTTGACCTGATAAAATGGACATAGTTCCATTCATCACAGCCTGCATGCCTGAGCCGCACTGGCGGTGCACGGTATAAGCAGGAATACGTTCAGAGAATTGAGCTTTAAGCCCGGCTACTCTCGCTATATTAGGAGCATGAGCGCTTTGTTTCGTTTGTCCGACAATAATTTCATCAACAATCTCTGATGTATATCCGGCTGAAGACAAATTGTTTTTCATCACAAGAGAGACTAGTTCTTCTGGAAGCGTATCTGCAAGCGAACCGCCAAACTTTCCAATAGGAGTTCGAAATGCATTTACAATCACTGCCATTATGCTGTCACCTCATTGTCTTTGCTAAACAATGTAGAAACATGAAAAGAAGCCTCTGTTTTTTGTTTTACTTCCTCTAAAGAAACACCCGGAGCTGTTTCAAGAAGTTCAAGACCAAGATCGGTTACCGAAAAGACAGCTAATTCCGTAATAATCATATCGACTCGTCGCTCTGAAGTAAGCGGATAGGTTAAATTCCTAACTAGCTTTGACTCTCCTTGACTATTCGTATGAAGAGTCGTCACAATCACTTTTTTCGATCCTTCTAATAAATCCATTGCTCCTCCTACGCCAAGAACACTTTTCCCAGGGACAGCCCAGTTTGCAATTCGCCCTGCTTCATCTACTTGAAGCACTCCAAGAATGGATACATTCACATGACCTCCGCGTATCATCGCAAAAGAATCGGCGCTGTTAAAAAATGAGGCACCTTCCAAGACCGTGACGGGAAGCTTCCCAGCATTCACAAGCTCTGGATCTATATAGGTTTCTTCAGGAGTAGGGCCAACGCCGAGAATTCCGTTTTCTGAATGTAAAAACACGTGAACATCGGGTGAAATATAATTAGCAACCAAAGTAGGAATCCCTATCCCTAAGTTCACTACATCTCCGTGACAAAGCTCTTTTGCAGCGCGCCCAGCAATATATTGTTTGACGTTCATCTTATTTTTCTCCTTTCACTACGATATAAGTAACGTATAAATGAGGAGTGATAATTTCTTCAGGAGAAATTTGTCCAACTTCAACCACTTCTTCTACTTCAGCAATCACGATATCAGCGGCCGTTGCCATCATTGGATTAAAGTTTCTTGCTGATTTGCTGTAAATAAGATTTCCGAGTCGGTCTGCTTTTTTAGCTTTTATAAGCGCTACATCTGCGTGCAGCGATTCTTGCAAAACATATTTTTTTCCTTTTAATACTCGTTCTTCTTTTCCTTCAGCGAGCTGAGTCCCTACGCTCACGGGCGTGTAAAATCCTCCAATGCCCGCACCTCCTGCTCTAATAGCCTCGGACATTGTTCCTTGCGGGATAAGCTCCACTTGAAGTTCTTGTTGTTGATAGGCATGCACAACTTCAGGATTGGAAGTGAAATACGAACCTATAGCTTTTTTTACTTGTTTTCTTTGAACCAATATACCCAATCCTTTTCCAGGTTCACCGAGGTTATTACTAATAATCTCTAAATCTTTAAGGTTTGATTTGGCAATCGCCTCAATTAGACTAAGCGGACTTCCTACAAGACCAAATCCACCTACCATAATGCGTGCGCCATCAGTTATTTTTCCTACTGCTTCTTCGCGCGTGATGATTTTGTTCATTTTTGTTTCCTCCTTTTCTTTTTATATTTCACAGCGCTTTACACGAAAAAAACCAAGCAGGACACAATGACTCCCCAAAGAAACAGGGACGTCCCCCATTCTTTGTAAAGCGTGTGTGTCTGCTTGGTTTTAATAAGACCATGAAAAGAGGTTGTCTTCTCACTTTATTCTAACCAAACGCTATGTAATTTTTTGATTCACATTATCCCAGTAACGTTGGATTGCAGCCTGAAGCGCTACGATAATCGCCTGTTGAGATGGAGCAAAATAATAATTTTGAATACGTTCAATAAGAGGTTCAATTCCATCTGCAAGGCAGTAACCAATAAGCAGCTTCCGGAAAAAATTTTGCGTCAGCTCCGTAATAAACGTAAACTCAGCATTTACAATTTTATGCTCTGTCAGATCCACTTCTAGTACAATTCCCGCATGCTTATACATTTCATACATGGAAGTTCCCTGTGGAGCTTTTGCATATCCTGTCACAATGACTGTATTCAGTATTTGCATGCCCCTTAATCTCCTTTTAAAAACTATTTAATTACTCCGCACATTTACACTAATAATTCTGAAAGGTCAAATGAGACTAACTCATATGCTTTTAGTTATGTAAGTGCTTTCATTTTTAAAAAGATATGTTCTTACACAACTAATATTTCGCCTTTTCTAGACAAAATCCTTCTTTTCTTTTAAAAAAACTTTCTATTTTTTTATTTATTCGGCTTTATTGAAATTTATTCGAATCTCCATCAAACTTTTCATCTGCTATACGGATGGACTCTGTTGGACAGCCTTCAAACGCATCTATTAAATCGTCTTCTAACTCTTGGGGCACTTCAACAGTGCCTTGATTATCATCAAGGATAACGAACGCAATTCCTTCATCATCATAATCATAAATATCAAGTGCCGCAGCTCCGCATGCGCCGCACGCAATACACGTTTCTTTATCGACTATTGTATATTTCCCCATGATCATTCTCCTAACTAAGTTTAAAAGTTATTACTTATTACCAGCCGCGTTCTTGCATACGATTTTCTGGTAATAATGATGAAATTTCAATTCCTTTCATTGCACTTCCTAGCCCTTTTGACAAGCTTGCAATCAGTTCATAGTCTTGATAATGCGTTGTTGCTTCCACGATTGCTCGCGCAAATTTTTCAGGGTTGTCTGATTTAAAGATTCCTGAACCAACGAACACGCCGTCTGCTCCAAGCTGCATCATTAACGCTGCGTCCGCGGGTGTTGCTACGCCGCCTGCTGCAAAGTTTACAACTGGTAAGCGGCCTTCACGTTTAATTTGCAGTAATAGCTCATAAGGGGCACCTAATAGTTTGGCTTCTGTCATTAACTCGTCTTCATCCATGCCTACCACTTTACGTACTTGAGCGTTGACTTGGCGCATATGACGCACTGCTTCCACGATATTTCCTGTTCCTGGTTCGCCTTTTGTACGAAGCATCGAAGCACCTTCACCAATTCGTCTTGCTGCTTCCCCTAAATCACGGCATCCGCATACAAATGGAACCGTAAATGTACTTTTGTTAAGGTGATATTCCTCATCCGCTGGAGTCAGCACTTCACTTTCGTCAATGTAGTCTACACCCATTGCTTCTAGCACGCGTGCTTCAACAATATGGCCGATTCGGGCTTTTGCCATAACTGGAATGGATACAGCATTCATCACTTCTTCAACAATTGTTGGGTCTGCCATACGAGACACGCCGCCTGCTGCACGAATATCAGCTGGAACACGCTCCAATGCCATAACAGCAACAGCGCCTGCTGCCTCTGCAATTTTTGCCTGTTCTGCATTGATCACGTCCATGATAACGCCGCCTTTTTGCATTTCTGCCATTCCCCGCTTCACGCGGTCCGTTCCATTTCTCACCATATTCAATTCCTCCTTTATATGTTCAAACACTTATTATGCAACTTCCATGCCAGTGTTAAAATATAGAAGAAATTAGTAAAAAGTACTGATTTTTATGCCAAATTATTAAGCGGTTTTTAAAAATTTGGCAGGCGAAAGCCAATTTTTTAAACTAAAACAGCTTCCATCCCTATTAGAGACGGAAGCTGTTTTGTTAAGGAACTAACACTAATTTTCCGGTCGTTTTTCTTCCTTGAAGCAGACGATGTACATGTGCTGCTTCTTCAAGTGAAAATGTACCGCCCAGCATTAATTTTAACTGACCGGAATTCACGTAGTTTAATAGCTCATGCAGGCTTTGCTGATAAAGTGCTGGTTTTGCCATCATTTGAGGTAAGAAAAAGCCGAGAACCGACTGATTTTTTTCCATCAGGCGAGCAGGGTTAAACTTTACAGATTTTCCGCTAGCCATTCCGTAAAAAACGAGGCGCCCAAATGGTGCAAGACATTGAAGAGATTCATAGAATATATGCCCTCCTACCATTTCTAAAATAATATCGGCTCCTTTTCCTTCTGTTACTTCTAAAATCCGTTTTTCCCAGCCTGTTTCTGTATAGTTAATCACTTCGTCGGCACCAAGATTTTTTGCAAGCTCAAGCTTTTCTTTAGAGCTCGCTGTAGCAATAACTTTTCCAGCTCCAAAAATTTTCGCAAGCTGAACAGCTAAGGTTCCGACGCCGCCTGCTGCTGCATGAACGATGACGGTTTCTCCTTTTTCAAGGCGACCCATTGTTTTTAAAATATGATAAGCCGTTAGTCCTTGAAGAGGCAAAGCAACGGCCTGTGTTAAATCCACATTCTCCGGCAACGGAATAAGGCCTCTTGAATCTGCCAGCGTGTACTCAGCGTATCCTGTTGCTCGATTAGATCCTAGCAGTGTCACGACTTTTGTACCTACTTTTATCCCTTGTACATCCTCGCCTACTTCAACCACTTCGCCTGCTACTTCAGAGCCTGGAATAAAAGGCAGCGGCGTTTCGACTACATATGCTCCTTCGCGCCGCGCAGCGTCGGCATAATTAACGCCAATTGCCGCAACTTTAATGAGCACATCTTTCTTTTTAGGTACAGGGCGTGCAATATCAATAACTTGCAGAACATCAGGCCCTCCATACTGCGTGAATTGAATAGCTTTCATCTTTTATATCCCCCTCTTATTTCCCTTGAAATAGTGGCTTTCTTTTTTCTTTAAATGCAGATATTCCTTCTTGATGATCCCTCGTTTCTACCATAAGAACTTGCGTTAGCCTTTCTTGTTCAAGCACTTGTTCTAGCGTTAAATGGAATGAATCGTTGACGATTTTTTTCATTTTTCCGTACGCTTTCGTTGGCCCTTGTGATAAACGGCTTGCAAAAGACGTAACCTCATCTTTCAACTGATCTAACGGCACTACACGGTTCAAAAAACCGGCTTTGTAAGCCGTATCGGCATCCAGAGGCTCTGCTAAAAATAGCAGTTCTTTAGCTTTGTGGGGGCCAACGACCTTTGTGAGAAAGTAAAGACCTCCTCCATCTGAAATCAATCCCACTTGAGAAAAGCTTAATACAAATCGGCTTTCTTGTGATGCGATGATAAAGTCAGAAGCGAGAGCTAAATTAAAAGCAGCTCCTGCTGCAAACCCATGAACTGCTGAAATAATTGGCTTCTCTAGATTTTGCATCGCTAAAATACATTCATTTAAACGGCCGATATGTTCATAAACATCAGCTCCCGATGCTTGACCCATCGTTTTTACATCGCCTCCGGCAGAAAACGAGCGCCCCGCTCCATTTAATATAACCACTTTAATAGACTCATCGCTTTGTGCCTGTTTTATTTCAGCTGTTAACTTTTCAATCATTTCCTCACTGAATGCATTTAAACGATCCGGTCGATTTAACGTTAAAGATAAAATAGTCCCCTGCTTTTCTACTACTAAATCACTCATAATTTCGACTTCCTCCTCTTTGCTTTGTATTAAACGATAAGCCACCCGCCGTCTACTAATAAATCACTTCCCGTCATATACGATGCCTCTTTAGACGCTGCAAAAGCAATAACATTTGCAATTTCATCTGGTTTACCTACACGTTTTAAAGCCGTATTTTTTTCGATTGCCTTAGTGAAGCGCTCATTTTCAAGTCCAGGCTGTGTTAAAGGTGTTTCTACGAATCCAGGAGACACAGAGTTTACTCTGATTCCGTGAGGTGCTAATTCAAATGCCATTGCTTTTGTAAAGTTGATTAAAGCAGCTTTAGCAGCGCTATAGTGGGGGATTTGCGCACCTGCTTTATGTCCTGAAAGAGAAGCGATGTTAACAATAGAGCGATTTTCTGCTATTTCTTCAGTTAAAAAAGGAATCAAATGTTTTGTTACAAGAAATACGCTTGTTAAATTGACGTCCTGCACCTGTTTCCACTGTTCAAGCGTTGTTTCTTTGATTGTGGAATTAACAGATCCGCCTGCGTTATTAATTAATAAATGAATTTGTCCGTACTTTTCTTTTATAAACTCAGCAAGCTCTTTGACGTCTTCTTCTTTCGTTACGTCAGCTGGGAAAATATCTGTACATTTTCGTTCACACCGTGTGTCAATAGCGGATGCAGCCTGTATTAGTTTTTCTTTCGTTCGCCCCACAAGAATGACGCGAGCGCCTTCTTTCGCCATTCTTTGAGCGGTCGCTTCTCCAATGCCACTTCCAGCTCCTGTAATAACGGCTATTTGCCCTTCAAAACGCATCATAATACCCCTCCTTATACAACATATCGTCCGCTGTCGATAAATTCACGGGCGATGTCTCGATTGCGCATGAACTCTCCTTCACTTTGCAAATCATTCATCCATTTTCCAAGAATTGTGCGGTACTGTCGGTGTTTTTCATCCGTTAACATCCCGTTTATTAATTGTCGAGCCTGCTTTTCAATTTCAAAGAGCGTTTCACTAACAACTGTTGCTGTGAGCTTGCTTTTTAACGTTTCTTTTTCTTCTCCATTTCTGGTTACAGCTTTTTCCACGCGCAGCACAGATGACTCCATAGCGAATAGCCCAATAGCAATTTCTGCTAGTTTCATCAGCGTTTCTTGTTCTTGCGCTAGATTTGTCTGAAACGTTTGGAATGCTGTTCCTAGCAATGCAAGAAATAAATGCCTTGTTGTAATAACAGCCTGCTTTTCTCGTGCTAGAAGTTCATTTGAAGATATTTCCCACTGACCGCTCATCAATTCACTAACGGCATGTTCTACTCGTTTGTTCAGCTCTATTTCTCCTTTGCCTGCTTTTTTTAGAAGCTGAGTTGGAAGCAAAAGGCGGTTGATTTCATTTGTACCTTCAAAAATACGATTGATGCGTGAGTCACGGTATACTTGTTCAATTTTATATTCTTGAATAAATCCTGCTCCGCCATGAAGCTGCAGCGATTCATCGGCAATTAAATCAAGAGTTTCCGATCCATACACTTTACACACTGAACATTCCTTTGCAAATTCAGCCAGCTGTTTAGCTACTAACTTATGATTTTCACTTTCATATAGTCCACCAAGCGCCTCTTCTAGTAAACCAGCTGTACGGTACTGGATAGATTCAGATGCAAAAATACGAGCCGCCATTTTTGCTATTTTTTCTTTTGAAGCGTTAAATTCCGCAATAGCTGTTTTAAACTGCTTGCGTTCTTTTGTATAACCTAAAGCAAGTTCAAACGCATATTTCGCTGCGCCCATACATGCAGAACCTAAGTTAAAACGTCCAAGGTTTAAGACGTTCAGCGCAATTAAGTGACCTCTTCCTACTTGTCCAAGTACGTTTTCTACGGGTACTAAACAATCTTCATAAATAACCGGGCGAGTAGACGACCCTTTAATCCCCATTTTCTTTTCTTCTGGCCCGAGAGACAGTCCTTCAAAATCTTTTTCTACAATAAAAGCGGTAAAATGTTCTCCGTCTACTTTTGCATATGTGATGAACGTATCTGAAAAGGCAGCATTGGTAATGTACTGCTTCGTTCCATTTAATACATAATGCGTTTTTTCAGGATTTAATACGGCTTTTGTTTGGGCTGCAAGAGCATCAGAACCAGCTTCTGGCTCTGTCAAACAGTAGGCGCCAATATATTCACCGCTTGCCAATTTGGGCAAGTATTTTTCTTTTTGCTTTTTGGTACCAAAATACGTAATAGGAAGTGTCGCAATGCATGTATGATTAGAATGAGCGACTCCATATCCGCTTGTCCGGCCGATGATTTCACCTACGAGTCCTTTGCTTACTTTATCAAGACCTAGTCCTCCATATGCTTCTGGAATACTGTGAGCAAGAAGTCCGAGTTCGCCTGCTTTGTGCATCAATTCTACTACTTTATCAAAATCTTGCTGCTCAATGTCACTGTGGTAAGGGTCGACTTCTTTTTCAATAAACTGCTTTGCTGTCTGAGCGATCATACGATGCTCATCCGTTAAGTCTTCAGGTGTATAGACGTGCTGCGCAGATGTTTTTTTAAGTAAAAATGATCCGCCTTTTGCTTCGGTTTTCATTTCAGACATATCATTTCCTCCCCGTTTACTAGCTTTTTCTTCACTACCTTAGGAACTACAGAATAGACGTTTTTCCGGCTTACAAAGCCAATTTCGTCTAGAAAGCCATACTGAGTGAGCATTTCTCCTACGGCTGAGTGTTTCAATATTTCAATAGATGAATGCTCATAAGCCTTATACAAAAGCAGTGCGGCTTTTGCAGCATCCGTTAAATAAAATGTTTTTAGTTGCAGAAGAC
The DNA here is from genome assembly GCF_050846855.1 of Priestia sp. TGN 0903. Taxonomy (NCBI): domain Bacteria; kingdom Bacillati; phylum Bacillota; class Bacilli; order Caryophanales; family Bacillaceae; genus Priestia; species Priestia sp. TGN 0903. The sequence goes on from NZ_JBOZGL010000001.1 coordinate 358,390, forward strand.
AGCTTATAAAGTACCCCGCTCCATATAAATCTTCTAGACAGAAGCGATCGGATGAACCTGAACAAACCAATAAAACAGTTTCATCTTGACTTGGTTGACAAACAGCACTGGCAACCGCTTCTCCGTTTAACAGTGAAGCTGCATAGACATGTTTTGCTTTTTCAGCGTTATGAATGGCCACCGTTCCATTAGTGGTGGATAAAATAACCGTTTTATCTTGAACATGCTGCTTTATCGTGCTGGGGCTTGGATCAAAAAATCCTTCAATCGTTTTCCCTCTATATTCGCCTACAAGCGCAATTTCGTCAGGCTTATACGTTTTTGCTTTATTGCGCGCTTCTTCTTCGTTTTTTACGGGAATAACCTCTATTGCTCCTTGTTGTAAAGCAGCCGCAATTGTTGAAGTAGCCAATAAGACGTCAAATATAACGACCGTTTTTCCTTCTAGCTTTTTGGCAAGAAGCTCTTCTTTTTTGAGTATTACGTGAACTTTTCTTTTCATATATGCCCGCGTTCTGTATGCAGAGCATGAATAATCAGCGTTTTTACATACTCTCCAAATTGTGAAAACCGTTTGTCATTTGTTTGGCCTTTTTTATAACGGTAATAAATTTGCTGACAAATGACAGCAAGTTTGAAGTACGCAAACTTCAGGTAAAAGTCAATGTGTGACACATCTCGTCCGCTTTTTTTAGCATACGCTTCCACAAAATCTCGACGGGAATAAAAGCTTTTTTGCACAGTAACAGGTGGGTTCCCCAATCCTCTTTTTAAAAGTTCAGGGTCGCTGTCTTCCATCCAATAGCTCATCGCCACTCCCAAATCAGCAAGCGGGTCTCCAACGGTTGTCATTTCCCAGTCAAATAATCCTACAATTTTATTTCCATCCGGTGAAAATAACGTATTGTTAAGCTTATAATCATAGTGAATAATGGTTGAATGCTGTGAAGTGGGGATGTGTGTGGTCAACCATTTCTTTAGTGCTTCTACTTCCGGTATGTCACTTGTTTTTGATTTTTCATAACGATGAATCCAGCCGTGTACTTGACGTTCTAAAAAACCTTCAGGCTTGCTGATTTCTTCAAGGAGCGTACCTTTATAAGGAACGTCATGAAGCTGAACAAGGACATCTACCATTTGTTCTGAAATACGACGGCAAAGTTCGCTAGTTCCTTTCACGTCTTCTGGAAACGCTGTGTCGATGAGAACACCGTGCTTTCGCTCCATTAAAAAAAAGGGTTTCCCGACCACCGTTTCATCTTCACAAAACACATTAGGCCTAGGAGCGAGAGGGAAAGATTTCGATAAAACAGATAAAATCTTGTATTCTCTTTCCATGTCATGCGCTTTTGGCGCAACTGGCCCAAATGGCGGGCGTCTCAACACCGCCTCCCACTCTCCGACTGAAAGAGCGTAGGTTAAATTGGACGCACCCGATCCAAATTGCTTGATTAAAAGAGGCTCTTTAGGTAAATCAGGAATCGAAACACGGAGAAACTGATGCAGTTTTTCCGTGTTTAATTCCTCTCCTTTTCGTACAGGAATGATTTGTGACATTCTTTTACCACCTGCTTTTTTATAGTTAAACAGCTACTTTATAATTCATCAAAAACTGCTTAATGTCCGCTGGAATAGAAATGCTTTTTTGTGCATCAAAATCAAAGTACACGATGACAGCTTCTCCTTTAGCAATCAGCGATCCCGTCTTGCTGTCGGTAATTTCATGGCCAATTGTAAAGCTTTTATTGCCGACATTAGATACAAAGGTTTTAATCGTTAACACTTGATTAAAATATCCTTGCGCAACAAAATCACATTTAGTAGACGCTAAAATATACTCCCACTTTTTTGTATGCATGGATGCTCCCATTTCTTCAAAAAAAGCAATGCGTGCCTCTTCTAAATAAATGAAATAGCTCGTATTGTTAATGTGACCGAGTGCGTCTGTTTCGCAAAAACGCACTTTGACCTGTGTTTCATACATGGTTTTCTCCTCCTTTACTTATGTGAAAAAACAGCGGGACGCTTTTCAATAAATGCTGATACTCCTTCTTTAATATCTTCTGTTTGAAAGACTTCTTCAAACAGCTCTGCCTCAAGTTCAAGACCTTCAGATAGTGTACGATTCATTCCTTCGTTTACCGCTGCCTTAATTCGAGAAAGTGACGGAAGAGAGTGACGGTTAAATTTCTTAGCCAGCTCTTTTGCTTTTTCGAGCCCTTTTCCTTTAGGCGTTACATGATTGGCAAAGCCTGCATGAAGTGCTTCTTCCGCCGAAACAGGACTGCCGGCAAACATCCATTCTTTAGCTTTAGATGCGCCGATTACGCGCGGAAGACGCTGAGTTCCGCCGCCTCCGGGAAACAATCCGAGCTTCACTTCCGGAAGACCGATTTGAGCATGTTCTTCGGCAATGCGTATATCAGCGGTTAGTGAAAGTTCGCACCCTCCCCCAAACGTTAAACCGTTTAACACGACAATTGTTGGTTTTTCAATGTTTTCAAGTTTTTGCAAAACACGATGGGTTTTCATAAACTCTTCTTTAATACCGCTTTGTCCCATTAGCTGTGGAAATTCTTTAATATCAGCTCCAGCCATAAACGCCCGGTCGCCCGCTCCCGTTAAAATGATTGTAATGACATCAGGATCTTTACTAAGCTCTTCATACGTTTCTTCAAGCTGCTGCACAACAGCCTGGCTCATTACATTTAAAGGCGGATTATCAATGGTTACAATAGCTGTTTTCTCTTCTTTTTCAATACGTACAAATTTTTTCATCATTGCTTCACTCCCTGTGTGTGGTATGTGTAAAAACCTTTTCCTGTTTTGCGTCCAAGCTCGCCTTTTTGAACTTTTTCTTCTATGCACGCAGCTGGCTTGTCCTCAGGGTCCCCTGTTTCGCTATAGCGCTGCTGCATCACAAAATATCCGACGTCAATTCCTGAGAGATCCATCAATTCAAAAGGACCGATCGGGTGATTGAGCGCTTTTTTGCAAATCGTATCAATGTCCTCAAAATCTGCGTATCCATTTTCGTAAAGGAAAACGGCTTCTTTTTGCAGCGCTCCTAAAATTCGATTGGCAATAAAACCTGAGATTTCTTTTTTCAGAAGGACTGCTGTGCGATTAATTTGCTTGCAAACTTCCATTGTCGTTTGAGCTGTTTGTTCACTTGTCTTTTCACTCACCACAACTTCTACGCAGTCCATTACAAGAGGAGGAAAAAAGAAATGCATGTTAACGATTTGCTCTGGACGGTTTGTTGCACTTGCAATAAGCGAGTTAACAATTGTTGAACTATTCGATGCTAAAATGGCGTGACTTGGTGCGTACTCATCTATTTCTTTAAAGACGCTTTGTTTTACATCTAACTTTTCTACAACAGCTTCAATCACAAAATCAGCACTTGAAACCGCTTCCTTTAATGTGCTTGTAAAAGACAACCTTTGAAATGCGGCTTCTTTAGCATCAGAGGAAATTTTGCCTTTGTGAACCCACTTGTCTATAATTGCTTCCAGCTTATTTTTCGCCTCGATGAGTGATTGTTCATTCATATCTTGAATAATTGTTTCATATCCTCCAAGTGCACAAAGCATACCAATTTGATGTCCCATTTGTCCTGCGCCAATGACAGCAATACGCTGTATATCTTTACTATTCATGTTATAGCCTCCTTTTAATATAAAAGGAGAGAAAGAGCTTATACTTTCCCACCTTTTACGAGCACTGTCCAGCCTAGCAGCTACTGTGACTGAATACCTTTCATCAACATCTTATAAAAAATAGCCGCAACTTCTCGATCTGACTTTTCACCATCCGGCTGAAACCAAAAATAGCTCCAATTTGTCATTCCTAATATGCCTAGCGTCACGATATCTGAAGGCAAATCTGAACGGAACTGCCCTGCTTCCATTCCTTTTTCAATAATTTCCTGTACGTTTTCTTTAAAACGATCGCGCTTTGGAATGATTTGCTGTAAGTGTTCTTCACTCAAATGACGCATCTCTCGAAAAAACACTTTAGCTCGAAGACCTTCTTTCTCAATATCATGAACAAGTTTAAAAATAATGCTGTGCAGCTTTTCAGGATAAGATATTGTCTTATCTGCAAGAATCGTCTCTTGGTTTTCTATTAATCTTTCAATATATTGAAGGTGAATATCCATTAAAAGCTCTTGCTTGCTTTTAAAATAATAATAAAACGTTCCTTTTGTGACGTTTAATTCATTTACAATATCTTGAATAGACGTTTCTTTGAAACCTTTTTGAGCAAAAAGCTGAATGCTTCGTTCCATCATCAAATCTTTCATCGTCAAACCCTCTCTGTCTTTTCTCATTTTCACAAATTATACCATGGCTTAGAGGGAGCTTTTGAAAAAGTTTGTTTATGTTCAGCTTCTTTACATCGTTTCTTTCACCACTTCTTCTCGCAGTGCTCTTCGTAAAATTTTCCCTACATTGGTCTTAGGAAGCTCAGCGCGAAACTCAAAGATTCGCGGAATTTTGTAAGCTGCAAGATGATGTCGACAATAAGAAGTAAGCTCTTCTTCAGAAAGAGATTTTCCTTCTTTCACTACCAAAATCGCTTTAATTGTTTCTCCTCTGTAAGGATGCGGAACGCCAATGACAACGGCTTCTTTAATGTGGCTGTGCTCATATAAAACTTCTTCAATATCTCGAGGATACACATTAAAACCACTCGCAATAATCATATCTTTTTTGCGATCAACAATGGATAAATACCCATCTTCGTCTATCTGTCCAATATCTCCTGTGTACAGCCAGCCGTTTCTAAGCGCGTGAGCTGTTTCTTCAGGCTGATTCCAATAGCCCTTCATAACTTGAGGGCCTTTAATCACTATTTCTCCAAGCTCTCCTCTTGGCAGTTCTTTTGTTCCTGTAGCCACGTCTACAATTTTATAAGCAGTTTGCGGAACGCCAAGTCCGACTGTGCCTGGCTTTCGTTCACAAAACGGCAGGTTGCAATGGGTAACGGGGGACGCTTCTGATAAGCCGTATCCTTCTAACACTTTAGCACCCGTTTTTCGTTCGAACTCTTTCATCAGCTCAACAGGCATTGGCGCACTGCCGCTGTTGCAGATGCGAATACTTTCGATATTGTATTCTTCTGCCCGCGGATGATTGGTAATCGCGACATACATAGTTGGCACTCCAGGGAAAATACTAGGCTGCTCTTTTTTGATTGTATTTAGTACTTCTTCTAAATCAAAACGCGGCAATAGCAATATTTCATTTCCGCAAAGAATTGATAAATGCATACAGGAAGTCATGCCAAATACGTGAAACAATGGAATAACGGTTAAGCATTTTTCTTTTCCTAATTCAATATCATGCTTAAATATTTCGTATGATTGAACTGCGTTTGTGTAAATGTTTGTATGTGTAAGCATCGCACCTTTAGATGGTCCGGTCGTTCCTCCCGTATACTGAAGAACAGCAATATCGTGTGCTGGATGGATGACCGGCTGATTAAATTCATGCTTAATGGTTAGAAAATCTAAGAAGGAAAGGTCTGGTGATGTAGGAACAAAAGGTTTTTGCAAGCTGACGGTTATCGCTTCTTCTATCTCAACACGATTCCTTATCTCTTGAAGTCTCGTATAAAAATCATCGAGTAGAATTATTTTTTTTGCGCCGGAATCGTGTAAAATATGCTCTAGTTCTTGTTCGACAAGCATGGGGTTGACCTGAGTGACAATGCCGCCCGCTGCTACAATGCCAAAATAGCTTATTATATATTGCGGACAATTTGGCAGCATAATTGCTACACGATCTCCTTTTTTAATCCCTTTTTTCTGCAGTGCTCCTGCAAATACGCGAACTGAGTGGTACAGCTCCTGGTACGTTAACGTATGCTGATACATGCGCGTGGCTGTGTGAGCAGGATAACGTTCGGCTGTTTCTTTCAGCATATCAAATAGTGAAATATCTTCGATGTGAATGTCATGAGTGTAGGCTTCTGGATAAGGTGTAAACCATTTTTTAACGTCTTCCATTGAGTAACTCCTTTCTTATTCACATAGCATGAACTCCACCGTCTACTGTCAGAATATCGCCCGTAATATAATTAGACGCTGCAGAAGCAAGAAAAACAGCCGCTCCTTTTAAATCAGCTTCGGAGCCAAAGCGTTTTAAAGGGGTTTGACTTAGAAAATAATCTTTTCCTTGTTCCATAATCCCACCTGACATTTTAGTAGGAAAAAATCCCGGCGCAATTGCATTAACTTGAATATTATGCTGTCCCCATTTGACAGCTAAATCTTTCGTGAACGTAATGACCGCTCCTTTACTCGTGTTGTACCCGATTGTATCCATATACTGAGGGTCCGTTCCTCCAAGACCCGCAATTGAAGCAATGTTAATAATCTTACCAGCTTTTTGTTTAATCATTTCTTTTCCAGCTTCTTGTGACATTAAAAACGTGCCCGTCACATTAATATTCATCACTTTTTGCCATGCTTCAAGAGGCATTTCTTCAGCCGAAGCTCCCCACGTAGCTCCGCTGTTGTTAATTAAAATATCGATGCGTCCAAATGTTTCAATCGTTTGATGCACGACATTTTTAATATCTTCAGGCTGACTGATGTCGCATGCTAAAGCGAGGGTTTTTACGCCCATGGTGGCCAATCGATCAGCCACTTGCTGACATGCTTCTTTTTTTCTTGAGCATAGAACAATATTTGCCCCTGCCTCTGCAAGCCCTTCTGCCATTTGCTCTCCTAATCCTCTGCCTCCTCCGGTAATAATAGCTGTCTTTCCAGTTAAATCAAACAGATCCTTTATGTGCATAGGTTGCCTCCTGTTCTTGATAGGATTTTAGCTCAAGTCTTGCAAGCTGTGCTTTGTGCACTTCGTCTGGACCATCGGCAAGGCGCAAAGTGCGGGCATTTGCCCAAAGTGCCGCAAGCGGCGTGTCTTCTGAAACACCTGCTGCTCCAAATGCTTGAATGGCACGATCAATGACTTTTAAAGCCATAGCAGGAGCTATTACTTTAATCATGGCAATTTCTTTCCGCGCTTTTTTATTTCCAACTGTGTCCATCATATAAGCAGCTTTTAATGTTAATAAGCGAGCTTGCTCAATTTCAATACGCGATTCTGCCACCCATTCTTGAATAACCCCTTGCTGAGAAAGTACCTTATTAAATGTAGAACGACTTTGAATACGCTTACATAATTCTTCGAGCGCTCTTTCAGCTGCTCCTATTAGACGCATGCAGTGATGAATACGTCCAGGCCCTAATCTACCTTGAGCAATAGCAAACCCTTTTCCTTCGCCTAAAAGCATATTGGATGCTGGCACACGCACATTGTCATAATGAATTTCAGCATGTCCATGAGGAGCGTGATCGTATCCAAAGACTGGAAGCATTCGTTCAATTTTAACTCCCGGAGTATTTAATGGAACTAGAATCATAGACTGCTGTTCATATTTAGATGCGTTAAAATCGCTTTTTCCCATGACAATAGCAATTTTGCAGCGAGGATCTCCCGCACCTGAAGACCACCATTTTCTTCCATTTATTACATATTCATCGCCTTCTCTTACAATACTGCACTGAATGTTTGTGGCATCAGAAGAACCTACATCCGGTTCTGTCATAGAAAAGCAGGAGCGAATGTCTCCATTTAACAGAGGCTTTAGCCATTTTTCTTTCTGTTCAGGCGTTCCGTATCGAACCAGCACTTCCATATTGCCAGTGTCAGGAGCTCCGCAGTTAAAAGCTTCTGGTCCAATAATAGAACGGCCCATAATTTCGCAAAGAGGAGCGTATTCTACATTTGTTAGACCTGCTCCGTATTCGCTTTCTGGCAAAAATAAGTTCCATAGCCCAGCTCGCTTTGCTTTTTCTTTTAACTCTTCCATGATTGGAGGAACAGCTGACCATCTAGATGGCTGTTCATTCAGCTGTTGTTCGTATAGCCGTTCATTTGGATAAATATGCTCTTCCATAAAAGAGCTCAATTCTTTTTGCAGCTTCACTACTTTGTCAGAGTAAGAAAAATACACGGTAGTCCCTCGCTTTCATTTACTTACTAACCGGTTGGTATGTTACATATTTATCATAAATGAAGGGAAATAATTCAGCAAGATATTTTTAGAAAAATTCTAAATATTATATTATTTAGAAATAAAAAAAAGAGAGGTTGTAACCTCTCTTTTTACGCGGATGTCATTTCCTCAAATACGGCTGATACTTTTTCAAACTCATCATCATCTTCAATTGAAGACCATTCACCATCATCTTCAATTTTTAAAAAGAAAACATCAATTTCTTCTTCTGTTTCAATTAAAACTTCTTCCACAAACGCAACGGCAATATAATCGTGGCCTTCAATCGTCATTTTTCCAAGCACTTCAATATCTTGCTCTTGATCATTTTCATCTAAAATTGTAAAAATCTCTCCCGTTTCAATACGTTCCATCGTATTCCCTCCTATTTTAACCTCATTATTCGTTCACTAACATGTATTCCCCTTTAGAAAAGGTTTCATGCTTATAAAAGTAGAATCTACTTTTTAAAAGGCAAAAGAATGTCTACGGTAGTTCCTTTTCCAAGTTCACTTACAAAGTTAATTTCTCCTCTATGTTCTCGAATGATCTTATAGCACACCATCAGTCCAAGCCCCGTTCCTTTCTCTTTCGTACTATAAAAAGGTTTTCCTAAATGCTGCATTCGTTCCTGCGTGATGCCTGGCCCCTCGTCGCTAAACCGGACAACAAGGTTCTCCTGATTAAATCTTTTTAGTTGAATCGTTACAGTTCCTCCACTTGGCATGGATTCGACGGCATTTTTAAATATATTGCTAAAGACCTGTTTTAACTGGTTTTCTTCGCATAATACGAGAGGAAGATGAAGATCAATCTCTTTTTTTACGTGAATTTTCTCTGTAATCCCCTGCACCTCAGCTAGCTTTAACGTGTTCTCTAAGATATCTTGGACGTGTTTGTCTTTGTAGGTTTTCGCCTGAGGCTTTGCAAGACTCAAGAACTCGTCGGCAATCAATTCGATTCTATCTAACTCATGATTTATCATTTCTACATAGTAAGGCTGACCGCTCGTTTCTTCTAATAACTGCATAAATCCTTTTACCGCTGTTAGAGGGTTTCTGATTTCGTGAGCGATACCCGCTGCTAACTGTCCGACTAAGGAAAGCTGAGCGGATTCACGCAGCAATTTTTCAGTTTTTTTACGTTCTGTAATATCACGAAACAAAACTTGAATGGCCTGCTTTCCCATATACGGAATAGGAAAGGCAATGGTTTCGGCATCAATCGTATGACCGTCTTTATGAATAAACTTTTCTTCCTGCAGATCCACAGATTTATTTTCTGTTTTCATTCGATAAATTCGCTGTTTTACAACATCATAGTAATCAGGGTGAACAAACTGATAAACACAAGCTCCTAATACATCTTGAGGATTCTTGTATCCTAGTGCTTTAGCTCCTGCAGGGTTGATATAATCAATTTTACCTTCACTATGAACGATAATTGCTTCCGGGGATAACTCAATCAAACTTCGGTAGCGCTGTTCGCTTTCTTTTAAAGCCGTCTCATCCTGCTTGCGTGATGTTATATCTCGATAGACAAACGCAATGCATAACGGCCAATCATTCATATTTTCAACGCGAAATAGTGTGACGCTTACATTAATTAAATGCCCGTCTTTATGCTGTCTGACCGTCTCAAATTCCGTTTTCGATTCCCCTGATTGAATAGTCTTATGAAGTTCGCACACGGGCTCCTTTAAAAACGAAGGTATAATCGGAAGAGGCTTTTGATGAATTTCTTCAAACGTCCAGCCAAATGTATTCTCAAACGCAGGGTTCACTTGAAGCGTTTTACCCTCTAAGTCAACGATAGCAACAGCATCTGCGTTATGATAAATAAAAGGCTGAATCTGTTCTTTTTTCTCCTGATAACTAGTTATATTCACGCAATGTCCCATAATTTCAGGTTTTTCTGTGTAAGATAAAGGGGTTAAGTTTACTACATAGCGTTTATCATTTATTTGAAGCTCGTACATAAGCTTTTTCTTTTTATTTAGCGCTTCAAAAAAATGCTCATACGAGACCCATTCTTCTAGAGGTATTTTTTGCTCAGAAACGCTTTCTCCTTGATACATACTGTAAACAAGATGGTCACCTTTTTGTTTGTAAGCAAATATGATTCCTAGATCCTCAGCTGAATGATTTTCTGCATGTAATCGGACTATTTTTTTATTTTCGTTCATCGTTCATATTTACCTACCCCTCACTAGCATCTTTCCTACTCGTTCTCATTCTCTTAATTTTACATGAGGTGTTTAAAATTTACTAGATAAAGAAGCGGATATTTTCCATTCATTCACATAAAAAAGCGCCTGTATAGGCGCTTTTTTATGTGAATAGGAATTACTTTGAATGATGCATTTTATGACAGTGACGCTTCGGGACAAAACCATTTTGCTCCATATGCTGATAGCGATTTTCCATATGTGAAGAAATGTTTTGACTCTCCGTTTTGCTTAGCACGCCGTACTCCACATATTTTGAAAGTATTTCTTTCTTTTTTTCGAACATTTCTTTGTACAGAACGGATAATTCCTGCTTTTGCTGAGACGTCAGCTGCACGTCTTTTGTTTCTGGCTGAGGATTGTTTTCCGCTAATACAGGCGTCCCGCTCATAAATAAAAAAGCTGCTGCTGCACTTATCATAACCTTTCGCAAACAATCTACTTCCTTTCATCATATAGTAGTTATAGTTTGCGAACTTCTATTTGTTTTCATTCATTCTATTTGCTTAGGACTCAATAGCCCCTCTTACATCATAATCGCTAAGATCAATTTCCATTTCCATTTCAAGTGCTAATTTAGCAAGCTCTGAACCAAGATAAGGACCCGACGTTAAGCCTGAAGCTCCGAGACCATTCGCTACTAGTATTCCTTCGTAAGCTGGAAGAGCCCCAATGACTGGCAAGAAGCCTGGAGTAAATGGTCGAAACCCTACCCTTGTTTCTAAGACTGTGCTTTCTGTTAAGCCAGGAGCAATTAATAAGGCCTTTGAAAAAATTTCATGAAGCCCCCCAGCCGTTACTCTCAAGTCATAACCCGTGTCGTTTTCATGTGTTGCTCCTATGACAATTTGACCTTGTTCAAACGAAAGAATATATTGGTCGCTTGGAGGCATTACAACGGGCCAGTCTTTTGTATCTAAATCAGGAAGATGCAAGTGGACAATTTGCGCTTTTTGAAAGCTTGCTAAAAATTTCACTCCAAGAGGCTCTAGTAATTGATTTGCCCACGCTCCTGCTGTCACGATTGTTGTACTTGCTAGAAGGGTTTGTCCATTTACGGCAACGCCCGTTACTTGATTATTTTCATAAAGTAGTTCTGCGTTTCCTTCTATTATTTTTGCACCGTTTTTCTTCGCTGCATTCACAAGTGCGTTTCGAAGAGCTCTTCCGTTAACGCGAGCGGCTCCACTAATATGAACTGAACTGTATTCTTCCGAAAGAGCCGGAAACAAAGCCTGTGTTTCTTTAGCGGATAAACGTGTAATCTCGCCTATTTCGGGGGCTTCTTCCCGACGCTTATATGCTCGTTCTTCCATTTTTTTAAGCTTTTGTTCATCAGTGTGTAAACTAATTGCTCCTACTCGCTTATATCCCGTATCCGTTTCTCCATCTTCTTCTAATTGCTGAATTAATGTTTGATAGTACTTGGCGCCGCCTTTTGCTAAGCGGTACCATGCTTTATTTCGACGCTGCGAAAGCCATGGACAAACAATTCCTGCTGCTGCATCAGTAGCTTGACCAGCATCCTTGCGATCTATCAATGTCACATCTGCTCCTGCTTTTGCTAAATGATATGCCGTAGAAGCTCCAAGTACCCCAGCTCCAACTACGATGTATGTTTTCATACCAAAACACCCTTTTCTTTCTTCTAGTATTCTCATGCTATATGTATGCAATTTTAGCATAGCAAAAAAAGAAGTCACATACTAGGCGAAGCTATTTTAAGCTTATTTTTAAGCCTTGCTGACTTTGACATATAGCTCCTTTCGTCTCGTAAACAAAAGCGGTAGAAGTTCTTTTACCAAGATTATAACAGGGTGAAGAAAGCCATAAATAGTGGTAGTACGTCTTTAACGCTGTGGCTTACGGCTTTTCTATTATAGGTGCTGAATAAAAAAATGAAAGAATAAAACCACTATAATATGTAAATAAAAAGAAATAACCATTATTTTAAGGAGAGCGTATGCAATCTTCATTTGTATTATTTTTTATCATTCTTGGTTTACTATTTGGCAAGTGGCGAAGGTATCAAGAATACTACCCTACTTTGCTGTTTTGGGTCACGGGGAATTTGCTTTATGAAGTGCTGCTGTTTCATCACCGCGTATGGGTATTTCACCCTGTTGGTATTGATCATCTTTTTCTACCCGATCACCTAATGGTTTCTCTTGGAATAACCTTAATTATTTATCCGTTTGTTATACCGGTTTTTTTAGGAAGGCTGCCGCTGCATGTAAGCGGCCGGCTGTGGTGGATTCTTTTATGGGCGCTTTTATTTACTGTGATTGAGTTCATTGCTTATGTTAATCACAGTATCACTCATCATTATGGATGGTCGCTGCTATGTTCTTTTCTCTTCAATATTGTCACGTTCTCACTTTTAATCATTCATCAGAAGACAGCGCTGGCTGCTTGGATTCTATCTGGAAGCTTCATAGCTTTTTTATTTATCTTCTTTGATATTCCTATGCCTTAACTTTTCATTGACTAGACAGAGGAAAAGGAAATATAATAGGAGTTACATTTAAATATAATTTTCCTCTCTGAGAATAGAGGTGCATGAAATCAAGAGTCACTTATTGGAGACTAATGGAGTCTGTGAAGATAAGTAAAAGGGATTTCGTGCCGAAGTATATAAACATCCATTGTGTTCATATACTGGTTCAGTATTGAATAAATGCTGAGCTGTCACAAACCACTTGGTTTGTGGAGAGCTATTGAAGAGATGTTGATGCCTAGAATGTAATAATACTTTATTATTATGAAACCAAGACGCGTGAACATCACTTCACGGGTCTTTTTTGTGTTTTTCTACTGACCATCAAAGTTATAGTTGAATGATTTAAATGGAGGGATACGGATTATGTACTTACATGGAACGAGTAAAATTAACAGCAGCAATCATTTAGAAATTGGGCAGTGCGATACGGTCGAACTGAAAAAACAATACGGCACTCCCCTATACATCTACGATCAAGAATTAATTGAGACGAAATGCAAGGCCTTCCATTCAGCCTTTCAAAGAAGCGGCTTTTCATATCAAATCGCCTATGCAGGGAAAGCGTTTCTTTGTATGGAAATGGCTAGCCTTTTAACGAAGCTTGATATGTCATTAGATGTGGTCTCAGGAGGCGAATTATTTACAGCTCTTGAAGCGGGATATCCAGCTGAACGCATTCATTTTCACGGAAATAACAAAACGATTGAAGAAATTGAAATGGCTCTTGATGCGAATATTGGCTGTTTTGTTGTGGATAACTTTACCGAACTTGAAGTTTTACATGCCTTAGCAGCTGAGCGCAAACAGAAAGCATCTATTCTTCTGCGTGTTACTCCAGGGATTGAAGCCCACACACATGAATATATTATGACCGGACAGGAAGACTCCAAGTTTGGATTTGGTCTTTCCAATGACCAGGCTATGAAAGCGGTAAGTTCTGCATTAGAAAAGCCTTACTACGATCTTTTAGGCATTCATTGTCATATTGGTTCGCAAATTTTTGAAGTAGATGGTTTTTCTCGCGCCATTGATATTTTAACTGATTTCTTATTCAGTATTCGTGATAAAATGGAATTTGAAGTAAAAGTTTTAAACGTAGGTGGTGGTTTTGGTATTCGTTATACCGAAAGCGACTCTCCACTTCCAGTTGAGTATTATGTAGATGCACTGACAGAAAAGCTAAGCCGCACGTTAACTGAACAGAATTATACCCTTCCGGAAGTCTGGATTGAGCCTGGAAGAAGCATCGTAGGAGAAGCAGGTACAACGCTTTATACAATCGGCTCAACGAAGGAGATTCCAGGTGTACGCAAATACGTAGGAATTGATGGCGGTATGACCGATAATATCCGTCCTGCTCTTTACGATGCAAAACATGAAGCTGTCTTGGCTAATAGAGTGACGGATAAAAAAGATGAAACAGTATCAATTGCGGGGAAATGCTGTGAATCAGGAGATATGCTTATTTGGGATATCGATTTACCGCGCGTTAATCAAGGAGATTTACTAGCAGTATCCTCTACAGGTGCCTACAACTATTCAATGGCTAGCAATTACAACCGTATTCCGCGCCCTGCTGTTGTATTTGTGAAAAATGGAGAAGCTCGTCTTGCTGTAGAGCGAGAAACATACGAAGATTTGGTGCGTAAAGATGTAAAGCCAGTCGTTACTACGTATGCAATGAGCAAATGATAGCTGTTCTTGCGTAGTAAAGAAGCTATTGTTGTTTGGAGGAAATCTATATGGTTTTAAGTGTATTTAAAACGTACAGATCATCGCTTATTCTGCTTCTCGCTATTTTAATTGGCGGGATAGCAGGATATGCTATCGGGCCCGATGTGGCAGTCGTAAAGCCCTTTGGTGATTTGTTTCTTAATTTAATGTTCATGATTATCGTTCCCCTTGTCTTTTTTAGTGTGGCTTCGGCGATCGCAAACATGAACGAAATGAAACGTCTTGGTAAAATTATGCTAGGTATCGCCGTTGTGTTTGTCGCCACTGCTGTTGTTTCAGCCGTTCTAGGCTTTTTAGGCGCATCACTTTACAATCCGCTGCACAACGTAGATACTTCTGCCATTAAAGAATTAATGGGTGACAGTGAAAATACAGCTGAAAAAATGACGCTTTTAAATCAGCTTGTTAGTACATTTACTGTACCTGATTTTGTTCAGTTATTTTCGAAAGAGCATATTTTACAATTAATTGTCTTTGCCGTTATCTTCGGTATTGCTACCACGATGGCTGGTGAAAAAGGACAGCCTATGGCGAAATTTCTGACTTCGGGTCAAGAAGTATCGATGAAAGTCGTTAAAATTGTCATGTACTATGCTCCAATTGGTTTAGGGTGCTATTTTGCTACTGTAGTAGGAGAACTTGGACCAAAGATCTTGCAAGGGTATGCTAGAGCATTTATTCTTTATTTATTAATTGCAATCGTTTACTATTTTGGCTTCTTTACGCTATACGCATGGATTGCTGGCGGTAAAGCAGGAATTAAGCTGTTTTGGAAAAATGCAGCTGCTCCTTCTATCACTGCTATTGCTACCTGTTCTTCCGCGGCATCTATTCCAGTCAATTTAGACGCAACAAAGAAAATGGGTGTGCCGCTGGATATTGCTGAAACAGTAATTCCATTAGGAGCAAACACCCATAAAGATGGTTCTGTTATCGGTGGTATTCTAAAAATTGTTTTCTTATTCAGTTTGTTCGGCAAAGATATGACGTCTGCTACGAGTATTTTGAGCATATTAGGCGTAGCCTTTTTAGTTGGAGCCGTAATGGGAGCAATTCCTGGAGGCGGTATGATTGGCGAAATGTTAATCATTACAATTTACGGATTTTCGCCAGAAGTTCTGCCCATCATTGCGGTCATTTCCACAATTATTGACGCCCCTGCTACGCTCTTAAACAGTACGGGAAATACAGTAACAGCGATGCTTGTTACAAGGTTTACAGAAGGAAAAGACTGGATTAATAAAATTATCACCACCGATAAAGTCGCCTAGTAAAAAAGCAAAGGGAACAGTCTTAGTGACTCTCCCTTTGCTTTTTTCGTGTGCAGTAATATCGATAGCCGTGTATAAAGTTTGTAAATACGCACATTCTATAGGTATGTTTCATAACCGGACTGGAGGTGTCGTCTAATGAGTAACGCTGCAGGAGGTTCAAAGAAGAATCAACCGAATGATGCGAATCACGTAAGTGCAGAAACAAAAGCTCATCAAAAACGTCTCACTGAGCAAAACAAACAAGAGCATCAAGCTGAAGAGCGAAAATAAAATGACGTCAAAGAACGTTTGGCACAGGCCCTGCGTTCTTTGACGTCATTTTATTTTGAGAGAGCTTAATGACGACGCTCTTTATAGGTCTATCGTACAACCTCCTTTCAAACTTTTACATATTCTATTAATAGGTTTGTAAAAGGAGGAATGATATGGTGTTTTCTTGGATAGAGATTACAGCTGCAGCCTTTGGGCTTTCAGTTATTTTGATAAGTTTTGCATTTTTGCCCGAACGTACAGGCAAAAATCTTTATATTCCTCATCAGCTAGTAGCAAAATCTATGTTTCTCTATAAAAAGATTATTGGTTTTATAAATCAATTTCGACAGAAACTTTAGTTCATTTCCTTTCCTCGTTTTTATTCGTTGGATAGCTCCCTTTTTTAATCAGCGCATTTACAGTAAATAATTTAATGGTTAAAATAAAGAGTAAAAAAAAAGGATAAGCAGTTTGCAGAAATGGAGTTTCACATGGAAATCAGAGACTTAGAATACTTTATAGAGGTAGCGAATCATAAAAATTTTACAAAGGCAGCGCTGCAAGTTCATTTGTCACAAACGGCTTTAAGTAAAGCCGTCAAAAAAGTAGAAAATGAACTAGGATTTGAGCTTCTTGACCGTTCAACAAGAGAATTAAAGCTAACCGATGCAGGAGAAGTCGTGTATCATCAGGCAACTAAAGCGCTGTCGGTGTTAAAAGACATGCCTCACTTGTTGGGCGATTTAATGAACTTGCAAACAGGGCAAATCAAGATGGGAATCCCTCCGCTCATCGGGACCTTGTTTTTCCCGAAGATTGCAAAAGCATTTAATGAACAATACCCTAAAGTATCTCTAGAGCTTATTGAATTTGGAGCAAAAAAAATTGAAGCCCTTGTGGAAGAGGCTGGTGTAGATATGGGGATTGTTATGCTTCCTCTCACAAGCGGTCATGATGAGCATTTTCACGTATACCCGTTCGTTAAGGAGAGATTCCTTTTATACGCCCATAAAAACCATCCTTTAGCGAAACGTTCTTCCGTCTGGATGAAAGAATTGGAGCATGAAAAATTCATTATGTTCAGTGAAGAATTTACGCTGCACGACCGGTTAATTCAAGATGCTTTAAA
This sequence comes from Priestia sp. TGN 0903, assembly GCF_050846855.1. Taxonomy (NCBI): domain Bacteria; kingdom Bacillati; phylum Bacillota; class Bacilli; order Caryophanales; family Bacillaceae; genus Priestia; species Priestia sp. TGN 0903. Next base: position 375,579 of record NZ_JBOZGL010000001.1, read on the forward strand.
ATCAGGATTTGTGCCTTCTATCGCATATAAAAGTTCTCAATGGGATTTAATTATTGAATTAACAGCAGCAGAACTAGGTATTGCTATTTTACCCGAATCGCTTTATGCCAAAGTGAAAGATTCCAATATTATTACGGTACCTATTGCAGATCCTGAAATGATGTGGGAACTTGGAATTATTCTGTTAAAAGAACGCTACAGTTCATTCGCTGTAAGAGAGTTGATTAATTTTCTGACAGCAAAACAAATAACAAATAAGTTGGACGCAAATTAAATAGAGGCTGGGAGATAACGAAATCAATCCACAGCTAGAAGCACATACGCCTACACACATGAAATTCACGTTCACTATCACCATGAAAAAATCCGACCGAGGAATCGAGATTCTCCATCAAGAATTTGAATTCATCGGTCGGATTTCCCTTCAACAAAACTACTTTTGTCCCAGCCTCTTTATATGTAACACGAGTTCTATCATTCAACAATCCCTACAATGAATCCATCATAGCCTTTGCTTCCAACGGTTTGTATAGCCGTGGCGCTGATTCGTTTTTCTTGAGCCAGAGCATCCATAAATTGTCGAATTCCCTTTACATTTTCATCTTCACTTTCTGAGTTCACCACATGCCCTTGACGAACAACATTATCACAAATAATCGTACTTCCTCGTTTCGATAATTCTAGAGCCCACTTTAAGTAATTTGGGTTATTCGGCTTGTCAGCATCAATAAAGATAAGATCAAACGGCTCTGTTCCCTTATCCTTTAATACAGCTAATGTATCAAGCCCGGGGCCGACAATGACTTCTACTAAGTGGCTTACTCCCGCTCTTTTTAAATTTGCTCGTGCTACTTCTGCATGCTGAGCGCTTAATTCGAGCGTAATCAGCTGTCCGTCTTTCGGAAGAGCTCTGGCTAGCCAAATCGTGCTGTACCCTCCAAGAGTACCAATTTCCAAAATGCGTTTAGCCCCTTTTAATGAAGCTAACAAATGCAGAAACTTTCCTTGACTAGGCGATACGTCGATGGCAGGTAATCCAGCCTCTTGATTTGCCTTCAATACCTCATCAAGAATAGGGTCAGGTTGTATGAGCTTATCATTCATATAAAGATCCACTTCATTCCAAATTTCATATATAGACATTTCCATACTCCTCCACATAAGTGATAAAAGCTTTATTATTCAAAGATACGAATATGTTTTTCTCATATTCAGCTTGTTGCCATAATCGTTCGTATTATGAATGTGTTCTAGCTCTTTAATAAACTATCCTGCTCGCTCTTAAAAAGAATTGTTATATGTCCATAAAAAAAAGACCTTCAGAGAGGTCTTTTTTTATCTTTAAATAATCGTAGCTCAATCAGTAGAAAATAGCCGGTACCTTTCTACCGGCTATTTTCTAGAAGACATCTTATTATCCGTTATGACTGAACTTAAATACCATCGGTGTACGTTCTGTTTCTATTTTCCAAATCATGTGATGATATCCTTTGCTCCAGTAATCTTTTACTAAGTAATCGGGAATTCCAAATATGTTTTTCCATACTTTCTGAGCATTCTTGTATCCGCTATCCAAACAAATTTTTTTAATTTCTCTGCTTTGAAGCGTAAGCAGCATAATATGTATAAGCAGTGTTCCTACCCCTTTTCTTTGGTACTTTGGGTGAACAAAAACTGTGCCGATTTCAATCCATCCTTGCAGCTCCCCTTTTGTACACGCCATAATTAATTCACTAACAGGGCCATATTCAATGCAGCCAATAATCTTATTGGTGCACGTATCTATTCCGAGCCAAAAGAATCGATGTTTTCCATCGCTATCAAGGTCACTTTTTAAATATTGTTCTTTACTTTCAATTTCTATTTGTATATCGTTCACCATGTCAGATAGACCCTCTCTATGAAAGGTATCTGTGATCACTTCATTAAAAAGCTCGTGGAGTTCTGCGCTGTCCTCTATTTTTGGTCTTCTTATTTCAATATGATTCAATGTTCATCCCTCCTGATTATTTCACTGTTAAATATGAAGCTTTACTTTTATTATTTATCAATATATGTTGATAATCCTTTTCCTTTTCTACAGTTTTCCCAACAAAAAAAGCACGAGAAGCTTTAAGTTCTCGTACTTTTTTATAATATGGATTCTGCTTTTCTATTGGGAACTGTTAATACTGATTCACAAAGCTCTGGATTTTACATACGAATTCAGAAAGATTCTCCTTTATCTCTTTATCCTCTGTTTTCGCTACTTGCTCTTGTATGGCATCAATCATTAAACGTGCTCTTTTAGGATCTATAGAGGCCGGCTGGCTGCTATTATTTGATAAACTCTTCAAAATTTGATTAGTCATTTTGTTTTTATCATGAATATAAAATAATATTTGAGGAACTTGATTAATTAACAAATTTACATATCTGCGAAACTCCTCTATCTCATATAATTCTCTTGAAGTACCTTTAAAGCCATCAACGGAAAGCATAAGACTCTGGTAGCCTTTATCACTGCGTTGATTAAGTGCTTTAATCACTTTTAAAAATCGACCGAACTTTAGATAACGTATTTCGTCTTTCTTTAATTCTAAAAATTCAATTTCTCCTTTTTCTAAAAAAGGATCTTTGATAAGACTATTATCATTCATATACATTCTCTCCCTACTAATTTATTAGTTGCAGAGCTTGTTTTGAATTCATTTGTCTATCGTTTTAGTAATTGTTTACCTCTTTTAGGACCGTTTTAAAACCTTTATTTGTAAAACGCTTACATAAATGTTCTCAATTGCCTGACGCGTTGATGGAACCCTATTTATTATCTGATAAATGACGAATGAAAAAGAGCTCCTTTACAGAAGCTCTCTTTTTAAGATTATAGGGATGCTGATAACTTTATATCTTATTTGCCTCTTTTAATACTGCTAATAAGTATTCCCATGTCTTAAGAGTAGACGGAATGCTCAGGTGTTCATCAGGTGTATGAACGTCGTACATATCGGGTCCGAGCGAAATGGCATCTAATCCAGGGATTTTTTCTAAGAAAATACCGCATTCAATTCCAGCATGGATGGCGATGATCTCCGCCTCTTCACCATACTTTTCTTTGTAAACCTTTTTACATAATTCGCGAATTTTTGAATCTCCATTGTACGCCCATTCAGGATAATTACCTTTTGTTTCAACTCTTCCCCCGACTACCTGAGCAAGTATGCGCACTTGACTTACTATTTTTTCTTTTAAGCTTTTTACTGAGCTGCGAATTTCATTTTGAAAAACAACCTCAGATTCTGTCGTCGTGATCACACCTAAGTTGGTAGAAGATTCTACTAATCCTTCAATATTCATACTCATGCTTTGAACGCCGTTTGGTGTTAGCATAATAGCTTGTACAATTCGTTCTGTCGTTTCTCTTGTAAAACATTTCTCAACGGAAGAAAATTTGTTTATTTTTACATATACGCTCGGATCAGCCGCTTGTAATTCATTTTTTACTATTTCGTTCCACTCACGAATCTTATTTTCTAGCTTTCCTACCTCAGAAGGCTCAACTGATAGAATTGCTTCTGATTCACGGGGAATTGCATTTGATTTTAATCCTCCGCTAATGCTGCTTAAAGAATAGGGAAGTTCTTGTTGTAAATCATATAAAACTCTCCCTAGCAGTTTATTCGCATTTCCTCTTTCTTTGTCAATTTCCATTCCGGAATGTCCGCCGCGCAGTCCTCCGATGCTTAAGCTATATGTTTCTGAGTTATTGGAAGACGACTCCCAGTTTAGAGGAATACGAAGCACGCCTTTTACCCCGCCTGCGCTGCTGACAAGGAGCTTTCCGTCCTCTTCTGTATCAAGGTTAATAAAGATTTTCCCTTCAAAATAAGCTGGATTTACAGCAATGGCTCCGCCCATAGTCGTTTCTTCTTCAGTGGTAATGACTACTTCAAGAGAGGGGTGCGCTATATTTTGAGCATCTAGTAAAGCCAGTGCATATGCAACGGCAATCCCGTTATCAGCTCCTAGCGTAGTACCATTTGCATAAAGCATATCTTCAACAATTCGCAGTTGAAGCGGATCTTTTTCAAAGTCATGGACAGTTCCTTTATTTAACTCGCATACCATGTCCATATGTCCTTGCAAAATGATAGCTGGAGCATGTTCATATCCTTTAGTTGCCGGCTTTTTAATGATTACATTTAAAGCTTTGTCTTGGATAACCTCAAGGCTTCTTTCTTTTGCAAAAGAAACTAAATAGTTACTAATTTCTTTTTCATTTCCAGATTCTCTAGGAATAGCTGAGATTTCGTTAAAGAAATAGAAAACCGGATGTTTAATTAATTCATTTACTGTTTGCACCATATGTATCATCCTTTCTAATCTGTACGCTTTTTTATCCTACTATTTATCTTGACAGTAGAAATAGCATATGAGGCTTTTTTTATGTATCGCCTAGTTATATTTTAACGTTGATTAACTCAATAGAATAGATATAACCTAAAAAAGCATAAATGAGCCCGTTGGACTCATTTATGCTTTTAATGATTTGTTCTATTTTTATTGAGCTGTATATCCGCCGTCCATTACTACCGCTTGACCAGTTACACCTTTTGCTTTATCACTGGCTAAGAAGATAGCGTAGTCAGCAATTTCGCTCACGTCTAGTAATCTTTTTTGAGGGACTAAAGGATAAATAACTTCTTCAAGAACGCTTTCTAATGGTACGTTTCTTGTTTTAGCTAAACCATCTAACTGACCTCTCACTAGTGGTGTATCCACATAACCAGGACAAAGTGCATTAACCGTAATACCGTGTGCTGCACCTTCAAGAGCAGCTACTTTTGTTAGCCCAATTACACCGTGTTTGGCACTGTTATAAGCTGCTTTGCCTGCAAAACCGATTAAACCGTTGATAGAAGAAACGTTAATAATACGTCCGAACCCTTGTTTTTTCATAATCGGAAACGCGTGCTTAATCGCCATAAATGGAGCTGTTAGCATAATTTTAATCATTAACTCATACTTTTCAGTTGGAAACTCTTCGATTGGAGAAACATGCTGCAAACCAGCGTTGTTAATGAACGTATGAACCGCTCCAAAATGTGCGTTTGCTGTTTCAATTAAATGTTTGATTTCTTCTTCTTTTGTTACATCCGCTTTGACACCAAGTGCTTCGAATCCAGCTTCACGAAGATTTTGTGCTGCAGCTTCTACGGCAGTTTGATCAATATCAGATAACACAATTTTCCCGCCGTTTTCAGCGAATCGTTTACCTATTTCAAATCCAATTCCTCTTGCTGCTCCTGTGATTACAATTACTTGATTTTCAACCATGTGTATTCTCCTCCTGTTTTTAAATAATACCGGCTGCCGCTAATGCGACTCCTGCAAATAAAGCGATTGTCGGGATGATAAATGCAACAACAAATACGTCTTTATACGTTTCTTTATGCCGAAGACCAGTTACAGCTAATAGCGTTAACAACGCACCGTTATGCGGTAAAATAGATGCACCTGACGCAACGCTTGCAATACGGTGCAGAGCGTCAGCACTTAAATTCGTCGTTTGAGACAAGTGATACCACGTATCTCCTAATGCTTGAAGCGCAATACCCATACCACCGGATGCTGAACCCGTGATCATCGCTAGCACTTGAACGCTTAACGCTTCTGAAACGAGCGGATTACTCGAAATGTTTAGTAGTACGTGCGTGACATCTTTAAACTCTGGAACTGCTGTAATAACCGAGCCAAAGCCTACTGCTGCACTCGTGTTAATAACAGCCATTACGGATCCTTTTGCTCCTTCATTTATAGAAGAAATAAACGTCTTATAGTGTTTGAAATTAATAAGTAAAATAGAAAAAATACCAATTAATAATGATACGATAGGCTCCCATTTTAAAACGTTTAATGTCACGACAACGATAATCAGCGGTAAAATAGCTAACATTACATTCATCGAGTCCTGCTCTTCACTTGCGGCAACAGATGATTCATTAGGCTCAGTAAACCCTTGATTTTTAGCTTTTAATTTTTTATCGCGATAAGCTAACCATAAATAGCCTCCCACTGCCATAATAAGACCTGAGACAATTCCAATAATCGAACCGGACATTGCATTGGTTTTAAATGTAGCAGTCGGAATCAGATTTTGAATTTGAGGCGTACCTGGAATCGCTGTCATTGTAAATGTAAATGCTCCGAGTGCAATGGTTGCTGGCAGTAAATTTCGCGATACGTTAGCTTCTCGAAATAATGCGATTGCTAAAGGATAAATCGCAAAGACAACAACGAATAAACTGACTCCGCCGTATGTCAAAATGGCTGAAGCAATCAGCACCCCTAAAATGGCTCTTTTACTTCCAAACAATTTAGCAATGCGCTGCGCTAGCGACTTAGCTGCGCCTGTATCTTCCATTAGCTTTCCAAAGACGGCTCCTAATAAAAAGATGGGGAACCATTTTGCAGCGAAATCTACAAACCCTCCCATATACACATCTGTATAAGTAGGCAGTACTTTTAAACCGCTAAAATAAGCAACAAACGTAGCGACAACAGGTGCCACCCAGATAATAGACCATCCTAGATAAGCAAAAAACATCAACAATAACAATCCTACAATAATAACCACACGGTAACCTCCTTTCCTTTTAATACATATACATAATGGATTATTTCACAACACAACAAGTTTACACCCGTTAGTTTTATAAGTAAAATGAATAAAAGGAATCAAAACTATGAATAAAAGTCGTAGTTTATTTAAAAATCCACACTCAATTATTTTTTTTCTATAATTTCACTTTGAGTAGAAGCTATAAAATATACTTCCTTCTTTTTTCCTTGTACAAGCTAAGTTTTTTTCTGTTATATCCCGCGCTCTTCCTTTATTTTCTTTTCTCTTATAAGTTTTTCCGAACATATAGATGGGTATTTGAATGTTATGACACAGAAAAAGAGGCGATCTTATGCTACACTTCATAACAGACTTACTGAAACAATTTGGAATTTGGGGACTTTTAAGCGGACTGGCCATTGAGGCTTCCTCCCTGCCGTTTCCTGGTTCTCTTCTCACCCTTACCTACGGATACTTATTAAACATGCACATAGTGAAATTATTATTAATCGCTCTTGCAGGAAGCGCCGTTTATACAGCTTTTAGCTTTATACCGTATGGGATAGGCTATAAATTAGAAGATAAGGTAAAGAAAAAATTATCAAAAAAGAAAAAAGCATTTGAGAAATCGCAAAAATGGTTTAAAAAATGCGGATTATGGAGTATTGCGATTGCTCGTCCTTTAGGGCTCGGCAACTACATTTCTTACCTTTCAGGGCTATCTAAAGTAAAACCTATGCCGTTTGCTCTGCTCACATTTCTTGGTATCTTTCCTTTGAATATTGCCATGCTTTGGCTAGGACAAATCGGAAACTTTAAGTCCATTCAGTCTTTTATCTCAGATGCACAAACTTATATTCTAATTGCAGCGGTAGTGGCTGTATGCGGATTTTTAATTTATAAGTTCTATTTTAAAAAGAGCAGCTGCAGCGAACAGTCTAGTTCAACTTAAGATTAAGAATATAAAAAAAGACCCCTCGGGGTCTTTTTTTATTAAATAGAAATAACACCTAAGATTAATGCAGCTAGTGTCATCACCGCCGTAGTTCCTAGCGCCCACTTAATTAAAAATCGTTGCAAATCACTAAATTCAATTCCTACCATTCCAATTAATAAGTGAGCTGCTGCTACCAAGGGACTTATCACGTGAACAGGTTGTCCTAAGATAGCAGCTCTTCCAATTTCAGCTGCGCTAATGCCATAACTTTCGGCAGCTTGAGCAATAATCGGCAATACGCCAAAATAAAAAGCATTATTAGACATAAAAAATGTAAAAGGAGCACTTAAAAATGCTACTACAACTGGCAAAAAAGGGCCCATTGCATCTGGAATTATTCCTACAAGTGTATTTGCCATAGCATCAATCATCTTTGTTCCAGACATAATTCCTGTAAAAATACCTGCTGCAATAACAATTGAAACGACGGCTACCGCATTATTTGCATGAGATGAAATTCGCTGCTGTTGATCTTTGATGTTTGGATAATTTATTAGTAATGCAATAGCGAATGCTACCATGAACAAAAGCATCAGCGACATGAAGTCCATAATTAAGCACACCATAAGACTAACGGTAAGCAGAAAATTAAACCATACTAACTTAGGACGTCGATAGTCTGAATATTGCACTGTTCCCTCTACTTCATGTGCGTGTGCAATTTCATTTGCAGAATGTTTAATATTGATAACTCCTAATCTTTTTCTTTCCCTTCTTCCAAGTACAACAGAAACAAACAGCACCCATAGAAGCCCAAAACCCATTACAGGTATCAAAGGCAAAAACAACTGAGATGAATCCAAATTTAATGAACTCATAGCCATAGCAGAAGCACCTCCCCACGGAGTCATATTCATAACTCCCATAGATAGCATCGCTACTCCTGCAAGGATAAGTGGATTCATTTCTAAGCGTTTATATAGCGGAAGCAAAGAAGAAACCGTTATCATATATGTAGTAGTTCCATCCCCATCTAAAGCAACCATCATTGAAAGCACAGCAGTTCCTACAACGATTTTTAGAGGATCTCCTTTTACAACCTTTAAAATGAATGAAACAAGAGGGTCAAACAATCCTGAATCAATCATCAACCCAAAATATAAAATAGCAAATAAAATCATAATAGCTGTAGGCGCAATGTCTTTTACACCCTCGAGCATCATAGGTCCCATTCCACTAGCAAAACCGCCTATTAGACCAAATATGATGGGGATAATGATAAGAGCAACCATTGGGGTAAGTCGTTTTGACATAATTAAATACATGAAGACTGCAACCATTAAAAATCCTAATAAAGAAAGCACAGATATTTTTCCTCCTTTTTTGATAACGTTTTCATTTTTATTTGCTACACGTTACTAAAAAGGTATCACTTGTTGAAGCTGGTTCATAGATAACCAACATAAGTTTAATATCTTTTATAAAAGTAATTTTTTTCATTTTTTTCATGCATCATTTCTACATAAAAACGAGATAGCGGATAAAAACCCACTATCTCGTTTTTATGTAAGATTAGTTACTCGATATTTCCGTTCGGGCCTCCCTACACTTCCATACACTATTTCAACCTGCATTTCCTTACACGATACTAAATACTCTAAATACCTTCTCATTGTTGAATAACTGATACCGACTAATTGAGCAAACTCATCTACATTCAAGCTTTCCTGAACTTTGCAAACTTTATCTCTTACCAAACGAAGAGTATGTTTATCAATACCTTTAGGAAATGCTGTTACTGCAGCCGCTGATTGATTGCGGCGACTATGATGTGTTCTAAATAAATGGTCTATTTTGTCTTGATTAATCATTTTATTTTCAGTTAATTCTATTCTCGTAGACTGATAATGTTTTAAAGTAGATAAAAATTTATCAATAATTACAGGTTTCACCAAATAACCAAACGCTCCGCCTCTTATTGCTTCTCCTACTGTTTCAACATCATTGGCTGCCGTTATTAAAATAATGTCGATTCCTCGATACTTCTTTCTAATTTCCCATAGCAGTTCTACTCCATTGATATCTGGCAAAAAGACATCTAATAAAATTAATTGCGGTGTAAATATTGTCAGTAATTCTAAAGCCTGTTCTCCAGATCCTGCTGTCGCAACAACAGTGAAATGCTCTAGTTTCTTAGTAAATTGTTCATAAATTTGTGCAGCTGTAGAATCATCTTCTATAATCATGACATTAATTTGATTTTCAGTCATATCGATTCTTCCTTTTCATTATTTAATAGCTTTGGGATAACTAATGTGAATCTTGCTCCCTGTAACATACTTTTGCTTATGTATAGTTCACCTTTAAGCAACTCTACAGATCTTTTAACAATGGTCAATCCAATCCCGTGATTTTCACCTTTTTTCGTTGTGTAACCATCTATAAAAATCATATTTTCTACTTCTTTTGATATCCCTTGTCCATTGTCTTCAACTTCAAAAATCAGGTCGTTTCCTACATCTGTAAAAGATACTAGCACGTTCCCTTTATGTTCTCGCACAGCCTCGAGCGCATTATCAATTAAATTCCCCAAGATGGAAACAACGTTTTTTGCCTCTTCGATATCTAAAGTACTTGTTAAGTTACTATCTTGATCAATTTCTAAAGTGACGTCTAATTCTTTCGAACGATTGATTTTCCCAAGTAAGCAGGCAGCAATCAAAGGATCCTTCACAGAAGACATTAAAAAAGAAAGAATATCTTGGCGTTCCTTTACCTCTGATGAAATCATTTGCATGACATGCTCATATTTCTTTAACCTTAATAACCCGTAAATCACGTTCAGCTTATTTAAAAATTCGTGATTTTGAGCGCGTAAATTATCAGAGAACATTTTAATTTTAGAAATCTCTTCAGTCAATTCTTCAATTTGTGATAAAGTTCTTATGGTAAGAACGATACCTTGCACTTCTTTTTTTCTTACAATAGGAGATAAGTCTAAAATATACTGCTGACCATCTAGTAGAAGGGATTGGTTAGAATACACGCATTGCTCTTCTATTGCTTGATCAATTAGCTGTCCTAAACGGGTGTTCTTTATCTCTCCTCCTATTGCTAAATGAAGGTTATCAAAGAGCTCTCTAGCCCTTCTATTCATCGACGTTACATATTTTTCGACATTTACAGTAACAGTAGCATCTCGAATAGATTCAAGGGTAGCCTCTTTTTCTTTAAAAAGAAAGGAAATTTCCTCTGGTTCCAGTCCAAATATTAGTCTTTTTACCCGCCTTGCAATAAAGAAAGCCCCAAATGCTCCAATAAGAAAAGGAATACAGGACAATTTAATAATTTTTATTCTATAATCATTAATCTGTTTTTCTATATTGCTTACAAGAAACCCTACCGAAGAAACACCTATAACGTTTCCTTGGCTATCCCATATGGGGGTTTTGGCTTTAATTGCAAATCCTGAAATTCCTTTTCCTTTATAAATAATGGATTGATGCTTCTTTAAAGAAGCTTCATTGCTTGTTTTGGTATGTTTTCCAATGTAACTACTATTGGGATGAGAATAGCGTATTCCTTTATCATTGGCGATGGTGACATAATCTGCCCCTGTGGTTTTTCTTATTTTTTCAGCAACAGGTTGGATGTGCTCAGAAGGATTTTTCTGCTTAAAAGCTTTTACAATCATTTTATCTTCAGAAGCTAATTTTGCTACTGTCATAGCTTGATTACCTACATATTTTTCGACAATTTCATCTACCATTGCAGAAAATAAGATGCATACAAGGACGGTACTAACAAGAATAACTACAGTGATGAGTAATGTAATTTGGGCAAGTAAGCTAAGTCTTCTATTCACGTAAAGAGAACGCATACATTCCTCCTTTTAAGGAATTAATAATGAAATAAAATACCGTCTTTTGTTTTAAGTTTAGCATAAAAAAAAGGAAGTTTAGCACCAAACTTCAAATGTTTATAATCAGACTGATAAAGGGAAAAATAAATCGAATAAACGCTTGACTTAAAGTATACTTTAACAATTATAATCAATTCGAAAACATCGCAAATGGAGGAATTAACATGAAATATACAGTAATCACTGGCGCAAGTTCGGGAATTGGATATGAAACAGCTTTAGCTTTCGCAGCGCGCGGAAAAAACCTTATATTAGCTGCACGTAGAGAGGACAAGCTGGATGAGTTAAAAGAAAAGATTGAAAAACTGAACCAAGATGTAAATGTTATTATCCAGTCGGTTGATTTATCCGTGGCAGAAAATGCTCACACGTTTTATGAGTCGCTTAAAGAATATGAGTTAGAAACATGGATTAACAATGCTGGATTTGGAAACTTTGCTTCTGTCGGTGAACAAAAATTAACTAAAATTGAAACAATGCTTCACTTAAATATCGAAGCCTTAACCATTCTTTCTTCTCTATTTGTAAGAGATTATGAAAATGTTGAAGGTACACAGCTTATTAATGTCTCTTCTGGAGGCGGCTACACCATTGTTGCTGATGCAGTCACTTATTGCGCAACAAAATTCTATGTAAGTGCATTTACAGAAGGTCTTTCTCAAGAATTGAAAGGAAGAGGATCAAAAATGCAGGCTAAAGTTCTAGCTCCAGCGGCTACTGAAACAGAATTTGCACAGCGTTCGATGGATATGAGTGATTTTGAATACGAAGGACGAGTACCTAAGTTTCATACGTCAAAAGAAATGGCTGCTTTTATGCTGGACCTTTATGATAGCAATAAAACGGTAGGACTTGTAGATGGCGTGACTTACGAATTTCAATTAAAAGATCCTATCTATCCATATGCAGACAGAGCGACAAGTTCAGATTCTTAAACAGAAAAGCACCCTTTTAGGGGTGTTTTTTTATGGACTCTTGAATGGGTATCTTGTTTATGTGATGAAAATGCTTAAAGATAGTCGTGTTCAAACTCGACTTATACTTGCACTCTTTATTTCCTGATTTTTGTTTCACTTTTTTGCACATACTAACCGAACGGAGGTGACGAAAATGGGTACAAAAAAATCTGCTAACCGAGGTCAAGTAGCTCCTGGTGTTAACCCTCAAGGGCACGGAAAAGATGTTGAATTTTCAACAGAACCGAAAAGTGAACTTGAAAACAAAGCGAAAAAATCAAATACAAAAATTTAACTAAAAAGGAGAAGGTTCCTCTTCTCCTTTCTCCCCCTCTTAACTGCTTTCCTACATACACTCCCCAGGTCGTTTACTTCTTTCTGCTTCTTATAAAACTGTATCAATAGTATAAAAAAGTATACTATACAACAAAAATGTGCGTACTTGTTAGGATGAATTATATGATTTATGATAAATCTGCAAACGGATTTTACGACAAATTGTATGTTAACTGACTGTTAGTTGTAAGCTATACAGGGTATAGATTACTCTGAACAGTTCATCATTAAATATTTTTACAGAAAGGTTGTTTACACATGAACAATACAGATAAGAAACAAGAAATTTTAGACGCATTTAACTTTCGTCATGCTACAAAAGAGTTTGATCCAGCGAAGAAAATTTCCGATGAAGATTTCCAATTCATTTTAGAAACGGGGCGTTTATCTCCAAGCTCAGTAGGTTACGAGCCGTGGAAATTTTTAGTCGTTGAAAATGAAGATTTAAAAGAAAAATTAAAAGCTGTTTCTTGGGGAGCACAAGGCCAAATTCCTACAGCAAGTCATTTTGTTATTATTCTTTCTCGTACAGACGCAAGATATGACTCTGAATATGTGTTAAATCTTCAGAAAAACGTAAAAGAAATGCCGGAGGATGTATTAGAGACATTAATGCCTCGCTACAAAGAGTTCCAAGAAAATGATTTTCACTTGTTCGAAAGCAAGCGAGCACTATTTGATTGGGCCAGCAAACAATCTTATATTGCACTAGCTAATATGATGACATCAGCTGCTCAAATTGGCATTGATTCTTGCCCAATTGAAGGGTTTAACTATGACCAAGTACATGAAATTCTAAAAGAAGAAGGATTACTAGAAGACGGCAAGTTTGATGTTTCTGTTATGGTTGCGTTCGGCTACCGTATTCACGAACCTAAACGCGAAAAAACAAGAAGAAGTATGGATCAAGTTGTACAGTGGATCAAATAATAAACCAAAAAAAGAAGAGGTGACGTTGCTCACCTCTTCTTTTTTATATCTTTATATGCTGCTATAAAATCACCAGGATCGGTGTGTATGGTATAAGCGAACATTCCTTGATTTGTATGTAAGTATAAAAAGCCGCTTTCTTTTGAAACGCATTTGTAAGAGATGTCAAATACGCTGTTAATGTGAAAGGACTCATTCTCTGTTTCAATATTATCAGTATATAAGCACATGTCTTTTGAATGCTGAATCGTCACTTTTTTTGTTCGTTTTATTTTTCTTTCAACGTATGTATAAGGAATCATAGAAATAATGCTCATAGCACAGCTCCCCTTCTTTATGAATATTTTCCTTTTGGAGCATAAAATATCTCGTTAACAAAACTCTATCACTTACCAAAAAACAATTCCAGAAATACTCTTTCTGGAATTGTTTTTAAGATTGTTGCTCTTTATTTTCTTCATCTTTGCAAAAGTCGATATTACTGTTTGTCATAGAGGCAATAGCAGGAGAGCCATTTCCAAACGAAAAACAAGCTCCTACCGATTTTGTATTGGCCGTGTGACTATTTTGTACAACACAGCCTACGCTTACATTTGAATTGTCTTTTAACCCGTTAGTCACGATATTCTCAATGTTAATAATACATCCCATTTTACCACCTCTTTCGTTTCTATTAACGTATGTCATCTCTGTATATATGTATAGGATGTTCGCCTATTAATGATAAGTTGTTTGCTGCAAAATAGAAAAAAAGAATCTTCGTATACCCTTTAAATAGAGAAGACACTCAAATGATGTCTTCTCCTTAAGTGAATTTAACTTTTCACAGCTTTTTCCCAGTCTGATGCAAACTTTTCAATTCCTTGTTCTGTTAACGGGTGTTTTACTAATTGTTCAATTACAGCATACGGAATGGTCGCAATATGAGCCCCAGCAAGAGCTACTCGTGTGACGTGATCTGGGTGTCTGACTGACGCTGCTATAATTTGTGAGTCAATGTGTTGAATTCGAAATAGCTCGGCAATTCGAGATACCAGATACACACCGTCTTCTGAAATATCATCTAAGCGTCCTAAAAATGGCGATACGTATGTCGCACCAGCACGGGCTGCTAGAAGCGCTTGATTCACTGTAAAAATTAACGTTACGTTTGTTTTCACGCCTTTTTTAGCTAGATAACGGGTTGCTTCCAATCCAGCAATGGTCATAGGAAGTTTAATTGTTATATTTTTGTCTCCTCCGTTAATTTTTATAAGCTTTTCTGCTTGCGCAATCATGTCTTCTGCTGTTACTGTGTCGGGTGTGACTTCTGCTGAAACGGATTCTACTTCCGGGACGGTTTTTAAAATTTCTTCGATGCGATCTTCAAACTTTACGCCTTCTTTAGCTACTAGCGAAGGGTTTGTGGTAACACCTGATAATACCCCGATTTTATATGCTTTTTTAATATCTTCCAGGTTAGCTGTATCAATAAAAAATTTCATCATGTATTCCTCCACTCGTTATGTTAAAACCAGCTTTTCAGGGGCATTTTTGCATAACTTTATGTTCAAATGGAATTGCCCTCTTCATATTGTCTTCATAAAATAAAATTTATTTCCTTTCAAATGCTGTATGTTTTTCTCCAAGTTTTCCCTTCTTTAAACTCACCTGAATAACTTCTATTTGTATGTATCATACTAATGATGTTGAAAAACCTCTCATTTACTCAACTAAAAAACCTCCAGCATTTATGCTGAAGGTTAAGATACATTCTACTCTTAATTTTTTAGTCCTCTATAGCGAGCTGTTTTTAATTCTTGAACGTAGGGTTCAAAGTCCGGCATCTCTACAGCTCTCGCCAATTCGATTGCTTTTTCAATATCGTATGGAATACGCACAAATTGAATAGAAAATGCTGAAGGACTTTCGCCTTGATCCTTTCCTTCTAAGATAAGATAGGAAGCTTGTGGTAAATCAAGCGGGTTTCCTACACTTCCTACATTACACAGCGTTTTCCCTTTAATATGTTGAATAAATGCATTATGTACATCTCCGTAACAGATGACATCCGGTTCTCTTGATCCTTTTATATTTTCCGTATATTCCGTATTAGCAAATAGACTAAGGCGCTTTTCAAGTGAATCCCAGGGTTGAATTCGGTCATAAAGACTTCTAGGTGAAGCGTGAAACATTCTAATTAATTTCCCGCTCATCATAAACTCAACAGAAAAAGGAAGTTCCTTTAAGTATGCTTCTTGGTTTGAACTTAACTTCTCTTGATGCCATTTTAACGCTTCAAATTCCGCAGGCTTTGTAATGAAATCATCCCAGTTTCCCATTACTGTTACTTCGCACTTTTCTTTTATGATATCAATTGCTTTACTTGAATCCGGGCCTTTTCCTACTAAATCACCTAGACAAATGATGCGATGGATATCTCGTTGTTGTATGTCAGCTAAAACTGCTTCTAATGCAGGGAGATTTCCGTGGATATCTGAAATAACAGCAATTTTGTCCATTGATTCCTCCACTCCTTTTTCATATGTATGTATTCAAGCCTTTTCTTTATTATAACATTTTATGATAAGACCGTTTACTAAAACGGGTCCTCTTCATTTAACAAACAACGGTATAATTCGAATGGAGATAAAAGGGAGGAATAAGAAGTGGATTTTTATGGATTGGAAAGAAATCTATCTTCCTTATTTATTAACATAAAATAAAGGAGTACTGTAATATATTTATACGAGTACTCCTTTATTGGTAGTTAGGTAGTATAGAGAGTCGCCAGATACCTCATTTATCTTGCGACTTTTGGTTTATAGCTTATTGAACACCAACTGCGTCAAATGACTTGCCTACTGAAATTACTTCTTGAGAGCCTGAACCGTATAGATCAGCAGCAGCTTGTACTAAACCTGCACGCGCTTGGCTGAACGTTGTAGACTGAGTGAAGTATAGCGTATTGGCACGGTAATAAATTTTTCCTAGCTTATCTCCGCCGATGCCTGTTACAGTAACTCCGTAATGAGTTCCTCCGTTAGCTAGCAAGTAGGCAGCTTTGTTGATAATACCGCTATTTGTATGAACCCCGCCGTTGTCACTAGAACCTGTATAGCGCTTTGAATAATGATCCGGATCTCCATATTTCGCTGGGTTGCTCATTGAACGAAGTGCATCGCCGCTTGTTCCAGGCGTATAAATATCCTCTCCAATTTCCCAATCTGGATTTCGGTTGTCATAGTATTCTACCAACGTTCCGAAAATATCGGAAATCGCTTCGTTTAATGCACCTGATTCATATTGATAGATTAAATTAGAACTTCTTTCTGTCACCGCATGCGTCAATTCATGTCCGATAACATCTAATCCTCCTGATAGCGGAACAAAAGTAGTTCCATCTCCATCTCCATATACCATTTGAGAGCCATTCCAAAACGCATTGTTGTAGCCGCTGCTATAATGAACAGTCGATTTTAGCGGAGCTCCTGCATTGTCATAGGAGTTGCGGTTAAATTTGTTTTTATAATAATCATATGTCACGCCTGCATAATAGTGAGCATCTACTGCAGCTGCATCGCGAGTTGCATTGTACGTATTATCGGTATCGGCCCATAGCGTACCCGGAAGAGATGTGCGATTTTTTGCATCGTACGTATAGATTGTAGCGCCTCTTGTATTATCTTGTAAGTAGTAAGTAGAACTAGATAACGTTGTCTTTAAGGATTTAGTATCTCCAAGAACTCCTTTACCTGAGCCAATAACATTTGTGCCTGTTACAGGTTTCGCTGCCGGCTTTGCCACTTGCTTCACGTCGGCTTTTGGACCAGCTACGGAATCAATTGTATTGTACTTATCCAGTACTTTACCGCTAGTAGCATCAACAAAGTAATAATAGTTGCCTGGTTCAGGATTTAAGAAATTTAAATTTACTACATAAGCATATGTAGTGTCTGAACCATTTTGATAAATATACAGTTCAGATGAAGGAGATTTTTCATACGTCGGCTTAAAGCCTAAGTCTTTTTCAGCTACTTGAATCGCCTTTTTGCTGTCAAGTTGCTTTTGGCCTTTTAGCTTTTCCTTTTTATCTAAATCAGGAGCTACTGTACCTGATACAACTTTTAAGGTTCCATCTTTCGCTACGTGTGCTAATTGAGTAGATCCCCAAACGGGAATATTATTATATACTTGCTGCAAGCGTACCACGGTTGCTTGTTCAATAGGATCTTTCACCACTTCTGTCACTTTAAATGAGTTTTGAGCATTTTCGTTTCCTAATTTATATTTGTCTTTATTTGTATTCATATAGTGAAATACGACGTCTTGAGCCTTCTGCGATGACGGGCCCGAGAGCTTTCCGGAAATAAACTCAGGAGATTTAATTTCTTTGTTATACTTTTCAGTTGAAAGTACATTGTTTGGCGCAGCACTGCTCGTATGTGCAAAAGCAAATGATGAAGAAAGAATACC
The DNA here is from genome assembly GCF_050846855.1 of Priestia sp. TGN 0903. NCBI lineage: Bacteria > Bacillati > Bacillota > Bacilli > Caryophanales > Bacillaceae > Priestia > Priestia sp. TGN 0903. The sequence goes on from NZ_JBOZGL010000001.1 coordinate 393,716, forward strand.
AACTGATAATAATACCTTTAAAGCCTGTTTTTTCTTTTTCATAGTTTTTTTCTCCCTATCCCTAGTAAATTTAATTACCTCAATCTTTCTGTTAATTGCGATAATTAGCAACATTATAGCAACTAAAAATTACTACGTCTATATATTATTTTAATATTCCTATTATTATGAAAATTAAAAATAAGTCCTCTGCAATAAGTCTTTTTTACCTATTTAAACTATATGAAAATCATTTATGTTGATTTTCATACAAGTAAAATAATTCTTCTAGTCAGCTGATAAAAACTAGTAGGATAGGTAGCGTTATTCGTTCTTACTGTCAGCTCTATGAAGCATTTTACAAAAATTACTTATAAGGAAAATTATAAATTTCAGACCATTTTTTCGGCTTAAATATACTCTTCCTCTTCATTTTTTTATTTTTTTAATCTATTAATTAAATTTTTTATATGTTTTTTATGTACGTGCACAACATTATTTTATTATAGTACTGTACTTCTTATGAACGTAAAAAAGCACGAATCTACTAAAATCTTTGTAAATCCGTGCTTTTTCTGTTTATTTCAAGCATACACAACCAACGATAACTAATAAAACAAATAGTACAACGATTAATGCAAAACCGCCACCGTAATTACCGTAGCCGCCGTAACCGCCGTAGCCATAACCACCGCCGTAACCCCAGTTACAAAATCCCATTTCACTTCACCTCCGTAGCCTGTTTACTCTATAGCATATGTACAGGCTAGAAAAAATGCTCGCCCATTTATCGCCCTTTTATAACGATAAAAAAGAAATTGAGACATAATGAAATCACTCCAATCAACCGCTAGAAGCAACCAGCTAGATTAAACCCATGTTCGCCATAACAAAAAAAATCCGAACGATAAATCGTTCGGATTTCCCTTCAACTAAACTGCTTTTGTCACAGCCTCTTTTAAGATAACAAATATTAACTTATTTACTTTTAGAAGCTTGTTCTTTAAAGCGAAGTATGTAATACGGAACAATACAAATAACCGCCAAAACGAGAGCCGTTAAGCTGACTATGCGGGGATTATTAAGCCCGAAAGAATAGTCTCCAAAAGATGCTCCAATTGCAATAATAGCAAAAATAATATACAGAATACGAAATATGTTAATCCACTTTTTCTGTTTAATCGTAACCACTCCTTTGCTTATTTTACTCCAACATAGAATATTATAACTTTACTAAACAACTTGTTGCAAAATTTCTTCTGCCTTTAACTGATTACCTTTTATTTTAACGGTAAACAAATTTCCACATTCGTCCCTTTGTTTACTTCACTTTCAATACTAAGAGTTCCTTTATGCTGCTGGATAATATTAAAGCAGATCATTAACCCTAACCCAATACCGTCTTCTTTAATACTGTAAAATGGTTCACCTAAATGTTTAATGCGATCTTTTGAAATTCCTACACCTTCATCAATAATTTGAATATGAAGGTGATTGCTGTCTTTTTGTCTCAGCTCAACTTTAATTTCGCCTCCGGAAGGCATTGCTTCAATCGCATTTTTAAGAATATTTATAAACACCTGTTTCATTTGATTGCTTTCACAATATACAAGAGGCAATTCTCCATATGAGTGAAGTTCAATAAAAATGTTTTTCATGGTTGCTTGAGGCTGCAGCAATAAAATCACTTGTTGAATTAACAGCTGCAAATCAATCGACTGAAATGTTACAGCCTGTGGTTTTGCCACAGACATGAATTCATCTGTAATCATTTCAATACGCTCAATTTCAGAGGATATAATGTTCATATAGGTTAACTCTTCTTTACTCGCTTTTTCAGTTAATAGCTGCATAAACCCTTTGATGGCCGTTAAAGGATTCCTAATTTCATGAGCAATAGCTGTAGCAAGCTGACCGACCGCTGCTAATTTCTCAGATTTCTGCAACAGCTCTTCTGTTTCTAGGTATTCTGTCCTGTCTCTTGAAACAATAAGAAGCACTTTTTTGTTTTCTATATTGAACAATTTCCCACTATATTCTAGTTTTTTTACTTCTCCAGACTTAAATGTAAACTGTGATTGCAGCGTGAAAGAAAGATTTCCTTGGCGAATTTCTTCAACCGTTTTTCGAACAATGTCAGAATCTCTAGGTATAATATCTTGGCATGGCATGGATAAAAGCTCTTCTCTCGTATATCCAAAGCGCTTACATCCAGCTTCATTTACTTCGATAAAACGAGAAGGAAAATGATTAGAACCTATTTCAAGTAAATAAATTGCGTCGTTTGCATATTCAAATAACGTTCGATATTTCAACTCACTTTCCTTAAGCTTACGATGCAGCAAGTCAAGCTCTTTTCTCGCTTTTTTAGCCTCAGATATATCCACACATACTCCAGACAAACCTATTAACTCATCTTTCCCATTAAAAATTGGCGAAATAGTGATGCGAAGATCTACTAAACTTCCGTCTTTACGAGCTCTTACAACTTCTACTCGATTGATTGCCTCTTTTTCAGCAACCGTCTTTTTTATATTCTCATGTACGTCCTCACTAAAAGCCCCTGCTATTTCGTAATATGTTTTCCCAACTACTTCGTGGGCTTTCCAGCCATATACTTTTTCGTAGGCTTCATTAACTCGCAAGATCCGCCCTTCTAAATCAGTTATGATCACCGCATCCATGTGATGATTAATAAAAGACTCCAGCTGTTCTTTCGTATATTCCAGTTCTTTTTTCATTATTCTGACAAAAAAAGAATCTTCTTCATCCTTACATGAATCTGATCCAGCATAAGCAGCTTCTTCTGCTACAGCGTAAAATTTACGATAAAATTCTATCGTCGCTACAGCTACTCCCAGTCCGAGAATTCCGAACACTAAATATTCTATTTCGCTATAAAACGGCGACTGAATAGGTGTATTCCAGAAGTAATTCGTCAGTAAGACATGAACGATAAAATGAATAAAAAAACAAAGAAGAGATTGTTTTAATAAAGAAAACTGCTTTCTATATCGAATAAGAGGAAGGGAAAATAAAAAGGTAAAGATTAAAATTAAGATAGTCAGTAACCAATGACTTTCTAAATAGATACTGCACACAGCCATAGTGATACCTGCAACTGCACCGGCTCTATAACCAAAGTATAGAACGGTCAAAATAAGAGGAAGAAAACGTAAATCATATGTAATCTGTTGATACGTAACGCTATATATCATAAGAATAGCAGAAACAATACTTGCATAAATACCACTCATCCATTTGTATTTATGGGCTAGACGCTGCAGCAAAAATATTCGTATCGCAATCATAATGCTGACAAAAAACGAAAAAATACATAAGTTAACAAATAATCCGCTACTAATCACTCCTTCTATTCCTCCTTTACTTGTAAATATGCGTGAAATAATTCCCTTATATAGAGAGTGTAACATGAATAAGCGCTGCTATTTATAAAATTGATAAAAAAAACTAGTCTCGCCCGAGGCAAGACTAGTTTTTTTATTATCTATGCTGATCTTGATACATAGGTCCTTCTGAAATCATATTGCTTTCAGAAACGTACGTAGGATCTGAATGCGCATCTTTATTTAGGCTAGCATTTACCTGCTGTTTTTTAGATAAATTTGAAAGTTTTACTTTGGCACTTCGAACAAGTCCTTTTACTTTTCGGCGTTTCGCAGCATCGCTTAATAGATAAGACGTAATGCCGACTCCTACCGTTGATAGCGTAATACCTGATATCAATGCTTTTTGTTTTCGTTTTCTCATAATAACTCCTTCCTTGTACCTTTTTGAATCTTACAATAACTTTTCCCTCTCAGGTACTCTCTCAAACCAGATTATTCAGATTATTCACTTCTTTAATAAGACGCTGCAGCGTGTCCGCTCCTGCTATTCCATCTGAAAAAAGGCCATACTGATTCTGGAATTTTTTCACTGCAGCGATTAATTCATCTCCATAGAAACCGTCTGCTCCAAACTTCGGAAGAGAAAAACCTAGCGTAAGTAAGTTTTGCTGAATTTGTTTGACTCCTAACCCTCTATCACCTTTGGAATAGACAAATGGTCCTTTTGTATTATTCGTCATAGAGAGATTTGTTGTGACTTCTTTAAAAAATGAGCAGTCCATTTCATTTATATCCACATTTGTAGAAATTCCTTTTACTCTGCCAGAATCCGTATACTGAAACATTGCCCACCGCTGCCATTGACTTAGCTCACCAGGGTGCTGCATACCGCCTTGTCTGTTGTTTGCACTATATCTTGCTACCCACAAAGGATACTTACTTATTTCAGTTGTAAAAAAAGTTTTAGCAAAATGATAATTAGTATATACGATAGGCTTAATCCCTGTTGTTTTGTGAACATGCTCGAGCCAGCTTACGGCAAAGCGAGAAACAAATTCTTTGGATTTTTTCTTGTCTTCTTCTAGATCCAAACACGGCGGAAGGTCTAGTTTCATTTGTCCAAGCTGAGCAATAAAAAAAGCAGCTTCTTTCTCCGGGCTATTTGTACAGTGAGCATAATGATAAAATCCTACTCTCAAGCCCGCATTTTTAGCACCTATATAATTTTCATAAGATCTAGGATCTACAAAAGTTCCGCCTTCTGTTAACTTTATATACACCCCTTTCACTGAGGTGTTTTTTATTTCTTTCCAATTAATGATTCCTTGATGATGAGAAACATCGAGAATAATAGGATTATTTGAATGTCGACTTTGCATAGTTTTCACCTCTTTTGCTAGCTTCCTTATGTATACGACGAATATTTTAAAACCCCTGTTTTTCCGGATCTTGATATTGTTTTATAACGATGTGTAAAACGTTGCTCATTTGAATAGCTAAATAAGCTTCGTGTTTTTTGTCATAATAACGATACCATCCTTGCGTATGAATAATAGATTCCTCAAGCTCTTTTACATTTTCTGATTCAACCAATGTACTGATTGATTTTTCATTTCCAAAATAAAACTTCACTTCGTACGTCACTTGAATCCCTCCTTTATAAAGATGTAAATACCCTAATCGTATGTACTTGAATCTAGTACAAGGTAGTGTAAAATTTCTTTTAATCCGCTTTCTCTTTTTATATGTTTATTTAGAACAATGTTCATTTTATTATAAAACAAGAAGCCAAGCAGCTCAGCTTGGCTTCTTGTTTTATTTTGATGGATGAATCATATTAGCTGGATTTACCCATTGCTCAAATTGTTCTTCTGTCAGAAGGCCTGTTTTTACCGCTGCTTCTTTTAATGTCGTTCCTTCTTGATGAGCCAGCTTGGCGATTTTAGCCGCATTTTCATACCCTATGTGCGGATTTAACGCTGTTACAAGCATAAGAGAATTTTCTAGATTATGCTGGATTTTCTCTTTGTTGGGTTCAATTCCTACTGCGCATTTATCGTTAAAAGCCTGCATGGAATCTGTCAGCAGTCTGACTGATTGTAAAAAATTATAAATAATAACCGGCTTAAATACATTTAATTCAAAGTTTCCTTGACTAGCCGCAATTCCAATCGTCACGTCATTCCCTAACACTTGTGCAGAAACCATTGTTAGAGCTTCACTTTGAGTTGGATTTACTTTTCCAGGCATAATAGAACTTCCTGGTTCGTTAGCAGGAATCGTGATTTCACCTAATCCGCTCCGAGGACCGCTTGCCAGCCAGCGTACGTCATTGGCGATTTTCATTAAGTCAGCTGCTAAGGCTTTGAGTGCACCATGGGCATAAACCACTTGATCGTGACTTGTTAATGCATGAAATTTATTAGGTGCTGAGATAAATGTTTTTGCAAGCGTGCTGCTGATTTCTTTCGCTACTTCATCGCCGAAGTCAGGATGTGCATTTATCCCCGTCCCAACAGCTGTACCGCCAATAGCTAGCTCCTTCATATACTCTACGCTTTGTTTAATCATTTCTTCATTTTTTTCGAGCATATGATGCCATCCGCTAATTTCTTGTCCTAGTGTTAGCGGTGTAGCATCTTGTAAATGGGTTCTTCCTATTTTAATAATATCTTTAAACTGCTCTTGCTTCGCAGCAAACGTTTCTTTTAATGTTTTTAGAGCAGGTAATAATTGATCTTCGACTTCTAGTACAGCTGCAATATGAAGAGCTGTAGGGAAAGTATCGTTAGAGCTTTGTGACATATTAACATCATCATTTGGATGGAGCGTTTCGTCGCCGTTTATTAGCTGGTTTCCCCGGTGGGAAATCACTTCATTTACATTCATGTTTGATTGCGTTCCGCTTCCTGTCTGCCATACTACTAAAGGAAAATGTTCATTCCATTTCCCTTCAATAATTTCGTTAGCAGCTTGCACGATGGCTTCCGATTTCCCTGCTGATAGTTTGCCTAGTTTATGATTGCTAATAGCCGCACTTTTCTTCAGAACCGCAAAAGCGCGTATTACTTCAATCGGCATTTTTTCAATCCCTATTGGAAAGTTTTCTTTACTTCTTTGCGTTTGCGCTCCCCATAGTTTATCTTCTGCCACTTTGATTTCTCCAATTGAATCTCTTTCGATACGATAGCTCATAGTTAGAACTCCTTTTCAATATTTTCTTTACCTATTAGTATTGATTATATGGATGAATTTCATGACATAATAACAATTATTCACTGTTGAAAATTCCCTTTTTTCTATTTTTTAAACGGGCTTAACTTATTTGATTATTTAGCTCATAGTTTATTTTGATTTTATGATACAAAAAAAGATCCGAAGAATACGCTCTTCAGATCTTTTTAATAAGTCCAATTTTACTTATGAATCCATACAGCACCAGCTGAATTGTCTTTTGCTTCACCAATTACGTCTAATTTTAATCCGTTTTGAGGAAGCAAGCGGCCTGCATCTTTAATTCTTTCATCTAAATACGATTTTTTATCGTTAAAGCTTGTAACACCATTTGATTCTTTAGATGAAATCGTTCCCCACGTTTTATGAGAATATGACCAAGCAGGTGATTTATCAAATGAGAACGCCGCGTCTGCAATTTGATATCGGCTTGAATTTGCTGTAGTGCTAATACCATTCACATTAAAGTAAAGAACTTTATGAGCATGTGAATCAACTACACCAAGGAATCCTTCACCCGGATGTTGTCCTACCCAGTTATCAAGATAGCTTTCATCTGCGTACCAAAGCAGCATGCCTGTATTATATTTTGCACCGCGCGCGAATTGAAGTGCTTTATCACTGCCTGCATAGTTTCTCCACTCAAGGTAATAATAGTTATCTTTATAGCTGATGCCGTTTGTCTTTTCAAATCCATCTAACGTTACTTTTGGAGCTCCTTCAGCATCGTCCGTGAATACCGTTTTTCCATCTACTACTAAACTAGCATTATCAAGAGCGAATCCTTGAAGAGCAAGTCCGCCGTCCGTGACGTATTCAAATTGAAGCTTGATTTTTTTACCTTTAAACTGCGTTAAGTCATAACTTTTATCTTCCCATTTTCCGTTAGATGTTTCAGCAGAACCATCTGCATTATTCGCTTTATCACCAATTGTATCTAACAGAACTTTTGAACCGTCAGGAAGAATCGCATTTACATATAAGTAATCGTATTCTGCCTCTACTTCATAGAACGCTTTGTAATTGAATTTAGCTGTGTTGGCCGTTGTTAAATCAAACTCTGGCGTTGTCATCGTCGTATGCAGATCGTCTCCGCGTTTACTGTAATAATAGTTGCTTCCAAACTCAGGCTTAATCCCTTGAACAGCTTTTTTAGGTAAATTAATCTTTACAATACCTGGTCGTTTAGATTTTGTGACACTTTGATCAACCACGCTCACAGAGCCCGATTTTGTAATGTTTTTGCTGTCAATTTGTTGAATATTTGCCCAGTTTCCACCCATATTTGCTTGGAAAAACTCTTTATTTTGCGGGGAGAAACTTGTCGGTTCTGTTCCAGCTACTTCACCAGCCCAGCTCCCTCCGCTCATAATTGACCAAACGCCTACCGGCTCACCTTGACCCGTATACTGTGTATCATACTCATCCGGCAAACCTAAATCATGGCCAAATTCATGAGCAAAAACTCCAACTGCTCCGTCTTCTGGTTCGATTGTATAATCATAAGCAGCCATGTTTGTTCCAGGAACTTTATATACTTGTCCCAAAGTAGAGCGGTGAGACCAGATAGCATCGTTGCCTAGTTTACCTCCACCTGCTTCTTGCCCAGTTCCAGCATGAATGACCATTAAGTGATCCACTATGCCGTCAGGCTCATTGCGGTTGCCATCTCCATCGATATCATATTGATCGAACTGATCATAATCTGAAAGGTTAATGCCGCTTTTTGCTGCTGCAGCAAGCGCTTCTTTTACAAGGTTACGAGGCCCTTTAGATCCAGGCGCATTATCGTTTCCTCCCGCTGGATTGTCTGCTCCGTATTCTTTTGCGTTTCCAGGTACGGTTAACCAGTCAGAAACCGTTCCATCTACTGTGTAACTACCTCCAGACTGTTCTTCATAATATTGTTTAAACGTTTTAATTTTCTTTCCGTTGAATAGCGTAAAGTCTTTCTTTCCAAACATTAATTGCTGATAGTGATTTCGGTTAAAGTCTTTTGCATACATGTAACCAGGTTCTTGAACGACATTATTGTGCTTAAAGTCTGCGTATTCGACTAAAAGTACAAGAACTTTATCTTTTCTCACTTGTCCGTTATATTTTGCCTGAGCTGCAGGTTTAACGTTTACCCCGTTCCCCGAATTGTTTCCTTGAGACTTAATGTTAGCAAATTCGCCTCGTTGAAACTTTTCTTTTTGTTTTGTTTGCATTTCTTTCGCTTTCAAATCAATTTTGCTAGCTTTATGTCCTTTCATGCTCTCTTTATGTGCATCTTTTTTGTTTATGTAAGAAGTAACGGCTTTCTTCACTTCTTGCGGTGTTGCACTTTGAGAAATAACTCCTTGGTTTTTCAGTGCGTTAGCCAATCTTTCTTCCGGTACTGTATTCATATCAATTGGTGAACTCGGAAGTTCCTCCGATTGTGCGGTTTTAGCTGAAGCAGTACTTCCATTCATAAGTACTGGTCCCACTCCGCTTAATGTAACAGTTGTGGCAAGAAAAGATGTCCCCAAAATCTTTTTCCAGCTTTTCAAGTAAACCCCTCCATTTTAGAATTTTCAAACTATTAGCAAGATTTATTTTATATTCTAAAACTAGGAAGGTCAACTACATTTTACTATATTATTAAAATTTTTTGATTCTAGTAGATAATGTAAAATAGTTTTATAGTATGTAACTAGTTTTCTTTACCTGACAATTAAAATGTCTGATAAACCCTTCTTGCGTATGCAAATTCCATGCCAAATCGATAACCACAACTAAAACTGTATGAAGCGTATTTTTTTAGGGAATTAGAACCACCTTTTCCGTATTACTATTATATAAAAACAAAAAATTCCCCATTATGGATACAGAAAGATAAAAAAATCACTTCTCGATAGACGAGAAGTGATAACCTTTGTATGCAAGTAAATTTAAGAATGTTCTTTTTGACGATGCAGCAAGATATGATAGAGCGACGTGCTCCAAATAGACATATTGCGCGCTGCGATTTCATAAGGTTTTTCATCAATTTTAAACAAGAAATCCCCTTCATAACTCACGGATTTCCCTTGCTTTTCCAGCTCTTGTTTAACAGCTTCAATCCATTCTACTGCATTCGTATAATGTTTGTTCAAACGAACTTTAATAGTTTGATTCCTGTAATGAATAAAAGATGTAATTCCCCAAAAAATTAAGACAAGAAAAAGTACCATATACAGCAATTGCATGATAACGATCCCCTTCTTCCTTCATTTCATTATTTTCAATGAAGACTTAATTTAGATGAGTAAATATTACTATTCTCCTTTGCTATCGTCATCTCCTTTAAAAAAGTAAATTCCTTTTCCACGTGGGCGTATAAAATAAACCCGTGTACATGCTTGCTCATCTTTTTTACTAACGTTTTCTGTTAAAAAATGATAAGCTAATAGAATGATAAATAGAAAGGGAGGGCGACGAGTTGTCAACTGAACAAGTGAAATTAGCAGCCGTTTTAGATGTTGAAACAACGGGATTAAGTGCTCAAACATGCGATATTATCGAACTGGCAATTGCTGTTGTTTCTTATGATTCTTCTACCGGAGAAATAATCGACATTGTAGAAGAATATGAAGAATTTAATATGCCTTCAACTCCCATTTTCCCGTACATTACAAACTTAACGGGAATTACAAATGAGATGGTCAAAAATAAAACATTAGACGATAAAAAAGTGGAATCATTGTTAACTAGCGTTTCGGCTATCATCGCTCATAATGCTTCTTTCGATCGCAGTTTTCTTTTAAAACGGTATCCATCTTTATTTAACCAAAAATGGCACTGCTCTATGCGTGCTGTCAAATGGAAAGAGTACGGCTTTCCTAATAAAAAACTAACAACACTTCTTGACCATCATAAGATTGAGAGAGAGAACGCTCACAGAGCTATGGATGACGTGAAAGGAACCATTGACTTGCTAAGACAGCAAAATCCTAGCGGAGAGCCCTATTTTTCTGAAGTATTAAAAAAAGCAATGAGCAAACCTAAAAAAACAGCGGCTTCCACTCGTTTTTAACTTAATAAAAAAAGCGCAGCTTCTGCGCTTTTTTTGTTTTTATTTGCCTATTTCTTAAGTGTTGAGTTATATGTTTGAGGAATATGGTTGTAAACAGCGAGGTTGTAAACGCACTGGAAGAAAAAGAAAAGTGCCTGCTTTCAAACCAAAAAATCGCGGAGGAACAAACTGAACAGCTGGTGTTTACAGACATATACGAAATCAGCTGAATTGCTAATAATCTAGAAGATTCAAATTATACTTCTCTTACCTTTTGGCTTTGAAGGTCGTGATGCGTTTGTTCTAGTTCACTTAAATTCAATTCGTACAAATGTCTCCCGTCTTCTGCTTTAAAGTAACCCGATTCAATAATTTGATTCATTAAAAGATCTTTCTTTTGCTCAAATGCTTTTTCAGATGTCATGTTATCATCTCCTTTTTTAGGTGAATATCTTTCATAGAAAAGACGTACACCGCTTGTGGCATACGTCTTGTTGCTTTTCACACTCGTTACCTATGTTTAAAAACAACGCAATCGTTACATTTTATCGAGAAGGCTGCTTACGTCTTGCAGCCATATTGAACATTTTGGTGATGCACTACTTTTATACCCTTCATGATGTTCTTAAAACGCAATTGGAAAAAGATTTTCATAAAATCTGTTTGCCATCTACTGCCCCGCTTTCAAAATGCGGCTGTGAGGCGATTTTTTTTGTTGCTAAACTAACCACCATTAATACAACTAAATTAATAAATAAAGAAATGACGCCGACATTTGTATCTTTAATGATTTGTGGCAACGCAGGAAACAACGTGCCAAGCGTTGTTTCAGTAATCGTTATATACATCACAGACGCAATGCCGGCAACAATACCTGCACACGCCCCGTATTTAGTCACGATATTGTTTTTCATTAAACTAAAAATAAAAGCAGGAAACAGCTGCGTCACAATGCTGTAGCCCATTAGTAAAAGCGTTACAATTGTATTCCCTCCATGAAGTGTAAAATAGACTGAAACAAGCGCAATGACTGGTACGAAGCATTTAGCCAGTATCGAAATTTGTTTGCCCGTCGCTGAGGGAACAAGCACGCCGTAAACGTTCTTAGATAGTGACGTAGAAGCTGCCATCAAGAGCATCGATCCAGGCACAAGCGCTGTTAATAAACCAGCTGCGCCAATAAAGCCGACAATCCACGGGTCAAATGTTTGAATGGAAAGACGAAGCAGTGACAAGTCCGCTTCTGCGCCTTGTAGTCCAGGTACCTGCATAAGAGCAGTAAACCCTACAAAAAAGACAAAAAGCAGCATTAACGTATAAATAGGACTTATAATAGAATTCTTTCTAAATACATTCTCGTTTTCAGCTGAATACGTTGCATTAAACGTATGCGGCCACATGTAAAATCCTAATACGGTCAGCATGACTGTAGAAATAAACCACGAAATACTTAGACCTGTCTTGGGAAGAGTAAGAAACGTTGGATTTGCTTGATGCACAGCCTCAAACATTGGCTGTAAGCCTCCGTAGTAATGAAACGGCATATATATTCCTAAAAATAAGACAACAATAAAAATCATAATATCTTTCACAATAGCCGTCCAAGCGGAACCATGTATGCCTGATATCATTAAGTAAACCGTTAATGATATGGCTCCAATCCAAATGGCTGCAGTTGAAGAGATAGAGCCATAAGAAGCTTCAGATACAATAATGCCTAGGCCTTTGAATTGTAAAATAATATAAGGAACAATTGCCAGCACCCCTGCACATGAAACAACGATACCAAGAAACGGACTTTTGTATTTTGAAACAAAAAAATCCGGCTGAGACATGAGCTTATGCTGCTTCGCATATCGCCATATTTGCGGACCAATCCAATACCCTAACACGTACGCTAAAGAAATATAGGCTAAAATATAAAACGCCGGCCCTCCTTTCCCATATGCCCAAGCGCTTCCACCTAGAAACGTAAAAGTAGTATAGATTTCACCCGCCATCAAAAAGAAGACAAAAACGGTTCCAAAACCTCTGCCCCCTACGCTCCACTGCTCTAAATCCATTTTTTTGCCCCGCGTAGCTCGAATTCCAAGATAAATAGCTAAAAGTAAAAAACCGAAAATAATAATCAGTGCGGTATTCATTGTTTATCTCCTCCTTTAACAGCAGGATCGAGCTTGTACACAATACCCATAATAAAAGATGTAAGGATTACCCACATAACAATCCAAAAAAGAAAAAAAGGCATCCCTAAAATAAACGGAGTCACTTTGTTAACGAAAGGCAATAAACCTAATATTCCTACAAACGGAAGCAGGCAAAGAAGATAAATTATTTTCATAGAACTCCTCCTTAATCACACGGCTTATCAGTACTTATCTAAGGCTTTAACTATCTCATTATGTACTTCTCTTATTCTTCTCTTTACACCTCCATTCTTGAGCTAAACGAGACGTTTGTCATAGAAAACCGCCGTTTGTTTGCTCCTTAGTATCTTCCATTTGTCCCCATATGAAAAGGAGTTTGTAAGACATGCTTACAAAATTTTGAATGCAGCAGAATATTATTTCATATTTTTATATACAGAATATAGACAAACAAAAAAACGGAACTGAAAGTAAAGGTCTCAAACAGTTCCGTTTCGATCTAGCATTTCTATACTTTATTCTTCTTCTTTTTTCTTTACACCAAGCGAAGAGAGCGCTTGCTTTAAATGTCCGAACGTTTCAATTTTATTAAAACTGATTCCTACATTAACAGCCGTCTGAGCCATGTCAGGACTCACTCCTGACATAATCGCATGGATGCCTAGCAGCTGCAAAATGTTAATCAAATCAAAAAATTTGTGAGCGACATACGTATCTACATAATTTACACCCGATAAGTCAATGACTAAATGCCTTATATGTTTTTCTGCACACCTTTTTGGAACAACCTCGATAATAGAATCACCTTTGATTTCATCAATAAGCCCTACCAAAGGCAAGACCGCGATGTGGTCTACAATTGGAATAACAGGAAAACTCGTTTCGTCGATTAGCTCTTGCTGAAGACTTATTTTTTGCCTTGTGATTTTATAATACTGTTCGGAAAATTCATTAATGAGTTTATCAAATGTTGTATGATAAACTTCACTCCAAGACAGTATATCTTCTTTTGTAATAGATGAATGTATCAGGCTATATGTTTTGACATATGTCCAAATAATTTTTCTTGTTTTGCTTAGCGCTTCTACTACTTCGTAAATCGGCGTATCAAATTTAATTCTGCTGTTTACTACTTCCGTCGTCCATTTCATCATACGTTGTTTAAAAATCTCTTGATCGTCAAGAAAGCCGCTCGCAATTGTTTCGATTGTATAACGATGCTGCTCGCGCAGCTTTTTCTCAACTGATGCGTCTGCGTCCTTTGAGTAAATCGATCCTTTAATATTACTTCTTTGGCGCAGCCATTCTTCACTGATAGAGGCTGAATTCTCTAAAATATATTCAAAAAGACGTTGATTTTGTTCACTCACTACTGTTTAACCTCCGTTCACTTTCTCCTTCTGTACAATCACTTACAAAACGCACCTTATGAGAAATTCATGCTTCATGTTTTTTCCTCGTCCATCTCTATCATACACGATAACCGCTCTGCATACTTATAGAGAATTAGATATAAACAAGCAGGTATTTGATTATCTACATAGATAAACTGCCGTGTATGATGAAACTATCATTTATTTTGACATGAAAGGATGTTAATTGTATTGAAAAAATCAATTATTTTGTTGGGGCTTCTGGCTACAAGTATTGGATTATCAGCTTGCTCAAACAATACAACAACTTCTTCTGCTACAAACTCTTCTGCACATTCAGGTCATGAACATCATAAAGCTGCAGTTGCTGATATTCGCGAAGAGACTCCAGGAGCAGATGTTTTACCACAGTTTTTGAAGAACCAGCCTAAAGACATGAAGCTAGTTTATCTATCCGTTGCTAAAAATCGTGAACTACTTGAAAAAATCCCTTGCTACTGTGGATGTGGCATGGAAGCGAATCACAAAAATAGCTATGACTGCTTTATTTTTAAAAACAAAAGAAATGGAGCAGTTGTCTGGGATGATCATGGAACAAAATGCGGATTGTGTATAGAAATTGCAGCTAAAGCTATGCTCGACTATAACCGAGGCAAATCAATAAAAGATATTCGCAAAGACATCGATGAAAAATATAAGGAAGGCTATGCACAACCCACTCCTACTCCTTCCTTGTAGAACATTGGCATTGTTCAAGTAAACATTCGCGACAGATATATGTAAAAGTAGAAAACATCAAAAAACACTCAAATAGCTATTTGAGTGTTTTTTGTGTACTATTCTTTCACAAACTCTTTTGTACTTCTTACTGTATCAATCGGACGCACGAGCTTCTCAATTTCTGCACGTTTTGGCTCTAAAAATGGAGGAAGTGATAATTTTTCTCCGAGCGTTTCGTAAGGTTCATCTCCCATAAATCCTGGTCCATCTGTCGCAAATTCAAATAAAATTTGCGGAGCCACTCTTGCATACAACGATTCAAAAAAGTGACGATTCACATAACCAGACGTATGGAAACCGAAGCTTGGCATTCGGTTAATCCATTCTTCAAGAGCCTGTCGATTTTCTACGCGAAAAGCAACGTGATGAACCGTTCCAAAACCTTGCTGAGCCTGCGGAAGTTTTTCGTTGTGTTCGACTACTACTTGCGCACCGTTTCCCCCTTCTCCTACTTCAAATAGATGGAGATTTCCTTCTTGAGCAATCTCTTTAAATAAAAGGACTTTTTCCATCATTTCTTTAAAGTAATTAAACTCGGCGATACGAATAAAGATAGGACCGAGTCCCGTAATAGCGTATTGAAGAGGTACAGGACCTTTTTGCCAAGGAGTGCCTGATTCAACTCCTTGATTTCCTTCATCGGAAATTAACTGATACTGCTGATCATCAAAATCAACAAACGAAAGCGTCTTTTTCCCAAATAGCTCTTGAATCCCCGTATGCTTCACTTCTAAGCGATCAAAGCGCTTTACCCAATAGTCTAAAGCCTCATCATTTGGAACGCGGAAAGATGTTTTTGAAATTTCATTTGTTCCGTGAGAACCTTTTGGAATTCCTGGAAAATCAAAAAAAGTCATGTCCGTTCCGGCACTGCCTTTATCATCTGCGAAAAACAAATGATACGTTTGAATATCATCTTGATTGACCGTTTTTTTTACTAAGCGCATGCCTAACACATAGGTGAAAAATTCATAATTCTTTTCTGCGCTGCTCGTAATAGCCGTTACGTGGTGTATTCCTTTTAAGTGGTTCATTCTACATTCCTCCGGATAAATCGTCTAGTTTATCATTCGTTATTTATCTTTAATTTAAATATCTTTAATTAAAGATAATATACCATGATTAATTTTCCTTTGTCAATAAAGTATGGATGATCTCGGAAGGAAATATGTAGGTTTTTACATTTTAGCAAAATCTCATAAATGAGGACGGACCAAATCGGTAATAAAACACCGTATTGTTGCCTAGTCCCTTCTCTAACCTATACTAATTTATTTCTCTTACACGATATCATGTTTTTAAACCTTTGTCCGGTATTGGCTGAGATCATCACCCAACAGGCAAACATCAATTAATTCAATAACTCCCGGCAGCTAACTTTTTTAATCTTTTTATATAAAAGGAATAGTAAGAAAAAACTTCATCACATATACTATATAAATTTATATAAAAGGCAGGGATATCATGAAAGCACAGCGCTTGGTAGATGACAAAAAAGGAACGTACAGCAAGGAAGTTCAGAAGCACTTCAAAATAAAAATAAATGGAAAAATTTACACAAAACCCTCACCGCAACCACCTTCCTCACCCCCTGTGAATAAAAAAAATCTTAAATATAAACCTCAAAATAAAGTTCTACGCACGTATGATAAAAAAGATCAAGTGGTAAACGGCACACAAGAAAGGCTCATAAAATCTGCCAAAACTAGATTAACTAAATACGAAAAGCTTCTATTAAGCAATCAGCTTTCAGAATCCGCGGCTCTTTACTCACCTTTTGGGTTAGAAGAGCTCGTGCGCATGGCTAGTAGAGAGGAGTGAACGATTTGTGTTGGGTGAAAAAGTAATCATTGATACAAACATTTGGGCTTCACATGCGCTTAATTATCCAGAAGTTGTGGAATATATTAATGAACTTATTTCAAATAATACGGAATTTTTAATGCCTACCGTTGTACAAATGGAACTTCTGTCGCATTGGGAAGTAGAAACAAATCCTCAAGTCAAAGCAGTAAAAAATCATTATATTTACGATATGACCGATAAGATTGTAGACGTTACAAGTGAAATTGCACAGCTAGCAGCTCAAATTCGCAGAAAAGCCAAAATAGAATCAAATAAAAAAATTAAAGGCCCGGATGCGATGATTGCCGCATCTGCTTTTATACATAATGCAAAACTAATTTCCAACAATAATAAAGATTTTGCTTGGATTACATTTAATTTCAGCTACCGAGGTCAACCATTATCTTATGTAAATCCTATTAAAGACACGATTGCTTACGCTTCTTTTATTAAAAGCTTTGAACCTCCCAACCTTCCCGGTGCTGATAACTTACAAGAAAACGAGAAGGAAAGTTAATTTGTTTTTGCTTTCAAAATACTCCTTGTCTCCCGCCTTTTTCAAATTAAAAGTTTGATGGGTACATACTCCAATTCTTTCTATATTGAATACAGTAAAAAGCATAAAAACTTAGGCGGTGAAAAGAGTGAATTACCCATATTACCCGGAACAACCTTTAGAAGAGTATCAATATGGCTATGATTATTATTCCAATCCCCAGGAAACTGAAGAAAGATTCCCTTATGGTTATTATCCATATCCTCGCCCACGTCCATTTTATCCTTACCCTTACCCACGTCCCATTTATTACCACCCCCCTTACTTTTACCCTCGTCCTCGTCCGTTTTACCCACACCCAGTGTATTGGAGATAAAAAAAGAAGAGCTGTCAGCTCTTCTTTTTTGTTTCTTGATATTTAGACATCTCTTCTTTAATAATGGTCACAAACGCTTCATTTTGCTCAATTTCAAAAACAGTAATAGCTTTTTCTAGGTAAGCTATTCCTTCTTTAAGCTCACCAAGCTGACAGAGTGCTTCTCCAATTTGATAGTGCAGTTCTCCTAATAAATAAAGCGTCTCATGCTGAATACACAGCTCTAGTCCTGCTTGTGCATATTTAACCGACTTTTCATAACGTTCCATTTGCAAAAGCGCATGTGATAATCCATATAAAATTCGAATTTTGACAAGAGGATCTTTTAACTTAGGAAGCAAAGCAATATGCTGCAATCCTTCCATAAACGTACTGAACGCTTTTTTTAAATGACCTTCTTCTTCGTAAATAATGGCAATACTATTTAAAATAGCAATCTCTTTCTCTGAATAAAACTGTTCGCTCGTACGCGTGAACGCAATCGCTTTTTCCAATTTACGAAGCGCTTGTTCAAATTTATTTCCAATATAATAATCACATATGGCTTCGTGCCATAGGAAAAATTGTGCGTGAAAAGGATCTTGAAACATAGGATTATCTTTTTCTTTATCCACCATATGTAACACAGTTTCATAATCGCGTTTTCGTATATAATGCCTAATGGTCGATTTAATTTCTTTTGAATAATCGTTGGGCGTTAGCTCTCCTGCTTCAAAGAAATAATTCATCGGAACCCCTAAGCGTTTCGATAAATGATAGAGAACTTCACTGCTTGCATGAATTTCACCTTGTTCAAATCGATGTAGCTCTTCTTCTGTACAAATTCCTTCTGATAACTCGACAGTTGTCATTTCCGCAATCTTTCGCAGATCTTGAATCAGCTGACCTACTTGTTTTTTATCATTCAAAAAATCACCTTACTTAATGTCAATGAACTCTGTGAAAACAACATTCCATTATGTTTTTATAAGTCTATTGTACCATTTAGGTAGTTTTTTTATCAATAGAAATAAGAAAATAATTCCAAAGGAAATTCTTGAAATTATAATTAAATTATTTCAAACAACCTCCAGCTTCTTCTTTAGTCATATCCCCTCTTTGTACAGCAGTCATAACTTGATCGCAATAGTATGATGTTTGACTATATCCTTCTTCATCAATTTCTTTTTGAATCTGTTCCTTTGCTTCATCGGAGAAATTAGCATCTTGTTCAGCAATGATTTGAGCTTCATATGCTTCTTGTTCTGCCTGTTCTTTAGCTAATCTTTCTTCTTCCTTATTCAGTTCCTCCTCAATCTCAGCCTCTTCAGCCCATGTTTCAGCTTGATTTGCTTCATAATTATCGATTGTTTCTTGACTAACTGGAGATTCCGCTTCCTTCTTTTGCTCTGCTTGTTCAGCTGCTATACGTTGTTCTTCGGCAATCTTTTGTTGTCTTTGTTGTTCGGCTATTTCTACTTGTCGTTTAGCTTCCGCTTCTTCTTTTACTTTTTGTTCTGCTAATTCCTTAGCCTTTCTTTCTACTTCAACTTTTGTAGCGTAGGCACGTAAATCTTTCTGTTCATCTTGAATTTGTTGAGATTCAGATTTCTTATTTAATTCTCTTTCATTAGTCTTTTTTTCTGGCTTTACAGCAGTTTCTTCCTTAGAATTCTCACCGTTCTTCTCTTCCCCTTGGTCACATGCTCCCATAGTGAAACTCAAAGACAACAAAATGCTACCAACTAACAACTTTTTCACAGCATTCTCCCCTTAACTTTTCTCTGTATGGAGTGTTACATTAAACTGATAAATTGATTTGACTAACTAATTTTTCTAAGTCCTTAATTAATTCTTTAGGGGTCCCTATATTGTTCATTACGTCATTACATATCTTTAGAAGCTCAAGTTTAACTTCTATGCTAATTTCCTCAGGTTTTAATTGTTCATTCACAACACACAGCCCCTTAACGAGTAAATAATATCACGAAAAAGGTTATTTTTTTATATATTCAATTATTTCCCTTATCAGTTTTTCGATAATTTTCTTTTTGAATCATTCTCATTCTCTGCATTTTCTTTCCTATAATTAATGTAATCCATCATTATACTTTCTATAGCTTTTAATAATTCTTTTACTTGCTTTTCTGTAAATAAGCATTCTCTAATAGGTTCTCTTATCTTCTTAATCTTCGTGTACTTCTTACCATCTACACCAAAGTGAACCTTATGGTGATGTGCTTTACGATCACTCTATGAGTTTTACTCCAATCCTCTTTAACTTCTATAAGGTGATAGGCTATTTCAATAGGAGTACACCTGCCTTCTTCAAGACAGACTTCATCTAAAGGATTTAATCTCTTCTTCCTATTGCATAATTTAATTCATGGGTTACTAGATTAAAAGGCTTTCCCTTCCTTATCTACTCTCTGTTCCTTGTACTCTTAATGATTATCTTTTTTGCACTTGTCACAATATGTATCATAAGCTAATTGACGACATTCCTCTGTGTTATATATCTTAGATGGCTTCTTAGGCATGTTGTTTAGCCACCTTTTTTACCATTTATTATTTAGCACATATTTTAATTTGCATACTATAGATATAATAAAAAGCCACTCTTCAGAGTGACTTAGCATTAGATTTATTTTTTTACTTCTTCAGGTACATAATCTAAAAGTGTGGATATTATCATATTAAAATGCCATGGAGTAAGGTTATTACCAGCACTTTCTTTTAGCTCAGTTCTTAGTTTTTCGCCCCATACTGGATATTTATTATTACTTTGTGCTTTCTCTAACATATGACCTACTACATTTATTACTTTATAATACTCATTTTCTTTTGCACTGATATAATAATCTTTTTGTTCATAATCCATAACTCCACCTCCTTTTAGTTACTTATTATTTTCTCTTCATTAACCAAATCAAACTTGTTAATTACCTAAAATAAAAAGTCGACCCTATGATTGACTTTCTCGACTGAATTAAATATCATCTCTTTCAGTCGCTTTAAATACTGCTTTAATTTTGTAGGTATCTTTCTTACCTTTTACGGCAGTAACCCTTGTAATCAGTTCAATAATAACCCCTGAAACTGAATGGTATTGCAGGTCCTGAAATAGGCGTCTGCCCCCCACCCAAAAATTTTGGAGCTTTCGCAGGATACCCTAACGGATAATTTCCCCACCAACTGTCAACTTCACCACTAGAATTCAGTACATATCCAGTAGGACGTCCAAAAGAAGGCATGAAATAAGGGTAGAAAGCATAGTTAAAAGGAGTATAAAAATTAGAATAGAACATTTAATCACCTACTTTGTTTCAACTTGTAAAAAACCTTCATTAAGATATGAAATCTTTTCTTTTATTGTGAAGCATCATTTTCAATAACTTCTATAACATTGTCTTTATTTATAACATTGAAATAACTTTAAAAGAGATAATAGGCTATTTTTTTGAAACTCTTTTTAACCTTTTCTCCCTCCAAATACAGAAAAGAACAGCACATCAATGTGCTGTTCTTTTCGAGTTTATATGATTTATGACACTATATATCCTTAAATAGAATCAAATACTTGACGCAGTTGAGCTGCGCTTTTATTGATCGCCTGCTGAGCGAGTGGAACAAATTCATGAAACCCTAAAAACCCGTGAATCATTGTTTCATAATTTTCGTAGGTGACGGGAACACCATGATTTTTTAATGCGTCCGCGTAGTCTTTTCCGCTATCTCTTAGAGGGTCGTACTGTGCTGTAAGAATGGTAGCGCTCGGCAGGCTCGATAAATCTTCTAGTAATACCGGAGCGTTATAGGGATGCTGTTCTTCTTCTTTATTATTTAAGTACTGAAGGCGAAACCAATCCATAAGATCTTTTGAAAGAAGATATCCTTCGGCATTTTCTTTCATAGATGCAGGGTGCTGATTTTTAAATCCTACAGATGGATAAATAAGCAGCTGATGAACAATGGATGGACCTTGTCTTTGTTTTGCTAAAATGCTTGCAACCGCAGCAAGGTTGCCACCGGCACTATCTCCTCCAACGGCAATTTTGTTTGAATCAATATTTAATTGAAAAGCGTGAGCTGAAATCCACTCCAAGGCGTCATAGGCATCGTTCACCGCAGCGGGAAATTTACTCTCAGGAGCAAGGCGGTAATCAACAGACACTACAATACAGTTTGTTTCATTTGCATACGACCTGCATATGGAGTCATGAGTATCCAGGCTTCCTAATACCCAGCCTCCTCCGTGATAATAAACAAGAGCGGGAAATGGCCCTGTTCCTTCAGGCTCATACACTCGTATAGTGAGGGTACGTTCATTTAATTGGATTTCTTCATTATATACTTTTTTAACTGCTTCTTTAGAAGGAGTTAAAGACATTTTTTCCATTTCCCTCAGCTGCAGGGGTGTAACGTCCTCTAAAGAAGGACGGGGCATTTCGTTATATTGATTTAGAAATATTTGAATATGCGGATCTAACGGCATTTTTCTTCTCTCTCCTTTCAAGGTAACTCTATATGTAATGATGAATGAAATTTCAGAAAAAATCCAATATATTGTCTTCTCGGCAGGCTTTTGTTTGTTTTAATTAAAAATGGGTATAACAATTAAATAAAGAGGATGATATTCGTATATATTTTATTCTCACCTATATAAATATAAATACGTACGAAGGAGGCACAATGATGATTATTGTTTATATAAGCTTAGCTGTTGTTTTGGCATCACTTGCGTATCTTATTTACGCAGGCGTATCATTTAATAAAAAAATCAAGCCAACTGTGAACTCTGTAAACGCCACTTCTCAACATCTTCAAAACGAAACTGATCATATTAAAGAAAAAACAAACCATTTAAAAGTAACACAAGCAGCGATTAAAACGGATATACAGTACAAAAAAGATTCGGTCAAATATACAGCCAACTCATTTAAACAGCTTGTTAATAGCTTTAAACGTTAAAAAAGGAAACCTTTATAAAGGTTTCCTTTTTTATTACATCGCCTGAGACGTATCTTTAGGAGGTGCAGCCGTTTTGTTTCGGTGATAAATAGCATTAATCTCTCCTCCAATGACGAGAATTAACCCCGTTAAAAATAGCCAAAGCATCAGAACAATTACGCCTCCTAAACTTCCATAAGTAGCAGAATAATTGCCAAAGTTGCTTACGTAAAATGAGAACCCTAAAGATGTCAGCTGCCATAGCAGCGTAGCAGCGAGTGCTCCGGGCCATACGTGAGCAAAAGGAAATGTTTTATTTGGCGCTAATCTGTATAATACGGATAAAACAAGTACCATAGTGCCGACACCAACAATCCAGCGCAGAATATTTAAAACCACTGTTGTACCTGAAGGAAGAGAAAACCATTCGCTTATCCAATTTAACAAAACCCCTCCGAACACTGGTAAAAGAAGCGATACAACAATTGTTACAATTAATCCAATTGTTAAAAGAATGGACAAGCCTCTTACTTTAATAAACGAGCGCTGTTCTTTCACGTCGTAGGCTTGGTTCATTGCACGAATAAAGGCGTTCATACCGTTTGAAGCGGACCAAATGGTTCCTAAAATCCCTACAGTCAGTAACCCGCCGTTTGGTTGGCTCACAAATTGAGCTACGTTATCTTTAAAGATTGCAGCCGTTTCTCCCGGCATAACGCTTTGAAGAAGATCGATTGCCTCTTCCGGTTTAATCGATAGATACGGAACAATCGATATCAGTAAAATAAGCATAGGGAATAATGATAGCATATAATAATAGGCTTGCTCAGCCGCTAGTCCCGTTGCTTGGTCTTCTTGAATTTCTTTACCAAGACTTTTTCCAAATGATAATAGCTTTTTCATGATAAACCTCTACTTTCTCTTTTTTTGTTCTTTTCCCATTTTATGCACTTTTCAACCTTGAAAGTGGAGAATTTCGAGCAAAATCTCAAATCAAGCGACCATGAGAAAGTAGAATGATGTTTCCTACACAAAAAAAGTTCCGGCTCAAAAGAGCCAGAACTTTTCATCAAAGTGTTTATGTAGAGCAGACTAGCGAATGTGTCCTTGTGCACCGCTTAATTGCTGCTGCGCCATTGCAACAAGATGCTTCGTCATTTCTCCACCAACAGAACCATTTGCGCGAGCCGTCTGCTCAGCGCCAAGCTGAACGTTAAGTCTTCCCGCGATTTCCGTTTTTAACTGATCAAGAAGCTGTTCAGCACCTTGAACTAAAATAGGATTACGATTTGCCATGTTTATCACTCCTTTCCTTCAACAGCTTATATAGGTTAATGTTCCTTTCACTTGAAATTTTATACAACATCCTTCAAAAAAAAAGATCCCTGGCTATCGCCGAGATCTTTTTTTCTTTTTAAGCTTTTCTACACTCGTTCAAGAGGCATTGTGCAGCAGCGGAAAGAACCGCCGGACTTAATAATTTCAGATATATCAACTTCAATCACTTTATAGCCTCGTTTCCTTAACTCTTCATTCACTTCTGTATTTATTGGCAGACTGATCACCCGTTGATTACCGATGGATAATACATTGGTTCCCATCGTAAACTGCTCTTCTTTTGTTACTTCAATTAAGTCATATTTCATGCGAAGTAAATTTAATTCTTTCTCATGTAAAGCGGGTGAAAATACAAGCGCTTCTGTAGGTGATAAAATATTTAACACACAATCAAGATGAAGATAAGACCGATCAATAGGAATCGGAACAACCTCATACGCTGGAAGCAGCTCTTGGATATGCTCCACGCCTTCTTTACTTGTACGGTCGCTGAGTGCAATAAAAATAGCTTGTCCATCAATCAGCACATCTCCACCTTCAATGGAGTGGTCCGGTACCTGATGGAAAGGAATACCTTGCTGCTGCAGCCAATCGGCTAGCACTTGTTCTTCTCCGCTTCGAATTTCGCTGCCCATTTTCGTGACAATAACGGTATCTCCGAGCGTATAGCCAATATCCCGTGTAAATACTTGTTCTGGAAATGGCTCTTGTGCAGATAGTCCGATGACTTCAATCCCTTCTTTTTGAAGACATTCGACAAATTGACGGTGCTGCTTTGAAGCTAAGCTCTCATCAATGTTTTCGTCCGCATAATGCTTTTGTGTTTCATTAATAATTTCTTCAATTTTCATATATGTAGGTGGACAAACGACCACACGTTTTAATGTATCATACTCATTTTTACATCCATAACTATTCGTCATTTTAGCTGGCTGTTTCATTTGCATCTTTTTAAATCCCCCTTCGTGCATTTATGTACAGTGTTCCCTAAATCGCCTGAAACATAAACACGATTTTGCTAAGGAAACACCCCTGCGCATCTATCTGAAAAGCTTTTTCAGGCAAGAAAAACAAAAAAACACAATACTTCTTCTAATTACAATAACTGTTAGTATAAAATAGTCTAGTAACTGTACAAAAAATTGGAGGTAAATATGAATAAAATAGCGAACGCATTATATGCGGGCAGAAAAATTTTATTACTACTGTGGGTCATCCTAATTGTCGGATTTGGCTTTTATGCGGCTAAGCTTCCTTCTGTGCTTGGAGGAAACGGATTTGAAATGAAAGGAATGTATAAAGATACCGAGCAGCTTTTAGTTAATAAATTTGATGTTAGCGAAGCTCAGATCATCGTTTTGTTTGAAAAAAAAGACGGAGTTTCTGACTCGAAATTCCAGCAAACGATCGCTCAGTATATGCAAAAAGCAAAGGACAAATCAGACGCGTCGAAAGTTGACATACCAACGGCTTCTAACAAGATGATAAAAGGAAGCACAGCGTATGGAATTATCCACTTTAATCACGATGATGGAACGATGGATAAACGAGTGGAAAAGATCAGAACTCTTTCATCTGAAGAAAAAGAAGTTAGTGTAAAATTAACCGGTGGTCCTATTATTGAAAAAGATATGAATACAGCAAGCCAAGCAGATTTAGCAAAAGCAGAAGCCATTGGTATTCCTGTTGCTTTAGTTGTGCTTCTTCTAGCTTTTGGCGGCGTGATAGCCGCTGCAATTCCTCTTATGATAGGAATTGTAACCGTCGTTACCACCATGGGCGTTGTCTATTTCTTTCATCCGTACACAGAGCTGTCCATCTTCATTTTAAACGTGATTCCAATGATTGGATTAGCTCTTAGTATTGACTTTGCCCTTTTATTTATTAATCGCTTTAAAGAAGAAATTCAAACGAAATCGGTAGAACAAGCAATCAAAATCACCATTCAAACAGCGGGACGCTCGGTCATCTTCTCAGGATTATGCGTATTTATTGGATTAGCGGGAATGCTGTTTATTCAAGTTGATATTTTTCAAAACGTCGCTCTTGGAGGAATGGCTGTTGTTTTTATTGCTGTGTTTTCAGCTCTTACGCTGCTTCCTTCCATACTGGCTATACTAGGTACACGCATCAATCGTTTACGCATCTTAAAAATCAGTGAACAAGGCGGTCAATCTAGGTGGCGTTCATTCGCTACATTTGTCATGAAAAAGCCTGTAGCTATGACGATTGTTTCTCTTATTATTCTGTTAGTAGCACTTATTCCCGTTCGAGACATGCATCTAGAAATACCATCTTCAGAAGCGCTGCCAACAAAATACGAGTCTCGTCAAGCTTTTGACACGTATAACGATACGTTTATAAATAAAAACACGGCAGACGTTTATTTTGTGTTAGAAGCTAAGCAAGATATGCTGAAGGAAAAGCCTTTAACAAATGCCTTTACTTTTATAAAACAATTAAAAGAAGATTCGTTAGTTAAGCAAGTTGATTCTATTTCTACCGCTTTAAACGTAAAATCCAGTAATCAGCTTCAAGCTATGCTGAACAACCCGCAGATAAGCATGCAGACAAAGCCAGCTGTAGATTCGTTTATTAACGAACATTATATGCTCATAAAAGCTACGCTAGATACAGACCAAAATTCAGATCAAGCAAAAGATTTTGTTCGAAAATGGAAAGAGAAACGTTCACCTTTCACCGTTCATATTGGCGGCTATCCAAAATTCGAACAAGAAATATTTGATGAAATTTATAAAAAGGCGCCTTATGGCCTGGCTCTTGTTTTATTTTCAACGTATGTCATTTTAATGATTGCTTTTCGTTCCGTCCTGATTCCTTTAAAAGCTATCATTATGAATATTTTAAGCTTAACAGCTACGTTTGGTTTACTTGTATGGCTGTTTCAAAATGGACATTTAGGTCTTACCCAATCCAATATCGCTTTAGTGCTGCCGGTCTTTGTTTTCGGCCTTGTATTTGGGCTTAGCATGGACTATGAAGTCTTTTTGATTTCACGCATTCACGAAGTGTATCATCAAACGAAGGATAACAATGTAGCAACGGTAGAAGGCCTAGCTTCCACTAGTAAAATCATTACGAGCGCTGCTTTAATCATGATTGTCATTACAGGAGCCTTTGCTTTTACAGACGTAACGCCTGTTAAACAAATGGGTGTAGGAATTGCCTTAGCTATATTTATCGATGCAACGATTGTCAGAATGCTTCTTGTCCCTTCTCTTATGAAATTGCTTGGAGATGCCAACTGGTGGTTTTTCACTAAAAAAAGCGATAAGTCCAGTTCCAACGAACAGGTAAAATCATGATAAAAAAACCCGCTCAAGTGAGCGGGTTTTTCATTGAAGATTTCTTTATCGACTTAATTTAGCAAAAGCGATAATGCCTTCTTCATCGTCTAATTCCAGTTCTAGTCCTGCTGCGTATGGGTCTACGTTCATTTCCGTATCCAGCCAATAGCGCAGCGCTTCGATAATGTTCAAAGTAATATGAACCTGTTTACGATCATGCACGTATGACTCTGCTGAAAAACCGTAGTCATCATCATACATTAGCTCAATCTCTACTTCTTGAGGCTGAACTTGTTTTTTTTCTGCGATATACAAACACATCGCATTGATAATATCTTGTTCAGAAATTTTTATTGTCTCCAAGATTTCACTTCCTCATTTTTACGCTTGTTGCTACGTACGCTTTGGAATAACTTTACTACAAGAAGAATTAAAGCTACAATCACAAGCATATTTACCATAAAGCCTAAAATTGGGCCTAATGGTCCTAAGCTAGATAATAAGCTTCCAAATAATAAGCCCGCAATTCCTCCCATTAAAAGACCTTTCATTAAGCCGCCGCGCTTTGAACCAGCTGCTGTACTTTTAGATGAGGAGTTTTTAGACGTATTGTTTTGCTTAACCGAATTACTGTTATTGTTTTTAAATAAGCTTGATTGGTTATTGCTTCCGCTGTCAAAAGAGCGCTTTCCTGATTTATACCCTTTTGCACTTGCTACGTTTGAACCGTCATGAATAAGTGATCCACCGACTGGTGAAAACACAACCGCTAATGCGATAAATGCGGCCAATAATTTTTTTACCATTGCTTTCCCTCCACTAAATGACTAACGTCACATATGTTTTTTCATATATGATTTCCATATATGTTCCTACGTTTCATCATACCAAAAGGTTTCACTTTTTTATATAAAAATGCGTCAAGCTCCATCAAATGTTCACAGGATTAAACATTTGCACGTATTTCGTGCTTATATAACATCAGTTAAGTATAAATCAAAGGCATTCATAAAACTAACAAAGGTCCTTCATCTTTATTATATATAGCTTATTTTACACTTCGCCGAAAACATTATCTAAAATTTCTATTTTTGAGGTAGTGACTTTTGCAGAATTCTTTGTTTGCTCCACTAATTTAATAATGTCTTTATGGGCCTGCTTAGCACCTATTATTAATAAAGGAACACCTATTACATTAATCTTTAACCTTCTTGAAAACAAACCTCCTAGTGTCATAGATAAAGGTACGGTGGGAGATGTATTGGAAAAAAGTATTTTCGTTTGTAATTCTCCTTTTTTATTTAGCAAATTGGCTAACTCATACATAGCAGGAACTACTACTTTTGAAGACCCTCTCCCTAATGTATATACTTCATTTTTTTCTTCATCATATCCATGAAAAATTAACTTCCCCATATCCTTAGAAGTCAATTTATTAAAAACATCAATATTTAATATTTCTTTATCAGTTGGTTCTCTATTAGCAGGGAGCTTTTTCAGATGGTAAGCAGCTGCCAATGCTGATGAATGTGTGCCTCCGTAGCAGTTATAAATATAAATCATCTTGTCATCTCCTAAATAACTAACTCTCCTTTCATTATAATCAAAATTTCTCTGCTCCATTCTTAGATTTCCAGAAGAAATTCTGTTCTTTCCCTATTAAAACCTGTACAAAAAACATCCTGGAATACAATTGTTACACTCCATTCTTTGCTTCCCACAACTACTTCCCTCTTGGTTGAAGTTTAAAAAGATTCAAGAAATTCTTGGAAATAGAGACATTCAAACAGTAACATTAAAGGATCTATATACTTATATAACGAATAACATATAGGAAAAAGATTTAATGAATGGATGAAATTTGTCTCTGAAAGCTTCTAACATTGCACGTTTGTAGTTAATTCGTCTTCAATACTTCATATTATATACTTGCCCTTTCATAAATAAGAGCTTTCTCTTATATGAATATGTATAGATAAACTAAAGTTACAAAGGAGAGATATGATGTTGAATGAACAGCTCCCATTATCAACAGCAAATTTATCAGATGCAATGGAAGGTGCCAACCACTTAGACTTTTCTATTAAGCCCTTGCAGCGTCATTACAAACTATTCGGGCCGGCTCTTACCGTAGATACGCCCGCTGGCAATAATTACTCAGTGCTTGAAGCGATTCGACTAGCGGAGCCGGGAAGTGTGCTCGTTATTGATGGTAAAAGCTACTGTAACCGTGCCTTAGCAGGAGATTTCGTAGTAGCCATGGCGAAGCTTGTTGGAATAAGCGGTATTGTACTAGATGGGGTTATACGAGATCAAGAAGACATCGAAAAGCTCGATTTCCCCGTATTTTGTAAGGGCTCTACGATCGCAGCAAGCAGCAAAAAAGAAAAAGGAAAGGTAAACGAGATCATTTCCTGCGGGGGCGTAAAAATCCGTCCTGGAGACTTTATTGCAGGTGATGACGGTGGAGTGATTGTCATTCCCAAGGAGCAAGCCGAAGAAGTATTAGCAAAAGCGCGAGAAAAATGGCAAAAAGATAAAGACCGAGAGAACGAAGTATTAATTAGCAAAGAAACGGTATATACCTATTTAGATAAAGCCCTAAAATAAAAGACCTCCGCTTGGAGGTCTTTTATTTGTCATATTGTAAAAATTCTAATCGATTTCCAAACGGGTCATGGACAAAAAAACGCTCTCTCCCTGCAATAGGCTCTTCTTCAGAAAGAACGCAGCCCGAATGTGCCAATTTACGTCTAAGCGTCTTGATATCTTCCACGACAAAAGCTGGATGCGCTTTTTTAGCAGGTATGTAGTCATCTTGAATACTGATATGCACTTCTTGAGTCCCACATTGAAACCATATGCCGCCTCTGTGCCTTAAATTTTCCGGCTTAAGAACAGTTTTCATTCCTAAAAGATTTTCATAAAAATTTCTTGCTTCTTGCTCGCATCCTTCTGGACCAAGAAGCTGAACATGATCAATTCCCAGAAACATCCACAAACCCCTTTCAAAAAACGTCTTCCTAAAAGTTATTAATCAATGACTCTAGGATTATGAATAACCTGCAGCTCTTTTACAGCTTGCTTCATTTCGCTTTTGCAAATTGGACAAGTTGGCTGATCTCCGCTTTTAAAGTTATCTCGAACCCAACAATTACACGTATCTGATGTACATTCCCAAACTTTTGTTTCTTCAATAACAGCCGGCTCTAAATTTTTACGATTATACATACACATCGTCTCCTTTAAACAGTACTTTTTAAGTGGATAATAAATGAAGATTAACTTAGCGTGTAAATGCGGTAAATGGTGCAAGATAAAGTGATACTATACATCCGTAAATCAATCTTTGAGGAATAATACGGCGTCTTGAAAGACTAAAATAAAAATGAAGTTATAACAAAGCAGATAGCAGTTGCTTTTCTTAAAACAACGGGATAGTCTGAAAAGAACAAAAATGAAGATCACAAAAATTATATATTTTACTATTATAACAGAGTTTATAATTTTTTACAAATCAGCTTCCATTTACTTGTTTTGCTTTTCATAAAAAAAAGCGAGCACATGATTAGGCTCGCTTTTGATTTCTTATCGAGTTTGTCCGTTTCCACTCATAATATATTTAATTGTCGTAAGTGCAGGAAGTCCCATTGGACCACGTGCATGAAGCTTTTGAGTTGAAATCCCAATTTCAGCTCCAAATCCTAAAGCTCCTCCGTCAGTAAAGCGCGTAGATGCATTATGATACAGTGCGGCTGCATCAACTAATGACATAAAGCGTGAAACGGCTTGTTCATCTTCTGAAATGATGGCTTCGGAGTGTTTTGTTCCATATGTTTCGATATGGTCAATCGCTTCATCCACACTCTCTACTACTTTCATCGCAATTGCTAAGCGTAAATACTCTTCAGCCCAGTCTTTTTCAGCCGCTGGTTTTGCTCCAGGAATTTCACCTACTGTCGCTTTGTCACCATACACTTCAATACTATGATTGTTGAATGCTTGAATCAATTCATCTTTATGAGAATCGAGCCAGTTTTTGTGTACAAGAACCGTTTCTGCTGCGTTACACACCGCTGGTCGATCTGTTTTTGCATTAATTAAAATCGGAATGGCCTTCTTAACGTCAGCTTTTTCATCGATGTAAATATGACAGTTTCCGACTCCCGTTTCTAACACGGGAACGGTTGCGTTATTGACGACCGCTTGAATCAATGAAGCCCCTCCGCGCGGAATCAGCACGTCAATATGCTCTTTCATTGTAAATAATTCTTGCGTAGCCGCACGATCTGTACTTGAAATAAACTGTACCGCTTCTTTAGGAATTGGCGTTTCATCAAGAGCTTTGTGAATAATGTCCACGATAGCTTGGTTAGATGAAATAGCTGAAGAGCCGCCTTTTAACACAATAGCATTTCCAGATTTCAACGCTAGCCCTGTTGCATCTACCGTTACGTTTGGACGTGCTTCATAAATCATTCCGATCACGCCAAGAGGCACCCGTACTTGCTTTACATCTAAACCGTTATCCAATGTCCAGCTTGATAAAATATCGCCTGTTGGATCATCTAGCTCAGCAACTTCACGAAGGCCGTTTGCAAATTCTTTTACACGTTCCGCTGAAAGAGCAAGGCGGTCCATAAGCGCTTCGTCAAAACCTTTTTCTTTCCCGTTTTTTAAGTCTACTTCATTTGCTTTTAAAATATACTCCGTGTTGCTTTCAAGTGTAGAAGCAATCGTTAACAGCGCATCGTTCTTTTGCTTTGTTGTTAGTAAACTTAATTGCTTAGCTGCTTTTTTTGCTGAAATAGCTTGTTCTTCTACTGAATACGTTTCATTTGTTTGTAACACCAAATCACTCCTGGATTCGTTTTAGTTTTGTTTGATTTTAAAGTGTGAGGCATAAGAGGTAAATGCAATCATGCAAAGAAAAGGAAGGGCTCCTTTTCTTTACAGCATGTTTGCTTACAAACCGACCGGTACTGGAATTTCTAAGTGACACACTAGACCTTCGCTGTCAACAATCGGTTGATCAATTGGCTCATTCAGTGCAAGTTCATCAGATGAATAATTTGTCACGCCAAGAGCCAGCTCATTGTCATCTTTATCTAGAATACGTACAACTGCTCGTTCACTAAAGTGTCCTTTAATATATTTAACATGCTCGCGAAGTAAAGGCTCTTTATCTTCAATAATTGCACGTTTCGCGGCATCTTCGACTACTATTTCCCCTTCAGGACCAGAGTTAAACGCAATCCACTGCTTTTTCTGATTAAGGTTCGCAGAATCATCTTCAGATTCAAAATACGTTCCTGTTGCATCTCCGTCAACCGCTTGTGTTAAAATGTTTGGCACGCCAGCTCTTCCTAAAAATGCTGGAATTCCTGACGCCATAGCGATTTTGAACGCGTCAATTTTCGAGCGCATGCCGCCTGTTCCAACTGAACTTCCTGAATCTCCTGCAGATTCTTCGATGTCTTGCGTGATTTCCCCTACGTGAGGAACTAATTTTGCATTTGGATCCTGACGAGGGTCTGCGCTGTAT
Source organism: Priestia sp. TGN 0903 (assembly GCF_050846855.1). NCBI lineage: Bacteria > Bacillati > Bacillota > Bacilli > Caryophanales > Bacillaceae > Priestia > Priestia sp. TGN 0903. The sequence continues at coordinate 426,434 of NZ_JBOZGL010000001.1, forward strand.
AAGCCATCGATATCCGATAAAATAATAAGCAGGTCGGAATCCACTAGTCCAGCAACTTTAGCTGAAAGTGTATCATTGTCGCCAAATTTTAATCGATTGATGGTTACCGTGTCGTTTTCATTGACAATTGGTACGATACCACGTTCTAACAGCACATTAATTGTATTTCGTGCATTGTTGTAACGATTTTCGTCTGAAAAATCGTCTCTCGTAATTAAGATTTGAGAAGCAACGTATCCATGTGATAGAAACAGTTCTGAATAAGCCTCCATTAACAGTCCTTGACCAATTGAGGCAGCTGCTTGTTTTTCAGGTAAAGAGCTAGGTCGCTCTAAGCAGCCAAGCTTGCGGTATCCTGCAGCTACAGCTCCTGATGAAACCAATAGCACTTCATGACCGCTATCTTTTAAGTCTACGACTTGATCCACAAGGCGCTCGAGCTTCCGTCTGCTGATTTCACCGTGTGAACTTGTTAATGAACTACTTCCAATTTTAATTACAACCCGCTTCTTATTGTCGGGACTCATCAAATCACTCCTAGTGTGTTCTGTATGTTTTCTTGTTTATGATTATTTTTTTGTGGTGAGGAATTCACGAAGAAGATAAGTGACGAATTAATTAGTACTTGCCACTTTTTGTAGTTGAGCACTCATTTCTTTTGAACGCTTTGATGCTCCTTTGACTGCTTGCATCATTGCTTCTCCGCCGCCGTGTTTAGCTAAGGCGTCTAAACCAGCTGCTGTTGTACCGTTTGGAGACGTCACATTTTCACGAAGCTCCGTCGGCGTTTCATCTCTTTCCATCATCATTCTTGCTGCACCGTAAATGGTTTGGGCGCCAATTTCACGTGCTAGCTCAGGATCGAGACCTTCTTCTTTAGCTGCTTTTTCGATATGCTCCATAAGGAAATAAAAATAAGCGGGTCCACTTCCGGCAATTCCTGTGAAAATGTCCATTTGAGGCTCATCAATCACGTACACTTTTCCGATTGCAGAAAGCAGCTCTTTTGCTGTTAGCACAGCATCCATTGCAGCATATTGACCTGGAGATATAGCCGTTGCTGATTGCTGAATCATACTTGATGTATTCGGCATCACTCGAATGACCTGCTGTTCATCATGCAATAACTCTTCCATGTAAGAAGATGAAATCCCTGCAAGAACAGATAGGACAAGCTGGTCTTTGTTGATTTGAGGCTTTAATTCGTTTAATGCCTCTTCAGCGCCTTTTGGCTTCATCGCTAGAATAAAAACGTCAATGTCATCTGTTTTCAGCTCGCTGCGCTTTACTGCTTTGATACCATATCTATTTTCAAGTTCGTGCAGTCGCGCATCATTGCTGCGATTTGTTACGATAATATTTTCAGCAGGTAATTTCTTTGCATTGACCATACCAGAAATCATCGCTTCTGCCATTGATCCAGCACCTAAAAAAGCAACTTTTTGTTTTTGATCCATCAAATCTCCCCTGTCATTTGTTCGTATTTTTGTTCTCGTTTCTTTCAACGGTTCCTATAGTAACATGCTGAAAAAGAGTGTCAAGTTGAATTTAACCGTTTTTTTCCTCCTTGAGCGTATAACCTTATGCGTATGTAAGCGTAAACAAAACTTTTTTAAATATTTTTTTCTGCAAAAAAAAACGATTTTTTTTATAAAAATACGTTTATATAAGGAAAATCGGGGCATACTATATAGTTTGGACTTTAAAATTTTTTTGCGAAAAATAGAGGAATTTTGAAAACGTTATTTGAACAATATAATAGGTTTGCTAAAATGAACCTATGTACCAGCATCTTGGTTTTTTTTAAAAAATTTACTTTTGATGTAAACCACGCTGTGCTGTCGACATTAAAATAAACAAAACGACATACAATCTAGGAAGTGTCGAAACATTATTGGAGGTTCTATTATGAAGAACAACTCGTTTTCTACAGTTCCATCGTCTTCAGAAGGAATAGAGAAACAGGATTTACACGTTGTGGGAATTGGCGCTTCTGCCGGAGGGTTAGAAGCTATTGAGCAGTTTTTCGCTAATATGCCTTCACCAAATGGAATGGCGTTTATTATTGTACAGCACCTTTCCTCTAAATATAAAAGTTTTATGCCAGAACTTTTAGCAAAAAAAACAGGAATGAATATCAAACTGACACAAGACGGGATGACTTTACAAGAAGACACAATTTATTTAAATCCTCCCCATCATTATGTGACCGTTGTGGATCATACTCTTCGCCTTCGTCCTTATGAAGAAAATGATCAGGTAAAGTATCCGATTGACGCCTTTTTTCATTCTCTGGCCGCTGCAAAAAAACACCGGTGCACAGCCATTATTTTATCGGGAAAAGGAAATGATGGAACAGGAGGAGCAAAAACGATAAGAGAGTATGGCGGAACTGTACTTGTACAAGATGAAAGCACAGCAAAGTACAGAGATATGCCCCTAAGCGCTATTGATGCACACCTTGCTGATTATATTCTTTCTCCTGCTGATATGCCTGACCTTGTGCAAACGCATGTCAGCCAAACTGAATTTACATATAATGAAGAAACGCTACAATACATTTATTCATTAATAAAGAAGAAAACAGGCATCGACTTCTCTATGTACAAAAAAAACACGGTGCTGCGACGACTTGAAAAAAGAATGGCTTTACTCGATCCGCCCTCTCAAACGATGGAAGAGTACCGGGACTATTTATGTAAGGAAGCCGAAGAAATCGTCGAACTGCAGCGAGACCTGCTGATTGGAGTGACGCAATTTCTTAGAGATAAAGAAGCATTCTCTATTATTGAAGAACAAGTCATCCCTCAATTAGTTGAAAGAAAGATTCATAGCCAAGAAGATGAAATCCGCATCTGGGTAGCAGGTTGTTCTACTGGTCAAGAAGCATATACATTAGCTATTTTGCTTCATGACTATTTATCAACAATCAACCGTTATTTCGATGTCCGAATCTTTGCTACGGACATCGATCGTCATGCAATCAAAAGAGCGAGTCAAGGCATTTATGAAGAAGCGGAAGTTCATTCCTTCTCAGCAGCTCAGATTAATGAATATTTTGAGCAAACAAAACATGGTGGTTATCAAGTTAAAAAAACAATCCGTAAAATGATTGTTTTTGCCCCGCATAATATAGGAAAAGACTCGCCTTTTGTAAACGTTGATTTAATCAGCTGTCGAAATATGATGATTTACTTCCAAGCTGAACTGCAGCAGCGCATTCTGTCTCTTTTTCATTTTTCTTTGACAGAAGAAGGCGTACTTTTTTTAGGCCCTAGTGAAACAACGGGAAATTTGTCTGATTTGTTCCGCCCTATCAACAGTAAGTGGAAAATATTTAAACGTTCGGGGCAGCCCAGCCGACAAATTACAGGAGCTTTTAATCTTTCAAAATCCAGCTTGCATGAAGGTGATTTTTCTAGCGTACCGCTGCCAAGTCAACTTTATAAGCCTCTTCCTTCGCTTAAATTGGATGAGATGTATCAGTCAATGATTGATCATTTTATGAGCCCTTGTCTTGTATTAAATGAATACAACGAAGTGATATTTTGTTCAAAAGAAGCGACTCAGCTTATTAACGTTCCTGTGGGGAAGATTAATTATACCATTTTCAAAATGGTTCCCGTTCACGTCTCTTTAGCCATTGGAGCAGCTATTAAACGCGTAAAAGAGCAAGGTATGAGCGTATGCTGTCAGCACATTGAATTTGTCATAAACAACGTGCAGCGCCGTTTTAATATTACTATATCTGCCCTTCCAACAAATCACTCTCTTTACTTACTTATGTTTGACGAACAGACAGATAGTGCCATTATTGATAAGGAAGAGCCCATGTTTCTTAATCAAACAAGCTCTATTAGTGAGCTTGTAGTAGATTTAGAGCAAGAGCTTCATTACACGCAGCAGCATTTGCAAACGACGATTGAAGAGCTAGAAACAGCAAATGAGGAGCTAAAGTCCACGAACGAAGAACTGATTGCTTCCAACGAAGAGCTGCAGTCCACAAATGAGGAATTGCAGTCTGTTAATGAAGAGTTAATTAGTGTTAACAACCAGTACGAGCGAAAGATTGAAGAATTAACGGACTTAAACAACGATATTGATAATTTATTAATCAGTACAACTATTGCTACCATCTTTTTAGACGAGCAGCTGAATATTAAATTATTTACGCCGGAAACGAAAACAGTAATCAACGTTCTTCATCAAGATATCGGAAGACCTTTCTTTCATATTTCGCATAACTTTAGATATGACCATCTAATTGAGGACGCAATGCACGTTTTAAGAACAAATAACACCCTTCAAAAAGAAATTCAAAGCTACGATAACCAATGGTATAGCATGAAAATGATGCCTTATCGTACGAATGAGAATTTAATTAACGGTGTAGTTATTACGTTTATTAATATTACAGAAATTAAACGTTCAAATGAAGAATTGGCTATTACATCATTTGCAGTAGCTCACAGTCCTACGGGCATTTTTATTACCGATCATCAAGGTAAAATTAAGTACATTAATCAAAAATTCATGGAGCAAAAGCATGCGCCGCAAGAAGTATTTGGGCTACACCTCTACGACTTATATACAAAAAAGCTAGGCGTTAAAAGATTCCCTAAGATTTGGAATGAAGTATATAGAGGAGAAAAATGGAACGGAGAAATTTCCTACGTTCAAGAAGACGGAGAAACCGTTTGGGAACAGTTAGCCTTAATGCCTGTTAAAAATGATCAGGATGAAATCATCCATTACATTGGTTTAAGTGAAGACATTTCACAGCGCAAACAGTCGGAAATGATGCTCAAAAATTCAGAGATGCTGTCAGCACTTGGACAGCTGGCTGCCGGCATTGCCCATGAAATACGAAACCCTCTTACATCATTAAAGGGCTTCTTACAGCTTATGATGCAAGAAGAAACGTATAAAAAAGAATATATGGATGTCATGATGTCCGAGTTTAACCGCTTAGAGCTGATTATTAGCGAACTGCTCATTCTAGCCAAACCCGAAGTCGTAAAATATGAAAATAAGCAGATAAATTTAATTCTTCAAGACGTATGTACACTGTTGCATACACAGGCCATTCTTAAAAACATTACTATTTCAACGGATTTTGAAGAAAAATTACCTGTTGTTCATTGTATTGAAAAAGATATGAAACAAGTATTTATCAACATGGTGAAAAATTCTATTGAAGCGATGGATGACCCCGGGTCTATTCTAGTGGTATCTAAATTTGATCCAGATACAAATCAAGTAGTCGTCCAAGTGATAGATGAAGGAAAAGGCATGCCGAAAGATCGATTAACACGAATTGGCGAGCCTTTCTATACAACAAAAGAAAAAGGAACAGGATTAGGATTGATGGTGAGTCATAAAATCATTAGTAATCATAAAGGAAGCATTTCGTATGATAGTGAAGAAGGCAAAGGAACAACGGTAGAAATCCGATTGCCGCTTTCTTAATGTACTTTGTTCTTCTGTCTTAAGCAGTCAAGCTCCTGATTAATTAAATCTTGAATGTCAAACAAATGTGTAGAGACCAATTCAATATACTCTCCTTTTCCTGCTTCAATTACGTCGGAGCGGATAATACTTAGGAGGTCTTGAATGGTTAGCACATTTGTTTTCATTTCTCGAAAATGACGCTGAAGATCAACTAGCTGCATTTTTTTCGCCGTTTCTACATCTGTTTCTCTGACCGAAAAACCTTGGTTCACTTGTGGTGAGTCTTGCATAAGTATAGAGCGAAACTGTTGAAGGGTTGATTGAACACTCATCATATGCTCATGAATAGGATAGCAGAAAACAGCATGCAGCGAATGGTACGCTTCAGGCTTAAAATGAAAATCAAAAAGAGCAACCGGGTTGGAAAACGTGCGCATATTTACTTCGATTTGCACTTCTTCCTTTCCCTGGAGTGCTCTTTTTACTTTTTCTTGGCTGTCTTCATCAACTAGATCTAAAAAGTTCTGAACAGGCGGGAAATTTTTCGTGACGCTTGGTGTAAATTCAATTATTTCGTTGTCTTTATTGAGTAAAAACATTGGAACCGGAATGTTTTGAATCGGCAAACTGATCATATTTCTTCCCCCATTACTAACATTTTATCTTGCGTCGAACTTTCTTTATTGTTGATTAGAAGCCAGTCTTTAAAAGCTTGAATATGATTAATGAATATAGTTTTTGAAGATCCTGAAGCCGATAAATCATGCGTGCTGAGAAGCCTGCTGCCCACTAATACAAGAGGACTTTGCGACATGCTTTCAATCTCAGCAATGTATTTTTGTAAATCAGGCAGCAAATGCACTTGTGAGACGGACAAACATACTACATCAGGATCCCATCTTTCAATGCTTTTTAGAGCGAACGGCAGCGGCAAGTTTGCTCCTAAGTTTTTAACTTCCCATCCGTGTTCGCTCATAAGTCCTGCAATCATTTTAATGCCTAAGTAATGCTCTTCTCCTTCAATACAAAAAAGAAGTGCTCGATTACGCTGAAGCAATTGATGCTGTGATAGCTGAAAGCGAGTTAACACATAGTCACAGGTTGCAGTAGCCAAATGCTCGTCCGCGACTGAAATTTTATTTTCTTGCCACCTTTTCCCTATCTCATACATCGCTTCTGTCAGAAACGTATATACGTCAGTTGAAGAATGGCCTTCTTCTATATATATAGCAATGAGCAGCCAGCTTTTTTGAACGTCTCCTTCTAGCAAACAATCAGCTAAAGCCGCTACACTACGAGAGTAAACGATAAGATCACGCCCTTTTCCTAAAGTTACAATAGATCTCTAGGCAAAACTTCTTTTTTGCACGATGGACAACATGCGTAGACGCCTTTATTTTCATCATACTCTACGTTCATCGGCTGCTTGCATGCTCTACATACAGCATGTACGTAGTTTAAATATTTTTCCACTAATAAACGTGTTGCCCCACTTGTTTTCCCGCAATAATAGCAAATAAACCTTACTTTTCCTTTTTTTGTTATCTCTACTTCTCGCATATGCTGACAGGATTCACAGCGATCCCAGCTGCGAAGGTAATTACTCAAAGAATATTGTGGTTTATTTGTTTCTATATACATTTTTGTTTCTTGATTTCTTGTTTTATCTTCTGTAAAATCAATTGACCGAATAAGCTGTTTAGCGCCTAGCTTTGACTCAATTCTAGCTGCCATAAACGCTTCATTTTTTCCGCCGTAAGGCATATTGATCCATATAGTGGATTCATCGATGATAAGCAGTGACATCGGAACAGCAGCTGAAATGACATGAGCACCGTCAATTCGAACTTCTTTTGGTTCACGAGTAAGAACGGTCACTTCACCTTTAAATGAATGTAACATCTCCCGTATTTCTTGAGGAACAAGCGAAGCATAAGGAATACACAATAAAATCTGCTGCCGAGCTTGATATAAATCTTTTTTTAACTGACTGCTGTTCGATGGATGGTACCAAATCAATTTCCGATGCTGAATGACTTCTTTTAAAAATTGCTGAGGTTGGTATACTTTTTGATTTTCGTTAAAGTGGTTGACCAACTTCCAGAACGCTCGCTCCTTTGGTACACGCTGCTGGACAAACGACTCGTCTGAAAGCATCATAAATTTTCCTTTTGAACGCGTCACCGCTACATTTACCAATCGGTCGCTATTTTCATTTGTTAAAAGTAAACCTGGTTTTGACTGCGGCTTTGTATCGACCGTATCAAAAATCATGATATCTCGTTCCGCGCCTTGAAATTTGTGTACGGTTGCTGCGATTATATCGCTGGCTGGTTCAATATCTTGAAGAAATGCATTAATCAATTTAGCTTGAGACTTATAAGGAGTCACATAGCCAATAGTAGCCGAAGAAGCTTTGCGTGCCCGCAGTATCAAACTTACCGCCAAAACAGCTGTTATCACATTATAGCGTGAACCGGAAGCGACATCTCGCATAGCGGAAGAATGCAACTGACCAATGTTAAGCATAAGCGCTGCTTCATGAGCAAACGGCCGGCTGCTTGCTACTACTTCTCGACTTGTTGTGACAGATGGATGATCCCCTACTCGATTGCTGTAAATATAGCGATTTGTAAAAGCTGAGATATCTTTATGCATTCTTCTTTGCTTTTTCAACATAAAAAGATGCGGATGGATCTCACCGCTTTCTACTTGCTCTACAAGACCCGTCTGCTCAAATAAATCTCGCTGCAGCCACTTCTTCACTTCAGCATGAGAAGATTGAGATACCGGGGGAAGCTGTTTAAAATCGCCGCATACGACAATTCGTTTTCCTAACGTAGCTGCAAAAGCAATTTGCGGTGCATATGCCATGCTAATTTCGTCTACCACAACCATATCAAATTCACTTTGATAAAGTAATCGGTCAATAGCCGCTTTTGATAAAGTAGTGCCTACAATATACGCTTGATCAAAAACATTTTTCTCCGCTTCAATCCACTTGTTACGAAGGGCGTTTAGCTTTTTATTAACTTGCTGAAGCTGGTGAGCTCTATTGGGATATCTGCTTAAGTAAACTCGTTCTTCTTGCAAATCACGCATCTCCTGAGCTAAATCCGGATCATCTTCTCCAATGACTTCTTCTACTTTTATATTTTCTAAGCCGCTGCTTTTTGTTGCTCCGTATCGAATGAGTTTTCCTTTTTTCCAAGCTTCTTTCTTTTTTAACTGACGTGCAGTTTCTTGCAGCAAACCGTCCACCGCTGCATTACTGTGAGATAATAAAAGGACACGCTTTGATTTCCGGTAATAGCTTGCCGCGATTTTGGACAGCGTATATGTTTTCCCTGTTCCAGGAGGCCCCCAAATATAAGTAGTACGGTTATAACGCGCTCGCAGCAACACTTCATGAAGAGCGTTCTTAGACGTATACTCTTTATGGCGAACAGGACTATCGCCTCTCATAAGACGTTTGATTCTTACTATTTTTTGCTTGTAGTCTTTTGCTTCCGTCAGTCTATCAATGAGCGCCTGCAATAATTCCCATGGTTCGTTATATATATCGAGTTCGTCTACTTCTTGTCCAATAAACGCATCTATTTTAAGGTACAAATCAAATCCTTCCGTTCCGATAACTTCTCCTTTACTTTCTTTATGCTGGTGGACAAGGCGTACCTGAGCTCCATCAAAAAGGTATAAATCGGCTGTGCGTTCAAACCGGTAAAGATACGCATCTCCCTGCTGCCCTAAGTACTCTCCTTTTCCTACCGTATACTTTTCTCCGCCGTGTTTCTTCATATAATTAATCTCAATTGAAAGTGCGCGCACCCATGCTTTTAAATATGAAGAGATAGAGCGTTTTTCCATAGATGTCTAACTCCCTTTTTATCCGTTCATTTCTAACTTGTCTATTCTATCATGTCATTTGAATATAGCATAGCTTCTTTCTTCTTCATTTTTATAAAAGCAGAATACCTTTTTTACTAGTCTATCTCTCCAGACAAATTAAGACTTTTTTCATCATAATCGTAAAAAAACTGCGTTTTTTCTATATTTTTAGACGTATTGTTACAAACTTGTAATATAAAACCTACCATTTTGTCATGAGTTTGTTACATATTGCTGATAGAATAAGAGACAACTATTGGAAATAAAGGAGAATTATTAGATGAAAAAACACATTTTTACATTAGGGGCCACAGCTTTAGTATCAATTGGAATTGCAGACGCAGCATCGGCTGACACAGACACGCATAAAGTAAAAGCTGGAGAAACGTTATTCAGCATCTCACAGCAGCATAATGTAACAGTTGAAGACTTAAAAAAGTGGAATGGTCTTTCTTCCACACTAATTTATGCAAACCAAACATTACAAATTGGATCTACATCTACTGACTCTTCATCTAGTTCAACTCCAACTACAACATCTTCAAATCATACATATACAGTAAAATCAGGTGACACGCTTTATCGTATCGCTAAAAACAACGGTACTTCTGTACAGCAGCTAAAAGAGTGGAATAACTTATCTAGTCATTTAATTTATGTGAATCAAGTATTAAAAATAAATGGAACAGGAACAGTTTCATCATCACCTTCAGCACCTGTACAAGAAAAAACAAACGAAACGCAGGCATCCCCGGCTCCTAGCAACAGTAAAAGTTATAAAGTTCAGCCTGGAGATACAATGTGGAGCGTAGCACAGCGACACGGCATTTCAATTTCTCAATTAAAACAGTGGAATAACTTATCGTCTAATACGATTTACATTAATCAAGTGCTACAAGTAGGCGGACAAGCTGCAGCTCAGGCGAAACCATCAACGCCATCACCTGCTACTCCTTCAACACCGTCAACTTCAGCACCGTCGACTTCAACGCCGGCACCTGCTCCAGCGCAAGAAAGTAAGTCGGTTTCGAAAGAGATTACGGTTGAAGCAACAGCTTATACTGCTTACTGTGCGGGCTGCAGCGGAATCACTGCTACAGGCATCGACCTAAGGTCAAATCCTAATCGAAAAGTAATTGCAGTTGATCCTCGCGTGATTCCATTAGGTTCTCGCGTATACGTAGAAGGTTACGGAGAAGCAATTGCTGGAGATACTGGCGGTGCCATTAAAGGTACTCGCGTTGATTTATTTATGGCATCTCAAAGCTCAGCTTTAAATTGGGGACGCAAAACGGTAAAACTTCAAATTTTAGATTAATCATTAAAAGCAGAAGCGTGTTAGTCGCTTCTGCTTTTTAATTTCTTTTCAAACATAATCATATCGATAGCTTGCAGGCCATTCTCGTAAATCGGTGGAACGTACTGCAAAAAGAAATTCTTTTTGACACCGCTTTGATAAAAGCCTGCCTTTTTATAAAATGCTATGTTTTCAAGACTGGAGTCCGCTGTTCCTACAATCATTTTAGAATATTGGTTACGTTCATACAGTACTTCTAACTTTTTAATGACTTTGCTGCCGATTCCTTTTCCTCTGTATGCTTCTTTTAAACCGATATTCTTTACTTCTACTGCCGACTCCTCTTCATCGGTGAGGCACTGCACAACTCCTATCTCCTTCTTTTCATACACAATGGTAAATAAGGAACCTTCATTTATATACGACTTCACTACTTTTTCGTCTTCATCCCCTATTAATAGCAGGTTTAAATAGGAAGCGTGCCGGTCTTTATCAATTTCAATAAGGTCGATACTCATTTTCATCCTCCAAAAAATAAGTCAATAATATTGCTGCCTCTTGAAGATGATTTATTATATAGCTCTGAATACCCGCAGCTCGTGCAATATACCACAGTAAATTGATTGTGCTGAACGTCTAAGTATCTAGACAGCCCCGTTCCCGTTGTAGCAATTTCTTTTGTTTTTGCTTCTGTATGTCCGCATTTTACACAACCGTTTTTCCCCATTGCCATACTCCTTTACAAATAAAATAACTTCTTATTTATATAAACGGATATAAAAGGAAAAAGTTTCATTAAATTGATAAATAAAGGAAAGTAAGAAACCGCATCTCCAACAGAAGATGCGGTTTCTTACTTTTAATATCAACGGGATGACTGTACACTCGATTTCTATAACAGCAATTCTCTTTTCATAATTTCAACGTTTTTCTGATGACATTGTGCCGTGAAATCAGATGGGAATGCCAATTTGTCGTTTAGCTTATCAAGCGCTTCTTTACTGTCTTCTTTCACTGCAGCTTGCAGTTCATCTAAATAAGAGCTGGCCATCTCCACTCGCCTTTGAATTTCAGCTCGGTGATGTGTCGTTTTTCCGTGTCCGGGAACTAGTGTTAGATTTTGGTACTTAGCTAAAATGTGTCGCGCAGTAGCAAGAGTGTCGCGGTAATCGTTTACACTTTCATATATGTACGGATATTCAAAGTCCGATAAATAATCCCCTGCGATCCATATTGAATTATCGACAATCATAAATAGTCCATCGTTTGTATGACCTTTTGCAAAATAACAGGTAATAGATGTTTCACCTAAGGTAATGTGCTGTTCATTTTCGGTTACCACAATATCCAGCTCCGGGAATATAATATCATGAGATCTTTTTATATAATAGTCATGATCAAACTGCTTAATCATTTGAACTTTTTCTTCTTTGTCCGGATGATTTTTTAAAAATTTGCTGCCGATAAAGGTGGCATTTAATTCTAAGAAAGCGCCATACCCAATGACATGATCAAAATCTCCGTGAGTAAAAAATACATACAGCTTGCGATGATTTAAGATCTCTTGAACATGCTGTTTAATTTCATTAATTTCGTGAGGAAGCCATGTTGGATCAACAACAATCACACAGTCTTTTGTTTCAATCACTGCAGATGTTGTTTGAAATAGCGCGCTTTCAAAAACCGTCATTTGCTCCGTTTTGTATTGAATCATAGAGAACAGCTCCTTATTTTTTCTATCACCCTTATTATAGCGGAAATAGAAAGATAAGGGCGCTTATGACGATTTATAAAACGAAACTATGCAAGATGTGATAAAATGCGGAACCAGCCAAACAATGAAATCCAAATAGGAATACTAAATAAGGTTCCCCAAAATAAACCTTTCAAAAAGTTCCCTTGATTCATTCTGATATTCCTCACCTTCATCATATGTTGGTTCTTAGTCTAGCTCACCTTAATGAAATTTTAGTGAAAAATAAAAAAGAAGCAGCTGCTTCTTTTTTATTTATTATAAAATTGGTGGTCGTACTTAATTTTCGGCAGCTCGCGTACTTCCTGCGACATTCCTGTTCCGCACATCGGACAGTTATAATCAACCGTAACAAAATCTTCTCTCATCCACCCATTACATGATTCAGATTGACACGCATATACAGTCGTATCCATCATTTGATCTACTTCTTCTTCTACGGCTTTTTTTGCAAAATACATGTGCACAGCTCCCTTTTTTTCTTAGTATATGTAAAATTCCCATTTTTTATTTACAGCTTGATCACTTTTTCATCCAGCGTTATTGGACACCCCTATTTAATTGTGTATAATTAAATAAAAAGCAATAGACTGGAGGCAACATGAATGGAACAACTTTATAAGCAGCTGCAGCTAGAAAATCAGCTTTGTTTCTCAATTTACGCCACGTCTCGAGAAATTACAAAGGTGTACAAGCCGCTGCTCGATAAATTAGGAGTAACCTATCCGCAGTATTTAGCCCTTCTTGTTTTATGGGAACATGAAACACTCAGCGTGAAAAAAATGGGCGAACTTCTGTATTTGGATTCAGGCACCCTTACTCCTATGCTAAAAAGAATGCAGGATCAAGAATTAGTGATTCGTGAACGTTCTCATGAAGATGAACGCGTTGTTTTTATTAGTTTAACCGAAAAAGGAAAAAAATTACGTGATAAAGCTTGTCATATTCCAGAAGAAGTTTTTAGCATGACAAATAAGTCACAGGGAGAATTAGAAAAGCTGAAAGAAACGCTGCAGGAGTTACTGAAATCACTGCATACGTACAATCAAAAATAGACCATATAAAATTGCACATAAAAAAACGCCTGGATTTCAGAAAAATCCAAGCGTTTTTTTATTTACTCAACCGTTGTATTTAACGTTACGTTAACATTTCCGCGTGTTGCTTTAGAATACGGGCAGAATTGATGTGCATCTTCTACTAGCTTCTCAGCTACTTCTTGTGAAACGCCTTTAATATGAGCGTTTAACACCACGCCAATTTTGAATCCATCATCAGTGTGGTCTTTTAGTAGACTTACTTCTGCAGTAATAGACGAATCAATGTCTTTTTTTTGTTTCTTAGCGATTAAATTTAAAGCGCCGTCAAAACAAGCAGAATACCCTGCTGCAAACAGCTGCTCGGGATTTGTTCCTTCTTTTTTGTTATTTGGAGAAGGATTTACAAGGGTTAAATCAATAATACCATCATCTGATTTAACTCGACCATCTCGGCCTCCAACCGCTGTTGCTTTAGATGTAAATAGTGCGTCTGACATAAGATCACCTCATAGATTATTTTATGTAATTTCATTGCAGACAATTAAAAAAGTCGCAATCAAATTCATTTTGTAATCACTTTGATTACCGTGATAGTAATGTACTTCCCCTTCTATAATGAGTGTAAACCTATTATTTTATACAAAAAAAGAGAGTTACCTCTCTTCTTTTCCTCTTTGTTTTTTTAAACCGCTTTGAATAATGTTATCTCCATATTTTTCACGCAAACTTTCGACCGCTTTGTATAAAGGCTCTTTTTTTGCTTGTTCTCCGTATGTAAACAAATCCAACTGTTCTTCTTCTTGAAGCTGGTGACTCACTTGAAGAGCAGCTACGCCCAATAAACGAATCGGTTCTCCGTTCCAATGCTTTTGAAATAATACCGCACTGTAATGAAAAAGATCGTTTGGCTCGCTAATTGTTTTAGAAATAGTTTGGCTTCGAGTAATAGTTTTAAAATCACTATATCGTATCGTTAACTGAATCGTTTTGCTTACAACTTTTTTCGCTTTCATACGAGAACTCACTGAGTGCGATAGTTTATTTAAAATAGGCAGAACTTCATGTTCATCTACTGCATTTTGAGATAGCGTCGTAGAGTTTCCAATTGATTTAAACTGTGATTGGCGATCAGGGTTCACCTGTCGATCATCTTGGCCCCACGCTCGGTCTCTCATAACTTCTCCTTTTACTCCGAGAGTTTGTTTAAGAAGACCGGGAGCGGCATTTGCTAGATCACCGATCGTCACCACCTTAATCGCATTTAGCTTTTCAGCTGTCTTCTTACCGATTCCGTGCATTTCCTCTACGGCTTTTGGCCAAAGAACTGTTTGGACATCTCTTTTTCGAAGAACGGTAATTCCTAAAGGTTTTTGCATATCACTTGCCGTTTTGGCTAAAAATTTATTCGGTGCGATTCCAATTGACACAGGAATTTGCAGCGTCTGTATTAAATGCTGCTGAATGGACTTTGCTATGTCAAGAGGAGAGCCTAATTCAGCACAGTTTGTAATATCCAAATAGCCTTCATCAATTGAAGCGGGCTCTAAAAGAGGTGAAATGGTTACTAAATAATCAAACATGTTTTTGGACACTTGGCGATATAATGGAAAATTAGGCTTTATAACAACCAGCTCGGGGCATTTTCTTTTCGCTTCCCAAAGAGGCATAGGCGCATACACTCCGCGTTTACGAGCAATATAGTTACAGGTTACAACAATTCCTCTTCGTTCTTTTGGATTGCCAGCAATAGCAAGAGGCTTATCTTTGAGCGTATGATCATGTGCGGTTTCAACAGATGCATAAAAAGCATTAGCATCAATATGAAGAATAACTTTGCCGTTTTTAGGGTACATCATTTTCATACTATCACCTCTTTCTGTATAATTAATCCCCGAAAGAAGAACGTACATTCTTATTTATTATAACTCTTTTTTCCTAAGTTGTGCGTACCTATACTTTATTTTTATTTTGAGCGAACACTGTGTGTCACTCTCTCGTATTCTAATGAAGAAAGGAGGAAGAAAACGTGATTGATCAGCTTATCGGAGCCATTAACCAATTAGGCTACGGATATTTCTTTTTTATCATTTTAGTCGGAGCCAACCTTACTCCTATTCCTGACCCAGTATATATTATGCTTGCAGGCAGCCAGGCTACGTCTCCATCCGTTCAGTATATTCCAGCTTTTATACTTACCTACAGCGGCATGATGCTTAGCTTATACCTCAAGTTTTTGATAGCCAGTCTTTTTTCAGCTCAGGCGCTTGCGCTATTAAAACGCCCGCGATGGGAAAAGAATGTTATGAAAGTTGAGCGAACGATTCAAGAATATGGATCTCACGCCATCATCGCAAGCTACTTTTTACCAGGAATGCGACATGTGATGCCTTTTTTTCTCGGGGCAAGCGGAATGAAGCATCGTCATTACATTAAAGTCTCATTTTCTTTTGGTTTCATTTGGACGCTGGCTTTATTTATTTTCGGTTCCTTTTTTAATACGACATCTTCTTATACTGATGTGATTGAGATCACTTTAGCTTTTTGTGCGATCAGTTTGATTATCTATGCCGTTCAAAGAAGAAAAATACGAAAAAAACAGCAGTAGTTTGTGTAAAAAAGTTCTTTTTCACAAACTGCTGCTGTTTCATTTATATTAAATGACTTCATTATATCCCTTCACAAAGTATTTGCGCGCGCGGTAAAGAGCTGATTTTAACGTAGTCATCTGCATATTTAATAACTCGGCAATTTCTTCATATTTAAATCCTAATCCATATTTTAATAGAAGCAAATTGCGATACTTAGGATTCAATTGATTTAAAATCGCCTGACATTCAGCCGCTTCTTCATTTCTGAGGACCTGCTGAACAGGCGTATACATAACGGGTTCTTCTTTGTAAGAAGACGTATAGCGGTCTTTCACTATTTTACGCCTTCCTAAATCACAGCGTTTATTTAATGCGACGCGAAACATCCAAGCTTTTATTTTTTCAGGATCGACCATTTCTTGTTTTTCTAAATATTTTAATGCTACTTCTTGCGTAATATCTTCGGCGTCTTGTCTATTCACACCATTTTTTAATAAATAAGCCAGCACCTGATTTAAATAATCTTGTAATTCCTCGCCGCACATAATAAGTTCTCCCTTGTTATTTTAGTTTTTCTTTTAGTTCTACCGGCAGCTCACTTTCATTCAACATATAAATATGCGGAGTATCTACTTCATCTTTGTAATAAAACGCAACAAGATAATCTCCGGTGTCTCGTGAGTTAGCATTTTGAAGAAGTGTTTCTACCTGCTCATTGTTTTTTACTTTAATTGATTTCTCATCCGCCGTTAGCGATGTAAACTCTTCTTGAAGACGATAGTCGCTTTTAAGATGTGAAGAGTTTTTAAACACTTCGGTTTTTTCTACGTCCTTTGGCATGAGGCGAGCACGTTCATATAAATGCTCTTTCTTCAGCCATTCTTCTACTTCGCTATAAGACTTATCCCAAGATGCTTCTTGTACAGACAGTCCTTTCCCATCCATAAAATCGATTGACGCCCAGCTTTCTTTTGTGCTGTACATTTCATCAAACGTTTCGTTCATCATCGACTGTTTGACTACGTGTATAAGTTCTTTCACTTTTTCTGGATTTGTAATATTAATTGGATCTGACTTTCCTGAAACATAAAAACTGATGTTTTTAATTTTATCCATGTTTTTTGTTCGTAAAAGCGGATGGAAATTTTCTTTGTATTCTTTCGTCTCCGCAATTTCTTTGTAAAAAACTTTATAGTCTGAAAATGGAATAAAATACTCTCGAACGATTTGTTTTCCACTTTTTAATTTGTAAGCAAATACAGCCATCTTCCCGTTTCTGCCTTCTATTTCACTTTGTTTTTCAGGATCCATCTTCTTATCTTTGGATGCTGTAATTTGTTTTTGCAGCTGACGAACGCTCTTAATCGTTTCTTTACTTGTATAGTAATATGGAGCTTCGTAGTAGCCATTCATTCCATTTTCATAGTTTTCAGGTTTATCCTTCAATGGGTACATATTTTCATTAAAATACACACTTTCAATCTCTGAAACCTCTGGCACTTTAGTAGAATAACCGAACACATCTAAATGAATGATAAAGCCAACAATAGCCGCGGCTATAACAAAACCTAGATACCCTTTCCATTTCGTAAAGATACGCCACGTTTTATTCAAAATGATTTGAGCAACTGTATATCCTATTAATGAACCAATAATATAGCCCACGACCATCCATGAAAATTCACCTTTCATGCTAATAAAGTAAAATCCGCCTAACATGAGTGAACAAGCGGTTACTCCGTATACGAATACCGGTTTTAACCAGCTAACTGAAATGGTTTGCGTAGCAGCTTCTACTTTTCTTTTTTGGTAGGTGATTAAAGCAATGATGTAAAATAAGACAATGAGTCCAATATAAACAAATGCACTAGTAGAAAAGCTTTTATGAGCTACCATTTGCGCTACGTGTGAAAACGGAACAAGGCTGTCAACATTTTTGTTCACGTAATAGTCATACGCATAACCGTACCAGTAAAACTTTACATTAGATATAGCTAAATAAGAGATTCCGCCGGGTAGAAGAAATAGAACATATAAAAAGATTCCTTGGAGGACAGACATTCCGGTGAACATTCCCGCTAAAACAGTTCCAGTCAGCACAAATAAGTTAATTAAAATACTGTAACCGACCCAGCTTAGAACATCTCCTGTTGTATAAACATCCTCAACGGTTAAAACTCCTTTAACGGCAAAAGTAACGACTCCCGTAATTAAAATAGGAACAACTAAAACCAACGCGCCCAGAAGCATATTTTGATGAAACAGCGTAGAACGCTTAATTGGTAAACTATGAATATAGTCAGCCGCAATCTTCGTTTGGATATATCTAAATAGAAAAATACCAAGTAACACTGGTACAACAAACATAAACACAAATTCCAGCCCATCCAATACGTTAAATAGCGTATCTGGTTTTTCTATATAAGGCTCTACCTTTCCTGTGAAAGTGAAAATCAGTTGTAAAGGTAAAGCGAACAGCAGTACTAGCAAGTATACAAGCCCAATCCATCCCACGTTTCTCATGGATTGAATCCACATGCCGCGGTTAAACGATGATGTTTTCGATTGCATAACCCACATCCCCCATTTCATAAATAAAGATTTCTTCCAGCGTAAGTGGCAAGATGTCAAAAATTAAAGGCTTATACGATCGGACTTTGTTTACTAAGTGATTTTCTTTTCCTCGAACAATACAAAGCAAGACGCTTCCTCGTTTTTCTTGATATAAAATGTCTAGCGTGTCATAAAGCGCTAGCGGCACATCTCCTTCAAATGCAACTTGAATTTTGTGCACATCAGACTTTAAATCATCCAGCTCTTTTTCAATTAATAATTGACCGTGATGCAAGATGCCTACATGATCACAAAGATCTTCCACTTCTCGCAGGTTATGTGACGAAATTAAAATCGTCATTTCCCGTTCTGCCACGTCTTGAACAAGAAGGTTTTTAATTTTTTGACGCATTACCGCATCTAAACCGTCGAGCGGCTCATCTAAGATAAGTACATCAGGCATAGCAGACAGCGCTAACCAAAATCCTACTTGACGCTGCATTCCCTTGGACATTCTATGTACCTTTTTATGTAATTGAATTGGGAAAGCTTCTTTTAATTTTTGGAACCGTTCTTCGTTCCAAGTCGGATAGACGCTTCTATAAAAAGACGCTAATTGCTTAATCGTTGTTTGAGGGAAAAAATAAAGAGAATCTGGCATAAAAATAATACGTTCTTTTAAACCAACGTTTTCGAATACTTCCTCGCCGTCTATGGCAATCTTTCCGTGATCCTGCTTGTAAATACCTGCAATGATTTTTAATAGCGTTGTTTTCCCTGCCCCGTTGGAGCCAAGCAGTCCGTAAATAGATCCTTTTTTTATAGAAAGCGTGACGTCTCTTAGAGCTTCCATTTCTTCAAACTCTTTTTTTATCGCCTTCAGTTCAATCACTATCGCTTCCTCCTTTTACTGCTTTTTCAGCCTGTGAAATAAGTGATAGAATTTCATCTTTGTCCATTCCTAAATACATAGCTTCTGCCAACAGCTTTACTAATTCTTCTTTCATCTTTTTCACCTTCTCGTTATTTAGTGTATCAACTTGAGGCGTTACAAAACTTCCTTTGCCTGGAACTGAATAAATATAGTTTTGATGTTCTAGTTCACGATACGCTTTTTGAATTGTATTTGGATTAATCGTTAATTCTTTTGCTAACAGCCGAACAGATGGAAGCTTTTGATCGGCCTTAAAGACTTCATGAATAATAAGCTCTTTCAATTTATCTACTAATTGCTCGTATATCGGCTTACGACTACGAATATCTAAATCGAACATAGTCTGCCTCCCTTCATCTACCCAAAATCATGATGTGTGTACTAGGTGTATTAACTGTATTACTTATCGCATTACAGTTAATATTATAGTATGTTTTCTGGAAAAAACAAGTACTTTTTTTACTTTTGTTACAAATAGATGACAAAAAAGTGTTTAATAGCTTTATAGATGAAACAAAAATAACTGTAAACAAATTGCGCAGGCTGCCTTCGTTGCAAGCTAACATACTCCTTTAAGTCAGCACCTTGTTTTACTTTTCTTAACCAAGTGCCTCTAGTTATTACCATAATAATGTTTTATAATGTTTATAATTAATTTTTTTAATATAAAAGGAGCCATACTCTATGTACTATGATGCGTTAAAGACGTTTGTTTCTGTTGTAGAAGAGCAAAGCTTTACAAAAGCTGCGGAAAAATTAATGATTTCACAGCCAAGCGTAAGCGTACACATCAAAAATCTCGAAAAAGAATTTCAAACTTCCCTGTTCCTGCGTTCACCTAAGATGTTAAAAATCACACCCAGCGGCGAAATTTTATACGATCGTGCTAAACAAATGATTCAAATATATGAGCATACGAAACGAGATATTTACGAACACCATCACCGTGTCAAAGGAATGCTAACGATTGGCGCCAGCTTTACAATTGGCGAATATATTCTTCCTTCCTTTTTAGCAAAGCTTCGTGAACAATATCCTGATATTGATGTAGAAGTGACGATCGGTAATACAAAAGAAATTGCTCAGCTTGTTCGTCATTTCAAAGTGGATGTAGGGCTTATTGAAGGTCACACGGAAGAGTCCGATTTACATATTCAGTCCTTTATGGACGATGAGCTTGCCATCGTTGCGTCAGTGGATCACCCTTTAGCTCAGCTTAAAAGAGTAGAAATTGATGATTTACAAAACCAGCGGTGGGTAGCGCGTGAAAAAGGCTCTGGAACAAGAGAATATTTAGATCACGTTCTAATGTCCAACGGTTTAAAAATGAAAAGCATGCTAACAATCAGCAGCAATCAAGGAATTAAAGAAGCGATTGTTCACGATTTAGGAATGTCTGTACTCTCGCTTTGTGCTATTAAAGAAGATGTAGAACAAAAGCACCTATCGATTCTCAATGTTAACACCGCTCCTTTTAAGCGCCGTTTTTCTTATATCTATCCTGCTAACAGCGCTCATAAAAAAGTAGCGGAGCTTTTTATTCAGCTTTTAAACTAGAGAATGAAATTAAGACATAACTAAATTACTTCAATCTAAAGACTAAAGTAGCTAGTATAAATTACTTGCGACACCGCAGTTGATTTCCGTGCAAGACTTCGCTTTCCGCGGGCGTCCGTTGAGCCTCCTCGTCGCTTCCGCTCCTGCGGGGTCTCACCTGTTCCGCTTTCCCGCAGGAGTCTCCGTCTTGCCCTCCAATCAGCTGCTAGAAGGAACGAAACAGATGAAACTATGTTCACCATAACAAAAAAAACGAACCACTAATCAAACATGTTGATCAATGGTTCGTTTTTCACTTGGGCTAAAATCCTTTTGTACCGACCTCTTTTTTTAAATCAATAGCTATATGTCTTTATATTTTCTTAGTGAACGTGCGTCTGCTGAGCCGGCATTTTTGATAAACGAACAGCTAAGAAAAAGGCTGTTGTAAGAAACACACCAATTAGAGCAATCACACCTTTCCAGCCGTACGCGCTCCAGCATAAGCCAGCCGCAGTCCCTCCAATGCTCGATCCTGCATAGTAAAAAAATAAATATAAAGACGAAGCCTGCGCTTTGTCATGCGTTGCTCTTCTTCCTACCCAGCTGCTTGCGATGGAGTGACTTCCGAAAAAGCCAAACGTCAGCAGCAAAAGCCCGGTAATTTTTATCCATAAAACGGGATGCAGCGTAACGATTGAACCTATAAGCGTAACAGCAATCGTACATAACAGCACCTTTTTCCGACCGTATCGATCCGCCAGCGTCCCCATCCAGACTGAGCTGAATACTCCTACAAAGAAAATGACAAAAATAAAACTTACAAGAGTATGATTCCAAGAATACGGAGGAGCAGATAAAGCGTATCCAATATAATTGTATAAAGCTACGTTACTTCCAAGCAGTGCAAAACCAATAGCAAAAAGACAAAGCATCCCTTTATCTTGAAGATGACTGCGAAGAGAGCCGGTAAGCTGACGAAGTTCAAATGACCGGGAAGTAAAGTTCTGTGAATCAGGCAAGTTCATAAAAAAAACAAATGTGGCCAATAAGCTGATTGCGCTTACAACATCAAGAGCTACAGACCAGTTAAAATACTCCGTGAGCACTCCTGTCATAAGCCTTCCCGCTACGCCTCCAAAGGCGTTTCCGCTTATATAAATCCCCATCGCTTTTCCTAAACTTCCAGGTTCAATTTCTTCTCCTAAGTAAGCCATGGCCACAGAAGGCAACCCTGCTAACACGATTCCTTGAATTACGCGAAAAATTAACAGCGTTTCAAAGGTAGAGCTAAATGCTGTCATGATACATAGCAATGACGCAAAAATTAACGATAGGCCCATCAGTTTCTTTCGTCCCCACACTTCCGACAAAGAACCTAAAAAAAGCATACTAACCGCAAGCGTGATGGTCGTTAACGAAAGAGATAAACTCGCAAACGCCGGAGATATCCCAAATTCTCTAGAAAATTCAGGTAAAATGGCCTGTGTACAATATAAAATTGAAAATGTGTTGAAGCCTGCTGCAAAAAGCGCAACATTTGTTTTGCGAAAAGCCGATGTTCCAATTACGGTATAACTCACAGTTGGTCACTTCCTTTTTTCTCTAAAAAAAGCATATCACGGTTTTTTTATTCTGTATAATTCATTATGTAAATCGTTTTCATGCATTTCGGTAATGAGTAAAATGACAATAGGAATGGACAACAGCCTGAGTATTTTCAAACGACTGTATGCAAGACTGCTATGCTTTCTTGTTTTACACACAAAAAAAGTCGAGCCAATTTTTCATGGCTCAACTTTTTAATTCAATACATAAGATGCTAATACTTTTTGCACGTCGTAAATGCTTTTATCTTTACGAAATTCTTTTGAAATTGGCGCGCTAGAACCAGATACCCAAATATTTAATTCGGCATCTAAATCGAACGTTCCAGCCGTTTCTACGCTAAAATGGGTAATCGTCTTATAAGGAATGGAATGATAATCTGTTTTCTTTCCCGTCACTCCTTGCTTATCAACGATAATTAAACGTTTCGTCGTAAACACCATTAAATCGCGAATGACTTTATACGCTTGTTCCACTCGCTCGTTGGCAATTAAAATGTTTTGTAAATCTTTTTCAGTTCCTCTTATATCTGCTTCTGATGCATTTCCTAATAGTCCATCTAATATACCCATGCTTATCACTCCTTTCTATCTACACTACCGCATTTTGTTCTGTCTGGAAACCCAAAACGTTTTTTTAATGAATTAATTTACTTTCACGCGCTTTTTTTGTTAATTTTGCACTCGTTTTACTAAGAGGCTTATGAAGAAAAATGCCAACGAGCAGCACGCCAAGCCAAATGCAAAGAAGAACGGTAACATCTTTTCTTACTATATCCGCTAACATGCCTCCTACAACTTCTCTCATCATGCTTATTGCGTAGGTAAATGGCAAAAACGGATTGAGTGCTTGGAAAAAAGCAGGCACGACTTGAATCGGAAATGTACCGCCTGCAGCAGAAAGCTGAAGCACAAGCAAAACAATGGCCATCGCTTTTCCTGCATTGCCAAATATCGCTACAAGCGTATAGACAATCGTCATAAACACGAAGCTGCACAGCAAGCCTAAAAAGATAAAAGGCACTTTGTCTACGACGTACGTTTTGATTAAAAATAAATCGCCTAGCGTCACAATAAAAGCTTGCACAAGAGCAATAGACAAAAACGTTAAAAGTCTTCCAAGATAGACTTCATAGCTTTTAAACCGCTCTTCATCCGCTACTTCTACGCTTAAAATTGAAACTAACAGCAAAGCTCCGACCCACAAGCAAAGCGTTGTATAAAACGGAGACATAGCCGAGCCGTAGTTCGGAATGGGATAAAGTCTTTCTTCTTTTAAAAGAACCGGCTTAGCAAAAAAATCACTTTCTTTTTGTACATCGTTTTTTAACAAATTAATAATATCTTCAATGTTTTCTTTTCGCTGAAATTCGCGTATTTTATCCGCTATATTGTGCACGTTTTGTTCAATTCGCGGAAAGTCTTTTGTTATTTTCGCAAGCTCCTGCTGTCCGAGCAAAATGCCACTCGCTGTTTTAGACAGCACGTTCGAAACATCCGGCATGCTTTTATTGGCTTCATCAAGCAGTGCGTTTGCGCTTGCTGTTTTATCTTTCGCTTCTTTGATAGCTTGTTCAATAGCCGGCACAATCGTAGAAGAATACGAATTCGTTAACGTATTTAATTTAGAAACAGCTTGGTCGGTGCGAGAGGTGAATTTCTCAAGCACACTTGGATCTGGTGCATCTCCATTTTTTGTTTGCTGCTGTAAGTCGTTTACATCCGACAGCTGCTGCTGTAAAAGCGTATGTACACTTTTTATTTGATTAATAACCGGTGAAAGAACGTTCCCTTGAGACACCGCATTTAAATCCGTAAGAAGCGTAAGGATCTCTCCTGTGTCAGCAACTTGTTTTGTTAACTGCACTTTTAGCTGTTCCGCTGCTGCGCTGACTTCAGCCGGGGCTATATCTTTTTCCATCAGCTGATTCTTCAATTCTTGAACTCCGACAGCTCGCTGTTGAACACGGTGCAGCGTTTCGCTAATCGTTGGCTCAGCGTTTTTTAACACTTCATCGCTTTTAGTTAAAAACGTATTGAGCTGCTGAGTCATCTGTGCGCCGTCAGCTGTTAATCTCTCTACTTCAGGAAGAGCGGCCTGAGCTTTCGATACAATAGCTCCAGCTTTTTGAGTGGTGTCATTCGCTTCATTAATTACTTTTTTAATTTCAGGAAGACGATTTTCAAGCTCAAAAATCCGTTGTTCAACTTGTTGAATGGTCGGTAAATCCCGCTGCAGGGTAATACCGAGTTCGTTAAAAACAGAAAAAATGGCTCCATTCGCTGTTTTGACGAATTTTTCACTAATCTGTTGTGTTAAGCTGCTGGCTCCTTTGCTTGTAATTTTAGGCGCTACGGCGTTTATTTTTTCGTTTACTTTGTAAATAATGACCGGCTTTTCCAAACGATCTTGAAGAACGGTACCAAGCTTTTGTGAAAAATCTTTTGGAATAACAATACTTGCATAATAGTCTCCGTGCTTTACTCCGTGATCAGCTTTTTCTTTGGAGACAAACGTCCATCCAAGCGTTTTATTTTTCTTTAACGTTGCAATAATATCTTTTCCCACGTTTACGTGCTGCCCTCTTATCGTAGAACCTTCGTCTTCGCTCGTTACTGCAATGGCAATACCTTCAGTCCGCCCGTATGGATCCCAAGATGCTTTTATATTAAACCATGCGTAAAAAGACGGCAGAATCATAAGCGTCAACACAATGATAATCATCGCCCAATTGGTGAAAATTCTTTTTAAGTCACGCGTATAAATATAAACAGTATTTTTCATATGTCCCACCCAGTTTTATTATTACAAGTTAGCTTATCCATGTTCGAAGAAACATATTTCTGATACTATAGAAAAAGTTAGGTATGGTTTTACTAGAAAGGATGATGAACATGACAGAAAGACTTTATTATAGCAATCCCTACACAAAAACGTGGGAAACAGAAGTGACAGAGACGCGCGCTCTTTCAACTGGCTACGCATTAACGTTAAAACAAACCGCTTTTTATCCAGAAGGCGGCGGACAGCCTTCTGACTACGGTACTATTGCCGGAATCGACGTAAAAGATGTTTACGAAGAAAATGGAGAAGTCTATCATCTCGTTAATACACTGCCTGCACAAACGAACGTCACGTGTGAAATTGATTGGCACCGCCGCTTTGATCATATGCAGCAGCATAGCGGACAGCACTTACTTTCGGCTCTATTAATCGATACATATGATATTCACACCGTTAGCTTTCATTTAGGAAGCGACGCTGTCTCTATTGATTTAAATGTGCCTCAGTTATCTCATGAGCAGCTATTACACATTGAAAAAGTTGTAAACAATGCTATTTACAGCAACCGCCCCATTAAAACGTACGAAGTGAAAAAGGAAGACTTACATACTCTTGCGCTTCGCAAAGTGCCCGATCTAGAAGACGAAGTGGTACGCATCGTAGAAATTGAAGGCATTGATGTTTCTGCCTGCTGCGGTACTCATGTGAACCAAATTGGAGAGCTGGGTCTCATTAAACTTACGAAAACGGAAAAGCAGCGCGGCAATACACGCCTCTTTTTTAAATGCGGTATGCGTGCATTAGCTGATTATCAGCAGTCTCAAGAAATCGTAGCAGAACTTAGCAATAAATTCAGTACAAGCCGTGAATTAGTTATAGAACGCATTAAAAAATTGGAGACTGAACAAAAAGAGCTGCAAAAACAACTAGAAGAATTAAAAAATGAAAATGCAGCTTATTTAGCAAGTGAATTAGAAGCCAAAAAAGAAGGATCATTTCTGTACCATCACTTTGAAAATCGTACACTAAAAGATGTGCAAGCTTTGACAAAGCAGCTTCTTCAAACGCCTGATACAACGCTTCTTTTTGCTTTTTCAAGTGATCAAAAAGTCTTACTGGCTCACAGCGGCAGTGAGGTAAAATGCGGAGAACTTTATAAAGAGCTGCTTCCGCTTTACGATGGAAAAGGCGGCGGCGGACCAAAACAAGCTCAAGCCAGCTTTTCATCTTCTGAAAATATGAACGCATTTCTTAGCGCAGTAAAAGAAAAAATAACTGGAGCATAACAAAAAGCCTGTCTTTTTAAAGACAGGCTTTTTCAACACAATCAGCTTACTAAATAGCCAATTAATAACCCAATTGATAAAGTAAATCCAAAAAACGTATTTGTTTGAGCAGTTGCTTTCATCGCAATAAGCTCTCCGCGTACAAATGCTTGTACGGCTTGAATGGGCTTAGGTGCACTAAGGAACACTAAGAAAATCCAAGGGCTAATATCGAAGAATACCACTAATGCAACGGTCCAAATATACGCAATGCCAAACAAAGCAGCTAAAAATCTAATCGCATTTTTAGAACCTAATAAAATAGCTAGCGTACGTCGTCCGCCTTTTGTATCTTCTTCTATATCACGAATGTTGTTAGACAAATTAATCGCGCCTACTAAAATCGCAATAGGGAGTGATACAAAGATGCTTTCAGACGTTACGGTATTCGTTTGAATAAAAAATGAAATCAACACGAACATCGCGCCCATGCACAGACCTGAAAATAACTCTCCAAACGGCGTATACGCAATCGGAAGCGGTCCGCCTGTATACAAATAACCAATCGCCATACCTACTAATCCAACTAAAGCAAGCCACCAGCTGCTGTTTGCACATATATATACGCCTAAAATAAGAGCAATTCCATAAGAAATCAGTGCTAAATTTAATACCGTTTTCGGCTTCATTCCGTGTCTGACGATGGCTCCTCCAATTCCTACGGAGTCTTCTGTGTCTAACCCGCGTTTAAAATCATAGTACTCGTTAAATAAGTTCGTCGCAATTTGAATCCACAAACATGAAAAAAGCATCGCTAGGAACATCCAAACGTTCACATGGCCATAAAACATAGCTAGAACTGTTCCAATCAAAACGGGTACAAACGATGCCGTTAACGTATGAGGACGGGTTAATTGCCACAAAATTTTCCCTTTACTGTACTGCTCGACTGCAGCTTTATTTTCTTTGTTATGACTTGTCATCATCCTCTTCCCTTCTATTACGAACCGTATCTCTATTTAAAAGTGCTGCTTTTAACATAATGAATGATAGCAAACTTACTCTAAGACAATACACGTCCGCCCAACAAAAAAATCACGGAATCCTTTAAAATATAAGTTCCATCTTATATCATAATAATTTATTGCTCTTTTTACAAGATGACCGCTTATACATTTTCGCCTTTTTTCTGCAAAAATCTGCTTTGACGCAGAAATTTATAATAAAAAGATGAAAAGCTTATACGAAAAGTGAGGTTGAGACTTAACTAAATCAATCTCATCTAAAGATGAACAAATAGGATAAATGATTTGGTATGGGGTGCTTGTTACACCGCAGTTGATTTCCGTGCAAGACGTCGCTTTCCGCGGGCGGCCGCTGAGCCTCCTCGTCGCTTACGCTCCTGCGGGGTCTCACCTGTTCCGCTTCTCCCGCAGGAGTCTTTGCCTTGCCCTCCAATCAACTGCTAGAAGGAACGAAACACATGAAAGCTATCTTCACAATAAAAAAAGCCGAACGAATTGGATTCTCAATCGAGAATCGAACTCGTTCGGATCTTCCTTTAACTAACATACGTTCATACAAGCCTCTTTTTTTATCACTACATCTTAGTAATTAAAACCGTCGTCCCCGTGTCTTCTGCGAAATCTTTTATGAAAACATGAATCGCATATCGCATGATCATGATTCCAAGGAAGGTCTTTAGAACACGCACTGCACGTTCTTTTAAATTTTTTCATATCTTTTCTTAATACGTCATGTATTTTGTTTGTAAGCTCTTCTCGGACACGCTCCCAGTAAATAGCTTCCGGTCTTCTATCCATTCGATATAAAAATAAAAGATGCAGGCCAATCGCCTTATAAGACAGCTCTAATTTTTCCAGTGAACCTTCTATTATCCTTGGTTCAGGTAATTCTTCTCTGTTAACAATTGCATTCATGCTAGCCACCCACTGCTTTTTCAAAGAGCTTTCTTTTGCTGAAAACGGCAGCTGCAAGTAACCATATAAATCAACAATGGGCATTTTCGCTTCAATCAGCGTGTCTTTCACTTCCTCATAAAGCTCACGTTCTTGTGCCAGGTTTGATTTTTGTGTACCTTTTGGATTTTTAAATTTAGCCCACATGTCAAAAAACGTTCCGAGGTCATGATGATATTCTTTAAATCTTCTTAGCATATCTGAAGTAGGCGCAATTGAAAATTTGCTGATTTGCTCGTCTGTTGAAAATAACAGTTCTCTCATTTGCTTTGCATCTTTAGCGAATGCAACTTCTCCCACATTATAGAGACCCTTTCTTCCAGCACGACCTGCAATTTGCTTTAACTCTTGAGAAGTCAACAACCTCCGTTTTTGCCCATCAAATTTCATGTTTTCTAGAAGCACAATTCGTCTAATTGGAAGGTTTAACCCCATTCCAATTGCATCTGTAGACACAATGACAGTTGTTTCTCTATTAATGAACTGCTCAATTTGTTTTCTTCTTGTTTCAGGCGGCATACTTCCATAAATCACGCTCACTTTGTGACCATCTTTTTCTAGCTTAGCCGCTGTTTGAAGCACTTTTTTACGCGAGAAAACAATTAAAGCATCTGCGGGTTTCACTTGTTCAATTTTGAAATTTCGAAGATCTACTTTTAAAGGTATATCTCTTTCGTACTCATGAATTTCTGAGATCACACCGTCTAACATCTCTTCTAACATACTTCGAATGCTTAAACTCCCGATCACATGAACTTGTTTGGCATTAGCTCGGGTGATGGCTTTATACCATGAAAACCCCCGATCTCGGTCTTGAATCATCTGTGCTTCATCAATTACCGTTACATCGCCATGTTCTAATTCACTAAACATTTCTACCGTACCGGCCATGTGCTGAGCGTCTTCAACAATCTTTTCTTCTTCACCTGTTTTTAACGAACAAGCAACTCCGTCTTTGTTCAGCTTTTCAAAAACTTCTAAAGCTAACAGGCGAAGTGGCGCTAAGTAGCTACCCGAAGCAGCTTTCTTTAATGACTTTAATGCTGTATACGTTTTTCCTGTGTTTGTATCACCGAGATGAAGAATGTATTCCGTTTCTTTTCTTGGATCCATTTCGTATTCTGCACCAAAAATATAATTTAACTGTCGCTGTTCTTCTTCAATCAGCTTGTTCTTTTCTTCACGTTCACGTTCTTGTTGTAATCGTCTTTCTTCCAATTGCTGTGCATATCGCTTTTTATGCTCTTCGATCGTTAAGTTGTGATCTGAAACTTCTAGTACATAGGAAAGCTTTTCTTCTACAAGCATTCTTTTATATTCATAGACCAAATCCGATAAATCACTTCTGAGTGCTTTTATAATATCCATT
Source organism: Priestia sp. TGN 0903 (assembly GCF_050846855.1). NCBI lineage: Bacteria > Bacillati > Bacillota > Bacilli > Caryophanales > Bacillaceae > Priestia > Priestia sp. TGN 0903. The sequence goes on from NZ_JBOZGL010000001.1 coordinate 456,479, forward strand.
CGTGTTACCGAATCATTTGTATAAGATTTATACTCTTCTTTAAATGAAGCAGGAAGGTCATCCATAATCATAGTTGGAATGATTTCATAAATCTTATCGGTGATAAATACCTCGTATACATCTTCATACGTTTCAAACAAGATAATCGTTGAATATCTGTCTAATTCTGAGCTTACGTTCCCGGTGAGCTCTTGAAAAAAGTCATGAACCGTTTCATAATCATGACGTGTTAAATCACCGTTTTCTATTAATTCATCTTCAAGCTCAGTATGCGGCGCATAGTTTTCAATATACTTTGAGTTTGTTTCAATGTCTTTTGATAGCTGATGTGAAAGCTGTTCTCTTATATGTAGGTAATACAGCTCTTTGTTTACTTCCAAAATAGGAGCTGCTTCCAAATTTAACTGTAATTGATATCTGGCTTTTCGATCATTAATACTTTGCTGTCTTTCTTTCTCTTTTCTTTCTTCTTCTTTTTTGGCAAATTCAGCTCTTGCTTCTCCGTATAGAGATAGCCACTCTGCTTTACTGCCCTTTCCGTACTGCTTTTCTAACCAAGAAAAAGCATCAAATTCTATACCTTTTCTCGTTTCTTTAGCAAATAACTTATCGATAGCTTGAGGTTTATATCCTTTTATCTCAAAGCCTCTTTCTGTTAAATACGATCTTCTGTTTTTCTTAGATACAGAAGAAACAACTATTTTTCTCCACGCAGTCCCCCAGGCTTTTTTAATAAAAGAGTGCCTGTCTGTTAAATACGTCTCTAAATCCGGACATTCGTCTTGTTCACCTAATACGCTTTTTATATCCTGTAGCAATGTATGCTTAGTTTTTTCAATGGCCCTGCCTTGAATAGCCTCTAATTCGAGCATAAAATTCTCCTTTGGAAAGTTTTCCTACATTTATTATAGAAAAGACCCCTTATAGAATCAAATGCATTGTTACCACTTTATTTGAAGCTAGATTAAGAACTTCTCTTCCCCATGCTTTTGCTTATTTCTCACCTATTTTCAAGATAAAAAGCTCCTTTAAACAGGAGCTTTCGGTATATTTTAGATAATTCAGTCTTTTCTGAATATCTATCAAGCATTTTTGTCAATTCCCTTTGAGTAAAGGATGGAGAGCTGCGAAAGCTTGGTTAACGATACGTGTAAAACACCTGTAAATAAAAAAGCTAAGATTGTTGCGCCTGTGGCTAGCGGATGAACGTACGTAAAATAATAGGCAAATACAGCCCCCACTATGTAGGATACATACACATGAAGGTTAAATCCTTTTGTATACCAATATATTTTATTTTCCTTATCTAAAATAGCTGAAATGTCATAGTGTTTTCGGCGAATAATATAGTAATCAACAAGAACAATCGCAATAATAGGAATAAATAAGACGCCGATCATAAGCAAAAAGCTTTGAAAATTTGTCATTAACCACTCTTTTAATAGAGAACCTAGGACTGTGACAACTCCCATCGTTAGTGCCGGTATCCAAAAGCGCTGCTTTGAAAAAATAGACAAATAAGACATTGTTGCGCTATACAGTACCATTACGTTGGTTGACAACACCGATAAAAAAATGACGATGGCTGCTACTAATCCCAACAGCGGGCTATATGCGCCAATTAAATTTACCGGGTCATACGTTTGCGTCATATTTCCGAGAATTGAAAAGCCTGAAACCGTTGCGCCTAATCCCATTGCAATCAAAGTCGCAACGTTATAGCCTAAATACGTTCCCGCAATTCCCGTTTTTTCAGATTTACAGTTTCGATTATAATCGCAAACAATAGGAATCCACGTAAAAGCTGTAGCTACTACAATATCAAAAGCTAACATTCCTGTAATACCAGGATTTTCGCTTGCTTTCATTTGCATTAATTTTGCTGCATCAAATTCGATAAACAAATAGCTAAACACAACGGTTGCTAAAATGACCATTAGCGTAGCTACTAATTTTTCCGTTGCTTCAATGCCTTTGTGTCCGTATATAGAAATAGCTACTACTAGTACTTGAGTAAGAATTGTAAATAGATTGATGTTGCTGTAACCGGTCAAAAAGGTGACGGCATGATTTAAACTTAGCCCTGCCATGTAGGCGCTTGAATCCATGCCCATCCTATTAATGTAATAAGATTAACAGCAGCAGGAAGCATAGCTCCTCTTTGCCCAAAAGCAGGTCTCATCAAAACCATGGTTGGAAGACCGGTTCGAGTTCCGATATTCCCCATCAGCACGAGCGGTATGGCACCGACTAAAGAGCCAAGCACAATCACAAATAATGCCTTTAAAAAGGTCATATCGGGTACAAACAGCATTCCCGTAAAAACGGTCGTTACTACCACGTTGGCTCCTATCCACATAGAAAATGTAGAGAAGAAGCCCATACTTCTTTTATTCATTGCAATCGGCTGCACATCATCATGGGCGAGACCACTTTTTGTTGTCATCCCTTTTCCACCTTTCACTTTTATTGATACCAATTGGCTCGAGCTAGCTTGGAATTTGTATTCACATGCTTTGTTTCAGTAAAAGCAGCTAATCCTGATGGACCTAGCTCCCGGCCAATGCCGCTTTCTTTAAAACCGCCCCACGCCGTTTCAATATGAGGCGTATGGTAGCTGTTGATCCAAATCGTTCCCGCTTGAAGCTGTTCAGCAACTCGCTCTGCTTTCATTAAATCATTCGTTAAAATTCCTGCAGCTAAACCAAATCTCGTACCGTTGGCAAGTGCTATGGCTTCTTCTTCACTTGAAAAAGATTGAACGGTAATGACGGGACCAAATATTTCTTCTTGGACGATTTTCATATGCTGCTCCACGTCAACGAGCACCGCTGGCGTTATATAGTTTCCACCTTCGCAGTCAATTAACGTTCCTCCTGTTAATAAATTCGCACCTTTTTCTTGACCTAGCTTAATAAAACTCTGTATTTTATTCAGATGCTCCTTGCTAATAACCGGACCCATCTCCGTTTCTTCTCTTAACGGATTACCAATTTTTATAGCAGCAACAGCCTCCGTAAGAGCAGAAAGAAACGAGTTATAAATAGATTCGTGTACGAGTATACGCGATGAAGCTACACACACTTGTCCTTGGTTAAAAAATGAGCCAAACATTGTCCAGTCTACTGCAATATCAATTTCGCTATCTTCAAAAATAAGAAGCGGAGATTTCCCTCCCAGTTCAAGCGAAACTCTTTTCATCTCTTTTGCGCACTGCTGATAAATACGTTTGCCTGTTTCTGATCCTCCTGTAAAAGAGACTTTGGCTACGTCTTTGTGTTCAACAAGGGCACTTCCCACTTCACCGTCTCCTATAAGTAAATTAAACACGCCTTCTGGTATACCGGCTGTTTCACATAGTGAAGCTAACTTTAAAAAAGAAAGCGGCGTTAATTCTGACGGCTTAAACACCACCGTATTTCCAGCTTCTAATGCAGGAGCCAGCTTCCACATGCCAAGCAGCAAAGGGAAATTCCAAGGAACGATTAGCGCGCATACGCCAATAGGTTCTTGAATGATTTTACTGCTTGTGTCGTCGAACATGTTCTTTGTCCACGGCTGATTTTCTTCTATTAAGTTTGCGTAATATCTTAAACAATTAATTGTATCTTCAATATCTAACTGCGCTTCTTTTATCGGTTTGCCAGTATTTAATGTTTCTGTTTCAGCGAATATACTCGCTTCTTTTTCTAATAAGTCTGCTAGTTTCGTAAGCACCTCTACACGCAGTGATTTATTTTTCTTCCATTCACTTTGTTCAAAAGCCTGCTTTGCTTTACCTACCGCTTCCTCTACTTGTTGAAGCGACGAATCAAACACTTCCGCTATAATCTTATTGGTCGCTGGGTTGATTATTTCTCTTTTACATGGTTTTGCTTGTTTCTTATCTATTTTTACATTTACTTGCCCGTTCATAGTCAAACACCCCTCATAGAGAACTCTTATATAAAAATGGGAAGATAATAGTACCTTCCCACTTTTACCGTCTTTTTTATATTTAGTCGCGTGCTTTCACTAACAGCGCTTCTTCTTCTTTTTCTTTTTTTCTTAACGCAATAAGTGTGATAAATTCATAGACAATATTAGCGGCCGCCGCTGCTGTAATTTGGCCATGATCATAAGCTGGCAGTACTTCTACTAAATCAAAACCGACAAAATCAATATTTGTTAAGCCTCGAACGAATTGAAGCGCATCGTCAATACTTGCACCTGAGACTTCAGGCGTTCCTGTTCCCGGCGCGTAAACTGGATCTAAAAAGTCAATGTCAAACGATAAAAATACGGGTCCTTCCCCTACACGCTCATGAATAATGTCTAGCATTCTTTCAACGCCGAGTTTTTTATATTCGTTTGTCGTATACAGAGCTAGACCTAAGTTCTTTGCATCTTCTAAATCTTCAATGCCGTACAGACCGCCTCGCATACCAATTTGAATTGAGCGCGACACGTCGATTAACCCTTCTTCTATCGCTCGTCTGAATACCGTACCGTGATTGTATTTTTGTTCAAAATAACTATCCCACGTATCAGAATGAGCATCAAACTGTAAAAGCGCTACCGGTCCGTGCTTTTTCGCGATGGCACGAAGTTCACCAAGGGTCATCGAATGATCACCGCCTAGTGAAATAGGAATAATTCCTTCATTCACAACCGGCGTTAACCCTTCTTCAATTTTTTTATACGTTTCTAAAATATACCCGGGAACCACTGATAAATCGCCGTAGTCCACGCCTGAGATGTAATCAAAAATATTAATCTTTTGTTCTGGGTTATACGGGCGAAGCAAAATGGAGAAATCTCGAATAGCTTCCGGTCCAAAACGTGCTCCTGTTCGAAAAGATTGACCTGAATCAAATGGAATACCCGTCACAATAAAATCCATCTCTGCATTTACTTGTTCTACGTACGGAAGTCTCATAAATGTACGTGGTCCGCAAAAACGCGGAGATTCAAATGAATTTTTCGGCTGATATTTTGGCATGATTTATTCCTCCTAGTGGGTTTCATTCATTAGCGCCGCATCATCATGTTAGATACTAACGCTTTTTATTTAGATACTTTTTATTAATGCAAAATGCATGCCAATTTTTATCACCTTATTTCGCGCAATTATGGACGATTTTTAATTCATAATAGAATCAAAACAAAAAAACTGATTCAGTATTGAATCAGCTAATTCATTTTGAATTAAAATTTCATTATTTTATATTGTACTTTCGTAAACGTCTTACGACCGTAGGCTGACTGATTCCTAGTGCATTTGCCATTTCATACGTTGTTTGACACTGACGATGAGCGCGAATTAGCCAGTTTTTCTCTACTTCTGCAAGTGCTTGCTGAAGCGTCATTCCCTGAGAGGTTAACGTGTCAAGAGACTCCCATTCTTCTTTTTCACTGCTGCTATTTTCTGAATAAAACGGGAGATCTTGAGGCGAGATGCTGTTTTCATCCGTTGTTAACACGAGGCGTTCAATTGTATTTTCAAGCTCGCGCACATTTCCGGGCCACGGATGTTCAAGAAGCAGATTTAATGCTTCTGCATGAAAAAATTTCTTGATGTTATATTTTTCATTTTGTTTATGTAACACGTGATAAAGCAGTGCCGCGATGTCTTCTTTTCGCTCGCGAAGCGGCGGAATGGTAATCGGAATAACGTGCAAGCGATAAAATAAATCTTCACGAAACGTTCCTTTTTTGACCATTTCTTCAAGCGGCTGATTTGTGGCTACAATCAGCCTGAAGTTTACGTGTTTGGCTCGTTCACTTCCAATTTTGGTGACTGTTTTTTCTTGCAGCACTTTTAACAGCTTTACTTGCATATCAAGGGGAAGCTCTCCTATTTCATCTAAAAAAAGCGTACCGTTATGAGCTAATTCAAACTTTCCTATTTTCCCTTTTGTACTGGCACCTGTAAAAGAGCCTGCTTCGTATCCAAACATTTCAGATTCGAACAAACTAGCTGGAATGGCTCCGCAGTTAATTTCAATAAACGGCTCTTCTTTTCGTTCACTTCCACAGTGTAAAGCACGAGCAAAAGCCGTTTTACCAACACCCGATTCACCTAGCAGCACAACCGTTGCATCGCTGTCTGCCACGCGATTAATAATCGACCATACCTTTTTCATCGATTCACTTCGTATGACCATATCATTCGACTGCTGTTCCCGGAGTTCTTCCATTTCGAGCTGATATGTTTTCATTTTCACTTCGAGCTGCTGATAATCTTCTTTTAAGCGCTGAAGCTCTGTTAAATCATGAGAAAAGCTGATAACTCTTTTCATACACTGATGTTCATCATACACGGGAATACCGGTTGCCATTACAACTTTACCCGTTTCTGTTTGTTGCATCAGCTGTACTTCTTTCTTTTTCTTTAACACTTCAATCGTAACGGAAGGTGAAAAGATCCCGCGTTTTTGCAGTTCGTAGACGGTTTGACCGACCAACTCTGACACATCGTATCCATATATATCACGGCAGTTTTGACTTGCTCGTAAAACAAGTCCTTTTTCATCAGTGATCACGATATTGTCGTGAGAAGCATGCAAAATCGCTTCAAGCTCTCGTTCAATCATTCCCCTTCACTCCTCCTTTTTATGTAATCTGATTTTTCTAACATTTATATCTATTATTTTATCAGTAAACTCGCTTATTCAACACAAAAAGCTCCTTTAATAGGAGCTTTTTGTTTACGATAGCTGCTTCATTTTTTGTTTAAACAGTGCTACTTTTATCATAAAATAAGTGATGTTTTCAGGTAATTCTTCTTTGATTGGCTTTAACTTTTCATCGCCTACTGACGAAGCAGCTTGTAAAATTTGCTGTTCGTCTTCATCCGAAAGAAAAGGCGTCCAGTCGATTTCTTTTTCTTCTTCCGCGCATTTAAACAAATGGTTTTCAATGGTAATGCGGCTCAACTCACGTTCTTCAGCAATTTCGTCTAAAGATTTTCCTTGCTGAAATAGCTCATACGTCATTAAGTGAGAGCCTTCTTTTGATGAAGCTCTTGCTTTTTTTGGAGCAGGCGCTGAAACTTCTCGCTTTCGGTCTGGATGTTCTTCACAAAACTGTTTGATTTCAGTCGTGAATCGTTCTCCGTATCGCTCTTGTTTTTGTTCTCCAACTCCTTTTACAGTGGCGAACTGTTCAAGAGTTACCGGAAGTTTTGTACACATATCATGAAGAGTGTCGTCTGAGAAAATAACAAAAGGAGGCACGCCCGCTTCATCTGCTAGCTGCTTTCGAACGGAGCGCAAATGAGCAAACAGTTCGTCATCTTGGACAATTTGCTTCACTTCCATTTGTTCTTTCCTCATCACTTTTTCCGTACCAAGAAGCACCCCTTTTCCTTTGGACGCTACGGATAAAGTAGGAAATGACCCTTGTCCTACTAAAATAAACTGCTCTGAAATCAAATACTCGATAAAATCGCTCACTTCTTTAGCCGACCGGTCGCTCATGACGCCGTACGTTTTCAGTTTATCAAAACCAAAATCAACTACTTTTTTATTTCGAGAACCCGTTAACACTTGAGCAATCATCATTTTACCGAAACGTTCGCCCATACGAATCATACAAGATAACACTTTTTGCGTATCGACCGTTACGTCTATTTCCACGCGATCATCCGTACAGTTGCTACAGCGGCCGCACTCATGTGCTTCACTTTCTCCAAAATAATGAAGAATATACGCCTGCAAACAGCCTTCTGTATGACAGTAGTTCACCATATTTTGCAGCTTTTCAAGATCTTGAATCTGCTTTTTAGGATTCGACGTTGACTGTTCAATCAAAAAGCGCTGCACGCGAATATCTTGAGGTGAATAAAGTACGATACACTCACTTGGAAGTCCGTCACGACCAGCACGTCCTGCTTCTTGATAATAGCTTTCCATATTTTTTGGAAGCTGATAGTGAAGAACAAAGCGAATATTCGATTTATCGATTCCCATTCCGAAGGCAGACGTGGCTATCATTACCTGAACATCATCTTGAAGAAAGCGGTTCTGCTCTTCATCACGGCTGCTTGCGTTCATACCAGCATGGTATTTTGATACGTTAACTCCTGATTTTTGCAATCTAGCATGAAGTTCTTCAACATCTTTACGCGTAGCGGCATAAATGATACCTGCTTCTTGATCATTTTTACGGATATACTGATCGATATAGCTGATTCGATCCTGACCTTTTACAACAGCGAACGATAAATTTTCACGTTCAAACCCAGTCATCACCGTGTACTCTTCATTAATGTGAAGAGCTCGGCAAATATCTTCACGTACTTGAGGCGTCGCAGTAGCCGTTAGCCCCATCACAATCGGCGCGTTAGACAGCTTGCTGATTAGGTCACTGATGCGCAAATAGCTCGGTCTGAAATCATGCCCCCACTGTGAAATACAGTGCGCTTCATCTACCGCTACAAGCGGGATAGGAAGCATTTGAAGCTGTTCTAAAAACTGCGAAGACTCCAGTCGTTCCGGTGCTACATAAAGCAACTTATATTCACCAAGCGCTACTTCTTCTAAGCGCTGCTGTACCTCCGTGTGAGTCAGAGAGCTGTTAATATACGTGGCCGGAATACCAGCTGCATTCAGCGTGTCCACTTGGTCTTTCATCAAGGAAATCAACGGAGAAATCACCAGTGTTGTACCTTCTAATAATAATGAAGGAATTTGATAACAAAGTGATTTCCCTCCTCCTGTTGGCATAATACAAGCGGTATTGTGCCCTTCTAAAACATAACGAATCGACTCTTCCTGTCCTTTTCGAAACGAATCATAACCAAAATAGGACTGTAAATGTGTTAAAGCTTGTTCAAACTGCAAAATAGCGTCCTCCTTTAAAATAAGTAGAAATAGTAGTTGAGGGATTCATTAGAAGGAATTGAGACGTAGGATTTTATTTTATCAAATCTTAGAGGAAGTTGCACAGAATTCGTTGATTTAAGGATATAGCAAAAATGATAAGCGAAAAGCCATCAATTTATAACTCTCTTTCCTATCACAAACAATCTTTTTATGTATGTCAGGACTCCTTTCCTAAAAATCTTTCCCCATTCCATTCTTTTTTCCTGTATACTTAAGAATAGGAAAGAGGTGCTTATCACGAGACATCCTGTAGAAACGATTTATTATTTAGAAAATCCACAGCGTAATATCTCAACATATGCTTCCACAACTCAGTTAACGGTTGAGTCTGTTGTGAAAGATGTGTTTGGTGTTGCTTGCGTAGCAGATATTAAAATTATGCTTCAATATAATAAAGAATTCCGCAAAAGTATTAGTCAATTACACAATGCGATGGACGATGATCTTACGTTAGAAATGGTTTTTCGAGTTGCTTCAAAAGAAGATTTGCTTCGATTTAAAAAACGTTTACTTGAAAGTAGTTTAGATGACGCAGAAACGTCAATAGACTGTCCATTCAGCGCAACCATTCAATTACAAGATGGTCGATATACATGGAACGAGTCTACTTCTGTTTATGAAAAACAAAAAGAACGTCTTTCATCTTAAATTTCTCTATTTTTATGTATGCAAAAAGCCTGGATCTTAGCTGTTTAAGATCTAGGCTTTTTGCAGTTTGTACTGTACCTTAAAAGGTCAAAAAAAAGATGCAGGAAAAAGGCTGGCTAAAGCCTTCTTCTGCTTATTGTCCGCCAGATTCTCCTCAAAGATAACCGCGCTGTTTCCTCTTCTCCTATGTTAGACTTTTTAACTCAATTTTATGAAATAGGTTTTATCTCTTCCAATAACGTGTATACACAAAGCAAGAGGATAAGTTACTTAAACTTCTCTTCATTACTAAACATATTCTAGAAAGTTGTCTATCATACAAGGAGGTTTTTTGAAATGGTAAATGTAAAAGTAGTTGAAAATGGCGTACAGGCAAAAGATACAATCGAACAATTTTTGCGTGAAGGATTTACAAAAGACGAAGTTTATTTACTTGCACACCATCAAGATCGCTCCGAGGATTTAACAGCTGCAACAAATACAAACAATATCGGCCTTTCTGAACAAGGTGTTTTTGATGCGATTGCGAATGTATTTCGTTCTCGAGGAGACGAGCTTCGTGCCAAAATGCGTTCATTAGGCCTATCACAGCCGGAAGCTGAACGCTATGAAGAAGAATTAGATCACGGCAAAGTAATCGTGGTTGCATCAAAAGTTGCTTAATCTAAAAGCCCTACAGCAGGGCTTTTTTATTTTTGTCTTCTGCCCTTCTTCTCCTTTCATTAAAGAAGTCATCCCTACATATGATTATGAAGATAAGAGTTACTGTGAGGAGTGATATATTTGATTATAGGAATTGAGTACACAAAGCGTGTGAAAAATGGATTAGTCGTTAAAAATATTCCTTACAAGATACACGATAAACCTTGTGATGAAGGCTGCTGTAAAAATGATAAAACGATAGGCGTCAGAGACAAATTAAGGGTTAATTGGTTGTTAAACGTTTTTATGCCCAGTAAAAATATAACGGTATTTGATTATAAATATTGGTCAGAAGAGCTAACTTCTTTATGGAGAGAGTATCGGAGAAAAACTGTATAATACTCAAGATAAAAAATCTCCTTGATGAGCAAGGAGATTTTTTTCTATTGACTTTATCTTCTAGCACCAACCTATTTATTAAGCATTTCAACAATTTTTATACCTTTAGATGTTTGTACCATCACTATTATAAATTGCTGAATGGGATGCTTTTTCTTCCACTCATCATAATCAATTTTATATGTAACATTTCTTAGCTGTGTTTATCCTTTTCTGCTGAAGGTAATAATGAAGATGCATAAACTATATAAAGGGTGAAAAGTTATGATTAACGTCATTGAGACACTACTTGATTATATAAAGAACTCTTCTACAGATGATCCGCCCCCTCGCCCACATATCGGTGAGACTATGGGATGCTGGCTGTATTTTACTGCTTTAGCGGAAGAAATACCTGCCTTAGAAACTTGTCTTAATACAACAACCAACAGTGAACTGCTTAAGCTTGCTCAAGACTCAAAAAACCTGGCTGAATCTCAGATTGATACACTAAAAAAATTAATGATTAAAGAAGGAATTCCCCTTCCTGAAATACCGGCTACCAAACCGAAATCCGACCCTAACAGTATTCCATTAGGAGCAAAAGCCACGGATTCTGAAATCGCTAACTTAATATCTATAAAAATTGCCTCTAATATCGTCATGTGCAGCACGAATATGGGACAATCTATTAGAACCGATATTGGATTAATGTGGTTGAAATTCCACACTGAAAAGGTCATATTAGGATCAAAAATAAAAATTCTAATGCAGCAAAAAGGCTGGCTCAAAATTCCGCCTTATTATTATCCACCTGGAGCCCCTCATAACTCTAATTGAAGTGTTCTTAGGTAAAACAGCATAGATAACCTTACATCCAACACATTTAACGAGGTGCTTAAACATGGATTTCCCTACAATTCATACAAATTTTTGGGACGCAGTCATTGGTGTTCCTGTCGTATTAATCGTGACGCAGCTGATCAAATGGCTTTTTCATCCTAAAGAGCAATATGTTCCGACTATCGCTTTAGCTGTCGGCGTGCTTTTTTCAGTATTGATCAGTCACCCTCATCATATTATTGCCGGATTGTTTATGGGATATTTTTATGGATACGCCGCAATTGGAAGCTATGCAGGTCTTAAAACAACGTGGAGAACGATTAGAAAAGATACGTCTCCTTATTCATCAGACTAAAAACCAGCGAAGTATTCGCTGGTTTTTTATTCTTCATTGCTTATTTCTTCTGCTCCTAGCTCTTTGGCTAAGTGAACAACCGATTGATTGATTTTCCATACGTAATAAATGTTATGCAGCAGCTGCAGATGCTGTAAGTTTCTTGATTGAACGGACGTATCAAAATAATCTAAAGATTGTTCAATCTTTTGTCTTACATCTTCAAGCGTGTATACATACGTTCCTCTTTCTCCTCGTAATGCTTTTTCAAGCTGAGTGAAGTTGCTTGCCACTTTCTCTTCCACTTCCTTTACTACGCCATGAAATTCTGCTTCCTTATAAAAAGCTTCGTTTCTAGTAGAAGATGCCACCAAATGCTTAGCGTAATAATTAATAGCGGTAAAAACAGTTAAAAATTGCTGAAGACGTGAACGGCCAACGAAACCTTTGATAATAGGATCTGAATCGACATGAAGCTGTTTTAGCTTTTTTTCTAATTCCATTCCTTTATCAGCTAAATTGGCAAATGCGTACTGATTCGTAAAACGATGTAAATAAGTATGAACAAATTCTTTTAAAGCCGCTACGTATTCTACTGAAGTGTCGGTTATTTTATCTCTTGTTCTTTTAGGAAACACAAGAGCAGATACGGCTAAGCCAATTCCAACTCCTACGACCGTATCTAACACGCGGGCCAGCAATAAACTCTCTGAAATTCCGCCAAGAAGCATGTCATACATAAAGGCCAGCATCATCGTAATCCAAAAACTCATAAACGAATACGTAATGGGAAAGAAATAAAAAGCCATAAACACACAGATAAAAAGCAGCGTTACTTCAAGTATTCCAGGGGAAACGTAGCTTGCAACAACAAAGCCGACAGCTGCTCCTAAAAGCGTGCCTACGCTTCGCTGCACGGCTTTTACAAACGTACTTCCTATCGTTTCTGTACCGAGAAGCACTAAATAGCCTGCTAAGAGCGCCCAATATTGATGCGATGGAGATAAAAACGAGCCAAATATTAATGTCGCAACAGCAGTGATGACCGCTTGAATAGACTTTTTCGTAGACGGTTTTAATCCTTTTTCTTCATCATTATCCTCTTCGTCTTCTTGTTCTTCCGCTTCTTTTTGAGGCTGTTTTTCTTGTTTCACAATTGCTTGCTGCAGCTCATACGCTTCATCAATGACATGATTTGATATTGTTTCGATACGGCGTATTAAGTAAAGCCAGTCTTTATACCTTTTGTCTTGAGGTTCGAGTTCGCTTAATTTTTGGCGCAGCTCTTGCAGATGCTGAGCTGCATCCGTTAAGGAATGAGTAGGATTTTCATTTAATACCTCTGCTTCGCGAATCGATTCCACTAGCTTTAACAGCACCTGCTGAATATCAAAATGATTAAATGCCTTTAATTCACTGAGTTTTCGGATTGCCGGAGAATATGTCTGCAGCAGCATCACTGTATCAAATACATAAAGGCGCATTTGCTCAGCTGTTACGCCAGGCCATATGTCGTGAGGATCTGTATTGCCAAGCTCTTCTGATGCTACACGGGCATACTCCGCTAGTTTTTTAATATTGCGGTTGTATTGTTTAATTTGAGCAGGTTCAATTTGTTTCTTTTGAATTAACTCAATAATTAAATCAAGCACCAAATTCACTTGAATATGAAATGATTTCATTGAAGACCTCAGTACGTTGGCAGGTCGGTCTTTCAAGATGACAAAATTATAGATAAATGCACAGCAGGCTCCTACTACAACGCCAGCTAACAGCCACGGCAGCTGAGAAAATGTAACGTGTAAAATAGAAGCAAAATAAAACGACATAAATGCTACCATCGACAGGGAAAAATAGCGAATACCAAATTTCTGTAAATAAAAAGACAAAAACACCAATAGAACGAGAAAGATATTTTCTGCTTGTCCATATCGTGATAGAAACGAGCCAATTCCAAGAGAAACGGCGCTGGAAAGTGCTACTAATCCTGTTGTCACTTTTTTTGCTTTTGTTGTTTCATCATTTACAACCAATATACCCATCAGGCCGATTACGCCCGATAAAATAGCAGCGGTAATTTGAGAGCTTCCCGCTGCTTTTAATACAATCAGCATAATAACGACAGCTGTAATGACACTGATCGTAGCTTTAGAAGCTGTTTTGAACCTTTTTCGTCCAGGATCTGCAGCGACTAAGCGGCTAAACCAATATGAAAAAATAAAAACCCTCTCCTTTCGTGCTGTAAAGTTCTTTGTAGAAAGAGTAATATTATTACTTATACCCTTTTTAATTCTTTTCTATCGTATGTAAGTATGTTTTTCACTATAACATTGCAAACGGCTAAAGAACTAAACAAATGCTTAAAAACACATCTGTTTTCTGTCAGATGTGTTTTTAAAAAATAATGGCTCATTATAGTGTAAGTGAAGAAATTTCCCACCCGTTGGTTAACGGATTTCTTTTTAAAGTAAAAACCATCGTTGTCTTTTGAGCCCCTTTATCTTCGTAATAAATAAGACAATCTACGGCGATTTTCTCTTTTGTTTTATACTTTTTCGCATGAAATAAGTCCGTTTTATAATAAATGGTGGAGATCCTATGCAGTTTTGCCCATAGCTTATGCTCTTGCTTCACGCGCAAAACCGGCTGCATTAAGGCATCGTCATCTTGCTTTAATCCTGTTAAAAACATATTTACGACTTCTGCCGGCTCAGCTTTTAATGCATATTCATCAAGCTTTCCTCCTGCTTTTAATACCATTAACTGATGACCTGGATCTACATTTTGAGACTTGTGAGTCGTACTTCCTGCAAAATGAATGCAAAAATGACCAGGGAACCCATTGTCAAGCGCACCGGCTCCGTGAGGCATTCCGTTCATGGAAGCTGCAAGCATTTGGCCTTTAAACGGAATAAGAACAGCTCTTCGGTTCCAGCTCCATTTTCCATTATATAAGTGCTTCATTACTTTCGTATCTTGACGTGTAAGCGGCTGAACATCGGCATGGTGTGAGCCTGCTCTTCGCTGCACATAAAAGTAAAAACCGGTTTCTACATCAATAACTTTAAATTTTTTCCCCTTTGGCAGTAAGCTTTCTACACGTTTCCACTTTAATACTTTTCCTGTGTCACTTACCGGAAAGTACGTAAGGTTTTCTTCTGCTTTCATCTTTTGGGGATGCACAAAAAAACTAATAAGCATAAAGACTAAAATCATTAATTTTGTCATTGTCTACCCTCATTACCTTGTAGTTTCTCTATGTAATATGCGAAAGTACACATACAATTATAAATAGAAATTTTTACACGCTCGACTCATGGAAAATAATACAAAAAAGAGCTTGTGAATCCTATACATTAAACGGTTCATTTTATTCATACTAACAGGTGAAAGCGAGGTATATGATATGAATTTCACTTGGATGGTTGGACTTTTAATGCTCATTCAACCTCTTTCTACACAAGACCACCTATCTATTACTCATGACGGTAAACCAATTGAACAGATTGAACGGGACAAAGTGGCCGTGCCTCTTCTTCCTGTACCTATGGTTGATCATGATCGATACAATCTTCTTCTAAAAGAATTGGATAAAAAAACATATAGAGAGCCCATAAATGCCCGCATTGATAAAAGCGGACAAATTGTTCCTGAGCAAGCGGGTGTCAAACTATATCATAAAGATTTTGTGGAGAAATTTTATACTTATTTTTTTAACGGCGGTACGTCAACATTAGAAGTTCCGACGCTGCCTGTTCCGCCTCGCGTGGATAAGGAGCTGCTTGCAACGATTCGCATTAAGCAAATCGGTCATTATCATACGGTATTTAACCCCCATAATAAAAATCGTTCCCACAATATTTCTCTTGCGGCTGAATCACTAGACAGCAGCGTCATATTTCCTGGGGAAGTTTTCTCTTTTAACCAAACCGTTGGAAAAAGAACGGCAGCAAAAGGGTATATGCGTGCGCCAATCATTGTAAAAGGAGAGTATTCCGAAGGAGTTGGAGGAGGAATTTGCCAAGTTTCTTCTACTTTATTTAATGCCGTCGATAACGCTGGCGTAACGATTACGCAGCGCTACTCACATAGCCGCAGTGTTTCCTACGTACCTCCTGGACGAGACGCTACCGTCAGCTGGTATGGACCTGACTTTCATTTTAAAAATACGTACAGCGACCCTTTATTGATTCGAGCGCAAGTACATGGCGGAGTCGTAAGCGTGGCCGTGTACTCTACTGATGCGATTGAATACAAGCCTCGCCGCGTGCCTTGGGCTTCTAATGAACCCTTGCCAAAAGAGAAAAAAATTGAATCGCATGTTGATACTGAGCCTGCTGATTAATCCTCTCTTCCAGCTTTTTATAATGAACATAAAAAAGCCTAAAGGGTATCCTTTAGGCTATTCAGTGATATAATTAGCAGCCGTAGTAGCCACCGTAACCACCGCTATAACAACTACATCCAATAATTACTAATAGAATAAATAATACAACTAATAAAGCGAAACCAGAACCGAATCCACATCCAGCATTAGACATACAAGCACTCCCTTTCAATGTGATTTTCTGATGCTAAAACAAAGAAGGTTCAAACATGGGGTGTTTCTCATGGATAGCTTATTGTATGTCTGCCTAGACGTTTTGGTTTGCTGTCCTGCTCATTTTTTAAAAATCGGGCTTGTTTTCGTCTTTATAACTCGGAAAATGTAATTGCATAAAAGTAAAGCTCATTTCCACTCTTCCTTTAAAATCGCGTAATAATATTCATCCCACCATCCTTTTTCAGTTGGAATACATTTTTTAAAATACCCTTCTCTTCTCATCCCGATCTTCTCCATAACACGATAAGAAGACGTATTCTCAGGTTGACAAGTAGCAATAATCCGATGCAGTTTCATTATGTTAAAGCCATAGTCCACTATTGCTTTTGCCGCTTCTGAAGCATATCCTTTCTGATGATAGAGAGAATTAAATACCCAGCCAATTTCATAAGTATGGTCCCCAAAATAGGTAAAAAAGACGATATGACCTATTAAGATTTTTTCGTTTTTTAATACAACTGGAAAATTTTTAACGTTTTCTTTCATATTTTCATTTACAAATTTCTTCGCATTATCCTTACTAAAAACACCTTCTGGTATGTACTTCATGACAGTAGCATCAGATGTATATGTGTAGACATCTTGCCAATCCTCATATTTAAATTTGCGTATTAGTAGTCTGCTAGTCTCAATGTTCATGTGTTTCTCCCCTATCTCAAAGCTATCTTTCTATACGCTTGTTTCGATAGTGAAGATATAAAAACCTCTTTGCACCAAGTTACTAGTGCTTTTGTTGACGCTTCTTTAAAACAAGGTAAAGTGACTCTGCGAAAAAGAAAAACAAAAGAGAAAAAAGGACAAATAATTCGGCCACTTCCATTACACGAAACGTGCTTAAAGCATTGTATAGTGCCTGCAGTACGTTCATTCCTTGAAAAAGATCAATTCCTACAGAAAGAGCGATCACAGCTCCAAATAGCAGCAGGCTAACTCCAATAATTTTCATTATTTTCTCTCCTTACCTAATCGTTACTTACCTCATAGGGTCGTCATTTTCATTTACCGTCATGCAAAAGATTTTTTGTTAAAAATTACATAATTATACGGTTTTTGGTCAAATTAATAAAAACTAAAGTAAGGGTGCTTTCATTTATGCCTTCGTTCTTTAAAAATCAAAAGTCTAAAAGTAAACTTCCACCTCAGGCAAATCAAACAAGCAGCGAACAAACAGCTTCTTCTCTTAAGAATTTGCTGTCTGAGAATCTTACCCTCATTAAAGAGAAAACTGGAAACAGCTCAGATATTGTGATTCGTCATTTTAAACTAGGTGTCAATAACAGCTTGGCTGCTGCTATCGTCTACATAGAAGGGATTGTAGATAATCAGGCTATTCAAGATTACTTACTGCAGTCTCTTATGAAAGATAATCAAAAAAATAACCTAAACGATCAAAATGCATTAGAGTTAATTTCCGAAGACATCGTAACAATTGGCAACGTATCGTTTGCAGACAACTGGAATGATTTACTTTCTTCTTTGATGTCAGGAGACAGCCTTCTTATTGTCGATGGCATAAACCGCGTACTCAGCGTGAGTACACAAGGCGGTGAAAAGCGTGCTATTTCAGAATCTACTACCCAAATGGTAGTGCGGGGACCAAAAGGTGCCTTTACTGAGTCTATTGGCACAAACTTAGCCATGGTTCGCCGAATTATTAAAACACCTGACTTATGGCTAGAATCGATGAAGATTGGCCGGGTAACTAAAACGGATGTCACTCTTATGTATATTCATGGCATCGCAAACGATAAAGTTGTAAAAGAAATTCGAAAGCGATTAAAAAACATTGATATTGATAGTATTTTGGAATCAGGTTATGTTGAGCAGCTAATTGAAGATCAAACGGCCACTCCATTTCCAACTATTTACAACACAGAAAGACCCGATGTGGTGGCGGGTAACCTTTTGGAAGGAAGAATTGCTATTTTTGTGGATGGAACTCCTTTTGTACTTATTGCTCCAGCATTGTTCATTCAATTTTTCCAATCGGCTGAAGATTACTACGCACGCTTTGATATTGCCACATCCATTCGTCTTTTGCGGGTGTTTATGTTTATGATTTCACTTATCGCTCCTGCTACGTATGTTGCGGTTACGACATTTCATCAAGAGATGGTACCTACAACGCTTATCGTAGCTCTTGCGGCACAGCGAGAATCCGTTCCATTTCCCGCGTTCGTGGAAGCTTTTTTTATGGAAGTCACCTTTGAAATTTTGCGTGAAGCAGGGATTCGTTTACCAAAAGCTATCGGCTCTGCTGTATCAATCGTCGGAGCTCTTGTTATTGGGCAAGCGGCGGTTCAAGCAGGAATCGTCTCACCAGCGATGGTTATTATTGTATCGATTACAGCCATTGCTAGCTTTGCCACACCGTCTTTCGATATGGCTATTTCAGCGCGTTTAATTCGTTTTTTATTTATACTAGGCGCGGCTACATTCGGTTTCTATGGCATTATCCTTATTCTTTTAATAGGGGTTGGACACCTGTGCAGCTTACGTTCATTTGGTGTTCCTTACATGACGCCATTAGCACCCTTTATTCCTACAAGCAATGAAGATACATTGCTGCGGTTACCTTGGTGGACGATGAGAAGAAGACCTAAATTAATTAGTGATAACAAAGTTCGTCAAAGCAAACATCAAAAGCCTGAGCCTCCTTCTTCAAGAGGCATGATTAATCAGGAATTGGAAGAAGATGATCAAAATGAAACGTAAAAGTTTATTTTTACTGGTAATGACCATAATGATGGTATTGCTTACTAGCTGCTGGAGTAAAAAAGAGTTAACGGACCTTGCATTTGTATCGGCAATGGGCATTGATAAAACGAAAGATGGGCGGTATGAGCTTACCTTTCAAATTATTAACCCAGGAAATGTAGCTGGCTTACAAGGGGGCGGCGGTACTCAAAGTCCGCCTGTTACGATCTATTCTGCTTCCGGTGATAATTTAGTTGAAGCAAGCAGACGCGCTTCAGCTAGAATTTCCCGAAGACTTTATTATGCCCATACTAACTTAGTCGTGATTGGAGAAAAACTAGCGCGTGAAGAAGGAATTAACATTCTTATTGATTCTATTGATCGCGATCCTGAGTTTCGAATTACGACTTCCTTAGTCATCGCAAACCAGTCAAGTGCTGCTGATTTGGTAAAAGCACTAACGCCTGTCGATAAAATTCCAGCAAACAAAATTATGAAAACGCTGGAGTTCACTCAAAGAAAATGGGGAGAAAACCTAAAGGTTCCCTTTCAAGAAGTCATGAGATCTCTTGAATCTCCCGGAGGAGAAGCGCTAGTATCGGGTTTTCGTTTAGTTGGAAATCCTCAACAAGCAGAAAAATTAGATAATCTCCAGCAAAGCGCACCAGAAGCTACCCTTCGTGCTTCTGGCATTGCTGTTTTTAAAAATGGAAAGTTAATCGACTGGTTGTACAATAGTCCAGCCAGAGGAAGCGTTTGGATCCTTGATAAAATACAAGGAACCGATATTAATGTAGATTGGAAAGGAAAAAAAGAAGCGCTTGCCTATCAAACAGTTCGTCAAAAAACGGATGTATCTGTAAAGGTGATAAAAGGAAAACCTTATGCGTCCGTTCACACTCGCGTAGAAGGCGATCTTGGAGAAGTGGAGGTCCCTGTTGATACACGTCAACCTGCTGTAATCAAAAAAATGGAAAAAGCTGCAGGTAAAGAAATAAAAAAAGAATTACAAACAGCTATTAAACAAGCTCAGACAGACAAAGTTGACATTTTTGGTTTTGGAGCAGCGTTGGAACGCACACGCCCCAATCAGTGGGAAAAACTCAAATCAGAATGGGATGACGTTTACTTTCCAAAATTAGATGTAGACGTTACGGTAGAAGCTTATATTCGCCGAACAGGTCTGCGCAATAAGTCATTTCTTTCTAGCGTAAAAGAAAAACAACACTAAGATAAGGAGGTACTGGGTATATGGAAAAAGCAAAAATTAGCGCCACTCAATTATTTATTCTCATGGTTTTATTTGAACTGGGAAGCGCTCTATTAGTCCCTCTTGCAATGGGAGCGAAGCAAGATGCATGGCTAGCTATTTTAATTGGAATGCTGTGTAGCTTTCTTTTCTTTTTAGTCTATCATAAACTCTATTCCTACTATCCGGACCTCCTGCCTACAGAATATATGCAGAAAATTTTAGGTAAGGTATTGGGAACACTTCTTGCATTTGTATACATTGTCTATTTTTTATACGATGCATCACGAGTTCTAAGAGATTTCGGAGAGATGCTTCTTACTTTTGCTTATCCCGATACGCCTCTATTTATTGCCAATGCCTTATTGATGCTGGTCATTATCTATATTACCCGAAAAGGAATTGAAGCGATAGCGAGATCAGGAGAGCTTCTGTTTATTTTTATGTATTTTCTGGCTGTTGCAGGCTTCATTTTAATTATTAGCTCAGGGTTAATTGATTTCAAGAATTTACAGCCGGTATTAAAAGAAGGAGTGCTCCCTGTTGCAAAAGTTGCTTTAACCGAAACGCTGTATTTTCCTTTCACAGAGGCTATTGTATTTACCATGCTTCTTCCTTACTTAAGTAATCCTAAAAAAGCAAGTGTTACCATGATATGTGCAACGGGATTAAGCGGAATTAATTTAATTATTACAATGATTATTAACATTAGTGTGCTTGGAGTTGATCTGACGACAAGATCACAGTTCCCTCTTCTTAGTACTGTCCAAACGATCCAAGTAGCTGATTTTTTAGAGCGTCTAGATGTATTTTTTATGTTCGCTATGGTGATTGGGATTTATTTCAAAGTTAGCATCTTGTTTTATGCTTCTATAATAGGTACAGCTACTTTATTTAAAATTAAATCTCCTTCACGTCTAGCGTATCCTTTAGGCATCATTGTGTTATTTTTGTCGATTACAATCGCTAGTAATTTTCAAGAACACCTTTATGAAGGACTGCACGTAGCGAGATTTCTTTTGCATATGCCGCTATTTTCTATCGTACCCCTACTGCTTCTGATTATCGCCTTTTTGAAGAATAGGAAGAAGCAGCACAGATAGTGTATCTCTACTAAATAAAAAAATGGCGTTAAAATTATTGAGGTGATGTGCGTGTATATATGGTTTTATGATCATTTTGTTAATACCATCTTATTTCCGCTTACTTGTATCATCCTAGTGTGCCTGTCATTAGGACTGTATGCATACTTTAAATTAAAAAAAATGAAAAATTGATACTAGACGGCTATTTTTCTCATTCAAAATAAGAAAGATACAACAAGATAGAAAGCAACTGTTATTCCCGCTGCAATTAAAGCTGGCTTTAATTTATATTTGGCATATTCAATAACAGATAAATCTAATATTTTGGCGATGGTATTCGTATCATCGCTTAAAGGTGAAGAAAACGCTCCAAAGGAACCGCTCGCAAACACCGCACCGATAATTAACGGCAAAGAAAGATCTGCAGAACTTGCAAGCGATACGCCAAGCGGCATTAAAATCCCCCAC
Source organism: Priestia sp. TGN 0903 (assembly GCF_050846855.1). Classification (NCBI taxonomy): domain Bacteria; kingdom Bacillati; phylum Bacillota; class Bacilli; order Caryophanales; family Bacillaceae; genus Priestia; species Priestia sp. TGN 0903. The sequence goes on from NZ_JBOZGL010000001.1 coordinate 478,293, forward strand.
GTTCCCCAAGCAGATCCGATAAAGTAAGAAATAGCGGCTCCAAAGATAAACATGAACGGAGTGACAAACATTTGAGGAATCCACTTAGAATGTGCCGTCACGAAATTTGAAAAACCTAAGTCTTCTGTAACAGCGGATAATCCCCATACTACCGATAACAACAAAATAACGGACATCAAGTCATTGCCTCCTGTGATAAAACCATTAAGCAAATTCTGTAATGTAAAGCGCTGAAACAAGAAAAAAATGAGGGTAATTAACGTAGTCATAATTAAAGCTACTACCATCGCTTCTAACACGTCTGCTTTAATAAATGCTTCAAAAAAGCTGTGACTCTTACGATGTCCACTCCACCATGTTAAAAGTAAGGTAAGTGAAATCACAACAAGTAAAGGTACTAACAAATTCCAAGGCTTAGAAGGCAAATCCTTCGAGACGCAAGGATGACAATCATGCCAATCTTTTTCGTCTTCTTCCTCGAGCTTCATAGGAGCCGTAGACGTTGAATGATGAAAAAAGCTGAAATAAATTCCTACTAAAATAATCACAATCGAAAAGAAATTATAAGGAATGCTTTGAATAAACAAAGAATAAGCGTCTTGTTTTATGCCTTGATGATCAATTGCCATTTGAATGATTGAGACCATATATCCTACAAATGCCGTTGCCACGGGAATTAAGACGATAACGGGAGTAGCAGTTGTTTCAATAACAAACCCTAGCTCTGCTGTCGTCATTTTCACTTTTTTTAGCAGCGCTCTCATAATGGGCGCGATCGTCACAAAACGAAAGGTGGGAGCACTGAATGTTCCAATGGTTGAAACATAGGTTAAAATAAGAGCTTTTTTTCTTGTATCAATTCTTTCTGCAGCTGTTTCCACAAAACCTTTAACTCCTCCAGCCATCTTAATCATTCCGATAAGCCCTGAAAACGCGTATAAAAAGACAACGATTTCTATATTACTTTTATTTCTAAGAGCTTGTACAACGTAGTGAAGTAACTTTTCAACACCTCCGACAATCGAATGATCAATCAAATAAGCGCCTACTAATAAGCCTAAAAACAAACCTGGCAGCACTTGTTTGGTGAAAATAGCTATTGGAATAACAATTAAAAACGGTATAATTGAAAACCAACTAGATTCCATAGGACTCTCCCCTATCTTAAAAACCATATTAGACGTCTTCACGTATCGTTCATTAGCTTTTAATGTAACCCCAATAATATGTGTATATTCACGAAAACGATACGTATAAGCAGCACTGATTGAATAAACTATTTCTAATTAAAAACAGCATAGTAAAAATCTTTATTTCTACAACAAAAAAAGCAGTTTGCACATGCAAACTGCTTTTGAAAAGAAGCGGAAGACGAGGTTCGAACTCGCGACCCCCACCTTGGCAAGGTGGTGTTCTACCACTGAACTACTTCCGCGCAATATATAAAAGTAAAGATGCGGGTGAAGGGACTTGAACCCCCACGTCATAAGACACTAGATCCTAAGTCTAGCGCGTCTGCCAATTCCGCCACACCCGCGTGTGAATTGAAAAATAACTCCAAAATGGCAGGGGCAGTAGGAATCGAACCCACACTGACGGTTTTGGAGACCGTAGTTCTACCTTTAAACTATGCCCCTAGAAATGATTTCTTCAAAAGAACCTCGTTTATTGACGACGCTATATTATAATAAAACATATATGGAATTTCGTCAATAGGTCTTTTTATGAATCATGACTAGTACTGGCGACTTCAAAAAAACTGTGAGGCATATCACAGCTTTTCACACTTCCCACCACCAGTTGCAGCACCTTTTATCCTCTACCATTTATTTTTATAAGCTTTCTGTAAAAGCACTTTTTTAGGAAAAGTGCAGAACTATACAAAATGTCTCCAAAATCGCGTGAAGACTGAAAGAATATGGAGGAGTGCAGATTTTACAGGAGGCACGTTTTTTTGAGAATCCGTATTAAAATCCACAGGTTCCCCCTCATTTCCCACAAGCGTACTGTGAGAAATTTTAGTTTCAATAGCCCCTGTTAGCTCGGCTGCAAATTCTTCACTATCTATCATAACCATAGATTCAGTATTTAAAAATACAGAACGTGAATCTAAGTTAAAAGAACCAACTGCGCTCAAACGCTGGTCGTAAACAACGGATTTCCCGTGAATGGAATAAGGCTGTTGATATTCATAAAGCTTTGAAGCCGCTTTTATGACGCGATTTTTTACTCCTAAGTATGCAGAAAAAGCCATAGCATTCGGAGTGGACGTAATAGAATTCGTTAAAATAATTCTTTGCACTTTAGATTTTACTGACTTATCTATATACTGTTCCATCTCTTTTGTTGGTACAATATAAGGACTTTGAACGACAATGGATTTTTCAGCTTGCTCGGAAAGCTTAATAAACGTTTTCCATATAAAAGGGCTTTTATTCATTCGTTGAATAGGATTTGTAATAAAAGAAACCTTTCTTGTAGGCATCGTTGATTCTCTCCATACAATATAGGGATGGACAAAGGGTTCGTTTGCTTTTTTGGCCTCTTCGTATTGATCTATTAACAATTTCTTTCCTGAAAGGCCACGAAATTGTTTAGTTTTCTTGAGCTTTGGAAAAGCTTTGCGCGTATACGGGTGGTTCCATAATTTCTCTACATACTTCTCCATTGAAAGAATGACACTATTACTTTCTTGCTTTGTATTATAAATCAGCACATCACGGTCATAGACAAAATTTTTATCCGGTTGACTGGCCAAGTATTTATCTCCAATATTTCGTCCTCCACTAATACCTAATTGGCCATCGACTACTATTATTTTATCGTGAAGACGGTTATGCCATGTCCAAGGTTTAAGAATAGTAAAGGGCTCATAGTACTTTAATTCAATATTATTGTGGAAAGCTAGAGCATAAAGAACATTTTTTCTCTTGCCTTTTAACCCATGAGAGATCCCGTCTAACAGCACTCGAATACGTATACCTCGGTCCGCAGCTTCGAATAAAGCACCCATAAGTAAATCCGACGAACGACCTTTGCCGATGGAAAAGTACGCAATATCGATTGTATGCCTCGCTTCTTGAATCATCTGCATCCGAACAAGCCCTGAAAAATAACCGTTTTCCAAAAGCATAATACGGTCTGTGGATTCTTTCTTTCCGTAAAAATTCTCAGTATTCATTACTTTTAAGTCTTTTCCCTTGTGCAAAGGGACATAAAACAGTACCACTGCAGTTACGAATACATATATGAAGTACAATACGACAATCATTATTAGTATATTTATTAGCATGTTTCCTGTCACAATCCCTTTCCATTCTTATCGTTCTGTTTTTATTAGGATTCTTACTTTTTTAACTTCTATACCTTTTAAAATAAGAATGGAATGATGGATTATTTGTTACACTACTGTTGATTTCCGTGCAAGCCTTCGCTTCCGCTCCTGCAGGAGCCTTCGCCTTGCCCTCCAAACAACTCCTAGAAGCCATTATATACACGAAACCTACATTCACTCTGCCAATAAAAAAAAGCAGAAGTTCATTATCTTCTGCTTTTGCAATTTATACCCTATTGTGAACCTGCTCTAAGTGTAAGTAAAACAGCGGCTCTTTTATTGATTAAGGTCGTTTTCCATATCTTTTATGTCTTGCTGAAACTCAGTTAAACGCTGACGCTGTGTTTCAGAAGCATTTTCAAGCGCATTCTCGATTTGCTGAGAGGCTTCGTTCACTTCACCTATCACTTGCTTCGCTTCATGTCCATAGGATGCATCATTTTTAGCTTCATTTGCCTGTTCATATGCATCTACTGCTTCTTTATGCCCCTGCTGTGCTGCTTGAAACGATTGTTGTTTATCTTTGTTATATGGGAATTTTTTCATCATAGTGCTCCTTTCCATTTGTTCACTCTATAGTGTGGCATTTTTCCACTTATTCATACGACGTTTCAATAGGTTGAAGCTGCGTAAATATTCCGCATAACAACTTCCTTTATTATTTAAGAGCGTCCAATGATATCTTTTATCCCTTGAAATAATTTCTATATTTTACATAAATGTATAATCACTTTCTTTAGCGGACATCATACGAATAGCTTATTTGAACGTCAAAATATATTGGGGTTGACTGCATGCACTTGTTTCTTTCCTTTTTGATCATTTGTGCAGGGGTTATATGGATGGAAATAAAAAGATTACCTCAACACTCTCATAAAAAAGAACGGAAAATTTTTATTGTATTCATGACAATCAGTATCATGATCGCTCTTGCAAAAATCTTTCGGCTGCCTCTACCGAACCCTTCTGATTGGGTAGAAGCAATGTTTCAGCCTTTAAGTCACTTATTATTCCGTTGGATCACTTAATTCGTGTATATGGCAAAAGGATGTGCTCATTTTGCTTAATGAAATCAATATGTCGGCTGCGCAATTTCGCAAGCTAGTAACTTTATATAGCATCGGAAGCACAATTATTGTTGTGCCTGCCGCTATTACGGCTGATGCTCATCAAGATGCCTGGATTGCAGCACTTTTCGGTGTAGCATCAGGAATTGGCTTAGTTTTGCTTTTTACCTCACTAGGAAAAATGTTTCCAACGCTTACGCTGATGGAAATGAACGAAAAAATTTTAGGTAAACTGTTTGGAAAGATTGTTTCTGCTGTTTTTGTATTATCCAATTTGTTTATCAGCAGTCAAGTTCTTTACTATGTAGGGAATTTTCTCACTACACAAATTCTTCCCTACACGCCGCTTACAGCCATCCACATTGCATTTATGGGTGTGGTTATCGTAGGAGTACGCCTAGGGATAGAAGTTATTGCACGAAGTGCCGAGATTTTATTCCCTTGGTTTGTCGGATTATTCGGACTTCTGATTTTGTCTATGATTCCGCAAATTAAAATAGAGCATATTCAGCCTGTGTTCGAAATACATCCAAAAGCTTTTATTCGGGCTGTTTTAACGTTTTTAAGCATGAGTTCTTTGACTTATACGATTCTGCTTATGATTTTTCCTTCCCATACACCAGACACAAAAAAGTCCACTCAATCTTTTTATATAGGTAATATAGCCGGTGGACTAGTGATGGTTACGTTAATCTTACTCGGAATTTTAGTGCTTGGTCCTTATTACTCCCAAATCACCATGTTTCCAAGCTATGAATTAGGAAGAAGAATTGATGTAGGAAACTTTCTTCAAGGAATTGAAGTGGTCATTGCTATTTTGTGGTTTATTACGCTCTTTTTTAAGCTTTGCATTTACTTTTACGCTACTCTTTTGGGGTTTGCCAATGTATTTCATATAAAGGACTACAAGCTATTTTCTTTTCCAGTCGCACTCATCATGATTACACTTTCCCTTATTGTGTATCCAAGCGTTTCTTATCAAAAAGATTGGGATACAAAAACGTGGATTCCCTACAGCTTACTTGTAGGCATCTTATATCCGCTTTTCCTTTTAATTGCAGGATTTATTCAAAACAAAAAGCAGCATTCTTCGAACAGCGACTAAAAAATCAAAAACCTTTAATAGAGAATGCACCTTCAGTATAAGTAGTTATTTTTCTGGAAAATATAACATTAATTATTCATGTATAGGAGCTAGTCTATGCTAGGGGTATTGGGGTTACTTATTGTTTGCACGCTCGTCATTTGGTCTGAAGTACCTAACTTACGGCAAAAAAAAGCGAAGAAAGAATTATGGCTATTCTACACAGTTCTTGCAATTGGAATGTCCGTAAGCATCTGTAAAGCACTGGGTTTATATGTTCCAAATCCTTCTGATTTATCAGCTGCTATCTTCAGGCCAATCAGCATATTTTTACTTCATTTATTATCTTAATACGTAAGACGAGGAAGTGAATACCGTGAAACCTGTAGTTAAAATTTCAACGATTCAATTTCGCATGCTCGTTATGCTTTATACAATTGGAAGCACAATTGTTATTGCTCCAGCGGCTATGACTGTTGATTCTAAGCAAACCGCTTGGATTCCGGCTATCCTTGGAGTAGCATGCGGATTTGTATTAGTGAAAGTATATATAGCTCTCGGACTTTTATTTAAAGATAAAAATCTGGTAGAAATCAATGATGTAGTATTTGGAAAATATCTAGGAAAAGGTGTATCTTGTTTATTTGTCCTATCTACTGTCATAACGTGCAGCCGCATTGTATACTACGTCGGGAGTTTTTTAAATACCCATATTATGATGGAAACGCCGCTGCTTGCTATTCACATTATTTTTATGCTTGTGGTTGTTTTCGGGGCAAGACTCGGGCTAGAAACAATTGCACGCTGCTGTGAAATCTTTTTCCCGTGGTTTGTTGGCCTTCTCGGGATTTTTATTTTTTTCACTAACTCCTCAAATGAAACTTGAAAATCTTATGCCTTTAATGGACATTCACTTAAAGCCGCTGACTCATTCGGTTCTTATCTTTCTTAGCATTACTTATTTTACTTTTGCTCCTTTGATGATGATTTTCCCCCTTCATTTAAGAAAACCTGAAAAAGGAGCTAAAGCTTTAATGAGCGGCAGCCTGCTAGGTGGATTTATTATGGTAATTGTTATTTTTTCTTGTATAATCGTTATTGGTTCTTATCATTCTTCAACTACCATGTTTCCCGTATATGAAATGGCTAAGCGAATTGAGGTGGGAAATTTTTTGCAAGGAATCGAGGTAATTATTGCCATTATATGGTTTCTTACTCTTTTCTTTAAAGTTTCTCTTTATTTTCATGCTTCCATCGCTGGACTTTGTCATATTTTTAACATCAATGAAACTCGATTTCTAACGTTACCGATGGGATTAATTGTTACGACTTTTTCCATTATTGTGTACCCAACCATTACCTATCAAAAAACATGGTTAGCCGAAACGTGGATTCCCTATAGTTTTTTGATGGGAGCTTTATATCCTTTTATTCTTCTTATCATAGGATGGATTCGTTTTAAACCAGCTAAAATAAAAATAAAAAAGATAATAAAATCCACATAAAAAAAGGTTGAGACATAACGAAATAAATCCAATCGAAAGACGAACAAATGAGATACATGAGCTCTGGACTGCTTATGACACGGCAATTGATTTCCGTGCAAGGCTTCGCTTTCCGCAGGCGGCCGCTGAGCCTCCTCGTCGCTTTCGCTCCTGCGGGGTCTCACCTGTTCCGCTTTTCCCGCAGGAGTCTTCGCCTTGCCCTCCAATCAATTGCTAGAAGGAACGAAACAAATAAAACGATGTACACCATCACAAAAAAAGCGAACCACTCATCGAACAGGTTGATGAATGGTTCGTTTTTTACTTGGACTCAACTACTTTTGTCCCAGCCTCTTTTTTTATGCTTGAAGCGCTTGAAGCCCTGCTTGGTTTAAGAAATGCCAAGGCTTATTAAAGTGGGGTTGAAAGAAAAAGTCCATAAAGCCAAGCTCATCGATCGTCATTTCCTGCTGTACGCATACGGACAATGTATTAATTGCTTGAGTAGCATCAATTTTAGAAATAACCTGTGCACCTACAATTCGTCTCGTTTCTTCTTCATATACTACTTTTAACGTAATATTTTCGTACGTTGGCATGAATTCTGGTCGGTTATTTTCTGATATTGTGATACTTTTCACATTCATATCAAAAAGAGAAGCCGCTGTTTCAGTTATGCCGGTAGATGCAACATTGTAATCATAAATATGCAAGCCTGATGTTCCTTGTGTTCCCATATACTTGATCGTCGGTTTAACAAGGTTTTGAGCAACTAATGTTCCCATTCTAACCGCATTTGTAGCAAGCGGAATATAGGCATGTTTCTTAATCGGATTGTAGTAAATCGCACAGCTATCTCCGGCCGCAAATATATCTTTTTTGCTTGTTTGCATATATTCATCAACCACAATTGCGCCGTTTGGAAGCATGTCTACCTGCCCTTTTACTAAGTCTGTGTTTGGACGAAAGCCAACACACAAAATAACAAGATCCGCTTCATATTCACCTGCAGTTGTCACTACTTTTTCAACAGATCCATCGCTGCCTGCAAATTTAGTAACCGCTTGGTTTAATGCTAATGTAACTCCCCGCTTTTTAAATTCCGTTTCCATCAAGCTTGTAAACTCTGGATCAAGATATTTATTTAAAATACGATCAGCACTATCAATGAACGTGACTTCTTTTCCATACACTTCAAAGGCTTCTACTAATTCTGCACCAATATAACCCGCACCAATTACGGCGATTTTTTTTGCTTGTTTTGCTTTTTCGATAATGTGATTAGCATGCTGATAGTTTTTACAAAGCACAACATTATTTAAATCGATGCCTTCAAGGTTTGGAATAATCGGCCATGATCCAGTTGTCATCACTAATTTATCAAATGTATCTTCAAATTCTTCGTTTGTTTCTAAGTTTCGCACCGCTATTTTTTTGTCTTCTGTATCAATATTCGTCACTTCGTGTTTCATTTTCATATTTACACCCATCTCTTGCAATTCAGACGGTGAAGAGTAAAATAAACCATTTGCATCTTTTACGACCCCGCCTACATAGAGCGCAATTCCACAAGACAAAAATGAAACATTATCATTTCGCTCATAAACTGTAATTTTAGCTTCTGGATAAAGTTCTGCCATATTTTTTACTGCTGCTGTTCCTGCATGTGTACACCCTACTACTGCAATTTTCATAGATGATATCCCCCTTAGGATTATAGAAAATATAATTTGTGAAGTTTTTCACATATATTGTGAAATGTTTCACATATCTTTTACAATTCTTATTATACAAACATGTTTGTTCTTTTTCAAGATATATGTGAAAAAAATCACATACTTTTTTAAAAAAATATGTTACAGGGTTCTTTAAATAGCATTGAAGCTTGATATGATGCACTTTTTTTGTTGATGCGCTGCTGATGAACAATTTCATCAGCTTGTTTTTTCACGTAGAAACTCACTATCCAATGCACTCTCTAACAAAAAAAATAAACCGGATAAAATAATCATCGCTAAAATAGATACACGGATTCCGCTTACAAGCAAGTCTGCTATATAAACCGATAGAAAAGTAAAAAATATGTCCACAAAAGCCGCAGATGCTACAAATAATACTCTGTTCATCCTAGCATTCTTCATTAAAAAAATAAGCGCCTTTGAAAAAAGCTCTGTGATAGAACCAAACACAAAAATAAAAAATAGAAATAAACATATGGCCCAGTAAGAGTCATATTCCACTCCCATCACTCTAAGGAAGCCTATAAAACCAAAAAAGTAGCTTCCCATTAAGATAGCTAAAATGATTAGTACCATCGTTCCTACTATAAAGAACGCGATTAACCGATTCATTCCCCTGCTTTTTCTTTTCATTGTTCCACGCCACCTTGCTTACTCATCACTTAATCCATATTATACCAAAAAAAGTGCGATACCATGGTATCGCACTTCTACGTTAATTATCTTTTTTATCTTGAAGAGCTTGTTTTAAAGCATCTCCCAAGCTCGAACCAAATGCTCCGTCATCGTTGTATTTGTTAAGAAGCTTTCGTTCTTCTCGCTTTGAAATCTTTTTCTTTTTGTCCTCAGCTTTTTCCACTACTTGACATGAACGGCACTGGAAGTACGTCCCAGCTTTTCCTGAATGAATTTCCATTCGTTTATGACACTGCGGACAGCGTCGGTTCGATAATTTAGGGTCTTTTGCGCGTCTATAGCTGCACTCAAGGCTTGAACAAACGAGCACTCTTCCTTGCTTTGTTTTCTTTTCTTTTAAGAACGAACCGCATTCTGGGCATTTAGAGCCCGTTAAATTATGGGGTTTGTACGTTTGATTACTTGTTTTCACTTGCTTGACAAGCTTTTCTGTTTGTTCGCGAATATTCGTTAAAAACTCTTTTGCATTTCCTTTTCCTTTAGCAATTGCTTCTAAGTCACGTTCCCATTTAGCCGTAAGCTCAGGAGACTTTAACTCGTCTGCTACTAAGTCAATCAGCTGCTTTCCTTTTTTTGTTGCGTGCAGACGGTTATTTTGGCGATCAATGGATTCGTTTTGCAGAAGTTTTTCAATAATATCTGCGCGTGTTGCCGGCGTACCTAAGTTGTGTTTTTCCATTTGTCCAAGAAGATCGGCTTCTGTATAGCGCTGCGGCAGCTCTGTAAATGCACTTTTCATCGTTACATTTTGAATGAGCAGCTTGCTGCCTTCTTTCATATCAGGCAGCTTCACCGTTGCTTCTGAGTCTCCACCAGAAACTTTTTTGAAGCCTGCATTCACAACTTGCTTTCCGCTCGCTACCAACAGTTCCCCGTTTACTTCAAGCTCTGCTTTAACCACTTCATACTCATATGCAGGATAAAACAATGAAATAAATCGCTTTGCAATTAAGTCATACAGCTTTCGTTCATCAGCTGATAAGTCCTGTAAAAACACAGGCTGATCCGTTACGATAATCGCATGGTGATCACTTACTTTTTCATTATTAACCACTCGCTTTGGCAGCTGTGCATTTTTTAAAATTGGACGAACTTCTTCTTTATATACAGCAGAGATGCTTTCCAAGCGCTCTTTCATAGTGGAAACCATATCTGTTGTTAAATAACGAGAATCTGTACGTGGATACGTGACTAACTTATGCTGTTCATATAACTTTTGAAGTACATTTAATGTCTTCTTAGCAGAGAAGTTAAAGCGTTTATTAGCATCTCGCTGCAGTTCATTTAAGTCATAAGGAAGCGGCTGCGCTTCTTTATGCATTTTGCGCTTGATTGTTTTCACAACTGCTTCACCTGATAATTTTGAGTGCAGCTCTTTTGCACGTTTTTCATCAAAAATGCGCTTTTCATTGCCTTTTTGCCAAGCTGCTTCAAACGACGAAAACTGAGCTGTAAGCGTCCAATATTCACTAGGTTTGAATGTGTTAATTACTTGTTCACGCTCAATAATCATCGCAAGCGTCGGTGTTTGTACCCGTCCTGCTGATAATGGTTCTTCGTATTTAGTCGTTAACGCTCTGGTTACGTTTAAACCGATAAGCCAATCGGCTTCTGAACGGCAAACCGCTGAATCATACAAACGATTAAACTCTTTTCCCGGTTTTAGCTGTTTAAACCCGTCACGAATCGCTTTGTCCGTTTGAGACGAAATCCAAAGACGTTTAAACGGCTTGTTCCAGCGTACCTTTTCCATAATCCAGCGTGCTACAAGCTCTCCTTCACGCCCTGCATCAGTCGCAATAATTAACTCGCCAATATCCTTTCTTTTTGCTAGATCGGATACTGTACGAAACTGAGAGCTCACTTTACGAATTACTTTTAGTTTCATTTTCTCAGGCATAATTGGCAGATCTTCTAATCGCCATGTTTTATATTGGTTATCATAATCCTCTGGTGTTTGTAATTCAACTAAATGGCCGAGTGCCCATGTTACGACATACTTTGGCCCTTCAATATACCCTTTTTTTGTTTGTGTGCTGCCAAGCACGCGCGCAAGATCACGTGCTACACTTGGCTTTTCTGCTAATACAAGTGATTTCATTTTATGTATACCTCCAATTCACTTGTTCCATTATACATGATTGTATACTTTTTGTACGACTTCAAGATTAAGTTTACATAATCATATTATAATAAATAAAGATGAAGAATTTCTCTTCATCTTCTAGCTACTTCTTTTTATAAAATAGTCGCGAGATAATTAAACCGATAGCTCCTAAAACGATAAATAACAAGGCTCGTATAGCCATTGGGATAAAAGGTAAATCATATAAAACGAGTTTAAAAAGTGTTAAGAACAAAATGCCCACGCCGACATATGTTGCTGTTTTAAAATTTCGAAGTGATCCTATTACGAATGCAGCAATGGACAAGCATAACCAAACAGCCGTCATAATAAGCGTTTGTGTATTAGCGGAAAGATCAGTGGTTCCAGCGACCGTCACTTCCGTTACAAAAATTAAAGAAAGAATAGAAAAAACAATACTTCCTCCAATTTTGAACGTATCGTGCTCATCTTTTTCTGTTTTTTGAATACTGATCCATACAAATACTAGAATAGAAGCTAACACAACAACCCAATTTAATGTCGGAAGAGACAGCACTTGTTCGATTGGCGTAACTAAGATATACGTGGCACTCAGTATATAAATCGTATAAGAAAACAGTTGATGAAGTAGATTTTTATACGTCATGGCGATATAGTAAACAGCAAGTCCTTGAATCACATATAAAATGACTCCTTCTCTTAAATCGACGAGCTGATGAATAAAAAACGCTACTGCAACAATTAAATAGGTAATAAAAAATTCAAATTTCTCTTTAGAACTTCTTACTGTGTAAACACCTAATGCGTAAATAATAACTAGCGCAAGCAGCACCATGGTGGTCGTGCCATCGTCAAAAACGGCAAGCAGCCAGCCGTACGTAACTGCTAAACTCGATAGAAGGGTAAACGCATATACTTGGAGTACGGATTGTGATAGAAAAAAGCTAGAAATTAAGCATAAATGCTGAATCAGAATCGCCATACCTAATAACGCTTTTACACCATTATCACCAACAAACGAGTAATAAATGAGTAGCGTAAGATTTAATAGTACCGCGGAAAGAACATATAAAATTGAATATTTTTGTTTGATTGCCACATATAAAAAGGCAATATACAGAAGCGTTTCATAGCCAATGAAAACCAGAGCATTAGGCGAATTACTTTCAATAAGAAAAGGAACTAGTACGCCTCCAACCGCGCTAATAATCCCTAATGCCTGTGAACGATAAAAGACTGTTGCTGCAATTCCTAAGATGATCCAACTCGCATTTAGCATAAAAGCAAGCGTTGGTCCTGCTAAATGATATAGGCTATGCATCGCAAACGTCGTTAACATGAGAATAGGAATAGCTCCTCCTACAAGTACTTGCCCGAGCACCAGCCTACCCTTTTTGATTTGAAAATGACCTGTCACAGCAAAACCTATCGAAACAACGAAACCGAGAACAACTTTTGCTTTTTCATTCATTAATCCATAGTCAGAGGCTGCTTTAAATCCCCATAGCACGCCAATAATAAATACGAAAATAAAAATTCTCGGCAGCCATGTTTGAAAAAGGACTTTTTCCCAATCAACAGGCTCTTCTATTGCCTGTGAGCTTTTAGCTGCTGTTTGAGCAGGACGTTTAGTCGTCTCCTGGCGCAGCTTGGGAGGAGCGTGAACTGCTGGTCTTGGAGAATTTGTTTTATATACAAGCGACTTTAGCTTGGCTACGTCTTCTTCTAAACTGCTTATTTTTCGTTCAAGCTCTTCTATTCTTTCGTTTTCCATATTTCCTCACCCTTTCTCTTTAAAGTATTTGTGATTTTTATATGTATACCTTACAGTACTTAACTATTATACCATTAAAAGGAATATCACTTAGAAACATTCTATTTTTAGCAAAAAAAAAAATACAGCGCCCTTTTCAAAAGAAAAGTTCGTTGTATAGGATGTGCTGCATTTTTTATGTCACTTTCTCGCTGTATGTACTGTGAAATCCCGCTTCGATGTGGGCTACTTGAAAGCTATGATGACCAATTAAATATTTAACAATATCCACACGGTCAATTTTACCTGGCTTATTGTTCATTGCTTCTCGCACCATAGATTGAAATGTTTCTTTGCAAAACTTCTTTTCATGAAGCAGAATCGTTTCACAATACTCTTCATGGTCTCCCTCTGAAATACGATAATAATGCATTTCTTTCACCCCTTTTTAATGTTATACCTATTACATACCCCAAATATTGCTATTTTAACAAATTAATTTTATTATTCTTTATTTTTCCATTTATATATAATTTACAGCGCAACGTTTCGAAACTCATCGTTATAAATGCTAATTTGAAGACGCTGAGAAAAACGTTCTTCTTCAATGTAGGTCTCGGGCATTAATCCAACAGGATATACCCTCGGGTTTTCACCACTTCCTAATATGTATACATACATCTTTCCTTCGCTTGTATATCGAACTTTCGTCGAAATACCTCCTTGCCCTTGAAGAGGCGCATAAACCGCTCTTACATTATCTCTAATTTCTTGTACAAATCCATGTAGTTCAACATCCGAATCGTAATAGTGGTTTGCTTCATACAAGCCGTAAATACGAGACTTATCGATATCACATAATATGTTCCAAAATTCAGATAAATCTTCTTGGAACAACACTTGAATAAAATTTCGTGCAGCTTCTTGCTGTTCTTTTGTTAATTCTTTTGTTAGCGCAAACTCTTCATTTTTTAACATCTCAGTCACCTCCCTTATGTATGTAATACGACAAGAGATACAAATAACCTCTTTTTTCAGCTTATTAGCAACCAATTTATTTTGCACATTAAAAATTGAAAAGCTATCTCGACTAAGATGTCAAAATAACTTTTCAATTACTGTAGAATAATTACGTAAAATACTCGATTTTCGCATTTGGAAAATACTGATCAATGTAATATTCCAACGTCTCTCTTAATTCTTGTTCTTCATCTTTTGCGTATACATACTTTCCAATCCCGTAACGCCCCCATTTGTAGCGGCGCTCTTCTTCATTCATCTCAAGCTTTGTTTTCGGATAGTTTTTCTCAATCACTCGTTTGGCCGGCTTGGTAAAGCGATGCTGAATCATTTCAAATGTAATATCATCTCTTGACTCTTCAGGTATAGAAGCATCAAGCTTCTCAAACAGCTGACGGTATCCCTCTTGCCAACCTTCATGAATGTAAATAGGCGCCACAATAAAGCCAAGTGGATATCCGGCTTTTGCAACTTTATTAGCAGCTTCAATCCTGTAATCAAGAGGAGATGTACCAGGTTCAAAGTTTTTTATAACATAATCTGCGTTTATGCTAAAGCGAAAGCGCGTGCGACCATTATGTTTAGCATCCAATAAATGATCCACGTGATGAAATTTAGTCACAAAACGCAGTTGACCTAGTTCACTTTCTCCAAAATATTCAATCGCGCGCTTTAATGAATGTGTTAAATGATCAATTCCTACGATATCAGATGTACAAGCCGCTTCAAATCGCGTTATTTGAGGGGCTCTTTCCTGCATATATTGCTCTGCTTGACCTAATATTTCTTCAACATTCACGTACGTGCGAATATACGGTTTGCTTCCCATTGTTGTCTGCAAATAACAATAGTGACAGTGCCCCATACACCCTGTTGCAAAAGGTATTGCATATTCAGCTGACGGTTTAGATGTATCAAATTTCAAGGTTTTACGCACACCAACTACTAAAGTAGACTTGGCATTGCGGTATTTTTGCAAATCATTTTTTCCCGGTATATTACGCACTTGATTATGAGAAGTTGTTTGACGAATCTCAATTCCCATCTTCTCAAATTTTTCTTTTAATTGAACACCAAGCGGGTACTCCATTGCCCCTGGCTCAATGTATACTAATTGAGGTACAAAAGGTTTTATCATCATGTACACTTCCTTTTTTCTAATACTAATAGCGTTTGAAAAATAAAAAGACTCTATCCGTGGTAATTATTTTTTAGATCAAAAAAGACTCTCTATTTAAGAGAGCCTTTCGTCAATCATATTGTTCATAATCAAATATCTTGTTATACATGTTCTCTGCTTCTTCATACGTTGAATACACAGCATCATCTTCAGCTAACAAATGATAAGACTCATGCAGAAACAGCGCTTTTTCACCTTTATTTTCAGGATGTTCAACAATTTCAGCTTGATTAATATTGGCAACGTTTGCCGTATGAGGATTTCGGTAAATAACAAATACTTGATCTCCTACTTGATATTCTTTTTTCTCCACGATCATCATCCTTTTCTTCTTTCTTTACTCGTATGATGTCCGCTTTTACTCATTTTATCCGATAAAAACACGTGGTGAGATCATCAAGAATTTATACGCTTTTACGCTCAATAAACCGAAAAGGAAGCTCAATTTTTTGAGGATCCTTGCTCCTGACTAGTTTAAAAAGCGTTTCGCCCATTTCTTTGAGAGGAAGTTCGATCGTTGTGATTTGTAAATAAGAAGAAAGCGGATGATTATCAAAACCAATAATAGCTAAATCGCCTGGAACTGATATCCCCGCTTGTTCGCACTGAGCTTTTATACCAATAGCGACTTGATCGTTTGTTACTAAAAGCGCCTGAGGCCGATTTTTCATCTGCACCAATTTTTTCACCACTTTTTCACCATCTGTCACGTTCAAACAGCCTTGAAACACCCATTCCGGATGATAAGGCTCATTTATTCTTTCTACATATTCTTTGTATGCTTGCTGCCTCTGTTGACTATTTGTACCCGTCATTCTTCCAATACAGTAGCCAATATCCGTATATCCTTTTTCTTTTAAATACATGAGCGCTTTCTTAAAAGCTGCATAATGATCAACGTATACGGAGCGAATAGAACGATTTTGTACGTTTTCGCACACGGCTATCGGCCCGTACTGCTGATAATATTCAATCGTGCTCCAGCTGCCTGCTCTAGAACAAATAATCACTCCATCAACCTGCTTTGTTTTTAGCATATGAAGCGCTTCTTCTTCTTTTTTTACATCATAGTTCGTCTGACAAATAACAAGCTGATACTGCTTTTCTAACGCTTGAGAGGCCACTCCTTCTAAAAGCAGACTGAAATAAGGATGATTAATAAAAGGCAAGACGACGGCAATCATATTTGTTTTCCCTTTTGATAAGTGAACGGCATTAATGTTTTGTTCATAATTAAGTTCTTGAATTACTTCTTCTACCAGACGGCGCTTTTCTTCTTTTACATACGGATGATGATTTAAAACCCGTGACACGGTCGAAACAGATACACCAGCTTTTTTTGCGATATCTCGGATATTTGTCATGTTTTCACCTTTTTCTCTTGCGCTGAAACGCGTTTCATACTTTATTCTCATTATAAAGTGAAAAAGCAATAAGCTAAACCCGTTACAATCATGTTTTTATTCACTTTTATAAGGAGGTCATATCATGGGTATTTTATTATTCATTTTATTATGCGGAATTGAAATCGGAGGAGCGGCTTATGCACTTAAACAAAATGAGACACTTTGGAAGGAGCTAGATGAAAAAAAGCCGACTGATTTTTTCAAACAGTAAAAAACCCTTAAAAAGAATGTTCTTTTTAAGGGTTTGATATTACGCAGCTTCTTTAGATGATTTTGATTTTTTATTTAAACGAGGAAAGCCAATTACAATCGCAATGATACCGCAAACCGCTGTTAACATTGGATAGAATGTAAATGGAATAATCTCAACCGGTGAAACTTTAGCAAATCCTGCTGCGAGAAGCATTTGTGCACCGTAAGGGATAAGCCCTTGAACGCTGCATGAAAACAAGTCGAGCAGACTGGCTGATTTACGATTATCAATTGAATACTTATCAGAGATTTCTTTCGCTAACGGACCTGCTGTAATAATTGAAATCGTGTTATTAGCCGTGGCTAAATTTGTTAAACTTACTAATCCAGCGATACTGAATTCTCCGCCTTTTTTTGTTTGAATGCGTCGTGTTAATAGGTTCAATAAGAACTGAATACCGCCGTTATAGCGAATGAGTTCAACCATTCCGCCAATTAAAAGAGATAAAATAATTAATTCCGACATTCCGCCAATACCTTCTGTCACAGTTTTAGCAAGAGAAGAAAGCGTGTAGCTTCCGTCAGCTAATCCAATCACGCCGGCTAATACAATTCCTCCGGTTAAAATACTTAATACGTTTGCACCAAATATGGCAGCGACGAGTACGCCGACATAAGGCAAGATTTTAAACCAGCTAAAATCTTTAATTTCTACTGATGACGTATTGCCTAGCGTCATTACAAGTAATAAAATCACTGTAACAATCGCTGCAGGAAGGACAATAAAAAAGTTTACTTTTAATTTATCTGACATATTTGTTTTTTGCGTACGAACTGCCGCAATGGTCGTATCAGAGATTACGGATAAATTATCTCCAAACATTGCACCACCAACAACAGCAGCAATTGCCAATGTAATCGATACATGCGCCTGCTCACTGATTCCTACAGCGATAGGCCCTAACGCAGCGATCGTTCCCATTGACGTTCCCATCGAAATTGAAATGAATGCGCCAATAACAAAGATTCCGACTACCACTAAGCTTTGCGGAAGCACAGACAGAGCTAAGTTTACCGTTGAATCAACAGCTCCCATGCCTTTAGCGACTTGAGAAAAAGCACCTGCCAAAATAAAAATAAGTACCATAATAATGATATCAGGATGCCCTGCTCCTTTAGCAAAGCGTTCCACTTTTACATTAAGTGAATCTTTGCGGTTCATAGCCAGCGCCACAATGGCTGCAATGATAATAGCTACTAATACAGGCAGCTTATAAAAATCTCCCGTTATAATTCCTGATCCGACAAACAGGACTAAAAAGACGCCCAGCGGTAACAGCGCCCAGCCGTTTCCTTTTTGTTGTTCCATTCTCAACACCTCTTGTTTACGTAATAAAAAAAGACCTCTTCTTATTGATAAGAAGAGGTCTCTTATTTGTATCATAAGATTACCCTTCTCATCTTCCAAACGAAACATCGTCTGCTGGATTTGGCACCGCACTGCGTACAGCCAGTTGCCGAGACATCATAGGGCCAGTCCCTCCGTCTCTCTTGATAAGAAGTTTGTAGTTGTTTTAAAAATAGTCTTTCACTACTGTAATCTCTTTTTATTTAATTGTCAAATGCTATTTTAGAAAAATATATAGTGTGAAAATTCTCACATCAATTAGCTACGTCACGTTTTAAAAACGCCACCCACGCTACGCCCATAAAGAAGACAAAGTGTGCAACTAAGATGAAGATTGAAAATGGAATTGTCATTCCGTCAAACATCGTCTTCATTCCGTCCATATACTGCACAAAGTTTGTGTTGGCGAACAGTAAAAATTTCCCCCACCATAAACCTAGCTCTGATACTAGTCCTGTTACAGCTTTTGCGCCGATACTTATGACAATAGCTAGACTTGAAGCAAGCGCGCTGTTTCTAAATAAAGACGACAGCATAAAAGCAAACGTCATCATCATAAACGTTTCCATATACGCGCTGTCATACGTAAGCGTAATGTTTTTAAGCAGCTGCGCATCTCCTTCTAGACTAGCAAATCCAAAGAACAATGCTCCCCATACAAACGAAAAAAGCAAATAGCTCAGCAAGTAATACAAGCTAATTAAAACGAGCGTTATGTACTTGGACGTTAAAATCGTTGAACGTCTAGCAGGGCGAATTAAAAGAAGCTTAATGGTACCCGCTTCAAACTCTTTTGCAACCATTGATCCTCCAACAGCAAGCGCGAAAAATTGAACGAGGATCAGCATGCCTGCACTAAATGACAGGAAATTCAATATGTTGTCTTCCGTTCCTGCGCTGTTTGCTACTTTCTTCATTAAAAGAGCCATACAAAGAGTTAAGATGCCGATTGTAATAAACGTGACTTTTGTACTTCTTTTGTAAAACCATTTCATATGTTCATTTTGAATTAACTTAAGCATGGTGCTCTCCCTCCGTAACGGACATAAACGAATCTTCAAGCGTCTCATAAACAGGAGTGATTCGGTAGACTAAAATATCGCTGTCCACTAATTTTCTATTCACAGCTGGAATTTGTTCTTTCATAATCACTACATCAATACTATCGGATTTTATTGTTACTTGGAATTCTTGAGATAAAAGATCCGCTGCTTGTTGCACGTCAGATACTTCAAATTCTACATACATCCCTTGATCTTGACGATTTGGAGATAGATCTTGAACAGCTTTTAACTCGCCGTTTTGAATAATACCAACGCGGTCACATAATGCTTCCACTTCTTTTAATAAGTGGCTCGCGATTAAAATTGAAATACCTTCTTCCCTGCAGAGAGTTTGTAAATATGTACGAAATTCTCTCATTCCCGCTGGGTCTAGACCATTTGTTGGTTCGTCTAGTAAAAGCAATGCAGGCTTATGTAAAATAGCTTGAGCTACTCCTAAACGCTGTCTCATCCCAAGGGAATACGTCTTCACTTTTGCATGAATGCTGTTTTCAAGCTTTACTAGCGCAATCACTTCATCCAAGCGTTCTGCTGTGATCCCTTCATGCATATTCGCAAAGTGTTTTAAATTTTGATAGCCCGTCAGATAATCATAAAACTCAGGATTTTCAATAATCGCTCCAATTGATTTCATAGCTGATGTAAACTGTTCTTTTAAAGGAAACCCATTGACGGTAATTGTTCCCTTTGTTTCTTTAATGAGTCCTACGACGGTACGAATGAGCGTTGTTTTTCCAGATCCGTTCGGACCAAGCAATCCGAAAATCTCACCGCGCTCAACCGATAAGGATACATCATGCAAAATGGTTTTCTTCCCAATTACTTTACTGACATGATCTACTTGTAGCACTGTTTCTGTCATCATGTACATCCTTTCTTTAATTAGCAATACGCCTTCTATTGTTTCTCTTTTTTAACTATTTGTCTACTATAACCTTATTTTTGGAAAAGTAGCCCATTCAAATCATTCGTATTATCCGCTTACATTTGATAAAATAAAACAAACCTTAGTTAGAGGAGGACTTCTACATAATGAACTTAACCGTATACCTTGCCGGGCAAATTCACGATAACTGGCGAGACGAAATTAAAAACCAAGCAGAACAATTAAACCTTCCCCTTACCTTTGTCGGTCCCATGACAGACCATGACCGCTCCGACAACATTGGAGAAGAAATTTTAGGAAAACAGCCTAATGCTGTCTTAAAAGATGAAGCTGCTTCTCAAATTAATAATTTACGCACACAGGTGCTCCTTAAAAAATCTGATGTGGTCATTGCTTTATTTGGTGAAAAATACAAACAGTGGAACAGCGCAATGGATGCGGCGACAGCCATCGCATTAGATAAACCGCTAATTTTGGTTCGCCCTGAAAAACTGCACCACCCGCTTAAAGAACTGTCAAACAAAGCCCAAGTTGTAGTCGAAACGCCAGAACAGGCTCTTCAAGCACTAGCTTATATTTTTGAATAACAACAAATAAGAGCTGTCGAAAACCGGCAGCTCTTATTTGTTGTTTGTTGAAGGCTCTGTACGAAGCATACGATGAGTATTTCGTGGGAAGTTCCGAGATTATTATTTTTTTAGGTTTTTTTCATTTTTGACATAACGATAAGCAAAGTTACAGTCGGGTGCTTACTTTTTTGACCCGGATGCTCCATAATCTTTAATCGTTAACTTCACATCATAGTTAATTGGCACTTCACTAAATGTTTGATCCCAATTTCCTTTGACCCTCATCCATGTTCTAGGCTGCTTAATTCTCAATTGATTTCCGAAACCTGCAACATCAACTTTATATTTTGTTTGCATTTTTTCTAGTACGTTTCTTACCAGGTACTTTACTTTTTTTTCTGAAGTCTTTTGCGCATTCTGTAAAAATTGATTATTAAAAGAGCTCCCTGAGGTCATCCAACTTTCAGATAGCCTTCCCACTGATTCAATGTGTACATCAAAAGAGATATTATCTCCTTTAACATGGGGTTGAATGTGACTTTTCATAGACTCTATTTCATATACAATCAGCTGACCGGTCTTTTTATCAAAGCTTTTTACTAGCCCGCCTTTCCCTTTCCCTGTAATCCAAGCCAAACCATCTAGTTCTTCTTCATTCAAAAAACCAATCATTTTGCTTGTTTCCCCTTTAATTATACCAGCACCCGCAAATTTGATTTCTCCATTTGCTGATAATACATTTTGCAACAGAAAACTAGATCCAGTTTGAATCTTGCTTGCTAATTTAATAAGCGGCATGGGCGGTAAAACCCGCGTTGTTCGATACGTATTGTCTATCATTCCATACAGGTGAAAAGCTGGGATCTCTCCTGCTGTTTTTGATTCTAACGTGTCGCTAGCTCTTCCTTTACTAATAAACACAAGGCAACTAGGTCTAAAATCATTGTCCCGAAGAGTTTGGTCCACTAATTGCTCTAAACTATACGCTCGTGCAAGGGCCTCACTGATAACCATTACTTTCATATGAGGACTAGTTAAAGGAGTGTCACTTCTTAAAGATAATTCACGAAGCATTTGAAAAGGAGAATCTCCTGTTTCCGAAATATTTACGTAAGATTTCTGCTGCGGTCCTCCTTGTTTAGTGGTTGAACTTGCGACTTGAGGAGTGATAAGTTGATAAGTTGACGTAATCAGGTTCTTTTTAGTATACCCTTCTCCTTGTTCATCAAATTCTTTTTCAGCTATGGACTCCTTACCTTTATCATAGGCCACACCCACTCCAAAACTTTGCTCTTCAATTTCATGACTGCTCCAGCAGCCTGCCAGAGGAAAGAGCAAAAAAACAGAAAACAAAACCAATAGGTACTGGAAATGGTTAAAGGTTTGTTTCATATTTTACTCCCTTTACTTTTGAAATAATGAGAAGCAGCAGCGGCAAAAAGCCAAATAAAACTAAGGCGATATTGCCAATCATATCTCCCAATTTAAATACATCATTAATATTTTTAGGAATCATGGAAATAAGATATATGACCGGAAGCAAACCATACATAAATGGATGAATGTTTTTTTGGAAAAGCTGAGACAGTCCTAATGAAGCGGCGTAATGGTTAATAGTAAAAGAAGCAAACATCTGCATGATCCATACAACTAGCAGCAAGGAATCAAATCGTTCAAAAATCAAGCCTGTCAGCTCAAAACTCCTTATTAAATCAAGCGTTGGCCATGTTCTTATTACTACTCCATCAATCGATAACGCTCCAATCACCATTACAACAGTAATCACATAAATAAATATAGGAATAGTAATTCCAACTAGCACAGCTTTTCCTGCTTTGTGCGGTTCTTTCATAAAAGCTAAAATGATTAACATGATTTCAGGACCGGTGAATGCAAGAGCAGTTGTTTTTACCCCTTTTAGTACAGGAAGAACTCCTGATCCAAGTACGGGGCGCAGATTATCTATTTCAAATATTTTCATACTCATAAAAGCTACCAGTAAAAAAAGAATAACGGTAATAGGGAATATAATTTCAAACAGTCGAGCGATCGGATTAATGCCCCCTCTAATTAAATAGAGGCTTATCCACATGAATGGCATAATAATAGCCCACGTCGGCGTTCCTTCCAGCAAGAGATATCCGGTTACTTCTGCCAATGAACGAGCGTGAAAACCACCAAGCAGTAAAAAATAACCTATCATAAGTAAGCTAATTAACTTACTCAACCATTTCCCTGTAATTTCTTTACTGTATTGATAAAACGTCTTTCCAGGGAATTTCCGGCTTAACTTCACCATGATTATCGCTGCTATCATGGTGACTATTCCTCCTAGAATAACAGTTAACCACACATCTGGTGTTTTCACTTGTTCCGCAGCTGTTCGAGGCAACGTCAGAATACCAGTTCCAAGTATAAAATTGATGACAATAATAGCTGTTTGTGGCGTCGTAATACGATCTTTTGAATTTATCATTACCTCTGATTCACTTCCTTTTATCATAAGCTGCTATCCTTTTCGTAGAGAATCTTTGGTGTGCATCATCTTTGGACGTCTTTTCATCATCATAAGAGGCATACGGACCATCAAGTCTTTCCATTCACTTAAACGATAGGGTACCGCTGGACTCATGTAAGATACGCCAAAACTTTTTAGTTTCACCAAATGACTGGTCATAAAAAGGAAAAATAAAACGACGCCGTATAATCCAAGTATGGCAGCGCATAGCATAGCTATGAAGCGAAGAATACGCAATGAAATCCCGACGCTATATTGCGGAATAGCAAACGATGAAATGGCAGTTAACGCCACAATAATCACTAAAATAGGGCTAACAATCCCTGCCTGCACAGCAGCTTCTCCAATAATTAATCCACCGACAATTCCCATTGCTGGACCAATTGGTTTTGGTAACCTGAGTCCAGCTTCTCTCAAGATTTCGATAGCTATTTCCATGAATAAGGCTTCTATAAGGGCTGGAAACGGCACTCCAGACTTTGTTCCTATAATGGAAATAGCCAATTTAGTCGGAATCATCCCTGGGTGGAACGAAATAAAAGCAATATACAAAGCCGGTGTAAAAAGGGAAAGAACTACTGCAATATAACGAAGAAAACGAATAAATGTACCGGGAATCCACCTTTCATAATAATCTTCCGGCGACTGTAGCATCATGCTAAACGTAACGGGGACAATCAAAGCAAAAGGCGTCCCGTCTAATAAGATGGCTACTCTCCCTTCCATCAAAGCAGCAATTACACGATCAGGACGCTCCGTATTCTGCACCTGAGGAAATAGGCTAAGGTAATTATCTTCAATGAGTTGTTCCACATATCCTGACTCCGGTACATTATCAAGATCAATTTTTTTAATTCGTTTTTCTACTTCTTCAATTAGTTCTGGATCAACAATTTCCTTTATGTAAGCAACAACTAAGTCTTTTTTGGAACGCTTTCCTACTTGAAATTTCACCAGCGACAAATTTTCAATGTCTCCGCTTCCTCTTAATAAAGAAGTATTATCACTTAAAGATTCAGTGAAGCCTACTCTCGGCCCTCTCACTAATGCTTCTGATACGGGCTCTTCAATCGTCCTTGTTTTCACTTTGCTTGTACCAAGAATTAAAGCAGGTGATATTCCGTCAATTAAAAGAGCCGTAGATCCTGTTAAGACTTTTGATGTTACTTCTTTAATGAAATGAACCTCTTCTACATCACTGATTGATAATACTTGGCTTTTAATAAACTGTTTTGAAAGGCTTTCCTTTACGTAAAGCTGATCCTGTTGGTATTCTTTTGAAAAATCAGCCATCAATGATGACAAAATATGTTTTTCAATAAGATCTTTATCTGATAGCCCCTCTACAAAAATAATAGCTGCCTGAATGCCTGTACGACCTATAATAAACTCCCGAAAATGAACGTCGGAGTTATGACCAATTTCATTTTTAACTGCTTTTAGAGTTAAAGCTAAATGATCCGTAACATGATTAGATGAATTTTGAGATGTAAATTCCTTTTTGTTTTCCTTTTCATTCGCATGGTTTCCTATTTTTTTTATTGTTGATCTCCATTTTTTCACTTTCATCACTCTTCCTCTGAATTACGAATCCCGCTTAATAATTTGTAGATTATATACGGGATGAAAAAAACCAGCACTGCTTGTATAAAAACTGGCCCTTCTGGAAGATAGGAAACAACTAATTTCCACATAATCATCACCCTATTTATGTCCATATCAAAGCAATTTTAGAAATAAGCATCCGTAAAATATCAGTGTTTACTTCATAGAAATTCTTTTATTTACCAGGTAGTATTATTCTTCTTTTTGTTTCTTATACAAAGGAATACAACATCCATCTTAAAAATGAAAAAGAGCTGCTTACTGAAGGCTTAGATATACTAGTTTGCTGCTCAAAGTTTTGGTGAATGCTAGAATAATCAAGCGTTACCGCTCAAAAAATCCCTTAAATGGTTGACGAGTGCTTAAAGTGTCGGTTACACTTTATGTTTGAAATATTGTATTCATATCGCTCTTATCTCAAAAGAATGGTATAATTTTATAGATATTGAATTTGGAGGACTGCTCATACATGATTACAGTTAGTAATGTAAGTTTACGATTTGGCGACCGAAAGTTATTTGAAGATGTGAATATTAAATTCACGCCTGGTAACTGCTATGGATTAATCGGCGCAAACGGTGCTGGAAAATCAACGTTTTTAAAAATTTTATCTGGTGAAATTGAATCTCAGACTGGTGATGTACATATGGGCCCTGGCGAACGCCTTGCTGTCTTAAAACAGAACCACTTCGAATATGAAGATCAAGAAGTTATGAAAACCGTTATTATGGGGCACGCTCGCCTTTATGAAGTAATGCAAGAAAAAGATGCTATTTATATGAAAGCAGACTTCACAGATGAAGACGGAATGAAAGCAGCTGAGCTTGAAGGTGAATTTGCTGAATTAAACGGTTGGGAAGCAGAATCAGAAGCGGCTATTCTTTTAAAAGGATTAGGTATTTCTGAAGATCTTCACGCCAAAAAAATGGCTGAACTAACGGGTAGTGAAAAAGTAAAAGTGCTTCTTGCACAAGCTTTATTCGGAAAACCTGATGTACTACTTCTAGATGAGCCTACGAATAACTTGGATATCCAAGCAATTCAATGGTTAGAAGAGTTCTTAATTAACTTTGAAAACACAGTCATTGTTGTATCACATGACCGTCACTTCTTAAACAAAGTATGTACGCACATTGCTGACCTTGACTTCAGTAAAATCCAAGTCTACGTTGGTAACTATGATTTCTGGTATGAATCAAGTCAATTAGCACAAAAAATGGCGTCAGATGCAAACAAGAAAAAAGAAGAAAAAATTAAAGAGCTTCAAGCCTTTATCGCTCGCTTTAGCGCAAATGCATCGAAATCAAAACAAGCAACGTCTCGTAAAAAATTGCTTGATAAAATTTCATTAGATGACATCCGTCCTTCTTCTCGTCGTTACCCATACGTGAACTTCACGCCGGAACGTGAGATTGGAAATGACGTACTTCGCGTTGAAGGTTTAACAAAAACAATTGACGGCGTAAAAGTACTTGATAACGTAAGCTTTATTATGAATAAAGATGACAAGATTGCTCTTGTAGGCCGAAACGAACTTGCAAATTCAACATTAATGAAGATTTTAATGGGTGAAATGGAAGCAGACAGCGGTACGTACAAATGGGGTGTCACAACGTCTCAAGCCTTTTTCCCAAAAGACAACTCCGAGTACTTTGAAAACGGAGATTTAAACTTAGTAGACTGGCTGCGTCAGTATTCACCTAATGATCAAAGCGAAAGCTTCTTACGCGGTTTCTTAGGCAGAATGCTATTCTCTGGTGAAGAAGTGTTGAAAAAAGCCAACGTTCTTTCCGGAGGAGAAAAAGTTCGCTGTATGCTTTCTAAAATGATGTTAAGCGGTTCGAACGTTCTTTTACTAGACGATCCTACGAATCACCTTGACTTAGAATCAATCACAGCACTAAACAACGGACTTATCAGCTACAAAGGTTCAATGATTTTCACATCTCATGACCATCAGTTCGTTGAAACGATTGCGAATCGTGTGATTGAAATTACGCCAAACGGAGTAATTGACAAGCAAATGACGTACGATGAGTATTTAGAAGACAGCAACCTGCAAAAACAAGTAGCTAGCATGTACGCTTAATAAAAAATCCCCCCGTTCTTTAAAGAACGGGGGGATTTTTTATATATGCACCTCTTGATTTAGCGATGACTTCGGAGAATACGTTAAAAACGCTAAGCTAGCAAATACTAGTGCTGCTCCGCATATGTTTACCAAAGTTAGAGATTCTCCTAAGAAAAAGACGCCAAGTAAAAAAGCGGTAACGGGCTCTGCTAACGATAACGTTACGGCGGTAGACGCTTGCACTGACTTAAGCGCTGTAGAAAATAATACATAAGCAATCGCCGTCGTAAGTATTCCTAAATGAAGAGCAATCCCCATTCCATTTAAAGAGACTAGCCATCTCATATCGTACATAAACCAGCATGGTATCAGTAAAACGGCGGCGGCTGTGAACACAAGCGAAGCTCCTACTTGCGGATCAACATGCTGAACAATTTTTTTATTGACAGTCGTATAGCAAGCAAAAGACGCCCCTGCTCCTATCGCCATACCCAAACCTATCACGTCGATTTGAGTATCTTTTTTTAACAACAAGCAGCTGCACCCTATAATACCAGTGACCGTAGCAAGCAACCATTTTTTTGTAGGTTTCTTGCGGTACACTATGTAATCTAATACTCCTGATAAAACAGGCGCACTGCCAATTGCCACCATTGTGCCTACTGCAACACCCGTTTTAATGACAGCGGAAAAAAATAACGGCTGATAAGCGGCCATACTTGCTGCAGCAACCGCAAGAGGCAAAATAGGAAGACGTCTTACGTCCACATTCTTTCTTTGTATAAGACAAGCTGTAAGAAGCGATAGTCCCCCTACCGCTAAACGTACGGCTCCAATAGCCACGGAATGCGCTTCAGCAGATGCTAAAGCTTGGGCGGTTCCTGTTGTTCCCCACAAAACTGCGGCACATAAAATAAGTATTTTTGATAATGAAGTATTCATCGTTTCATCTCCTTTCTTTTATCATAGCTAAAAGAAAGAAAAAAGTTTTTCCGCTTTTATGATCTTATTTGTCTGTTTTTAAGATACTTCGATAGTGAGTAGGTGAGACTCCTTCTTGTTTTGCAAACCATTTCGTGAACGAAGACAAGCTGTGATAGCCGACTTCATGTGCAATATACGTTACCGAGTAGCTGCTCTCTTTTAGCAGTTCTTTTGCTTTATTTAAACGTATATGCGCTACATAGCTTTGAGGCGAATAACCCGTTTTTTGTTTAAACCAAGTGGAAAAATAGGCAGGATGATAATTTTCCAGCTTAGCAAGACTTTCTATATTTAACTCTTGATTGAAGTTAGCATGAAGGTAATCAATGGATTTAAACGTTTGTTTCTTTGGCAAATAATGCTGAACGTAACGGACTAAATCTTCAAGCGCCCCCCTGTCAGTGCTTTTTTGAAGCCCATCAAGTAACAGGTAGCGAAGTGCTTTCCACGTTGAATCCCATTGAATAAAAGCTGCTTCTTGAGAAAGATGCGCACTTTCTGTAAATTTCAAAGGAATATCAACAACCAAACATTCATTTGTATTTTTAGCTTGATACGTATGCAGTTGACGAGGCGGAATGTAAAAGCATCCTTCTTGCAGCGTTAAGTGCTGCTCGCTTGCTTGAATATCAAGAGCGCCTGCTAGCGGAAACAAAAGCTGACTGTAGTTATGATCATGAGTATGAGGTGAATAGCTGTAGGCTCTTTTTTCGCAAATAATTTCACGTAGCGTATCCATTTTGTTCTCCTTTCCTTATTTCCTGTCTCAAAGAAGCTGTTCTATGCCGTCCAAAACGGTTCCCAGCACCCTTAACGATTCTGCTGGAGCATATAAAACATCCAATGAATGATCGGCATTTTCGATGACCGCAATATTCATTGGATTTGTTTTTAATCGATAAACTTCTTCAGTATAATAGTGATCACCACTTCCTATTACAAGAAGACCTTTGTGAGAGCTTTTTAGTAAACTTTCAAACAGTTCTGTTCTTGTTAAAAGCGGCGTCAGTAAAAGCATCACTGCGTCTTTGTAAACTTCATCTTTCATAACTCGCTGAATTAGAGGAATGGTCCCAAGCGATTTCCCTGCAAATATGATATCTTTATAGCTATTTTGAGGCAAAACGTCTTGCAGCACTAAACCAATGTCTTTCATCATAACGTCTGCAATCTCATCTGTAGACTTTGTCATCAGCTCTTTGGAATATGTATAGTGAATCTGAACCACGTCAATTCCGTGTTTTATCATCAGCATCGTTACATAATACAACAGGGGCTTTTCGTACATATAGCCTAGCCCTGAAAACATAAAGCAAATGCGAGGCCCTCCTGTTTTAATATGTGTATAGGGAATCCTATGAGTTTGGCTGCTTACACTTTTTTGCTCTACTTGCATGTCACTCCTCCTTTTTAAATATTCTAACATTTAATCCCGTAAAAAAACCCCATCTTTTCTTAAAAAAATGAGGGTTGAGGAAATAGCTCTGCAAGCAGTTCGTAAGATTTCTTTTTCGCTTCATAATCGTGGATATTTGTAATAATTAAAAATTCGTCGTTATCGTATTTTTGCTGCAGCTGAGTTAGTCCTTTTTTTACTTCAGCAGGGTTTCCTACAATCATACGAGGACGATTGGTGCTTATTTTTTTGAGCTCTTCTTCTGAATAAGAACGATTGTGTACTTCTTTTATCGATGAAATTGTTGTATCGCCACCTTTTGCTACTTTCAACAGCCAATCATCCAGCGTTTTGGCGTGCTCCTCCGCTTCTTCTGTTGTTTCTGCACATACAACAAATACGCATACATTGGTGTTAGGCTTTGACTGATACGAAGAAGGGATAAATTCTTGTTTATAATGACGAATGGCTTCTTGTCCACCAACTGAATAAATAAAGTGTCCAAATGTAAAAGAGATGCCCAGCTCAGCAGCTGATCTTGCTCCTCTTTTATTGATACCAAGATGCCACAGTTCCGGTTTTGTTTCACTTAACGGATAAGCTGTCACCCCGTAATACGGATGGTCAGACGGCAAATTATGCTCAAGATGCCCTTTTAACGCTTGAATTTGCCGCGGAAATTCATTGAGGCTTTTACGTACTCCATCTGTAAGCGCTAGCCGCGTCAGCGCATCTCCTCCCGGTGAGCGTCCAAGACCTAAATCAATTCGATTCGGAAACAGATTTTCAAGCAGCTGAGCATCTTCTGCTACTTTATACGGACTGTATTGAGGAAGAAGGACTCCTCCAGATCCAATTCGGATTCGGCTCGTTTGAGAAGCTAAGTGCGTCATTAAAAGAGTTGGAGATGAGCCTGCAAGACCGTTCGTATTATGATGTTCCGCTACCCAAAAGCGGTGGTAGCCCAACTTTTCCGTTAATTTTGCCAGTTCCACCGTACGTTTTAACGCTTCTTTTGGTGTTGATCCGCTTGAAACTGGAGACTGATCCAATACGCTTAGCTTAATCATAGCTGATTCTTCCTTTCGATTTTCAATTTCTATTGTATCTATTGTAGGAGAAAAATATGAATTCGTCTTGAAATTTGCTTCACGCTCATAAAAAAAGCAAACGCTAAGGCGCGTTTGCTTTTTCTTTTTCTTATTTTGCTTCGTGTATTTCTTTCACACGCTTATCGCTCGGCAACAGCCATGTTAACAGCCCTAGGATTGGTAAATAGCTGCAAAACAGCATAATAAACTGAAGGCTGAAGACATCGGCTAATTTACCGAATACAACAGCTCCTAAAGCTCCCATCCCAAAAGCAAGACCTACAATTAAGCCGGAAACCAAGCCAATTTTTCCCGGCATCAGCTCTTGAGCATAGACGACCGTGACGCTGAAACTTGACTGGAGAATAAAGCCGATTAACACTAGAAGAGGTGCCGCAACTCCAAGAGAAACGTGAGGCAGTAATAAAGTAAACGGTACTGACCCTAACATAGAAAACAATAAAATATTTCGTTTTCCGAAACGATCGGCAAGCGGACCTCCAAAGAATGTTCCAAACACCCCTGCAATCATAAATAAAAAAACGTAAAGCTGAGCGCTTTTGATAGGCAAATTAAATTTTTCAATAATATAAAACTGAAAGAAATTAAGGATGCCGGCTCCGTACCATGAACGTGCAAAAACAAGAAAAATTAAAAGTCCAATCGCAAAAATAATTTGCTTGTTCATCGTAAATGAAGCATCTGACTGCTTTTTATTCAAGCGTTGACGAGTAGCTAACTCTGATTTATACCATTTAGAGACGCTGTATAGAACCACTACGCCGATACCTGCAATTAACGTAAACCAAATTGTTCCAAACTGACCAAGTCCGATAAAGATAAATGCCGTAAACAGCGGAGCCATCGACTGTCCAGTATTCCCGCCAACTTGATAAATAGACTGTGCCAGCCCCCGCTTTCCTCCTGCTGCCATATACGCTACGCGAGAACCTTCCGGGTGAAAAATAGCGGATCCGAATCCTACAAATAAAACAGATATAATCACAAAATAAAAATTTGGCGCTAAAGCGAGTCCAACCATACCAATCATGCTTAAACACATTGCAATTGGCAATAAAAACGGCGAGGGACGCTTATCGGCAAATACGCCGAATACCGGCTGCATAATCGATGACGTCATGTTTAAAGCAAAGGCAATCCAGCCGATTTGCGTGTAGTTTAAATTCATCGATTTTTCAAGGACTGGAAAAAGTGCCGGTATAACGGACTGCATACAATCATTTAGGAAATGTCCTAAACTAATAGCAAATAAAATACGGTAAATTGTCGCCGGCTGCGCTTGCTGCGTTCGTGCTGCTGCTTGCATTCATAACCCTTCTTTCTTATTTAATCTACATTAAAACTGTTAAAGTCTTACAATGTCTTTTTCTATTATACAGTGAAAAGTAAGATTATAGTTGTTTTCTTTTTTATAAAAAAGGGAAAATTGCCTGTGAGGTGAGAACAGTGAAAAAACATGTGCATATGATTGTAGACGGACGCGTTCAAGGGGTTGGGTTCCGTCACTACACGCAGCTAAAAGCAATGGAATGCTCCATTAACGGATGGGTACGAAATCGAGACGATCAAAAAGTAGAAATTGATGCTGAAGGTGAAGAAAGTAATATCCAAAAATTTATTGAAGAAATTAAAAAAGGTCCCTCGCCGTTCGCTTCTGTCAGCAATGTGGAAGTAAAGGTAGTAAACACCCCTTCCCACACCCATTCTTTTCGCGTAAAGTACAGTTAAAATACTCGCTAAATTAAGATAATTTTTGATAAAATGGAAAAGTAAGCGATTTTATATCATCTACATATAAGGGGGAAAAAACGATGGTTGAAAACAAAATTGTGTTAATTACAGGTGCAGCTCAAGGTATTGGTTATCAAATTGGTGAGCGCTTTGCTGAAGACGGAGCGACTGTTGTCTTAACTGACTTGAATGAAGACGGAGTTAAGAAAGCAGCAGACAAATTGAAGACAAAAGGCTACGGAGCATTAGGCATTAAAGCAGATGTGACAAATGAAAGTGACATTGAACAAATGATTGCTCAAACGGTTGAAACATATGGCCGCCTTGATGTATTAATTAACAATGCTGGCATGCAATTTGTTTCCCCGCTCGAAGAATTTCCTACTGAAAAATTTGAACTTTTAACGAAAATTATGCTTGTTGCACCTTTTGTTGCGACTAAGCATGCGTTTCCTATTATGAAAAAGCAAAAATTCGGCCGCATTTTGAACATGTCTTCCATTAACGGATTGATTGGTTTCTCAGGAAAAGCGGCATACAACAGTGCTAAGCACGGCGTGATTGGCTTAACGAAAGTGGCTGCTCTTGAAGGTGCGGAGCACGGCATTACGGTAAATGCGATTTGCCCTGGTTATGTTGATACACCGCTTGTTCAAAATCAATTAAAAGATTTAGCACGTACGCGAAATGTAGCGCTTGAAAAAGTGCTAGAAGAAGTTATTTATCCTCTTGTTCCTCAAAAACGCTTGCTGGCAGTTGATGAAATTGCAGACTACGCAATGTTTTTAGCAAGTGATTTAGCAAAAGGCGTCACCGGCCAAGCTGCTGTGATCGATGGAGGATATACGGCTCAATAAAAAAAGAGTGTCAGTTAGACTGGCACTCTTTTTTTATTTATTGAATTTCAAATTCTCCTAAAGAACCGGTCGTCTGACCTGCTTTTACTGCTTCTGCGTATAAATAATACGTTCCCGCTGGAAGAGCTTCACCATTAATTTTTCCGTCCCACGTTGCGCTAGAGAATCCTTTTCCTACATTCGTATACGAACTTAACAATTCCCCTTTTTCTAGCGTTGCATCGTAAATGTAATAGCTAAGCTTCTCTGCTCCTCCTGGTAAATAACTGCCGTATTCAAACGAGCCATTTCCTAGTACATCTACATACGCAGAAGTAACGCGAGGATAATCCGGCTCTTTTACAAATAAGATCGTTGGAACATCGTACGTTTCTTTATTGTTACTTACCGTAATGGTCCCTTCGTAATAGCCAGGAGATAATTTCCCCGCATCTACTTTTACATTGAGATTTACTTTTTGCGTTTTTCCTGCATTAACAACTAAATCGTTTGTTGATTTAACGTCAATTGCTTGATGGCTTTTCTTAAATTTCACTTTGACCGAGTATTTTTGACTGTGATTTGATAGATTTTTAATCTTAAAGCTTTGTTTTTCTACTTGTTTCCCTTTATCTTTATAAAAGACGCCGTACGAGTGACTTCCTGGGGTAATAAGCGTTTTTGCTTTAATTGCATCTACTACGCGCATGCTTCCTGCACCCTGCGTATTATGAGGGTAAATGAGCCCGTTGCGGTCACGAAGCAGTTCCGTTGTGTTCATTAAAGATGCTTTTACGTCTTCTACTTTATAATTGGGATGCGCCTGTAAAATTAACGCTGCTGCTCCTGCTACGTGCGGTGCGGCCATGCTTGTGCCTTGTTTTGATCCATATCCATGAGGATTGCTTGGATCATTGGTTGGCACTGTACTGATAATATCGACTCCCGGTGCCGAAATGTCCGGCTTAATCATCCACGTATCCACAACCGGTCCGCGAGATGAAAAGTCAGCCATTGTTTCATCGACTGTCTGATCAAATGTTGCGTTAAAAGAGCCCGTGACGGATCCTTTTGCTAAAGAAGCTATCAAAGCTTGTCCATCGGCTTTCGATAGGCGAATACTCGGCAGAGATGTACCTGGAATATCAGGAATTGTTCCTTCTACGTTATTGTAAATGACTGTTGCAACAGCGCCAGCTTTTTTCGCATTGTCAACTTTATCTACAAACGCAATGTCACCGCGGGAAATAACCGCTACTTTTCCTTTTACATCCTTTCCTTCAAAATCTTCTGGTTTTCCAAGTCCGACAGGTACAAATTCATAATTTTTACCGCTTGCATCCAGTAACGCCTTGTCGTTTGGAAAGCCCATTACTTCAGCTGAAGCATAGCTTGCGTTATCTACGGTTAATGTCGTTTTATACAAATTGTAAGGAAGCTGAGTCGCACCAACTGAAATAGCTTCACGAGACGTTCCCGGAGAGCCTACTGTCCAGTTAGCTGGTCCACTGTTTCCATTTGATGTAACGGCTACTACTCCTTCTTCCATTGCCCAATCTAATGCAATACTCGTTGCCAAGTCCGGATTATTAATCGTATCTCCAAGCGACAGGTTCATTACATCCGCCCCGTCTTCTACCGCACGTTCAATACCGGCAATCACGTCTTCGGTTGAACCCGTTCCTCCTGGACCTAATACACGATACGCAAGTAAATGAGCATCAGGAGCTATCCCTTTAATTTTTCCGTCCGCTGCAATTGTTCCCGCTACGTGCGTACCGTGCGTTGTGGCTTCGCCTTTTGGATCTCCAGCCGGCGTTTCTTGAGGGTCTTTGTCATCATCAACAAAATCCCATCCTTTATATTTCTCAAACGCGGACTTTAAATCCGGGTGGTCGTAATCAACGCCTGTATCGATAACGGCTACGGTCATATTTTTACCTGTATATCCTGATTTCCACGCTTGATCTGCTCCCACGTAGTAAATGCTTTTATCCATTTCAGAACCGTATTCTTCGGCGCTCACTTCTTTCGATTTTACTTCTGTTGTATGATATTCAACGCTTGGATAAATAGCTTTTACTCCGGGTAAACTTGCTACTTTTTCAAGGTCATTAGCCGGAAGTTCCGCTGAAAACCCGGAAAACACTTGGTCGTATTCTCGCTTTACTTTTGAAGTTTTAGAAGCTTTTGAAAGTTCTTTTTTCACTTCGTCACGCGCTTTTTTAATCTTTCCTTTACTTTGCGCTACTCCTTTTTTCTTGGCTTCCGCTACAGACTCTTCATTTAACTCCACAATAACTTTTACTTTTTTAGCCGATTTTAAGTTATAGTCTCCTTGAATTTTAACTAGTGACGGTTCCAGCGCCGGCTTTGAATTCCCCTTAGCCGATGCTCCCATTGCAAAAGAAGATAAAGCAACCGAAAATGCTACTGTACTCAATACAGCCCGAATTGATACTTTTTTCATCGTTTTTCCCTCTCCATTTCTCTCTATAATTCGTACGACTATGTATGTCTTCATCCCCAAAACATACGCATCTTTTACTTAGCTAATGAGCTAAAAACTAGAATAGTATGGAAGTTCTATATATTACTATAAAATCCTTGA
The DNA here is from genome assembly GCF_050846855.1 of Priestia sp. TGN 0903. Lineage (NCBI taxonomy): Bacteria > Bacillati > Bacillota > Bacilli > Caryophanales > Bacillaceae > Priestia > Priestia sp. TGN 0903. Next base: position 514,146 of record NZ_JBOZGL010000001.1, read on the forward strand.
GTCTATGGAATCATTTTATATATTTCTCCAAACTGAGCACTACTGCTCAAAAAAGGAAGAATTTTGTCTGTTCTTTGCTTTTTCAGCACTTTTTTATTCCTAAAATTATGAAGGAATTAGATGAATATACAAGAATGCTGACGATTTTCTGTTAATTTAGCTATTTCGATGAGGGACTCATTCCTACTTTCTCTTCGTTTACTTATAAGGTTTTTTTATTATTTTAAGAAAATTGTTCTTATAAGCGTTTTTTATTTTATAATTTATTATTTAGAACATAGTTTAATTTAATGTAAAATATCGCATTTAATTAAATGAAATTTTTAAAAATTACGAATAATAAAAGTAGTTCGTGCAGATACTAACGTCAACGCTCGCAAAAAGGGAGGTATGATTATGATAGATTTAAATTTCATCCTACTCATCCTTGATCTTCTTTCATCGCTTGTCACGATTGGCATCTACTTTACAACTAAGTAAGTGCTTCACCTTCTCTTTACTCTTCTAGCGTATGTACTTAAGCTATCACAAAAAAGAAGCAAGCCAATTTTTACTGGCTTGCTTCGACTATATAATAAAGTAGTTAGAGTGAAAGGGATTTATCCGCGTCTTCCGCCTCTGCCACCTCGTTTTGATTCAGTGCTGCGTTTTAGTGTAGATAAATTATCTTCACTATCTTTTAAGAAACGCGCCATTTTTTGTTCGAAGTTTTCCTTTGGTTGGAAGTTGCTTTTAGAACGATTATCATTATTTCTTGCCTGACGTGGCGGGCGTTGTGAATAAGAAGATGAGGGTCTTTCCGGTTTATCTATCGCTTTTTTAATCGATAATCCAATTTTTCCGTCTTTCTCATTAACGACTTTCACTTCAATTTCTTGACCAACTTTAAGATGGTCATTAATGTCTTTTACATAGCTGTCAGCTACCTCACTAATATGTACAAGCCCAGTTTGACCTCCAGGTAATTCTACAAATGCTCCAAAATTAGTAATACCTGTTACTTTCCCTTGTACCTTGCTACCTACTTCAACTGCCATAAAAAATGTTCCTCCTCAATAATATTAAAAGCACTTCATTATACCAAAGTGCGTAAGAATAACAAAGTGTGTATGAGAAAACAATTTGTTAAATTACACTTTTTCCGCCACTTTTTTGTTTTATGAAAGAAATCAGTCAAAATAATGCCCATATTAGATCTCTAATATGGGCATTTCTCTCATTTCCACCATTCATCAAACATGCTAGCCGGTAACTGACGCTTATGTTCAGTAATACGATAGCGCTGTTCAATTTTTTCAGCGGCTTCTTGTGATACTTCTTTTCCTTCCAAATAATCGTCTAGTTCATCATAAGAAATTCCTAGTTCCGTTTCATCAGATTGACCAGGACTATTATCTAATAAGTCAGCTGTTGGTACTTTTTCGTACAATCGTTTATCTGCACCTAATTCTTTTAGCAATGCTTTTCCTTGACGTTTTGTTAATCCCGTTAGAGGCAGCACGTCTGCTCCGCCATCTCCGTATTTTGTAAAAAAGCCTGTTACTGCTTCTGCTGCATGATCGGTTCCGATAACTAAAAGGCCGTTTTCTCCTCCGATTGCATACTGTACAATCATACGCGTACGTGCTTTGACATTTCCTTTATGAAAATCAGACAGCGCTATATCTGTAGAACCTGTAAACGAACTTTCAAATGCTTCCACCGTGTTTTTAATATTAAATGTATATGTTTCATTAGGTTTAATAAATTCTAGTGACGCCTTCGCATCCGCTTCATCATGCTGCGTGCCATGAGGCAAGCGAACGGCTACAAATTTTGCTTCATATTCTTCTTTTCGCAATTCGTCTACAGCAATCTGCGCTAATCGTCCAGCTAAACTAGAGTCCTGCCCTCCGCTTATACCTAATACAAAGCCTTTTGCATTTGCTGACTTTAGGTAGTTTTTCAAAAAATCAACACGGGCACGAATTTCTTGTGCTGGATCAATTTCAGATTTCACATGTAGCTCTTTTCTTATTTTTTCTTGCATGTCTGACATGATACATGCTCTCCTTCCATTATATGTAGATTTCTTACTGATACAATCCATGTTTTTTACTATAAAAATAACAGAGATCAGGCATTAAATATCGTGGTTCTCCGCCCCTGGCAAATTCTTGACGAATATAAGTAGAGCTGATTTCCATTGCTAGCCCCTTATCAAGAAGCTGAAACCGGCCGTCGTCATAATTTCGAAGCAAAGGAGAATGACTAATAGCTTTCAACATGTCTATTCCCTCTCTTGCCATGATGATAAACTGGTTTTGACTAATAAGTTCATCTGCTTTCTTCCACTTGCCCTCACCAATATCTTGCAGTAAGTCGGCTCCCATAATAAAAAATAAGTCAGCGTGTGGGAGCAATTTTTTAAAGTGCTCCATAGTGTAGTATGTGTAATGATAGCCGGGCAATACGTCTAGCTCATACGTATCGAGCAAAAATTTCGGGTTGTCTTTAATCGCTAAGCTAACCATATTTACACGGTGTTCATCGGACGTTTGGAGCTTTTTGTCTGTCCGTTTGTGCGATGAAGGCAAGAAGATAATAGCATCTAACTTCTTTCGATGCGCAACCGTTGATGCCGTCCAAAGATGAACGTTGGTAACCGGATCAAAAGATGAACCATAAATCCCAATTTTCGCTCCTTTTTCTAAAAGCGTATCTATTTTCTTATCAGGGTTTAGCTGTTGAAAATAAGCAAGCGTATCTGACATGTCTCCAGCTCCCTACTATTTTTTATTTAGGGCTTCCGCTACTTTTTGTTTTACGTACGCAATTTGACGCGTTTTATTTTCCCAACACTTTTCGCTTAAATCTACTGGATATTCTTCTGGATTGCGCGTGCGCTTATATTCATCCCAAAGCAGCTCTAAATTATCTTTTACGTACTGCTGAATTTCTTGAAGTTCTTCTGTTTCATACACAAGCTTTCCGTTTACAAAGATATCATGATGAAGTTCTTTTGCCTCAAAATTTGTGACGAATTTACTGATAAACGTATGAACAGGGTGGAACATTTTTAAACGCTCTTCGCTTTGAGGGTCTTCGTCTTCCATCGTAATATAATCCCCTTCAGATTTCCCATTCAAATTATTAATAATACGATATACGCGCTTTAACCCTGGTGTACTGACTTTTTCAGGATTCGCACTAATTTTAATCGTATCCATCATCTCGCCATTTTCTCCTTCAATAGAGACGAGTTTATACACTGCTCCAAGCGCCGGCTGATCATATGCAGTAATGAGCTTCGTACCAATTCCCCACATGTCTATCTGTGCACCTTGCGACTTTAAATGCATAATCGTATCTTCATCTAAATCGTTGGAAGCAACAATTTTTGTCTCTGTAAACCCTGCTTCATCCAACATTTGACGAGCTTTTTTAGACAAATAAGTTAAATCGCCGCTGTCTAAACGAATTGCCGTAAAATTAATTTTGTCTCCTAATTCTTTTGCTACTTTAATCGCATTGGGAACTCCTGATTTTAAGGTGTCGTACGTATCAACTAGAAACACACAGTTTTTATGGCGACGAGCGTATTTATGAAATGCAATATATTCATCTTTATAAGCTTGCACCATTGCATGGGCATGCGTTCCTGCAACTGGAATTCCAAATTTCTTTCCTGCACGCACGTTAGAAGTAGCACCAAATCCGCCAATATAGGCTGCTCTTGTTCCCCAAATAGCAGCATCCATTTCTTGAGCGCGTCGCGTTCCAAACTCCATTGCCACTTGATCTCCTACTACATGTTTGATTCGGGCTGCTTTTGTTGCAATCAGCGTTTGGTAATTCACAATATTTAAAATCGCTGTTTCTACAAGCTGAGCTTCAATTAATGGTGCTTCTACACGTAAAATTGGTTCATTATGAAACACAAGCTCACCTTCACGCATACATCGAATTGTCCCAGTAAATGTAAGGTCTTTTAAGTAAGCTAAATAATCTTCTTTAAAACCTAATTCTTCGTGCAAGTACGTTAAATCAGATTCGCTAAATTTAAATGCTTTAATATATTCAATAATTCTTTCTAATCCAGCAAAAACAGCATACCCATTCCCAAAAGGAAGTTTGCGGAAAAAAACTTCAAAAACAGCCTTCTTTTGATGAATGTTATCTTCCCAATACGTTTCTCCCATATTAATTTGATATAAATCGGTGTGTAGCATTACGCTGTCATCTGTAAACATATTCATTGATTTCCTCCACTTTTATGTCCTTAAATAATTTCTGCTCCGAGGCAAGATTTAAAGTGTTCGAGCGCCCACTCATGGCCTTTTTGATTAAAGCTCGCTATGGCTTTTTCATAAATATAAATAGCAAATCCTTTATTATAAGCATCTACTGCTGTATGAAGTACACAGATATCCGTACATACACCTGCTAAGTAGACATCGGTAATCTGTCTTTCTCGCAGTTTAATCTCCAGATCTGTTCCAGCAAATGCGCTGTATCTCGTTTTATTTATCCATTCTACATTTGCCTTTGATTGATACACATTATATAAATCATTTAACTTTCCGTATAGCTTCCTTCCTGCAGAACCTTCAATATTATGAGGCGGAAACAGCGCTGATTCTGGATGCAAGGAATCATTTTCTTTATGAAAATCAATGGCAAACACGACATACTCGTCTTGCTCAATAAATTGACGCGTGATATCGCTTATAGATGTTTCAATGTGTTGCCCTGGTTCTCCGCATGTCAAAGCTCCGTTTTCAGCTACAAAATCATTGGTATAATCAATGTTAATCAGTGCTTTTTTCATTATGTTTCCCCCTCATAAATAAAAATTAACAGTTAACATATTGTTAATTATTTGAATTGAAAGTTTTTTCTTTTAATAGCGTGCTGTATAGATTGGCTTCATCACATTCATCTCAACAAACCGGTAGAGCTTTGTTGGCTTTTTAGACGTTCTCGTCGTTGTTTTTCCGTCTACTTCTTCAATGAATGGCAGCATTCTTATTTTTCGTGCAAACGCCTGATCACTTTTAATTGCCGCATCATCCGTTACGGTAAGCAGCACAGCCTGCAGTTCAGAGTATGTAAACTGAGAAGGCAGAAACTTCTGAGCAATAGTCGTTTGCAATAAATCTTTCTTAATTTCCTTGATTGCATCTCGAATGATGATTTCATGATCAAAAGCTAAAGGCAATGAAAAGATTTCATCTATTTTAAATAATTCAACTCGAGCAGCATCATCATTCGCTTTTCGTTTTATTAGACTATCTTCTGGGACAATTGCATAATGTGCGTTTGTGATGACCCATCCCCTATCGTCTCTTCCGGGCTCATCATAGACACCATAGTGTTTTAAATGGATATCGTTCACGCCCGTTTCTTCTTCGAGCTCTCTTTTAGCCGCTTCAAAAGCTGATTCATCAGGATGGACAAATCCGCCGGGAAGCGCCCACTTTCCTGCTTCGCTGTTCTTTTCTCCCTCCGCGTTTAGCATTGCTCGCTGGATAAGCATTAATTTTAAATTCATTTTAGGTGGTTTGTATGGTTCTTTTTCTTCCGTCACAATCGTAAATACAGCAATATCTGACGTATAGCCATAGGGTTTAGGGTATTCTTTTTTCATTTGATTCGTCATTGCTTTTTTGTTCGACATTCAGCATTTCTCCTGATCACTCTTTTTACAATTAACAATATGATTAATGTTAATTATATTTGTTTTATGGAAAATGTCAATACTTTTCCCACTAATTATAAAGAGAAGGTAATTTATGTTGTAAATAACGTTATGTTTCGTATTTTTTAGAGTTTATATGCATAAAAAGCCGAGTGAAGAAGTTCTCATTCCCCCTCTTCCCTCAGCTTTTTTCCCTTTTAATTAACGTGCTGCTAAACCAATCATCATTTTACCGTCTTTAAAATATTCAATGACATAGTCAACAGACGGACAGTAAATAAACGCTTCTTCTGTAAGATCAGCTGTTTGTTGGAAAAACGTTAGAGCCTGAGCTAAATCGACGCTTACGGCTTTAGTTGCTCGTTTCCAAAATAAAACAACCTGATGTTCTTTTATATTCATCTCTTGAAGCCATTTTTTGATTTCTTCAATATGCCGGGCGGACTTTTTAATTAATACTTTTCTCCAATTAATTTGCATGATTGTTAAAAAAGGAAAGGTGTTTGAAAGTTTTTCGAAGTAAATGCTTGTCTGCTTTTTCGTTAGCAAATCTGCACTGTTACCCAATGTTTGAATATAATGTTCTACTTTTGTCATAATCATCCTCCAGTCGAAATTGGAGTTTGCTAGAATTTTCAGAGACGTTCTCTACTCTTCTTGCTAAAAATCCTGCAGCTTTCCAACCGTGCTTTTTCTCAACAATGTTTAAATTTCACCTTTTTATACAAATTATTCAAAATAATTTGTGTATTTTAGTTTACCATAAAACTTAATCTTTGACTTTGTTTATGTAAAACCTTATTTGTGTTTCGACCAAAGAACGAATTCCATAGAAGAAAAGCTATAAAAAAGTTGACATTAACATTTATAAAAGTTAATATACTTACTAAAAGTAACTTAATTGCATATAACAAACAAGGTGAAGAAAATGAACTATCAAACAGATGTGTGTATAATAGGAGCCGGACCAGGCGGTGCTCTACTAGCCTATCTACTGGCTAAACAAAATATATCAACTATACTGATAGAGAGATCTGATAAGCTTGGAAAAGAATTTCGAGGCGAACATTTAAATGAAGATGGAGAAATGATTCTTAAAAAACATCATATATTTGAAGAAATTGAAAGCTTAGGCCTCCTTCGAATGTCTAGGGTCGAATACTGGAAAGATGGACATGTATTCAAAACGATAGAATCTGAACTTGGACATGCAGGAATTCATGTTCCACAGCAGCATCTTCTTCAGTCTATAGATAGCCGAGCAAGCAGCCATCCCTCCTACAAACTTATGCTGGGCACAAAAGTAACGGAGCTAACGCAAAATGAAAAAGGACAATATACTGGAATAAAAGCTCAGCAAAAAGGCCGGGGTGAAATAATAGTTGAAAGTAAAATCATTATTGGAGCAGATGGTCGATATTCAACTGTTCGCAAACTTGCGCACATAAAAAACAATATTCATAATCATGGATACGATTTGCTTTGGGCGAAAATTCCTGCACCTGAGAAATGGGAACCTTCTATTAAATTTGCGCTTGTGAAGCAGCAGCAGGTAGCGCTTTTTTCTCAAGCAAAAGGCTTTGTTCAAATCGGATGGAATATTGAAAAAGGCAGCTATCCTGCTCTTCAAAAACAATCGTTTAAACCGTTTATTCAGCGTTTAATAGAGGCTTTCCCTAGCTTAAACCTTTCAATTGAAAGGTTTATTAAGTCGTGGTCAGACTTTACGCTTCTTTCTGTGCAAAGCAGCATAAGCGAAGTGTGGTCAAAACATCACCTGCTCTTGTTAGGTGATGCTGCTCATACGATGACTCCTACTGGCGCTTTTGGATTAAACGAGTCATTAAAAGATGCTGACTTACTGTCTGACTTACTGCATCAAGTTTTTTATCAAAACAAAGAGATTTCAGAAACATTGAGACAGTTTGAACAGAAAAGAAAGCCAAGATTAATAACTCTTGAACGTATTCAGTTTCAGCGAGAAAAAGAATTCCCGTCTCATTTTATTTCTTCTTAAGTCAACAAAAAAGAGATTCCATAGATAAATGGAATCTCTTTTTTGCAATCATGATTTTTTAGCAGCTGTGCTATGTAAGTTCTCTTTTATGTATATTCCGCGAAGTTAATCTTGCTTGGCCCGCTGCCATTTTTGAAATTCAAGAAATTGTTTAAACTGCTCTTTGCTTATTCCTGACTCCGCTGCTTCTTTTGCTAACTCAAGCCACTCATTATCAATATCCAACGATTCAGATTTATCCATAGGCTCATGAATCAATCTATCAATACTCACGTTCAATGAGGTAGAAATTTTGTTTAGAAATTGAATAGATGGGTTGAGCTGAATTCCTCTTTCTACTGAAGATATGTACGATTTAGCAACACCCGCTCGGTTTGCAAGTTCTGTTAGCGATATTCCCTGTTTCATTCTAAGATCTCGAATACGTTGACCAATTGTCATTATAATCACCCTTACTAATGCTTACTTATCGATAATAATACCATAATTTCACTTTATCGTGCATTATAAATAAACGTTCTTACTGTAAAGGGATAATTATACATCTAGTGGACATAGCTTGAGACCCGCTATAAAGGTTAGCTATGCGTAACGAATTCTTTATTTCCTTACTGATGTATCGGCTAAGAATTTGAACTAATACTTTGTAAAAATTGTCTAACTTCCTCGATGCTTATACCTGTTTCTTTTGCTTCCATTATGAGCATAACCCATTCTAAGTCTAACGCATTTTCGTCTTTAAAATTCATAATTCGCTTCCTTTCTTCTTTTTCGGGAATTGAGAACGTTTTCTTTTTGCTGTTTTTGGGCATTCTCCCTTATTTTTCACTATGGTTTTACAGTATAATGGATATTACTAGAACATTAGACATTTTATATTTGCTAAAAAGCACCAATTTTTTTGAAATTTTTGTCTATTCCTATCATAATGATTTTACCGTTACACAAACGCTACAGTTAGACACTAGGAGGATTGCTTTTATGCCTTTTCTGCATACGGCGACAGAAAAAATTTACTATGAAATTCATTCGCCCGTGTTCACTGACAAGACAGAAACCGTTGTTATGGTTCATTCTTGTGTCACTGATCATACGCTTTTTGATTCTATTACTGCGGAATTAACCCAACATTACCGTGTTATTCATTACGATTTGAGAGAGACAGGAAAGAGCGCCTCTGCTACAGGAGAATTATCGTTTGAGGCTCATATTGAAGATCTTTTTCTCTTATTACATACGTTACATATAAAGAAGTGTTACTTAGTTGGAGTGGGATTTGGAGGACAAATCGCTGTTAAATTTACCGCCCGCTATGAATTTCTTATTGAAGGACTGATACTACTGTCTCTTCCTTTTTATTCAGATAGCACCATTCAAAAGATTAAGAGATGTTACAACGAAGAAAGCAAAAATCAAATACCGGTAAATAAAATCCTTGAATTAGGCAAACTGGAAAGTCTGGAATATACAAACATACAAGAGGTTATTGAAAGACTTAAACAAATGGATCCCAATGTATATTTCCGCTTCGTTAAACTTTCTATTACAGCCAGTCTATTTCAAGAGCTAAGCAGCATTTCACTTCCTGTACTCACTGTATCTGGCCAACATGATTTGCTGTTTTCATCTCAGTATCTGATTTCAAAAACGATGTTTTTAAAAAACTACAGTCATATGACCATACCTAACGCACATTCGCTATTTCTAGTAAAAGAAAAAACAGCTTTATTCAGAGAAATTATCATAGATTTTATTAAAAGTAATACATACCAGCTGCCTTCTTTAAAGAATGATTCTATGAAAATACTTAAAAACTGGGAAAGTGATACGGCTATAGACATACAAAAAGACTTCCATGCCCACACACCCTCTCTTAAAGTAGATTTCTTATACTCTTTTTCCGTCTATGTAAATGGTCAGCTTATTACAGAAGGCTGGAATAAGCGCTTTGCTCAAGAAATTTTACTATATCTTATTTTTCATCATTCTATCAGCAGAGAACAGCTATGCGAAGCACTGTGGCCTGACATACCTTTAAGCAATGCTAAAAAGAATTTACGCGTCTACTTGTCTCATTTAAAAAAGTTATTGAACGCAGAAAATTCAGAGCCGGTTTTACTTGTTAACAGGCAGCTCATTTCTTTAAATGCCGATGTGTCAAGCGATGGATTAGATTTACTAACTGACCTTCAGTGGATAACCGAACAGTCTGACCCGTCGCTGAAATTCAAGGAAGCTGAACAGCGCCTACATCAATTAGTTCCTCATTATTTAACAACGATTTATGACGACTGGTTCCTTGATATCCGAGTGAAAATAGAGATTATTCTTCTTGATCTATTAATCTGGATGAAAGAATGGCTTTGTGAGAATGGAAAAGTTTCGAAAGCCGTATTTTTACTCGTTAAATTTATTGATTTAGTAGAAGAAAAAGAATTCATTTATGATGAAATTATCGATTGCTATATCAAGCTCGATAACAATGAAAAATCAGAGTACTGGCTGAATCAAAAAATGCAGTATTTAGTTGAATAAAAAGGATGTGAATACATGAATTCGTACTGTGAGATGGTGTTTAATCAAATACACGTCAACGTCCAGTCTCTCACCGCGATCATTGATGAGGTTACAGAAGAAGAGCTTGCTTATCGTCCCCTCCCTCACAAGCGGTCTATTCAAGAGCTGCTGCAGCATTTATGTCTCATTTGTACTGCAGACTATTCTATTTCCTCAGGCTACTCTGCAGATAAAATGAACGACTTTTATCTGCAGCATCCAGCTTATACAAAGCTTGAACTCAAAACAGCTTTAATAGATGGCTTCAATCAGCTAAAAGCGGCCTACTCTTCTTTTGACGAACGAAAGCTTTTTTCACTGCAAACGTCCTATTGGGGATGCACGTATACATGTTTTGAGTGGCTGCTTGAAATTCAGTCTCATTTATACCATCACCGTGCAGAACTGTATACGCTTCTAACCTGTTACCGCAGAAAGGGATTGGATATAGTGCTTTTTGAGTGATATAGTTTTTCACTCTCTATATTTTCGTAGATTTTTAGAGGCTTAAAGGAATCTTTTTTTATTTATTTACCATTTTCCATACATTATGAAATATAATAGGAGAAATAGTAATAGCTTTTGTATATAGAAAGCATTAAAAGAAAATGAGGTTGGGTTATGAGAGAAACAATTGTTGCAGCTTTAAAGAAAATTGAAGAAGATTACGACGTAAAGGTATTATACGCTTGTGAATCTGGAAGTAGAGCATGGGACTTTCCATCTAAAGATAGCGATTATGATGTTAGATTTATTTATATTCATAAGAAAAATAAATATTTAAGCATTGACCCAATCGGTGTAGGTAAAAAGCGAGATGTAATAGAGCTACCTATTAATGACCTATTAGATGTTAGCGGCTGGGACTTAACCAAGACATTAAAACTTTTTAGAAAATCAAACCCACCTTTACTAGAATGGATGCAATCAAACATTGTATATTACAAGGCGTATTCAACATTTGATAAAATGAAAAAACTACATTCTAACATCTTTACTCCTACTTCTTGTATATACCACTATTTAAATATGGCTAGAAATAACTTTAGAGAGTATTTACAAGGTGACGAAGTAAAAATCAAAAAATATTTTTACGTTTTAAGACCCGTGTTAGCTGCTAAGTGGGTTGAACAATATAATGAATTTCCTCCACTAGAATTCCCTATTCTCTTAGAGAAACTGTTACCAGAAGGAGAATTAAAAGAAGAGGTTAGTAAGCTGTTAAAGCGTAAAATTAGTGGTGATGAGCTAGATTTAGAACCACGCATCAATGTTATTAATGAATTTTTAAACATAGAAATTGACCGTTTAGACAAATACGTCAGAACTTTATCTGTAGAATTAGATGACCCTACATATGAATTAGATCAATTGTTTAGAGATACTTTAGACGAAGTTTGGAACTAAGTATAAAACAAAAAGGCTTATCCCTAATGCAAGTAGCAGCGGATAAACCTTTTATTTATAATTTCTATTAAAGCGGTATATTATTATTCGTATTTTTTGTTTCATTCAAATAGCTCTCCACATATATTTGTTCTGCATCTGTAGCATTTTTAATTCCATCCTCGGGACTAAATTCAATGTTTCTCCTTATTGCTACACGATCTGCAATGTAACCCATTGCTAACAAAAACACTATACATCCGCCTGCCCATAGCCACATTGTCATTTTAATATCCCCTCTTTCTTCTTTAGTTCACCTAGCGTCGCGTAATACAGCATATATCCTCCGCAGGATAAAAGCCCTCCAACAAGTAAAATGGCAAGTTTTTTAATAACTATCCCCTCCACATTCTTTTAAACAAAACAGAACTAACAGATGATTCGACTTTATGTTAAACGTTTTTCCGCAAAAAGGAATTTAAATTAACATTCCCTATACTTACTATACGTTATAGCACTAATAAAAGTTTCAGAAAATTACATCAATAATTCCCAAGTTGATTTTCAACAAATCTTATTATAATTTTTTATGTTTCATCCTAAATAATTTCAAAACCGCTGCCAATCTATCTATAAAGCATTCGAGGCTTTACGCCGCTTCAATCAGATCTACTATTATTGCCAGGTGCATTAATTATGATGCCGATTGTGACTGAATGCATCAACCAATTACCTCAACATTTAATTTCTCACGGTACAGCTTTAAATAATACAATTCGTCAAGTTGCAGGTTCAATTGGTACTGCTATACTTGTTACAATTATGACGCAACAAACTACGGAACACCTCGCTAAAGCAATAACAACTTCGACTATAGATATGGTAGTAACGATGTATTCTTATTTGCGACGCTATTGACTCTAATTGCGTTACTACTCTCTCTTCTTACGTACACCAAAGATCAATAGAGAGAAATAATAAAAAGCCGTTTCTTTGGTTAAGAAACGGCTTTTTACTTTAATAAACAATTATATTTAAAGCATATATTTTACATTTGGATATCATGTTTAGATTCAAATGCAGACACTTTTTCTTTAGCATCTAAAAATTGTGTTTCAGCAGCTTTTGTGTTTTCTTCTAAAGTTGATTTATCCTTACCACTTTCTTTTTGTAGAACTTCTAGCATTTCAACTTGTTTATTTAATGACGAAGTTACGCTAGTGACTGCGGAATTCAATTGATTATATTCTTCAGTACTAAAGCTAGCTTTATATTTCTCCAACTCTTCCTTAATAAGCTTTATTCTTTTCATAGGCATTCCTTGTATAGACTTAATAGCCTCAGTTGCGTCTGCATCAATTTTTTCATAATCGTAGCTATCTGCATTAAAATCTTTGTCTAACTCAATAGTGTTCACCGCATTAAAGTGCTGAGTAATATCCGCTTTAGTTAACACAATATGCATATGAGTACCAATTGCAGCCTCGTACACATCTGCTGCCGAACCGTAACGCTTTTGAGCTTTTATTGCTTGATTATTACTTAAATTGTCTATCTCAGTTTTTAAGTCTTTTACGTGTTTGTCTAGTTCACCATCATCACCTTGAAGAATATTCTTGCTTTCAATTGACTTTGCAAGTATGTTAAAATCTGCTTCAAAAACAAGATAATCATCAGATTCCATATATCCTTTTTCTTTTGTATATTCTTCATACTCACTCTCTAAATTAGAGAGTTTTTGTTCGAGTTTTTTCTGCTCTTTCCCCATTTGTTTCTGCTCTTGCTTAGCAGATCCTTGTTTTTGTTCTTCTTTCGTTGATCCACAAGCTACTAAACTAATAGATAGCAAAGATGCTACAAGCCCTAGACCGATTTTTCTTAAATTCTTCATTTTTTCTCCTTTTTTTGGTATGTAGTTTTTTCACCTAACAAGGATAGCATATATTACGTACTCCAAAAGAACGATTTTAGTAAAATTATCAAGTTTTCTATAGATGAACCATTAAAAGCAACAATATTTTATCTGTTAGTAGCAGCTTTAAAAAACCTCTTATCTGCAGTTTTACTAACAATTGCTTAATTATTAGACCTTTTATCTGACGCGCAATGAAACTAATTAGAAAAAAAGTAAAAACCGTTTCACTGTTTAGAAAACGGTTATTTACTTTAACATATAATTCTATACTTAGAGTTAATTTGATATTTCAACCCCTATTTCTGATTCAAAATAATAAATTTACAATTTTTTAGCGCGTTAACTTGTTTTTCTAAAATAGAAATTAACTGTTTTTCTCACAAAAATAGTACTATTTTCAAGAGGAACCTTTTATTTCTCCTGAGAATAGTACTACACTATATTAGATAACCTTTATTTTTGTTTTAATTGTATAATATGTATCTGCTAAGAATCCTACTGCAAGTCCGCTAATCATACCGTACGGTAATACACCTGATACATTTTGATAAAAAGTGCCGATTATCATTGCAGCTAGGATGCCGAAAAGTACGCCTATCACAATATGCGAACCAAACTTCACCTGTTTTGCGGTATACATTCTTCCTCCTCCTCACTTTTTTTCCATTATATCACAACAGCATCGTTTATTTAATGATAACTGAGCGAGGAATGCGAATGTAATAAAACTGTAACCTTATATAACTATTTTAGTACTACTCTTTTAGCGAATAAAATGTCATATGAGGCTTTTCTTCTTGGTAATACGCTAAACGGTCTTGGAGCGTACCGGTATGAAATTCAAATTTATGCCCATCTGGATCCGTAAAATAAATAGATTTTTTGTCTCTCTCGTCACGATTTCTTCCAGGTAAGATATTTACATTATGCTGTTTTAGCAGCTCTTTTGCTTGGTCAAAGCTTTCAATTGAAATGGAAAATGCTAAATGAGTATACGAATACTGAATTTCTGATCTAGGAATATCTTTTTCTTCGTTTAACGCGAGCCACAATCCATTTAGACTAAAGTAAGCGGTGGACTTTCCTTTTACTAAAAGTTCTGCTCCTAACACTTTTTGATAAAATGTAATGGACCGTTCTAAATTTGACACAGAAAAGCACATATGATTAATTCCTTGAATCATCTTTACCCTCCATTTCTAGAAAAAAGTACTTCTTTCTATTATATAACTTTTCTTTTAGCGTCTATTTTACTGAAAAAACATACTTTTTGCCATGTAAAGAGCTACTCCCCAAATCATACATGCAGAAACCTTATTGACCCAAATCATTATTTTCCCATTCGAATCCATTTTCCCTACCGCTTTTCCGGCAAAAGCTAAGGATAAAAACCATATCCATGAAACGCATATCGTAACGAGCGTAAAAATCCATTTTTCTTTTCCGCTGTACAGTAGAGAATTTGTTCCGATTACACCCATAATATCCATCAGCGCGTGAGGATTTAGCAGAGATACAGAAGCAGCAAATAAAATTTGTGCTTTCACCGTCATCCCTTCCTTTACTGACGTTTTTGAAGGTTCGCTCTTCCACGTCACAAAGCCCATATACGCTAAAAAAAGAAAACCTATCCCAAAAATAAGCGCTTGAAAAAATGAAAAGGCAGCGGCTACTGCTGAAACTCCCAGCACTGCTACTAGAATTAAAATCGTATCACAAACAGAAGCCGTTACCACTACAGGAAGCGCCTGTTTGATCGTTCGTTGATTTGCTCCTTGGTTAAAAACAAACACATTTTGTACTCCTAAAGGTAAAATCAAACCGAATGCTAACAATAAAGCATGTATAACCACTGTAAACATGTTGTTCTCTCCTTTCTCTTTTATCCTACAATTGACATCCCTTGTTGTCTCCATCCAAATTTTGATTTATAATACCAACCAAATTATAAAAAGGTGGTCTCACATGAACTGGACTCCAAATCCGGCTGATAAAAAGCCAATGCACAAACAAATTCAAGAGTATATGAAAGAGAAAATCATAAATGGAGAGTGGCCTATTGGAACGAAAATTCCTTCTCAGCGCCATTTAGCTGCTAGCTTTTCTGTAAATAGAAGCACGGTGGTGACGGCAACCGAAAACTTAATTGCTGAAGGACTGCTCAGCGGAAACAAAGGAGGCGGCACCAAGGTCATCAACAATACGTGGAGCTTACTAGCATCAGGTTCTCAGATGAACTGGAATTCGTATGTAGAAGCAGGAATATACCAACCAAATTCTCCGACTATCCGCCATATTAACGAAGCTGAATTTCAACCGGGCATTATTGGTTTAGGAACTGGAGAGTTAGCACCTGACCTGCTTCCTTCCCATCAGCTTTCGGAGCTATTTGGCGGAATGAAACATAGAAGCGTACACTTGGGCTACGAGCCTCCAAAAGGCAACTATGAACTGCGTCAAGAGTTAGCCAAGAATTTAAAAGAACGGGGAATTGAAACGTCTCCGTCGTCCATTTTAATTGTATCTGGTTCACTTCAAGCGCTTCAATTAATTTCAATAGGCCTTCTGCCTCCAGGTGCCAATATATTAGCTGAAAAGCCTTCTTATCTGTATTCTCTACCATTGTTTCAGTCCGCAAAAATGAAACTAATGGGCATTTCGTTAGACAAAGAAGGAATTCATTTATCTTCATTAAAAGACCAGCACGAAAAAGAAAAAGGCACAGTTTTATATACGATACCAAACTTTCATAACCCCACCAATGTGACGATGAGCGAACAAAGGCGTCAAGAGCTGCTTCACCAGTGTGAAAGAATGCATTTACCTATTATTGAAGATGATGCGTACGGAGATCTTTGGTTTCATTCACCGCCTCCGCTTTCATTAAAAGCTCGAGATAAAAATGGAATGGTTCTTTATTTAGGAACGTTCTCTAAAACATTCAGTCCAGGATTTCGAATTGGATGGATCGTAGGGCCTGAACATGTAATTGAGCGATTGGCCGACCTTAAAATGCAAGTTGACTACGGAGCCAGTTCCTTATCTCAATGGGCAGCTGCTGAAGCTCTAAAAACCGGAATTTATGACAAGCACGTTGCCAGCGTACGCTATAAATTAAAAGAAAAATCTCAGCAAACGCAGGCTATTTTAGAGAAGCATTTAAAAAGGCTTGCTACGTGGAATACTCCGAGCGGAGGTTTTTATTTTTGGCTGACGCTGCATAAGCCTGTTTCGATGCGGAAATTATTTAAGCACTGTCTCCACGAAGGAGTTCTGTTAAATCCAGGCGCATTGTATGATCATGAAACGTCACAGCATATCAGAATATCCTTTTCTTATGCAACTCTTGCAGAATTTGAATACGGCATCAAAATAGTCGCAAAAAGCCTTAAGAATCTTTACAAGTGATTCTTAAGGCTTTCTTGTGTTAACGGCAGCTTTATCAAAAAAGTGAGCTTATTATGCTGACGCTCTGCTCGTATCTTCCCTTGATGCAGCTGAATGATTTGTTTTGCAATAGCCAGTCCTAAACCTGAACCATTTGCGTCCGTTCTTGATTCATCACCTCGATAAAATCGATCAAATAACTTTTCCACCTCAATTTTTTCACTGATGTTAATGCTGTTCCTAAAGGAAATTACCAACGAATCCTCATCAATTTCCTGATTCACCTCTAATACGGAAGGCTTTTTGCTGTACTTCTTGGCATTTTCGAGCAAGTTTTGAAAGACTCTTACCATTTTTTCTACATCAATAAATGCATGCCATTCACAAGCAAAGTTAGTCTGAACGTCAATGCCTTCTCTTTTTAACATCGGCTCGTACTCTCCTATTACCTGCTGAAGCAAACGTTTCATATCCACTTCATTTCGCTGAAGCTGAAAATCCGGACTCGTTAATTTTGTATAGTCAAACAACTCTTCTATTAAATCCGTTAAATAATTTGCTTTTGAATCAACAATATATAAATAGCTATCTAATGTTTCATCGTCCATATTTTCTCTTTTTTTGATTAAATCGAGGTATCCCACAATGGACGTTAAAGGCGTACGCAAATCGTGAGACACGCTGGATATTAGCTCATTTTTTGCTTGTTCGATTTCTCGTTCCCGATCAAACTTTGTACGAAGCTGTGCAGACATTTTGTTAATATTTTGACTCAATTCAGCCAGCTCATCTTTTCCTCGCACATGGATGGTTGCGCCTAAATCTCCATTTGATATTTTTTGAACCTGTTCGGAAATTTCTTTCAGGTAACGAATATGGGAACGAATAAGTACTAAAAAAACAAAAATAAAGACCACAACCGCCATAGAAATAAGCCCAAACGCCAATAGATTATATGCAGAAACATTCATTTTCTCTTCTTGTATATACCTGCTTAAAACAAGCCTAGCAATTAAAATAAAAGTTAAATTGGTGACCAAAAAGCTTATAATCACAGCGAAAAGAAGCTTTACACTTAATTTTCTCATATCCTGTATCCTACGCCCCATATGGTTTTAATATAAATAGGCTTTTTCGGATCATCCTCAATTTTTTCACGAATCTTTGTGATATGAACCATTACGGTACTATCCGATTTAAACGCGTCTTCTTGCCACACGGCTTCATATATTTTCCCCATGCTCATTACCGTTCCTTTGTTGCGTGCCAGCAGCTCTAAAATATCAAACTCTTTTGGTGTTAAACGAATCTCTTGACCGCGCACAAAGACAAGGCGAGTACTGCGGTTAATTTCCAAATCGCCAATTTGAATAACGTCACGCTCAGCGCGTTCATTGTATTTTTTATAGCGTCTAATTTGTGATTTGACTCGTGCGATGAGTTCGAGTGGGTTAAATGGTTTTGTTAAGTAATCATCTGCTCCTGCTGTTAGACCAGAAATTTTGTCCATATCTTCTGACTTAGCCGAAAGCATAATAATGGGCATATTTTTTTCTTCACGTATTTTAAAAGCAGCGTCGATTCCATTCATCTGCGGCATCATAATATCTAATATAATTAAATCTACTTCTTGTTCCTCTAAAAGCGCTAAGCCAGATACAGCATTAGAAACTTTCAGCGCTTCAAATCCTTCATTTTCTAAGTAAATAGCAATTAAATTACGAATTTGCTCATCATCATCTATAATTAAAATTCTGTCTTTCATTTACAAACTCCTTATATCCCATTCTTTTCGCATGTAAAAATGTATGCGGGAGGAACGTTTCTCCACTCTTTTTCGACTTTAATATGCGGAAAAAACGTGCGAATTAACTCTTTTTTTAAATTTGTATACTGAAACGTAATAAATTTCCCTTCATTAGCTAATACACTTCGCGTGTTTTGTAAAATACCGTCTGACACTTCAGACGCTAAAGAAGCAAAAGGAAGACCTGATAGTACGTAATCCACTTTTGAAATATCATACTGGATCAAGTACTTTTGAACATTTTCAGCCGAGCCGTGTATCACATACACATTTTTTTCATCTCTTACTTGTTCTTTTACTTTTTCGTAAAAATGCCGATTGTATTCGATAAGAAGCAAAGTTGTACAAGCGCTTCGTCTTCTTATCAATTCACGGGTAAAAACTCCGGTTCCTGGCCCGTACTCTACTATACAGGCTGCATGTTCAAAATCAATCCCTTTCACCATTTTTTTCGCTAAGTGCGTAGAGCTTGGCAAAAGCGCTCCTACCGTTCGCGGCTGGTGAAAATATTGATACATAAAAGCTAAATTCATTTTCTATTCCTTCTTTCTACTCTTTCTTTCTAGAATAGAAAAAAAATCTAAAGAAACGTTAAGTAAATTTCTTAAGAATTCTTAAGAAAACAAAAAAGAGGATGGGACATAACGGAATTAACCCAATCTAAAGACGAGCAAATTGGATTAATAAACTCATATGGATTGCTCTTGACACCGCTGTTGATTTCCGTGCAAGACTTCGCTTTCCGCGGCCGGCCGATGAGCCTCCTCGTCGCTTACGCGTCTGTGGGGTCTCATCTGTTCCGCTTTTCCCGCAGGAGTCTTCACCTTGCCCTCCAATCAACAGCTAGAAGCGGTGAAACCAACGTTTATAATAACAGTAAAAAATCCGAATGGTCAGTCAATAATACCGATTGATCATTCGAATTTATCCTTAACTAAAATATTTTTGTCCAGCCTCGATTACTCGTTTAAAAGATAATTTATCGTAAATAACATCCGCTATTTAAATCAAAGGTAGCTCCTGTATAATGTTTTGCTTGAGGACTCAGTAAAAAAAGAACGGTATCTGCCACGTCTTGAGGCGTAACAAAGCTTGGAATCAGCTGATGATCGATGTATTCATTTTTGCGCCACTCTGGAATATTTTTCATCATATCGGTATTTACCATTGTAGGTGCTACGGCATTCACACGGATATAAGGAGAAAAATTCATTGCACAGCTTTTGGTTAATCCTAATATCGCTGCTTTAGACATTCCATATATAGCATCGGAGCTTCCTTCCATTCCTGATACGGACGATATATTAATAATTGCTCCTTCTGTTTCCTTTTCCATTAATAATTCGCCAAAGTATTTGGAGAAATAAATATATCCTTTAATATTAATGTCCATCACAAAATCTATTTCCTTTTCTTCATAATCCAATAAATTTTTCCCTAAATACACGCCTGCATTATTAACTAATCCATATAAATTTTTATCTTTTATTTGATAGAAAAGATTTCTTACGCCCTTCCCTTCTTTAACATCTATTACATACGTTTCAATATGACCTTTCGTATCTTCAGCTAGCTGTTTCAAAGCTCCTTCATTACTATCACAAGCAATAACTGAATAGCACTTCAACACACACTCTTTTACAATTTCTTTGCCAATTCCAGCACCTGCACCCGTGACGATTACCCATTTTTCTTTCATCTCTACACCTCTTATCTACTTTCTGTTACACATACTTGTTATGTAAATATTCAAACATTCATTATACCATTATTTTCTATATAGACGTCCCTTTCTTACGCTCTTTTTTAGCTTACCTGACAAAGCGCGTATAGTTTTTTATGGGAGTGATAACGATAAGACAGTACATTATTTCAAACAAGAAAGAGATGATAAAACGTGGCAAAAGTACTTTATATTACAGCTCATCCTCACGATGAGTCTCAATCATTCAGTATGGCAACTGGAAAAGCATTTATCGATGCTTACAAAGAGCACAATTCAAGTGACGAAGTTGTACATATTGACCTTTATAAAGAAAATATCCCTCATATTGATGCAGATGTATTTAGCGGCTGGGGCAAACTTCAGTCTGGCTCGGAACTCTCTTCTCATGAACAGGAAAAGGTCAATCGCCTTGCAGAATTGAGCGAACAGTTTGTAGGAGCGGACAAATATGTTTTTGTAACGCCTATGTGGAACTTTTCGTTTCCACCGGTTATGAAAGCTTATTTAGACTCTGTAGCCGTAGCGGGTAAGTCATTTAAATACACGGCCGAAGGTCCGGTTGGACTATTAACAGATAAAAAAGCGCTTCATATTCAAGCACGGGGAGGCATTTATTCTGAAGGTCCTGCAGCTGATATGGAAATGGGGCATCGCTATATTGGAATTATGATGAATTTCTTCGGAGTACCTTCGTTAGACGGCATTTTTGTGGAAGGGCATAATGCAATGCCAGATAAAGCCCAAGAAATTAAAGAAAAAGGAATAGCTGAAGCAAAAAAACTTGCCCAAACTTTTTAATATAAAGAGGCTGTAACAAAAATATTTTGATTGAAGGAAGATCCGAACGAGGACTTGAGACTCTTAATGGAGCATCAACTTTGTTCGGATTTTTCTGTTGGTAAAGTGAACGTAGCTTTCATGCATGGTGGCTGCTTCCAGCAGTTAATTGGAGGGCAAGGCGAAGACTCCTGCGGGAAAAGCGGAACAGATGAGAACCCACAGGCGCGTAAGCGACGAGGAGGCTCATCGTCCGCCCGCGGAAAGCGAAGCCTTGCACGGAAATTAACTGCGATGTAACAAGCCATTCATACTAGATCATTTATCCCGTTTGTTCGTCTTTCGATGGAAGTGATTTCGTTATGTCTAAGTCTCTTTTCTACGCAAAAAAGCTTTCTCTTTCCCTTTCGATCCACCTGTCCATTTCTCGATCACTTTTTTCTACAAGTCTGTTAACGAGGATATCATGCCAAATATAGTTTTCAAGTAAATTAATGTTAACTCCGTTATTGGTATAGTAAGCCATTTCTTTATGACCATAAATCATTTCACTGCTGTCAACAGATATAATAAACCAGTTTTGATTCCCAATATTTTCGGTATAGCTTGTATGGCGGTGCCGGTCAAATTCCTCCATCGCTTCATCTTGTTCAAACACAATTCCTTTTAGTGTGACACTCTCCCTTAGCTGTAATAAAAGAGGCTTCAACTCATTATAAATATCAGGCCAAAGCGAGATGACAATTTTATTTTTTGCTTTTAACAATAGCGACTCACAAAAAGCAAGAATGGCTGTTTCTCCTCTCATCGTCATAACCCGGCTTTCTTCTATAGACTCTGCAGCTTCAAGACGTTTAAGCGTTTCGCTAACGTCTTCATACGTTTCGTTCCATTTTTTCTGCAGCGAATGCAAAAAAGCATCGACGGGCAGCGACGTGTACTGGGTGCCATCATTACTCTCTTCTTTTAACACCATGCCTTTTTCCTCTAGTGTTTGTAAAATATCGTATACACGCGCTCTTGGCACACCTGAATGTTTACTAATGCTATAAGCAGTGGAAGATCCTTTTTTGACAAGCGTCACGTATACTTTTGATTCATACTGATTAAATCCAAGCGACTGCAGCTGCTGAATAATATTTTCCATAAAGGAAACCTCCCTGTTTTTTAAGTTATTTGAAATTTTCATCATTTACATATTTACAACTGCTTTTTATATAGTTACTATTTAAGTAGTCACTATATATATATTATGACATGAGGAAGGTGCTTTATGGAAGAATTAAGTTTACAGATTGTTCTTTTGCTTTTACTCTTTGGTTTTTTAGCTGCATTCATTGACTCCGTAGTGGGCGGAGGTGGTTTAATTTCTACACCCGCTCTTTTATTTTTAGGCCTGCCGCCCGCTGCTGCCTTAGCTACAAATAAATTAGCTGGAACGATGGGCGTATTAACGAGTACCATTCGATTTGTCAAATCCGGAAAAGTCGATTTTCGCGTTGTGGGTAAATGGTTTCCTTTTGTATTTATTGGCTCTTTGGGAGGTTCAATCACCGTTCATTTTCTATCCTCTGCTTTTTTGAAACCTGTTATTTTAATTCTCCTTGTTTTAGTTGCTATTTATACAATCTTCAAAAAAAACTGGGGCACCACGTCCACGTATAAGCCGCTGTCTATTAAGAAACTTATTTTCTTTACTGCACTTATTTTTATCATTGGCTTTTACGATGGATTTTTAGGAGCAGGCACAGGTTCATTTATTTTATTTGCTTTTTTATTTATGGGATTTGATTTCCTGCAGTCAGCAGGCAGCGCAAAATTTTTAAATTTCGGCAGTAATTTAGGTGCTTTGCTTGTATTTTTGTATTTTGATTCTGTTGTATTTTCTTACGGATTAATTATGGGGTTTGCGATGATCGTGGGTTCTTTCGTTGGATCAAACGTCGCTTTATCAAAAGGCGTGACGTACGTCCGAACGCTTTTTATTCTTGTCACTTTAAGCCTTATTAGCAAAAACATATTCGACTATGTAAATCAGTACAAATAGATCAATGGTTTCTTTCGAACTATAACAATGAACCTATATATCTATTAGATTAATAAAACCACCTCTTACTATTTTCTTATTTTTGGGTAAATGTGTAAAAAGACACTAAAATTGTTGTATACTGATCGATGTTGTTTTACATAATTAGAAATATTATACAGAGGTGAACGTTTTGTTTAAGAAATTTAGGTTTTTATGGTTTATTTTGCTGATCTTTGCACTTATTTTTGTCAAAAATACGTTCTTTTCTTCTTCAGAGAACGCCGCTGAGACGCTAGCAACGTCAGATGTTCCACAAGCCGCAGCTACTTTCAAAGAGGGAAACAATCAGCAGGACGGAGTCATTATTCAAAAATATCGCAAACAGCTAGATGCAGCACAGAAAAAAAATGACGAAAAAGCTACTAAAGAAATACAAGAAAAAATTTATGAAGACGGAAGACAGGCGGCACTAAACTTTTTACCGCGCAATAAATTTCAAAGAGCTTTTTCTCAGCCTTCGAAAAAATCGGCCGATGACATTTATAACTTTCTAATTGCCCAAGTAGGGTTTGGAGGATATGATTCTCTTTATCAAGAAGCAATAGCCGCAAAAAAAGAAGCAGCTTCTTCTACTGATGAATTAAATATGAGTGGCATTCAAGCTAAAACCGCTGCACTTACATACAGCACACTCGCACAAAGAGAGCAGCTGCTTGTTACAAGTCTTGCCTATGACTTAAGCAGCGTAGGCGTCATTTCTTCCGATACAGCTAAAGGTATTGATAAAAAAGCTACTCATATGCTAGAAGTTAGAAAAGAAGGAATAAATGCCGCGATGCAAGAATAAGCGAAACAGCTCTTTTCTTCTTCCTAATAAAAACGTGTCCGCCTGTTTGGCGAACACGTTTTTTTGTTTAATAAATAATAGCCTGTACGCTCATTATTGTAACGGTTAAAATAAGAATCACGTTTCCTATAATTAACCACGGCTTTGCGCTTCCTCTTCTACCTTTAATAGCCGTGATTAGTCCAGCAATGGGCAATAAAGCCATAATGATGACCCAAATTTTACGAAGAATGCTGGAATCCAAATAAAAACCAAACTGCATCATCGCAAATAACACGACTGTAATAAGGAAGAAAAGTGTAGGCACAGCTAAATGAATGCCTCTTGGTCTCATTGAGTAGTACACAACATCACTTTCTTTCTATGTAAAATCTTACGTAAAATAACGTTATCATTTACACAGAGTTTTGACAACTTTTTGAAGGATTTTGTCAACAAATTTTAATAATCCAGAAGAAATCACTTCTCATTCAGCTGCCCGAAGACTGCCGGAAGTGCAGAAATAACGTCGCTTGCTAACATATCTATCATTGTATGCCCCTGATCGAGCAGCACATCCGCTGCTTTTCCATGAACATATACCGCATTGCTGATTGCTTCTTGAAGAGAATCATGCTGCATAATAAAAGCGAGGATGATTCCGGTTAACGTGTCACCCGTTCCACCTTTTGCAAGTCCTGCGTTTCCAGTGGTATTTACGTATTGTTTTCCATCCGGCGTTGTAACGATCGTGTTTGGGCCTTTTAATACAAGATACACACCATTTTCCACTGCGTATTGGCTAGATATCGAAAATCGATTTGCTTCTACTTCTGCGATTGTTGTATCCACGAGTCTAGCCATTTCTCCGGGATGAGGTGTTAAAATCGTTGCGTGTTCTCTTTCTTTTACTTCTTTCATCAAATCCGGCAGATGAAAAAGAGCATCTGCGTCGATTACAACAGAAACGGGCTGTTGAAGTACTTGTTCGACAACTTTCTTTGTTTCTTCCGTTCTCCCAAGCCCTGGTCCAACTGCAATTGCATCGTACTTTGCTTCTTCTAAAGGAATCTCGCCTGCAAAAAAGCCATCTTTGCTTGGGCATGGCTTATACATCACTTCTAACATGTGAGCAGCTGCAATCGCATGAATATCATTCGGAAGCGCAAGCGTTAAGAGCCCTGCTCCGCTTGTGAGTGCTGCTTTTGACGTTAGCATCGGCGCTCCGGGTGTTTGAAGTGAACCTCCTATTACGATTCCTTTTCCATGTGTACCTTTATTGGACGAAGCATTCCGAATGGGAAAAGATTGTTTAATATGCTGAGTTGACCATACCTCTTTAAGGGATGAGCTTTTTCCAATTGCTAGCGGTGGGATACCGATATCTACTACAATCAATTCACCATAGCTTTCTTTGCTCGGGTATGTAAATGCCGTGATCTTTGGCTGCTGAAGCGTAATCGTAGCATCTGCACGTACCGTAAGCTCTTGCTTCTGTTCCATTACTCCACTTGGGACATCGATGCTGTATATGTAAGCCTTAGAGTCGTTTATTTTTTTTATAATGTTATCATAAGGAGATTTGATGCTGCCTTTTACGCCTATACCTAATAAACAATCAATAAGGACCGTATACTTTTTTACAGAGAAGTTGTCTCCCGCCGATTGCCACGCGAATTCAGCATTTTCATAGATGATCATGGCTTTTTTAGCTGCGCCTTTTATTTTCTCCCGTGCAGGAACTACCCAGACGTCAACTTCATAGCCTTTTGACTTCAAAGCACGGGCAATAACAAAGCCGTCTCCTCCGTTGTTTCCCGTTCCTATAAGCAGCCCTATTTTTTCATATTTTTCGATTCGCTCACTCAGCGCGTTTGCAGCAGCCTGTCCGGCATTTTCCATAAGGGACTCTTCACTCATCCCAATTGTATTCGTCATATAATCATCTACTTGATACATCTCTTGATTCGTTACAATTCTCATTATGCTGCTCCTTACTGAAACGGAAATGGTTCGTCTGTATTTACCGTTCCTTTTATTTTCGTTATAGTTAATTGTTCTCCTTTCACCCAATCCTCAAACGAGAAAATAAGAGGTTTTGCTTTTCGTCCAATTCCCACAATGACTTGCAGCGTCTCCGGTACATATGCCACTGTATGAAGCGTTCCAGCAGAATTCCGGTAATCTTCTTTAAAAATACCGTATTCATCTTCATTAAATAAAGAAAAAGCTTCAAGAGGCGATAGCTTTTTTTCAATATGATCTCGAATATGATCGAGCCTTTCCTTTGACTCTACCAAATGATGACGATTTTCTTCGACCAGCTGATTAAAATGGTTCGTACACCCCATCATCGTTCCTCTTTGTACATGAACGCCTCGTCCAGATGCTTCGACTACTGCTCCCTGTCCGCTGCGGTCGTAAATGGAATAATTAAACGCATGACGGTGCGGTGCCCTTTCTAAAATAGCAACAGCCTCTTCTGTCGTTTCACATGTTTCTAAAATAAACCGAGCAAGCGTACAGCAAATAAATCCGTTCGTTTGACGGCGGCGATTAACAAAATGATAGCCAATTGCTAATCCTTTTTCGTTCATTCCATCCATTCGCCCAATCATTCTTGTTCCAAACCCGACGCTTGCATATCCTTCATTTGGCTGAAAAAGCAAAAATCGACCTTCGTACGTTTTCGGATGATAATCGTAATTCCGCACATACACACCGTGCTGCATAAGAGCGGAACATCCCGTTTTCTTCCACTCTTGCTGATACCCGCTGTACTCATGTATGACGTCTTCAAGAGGCCAATCTAAGCCTTCTGCTAAGCCCAATAGCTCGTCCCACAGTCCGGGAGCAAATAAGTCGTAATAATGACGAGCTTCTTTTGCTATCGTTTGATAGCTTCGTAATGAACGTTTTCTTCTTTTTTGATGATTTTCAAACAGCTTTGTTCCTTTATGTGATTCCCCTTGCATTTTACCAAGCTCTCGGTAAGAGCCTCGCCCTTGAATAACTTCTACCTGTATTTCTTTCACTTCTATCACTCCAATTTTCCAATACCTTTATTGTGCAGCAAGCGCTCTATTCTTTGCAACTTTCTCCTCTCATAGAACGCTCTTCCTTTGAATACAGTTATAAAGAAACAGGTCGAAAGATTGAAAAGCATTATCATAAGAGGTGATCATATTGCTAAAGGAAGTTCAGCTAGAGATTCAGCGAAGAATCGCCTATCTGCGCCCAACACAAAAAAATGACGGGTCATTTCGCTACTGTTTTGAAACAGGCGTTATGCCTGATGCGTTTTTAATTATGCTTCTTCGCACCTTTGATTTAGATAAAGAAGTGTTGATTAAACAATTAACCGAACGGATCGTTTCCCTTCAAAATGAAGATGGTCTTTGGACGTTGTTTGATGATGAAGAACACAACTTATCCGCTACTATTCAAGCTTATACAGCTCTTTTATATTCAGGCTATTACCAAAAAAATGACCGGATTTTGCGAAAAGCAGAAAGATATATTATAGATTCAGGAGGCATTTCTCGCGCTCATTTTCTCACAAGATGGATGCTTTGTGTTAACGGCTTATACGAGTGGCCAAAGCTATTTTACCTCCCGCTTTCTCTTTTGCTCGTGCCTACCTATGTACCGCTTAACTTTTATGAACTAAGCACCTATGCCAGAATTCACTTCGTCCCGATGATGGTAGCTGGAAACAAAAAATTTTCACTTACTTCTAGGCATACACCTTCTCTTTCTCATTTAGATGTAAGAGAGCAGAAACAGGAAGCGGATGAAGCTGCTCAAGAATCACGCGCTTCTATTTTTTTAGTCGACCATTTAAAACAGCTGGCTTCTTTACCTTCTTACATCCACAAGCTTGGTTATCAAGCAGCCGAGCGTTACATGCTAGAAAGACTTGAAAAAGATGGAACACTCTACAGCTACGCAACCTCTACTTTTTTTATGATTTACGGTCTTTTGGCTCTTGGCTATAAAAAAGATTCGTTTGTGGTTCAAAAAGCAATTGACGGTATTTGTTCACTACTTAGTACATGCAGCGGTCACACGCACGTAGAAAACTCCACGTCAACCGTTTGGGATACCGCCCTGCTATCTTACGCTCTACAAGAAGCAGGTGTACCGCAGCAAGATCCCATGATTAAAGGCACAACTCGTTACTTAAAGAAAAGACAGCATACAAAGCTTGGAGACTGGCAGTTTCATAACCCAAATACAGCGCCTGGAGGCTGGGGATTCTCCGATATTAATACGAATAACCCTGACTTAGACGATACGTCTGCTGCTATTAGAGCTCTTTCTAGAAGAGCGCAAACCGATACAGATTATTTGGAGTCTTGGCAAAGGGGCATTAACTGGCTGTTGTCCATGCAAAACAAAGACGGGGGTTTTGCTGCATTTGAAAAAAATACTGATTCTATTTTATTTACTTATCTGCCGCTTGAAAACGCAAAAGACGCAGCAACGGATCCGGCTACTGCCGATTTAACCGGTCGAGTGCTTGAGTGCCTCGGAAACTTTGCCGGTATGAATAAATCCCACCCTTCGATTAAAGCTGCAGTAAAATGGCTGTTTGATCATCAATTGGATAACGGAAGCTGGTACGGCCGGTGGGGTGTTTGCTACATTTACGGAACGTGGGCCGCTATTACTGGACTCCGTGCTGTAGGAATTTCCGCTTCTGATCCGCGTATCATCAAAGCCATCAATTGGCTCAAAAGCATTCAACAAGAAGACGGCGGATTCGGAGAATCATGCTATAGCGCTTCTTTAAAAAAATATGTGTCTTTACCCTTTAGCACTCCTTCTCAAACGGCTTGGGCTCTCGATGCTTTAATGACAATATGTCCATTAAAAGATCGAGCAGTTGAAAAAGGAATTAAATTTTTACTGAATCCAAATCTTACAGAGCAGCAAATTCATTATCCCACGGGAATTGGTCTTCCTGGACAATTTTATATTCAGTACCACAGCTACAATGATATTTTTCCTCTTCTTGCACTTGCCCACTACGCAAAAAAACATTCTTCATAAAGGGGGTTGAGACATGACGAAATGAATCCAATCTAAAGACGAACATATAGGATACATGAGCTCCTATGGATCGCTTGTGACACGGCAGTTGATTTCCGTGCAAGGCTTCGCTTTCCGCGGGAGTCTTCGCCTTGCCCTCCAATCAACTGCTAGAAAGACTTACACACATGAAACCTATGTTTACCCTAACAAAAAAAACGAACCACGAATCAAACATCTTGATCAATGGTTCGTTTTTCACTTTGTCTAAAATCCTTTTATTCCAGCCTCTTTTTGTACATAAAAGCAGGTTTTTTTAGGAGACAAGTGGAATACCTTTTTAATGTTGGGAAAGAAAGGATGCATCAAATGAATAATGTTTCACCACTTTTAAAAGGAAAAAACGTGATACTAAGAAAACCAAAAGACAGCGATGTACATGACTATCTAGCGTGCAAGCAAACAAAAGAGCTTATTCGTATGTACGGAGGCGATACCCGAAACTTAAAACCTCTTACATTACAAGATGCCAAGCGGCACGTCGAGTACATAAAGTCTCAAAAGCTGAATTGGTGTGTTGAATATCAGCAGCAGTTTGTTGGAGAAGCCCGGCTGACCGTTAACGAGTACGACCGGCGCGCACGATATGCTATTGGTTTATTCGATTCTTCCGTTTGGAATCAAGGGCTCGGCACTGAAGTTACAAAATTGGTGCTGGCCTACGCATTTGAACACCTTCACTTGCACAGAGTCGATTTACGAGTGCTCGAATACAACCATAGAGCCATTGCTTGTTATGAAAAATGCGGTTTTGTAAAAGAAGGAATAGAGCGTGAAGGTGCTTTTATTGAAGAAGCATTTCAGACAGATATTATCATGAGTATACTCGAACAAGAGTATTATCAGCTTTAGAGGAGAGAATCAGCTGTCATCATCGTACTTCTTTAAAAGTTCGTATAGCCCAAGCCTTTTGTGAATAAAGTAACATAACGATATAACCAAAGGAGCCAACGATGACAGCTTATGATTCCTCTTCTTTTGTATTTGTAACCATTGATAAACATGACATTGCTGCTTTTTTACTCATTGATATTATTTGCAGCACCACTATTTATGTAGCATGTAAACATTATCTCCACAATGAGCTTGTTTCCATTGCAAGCAGCGCTCTTTTTCCCATGGTATGTAAGAAGGTTTCTCGACGCTAGCTCAGCTTTTTACCGGTTCTTTTAATGACAGCCAAGTGCGTTCCTTCTGCTGCTGAATCTCTACGGAGTGATTAAAAAATTTAGAAAGATGCGGCTCAGTGAGCTGGTCTTTCGTTTTTCCAGAAGAAAACACTTCTCCTTGGCGCATACAAAGCGTATGGGTAAAGCAAGGCAAAATTTCTTCTACATGGTGAGTAACATAAATAAGCGTAGGAGCATTTGGCTGCTCTGCCATTTTTGCAATCAGCTGAAGAAGCTGTTCTCGGGCCATTATATCTAGACCTGTACATGGCTCATCAAGTATTAAAAGCTTTGGTGAAGCCATAAGAGCTCGAGCAATTAGCACTCGCTGGCGCTCTCCTTGAGAAAGTGTTCCGTAGGCCTGATTTTGTAAATCTTCGCAATTTAGCAGCTTCATTAATTCTATGGCTTGGTTCATATCTTTTTGCTCCACTTGTTCATATAACCCAATAGATGCAAATTTTCCGCTTAAAATCATTTCTACAACCGTATCGTCATCTCGAAACCGCTGTTGAAGCGAAGAGCTTACCCATCCAATTTCTTTTCTGAGCTCAGACAGATTTGTTTCTCCAAATTTCCTTGAAAGAACTTCTACTTCCCCTTTTGTAGGCCAAATATATCCGTTGATGATATTTAAAAGCGTCGTTTTTCCGGAACCATTTAACCCAAGCAAACACCAATGTTCCCCTTTTTCCACTGACCACGACACGCTTTTTAAAATTTCTTTTTCTGCTCGTTTTACCGAAACGTTGTTAATGTTGATCATGCTAACACTCCTTTACTCTCATTTTTCATTATATATACTATAAAAGAATAATGATTTATCCCATTTGTTAACTTGCTTTTCTTTTTTCATGCCAATTCTTTCAGCCACTTTAATCGATGGATAATTGTGAGGATCTATCAATGATATAATCTTATGAAATTTCAGCGTATGAAGGCCATAATCTAAACAAGCTTTTGCTGCTTCACTCGCATAGCCTTTTCCCCAGCAGCTGCGTAAAAATAAATAGCCAAGCTCTGGATCTACCTTGCCGTCTACTTTTTGAAGAACCATGCCGCACTGCCCTAGAAACTCTCGATTCTGTTTATCTTCAGCGATCCACATGCTAACGCCATATGTTTGATAATGCTGCTTCATCCATTGAATCCAGCGATATGTGTCTTGTTCATTTTTAGTAGAAGAATAATACTTCATTGCTTCAGCATCTTCAAATATTTTCATTAAATTGCCTGCATCGCTTTCAGCCATAGCTCGCAGCGTCATTCGCTCTGTCTCAATAATCGTATAAATCCTCTCCTTTCTTCCATTCCAACATCTACTATCTTTATTATCCGCTACTATTTTCTTTTCGTAAAGTTTTCCTTTTTTTATTTAAATGAAACAGAAAAAGGCACCAAAAAAGGCTGCTACACACAGCCCTTTAATCTGGATCACACGTTTTCCCGTACCGTAATACGTTATATATAGCACGTCCATCACTTGCAGATGTTTCTGTATATTGAATTGGCAGCAGTGAAAAAATAACATAATAGACTGAAAAATAAACAAATTGATAGCAAAATATATCTTCAGGCAGAATATTAGCCATAATTAATCCATTTATTATAAAAATAGTAAGTAAATTAAACAGTACACCGCCCGCATACACCACTGCATGGGAAAAGCGACTGTCGTTCTTAAGATTTTCATATTTACAAAACGAGTCTAGAAAATAGACTGACTTAATTTTAAACTTCCCCATTTTAAGAATCGTTTTCCCCCGCCCAATAGTAAAATCGACCTTCCCTCCGAAAATAATTGCCATGACGGAATGCCCCAGCTGATGAACAAATGATACAAGTGGCAATACAAGACAGAATGACCACACAAACTTTGGAAGATCATTTAACCCAAACACGTTTATCCCTCCTTTTTGTTTCTTCTCTCTACTTTTCCTCCCCGTTTTTACTTAAAACTACATTTAAATTCTTTTTTTAAAACTCATACGAAATAACTAGCATCCACATCATTTCTTATAACCTAGATAAAACCCAATGTATGTAACTTATGAAAAATACATTTTCCGAAAAACAGTTGGAGTCACGTTTTCTTGTTCTTTGAAGCGCTTGATAAAATAGCTTGGATGTTCATACCCTACTTGTCTTGCTATATCTTGTACAGAGATTTGGTTGTTTTTAAGCAACAGTTTCTTTGCTTTTTGAATTCGGACGCGCGTTACGTATTCAAACGGCCGGATACCAAGAGATTGTTGAAAAAGCAAACACGTATACTGCTCTGTTACGTTGAGCTGCTTCGCCAGTACTTCTAGCGTTAGCGGCTGATGATAATATTCCTCAATATAGCGAAGGACTGGGTTTAGCTGAGTAATTTGCTGCAAGCGACTTTTGCTTTCTATATATACGCTGTCTTGGCGCAGTTTCAAAATGACGCTATATAGTAGTTCAGAGCACTTCATGGTGCTAGAGGTATGATTTTCTTCTAACAAATTCATTAGCTCTTGCAGCATCCTATAAAGGCTTTCAGCATGTGTAAGGACGATTTTTCCGGAATTAATAAATTGAAGAGAAAGCATGATATCATCAATTACACTTCCATTAAAAGAAACCCAGCATACTTGCCATTCGCTTGTAATGGGGTAGTATTCGTGCGGAACATGCGGCGTCAGAAACATCCCTTCATTTTCTTTTATAATATAAACCTCGTCGTTTACACGAAGCTCGCCTCTTCCTTTTATACATTGAATCCATTGATAATCAGGAAACTCTCCCTGACGTTTAATATGCGTTTGATGTCTCCAGCTTCCAGCGCTTGTAACATAGAATGGCAGTTTCATATCTTCATCTGAAAGAGCCGGAAAGTACATACGGTCCACATTACTTCCTCCTTTTTATGTGAATATAGTTATATTATCATGAAAATAATTAGATTGATAGGGTTTTCAGAAAACGTTATCATTTTCATATAAACTAATAACCTAGTAATCTAGAAATGAGGGATCGACATGTTAAAAACCGGCAAAAAATTTAATTATACAGCACCTGCAAACGGATACCCTGAATGGAATAACAACCCTGAAATTTTTCAATTGAACCGTTCGAAAGCACACGCTTTACTAATGCCTTATCAAACGGTCGAAGAGGCCTTAAAAAATGATAGAAAATCTTCTGTTTACTACCAAAGCTTAAATGGAAGCTGGTACTTTCATTTTGCTGAAAATGCGGATGGCCGCGTCAAAAACTTTTTCGCTCCTGAATTTTCATATAAGAAATGGGACTCTATTTCAGTTCCTTCACACTGGCAGCTGCAAGGATATGACTATCCTCAATATACAAACGTGACATACCCTTGGGTTGAAAACGAAAACCTCGAACCTCCTTTTGCACCGACTAAATATAACCCTGTCGGTCAGTACGTCCGTACTTTTACACCTAAATCAGAATGGAAAAATCAGCCGGTGTACGTCAGCTTCCAAGGCGTCGAATCTGCTTTTTACGTCTGGGTTAACGGTGAGTTTGTTGGATACAGCGAAGACAGCTTTACTCCAGCTGAATTTGATATAACTTCTTATCTTCAAGATGGTGAAAATACGATAGCAGTAGAAGTATATCGCTGGAGTGACGCAAGCTGGCTTGAAGACCAAGATTTTTGGCGAATGAGCGGCATCTTCCGAGATGTGTATCTGTACTCTACTCCACCGGTTCACATCTATGACTTTAGCGTTCGTTCGTCGCTTGATAACAACTACGAAGATGGTGAACTTAGCGTTTCAGCTGATATTTTAAATTACTTTCAGCACGATACTCAAGATCTAACATTTGAAGTCATGCTGTATGACGCGAATGGCCATGAAGTACTACAAGCTCCGCTGCAAACAAATGTAAGTGTGAGCGATCAATATACAGCGTCCTTACGTACACACATTAAAAGCCCTGCAAAATGGAGCGCAGAAAGTCCTAATTTGTATACCCTTGTACTCAGCTTAAAGAATGCTGCTGGTTCTATTATCGAAACGGAAAGCTGTAAAGTCGGCTTCCGTACGTTTGAACTAAAGAATGGCCTTATGACAATCAACGGCAAGCGTATTGTACTTCGAGGAGTAAATCGCCACGAATTTGATTCAGTAAAAGGCCGTGCAGGCATCACACGCGAAGACATGATTCACGATATTTTGCTGATGAAACAGCATAATATTAACGCGGTGCGTACATCCCATTACCCTAACGATTCAGTATGGTATGAGCTGTGTGATGAATACGGACTGTACGTGATTGATGAAACCAATTTAGAAACGCACGGAACGTGGACTTATTTACAAGAAGGCGAACAAAAAGCCGTTCCAGGAAGCAAGCCAGAATGGAAAGAAAACGTACTAGATCGCTGTCGTTCGATGTACGAACGTGACAAAAACCACCCTTCTATTATTATTTGGTCGCTTGGCAATGAATCATTTGGCGGAGAAAACTTTCAGCATATGTATACTTTTTTTAAAGAGAAAGATTCCACGAGACTTGTTCATTATGAAGGAATCTTCCATCACCGCGACTATGATGCTTCTGATATAGAAAGCACGATGTACATTAACCCAGCAGATGTAGAGCGCTATGCTTTAATGAATCCGAAAAAACCTTATATTCTGTGTGAATACAGTCATGCGATGGGTAATTCTTGCGGAAATCTATACAAATACTGGGAGCTGTTCGATCAATATCCAATCTTGCAAGGCGGTTTTATATGGGACTGGAAAGATCAAGCTCTTCAAACAACAGCAGTAGACGGTACTTCTTACTTAGCTTACGGCGGAGATTTTGGTGATACGCCTAACGACGGCAACTTCTGCGGAAACGGCTTAATCTTTGCTGATGGGACAGCTAGCCCGAAAATTGCAGAAGTAAAAAAATGCTATCAGCCTGTAAAGTGGACAGCAGTAGACGCTTCTAAAGGAAAGTTTGCCGTTCAAAACAAACACCTGTTTACAAACTTGAACGCCTATGATTTTGTTTGGACTGTTGAAAAAAACGGTGAACTACTTGAAAAACATGCGTCTCTTTTAAATGTAGCTCCTGATAGTACAGACGAACTGACGCTTTCTTATCCTCTTTACGAGCAAGAAAACGAAACTGATGAATTTGTTTTAACTCTTTCTCTCAGATTATCCAAAGATACAGCCTGGGCTTCAGCTGGATATGAAGTGGCGTACGAACAGTTTGTACTGCCTGCCAAAACCGCTGTACCTTCAGTAAAAGCTGTTTATCCTGCTTTATCAGTTGACCAAAACGAACAAACGCTGACGGTTACAGGAACTAACTTCACGGCTATTTTTGACAAGCAAAAAGGGCAGTTTATCTCTTACAACTATGAGCATACCGAGCTGCTTGCATCGGGTTTCCGTCCGAACTTTTGGCGCGCAGTCACCGATAATGACCTCGGCAATAAATTGCATGAAAGATGTCAAACGTGGCGTCAAGCAAGTTTAGAGCAGCACGTGAAAAAAGTAAGTGTTCAACCGCAAATTGACTTTGTTATCATTTCGGTTGAGCTAGCTTTAGACATCTCTCTTGCTTCTTGCTATGTAACGTATACGCTATATAACGATGGTGAAATGAAGATTGAACAATCTTTAGCACCTTCTGAGGCAATGCCTGAAATTCCTGAAATTGGGATGCTGTTTACGATGGATGCGGCTTTTGATTCTTTAACATGGTACGGCAGAGGCCCTCATGAAAATTATTGGGATCGTAAAACTGGCGCTAAGCTTGGCCTTCATAAAGGCAGTGTAAAAGAGCAAGTTACACCGTATTTACGCCCTCAAGAATGCGGAAACAAAACGGACGTTAGATGGGCAACTATTACAAACGATCAAGGACGCGGCTTTTTACTAAAAGGTTTGCCAACAGTCGAGCTGAATGCTTTACCTTACTCACCTTTTGAACTGGAGGCTTACGATCATTTTTACAAATTGCCGTTAAGCGATTCCGTAACCGTGCGGGTTAACTACAAGCAAATGGGCGTTGGCGGAGACGACAGCTGGGGAGCTAAAACACACCCTGATTACACACTATACGCCAACCGCTCGTATACAAACACGTTTACGCTAAAACCTCTATAAAAATAAAAAGGACTTTCAAATGAAAGTCCTTTTTACTTATGATGTCACCTCTGGCTTTCGCTGAGAAAGCAAAAATACCGTAGCGATAATAAGAATTGTACCTAGCCACTCCGTCCACCCAAAAGTCACATGAAGCCATAGAACAGATAGCGCGGCTGCTGACAAAGGCTCTGCTGACGCAAGAACAATGGCTTCAGAAGCGCTAATGTGCTTCAAACTTTCCAAGTAGCAATAAAAGGCAATGAGCGTTCCAAAGATAATCACAAATAGCACCGCACACAGCGACAATAGCGACCACTCACCGGCTATATGCCACGGCGGATGAATAAATGAAAAACTTACGCCGCCTATCACCATTCCCCAGCCTACTACTTCAACTGAGCTCCATTTTGCAAGAAGACGTTTAGGCTGAAGCGTATAAAAAGCAGACGTCACAGCTGCTCCAATCCCCCAAAACAACCCCCATCCTGTAATAGACAGCTCGTTAAAATTTCCGCTTGTTGCAAGAAAAAATGTCCCCGTTATGACGAGCGCAACAGAAATCATTTC
Organism: Priestia sp. TGN 0903; assembly: GCF_050846855.1. Lineage (NCBI taxonomy): Bacteria > Bacillati > Bacillota > Bacilli > Caryophanales > Bacillaceae > Priestia > Priestia sp. TGN 0903. The sequence goes on from NZ_JBOZGL010000001.1 coordinate 551,174, forward strand.
TACTTTCACCGGCCACTTTCTTGCTTGCACGGCTAAATAGCCAATAATAAATATTGGCGACGTATATTGAAGCACTGTAGCTGTAGCAGCGTTACCTGCTTCAATAGCTGCAAAATATGTATACTGCACGCCGAGCATACCGATTACACCAAACAAAAGCAGCGAAGTCCTCTCTTCTTTTGTTTTCCAAATTGCAAAAATATTGCGCTGCTTAGAGGCTATTGCCAAAAGCAGCAATCCAGATACTAACATACGAACGACGACCAGCCACTCTGCGTTAAAACTCTTATGCTGAAATAAATATTGAGCTACCGTGCCAGACACTCCCCACATCGTGGCACCAATGATTACAAGCAGCAGCCCCCACGCTCTTTTAGATGAAGTTTGAACTCCTTCCACTTACCATTCCTTCTCTCTTTTTCATATATATTTAACTTACCTCCCTCCGCATTAACGGTCAATAGCAAAAAAAGTCGAAGCAATATGCTTCGACTTTTTTTAAATGCTTTTATGAAGTAATTTCTTGAGTAAAGGAAATAGCACATCGGGAAGTTCTTCGATGTTTGGTACTAGAATACTATATTTCCCGTACATATTTTGAATGGTTTTCTTCTGTCCTTCATCAATTTCCCCGTTGGATAAAAAGACGTTGATGACTTCAATTCCGTGCTTGCGTGCTTCTAATACCGCTTCGTGCGTATCTACAATACCATTTTGTTCATATCCCATAGCGGCTGGTTCACCGTCTGAAAACACAAGTAAAAACTTTTGCTGCTCAGAACGCTGAAGCAAGCGACGTGTCATATGGCGAATGGCAAATCCATCACGGTTGTCTTCTTCAGGCTCAAGCTGCATAATTTCAGGACCGCTTTTACGCTTTAATGATGCTTGAAAGTCCATCACCGTCTGCAGGTAGTTAGGCTGGCTTGTTTCAGTAGCATCATTTGTATCTTCCCAAAATCCAACAATTTGATGAGGCACCATAACAGACTTTAACGCTTCATGAAATAGCGTAATCCCGAGCTTCGTTTCATCCATTTTGTCGTACATCGATGCCGAACAGTCAACTAGAAGAGAAAACACAGCATCAATTTGGGCAGAATCTTCATCTTTTTTATAAAACAAACGAGGATTATCATCCGTCCATAGTTTTAGAAGTTTTTTATTTAATCGGCCAAAGTGCAGCTCGCTTCTAGGTAGCGTTTTTTTATGTTCAAGCGTTTTTTCAATCATTTGCTTTAATTTTTTTTGATACGATGCAATGATTTTTTTATTCTCATCATACTGAACAACGTGATCGTCGCTTGGAAGTTTAGAATCTACAAACACAGCATAGGCATGCTTATTTTCTTTCCCATACTCATAATCCGCTTCCCCGTCTTTTTCCGGATGCGTTTGCTCCATGGCTTCGATTTGAGAATAATCGTTCCGGGATGTTTTTTGAGAAGATCCTTGCACCATGCCCATTGCTTGATCTCCATCGTCGCCTTCACGAACCCCATCGCCTAACATATCTGTTTTTGAACCTTGATCCATATCAAACTGCAGAAAACTTTGCGTCGCTTCGCTTGTCTCTCGATGCCACATTTCCATTTTCTCTTCGTGAATGTCTTCATCTCCGTCTTTTTCATGTTCTAAAATATCATCGTTCACTAATGAATCTTTGCGTTTTAAATCTTCAAATGTTAACCCTTCTTCTAACTGATCATACTGAAGTTCAGCCAAGAAGAAATAAGTATTAAGCATATCTTTTTCGATAATATCATCAAAAACATCTACGAGTTCAAGGCAGATGCGCGATACGTCTTTTGTTGTTTTCGCTTCATATACATTTGTTAGCTGTCTGCGAATAAAAGGCATCGCTAAGTTAATCGATTCACTCATTGAAGGAATTTCTTCAAACGGATTTTCAGCCGTTAATAGCAAGTAAATGCCGTTAAAAAGTGCATCCGTGTACACGCTTTTTGTTAAATTTGCACTCATTTGTGTAGCAAAATATTTTCTATAGAGCTCCCTTCTGACGGCGAAGGCTTTTTTCGTTCCAGGACGTTCGCGTTTGCATACTTCTTCTAAACGAATATCTTCAAACAGCATAAACAGCTGCTTAGCTAAGCTAGGTACCGAGGTTTTATTTATTTTCTTTAAATATGCATTAATTTCTTTGAAGTTTGAATGCTTATAGCTTCCAATACTTCTTAAAAACACATCACTTTTTAAGCCGTACACTTTGTCTTCTTCTGGACGGTTATCCCAAAAGTGACTGAGATAAATAATGCCGTGTACAGGATCATAATAAGATGAAACGCGATACTCTACTTCAATTTCATCATTTTTTGTTAATGTTTTCGTTAAATCTGCCAGCTCCATATAGAGAAAGGAATCTACATTTTTGTCGTTAAATTTAATAAATCGCATAGCGCCACTCCTTACTCAAATAATGTTTCAGCAATATTTTGAATGGCGGCTTTTTCCCTTTCATCTTCTAGCTTTTCAATAATACCGCGTTTAATCGCGCGAAGAGGCGGCATATAAAGAGCTAAATCACACGTATCGATAAGCGCACGAATGGACGCAGCTTCTTCTGATACATGGCCGCTTTGAACTTGAGTAATTAAATCTGCGGAGAGCGTGACAAATTTATCAATTAATTTTTCGTCTTTTAACTGAGACTGAGACATTAGAACTTGCTTTAAGCTGCTCCCTTGAATATATGGCACTTCAATAACAACAAAACGATTTTTTAACGCTTCGTTTAATGGAACAGTCCCAACATACCCTTCGTTAATAGCCGCTACTACGCCGAATGTTTGCTGACCGCGCACTACATCTCCAGTGAATGGGTTTGTAATCATTTTCCGGTAGTCAAGTACCCCGTTTAAAATAGGAAGCGTTTCAGGTTTCGCCATGTTAATTTCATCAATATATAATAAATGGCCTTTTTTCATTGCCTGAATAACAGGTCCTTCTACAAACTCGATACCTGTTTTCCCTTCTTGTTCAGAAATTGTTTTAAAGCCAAGCAGCGCTTCTGCATCTAAATCAACCGAGCAGTTAACGCTATGCATCGGCTGAGAAAATAAATGCGACAGCGTTTCAGCAAGCTTTGTTTTACCTGAACCTGTTGGCCCTTTTAAAAGTACGTTTTTCCCTAGTGACAAGGCAATAATGGCATCTTCTAAAATATCTGCTTCTTCTGCTGTATAGCCGCCTTTTCCGATTAATAGCTGATCAGCATGAGACAGATTTTCATATTTACGATTCGCTAAAAGCGAAAGAACCTCTTTTGGTAATGATAATTGTGATAATTGAATTGACATAACAAAAAATCCTTTCTTTCTGCATACTTTCTATAGTTTACTAAAAAACATTCTTCTTCTCAAAGAATTGCTTTACCTATGCGTTTCTCTAAGGTTTCCGGTAGAAAAATCGCCGTCTTTAAACATATATTCAGTAAAAAAAAGTAGGTTATTCACCTACTTTTTTACGATTTTATAGTTTTTATGATTAACGACTGTTTTCATGGATTCGCCTGTTTCAGCATCTTTTCCAAAATCTACGATAACCGAATTGTCTCGCACTACCATAACAATTCCTTTAAATCCTTTATAGTCGCCTTTTTTAGGCTGAATCGTATCGCCAACTTTAGCTGCCTTGACTTTAGGTGCTTGTTCTTCTGTACCTTGTGTATTTTCTACGTCCATCATGACCCCACCTTTTCCAATTTACCGTGTTTTTTATAAGTGAAAACACAATTTAATTTACTTTTTGTTGAAAATACTTAGTTTATTTTCCCACAAACATCGATGGTTAAACACCATGTGTTTGTCCATTTTCATTCTGCAAACAAACGCTGTATTTTTTATTATGTATGTAGCTGTTTTTTGTAAGAGCACATCCTTGTTCTATCATAACATTTTCTGTTTCCTTCGAACACCAATTACCCTTTAGTTTTTTAAAAAAATGACAAATTACACGGAATTATGTCGAATTTCATATGATTTTCTTTTTAGTATGATAAGCTATATATCGTATTTTAAGCATCTTTTATCTATTACATACGATTTTTGATAAAAAAACCGAAACTTTTATCCACAAATTGCGTTGATTAAATGAAAGGGGGAGAAAATGGCACAACAGCATAACTTTGAACACATTTATAAACAGCACATGCATGATTTGCTGCGCTATCTTCTCTCTCTTACTCGCAGAAAAGAATCAGCGGAAGATTTAATGCAGGAGACCTTTTACCGGGCACTTTTACACTTAGAAACGTATAAAGGCGAGGAAGTAAAGCCTTGGCTGTTCAAAATTGCTTATCACGCCTTTATTGACTGGTATCGAAAAGAAAAAAAACGCCCTACTGTCGAAATAGAAGAATGGCACTTTACTCCTCAGCCAAGTGCTGAAGAACAAGTGATGATTCAAAGTGAAATCGACGGCTGGCTTTCTGATGTATCTGCTTTGCCTCCGGCTAAGCAGAATATTGTACTGTTACGAGATTATCATGGCTTCACATATGAAGAGATTGCAGAAATGACTGGCTTTACTCTGTCAAAAGTGAAAATGGACTTGTATCGTGGTCGTCAACAATTGAAAAAAAGAAAGGAAGAGGACGGATGAGCTGTCAAGATATGAAGCATCAATGGGAAAAATATAAAAACGGCACTTTGACAGACAAAGAAGCAGAAACACTTGAACAACATACGGAAAATTGTGAAGCATGCTCAGCTCATTTAGAGCACTTGCTAACCGAAGATGAACCGTTATCGCCAACTCCATCAACTACTTCACTAAATGACGATACGATGTTGGATAATAAAAAAGTGAAAAAGTCCATTTATATGGCCAAATGGAAGCAGCGCCTTTCAAATGTGACAACTGTCATTAGCTCTGTCGTTCTGCTATGGATGATTGGCAGCTTTTTATCCATTGTATATTATCATCAATCAAAAACCGAATACATAAATAGCGTCAATCAAGCGGCTATCGAATCTGCTTTTCCGAACGTTCATATACGTGAAACCACTTCTGATACACAGTCCTTTTTCCGAATGCAGTCGCAAATGGACGCTTATAAGCAAATTGGACGTGAAGAGCAGGCCATTGGGACGTTTACATTTCATCAGCTGTTTGATAAAACGAGCGGTGTAGAAAAAGAATTTTCCGGCGGTAAATACGACCTTAACCTTTCCTTTGTCTATCCTGATCAAAAAAAACTAAAGCTACATGCAAAAGAGTATAAGGAATGGACGAATGAAACATGGAATGCATTAGAAAATCTACCAAAAGGAACGGTAAGCGAAGTGGCTATTTCTTTTGATGATACGTATTCGCTAAAAGAAGTTCAGCAAAAAATGAACGCCATCGACAGCCGTGATTTTTCTACCTCTTGGTACGCGCTTAATACAGGGAACGAACAAAAAACAAGCACAAAAGATGAGCCCTTAATTGACTTAACATCAACATTTGGTTTTCCAGAGTTTTTAGACTTGCCTTACGAGCACAAAGGAAATCAAACGCACTCTACTAGCAAGTCGAACGTTTTAAATATGATGAAACTATTAGCCGATAATGAAGAAACAGTCCAAAAAGTTCGTCAGCTAGACCATTCCGATTTGTTGCTAAAGCAGCGATATTCTTATGTAAAGAAACATGGAGTCAGTGTGTACGGCGTTGTGATTACAGGACCTACCAAAAAGCTGCTGAAATTAAAAAATGATCCGTCTATCACCTACGCGTCACTTGGAGATGTAGAGCTATGGAATTGGTTCAACCGCCCTTCATCCGGCACGTTAATGAATCAGTAACAAGCACTTGAAAACAAGTGCTTGTTTTTATTTCTTCGTTAATTCTTCAAACCTTTCTACAGCTTCGCTTTTATCAAATGAACTAAACCATCGATAGTCTTGGTCATCTAAAATACGATAGTGCTGACTAATCATATTTTGCTGCAGACGAAAAGAACCTTCTTTTTGAATCTCTTTCCACCATACTCTTCCTCCGAGCGTTTTATCTTTTGGAGAAGATACGCCGTTATGAGCAATGATTTCTACTACTTCTAAGGGGACGTCTCCTAAAACCGATTGAAGGATTTCACTGTCACGAAACAAACCGCATACTGCAATAGTGGTCGTCCACCCTGCTTCCGTGCGCCCTTTTTCAATTTGAACCAATGTTTTTTTTGAAATACCAATAACTTCAGCCATTCTGTCTTGTGAATAGTTTCTTTCTAAACGAATTAATCGTATTTTATCCGATACGGATTTAATCACTTCTTGTTTATCCATTTTTACAGCCCTTTCTTTCTATACACGCACATGTCTTTAGTGTAATATTACACCTAATTAAAGAAGAGTTTCAAGCGTTTCCCTTCATCACAAAACGGGGAAATATACTGAAATGGTTTTTGTATACTAAAACAATTAAAAGGAGTTGAGAATATGTACATCATTGTATGGACTATGCTTGTACTATACGCCTTTCTGCTAGCTCCGGGAGCAAGCGCCGCTGATGATATGCTGTTTAAAAACCTTGTCACAGGAAATTTTCAACAGGTAGATCCGCTCGTAGTTATGGTATTCTCTTTTTTAGGACTTTTCCCAGTATTGTTCATGGTAATGATTTGTAAAAAAGATACGTACAAACTGCCTGGATGGCCATTTTCTCTCCTATCATTTGCGCTTGGAGCTTTTTCTCTTTTGTTCTATTATCATTGGAAAGGACAAAAAGTTCGAACACGTTCGCGTATTCCTTCACGTTTCATTGCCATCATTTCTTCTCGTCTATGGATTGGACTATGCTTAGCACTCACGATTGCTGGTTACGTATACGGACTATCCATAGGTTCAATAAGAGCTTATGAAGATGCTTTTATGCAGTCACAGCTTGTTAGCGTGATGACCGCTGATTTTTTTGTTTTAACGTGGCTTTCTTATTCCGTTATGACAAAAGAAAAGATAGCATCCCGGCCTTACCTTCTCTTATGTTTCATTCCAGTTGCGGGCCCTTTTTTTATTTTGTTACGGCATAACCGCCAAGATGTTAGAGAAGAAAAACTTTAAATAAAAGTCTTGCGTTCCATTCATTATTCCGTTATAATCATTTCTTGTACGATGAAAGTTGATTAATTAGAAAACATTTATATATCGGCATTTTATTTACATTTGTTATACATACCTGCGCTGTGCGTATACTCATGTTGTCTTAAACCTTTGAGTGTTAAAAGGGAGCTCAAAATTTAGCTGCAGATAGCACGCCCTTCTTGGGACGCTAAACCCGGCTATGAGGGCACCCACCTAGTAGATCTGGGTATTTAAGACACTTAGGGTTACGGCAGTGCGGGCTTATTTTTTAGTTAGCTGTAGCTAGCTTTTTTTATTTTTTTATTTATTAGTTTACATAATTATTTTATTGTTAACTTATATTTTTTTTAGACATGTATGTTTTATTTATCTTCGATTGAGGAACATAAAAAGTAATAAAGGAGATGGATAAAATGAATGAACAAAAAATTGCTAAAAAAGTAAATGAAGTATTAGAAGGAAATCGTGTAGGAACATTAGCCACAGTTGTAAACAACAAACCCCACTCTCGCTATATGACATTTTTCAGCGATGAAGATGGTATCGCTCTTTACACACCAACAAATATCAATACACATAAGGCAGAAGAAATCGAAGCCAATCCGAACGTGCACGTACTATTAGGCTACAGCGGCGAAGGATATGGCGATCAATACTTAGAATTATCCGGGACAGCTGTTCTTCGTACCGGTGATCAATTAAAAGGACGTATATGGAACGATCACATGAAAGAATGGTTTGACGGTCCAAATGACCCTGAGTATGTTGTTCTGGAAATTACACCAAACGAAATTCGCTTTATGAATGAAGGCGAAGAAACTCCTCAAACCGTTCAGCTATAATAAAAAAGCGCACACTGTGCGCTTTTTTTATTTTCCTACCGCTTCTTTCAATTGAGCTGCTTTTTCTTTTGGAGACGCTGCTAAGCTAATCGCGGTAATAATAGAAACACCATCTGCACCTGCTTCTACTACTTGTTTGGCATTTTCAGGCGTGATGCCACCGATTCCTACAATTGGAAAGTCAATATTCTGGTTTCGCACTTCTTCAATTAATTTTGTACCTTGCACTGCTTTTGCATCTTTTTTTGTAGAAGTAGGAAAAACAGGTCCCATTCCTACATAATCCGCCCCGTCTTTTATGGCTTGCTGCAGCTCTTGTATATTATGAACAGAGACGCCCACAATTCCTTTTCCTATTTTTTCTCGAACAATATGAGCTTTTTCATCTTCTTGTCCAATATGAACGCCATCCGCTTGTAAGCGGATCGCTAAGTCAAGATCATCATTCACAACAAAAGGAACGCTGTGCTGCTGACAAATTTGCTGAAGTTCTTTCGCCAGCTGATATTTCGCTTCTCCTTTTAGGGCACCCTCGCCTTTTTCACGAAATTGAAACACGGTAACGCCGCCTTCAATTGCTTCTTTTAATACTTCTTTCGGATCTTTTTTACAGTTATTACTGCCCATTATAAAATAAACTTGCAGCAGCTTTTTGATTTCTTCGTTTGTCATTTTCCGGCTCCTTTTAACGTTGATGTACTCTTGCATATGATTCAATATCCTGCCCAGATAAAAGATGAAGCTGGTTTAAGAGCTCAATTTGAAAGCTTCCCGGCCCTTCTTCACCTTTTTTCGCTGCGGCGATTTCACCTGCCACTCCGTAAAAACTTAAAGCAGCAACGCTTGCCTCGACATATTCTTTTTCTACAGCAGCGAAAGCTCCTATAATTGATGTCGACAGACATCCAGTCCCCGTCACTTTCGTAAATAACGGGTGACCGTTGTCTACTGTATACGTTGTGTTTCCATCCGTGATTACATCTTGTTTACCCGTAATAACAATCACTGTATCTAATTTGTTCGCCGCTTTCTCAGCAAGTTCAATGACGTCTCCTTGCCCTTCTAATGAATCAACGCCTTTAATGAGCCATGACTCGCCTACTACATTCGCAACTTCAGCAGCGTTACCACGAATAACTGCAATATTTAATTCTTCTACAAGCTGACGTGCTACTTCTGTACGAAACGGTGTCGCTCCGGCTCCTACAGGATCGAAAATAACCGGCACGCCATTTTCATTTGCTGATTTTCCTGCTATTCTCATCGCTTCTACTTCTTGAGCCGTCAGTGTACCCATATTTAAGACAAGCGCTCCGGCGATTCGAGCCATATCAGCCACTTCTTCCTTCGCATAAGCCATAACAGGTGACGCTCCTAGGGCAAGCAGTCCATTTGCTGTAAAATTTGTTACCACAACATTCGTAATATTATGAACAAGCGGACTTGTATCTCTTACTTTTTCTAATTGAGCTAAAATTTTACTAATATCCATGTTCTCTCACTCTTTTCATTTAGTTTTAACACTGCAAAAAAAGACAAAAAAGCACCTTGCATGCGCAAAGTGCTTTGGTATGTACTCACATTCCCTGCGCTGGCATTATCCAACAGGTTCAAATGGTCAACAGGCGCCCCTGTACTCTCAGCCTGCCCCGCGCAAGCTCCCATACTATTCTTGTTACGTTTAAAGTTTACTATTAACCTTTTTTATTTGCAACCATTTCACTGTTTTGCCCATAAAATAAAGCTTCGCTATAGGCTGAGTGGTGTTGTAAATCTTACAGCTTTACTAAAAGCATCATTAGAAGACCTCCAGTAAACTACTGGAGGTCTTCTATCCCCTAAAAATTCTATCATTTCTCTTGAATCGCTTGATTTCTCACAGCTGTTTTTCGGTCCTTCCCTGCTCTTAAAGATAAAAGAAAACAAAGCAGCAGTACAAGTGCAGCTGATACGTACGGGTAATTAATGTTTATATCAAAAAGAAAGCCTGCTACAACAGGTCCAATAATATTACCAAGACTTGTATAAGCAGAATTTAGTCCGGCTACATACCCTTGGTCGTCTTGTGCCATCATCGACATTTGCGTGCTGATTGCCGGACGTAAAATATCTGTTGCTAAAAAGACGATAAATGTCACAACAATAATAAGCCAGTACGTGTGCACAAATAGTGTAAGTAAAATAAAAAGTCCCGTCATCATCAAGCAAAACGAAATCACTCTTTTTTCACCGAATTTATTTAAAATCCAGCCAAAAATCGTAACCTGCACAACAGCCCCTGCAATAGAGCCAAACGTAATAACAAACGCAATATCTTTTGGCGTAAAGCTAAATTTATGATCAACAAATAGTGAAAAGATCGTTTCATAATTGGATAATCCAAACGATGTCACAAAAACGATAATTAAACTTAAAAAATAAGGTTCTTTGTAGGAATTCATAAGCTGCAGTAGCAGCCGATCTTCTTTTGGATTCTCATTGTTTGAAACAGCATGACCTTGTACAGGACGAGACTCCGGCAAAACAAAAAGCGTAATCACTGCAGCCAAGCCTCCTGCTACTGCGGCCATGTAAAATGGCACGCGCATGCCGTATTCAGCTAAAAAGCCTCCAATACCGGGCCCGATAATAAATCCTGTTGTAATCGCTGCCGTCACATAGCCCATCCCTTTAGCGCGTTCTTTAGCAGACGTCACGTCCGCTGTATAGGCCATAACAGCAGGCATAATAAGCGCGGCCCCGACCCCACCTAGCATTCTGGATACAAATAATAAAAGAGGTGTACTCACTGAACCAAAGAACCATTCAGACAGGGCAAAAACAATCATTCCCGCTACAATAATTTTCTTTCTCCCTAACGAATCTGATAATCGCCCCGCTAAAGGCGAAAACAGAAATTGAGTTAGTGAAAACACCGCTACTAAAAGCCCCATCACGCTGCCGTTGATATGAAGCTCCGTCATATAGGTTGGCATAATTGGAATAACGAGACCGATTCCCGTAAAGATAATAAAAATATTTAGCATGAGCAGCAAAATCGCCGCCCGATTTCTTAACAATAATGACATATAAACCTCCTGATTACAAAAATACTGAACGTTCGGTCTATAAAAATACAAAATAATGAGGGATTACTCATTGCCGCAATAAGCATCCCCGCTTATTTAAGAAGACCTTGCTATAATTCCGTTTAAAAATACATCGATTGCTGAATGGTAAAGCTGCAGGGCATTTTCCGTACTCGTTTTTCGAGACATGCGGCTCATTCCAACAAACAACCCTTCTAAAATCACTGCAAGTTGCTCTGCATTTTTATGAGAAAACTCGCCTTCATCGATGCCCTGTTGCAAAAGTTCCCGGTTAAACTCCACGTGTCGTTTCACCATCTCATCAATTCGCTCTTCGATGTCGCTGCCCTTCTCCTCGTTGTTAAAAAACTCATCCGCAGCTTTCGTAAGAGGATGATTCAAATCATCTAAAATGATTTGCTCCGCTATTCCAAAAAGCTTATCTCTTGTTGTTTTGTAAAGAGACTCTCTTTCTTTCCAGTTTCGTTCCCACTCAAGATCCCATTCGTCTATTAAATAAAGAAAAAGCCCTTCTTTACTTTTAAAGTGATAATAAATATTCCCTTTACTGCTTCCCGTAGCTTCTACAATTTCCTCAATAGATGTGGCTTTATAGCCTTTTTGAGAAAACAATGCTTTAGCGGCATCTGCCACTTTTCTTTTGGTTTGTTCACTTTGAAGCTTTTTTTTATTCAAGCTATTTCCACCGCCCCGTACATTTATTATTTATACTGAACATTCGTTTTGTATTATCTGACACCTATACTACATAGGAAAAACCTTTTTGTCTAGTGAGAAAACCTAGTTTATACCTTTTTATATGAATCATGACCAAAACAAAGCCTCCTAAAAAGCTTACTTGCTAACAGGATAAATGACAGCTGCTTGCCCGCACAGTTTGCATACAAATAAACAAATCATCTGCGCCTTCTTTCCTGTCTTTTACTCATTCAATTTCTTTGTCATAAACACACTGTATGGATCTTCTTTGTAGGTAGAAAACGGTTCGCACTCGTAAAATCCAAAACTGGCGTATAGCTTTCTAGCCGGTTCAAAAGCGGGTGCGGATCCTGTTTCTAAGCTTAAGCGTCGGTACCCTCGTTTTTGCGCTTCATTTATTATGTACTGCAGCAGCTCTCTAGCAATTCCTTTCCGCAAATGAGCGGTAGCTGTTCGCATCGATTTAATTTCTCCGTAGTGCTCATCTAACTCTTTTACAGCTCCGCACCCTGCTAGCTGACTTCCTTCCCACACGCTCCAAAACGTAATATTACGTTGTTTTAAACTTTCAATATCTAGAGCATGAATACTTTCAGGGGGGGAATGTAAGTTCATTCCTTGAAGGTGAGAACTTACTAGCTCAATAACTTCATTGTTCGTTAAGTGGTCTCTTTTTATTTTAATCATCTTCTCTTCCTTCCTGCTACTAAAGGGTGGTCAACTACAAACCAACTTATGAATACATTCACTGTCGACCTTTAAAAATCCTTTTATACACTCCCTTCTTTTTCTCCAGTTATTAAAACAGACTTTGCCAAGCAGATGTTTCATACATTGTTAAACGGAGGTGAAATTCGTTGAAGAAAGTTTTATTTTGTCTTGTCCCTCTTTTGTTTTTATTATCCGCCTGCTTTAGTGATCCTGTTCAAGATGATTTAATCGATTATAACAATCAAGATTTAAAGAAAGCCGCTCAGCTTGAAAAAGAGGCGATTGACGCATACGATTCCGTTACAGGCGCTAACTACACAAGTGACGCTGTTATGTACGATACGATGACGAGTGAAGTCATTCCTACCTATCGTAAATTTGTTGACGAACTGGAAAACATCGATGTAGAAACCGACGATCTTCGAAAGGTTCATGAAGGCTATATAAAGGCTGCCAATACCCAGTATAATGCTTTTATTAAAATTGTCAGTGCTTTGGAAAAGCAGGACCGCAACCTTATTGCTGAGGCAAACGCTATGCTTGATGAAGCACGAAAAGGTATACGCGATTACAATGCAGCTATTAAAAAGCTGGCTAAAGAACATGATGTAAAAATTGAAGAACCAAAAACACAGCGCGAAAACAGCCTATAGTTCCCATGCAAAAAGAAGGTCTCTAAAAACAGTAAGAGACCTTCTTTCGTATGATGTTTCAATTTCTCCACGTTCGTTCAATAAATGAAGAAGAATATCAGGAAATATTGCTTAACGATGCATAATAAGAGGCAATAATTTCTTCATCTGAATGCGGAATTTCGTTTCCTTTTACAAGCTGAGCGCCGTTAATACAGCCGCTTGTAAGTAAGATAATATCATTCGCCTTTCCTAAAGAAAGCGACTTTAATACTCCTTCTGTTCGAGTAGGGGCGCGGTGAATATTGCTTGCGCTCGGATTCGAAAAACCTGTCATCACTTGATCTACAATTACGTTAGGATCATGATAACCTGGGTGATCAACCGTTACGATAATTTCATCAGCTTTTCCTTCAATGGCACGCGCCATTTTAGGCATTTTATTAAAATCTCGAATGCCGATTCCTGCAATCATGACAATCAGCTGGTTATACTCCATCTTTTTTACTTCTTCTACCAAACGCGTAAGGGCAACAGGCGTATGAGCATAGTCTAAAATCACTTTTTGGTTATTAGGACCTTCTATCACCTGAAATCGCCCTTCTGGACTTTCCAATTGAGGAAGTACGCTAATAATATCTTCAATGTGGTATTCAAAGTGAAGAGCTGTACCAATGGCCGCTAGCACGTTAGCAATGTTGTAATCACCATATACAGGCACTGCTACTTTGTATGACTGTCCTTTATAAAGTAAATCAAAGAAAGAGCCTCCTTCTTTGACGGTGATGTTTGTTGCTTGCAGAGTTGCCTCCTTGTTATTTAATAAACTATACGTGACTTTAGGTCCTTCAAATACCCTGCTTAAGTCTTTGCCCATGTCCTGATCATCTATATTAATAACGGCATGTTTGGCCTGTTGAAATAATTTCATCTTGCATTTTTTATAGTGCTCAAACGTTTTATGATACTCTAAATGTTCTTCCGATAAGTTTGTATGAATGGCTACATCAAAATAAATATTTTCTACTCGTTGCTGATCAATCGCAATCGAAGATACTTCCATCACTGCCGCTTCATCACCTCTTGTATACAAATCATAAAAAATTTTATGCAAGTCTACCGACTCAGGTGTTGTAGGCGTACTTTTTTTATAAACTAACTTCTGCTTTGATGACCAAATGCCGGTCGTTCCAATCGATCCTGTTGGCAATTTCAAAAGAGTTAAAAGCGACCTTACGTAAGCTGCTACGGTTGTTTTGCCATTTGTACCTGTAACGCCAATTGTCTCAATTTTTTCATCCGTATAATCAAAATACATTTTAGAAAAAGACGCCATTACTTTGCGAACGTCGTCAACAGCTAAAAACGTACAGTGAGAATACTGAGTGCTCAAAAGACGCAGCTCCTCAATGCTTGTCCCAAAGACTGCTACGGCTCCTCTAGCTATAGCTTCTTTAATATATCCATGTCCATCTTCATTTTCACCTTTTATACTAAAAAATACTGATCCGTCGTGAACCTGCTTTGAATGATATGTCAGATGGTTGATCGTTTGAGATGCAGGCCCAAAAATATGTTTAATTGATAAATTCGTTAATGTATCAAAGTGGATGTTCATAGCTATTCCTCACAGTGTATAAATTTTATTTTTAATATGTTCTAAAATCCCTTAAATACTCTTTGAAGGATATTTTTTCTTTATTTCCATTTATAAAAAACTTTCTACCATTCAATCTTTTTATTTTGCTTTCATGTGTAGAACGAAAATAAAGAAAAGACGGATCACTATTTTTTAAAACTAAAAGCATGTAAAATATGGATGAACTGTGTATATCATACCAGCAGCAAAAGCGAAGTATTGTAGTAAAATATTCCCCCTACACGTGCAAAACGAAACCCTTCTTTAAAATAATTTCATAGAGTAAGTTGAATCATGATAAATACTTGAAAGGGGGGAAGAAAGATTACTGTATGAATCAGTCCCTCCCTCCCTTTGCAAAATAACAAAGAAAACATCATAATAAAAGATGCGCAATAACAGCGTGAATGACTTTGCTTTGAAAGGATGGACTACAGCAAATGACGCGTTCTCTTTTAGCGATTGAACCACTTCCTCTTTCGTTTTATCAACAGCCTACGCTTGAACTAGCTCAGTCGCTGTTAGGATGTCTTCTTGTTCACGAAACGGCAGAAGGAGCTGCATCTGGTTTTATTGTGGAAACAGAGGCTTATAAAGGGCCTTTCGACCGAGCAGCTCATAGCTTTAATAACCGGCGCACAAAAAGAACAGAGGTAATGTTCGGTCCTCCTGGTCATGCCTATACGCATACAATGCATACACATTGTTTACTCAATGTTGTAAGCAGCGACATCGATTGTCCAGAAGGCGTCCTCATTCGAGCTATTGAGCCATTTAGCGGAAAAGATTTGATGAAAACTAGACGTCGAGGGATGGAAAATGAAATAAATTGGACAAACGGTCCTGGGAAACTAACAAAAGCACTAGGGGTTTCAATGGATTTGTACGGTCATGATTTAACCACCCCTCCTCTTTATATTGCTCGTGGCTTCACTCCTTCAGCGATTTCCGCCGGACCTCGCGTTGGCATTGATAATTCTGGTGAAGCGAAGGATTACCCTTGGCGCTTTTGGGTTACCAATCACCCGTTTGTATCGAAATTCAGGTGAACAAAAGGCAAATAATTTATCAACGAAAATAAAAGAAGCACCTCTTTTTAGAGATGCTTCTTTTTGCTTACGCCCACCACATTTGTGACGGAGTTTCTTCAATTAATACACTTTGTAAGTTTGTAACCGCGCGTTTAAATCCTTCTTCAATCGACATGATTGGATCTTCATGCTCAATGCTGACTACATAATCGTATCCGTATGTGCGAAGGGCACTCATCATATCAGACCACTCTTTTACATCATGTCCGCATCCTACGGATCTAAACGTCCATGCACGCGTTTGGACTTCTCCGTATGGCTGCATATCCGTCAGTCCATACATGTTAATATTATCCTGGTCCAAGTACGTATCCTTTGCATGGAAATGATGAATCGCATTTTCTTTTGCTAAAATTTTAATAGCTCCTACCGGATCAATTCCTTGCCACCATAAATGACTTGGATCAAGGTTAGCGCCAATCGCTGGACTTGTTTTTTCGCGAAGCTTTAGGAGCGTATACGGAGTATGAACTAAAAATCCACCGTGAAGTTCTAAACCAATTTTTACGTTATGCTCCTCCGCTAGTTCTCCAATTTCTTTCCAATAAGGAACAAGCTTATTTTCCCACTGCCAATTCAATACGTCTCCATACTCGTTAGGCCAAGGAGTAACAGGCCAGTTTGGGTACTTCGCTTCTTCGTGATCTCCTGCTGTTCCAGAAAAGCAGTTAACCACTGGAACATCTACTAATGATGCTAGTTGGATGGTCTTGCGAAGCGTTTCGTCAGATTCTTTTGCAAAACTTGCCTCAGGTGAAATAGGATTGCCGTGGCAGCTAAATGCGCTGATTGTAAGTCCGCGGTCTTTTATTTGCTTCATATATGCTTCTCTTTTTCCCTCATCTTCAAGCAGCTCATCTAGCGGACAATGGCTGTTTCCCGGATAGCCTCCCGTTCCGATTTCAACAGCATGAAGACCTGCTGATTTTACTTTATCTAACATCTCTTCAAAAGAAAGATCCGCAAATAAGACCGTGAATACTCCAAGTTTCATTTTAATTTCCCCCTGTGCGATATATTTCATCAATAATAGCTGAGACTTGAAGCGCTTCTTGTGGCTTTACTACTAATTCAGCATTTCCTTTACACGCTTCAACGAAATTTTTAGCCTGACTTAAGCTGTAATCATCTTCTCCATCTATCCAAGGTGACGTACTGTTCATGAGCATACCGTTTTTGGACGTGTATAGTTCAAACGGAAACACGCTTAAACCGCCCTCTACCCCTGATATGCTTACGTGCTCTTCATCATCTTCGATATTAGCAGCCCAAGAAGTTTCTAAAAGAAGCGACGCTCCATTTTCAAATTTAATATAGGCCGTTACATGATCATCCACGCTGAATGATTCATGATCAAATGTTCCCCATTGATTTAATTGGTTAGGCGTTTTACTCAGGTCATTATATGTACTTCCCAGTACTTCAGTATGCTTTGGGTTTCCCATTAGCCAAAGCGTTAAATCAAGCAAATGGCAGCCGTAATCAATTAAACTGCCTCCTCCTTGAAGATCTTTGTTCGTAAATACGCCCCAACCGGGAACTTTTCGGCGACGCATCGCTCTGACACGTGCAACTAATGGACGCCCTACCTCTGTCATCATTTTTTTCGCAGCCTGCGCTTCTTTCATGAATCGGTAGTGATACGCAATCGCTAACTGCTTACCTGATTCTCTAGCAGCAGCAAGCATTTCTTCACCTTGCTCTTTAGACATCGCCATCGGCTTTTCACATAGAACGTGAACGCCTGCTTTTAGCGCTTCTACTGCAAACTCGGCGTGAAATTTATTAGGTGTACAAATACATACAGCATCCACTTCTTTAAACATATCTTTGTAATCAACAAATACGTGAGGGATATTATGTTCATTGGCTACCTCTGTGGCTCTTTCACTATTAATATCGCTAAGCCCCCAAATCACACATTCATCACCCAGTTGTTTGAATGCCGGGATATGCCTGCTTACAGCAATCCCTCCTGCTCCGATTATGCCAATTCTCACGTTTTTCACCTCTTACACGCGCGTAATTTGTTTCGTTTGACTTGATTTTAAAGCTGCTAAAATAACAGCAAGTGATTTTAATCCTTCTTCACCAGGAACCGGAGATTCTTTATCTTCTGCAACTGCATCTACAAATTGTTCAATGACGTGAGAATTACTTTGTCCGCCTTCATCGTTCGACTGGATTTTTCCTAATTCATAGTTCACCACTTCACCCGTTGCATATTGTGCAACTAATGAATACGTCGGATCGTCCTCTAAACGAAGAATCCCTTTCTCGCCGTAAACAATCGTGGAGTTATCTTCTTTTCCATTGTAAGCCCAGCTTGCCGCAAGCGTCCCGATAATCCCGCTTTCCGTTTTTAATACGCACACAGCATTGTCGTCTACATTTGCAAAGTCTTTTGCATTGCTTTCCACGAATGCACCGACTTCTACAATTTCTTCATTTAATATGTAGCGGAGCATATCGGTTTTATGAACGCCTAAATCCCCCATAGCACCAATAAACGCTTCGTCTTTTTTGAAGAACCAGCTTTCTTTTCCGTCCACGCTCCAGCCTTCAGGACCACCGTGGCCAAAAGCCGTACGGAAACTATAAATTTTACCGACTTCCCCTTTTTCAATAAGTTCACGAGCTTTTTGATGAGAAGCTACAAAGCGCTGATTATGTCCGATCATTAGTTTTTTACCGTTTGTTTTTGCTGCTTCAATCATCGCTTTCGCTTCTTCTTCTGATGTTGCCATCGGCTTTTCACACAGAACATGAACTCCGCTGTTTAACGCTGCAACCGAAATAGGCGCATGAAGATAATTGGGCGTACATACGCTCACTGCTTCCACTGTACCGCTTGCTAAAAGTTCTTCATAGTTTGTGTACGCTTTTACACCGTACTGCTGTGCTACGCTGTTTGCACGTTCTGTGTTTATATCGCAAACGGCTACTAATTCTACTTGTTCATTCATCTTATATTCTGGTAAGTGACGGTGTTGCGCAATGCTTCCGCACCCAATAACGCCAATTTTTACTTTTGCCATCTTTCCTATCCCCTTTGCTTAAGCATTATTCATTAGTTTTTAACAGCGATTGATTCAAGCGGTTGCGCATTGCCGTAAACAGGGCGTTTTCTCTCTGCCGGCTTCGCCCATTTAATAGCATTCATAATGACACGCTGAATGTCTTTGTTATGGTATGTTGGATATGTTTCATGTCCAGGTCTGAAATAAAATACTTTTCCGTTTCCGCGTTTGTACGTGCAGCCGCTTCTGAAAATTTCTCCGCCTTCAAACCAGCTCGTGAAAATCAGTTCATCAGGTGCTGGAATATCAAAGTGCTCTCCGTACATTTCTTCGCGCTCAAGCTCGATAAATTCACCAATACCTTCCACAATCGGATGGCTCGGCTCTACTACCCACAAGCGCTCTTTTTCATCTGCTTCACGCCATTTTAAGTCGCAGCTTGTGCCCATTAACGTTTTAAAGATCTTGGAAAAGTGACCTGAGTGTAAGACAATAAGCCCCATACCGTCTAGCACGCGCTGCTTTACTTTCTCAACGATGTCATCTTTTACTTCGTCATGTGCTAAATGACCCCACCATACTAAAACATCCGTTTGATTTAATACTTCTTCAGTCAACCCGTGTTCTACTTCGTCTAATGTTGCTGTGTGCGTACGAAATCCTCCTTCTTCTAAGAAAGAAGCGATGGCACCGTGAATGCCTTCAGAGTAAATTTCTCTTACAACCGGATTTTTCTGTTCATGACGATTTTCGTTCCATACTGTAACATTAATCATTTTCATATCCCCTTTTTTTGTGAATGCTAACTTATATCCCCTTTTTTTATCAATGCTAAACTTTGGTTAACCGGTTAACTTACTGTGGTTCACTCGCGCTTAGCAGTCGAATCTCGAATAACAAGTTCAACCGATAATTTTACATGCTGCAGCGTGCTGAAACGGTGTTCGATTGCTTGAATAACAGATGTCGCGGCGACGACTCCTTTGTTAAATACATCTTGACGAATGGTTGTTAGACTTGGAGATGCATAGCTGCTAAACGTGATGTCGTCAAACCCTACGATTGAATAGTCTTGCGGAATTCTTTTGCCCTTTTCTTGCAGTGCTTTCATAATTCCAAGCGCCAGCGTATCAGAGGATGCAAAAACCGCCCGAATATCCTTATGCTCTTGCAGCAGCTTGTTCCCTAAATTGTAACCGTTATCAAAGGAACTTTCGTTCACTTCAAAAACAAACGTCTTTGATGGTGTAATGCCTGCTTCTTTTAATGCTTTCTCGTAGCCTATATACCTCTTTTTATCCACTGGACTATTGACGAGGTGATGAGCAACAAAGGCAATTTCTTTATGCCCCAAACTCACTAAATGTGTTGTAGCGAGATATCCTCCATACTCATCGTCTACAGAAATATGATGATAATCACGTTCGTACCTTTCGTATGTATCAACTAGCACAATCGGATTCGATAACGCTTTCATTTTCTCATACAATCGATGCGGGAAGGCTCCTAAAAACAGAAGACCATCAATATTTCTCGTTCGAATCCATTTTAGGCAATCAGCTGGGCTACTCACTCCAGATATGACTAGATCATAACCATGCTTACGGATTACATATTCAATTCCACTAATCATTTCACTGTAATAATGGTTATCTTTAAATATAGTAGAAAGTGAATCATCTGTAAGCGGGAACATCACGCCAATCATATTTGACTTTTGTTTCGAAAGACTAACGGCGGTTAAATTTGGTTCGTAGTTTAATTCTTTTACCGCTGTTAAAATTCGCTCTTTTGTTTCATCGGATACTTTGTTAATTCCGTTTAAGACGTAAGATACTGAAGCTGCAGACACCCCTGCATGCTTTGCTACATCACGAATCGTTATCTTTTCTCCCATAAAATCTCTCCAGTTAAACGGTTAACTATTTACTCGTTCATTATAATTCACTCCTTTATTATCAGTCAACGTATTTTTCAAATTATCTGTTAACTATTATAATATCTTCCTAGATTGGTATGTTTTAAGCAGTGACAAAATGTATTGACACCTGTTAATCTTTGAAACGTACATATAAAGTTCGGTGCACAGCACGCACCGATCCGTGATAAAAGGGGCGTTCAAAAGGATTTCAGGAGGTACTTACTTTATGTTTAAGAAACTAGCAATTATTGGAGCACTAGCAGTTCCTATGTTCGGCATGAGTCACGGGGCAAATGCCGCTGAAACAACCCATCGCGTAAAAGCCGGAGAGACTCTTTACAAGATTGGCGCTGAATACGGCGTTACGGTTAAACAGTTAAAAGAAGCGAATCACAAATCTACCGACTCTATTAATGCAAATGAAACATTAACAATCCCTAACTCTATTAGCGAAAGCGATAAAGAATTGTTAGCTCGCCTTGTACAAGCTGAAGCAAAAGGTGAACCTTACGCTGGCAAAGTGGCTGTAGCAACAGTCGTTTTAAACCGCGTGGATAGCGATTCTTTCCCAAACTCTATTCATGATGTCATTTATCAAGGTACACAGTTTACACCTGTACAAAACGGTGAAATTAATAAAGCAGCGGATGCTGAAGCAAAAAAAGCTGTAAATGAAGCACTAGCGTTTAGAGGTCAAGGAAAAGGTTCGTTATTCTTCTTTAACCCAGATAAAACAAGCGATCAATGGCTTCGTCAAAAACAGGTTACGATTACAATCGGAAATCACGTTTTTGCAAAATAAACAAAAAAGCACTCAGATGAGTGCTTTTTTTAATATGCAACAAGTAAGCTTAACAGAACAGCTATAATAATAATAGGTAATACATATTTAACTAGAAAGAACCATGCGTTGAATAATTTAGCGCCTTTTGTACTTCCTGAAATAAACTCTTCATACACGGCTTCTTTTTTCATTTTAAATGTCACAAAAATTGCAATGGCTAAACTTCCAAGAGGCAGCATTAAATTGCTCACAAAAAAGTCAGCTACGTCAAATATACTTCTGCCAAAAAGTGAGACATGTTTTAGTACACCAAACGAAAGCGCTGATGGGATACCTACTACAAACACAAGAATCCCTGCTAAAGAAGCGTAGCGAGTTCGTTTTGTCTGATCGTCTTTGGTTAAAGCAGCTACGATAATTTCCAGCAGTGAAAAAGCAGACGTAAGCGTAGCAAATAGAAATAAAATTAAAAACAGTGCTAAAAAGACGGTGCCAAACGGCATTTTCTCAAATACTGTTGGCAAGACCACAAACAAAAGTCCAGGTCCTTCGGTTGGCTTTAATCCGAATGAAAAAACAGCTGGAAAAATAGCCAAGCCTGCAAGCAGCGAAACAAACAAGTTCAAAATAGCAATGGTGCCCGCTGAACGCGTCAAGCTTACTTTTTTCCCTAAATAAGAGCTATATGTCACCATGCAGGATAATCCTACGCAAAGCGAGAAAAACGACTGACCGAGCGCATAGAGAACAGATGACCCTGTAATGGCTGAAAAATCCGGTTTTAAAAAGAACTTTACTCCGTCCATAGCTCCGTCTAATGTTAAAGAGCGAACCACAATGATAATAAAACAGATAAATAACAGCGGCATCATGTATTTATTAGCACGCTCTATGCCTTTTTGTACGCCTTTTGAAATAACAAACACTGTAATTAATAAAAACAGCGCCTGTGCACCTAATACCACATAAGGTTGGCTAATGACGGCATTGAACAACGGACCGTACTCTTTTCCGCTTAGCATACCGGTTACGCTCATAATCGTATATAAAATCACCCAGCCGCCAACGACGCTGTAAAAGGAAAGCAAAACGACACAGCTGAGTACTCCCAGCCTGCCAATCCATACCCAAGCGGACTTTGGAGCAATTGCTTTATAAGCACTAATCGCTTCTTTTCCCGTATGTCTTCCAATGATAAATTCTGCCAACAGAAGCGGCAATCCAATAAAAATTGTAAATAAAATAAACAACGCAAAAAATGCTCCACCGCCACTGATTCCGGTTACGTATGGAAATTTCCATATCGCTCCTAGACCAATTGCTGCCCCAGCAGATGCTAAAATAAAACCGAGGCGTGAAGACCACTGATTTCCTTTACTCATATAATGTTACTCTCTCCTCTTCTAAACTCAAAACTCACCTGATTAGTACTGTACCATAAATGCAGAAGAAAATCATTCCCGTTTTACTTTTTTCTATAAAACGATATCTATATAGAATAGAAAAAATGAAGAAGCAGCTGCCTCTTCATTTTGAGTTTGATGTTTCTATTCAAAAATTATTCTCTGTACGACGATTCGTCTCCACGGTAGGCTTCTTGATTTGATATTTCTTCAATATGCATATGCCCTTCTCTCTCTAAACGAAGAACTGTACGCTCTGCATCTTCATAACTCTCGCACGTCACTTGTTTATATTCCATATCGTCTTTATCTGTGTAAGCCACTAAATATGTTTCCATTTTAACTCCTCCTATATAAACTATATGTAACGTATGTTGCCTTTTTCGTTTATTTCTAAACATATAGGCTCCAAACATAAAGCCTAGCATACTATAATAGCGGAACTTCAATTTAAAAAGTTGAATTTTTCATTATGCACCGATGCAACATGGAGGTTACGCTTATGACATTTATTTTATCATTCGTACCAATTGTTGTTCCTTTTGGTATTTTAATTAGCTTAATTGCTTTTACAGCTGCTTTTTTACAATCAAAAGAGCATCATAAAAAGCTCTAGCTTACAAAAGCTAGAGCTTCTTTTTAAAAACGTCTATAGCGTTTAATCAGTCCCACAATAATAGCAATTGCTAATAAAACAATCGAGATGATAACAGTAATGACAATTGGCTGATTTCCACTTTGTTTCACCGCAATGGCAATATAAGCCCAAATAAAAACAAGCGGATAAACAGCGTCTCGGTTTTTTAATGTAAACATAATGCCCAGCGCAGCCCCTACCAACAGCATAATAATCGTCCATGCTAACTCATTTAGGCCAAGCAAGTGCTGTATTCCATTTGCTTGAAATACGACAAATACATTAACAATAGTCGCAACAGAAATCCATCCAAGATAAAGCGAAATCGGCAGACGCATAAACCATGTCGTCATCCGAGAATGCTGAATAATGGAATATACAATCATTAATGTGCCTAAAATAAAGAGCATAACTAAAAGGGATAACTTATAGTAATCGTTTTGGAAAATAAAGATCCACGCACTATTTAACAAACAGTTTAGAAAAAACCAAATGCCGATACGTGCATATATTTCCTTTTGATCTTCTCTTGCAAAAAATTGGCGTATAACCCAAATGGTTAATAACAAATAAATAACGCCCCAGATAGCAAAGGCATAACCGGCTGGTGTAAACAACGTAGGAACTTGCGCAGAAGCCTCTGCCGTTGTTTTGCCTCCTATTGGAATCGCATTTGCTAAATAATTCACAAGAAGTGTAATAGCCAAGCCTACTGTATTTAATACAGCATACAAACGAAATTTTGCCATTTTGTTCTCTCCTTTCTTCTATTTATATGGGAATGTTTCGGAGACGAAAACGGCTCTTCCCTTCATTAATACCTCTTCTTCCCTAAAAATATGCATTTTTAAACAAAAATGATTAAAAATAGCTTCAAGAAGCTACCTCTTTAAGAGATAAAAACCGTTAGGGAACAATTTTCCGTAACGCTTTCTATTTTTCAGAATATATGGTAAGTTAAACATAGACTAATAGGAAGTCCACTAGGGGTGCCGACCGGCTGAGACAAGTTTTCTTGATCCCTTTGAACCTGATCTGGCTCATACCAGCGTAGGAAAGTGGCAATGTTCAGTTTTGTACTGTCATTTGCCACTCCGTTTATAAACGGAGTGTTTTTTATTTCCTTTATGTGCTTGTTTGTGACTTCCTCATATTAAAGGAGGATTTTGATGTCATTTTCATCTCAATTAAGACAAGAAGCAAACTATATTTACGAAGCCATTTTTAACCACCCTTTTATTAAAGGAATTGCTGAAGGAGACGTGCCAAAAGAGGCGCTTATTCACTACGTTTCTCAAGACTACGAATACTTAACAGCATTTGTCCGCATTTACGGCGCTGCTTTAACAAAATGCCGCACGCGTACCGAAATGGAAGCCTTTAATGCCGGCATTTCTACGGTATTACATAGTGAAGTACACCCTCATAATAATTTTTGTGAAGTAGCAGGCGTACGCTATGAAGACCTCCACACTGAGGCTCTTTCACCAACGGCCAGCCACTACATTAACCATATGACAAGCGTTGCGCATACAGGCAGCTTAGCGGAAATCATTGCCGTGCTTCTTCCATGTCCGTGGACGTACGTTGAAATTGGCCAGCGCATTACAGAACAAGTAAATCCATCTCCTTCTCATCCTTTTTATGAATGGATTCAGTTTTATAATAATGAAGAAATGAATGGCACAACACAATGGTTTTGTAACAAGCTTGATGAACTCGCCGAACAAGCGACTGAAGAAGAACGTAATCGTATGAAAGATCACTTTATCAAAAGCTGTGAGCTGGAGTATTTATTTTGGGAAATGGCGTATACACAAGAAAAATGGCCGCTTTCTCAGCTTTCACTTTCAAAATAACGAAAAAGCCTCCTATCAGGAGGCTTTTTATTTCAATAATTTTTTAATCATTTTCAAGTTTTGTTTCTCTGAAGGATAGCGGAATGACAAATCAAACTTGGTTGTTTGAGACAGCATGCTTTTAAAATGAGAAAATGTCTGAAAGCTGTCTTTTCCATGATATTGGCCCGTACCGCTTTCTCCAACTCCGCCAAAGGGTAAATATGGCGTAGCGATATGCATAAGCGTATCATTTATACAGCCTCCTCCAAATGAAAGACGCTCCGTTATGACATTTTGTACATTTGCACTTTCCGTAAACAAGTAAAGAGCTAACGGCTTAGCTTTTTCTTGAACTTTATGAATAACTTCGTCTAGCGTTTCGTATTCAATCATAGGAAGAATAGGCCCAAAAATTTCTTCTTGCATAACGTCTGATGTCCAGCTTACTTCACTTAACACCGTAGGTTCTATTGTGAGCGTACTTTTATTATACCCGCCTCCAACTATAGCGTTTCCGTCTTTTAAAAACTCAACTAGCCGAATAAAATGGCGCTCACTGACAATACGGCCGTAGCGCTCACTTTCAAGCGGATTACTACCGTAAAATTGATAAATCGCTTCGCGAAGTTTCTCCACTAGCTGCGCTTTTACCTTTTTATGCACGAGCAAATAATCGGGAGCAACGCACGTTTGGCCTGCATTCATTCCTTTGCCAAACATAATTCGCTTCGCTGCAAGATCTAGGTTTGCATCTTCATGTACAATGCACGGACTTTTTCCTCCTAGCTCCAGCGTGACGGGAATAAGCTGCTTCCCTGCTTCTTGCATAATAATTTTCCCTACATTTACACTTCCCGTAAAGAAAATATAATCGAGGGGCTGTTTTAAAAGCAGGCTCGTCGTGTCTACAGCGCCTTCAATCACCGTCACAAATGCGGGATCAAAAGCCTCAGCTAGTAATTCTTGTATAACCCGAGATACGCTAGGCGTTAATTCAGAAGGCTTTATAATCGCCGTGTTTCCAGCGGCAATCGCTCCTACTAAAGGAGACAGCGCTAATTGAAACGGATAGTTCCACGGAGCAATAATTAACGCGACTCCATACGGTTCAGGAACAATTTTCCCTTTAGAGCCCACGTGTGTTAAAGCGGTTTTTACTTTTTTAGGCTTCATCCATTTTGCTAAATGCTTAAGCGTAAACCGAATTTCCTCTAGTAAAATCCCAATTTCCGACGTGTACGCCTCTACTTCAGATTTATTCAAGTCTTGTTTTAAAGCATCCATAATTCTCTGCTCGTTTTGTTTGACTGCGTCTCTGAGCTTATTCAGCGCTTGAATGCGGCTGCTGATGCTCTTTGTCTTTTGTGCATAGAAATACTGCTTTTGTGTAGAGACAATATGTTCAATGACCGTTTCATCTGTGATATAGAATTGCTCGTGGTTCATCTCTTTCATCTCCCTATAAACATTCAGCTTCAACTGTAGCAAGCAAGCTTTTTAATAGCTCAACTGCCTCGTTTAAAGCCAATGAATAATATCTCTGCGTTCCTTTTTGCTCAATTTGCACAAGCTTTTGATCACGTAAAATTTTTAAATGATGAGAAATTGCCGGTCGTGATAAAGTAGACTCGTTTGCAATTTCATTAACGGTTAAAGGCTCTTTTTCCGCGAGCAGCAAAATAATATCTTGTCTTGCTGAATCACTTAGAGCCTGAAAAATAGGAATGCTGGCACGAAATAACTCCACTGCTTTTTCACTCATAAATATTCTCCTTTATTTAATTTCTTGTGTTCTGCGGACAACGGATGAAAGCCACTTTCTTGGTACAAAGCGCGGGATGAAGGTGGCGAGACGAAACTGTACTCCTGGTACGATAACCGTCTGCCCTTTCATAAATTTTTTATAGCCCGCTTTAGCAACTGCTTCTACATCCATTGCACCGCTTTGAAAAAGCTTGGAATTGCTCAGCTGAGCCCGGTCGCTAAAACCCGTTTTAGTTGGACCCGGGCATAGAGCACTTACCGTTACATTGGTACCTCTTAATTCATTTTCAAGGGCCTCTGTGAAAGATAATACGTACGCTTTTGTTGCGTAATACACTGTCATAAGCGGACCCGGCATAAATGCAGCAACGGACGCAATGTTTAAAATTTTCCCGTGATTTCTTTTGACCATATCGGGTAAAAATAATTTTGTTAAATGAGTTAATGCTCGGATATTTAAGTCAATCATGTTTAACTCTTCATCTAAAGCTGTTTCAATAAATTTACCGTATAGTCCAAAACCTGCATTGTTCACTAAATAATCAACGTGCATTTCTTTATTTTTAAGTTCTTCATACAGTGACTGTATCTCTTCTTCTCTTGATAAATCCTTTACAACCGTTATTACGTCAATATTATAAGTAGATTTTAAATTCTCTCTAATCGCTGTTAGTTTATCAGCACTTCTGGCAACTAAAATTAAAGAATGGCCATCCTTTGCGAATTGATAAGCTAACTCTTTACCTATTCCTCCGGACGCACCGGTGATGAGCGCATAATGCTGTGACATAGTGTTCACTCCTTATGTTTATATGTTCAAGAACTTAAACACTTAAACTTATCTTATAGGATTCATTTTTTCCCGTCAACTGTTTTCTATACTCTCCTTTTCTTTTATGTTTTCCATTTTTGCCATTTGCGCATTTCTGTACATTTTTTTACAAAATATGCGTTTTCTTTACATAGAAGGCTAATGTCGTCTAGTTTTGACAACCTTTGTCACCTAGCAGGAAAACAAGTGAAGATATGGTGAATACAACATACAACAAATAATCCATTACATAGTTGGATGAAAATAGATAAGGGAGGAAATGAAAAATGATGGAGACGTATACAATTAAAAAAGTAAGTGATCAATTAGAGGTAGAAAAGAAAACGTTAAAACAATGGGAAAAATTATTGGGCAGCTATTTAACAATTGAACGAGTAGATGGGGCCCGTGTCTATACAGAGGAACAAATTGAATTATTTAATGATATTAAACAGCTGTTTGATGAACAATGTACGTTAGATGAAGTCAAAGAATATGTTCAGCTGCTGATAAAGGAACAAGAAGAGCAGGAGCATTTAGTGATGGAATCAGAGGCAGCGGTTTCAAAAGAAGAAGAACCAGCAAAGTTGAAAACTGCTAAAAAAGAAAACGTCATTGATTTTCAAGAACACTCCAATAAACAAATGAAGCAAGAAAAGAAAAAAGCTGCTGAAAAGCAGGAAAGCATTTCAGAGAATAAGCAAGAGAAGACCCCTCCTATACCTGAAGCACGATTAGCTACTGAAGAAGAAAAGCAGGCTATTTCTGCTTCTATTGAAGAACCAAAACCAAACGACCTTGTCGTGAATGAAAAAGAGCTGCTTCAAGGGGAACTAGTAGAAGCTGTTCGCCGCTATGAAGATGTGTTTGAAGTACTTGATACGTTTAAAGCTGATTTGTTAAAAGAAATGCGAGAAGGAATGCGAAATGAAGTTCGGGAAGAAATTGTCGGAGAAGTAAAAAAAGAGCTTGAAAAAAGTGCTACTCAAACTGTAGAAATGGTGGAGTCGGTCGGGGCATATATCTCTGAGTCTTCAGAACGCAGCGCAAGAGATGTAGAAAATATGTCTAAAAAAATTATCCGTTCTAACGAAAAATCGTTTGATGAAGTCACTTCTTTGATTGAAGATTATTCAACAATTGCGGAAGAAAAAACAGAGGATATGCGCCTGTTCATGAAAGATGTCATGGAGAATGCGGATGAATCCTCTAAAGAAATGCAGTATTTATTAGACCGATTCTCAAGCAATTCTACCGTTGCAATGAATCAAGTAAAATTTATGGTTGAAAAATTAAATAATTCTTCAACTAATACGACAGAAGAGCTTCGTGATTTAATTGATTCGATGAATGAAGAACGAGTCTATTATTTGAAAGAAATGGAGAAAGAGCGTAAGCTTCATCGTCAAAGCGTAGCTGAACGCGAAGAAATGTTTAGTGATTTTGTCCAAACCTTTAGACAAACCGCCGCTGCTGATATGAAGCGAAAACGGAAGTGGTGGAAGCTGTTTCTCTCCTGAAAACACCGGCCCTATGGTAATAGGGCCGGTGTTTTTTGATGGTATAAGCACTAGTAGTTTGTCCGGACGAAACGTTAAGGTAACCTATGCTGATGAGACGTTATACTTTGAAAAACATGATAGCCGCTTACCGATACGCCTATAGTTCCCGCTCCCGGAAACACTGTATCTCCGCATAACCACAGCCCTTGTAAGCCAGATCGATGCGAAATGCTGTTGAACAAGGCATGATCTAACGTTTGCGGAAAGCCTCCCACTCCGCCGTTTGGGCGAGAAGTGAACCTTTCCCATGCTTTAGGAGCTCCTGAAATTTGATGCTCTGCTTCTTCAATGTTAGGAATGATAGTTTTAATTCCTGCTATCATTTTTTTCTCAAGAACTTGTTTTTGAACATCATAGGTTTCCTTGTTACTCCACTTGCTAAGCTCAATGTGAGTAGATGCTGTAATTGTACGCTTGCCTTCCGGCGCACGAAAACGATCGTCAGGATGAGACACGGAAATAAATAAATGATTTCCTTCCGTCATCTCGCCTTGTTCGGATTGAAGCACTTGCTGAAACAACTCTACCTTCTGCGGAAGATCTCTTTCATCAACCGCAACATACATCGAAAACGTTCCCCACTGCGGAAGCTCGCTTTTTTCTTTGGCCCTCTTATGGATATGTTGGTAATCTTCATCATGCAGTAAAGACTTTAAGCTTTGAATTGGCGCGTTGCATACAACGTCTGAAGCGCGGTAGCGGTTACCTCTATGATCATGCACGATCCACTCGTCGTTATCACGCTCTATCTTTACTACTTTCCTTCCTAGAGTCGTTTTTCCTCCGTTGGCTTTAATAGATTTTTGCAGGGCTTCTGCGACTTTGTATAAGCCACCGTTCACATAGAAAGCTCCTTCGTGATAAATATCCAACGCTAGACATCCGATAAGCATTGAACAGTTCTCACTCGTTGTCTGCATGCTGTCTATTAATTGACCATCAATAAAATGAATAAAGTCCGTTTCGTCTAGCAACCTGTGTTTTTTTAGTAAATGACTAAACGATCGATGAAAATAAGGTAATAACTTCACAGACCCAAGATTTAACGAACTTACCAGCCTACTCCACTCACCGATTGTGAGAGGAGGAAGAACCGGCAGCGGCCGCATGAGCTTGCGAATTTCTTTTGCAACTCTAAAAATACTTTCATAGAAGCTCCTAATATTCTTCGCTTTATGAGGAAATTGTTTTTGAAGATACGAAATATGCTGATACCGGTCTTGATAATAAATTAGTGTACGATGTGGAAGATGAACTTTCATGATTTTCTCAAGAGAAATCTTTTCAATTTCTAGGCCCAGGTATGTGCTGATTCGCTCATGGATCCCTCCGCGCTCAAATCCCATTCCAAGCGTCGCTCCGACAGGAAATGTATAGAGATGGCGCTGGAATTTCCCGGCACAGCCTCCCCACTCTCGAGAAGCTTCTAAAACCGTCACTTCATAGCCATGTTTAGCTAAAAGCGCTCCCGCTGTTAACCCACCTATTCCTCCACCTATTACAACAACTTGCTTATGCATGTTTTCACCTTCTTTAACTCTTTCTTCTATTGTGCAAAAAAAAGAAGCTCACCGCAATTTAGAAGCGGCTCGTTACGGCAATAAAAAAGCTGTGAATGATCTCACAGCTTTTTGGCTTATTTCGTAATCACTCCACAAACAATTCGGTCTCCTGAGTTTCCTGAAGGATCTGTTGTGTAATCGTCTACTTTATCATGTATCACTAATGCCGACCCATCCATATCTATAAGAGAATTCGGCTTTCCTTCTTGCAACGTCACAAGAGAAGCAAAAATTTCGGTATCTACTTTTCCATTTGGCGCAACTTCTAAGTTGGGCAAGTCACCCGCATGCGGGCCTTTTGTATTTTTAAAGCCGTGTTCACGTTTAAAAGGATTAAAATGGGCCCCTGCTGTTTTGAAATCCGGCACCTCACATTTTCCTATTTCATGAATATGAAATCCATGTCTCCCGGGTGAAAGACCTTGAGCAGTTAATTTAATTTGCACACCGTTCTTTGCTTCTGTCAGCGTAGCCTCTCCTACTTTTTTGCCTGACGTATTCGTTAAATCTACTTTAACAGGTCCTACCGATACCTCGCTCGTTTCTTTCGCTTCCTCGGTTTTCAGGTGGTTTTCATGAGCGTTATTTTGCTCTTTTACCATGCTGCATGCTCCTAACAATAACAGAACAAAGACTACGCATCCGTTCATTATCAACTTTTGCATCCGTGATTCCTCCTTTTGCTTATTTATCACCATCCTTTCACTATTTTCCTTTTTTTAGACATCAAAAATAAGATTGAGACATACGTTCACCTTACCAAAGAAAAAATCCGAACGAGTTGGATTCTTAATAAAGAACCTCAATTCATCGTTCGGATTTTCCTTCAACTAAAATACTTTGTTTTAACGTCTTACTTTTGTTTAAAGTTGTATTCTTTTTCCGTTCCGTTTGAAAAACGAACTTCTAATTCAAACGACTGAAAATCTTTTTTTAGGCCAAACGCATCGATTACTTCCTTTTTTACATCTTCATCGGGGGTGCGCTGATCAAAATTTAACTTTTTAAATGTTGAAGATAATTTATTAAACGCTTTGTCTCCGTTCAAGTGCTCATCGTTAATATTATCATCCACTTTGGCTTCTATCTCATCGTTTTCATTTTCATAGTCAGCTTCATAATCATTATTAAGTCCCTTGTAGTCTACTTCTAAATCAAATTTTGAAAAGTTAAAAGATGTGTTTTCACTTTGATTATCATAGCTCATCGGCGTTCCGCCATTTGTCACGCCTTGTTTATTTTGAGCTTCTCTCGCGGGTGCTGCATCATCATTGTGACATGCTGAAAGTACGCTCATACCTATAAGGGAAAAGAATATGAAAAAGGGTCTTTTCTTCACTGTATTTCCTCCTTCGACTTCACTCTTCTTTCCCTTTATGTCCACAAATTCAATTTATATACGCCTTCACTAGAAAACCCCGCTCTCTAAAAAGAAAGCGGGGTTTTTCGTCTTGTTTATTTTACATTAGAATAAGAAATACTGTACATGCTGTTAAAATACGTATTATAAAGAGCTTGAACAGCACGGTCTAAAGCGTCTGCTTTCACACCAAACATCATGCTTACCTCAGAAGAACCTTGGTTAATCATTTCAAGATTCACTTCAGCACGAGCAAAAGCTTCTGTAGCTTTCGCAGCAATTCCTACTGTGCTATTCATTCCCTCTCCTACTACCATAACCATAGCAAGATCACGTTCAATAAAGATTTCATCTACTTCAAGTTCTTTTTCAATTCGAGCAAATACGCGTTTTTCCACATCTGGCGTAAGCTGATGCTCGCGCATGATGACAGAGATATTATCAATTCCTGAAGGAGTATGTTCGTATGAAATACCTTCATCTTCTAAAATTTCAAGCAATCTTCTGCCAAAACCAATTTCACGGTTTAATAAGTATTTGCTCACATGAATATTGCAAAAACCTTTGTCACCAGCGATTCCAACTACTGGCGTATCGCCGTGAGGACGCTCAGCTACAATGAATGTACCTTTTGCTTCAGGATTATTTGTATTCTTAACACATACAGGAATGCCTAGTTTATAAACCGGCTCTAGCGCTTCATCATGGAAGACAGAAAAACCTGCATAGGATAGTTCACGCATTTCTCTGTATGTGACTTCTTTCATTTCATGAGGCTTTTCCACAAGTCTTGGATCTACGCTGTAAATAGCATCTACGTCAGTAAAGTTTTCATACAAGTCAGCTTTTACTCCTGCTGCTACAATTGAACCTGTAATATCTGACCCACCGCGCGAGAACGTAACCATGTTCCCTTCTTCAGAATAGCCAAAAAATCCTGGAATCACCAAAATGCCCGAACGCTCTCTTAGCTGCGGCAGTTTTTCATAAGACAGTGGAAGCACTCTTGCTCTTCCTGGTTCATCAGAAACAAAAATACCTGCTTCTTTTGGATTTACATAATGAGCTTCAAACCCTAAATGGTTTAAATAAGCAGCCATTACCTTTGCGTTATTATCTTCTCCACTTGCTTTGAGACAATCTAATAAGCGAAACGGATCGTTTTTATGTAAATCAATAAGTGATTGTAAATTCGCAATAATATCAGTAATAATCGTTTCTGGCATAGACAAGTCAACCACGATTTCACGATAGCGATCGATTACTTGCCCAAACTCATCGACGTAATCTTCTCCAAGCTGTATTTTGGCAGAAAGTGCGATTAACAAATCTGTCATTTTTGTATCTTCTCCGTATCGCTTGCCCGGAGCTGATACAACTACCAGCTTTCTCTCTTTATCAGACGTTACAATATGCGCAACCTGTTTAAATTTCTCTGCGCTTGCAACTGAACTCCCGCCAAACTTCGCAACCTTCATGTTTGAGACACTTCCTTACTTTGTTTTTAATATTCGATTATTGTACCATATTTTATCAAGTAGAAAAGCTTATCTATCTAACTTTTCTAAAAATTAAAGGAATACTACCGTAATTGTACTCTCATAAAGAACAAATGTCTACCACAAAAACACAAAAAGACTGATTTTACATGATGTAAAATCAGTCTTTATTTGTTATTCTGCTTTTGGTTTTTTTAATACACCTACAAGGACCGCTGTCACAATGGCACCAATTAAAATTGCTAGTGCATATAAAAGAGGATTTCCTTGTACAATTCCGATAACGAATACACCGCCGTGTGGTGCTGGTAAACCGATGTGGAACATCATTGTTAAAGCACCTGCTACTGCAGCACCGATAACCGATGCGGGAATAACACGGCCTGGGTCAGCTGCTGCGAATGGAATCGCACCTTCTGTGATAAATGAAAGACCCATTACATAACACGTTTTACCTGTTTCACGCTCTTGGCGAGTAAATTTGTTTTTGAACAAAGTTGTCGCAATAGCCATACCTAGTGGCGGAACCATACCGCCTGCCATAATCGCTGCGTGTGGAGCATAGTTTCCAGCATCAATCATTGCGATACCAAATGTAAAGGCTGCCTTATTAATAGGACCACCCATATCAATAGCCATCATACCGCCTAAGATAATACCTAATAATACTAAGTTACCCGTGCCAAATCCACTTAACCAGTGCGTTAACCCTTTGTTAATTGCACTAACTGGCTCATTTACAACATAAAGCATAATCAATCCTGAGATAAAAATCCCAAATAGCGGATAAAGAAGAACTGGCTTAATTCCATCAAGAGCTTGCGGCAGGACGCTGAACAATTTCTTTAATCCCACTACTACATAACCCGCTAAGAAACCAGCGATTAAACCACCTAAGAAACCGCCTCCGCCAGAAGCTGCTAAAAGACCTGCAACCATACCAGGAGCTAAACCAGGACGATCAGCAATACTCATTGCAATGAACCCTGCTAGTACCGGTACTAGTAAAAAGAATGCATTATCTCCGCCAATTGTTTTTAGCGCCGCTGCAAACGCATTGTACGTTGGATCTTTCGGTTCTGCTGAGTGAATACCAAACATAAATGAAATGGCGATTAAGATCCCGCCCCCTACAACAAACGGAAGCATTGCTGATACACCGCTCATTAGGTGTTTGTAAAACCCTGTACGCTCTGATCCTTTACTTTCTCCGCCTTCTTTGCTGCCACCGCCGCCGCTGTATACAGGAGCGTCTCCTTTTAACGCGCGGTTAATTAATTCTTCGGGCTTACGAATTCCTTCAGCTACTGGAACTTGAATAACTTTTTTACCTGCAAAACGTTCCATTTCTACTTGCTTGTCCGCTGCAACAATAATAGCGGTAGCGTTTTCAATTTCTTCCTTCGTCAACGCGTTTTTAACACCGCTGGAACCATTTGTTTCAACTTTGAGCGTCACGTTCATGTCTTTCGCTTTTGCTTTTAGGCTATCCGCTGCCATATACGTGTGGGCAATTCCCGTTGGACAAGCCGTTACAGCAAGCACTAATTGATCTGAAGCTGTATCCACTTCTTCTTCCGGCGCTTCATTTTCAGTTTCTTTATCATCAATTGCTTTAATGACTTCATCAATTGATGATGCTGTTAGCAACGTTTTTCGGAACGATTCGTCCATTAATAACGTAGACAAACGAGATAATGTTTCTAAGTGAGCATTATTCGCGCCTTCACTCGCTGCAATCATGAAGAATAAATGTGCAGGCTGTCCGTCTAATGATTCATAATCAATACCTTCTGTTGAGCGTCCAAATGCAATGGCCGGTGTTTTTACCGAGCTTGTTTTTGCATGCGGAATGGCAATGCCTTCCCCAATTCCCGTTGTACTTTGAGATTCACGATTTAAAATTGCTTCTTTATAGCCAGCTCGGTCGCTTAAGCGACCAGCTTCGTCTAATTTTCCAACTAACTCATCAATAACATCAGCTTTTGACGTGCTTTTTAAATCAAGAATGATTGTATCTTTTTTTAATAGTTCTGTAATTCTCATTCTCGGTTCCCCCTACTCTACCTTTGTGATTGACACTTGTTCACGAAGCGTCTTTACATCTTCTGCTGTACATAATTCAAGTGAGAATGCTGTGGCACTTCCTGAAGCAACTCCTGTTTGAAAGGCTTCTAATAAATCCCCTTGCTTTACATAAGAAGCAATAAATCCAGCTACAAGTGAATCGCCAGCTCCAACAGAATTTTTCACTGTTCCTTTAGGGACTGTGGCACTGTAGACACCGCTTTCGTTAATAAGAAGTGCTCCATCGCCTGCCATGGATACAACGACGTTTTGCGCTCCTTGTTCCACAAGCTTTTTACCGTATACTAGCGCATCTTCTGCACTGTTTACTTCTACATCAAACAATTCTGCAAGTTCATGATGATTTGGTTTGATAAAAAACGGCTTGTGAGACACGACGTCTAGCAAGGTTTTTCCACTTGCATCTACTACTACTTTTACTCCGTTCGCTGCTGCTAGTTCCGTTAACGTTTCATACACAGAACTTGGAAGCGTTTTCGGTATGCTTCCTGCTAATACGAAGATATCGCCTTCAGTCATTTGCTTTACTTGAGTCAATAAAGACTGAAGCGCTTCGTCTGTAATAGCAGGTCCTTGACCGTTAATTTCTGTTTCTTTTTCCGTTTTTAACTTTACGTTAATGCGGGTATCTCCATCAACTCTTGTAAAAGCTGTTTCAATATTCTCCGCTTTTAAGTAGTCTTCGATATAGGTTCCTGTAAAGCCGGCTACAAAACCGAGAGCTTTATTATCAACATCTAATCGCTTTAAAACGCGAGAGACGTTAATGCCTTTCCCTCCTGGAAACTTGGCTTCATTCGTTGTGCGGTTAAGTCCGCCTTCTTCGAATGCTGAAACATGTACTACGTAATCAACGGATGGGTTCAACGTACATGTATAAATCATGATTTCACAACCTTTATGTCTGTTTTGTTTGCATACTGTATAAGTACATCACTAGGTACGTCATTTGTTATAATTTTTGCTTCATGTAAATCGGCTATTTTCGCAAAACTTGTTTCAAAAAACTTAGTAGAATCTGATAAAATATAAGATTCTCTAGAAAGCTTCATTGCCGTTTGCTTGATCAATGCTTCTTCTGGATCAGGAGTTGTATATCCATATTGATGATGAATCCCATTCGCTCCCATAAAGCACTTATCAAAACGATACTGCTCAAGACTTAAAAGAGCTCCATTGCCAATTAAAGCGCCCGTTTTATGTTTAACAGATCCTCCAATCAAATAGAGGGTGATACCTTGTTCTAACATCGGGTTTAAATGCATTAAACCATTTGTCACGACAACTACATCTTTTTGCTTCAAAAAAGGAATCATTTCATACGTTGTAGTTCCTGCATCTAAAAAAATACAGTCACCTTCATTTATAATGGAAGCCGCATACTCTGCAATGTTTCGTTTATCTTGAATATTTTTAGCAGATTTTTCGATAACGCTCAGTTCGATTCGTTTACTGCGAATAAGCGAAGCGCCACCGTGAACACGTTTGAGCATTTGCTCTTCTTCTAGTTGACTTAAGTCTCTTCTAATTGTGGATTCCGAAGCGCCTGTAACTTCGATAAACTCTTGCACTTTTACAAGTTCTTTCTCTTTTAAAAGTTTTAAGATTAGTTGATGTCTCTCCGGCGTTAACATGTTCTAGCTCCTTTTTCAAAAAAGCGTTTTCATTTATTTCATGTACTTACTTTATCACGGTTCACATTCAAAATCAATCATAAAAAATCAAAAACATTCATTTTTTTAATTACAAAATAAAGTTTTTTGAACGAACAATTAGATTTGCATTTGTTTTGATAATAGTTTATACAAAAGGAAATAAGCTGGTAATTCAAGAATTTGTCTACTTTTCTCATTATATGTAAAGGTTTTCTTGCAACTAATTAGCTATGACTGTTTTTGACTATTTCTTGACCGATTTAATTTCTCTTGACTGAATTATGTTTAGCTTGTCCTGTTTTAATGAGAGCCTATACATCAAAAAAGTTGTCCACCTTTTTGGACAACTCAAAGTGACCCATCATTTAAATAAAAACAGAAGCATATATAATATAGAAGCAAGGGCAGAAGAAATAGCCAAACTTGAGATAAAACGAACGAGTCTTTTCTTAATGAACTGCGTTAATTCAATTTCTCTTACTTGAGTTTTTTCATTTTGCATACAATATCCCTTCTTTAATCAAAATTTCCTAGTAGCTAAAAGTGACTACTCGCAGAATATGCTTTTATGTATTGTATGCAAGCGTTAAAAAAAAGATACAAATTCAACAAAAAAGCTACTCTTAGCTAGAGTAGCTTTCATCTTTCCATACATCTGCTTCAATTACTGCATCCGCTCGAATCGAATATGTATAACAAGGCCCTGTCACCATCAGCGTATTCGACTGCAGAGAAACTTTATCGATTGTCACTCGTTCATATCTTTGAATATGTCCTGCTTCATAGACGTGAAGGGTTACTGGATGATGCTCCGAGTAACTGTTCATAATGACATTTTCAATATGCTCAATCTTTTCTTTTTTCAACCCTAAAGACTGCTTATGGGCCTCGGGACTGTACATTTTCTTCATTTTCTCTAAATGCTCAGGCATTACTAACTTCGCATACTGTTTTAATTCATCTTGATACACGTTCATTCTCCCCCTTGACTCTTGCTTCTATTTTACCGAACGAACATTCTCATTGCAAAACTTTTTAATCAAAATAAAAGCAAACAATTCATTTTTTCATACTCCATAAAAACTGTCAAAAGATTTTATGTTGATAGCAGAAATTGATTTTTTAAAAAATAATAATATCCCATCTTTAATTCAGCCTCTAGAGTTGGTATAATACATTGTCATGACTGTGTTTTCGGAGTTTTTGATGATTGGAGGTAACGTTCATGATCAATAAAACAAAAGAAATTATCCTCATTATTCTAGGAAGCCTCATTTTCGCACTGGCCATTAATTATTTTGCTATTCCAAATGAATTAGCAGAAGGCGGCGTAACCGGTGTAACAATGATTACCTATTATGTACTAGGCTGGTCTCCTGGTATCACAAACTTTATATTAAACGGTTTGCTGGTACTGATCGGATACAAATTGCTTCACAAACGTGTGATTGCTTACACAATTATATGTATTATTTTCACATCTCTATTCCTACATATAACTGAAGGACTGGGAAATCCTCTTGACGATACGCTACTGGGGGCTATTTTTGCTGGTATTTTAGCCGGTGTAGGACTCGGGCTTGTGTTTAGAGGTGGCGGAACTTCCGGAGGCTCGGCAGTTATCGCCCGCTTAGCTAATCAATATCTAGACTGGAATATTAGCAAAACGATGCTAGCAATTGATTTATTAGTTGTAGCAAGCGCCTATTTTGTCATCGGTGGAGAAAAGACGATGTACACGGTTATTTCTCTTTATATCGGAACAAAGGTGCTGGATTATATTATTGAAGGACTCAACCCCCGCAAAGCAATCACCATTATTTCACACCGTTCAGCTGAAGTAGCCGAACAAGTTAACAAAAAGATGCAGCGAGGCGTCACTGTCTTTTCTGCTCATGGAAGCTATACAAAAGAAGCAAAAGACGTATTGTACGTAGTTGTGAACAAACAAGAACTATTAGAGTTAAAGCGCATTATTCATAAAGTCGATGAACAGGCTTTTGTGGTTGTCCACGATGTGCGAGACGTCTTTGGAGTAGGTTTTACTATTCCAAAAGCCAGCTAAAAACCCGCTGTAAAAAAGCGGGTTTTTTCTATTATATATGTTTGCGCTGAAAATACAGTAAACCTGCTACTCCAAAAAGCAGAAAGCTGCTTATAACAACCACTAAGAAATTCTGTGTAGTCAGCATCAACCCCCATGATGCTTTTCCAGTTACACCTAACATTCCATACATTGGCTGAGTCCATGGGTACCAGGGGCCAAATCGTTCAGAATTAGCAACGAATAAATTCGGTAGTGTTAAAATGACGTTGACTGTCAAAGATGCTCCAAAGCTAGAACATGCCATTGACACAGCTAGCATAAACGCAAGAATGGGCAACACCGCAACCCATCCGCCTAGCATATTTCCAGCTATCATCTTTAATGGCACAGCGCTCGGATAGTCTTTTAACATGCTAACTCCTAATAAAACAACAAATACAAGCACTTGAAGAATTCCCATGAAAGCTGCTGCTGTAATCAATTTTGCTCCGTATACCGATGTCCTTGTCACAGGAAGAGATAATAATTGCTTCCATCCTCCCGCTTCGTGTTCATACCGACAGATGAAGGATGTTACTAACCCGCCAATTAACGGATAAAACAGCAATCCGTGAACATTGGCAATCAAGGCATCTGCCATTGCCCATTTCATTCTCCCGCTTGGCATTGCCTGATCACCTACAAAAAGGATAATAGCGATTAGAATAGGACTCACAAAAAGGTACGTCCAGGCTTTTGTTTTAAACAATTTAAACGATTCTATCCTACATAATTGCAAAAACATTTAGGCCACATCCTTGTTGATAAAGTGCAAGGCGCCTGCAGCATATAGGAAAATACCGATAATTACACCTGCTATTATGTACATATTCCGATAGTCAGAAAACGCTAGCATTGGCCATTGCCAGAAAAACCAGCTCGGCAATTCTCTCATACCACTCATCGTCACACTCATCACAATACCTAGTGCAAGAGAGCGGCCTTGATTTTTAAAAAGCATAGATAACCATATTTGAATAGCTACAAATGGAATGGCAGAAAAAAACGGATAAAAGGTATACACGAAAAGATTTTTCCAAGAAGACGGAAAACCAAATCCTAACCACCAGCCTAACCCAATTATACCGATTAATAGAACAGCAGAAGCGATAAGTAGCATAAACATAACTACTACAAATTTTGCTGTATAAACACTCAGTCTGCTCACAGGTAAGCTCAGCAGCTGCTTCCATGAGCTTCTATGATATTCAATATGCGCTACATTTGAAGCAAGAATCGTTCCTCCCAGTAAAAAAGCTATTGGAAGCGTGATGTTTAGTTCATGAAAAAGACCTTCCCACACATTCGGATTTTGCTGAATTAAATATTCATATCGAACGCTATAATCAACTAGAGTTAAGCCAATTACACCCGCTGGACCTAAAAATAGTAAAAACCAGAGCCATTTTCTTTTTAACTTTATACACTCAGCCTGCAGTATTTTTGTGAACATATCTATTCTCCTCGCTTGTCAGCTTTAAAAAGATATCTTCTAATGATTTCGATTTTTCTTCAACTCGGTAGATTGAGACATTTTCTTGCACAAGCTGATAAACAAGATGTGCCACTTGCTCATGATCAATATAATCTAAAAGAAGACTATGTTTATCGATAGTAGGTACAAACCCGTTTGCTAATAGTATTGTTTTAGCCTTTTCTATCTCTCCTGTTGTAAATGCCACTTGATGCTTAGCTTTTTTGCGAAGCGATTCAATCGAGCCATTAAATAGCATCTTTCCTTTTGTAATAATACCTACTTGAGTCGCTAAATGGTCGATTTCATAGAGTAAATGACTTGAAATCAATACGGTAACTCCGTTTTCCCCTGGCATTTCTTTAATTAATGAACGAATTTCTTGAATTCCTGCAGGATCCAGTCCGTTGGTTGGTTCGTCTAAGATTAATAAACGAGGATTTCCAAGGAGTGCAGAAGCAATACCAAGCCGCTGTTTCATTCCAAGAGAAAAGCCTTTGACTGGGCGATTTGCTTCTTTTGTTAATTTTACAATATTTAGTACTTCATCCACTCTGTTTTTAGATACACCTAGTATTTTACGAAGTACCTCTAAATTTTCTCTTGCAGTTAAATGCGCATAATAGGAAGGGCTCTCTACAAGTGAACCTATCTTTTTTAAGGCTTGAATATGCTGCCTGTGATTTTTTATTCTTTCTCCAAACAGCTCAATTTCCCCGCTCGTTGGCTTCATTAGCCCGAGCAACATTCGGATCGTTGTCGTCTTCCCTGCTCCATTAGGCCCTAAAAACCCGTAGATTTCTCCTTCTTTAATGGATAAATTCACTTCATTTACAGCTTCTGCTCCTTTAAATACTTTTATCAGCTGAGTCGTTTTAACAATTTCCACTTTTATCACCTCTCCTTTACTATAAACAGCCAAAGTTAAGAGGACGGAAAAGAAAGGTTAAAATTCGTTTAAAAAAGCGAGTGAATTAATCACTCGCTTTGTACACAATTTGAATATCCGTTCCATGTTTTGTAGAATGAATTGACCACGTTAACTCCATTTCTTTAATCATCGCATCCACAATCGCTAGACCTACACCGTTTTGCTTCGTATGGCTATTCTTTTTAAAGCCTGACCCTTTATCAGAAATGGTGAGAGAAGATAAATCATGCTCTTGAACAAGACGAAAGCTAATAAAGTTACCTTCTTTGGCATGACGAATGACATTTTGACATAAATTATCTATTATTCTTTCTAACCACTGAACATCTCCGCGCCAATATATGGACTGAGAAGGCAGTTGAATATCCACTTCCATATTCTCTTCTTCAAATAATGGATACCATTGCGCAATGCTTTTTCTAAGAAATCGAGCCATATCAACTTCCTCTTCCCGATATGGATATTTTCCATTTAACAGCAGCGTATAGGAAAATAAATTATCTATTAAATCACTAACAAATTCTACTTTTGTATCAATTACCTCAAGAGATTGTTGAATGTTCAAGGCCATTTCTTCGTTTTTCAGCTGATAAATATGCGTTCGAACAGTCGTGAGCGGTGTTCGTAAGTCATGCGATAGACTCATAATTAAGTCTTGCCGCAGCTGTTCTTCTTGCTTCTCTCGATACCGGCTTTCATGAAGCTGTTTAACCATTTGATTAAAGGATTGTTCTAGCTGACCAATTTCATCCGTGGACTCAGATACAACAGGTAAAGGAATTCCTCGCTCGCCTTTGTTGTTCATAGCAGCTTGTAACACTCGCAGCCTTTTTCGAATTCGAAGAAAAAAGAACAGAGAAAGTACAATAAAAGAAAGCACAATAATAAAAACAAATCCTAAATAAATATTATAGTAGGCTGGGTCTAGCCTTTGAATAGGAGGCTCAACGGCTTTTTCTGGCACTTCAATGACCATAAAACCTTGCTTTTTATCTGTTCCAATAAAGGTAATAACCGTATACGGATTGTTTCCGTATCGTTTTTTTATAAATTCAGCCGTATAAGACGATGACCATTGCTTCGGAAGGGCTGCATGATAAGGAAGCGGAAGCTGTGTTTGTCCATCTTCGTTTACCCAGAACATTGAAGCTTCAGGGTATTTTTCTTTTAATAATTTTAGCTTTTGATTAATTGTTTTCTCATTTGCTCCTTCTAGCTTTCGGGCTTCTTCATTCCACATTTGTTCGTAGTAGCTTTTTCCTTTATACTCTTCATTTAATAATCCTTGAATATGCATAAAAGGGACGGTGATCAGCCATGAGCCTGCAAAAAATGATACCGGTATAATTAGTACAGCTGAAAGCATAATTAAGATATACTTCGTGATAAGAGACTGTGTAACGTTCATTGCTTTACCCTGTACCCAATCCCTCGTATTGTTTCAATAATTTCAGGCTTAGCTGCATTTTTCTCCAATTTTTCTCGTAAATAGCGAATATGTACCATTAATGTTTTATCTCCTTCTATATAACGCTCTTTCCATACTCCTTCATAAATTTGTTCTTTTGTTAAAATTTGATTTAAATGCTGAAGGAAATAAGTAAAAATATGAAATTGCTTACCTGTTAAACTAATTTCTTCACTTGTCTCTCTGTTCATCACGCGATAGTCTATCATCGAAATATGCAAATGTTTTACAATAAGCTCTTCTTTCTTTC
Organism: Priestia sp. TGN 0903; assembly: GCF_050846855.1. Classification (NCBI taxonomy): domain Bacteria; kingdom Bacillati; phylum Bacillota; class Bacilli; order Caryophanales; family Bacillaceae; genus Priestia; species Priestia sp. TGN 0903. The sequence goes on from NZ_JBOZGL010000001.1 coordinate 595,075, forward strand.
TTGAAAATCTCCTTAACAATACTTCGAGCCTTGCAAGCAGCTCTTCTGGATGAAACGGCTTTGTGACATAGTCATCGGCAAACTCTAGCCCCATGATCTTATCTTCTAGGGCTGTACGAGCTGAAAGCATTAAAATCGGGACATCAGGTGCTAGTTTTTTAAGCTTTTTTCCCACTGTAAATCCATCTAACCCAGGCAGCATTACATCTAGAATGACAATATCCGTTTGTTTAATAAACTGACTGGCGATATCTCCTGATTGTAACCAAGTAACTTCATAGTTTTGCTTTTTAAGCTCATTTTGAATCATTAATCCAATTTCTTCATTGTCTTCAATGTATAAAACGTGATTCATGCGCACAACCCCTTTACTTCTTTTTCCATTTTATCGAATTCTTGTTAACGATAAAAGCCTAAAAAGCTAAAAGGCGATGCCTTTTAGCTTTTTTCTTTACACGTCCATTTAATTAACAAACCGCAATGCGTTAATCCTCCTCCAAACCCATAGAGAATAAGAAGGTCATTATCCCGTACTTTTCCTGTCATTATTCCTTCGTTCAAGGCAAGTGGAATAGAAGCTGAAGATGTATTTCCGCAGTATTGTACACTCGTTAACGTTTTATCCATTGAAACACCTGTTTTAGCACAAATAGCTTCAATCATCCGAAGGTTTGCACTGTGCGGAATAAACCAATTTACATCAGAAAGAGAAATGGAAGTACCCTTTAACAATGCTCCTACTCCTTTTGGAATCGTTCGGACAGCAAAGCGGTATACTTCACGCCCATTTTGAACTAAATTTCCGCTCGCGTTAATTTCTTTTCCTGAAAGAGTATCAGATAAATTAGAACGATATAAATTCACCCCTCCGCTTCCGTCCGTTCCGTAGTGACATCCTAAGAAACTTGGATTATGCTCATCGTATTCTACAAGCATAGCTCCCGCTCCGTCACCGAACAGCACGCAGGTGGCCCGGTCCGTATAATCTGTAATTTTCGACATGACTTCAGCACCAATAACTAAAATCTTTTTATGCAATCCGGACGTCACTAAGCCGTTCGCCACGTGAAGTCCATATGTAAAACCGGCGCATGCGGCACTTAAATCAAATGCAGCAGCTTGATCAATATGAAAGTAATCTTGAACCTGACATGCTACGCTAGGAAAAAAGTGATCCGGTGTTGTTGTCGAAACAATAACTGCATCTACATCTTCTATTTTTACATTATAGCGGTTAAGCAAATTTTCAACAGCTTGAATAGCAAGCGCGGACGTGTATTCGCCTTCACCAGCAATTCGCCGTTCTTTCATTCCCGTGCGCTGTACAATCCATTCGTCACTTGTATCAACCATTTCTTTTAAATGGTCGTTCGTTAATTTTTGCTTTGGTGTATATATCCCCATTCCTGTGATTCTAGCTTTTGATTGCATCATTTCTCCACCTCAAATCAGTTGATACTTAATTATAACACCTACTTTTAATATCTGGTACTAATTTATTAATAGATAAAAAGCGCAAAGGTATACCCTTCACGCTTTTTTATTGGATATAAATTTTTCTATGCCTTATCTAATGCGTGCCTGATACTCTTTTTCTAAGTCAGAGAGTGTGAGTTCAAAAAGATGATGATTTTCTTTTTTATAAATCCCTTTTTCAGCAACTCTTCAATGAGGTATTGTTTTCTTTGGCGCACCGCTGCTCGTAATAAATTTTCCATCTTTTCTCCTCCTATTATATTAATTTAAGAATAAAAAAAAGACTCCTAACACAGGTCAGAAGCCTTCGGTAATCCGATCAGCACAGGAATGAAACTGTCAGATCTTCATAATTTTAAAACTTATAACTCAATTCCAATTCTAAAAATTCTAAATCTTCTAACTAAAAGAAAGTCAATTCTTCTTCGAATTCGCACGTTTTCTATATTTAATACAGTACTTGCTTGCCCCGCCGTCAAGCGTTCGCTATCTAGACAGGCCCTTCAGTTTCTCTAAATACGTATTGAAATAGGATTATTTGTGGCTTGCTACTTTGCTTTTAGCTAAAAAGCGGTTTTTTTCCGTGCTGTCCACTTGAGTAATTTGTCCGTCGTGAAGAGTAATTAGTACAGATCCATAGTTGATTTCAGTTAGTAATTTAACAATATAATCTAATTTTTCTTGTGTAATTGAAGCCATTTTATCATTCTCCTATTCATAGATAAATTTATATTTCAGTTGCAGTTGAATAAATAAAGCGAACAACATCTATAAGTACTTGTATAATGTGCAGAAGATAAATACATCGTAATCCTCCCCATATGCTCAGTTGAAGATTGAGATTTTAATGACCACAACCAATGTACAGAAAAGGCCCACACCAGTAGCGAACAAGTATGAGCCTTCGGTTGACCGATCAGCTTCTTTAGCATCCCAATTTTTTCAAAAGATTTATACTATCTATATTATTTACACTTTACCTATATGTCAAGTAGGGATTAAAAAAATAAATAGATAGTATTAATTTTTTTTATATCTTTGACCTAATAAAAAAGACTCCTCTGCATGAACTTACACAGACGAGTCTTTTTTAGTCCCATTTTTTTGGATAGGCAAAGTTACCGTAAAGATGCTTCCTTGTTCTTTTTTGCTTTCAACACGTATTGCGCCCTCATGCAGTCGCACAATTTTTTTTGTAATAGCTAGACCGAGGCCGCTTCCTTTCAACGTTCTCGATTTATCTACTTTATAAAAGCTTTCAAAAATATATTTTTGATCTTCTTCGGCAATACCAATTCCATTGTCCTTTATTTCCACGTCTATTTCTTCGTTTTTTTGATGAATGGATATTTTCACAAATCCATGTTCAGATGTATATTTAACAGCATTTGTTACTAAATTTAGCCAAACTTGCTCTAACAAATCTTTATCTGCTTCTATTTGAACATTGGATAAATCAAGGTCAATTTCTATGTTCTTTTTTATCCACTGAGGTTCTAAAGCCATGACCACATGCCTGATTTGTTCATCTAACCGGTATTGCTGCAGCATTAGCGTTTGATGTTCAGAGTCAAGAGAAGCAAGCTTTAGCAAATTGGAACTAAGCTGAGATAGTCTTGTACTTTCTTTTTCGATAATCGTTAAATATTGTATCTTTTTATCTTCACTGACGATATCATCTTTAAGTGCCGCTGAAAAACCGCGAATAGAGGTCAGCGGTGATTGAATTTCATGCGAAACGCTAGCAATAAACTCTTGCCTCATCGTTTCTATTTTGTTTAATTCTTTAGTCATTTGATTAAAGTTTTTAGTTAACAGACCAATTTCATCATTCGCTGCGTGCTCGACTTGCACATTGTATTCGCCTTGTCCGACAACTTTCATCGCTGTACTGAGACGCTTAATCGGTTTAATAATAATCGTTGAAACATATGCAAACAATACAATACCTACTAATAAAATCGTAATAAGCTGGATATTTTGAACATCTTGAATAACTGAAAATTGCCGCTGTGGATGAGACTGAATAAATAGAGCATACGACCGTCCATTTTCTTTAAAAGGAAGACCCACTACGTTTGGCTGTGGACGATCACCTTTTTCCTCGTTTAAATTAGAATAACGCTTCCCACCTAATACTTGATCTACTTCTTTGGGTGTAATTGGAATAGGCGGTCCCGGCTGTCCTAATACTTTCTCTTTATGCTGATCATCAATAATAATAAACGAAAAATGAATGAATGATGAATTAGATAAAAACCTTGCAGCTTTATCGGAGTCTTCTGCTCCGTACAAATCGATAAAATCTTCTCCCATCTTCACCATATCCTGACCTAATCGCATTTCGAGCTTCTGCTTGCTAAGAAATGTCGTGACAACAACGGTAATCACAACGCTCAATAAAATTGTAATGATGAACGATAGAACCAGCTTTACATAAATTGATTTCACGTTAACACCCTTCTGCTCTATAGCCTAGTCCGCGAATTGTTTTGATTTCCATACCGACGTTTTTCATATGATTAAGCCTCTCTCGCAGACGTTTTATGTGAACGTCTACCGTGCGCTCATCACCTTCATAATCATATCCCCAAATTAATTGAATAAGCTGATCACGAGTAAAAATCTTTCCTGGAGAACTAACTAATGTGAACAGTAATTCAAACTCTTTTAACGGCAGCTGTTCGCTTGTTTCTCCTGCACTCATCTCTAATTTGGTACGGTCCAATTTTATATTCCCCATATAAATTACATTGTTAGCTTCTACTCGGTACCTGCGTAAAAGGGCCTTTACACGAGCAACCATTTCCTGAGGATCAAAAGGCTTCACGACATAGTCGTCTGTTCCGATATCAAATCCTTTTAGTTTATCATGCGATTCGCCTCTAGCTGTTACCATCAAAACCGGTATATCAAAATACTCCTTAATTTCCTTTGTTAGTTCCCATCCGTCTTTAAATGGCATCATGATATCAACGACCGCTAGATCAATTCGAAACTCTTCCATTTTCGCCCACGCTTCTTCACCATCTGCTGCTTTTATAATTTTAAATCCTTGATTTTCTAAATATAATGATATCAGCTCTCGAATGTGTTGATCATCATCTGCAACTAATATTTGAATCATACATGTCTCTCCCTATTCCTAAGTTTGTCCAGCTTTTACGCACAGTAAGCTCTCTGTTTATACCAAACAGAGAGCCACATAAGATCATACAATGATTTTATACTTCAAATATGAACTGAATATGAACAAACTGATTAACTCTTATTAGCTGAAGTTGTTTGCTCGTTCTTTTTCTACAATCCCTTCCAAATACGATAAAAACGTTTGACGTAAATCTTTACGCTTTAACCCCACTTCTACCATTGCTTTCATATAGCCTACCTTATCTCCAATGTCAAAGCGCTGCCCTTCAAGTTCAAGAGCAAACAATCGCTCTTTTTCACATACCACGCGCAGTGCATCTGTTAATTGTAATTCATTTCCTACCCCTCTTTCAATCGTTTTTAGATAAGAAAAAATAGAAGGGTTTAAAATGTAGCGGCCCATAACGGCAATCGTTGACGGAGCTTGTTCTATTGATGGTTTTTCAATCAAGTCATTCACTTCATGAAGGCTGCCAGATTTATTTCTCGGCTGAATAATGCCGTATTTTGATACTTCTTCCACATCCACTTTTTGAACTCCAATAACTGATTGATTAGTCGTTTCATACGCTTGAATCATCTGTTTGAGCGCAGGTTCTTCAGAAGTCATAATATCGTCTCCAAGAAGAACGGCAAACGGCTCATCTCCAATAAATTGCTCAGCACAAAGAATAGCATGACCAAGTCCTAACGGCTCTTTTTGACGAATATAGTGAATACTGGCCATTGATGAAATCGTTTGTACTTCTTTTAACATTTCGAACTTGTGCTTTTCTTCAAGCATTTGCTCTAGTTCAATTGATTTGTCAAAATGGTCTTCAATTGATTTTTTATTTCGACCTGTAATAAAAATAATACTTTCAATACCTGATTTCACAGCTTCTTCTACAATGTATTGTACAGCAGGCTTATCGACAATTGGCAGCATTTCTTTGGGCTGCGCTTTTGTCGCTGGCAAAAATCGAGTTCCTAAACCGCCTACTGGAATAACTGCTTTTTTTATCGTCATATATGAATCCCTCTTTCTTTTTTAGTAGTAAATACAAATAATTTGGTGCCAATAAAATTGATACCGACACTTACGGTTGTAATTAAAAGTTTACTGATTAGCAGTGGTATACCCCATTTATTATATAGAACAGTCAACAGAAAAGATGTTAGGGATAAAGTGATTAAATTCACGATCACGAATGAAATCACTTCACGCTTACTGCTTTTTTCTTTTTTCTCAAACGTCCATTTACGATTCATGACATAACTGTTTAAAATGCCCGAACTGTATGAAATCCACTGCGCTAGTATGTAGTTCACACCGATTGTTGTTAAAAGTGCGTATACTGCAAAATCAATCAGTGTATTTACCACTCCTACTAACGCAAATTTAATAAAGGGTATCCATTTGTTAGTCACGAAGTGATACTTCCTTGCGTGTTTCAAGCTGATACTTTTCACGGACGATATAGAGTGGACGATTTTTTGTTTCATCGTAGATGCGGCCAATATATTCTCCGATCATACCAAGAATGATTAAAATGATGCCGCTAAAGAATAGCTGAATGACAATTAATGACGACCACCCTGTGATGGTGCTGTCTGTAAATAACTTCAAATACAGCACCACTAAAAGATAAATAAAACCAACACCTGATAGCGTTACACCAGCATAGCTAGCTAGCTTCAGCGGTTTATAGGAGAAAGACGTAATGCCATCCATTGAAAGCTTCAGCATCTTTTTCAAAGGATATTTTGACTCCCCGGCCAAACGCTCGTCTCGCTCATATTCTACTGCTATTTGCTTAAAGCCAACCCAGCTTACTAATCCGCGAACAAAGCGATTTTTTTCTTGAATGCTATTCATTTGATTGCACACTTTACGATCTAGCAAACGAAAATCCCCTGTATCGAGCGGAATATCAATATCGGTCATCGCACGTAAGAAACGATAAAACATAGCCGCTGTTTGCTTTTTAAAATATGTTTCTCCTTTTCGCTTTGTACGCTTAGCGTATACAACGTCAAATCCTTGCTTCCATTTTTCAATCATCTCTAAAATTAATTCGGGCGGGTCTTGCAAATCAGCATCAATCACAACGACCGCCTCTCCTCGTGCATAATCCATACCAGCTGTAATAGCAATTTGATGACCAAAGTTACGGGCAAAATCTAATAAAACAACCGCTGGGTCTTGCTCACTGTACTCTTTAATAATTTCTGCCGTTCGGTCTCTACTGCCGTCGTTCACGAAAAGAAGCTCGTAAGCTTCTTTCGTTGAACGCATCACTTCTGTTAGACGGCGATAGGTTTCATGAATCACTTCTTCTTCGTTGTAGACAGGAACAACAATAGAATATTTAATAATTGAACTCATGTTCATGTCCTCCTTATTTAAGCGTTATTTCGTATAATGTTCCGTTTCCAGATGGTCCTTGCTGAGAACTTGATGAAGTAGACTGCCATTTGGAAGAAGGGATCTCCTTACTATTTTCTTTAATCCACGTGATAACGTCAGATTGGCCTCCCTTACCCATTCCAGACAGGTAGAAATATTTCACTTCACCTTTTTTAATCATAGATTTTAATTTACTCACCGTTAGAATTGGATCTGAACCGCTAAATCCTCCCATTGCCATGACTGGCTTGCCCGTTTTGATAATGTAAGGCGCAGCTGAAGTTGAATCCGTTGTGGCAAATAAATATTTTTCGCCTGTATTATTTTTTGTTAAATAGTTTAGTAGCTTTGTGTTTACTTCTGCGTTCATCCCTCCACTTTTTCGTTTTGAAGATGATAATTTGCTTGAAGAGCTACTTGGCATTTGCATTTGACCATTATTTTTGGACGAGCCTCCTGGCATTTGACCGCTGTTTGACGATCCGCTTGGCGGCTGCATTTGACCATTATTGGACGAACCGCTTGGCGGCTGCATTTGATTGTTTGAAGATGAATTGCTGCCAGAGCTTCCTGGAGGCTGCATGCCGTTAAAGCCAGACTGTTTGCTATTTGTAGCTGTGCTTGGAGGTCCTCCCATACCGCTTGAAGAATCAGGACCTGCTGCTGGAAGCATGCTATTTCCACCATAAATAATTGGTGTCATTGCCCAGTACGCCGGCATTGCAAGCAAGACAACCATTGCTGCTACTCCTAAATAATTCGTTACAGAATTTTTACGCTCTTTACGAATAGCTAAAACAAGAGCTAAAATGACGCCCAGTGCCCCTACACCTGCAATTGGCGCTACGCCGATTGAGCTGACATAAGGAGACATGATATATACTTGAAGCGCTGCTGTTGTTAAAATACCACTCGGCAGCAGCCATGATTTCCAGCCATTATGCTGTTTGTACATACTCCATAAAGCTACTGCTCCCGCTCCTGCAAATGCTGCGATTGGAGGTGCCAGCATAATTAAATAATACTGATGGAAAAATCCTGCGATACTAAAGAAAACAGCTACCGGCAGCAGCCAAGCTAACCAAAATAAACTTTCTTTTTGTTTTGCCGTGTAAGGCCCTTTAAATTTCACTCCAGCAAATAGACCCACGATTGAAAAGATTACAAATGGCAATAACCAGCTGATTTGATCTGATAACCCTTTTTGGAACAGTCGGAATGGACCAGGGTTCCCCGTGTTGAACATTCCGTTTTGATTTCCTCCATCTGGAGCCTGCATCTTTTGAGAAGAGCTGCTCTTGCTTTGATTTGAGCTTTGTGAAGACTCAGCATTTGAATTACTCGTTTGTTTTGTTTCACTGCTTGCTGTTTGCTGCTGAGCTTGAGCAGGCTGTTTATGACTGCTTCCCGTCACGCTTGTATTTCCAGTTAAACGATTGATACCGTTATATCCAAAAGCAAGCTCTAGAACTGAATTTGTTTGACTGCTTCCCATATAAGGACGCTTATCAGCCGAAGTTGAATCTACTACAACTGCCCATGAGACAGAAACAGCAAGCATCAGTGCAGTTGCTGTTGTTAAAAAAGCAATTTTCTTTTTCCACGTAATTTTGGTTGCCACTACATAGAAAACATAGAATGCTGGTAAAACCATGTATGCTTGAAGCATTTTCATGTTAAATGCAACACCAATCATCGCAAAAGCCGCTAACACCCAGCCAAATTTAGCTGTACGCACAGCACGAAACAACATCCACGTTGCTACTAATAATGTAAACACAAGCATACTATCAATATTATTTGTTCGGCTTACCGCGGGCACAATCGGCGTCAGAGCCATCGCAAGAGCAGCAAACCTCCCAGCCCATACGCCAAACGTACGTTTCACGAGTACGTATAGTAAAAGAACTGAACCGATGCCTGCTAATGCTTGCGGTAAAATGACGCTCCACCCGTGAAATCCAAATATTTTGGCGCTAATTGTCTGAATCCAAAACACAACCGGCGGCTTATCAATGGTTACATAGCCTCCTGGATCAAAAGATGCGTAAAAGAAATTATGAAAACTTTGAAGCATACTTTTGACAGCTGCCGTGTAATAAGCGTTGGCGTATTCATCTGTCCAAATTTTAAATAAGTTCAAAAACGCTGCAATTAAAACAATTGGAACTAAAAATAAGTCTATTCTTTTTTTGTTTGAAGTCCGTTCTTCTTTCACTTCACTGTTCATGTGTTTCATTTCACTCCTTCGTAATTTCTGACTTTAGTCTAACAAGCTTATGTGAACTGATTATGAACAGTGAAAATAATGTTTTTATTTTTTAAAAAGCTATTTGACCTCTTACGCTCAGCAATGAAATATTTTACAATTAAAGAATCAAGTACATGAAATGAAAAGGATCTTTCTTGGATGCTGCAGCTTCTATGAAACATTCTTATCAACACTTCATCCACTTCTTGCTGAGAAAGGAGACAACTTTATGATTCAAGTAAAAGATATATACGGAAATTTACCCACACTAGAAACAGAAAGACTCCGCTTGCGGAAAGTTACCAAAAAAGATGTGCGTGACATGTTTGAATATGCCTCAAATGAAAAGGTAAGCAGATATGTAAATTGGGAAAAGCACCGAAAGCTTCAAGATACAAAAGAGTTTGTTTCCTTCGTTTTAAAGCAGTACAGCAACCAATCCATTTCTCCTTGGGCTATGGAAATCAAAGCCCTGAAAAAATGTATTGGCACCATTGACTTTGTCACTTGGAACCCTACTCATCGCATTGCGGAAATTGGCTATGCGATTTCTGAAGCATATTGGAATAAGGGATTTGTTACGGAAGCAGCTGAAAAAGTAATTGCGTTTGGATTTGAAGAAATGGATTTAGTGCGCATTCAGGCGAGGTGCTTTGTTGAAAATGCCGCTTCTGAGAAAGTGATGAAAAAAATCGGTATGTCTTATGAAGGAACAATTCGAAAAGCCATGTTTATTAAAGGAGCTCATCAAGACTTAAAGTTATATTCAATCTTGCGAGAAGAATACACGCGCAACGCGTAGAAAATGTATAAAATACTTTCCATAACACAGGCTAACTTCAACACTAACTCTTCCTTTTGAGGTGAACAATGTTGGAGCAAGCAATTCAGCATTTAGACTTATCTGCACACGGTTTGTGGTTTCCGATTACCGTTAGTTTATGCTTATTTATTCTTGCCCTTGTTTTATTTAAACGGCTGGTTTTTTATCTATTCAATAGCGGTATACTTCCTCGTTTATGCTTTTGTGCTGCCATGGCATATCGCATTTATTAAGTAAAAAAGCGGATGTTGATTAACATCCGCTTTTTTACTATGCACTTACTTTCTACATGCTGAAATCCATATTTATGGCCGGTCATTTTATGCGCCGCGATGACACATGCGTGCGGCTATGCTCTTCAGGACGTGTAAACCCAATTTTTAAAAGCGCCGCTTCTAAATTTGCTTCTGTTTTAATTTGATTAAAATCAATTCCTAGTTTCACTACCGTTTGGGCAATTTCCGGTCGTATCCCCGTTATAATAGCTTCCACTCCCACCAATTTAAGCGATCGATGAATTTTAAAAAGATTGTCTGCTACCATTGTATCAATAATCACGACACCTGAAATATCTAAAATAAGATAAGATAATTGAAGGCTTGTCCCTTTTTTCAAGCAGGTTTCCATAATAACTTGCGAGCGGTGGGTATCAATTTCTCCAATAATCGGCATAATAGCAATCCCTTTTGTGACAGGTACGAGCGGAACTGAAAGTTCTTCTAGTGACGTATAAGCTAAATTCATCATATATCGATTATGCTCGTCATAAATTTGACCAAAAACACATGTTACCGTATCTAAAAGTGGATCAATTCGTTCACTGACATGCAGCATGGTAATTGCAGCAAACTGATGCTCCTCTAGTTCTCTTGTAAATACATCCCAAATAACGCTGCGATAGATTGGAAGGATACCTAGTGCTTTTTCTAAAGGAATATTTTTTTCCACTGCATATTTACCCGTATCAAGTGCCCATTCTTTAACAAGTTTAAGTACAGCCTCCTGTTCTTCAAATAGAGCTCTCCCAAAGTATTCCATAATTGACACTCGCCACTTCAGAATTTTCTTTTCTTTCAATTCCTCTAGACTTAGCGTATGTGTAGCATCTAAACGTTCGGCTAATTTTTCTGACAAGCTATATTTATGTTCAAGAATCTTTTTTCCTATATACACGAGTTCCTCTTTCATAAAATACGTTCAGCTCCTCTTTTCTGCTATTTTTACTGCGTATATAACCTTGACTAAGCCTACTTATCCATCCGAAAATTGACTAGCCTTCCTAAAAATAACAAAAAAGCGGTTATTTTATGAATTTTCTTTCTTTTTATTATAGTACCAGAGTAAGAGCCGCACAACTTAAAATTTGCTTCGGAAAAAATTTATGCTTTTATATAAAAAGCGAGATGGGGGCATAACGAAATCAACAGTTAGAAGCCAGTACATACATTAAATCTACGTTTACGATGAGCATAAAAAAACACGAACTATCCATCACCTTTCAATAGATCGTTCGTGTTCAACTTTAACTAACATACTTTTGTCTCAGCCTCGTTTTTTATATTCACTTTCTTTTATCTCGCCTTACACTTGGAATAGCCAGACAACAATTGGCCCAAAAACGGATCCTAATACAGCGCTTAACGTCATTGATACTGAACTCATCGATACCGTTAGCTCACCGTATTCAAATGCTTTAGAAGTTCCTAGCGCATGAGAAGCACTGCCTAATGCAATTCCTTTTCCTAAAGAACTCTTGATCCGAATCCATTTTAAAAGTAGCGGTCCAAGGATTACTCCAGAAAAACCTGCGATCATAACAAATACCACGGTCATCGATGGAACGCCCCCTAGTCCTGTGGCGATCTGAATCGCTACCGGAGTAGTAATAGACTTAGGAATAATGGATAAAATCAGGCTTCGATCAACGCCAAATACTTCAGCAAACACAAGTCCGCTGATCATGCCTGCGAATAACCCTACAAATACCCCTCCAATAATAGGAACGCTGTATTTTACTAGCATCTCACGCTGTTTATAGAGTGGATACGCTAATGCAACAACCGCTGGTCCTAGAAGTGAATTAATCCATTTGCCTCCAATCATATACTCATCATAGGAAACATGAAAAGCAAGCAAAAGAAGAATAACGAATATGGTTGTAGTTAAAACAGGAATAAGAATCGGATAGGAGAACCGCACGTATACTTTTGCCATGACTAGATACAAAGCAACTGTAGCTACGATTATAAAGACCGCGATAAAGAATTCTTGCACTGTTGTTTCTCCTTTCGTTTGTTCGCTTTTTTTTCCAAAATTTGGCTGGAAGTCCCTGCAGCGGCCATCGTAACAATCGTACTAAGCACAATAATTAAAAATAAAACCGCTCCGCTGCTTGAAAGAAGCGAAGGATAATTCATCACACCTGCCATAGCTGGTATGAATAATAGCGGTAAAAAAGATAACAAGAAACTTGCTCCGTCTTCAATTATTTTGATGGGAACAACTTTGCACGTTAAGCAAATGAGCATTAAAATTAAGCCTATAATACTGCCTGGAATAGGTAGATGAAGCATATGGTGAACAGCTTCGCCAATCATAGAAAAAGCATAAAGAATCGCAATTTGTAAAATGATTCGTATCACTTTCATTATAGGTCACTGTCCTATAAATAAAGAACAGCTGCCCTCCTCTCTTTATTTTGTCATGTTGTCTAACATTTAACTATATAAACACCTTTACTTTACCTACTTTTACTTGTACTATACAACTATATATACATTTGTATTATACAAGTATATATTTCTTTGTCAATGAATGATTTTGTAAGGGGCGATTATAATGCAAGAAAAGAATTCAATTGAATTGATTGAATATGAACTTACTACCTTTATTAGACGAGCGGTCTATCTTGATAATTCCGAAAATAAAATAGGAAACCTAGAAAGATCAGCTTATTTATTGCTGCGGCAATTAGATGAATTTGGACCAGCTCGTGTAAAAGAACTGGCAGAAGCATTTAAACTCGACATTTCAACTCTTTCTAGACAGGCTGCTGCTTTAGAAAATAAAAAGCTTATTTCTCGCTCCTGTGATCCTTCGGATGGGCGAGTCAGCCTATTTGACATCACAACACGCGGGAAACAAATGCTGCAAACTGATAAGCAAATGCGCCTTGAACGCTATCATAGTATGTTAAAAAAATGGTCAAGTGAAGAAAAGGAGCTATTTGGCAAACTATTAATGCGGATGAATGACGCATTTATCGATTAAATAGAAATTCATGAAAATTAGGCTACTGCTGCAAGGTGTTTGTCCCTTTCTCTTTTCTCTTTTTTGCATTTAATGTAAAGAGACTATTGAAAAGGATGTATGATTATGTCTGTTCCGAATAAACGGAAAGCCACGCCCTGCCTCTTCCCCGGCTATAAATGGTGTGGCCCCGGATGCAGTGGTCCGGGATGTCCTGTAAATGATGTAGACTGCTGCTGTAAATACCATGATTTATGCTATGAAGATTACGGATCATGCCGCTCATGTGATGAGCAATTTCTTGAGTGTCTTTGCTCCAAAGCAAATCCGTACAGTTTAAAAGGAAGACAGGCATACGCTATGTATACCTATATGCGGCTGAAGTTAGCTTTAAAACAATATGACTAAGCAAAAAAGAGGTGAATTAAAAAATTCATCTCTTTTTTATGCCATTTTATCCGTATGAATCCAAAAGCGTTGAACAATAGCCCCGTCCTCTTCTATATAATCCTCGTCTTGTATACCACCGTTTGCCAGAATAGTTCGACGAGAAGCAGTGTTCCAATCATCACACACAACTAATGCCCGTTGGACTCCCAGCTTTTTAATTTCTTGAAGAGATAACCTCAGTAGCAGCTTGGCATATCCTTTTTGTCTTTCACTTGGCCGAATACCATACCCTATATGTCCTCCGCTGTTTCGAAGTATTTCACTTAGCTCATGGCGGATATTAACTACGCCTATTACTCTTTCGTGATGCATTAGCCAGTAGGTGGAATCGGGTACAAATCCTTTTTTTAATCCGATCCCTTTTTCTGCATCTAATAACTCTTGAACCATTTTTTCAAAGTAAGCAGGATCTTTAGCAATGACCCACGGAATCATTTTTTCTCCGCTTGCTTTCCATTCATGATAAAAGCTCATATAAGCCTTTTTATAAGCTGCATCTGGTTTAATTAAAACAGCGGTTTCCACGTACCTTCCTCCTTTTTGTTTATTATGTTTATACTACCGATTTTTCCCAATAAATAAAAGAGGATAATTTACGTGATGTGATCGTTGTATGAGCTTATTTATAAGGTATGTAACAAAAAGCGCTCAATGAATGTTCATTGAGTGCTTTTTGTTCTACTGCCGGTTATTTAAATAAACTCCTTAAAAAACCTCGTTACTTTTGCAAGGGTATACAGTAAGGTACGCTTCATAACAGGCTCTTCTTTCTTTTGGATTTCAGGAGGTTTAACCCAGCGCTTGTGATTGGCAATAAGAATACTTTTATCCATTTTGTTTTCCATCGCCATCGTCAACTCTTTTGCAAATTTTTGACTATCGATAATGACCATTGATTCGTTATTCAAAAATGTAGAACGGGAATCTAAATTAAAAGAGCCTACGGCGCTAAGTCTTTGATCATAAATCACAGACTTTGCATGGATCGAATAAGGTCCTTGGTATTCGTAAAGCTTTACACCTGTCTTCATAATCGTATCACGCATACTAATATATCCGGAAAAAGCCAACACATTGGGCGTAGATGTAACTGAATTTGTGAGTAGCGTCCATTGAACGTCTGGCTTCTTTTTCATGGCTGTATACTTTCTCATCGCATTGGTGGGCACCACATAAGGACTTTGAATAAGAACAGAGCGGTTAGCTTCTTCTGCTAGGTTAATAAACGTTTTCCACATAAAAGGTCGTTTATTAAAGCGTTCAATTGGATTATGAATAAAAGAAACACGCTTTGTAGAAACGGTGGAAGCATTCCAATTAATCTTGGGGGTCGCAAACGTTTCTCCTACTTGCTTAGCTTTATCATATTGCTGCAGCAGCAAAGCTTTCATCCTCTTCCCCTGATCAACCTGGTACTGTGTGAGATGATGAAAAGCTTTTTTAGTGTAGGGATGAGCCCATAATTCATTTATATAATTTTGCATTTGAGTGATGACGCTATCTTGTGTATGTTTACTGTTTGTAATAAAGACATCACGATCATAGACGAAGTCTGGAGGAGGCTTTTTAGCCAAATATTTGTCCCCTATATTCCGTCCCCCTATTATGCCTAGCTGTCCGTCTACAACCATTATTTTGTCATGCATACGATTTTGCCACGCCCAAGGTTTAAACAATTGAAACGGTTCGTAATACTTCACTTCAATATTAGGATGTGAAGCTAATGCATAGAGCACGCCCCTTCGGTTTCCCCGTAAGCCGTTAGCTATCCCATCCAAAAGAACGCGAGTATGGACGCCTCGATCAGCTGCTTTAAAAAGAGCGGCCATAATTAAATCAGTTGACTCTCCTTTTCCTATTGAGTAATAAGCAATATCAATCGATTTCTCAGCTTGTTGAATCATTTGAATACGAACTCTTCCTGCCTCATAACCATCTTCAAGAAGTCTCACTCGGTCCGTAGACTCACTGTGACCAAAAAAGCTAGCCGGTTTAATTGAGGTCGTTTCCTCTCCTATTTTTAAAGGTACATAAAAGAGAACCACCGCCGTTATAACCACATACAGAATATATAAAGATAAAATAATAAGTAATCCTTTGAATGCTATTTTTATCATCGCAACTCCAGCTTTTTGTCTTTTTCTGTTATCGTTCACAAATAATGATCATTACATGCAAGAAACTGCTTCCTTGATTACTTTGCGCTTTGTTCTTTTGACACATTTATTTTTTCTGATTCACTATTTGTATAGTATGCTAGTACATATCATAGAAAAAAGGATGATGGTGATGGAGGAATATTCTTTTCGTTTTCATATTACAGATTCTTACCCTTTGCAAAATGAAAACGATAAAATAGAAGCTGTTGTACGCACCAAAATCAAGCATGCGGAGCGAGGATGCTTGTACGAGGGTTATCTTCGTGTTCATATCACTAAAATCGGGGTGTTTCCTGTAGCAAAAGATATTGCTGAAGCGATTGGCGTTCGTTCGCTTCGTCAGCAGTTAGCGGCCGAATTAAAAAGATACGTACGGCCGCACCGCAATTTTTTATAACTTTATCCAAACATTTGTCCAAGTGGACTTTCATCTGTAATAATATCTTGAATAGCATAGATAGAAATTGGAAAGTAAGGAATTCCATATGCGTAAGGAGCCAGGTCATACAGCTGATAAAATAGTACAAGTGATTTATCGGCGATATAAAAATCCTGATCTGGTTTAATTCCTTTATATTCTCCAAGAACCATAATATCGCGCTCTTTTATTTGCGCTCCTACTATTTTAGAAAGAACACTTACGTAATTACTGTCTTTTTTAAACAAATCTTTTAGTTGATACGTTTTTCCAGTCAGCACATTAAACGTTAACGGAACTACCACGGTCAATCCGTGCGCTCCCCCGGAATAAGCAAAATTGACAAGCGTTAAGCTGAGCACATTTCGCTCGTTTGTTTTCAACTCATAATAACCCGTTTCTTCTGTATCCGGATTTTCTCCATATCCCTGCTGACGAATTAATTCATTCGTACGCTGCAAGATTTTACTGTTAATGCTGTGCTGAACCGCTGGATTAGTCAAATGAACAGCTGGATAGTAAACGTTTAACTTTTTCTTCACTATTTGTTGAGAATATACCGTTGCAGGTAACGTAACCATCGCTTCCTCCTCTTTCTATACAGAATGTTACATTCTATTCTTTTAGCTTTCATTCCATTACTGAAGCAAAAAAATCCCGTGCATATACGCACGGGATTTTTAACTTTCTATTATTTTACGTTGTTAATTGTTTTAGCAGCGTCTACCGTATTTTTTAATAGCATTGTGATGGTCATCGGACCAACGCCGCCTGGTACTGGTGTGATATAACCTGCAACTTCTAAAGCCGCTTCGTAATCAACATCACCAACGAGTTTACCATTTTCCATTGTGTTACCTACATCAATTACAATGGCACCCGGCTTAATATCATCTGCTTTGATAAGTCTAGGTTGTCCTACAGCTGACACAAGAATATCAGCTTGTTTTGTTAAAGCAGATAAATCTTTTGTGCGAGAGTGAGCAATTGTTACCGTTGCACTTTCTTGAAGTAACAGCATGGATACTGGTTTACCAACAATATTGCTTCGTCCAATTACTACCGCATGTTTACCTGAAATTTCTTCACCTGAACGTTTAATTAACTCAACGATACCGTGTGGTGTACATGGTAAATAGCACTCATCGCCAATGACCATATTCCCTACGCTTACTGGGTGGAAGCCATCTACATCTTTTTTAGGAGATACAGCATTTAATACTGCTTTTTCATCAATATGTTTTGGTAATGGAAGTTGAATAAGAATACCATGAACAGATGGATTTCCATTCAAGTGATGGATTTCGTTTAAAAGCTCTTCTTCCGTAATCGTTACGTCACGTTTGATAATTTCAGACGCAACACCGATTTCTTCACAAGCCTTTGCTTTTGCTTTTACATATGATTGGGAAGCAGGATTTTCTCCTACTAAAATTACGGTTAAACCAGGAACGATACCTTTTGTTTTTAATTGAGCTACCTCTTCTTTTAATGCGGCGCGCAGTTCTTGCGCTACTTCTTTTCCTTTAATTACTTTCGCTGTCATGATGTTTTTTGCTCCTTTCAACTGTAGCCATTTAATAAATGTACGAATTATAGTTATTAATCTAACACAAAAGTTCGGTTTTGTTCAATGTTTTTATTATTTTTATTTTAAATAGATAAAAATAAATAACAAATAACGTATATTCCATTCTTATCGCACTATAATATTTTGTATTCATAGAAGCTGTTTTTATTCAAATGTTGCTTTTCTAAATTAAAAACCGCGCCTTCGGCACGGTTTTCGACAATTTATTTTTTTGTTGATATGCTTTTCTTTGTAGTCAACGGCAGCACGTCTTCCTCTGTTTTTAGATCCTTTACATGCATTTCCTTGAGAGGCACACTTATTTTCTTATTTTTCGGAGGTTCTTCAAAATTCTCCACCCAATCACATAGCAGTTCAAATCCTTGATACACATAAGGAAGGAGAGGCTGAAGCTTTCGATCTGGATCAATTTGATGATTCCATACTAAGCTATCAATATGGTTTCCATTTTCAATTACGTAGTGACGATGAAGGTGCTGCTTACCAGAATCTTTTACCAGTTGTTCATAAGGATAAGCATGAATATCCGGAAAAATAAGAGCATCTAACGACCCTGTAATGCTTATCAACGGAACGGAAATATCACCTGTATTTTCAATTTCACGAACTTTTTGCTTAACATCTTGTGGTCTTTCTTGATAATCATACTTTTTAAAAATAGAATCTAACGAACGATCTCTAACTCCGTTTTCAAAAAGCGTCAAGTATTTTTGCCACGGAATGCTTCCAGGTGCTTGACTGTCAAACTCATCTCTATATATATTAAGCGTTAAAAACCAATAATACTGGTCATGATATGGCCATAAAAACTCAGATCCTTTTGGCAACCCTGCTTGATACAACCGGTGCAAAGCTTCTTTTTGCGATTCACCTACCGTATACAGTGCTTCTTCGGCATGATTTACAACAGGTGTTAGGGAAGTGATCAAGTTATCGTGATCAGCTCGCCACATAACCCCTTCCCATTCAACCCCTCCATTAAAAAGCTGAGGCTCTCCATTTTTCCCATCGTTTTCTAAAGCATAGCGAACAACATAACCCCCATTAGAAATACCTAAAGCATACGTTTTTATATCAAAATATTCTGTCACTTCTTTCTGGAGTTTGTGACGATAATTTTCAAACAAAAATCTCTGAGCAATTTTTGTCACTTCTCGGTATTGAATATGCCATTTTCTAATGGAGTCTTCTTCTTTGACTAGAGCGTTTTTTGCTTTAGCAAATGGATCATCTCTCACTTCTTCTCCCTGTGTCCCTTTATCAGAAGCAGCAAACGCAAACCCTTTTGCCAACACATAGTCGCTGAACAGTAAATCCGTTGATTTCTCATCTCTGGTAGCTGGAACTCCCGACATAACTAACTTTCCATTCCAGTCATCAGGAATTCGAATGAGAAATTTACCACCATCAACTTCACCTTCTACTTGAACGCCCGTTATTTCTTCAGGCTGATACATGTAATACCATCCATTTTTTTCTTCTTTTGTTCCCCAATAGATAGGAGCCAGCCCAATGTTCCCATAGGCAGTCGCTGCTTGAAATTGAAGAGGGTTTTTAGTCGTTAACCAGTTTCCATACTTACCGTCAAACGTTGTGATATTCAAGTGATAACCTCCATTCACATTTGCTTTTGAAGACAATCTTCGGGGACTGTACACGCATAATTTTAGTTAAATATTACCATTATTTTCTCGAAAAGTACATCAAAACGCCTTTGTTGCAGAAAGAAAGTAGACATTTATCACATCTGAGCCCATAGCGCCGTATAATATTGAAATTTATTCAAAAAAAGGAGTGTCAATGACTATGAGTTCGTTTAATTCTTCAAAACTCTCTACGACTCTCATTCCCCCTGCTACTTCCTCCTATCCGGTTTCTGGAAGAAAATATACTCTTACTCATTCTGATACAACCGGTCAGCTTTTTTTAAACATCGGATGCTCATATAACAACAAGGCGATAGATAAAAATATGCGTGATGAAGTACTAGCTGCTCTTCACGTAACAGACCGACAAGCAGTTATTCAAGGCGAAGTTTTTGTTAGCGGAGGTGAGTTCAGCCGCGAGCAAGCACAGCTTCGTTATCACATTTTCCGCCGGGAGCTTCCGCTTGCTTTAGAAGCAATATTTTACGGAGACCAAGCGTTTTTTCAACATTATCCAGACTTGCTAAATACACCGATTTACATTTATTTCGTATCGACTTATCAAGAATTTAGAGGGTGGTCCTATTATCAAACCCCTAAATTTTATTTAAAACAAACATGCAGCAGCTAGCACGCTAGTGCATAAACTAATGGGAAATGAACGAGGAAGGTGTGAATATCTCATGTACAGTCAATGGGTTTACCCCTATATGCCGCGCTACTACCATCCAGTGGTTCCTACTACGAATGAAAATTATTTGGAACCTTATAGATACAATGAAGACTTATTTTCTTATATCCTGCATGAAGAAGAGGAAGTTAGATCTACACGCGATGTAGACAGAGTGATGAAAATTTTAAAACGCCAGTATCAGTCCATCTACAGAGATGCTCAACGAGGCGGGATGGATAGCAAACTAACAGAATACTTATTTCGTTCCATTGTAAGATTTGTTGATGATAACTATAACAATTACAGCGGATCTATTAACGAACGCGTCGAAAAAGCCGCGCGACAGCTGAAAAAACGTGATCCCTGGATATTTGAACTTTTTAACTTATACAGCGTTTCCCCTGTTTCACAAGTTCGAATTACTAACACGATTTTAACCGTTTCATTTGAAAATTTACGTAGAGGAAATGAAGTGCCAAATCCTAGATAAACAAAAAACCGCCACAATTGTGACGGTTTTTTGTTATGGTAATACAGTTGCTCCCATTAGATGGCTATCAACTTGTTTAGCTACTTCACGACCTTCATGAATAGCCCATACGATTAAACTTTGCCCACGACGAGCATCACCAGCAGCAAAAACACCTTCAACATTTGTTTTGTAATTTCCATACGCTGCATCTACGCGACGATTTTTCGTTTCAACACCAAACGCTGATAGAACCGGATGCTCTGGACCTTCAAACCCAATCGCAATAAAGACAAGCTGAGCTGGCCATACTTTTTCTGTTCCTGGAATTTCGGTAAAGATGTACTGTCCATTTTCACCTTTTACTTTTTCCATTTGAACCGTATGAAGTTCTTTTAGATTACCTTGCTCATCTGCCACGATTTTTTTCGTTTGAATTGAATATTCACGTGGATCGTCCCCAAGTTTCGCCTGTGCTTCTTCATAAGCATATTCAAGATTAAATACATGTGGATATTCAGGCCACATATTATCTGCCGTACGCTCAGCAGGAAGCTGAGGATGTTTACCAAACTGAACAACACTGCGGCATTTTTGACGAAGAGCAGTAGCTACACAGTCAGCTCCCGTGTCTCCGCCTCCAATAACAATAACGTCTTTTCCTTCAGCATCAATAAATTGACCATCTTTGAAGTTAGAATCTAAAAGGCTTTTTGTTGAAGTTGTTAAGTAGTCCATTGCAAAGTGAACTCCTTTTGCTTCACGGCCTTCTAATACTAGATCTCTTTGCTTCTGAGCTCCTGTACACAAAATGACAGCATCATATTGTTCTTTTAACTCTTCAGCAGTAATGTCTTTTCCAACTTCGGTATTCGTTACAAAATCAATACCTTCTTGTGTCAATAAGCGAACACGTCTTTCCACTACTTCTTTATCTAGCTTCATATTTGGAATTCCATATGTTAATAAACCACCGGCACGATCTGCTCTTTCATATACCGTTACTGAATGACCCGCTTGATTCAGCTGATCTGCGCTCGCTAAGCCTGCTGGCCCAGAGCCAATAACAGCAATTTTTTTGCCTGTTCTTTTCTCCGGAATACGCGGAGTAATCCACCCATTCTCAAAGCCTTTATCAATAATAGCGCGTTCGATATTCTTGATCGAAACCGCTGGGTCTGAAATAGCAAGCGTACAGGAACCTTCACACGGAGCAGGACAAACGCGTCCTGTAAACTCCGGGAAGTTGTTGGTTTTCATTAAACGCTCTAAAGCTTCTTTCCAGCGTCCTTTATAAACTAAATCATTCCACTCTGGAATTAAGTTATAGATTGGACATCCAGAAGTAAAAGCATTAATATCCATTCCCATGTGGCAAAAAGGTGTGCCACAATCCATACATCGTGCTCCTTGACGGCTTAGCGCTTCATCAGATAAAGGAGCAGCATACTCTTTCCAATCACCTAAACGTTTTAACGGGTCACGTTCCTTCCCTTTTTCACGTTTGATTTCCATAAATCCTGTTGGTTTTCCCATCGTACTCTCCCCTTTCTTACTGAGCTACCGCTTCTTGTTGTTTTGCCGATGCTTTCTTTTCTTGTTTTGCATTTTCCTCAAACGCACTCATAGCTGCTTCTTCTTCCGTTAACCCAGCTGCTTTTTGCTCTTCAATGCGATTCATCATGCGTTTATAATCATTCGGAATCACTTTTACAAATTTCGAAAGCGATTCTTCCCAATTTTCTAATACAAATGCTGCTTTATGACTGTCAGTATATTTTAGGTGATTTGCAATCATCTCTTTTACTTCTTCTGCTTCTTCTCCTTTTAAGCTCTCAAACCCAATCATGTCTTTATTACAAAGGTTTTTGAATGCTTCTTGATCATCAGTAAATACGTAAGCAATACCGCCAGACATTCCCGCACCGAAGTTTTTACCTACATCACCTAATACGACAACGCGTCCGCCAGTCATATATTCACAGCCATGATCGCCAATTCCTTCAACCACTACGTTCACACCGCTGTTACGAACCGCAAAACGTTCTCCTGCTAGCCCGCTAACATAAGCTTCACCGCTTGTTGCACCGTAAAATGCCACGTTCCCGACGATAACATTTTCACCTGACACAGCTGTTGTTTCCTTAGGTGGAGCAACGATGATTTTACCTCCTGATAACCCTTTTCCGATATAATCATTTGCATCTCCAGTTAGATACATAGACATTCCTTTTGGAACAAATGCACCAAAACTTTGTCCTGCAGAGCCAGTGAATCGAAGAGTAATCGTATCTTCTGGCAGACCTTTCTCACCGTAACGTTTTGTAACTTCACTTCCTACAATTGTTCCAGCTACACGGTTAATATTAGAAATTGGCAGTTCTAACTCGACTTGATACTTATGCTCGATTGCTTGCTGTACCGCTGGCAAGATTTTTTGCATATCAAGAGATTCGTCAATTTTATGGTTTTGAGGTGTTTTAAAAGTACGTACACCTTCAGCTTGATATAAAAGAGTTGTTAAGTCTAAGTGCTGCGCCTTCCAGTGATTTTTTGCACGTTCGCTAACGCTTAATACGTCTGTACGTCCAACCATTTCATCTACTGTTTTAAATCCAAGTTCAGCCATAATTTCGCGTACTTCTTGTGCAACAAATTTCATATAGTTAACGATGTGATCCGCTTCTCCTAGGAACTTTTTACGAAGCTCTGGGTTTTGCGTCGCCACTCCAACTGGACATGTATCTAAGTGACACGCACGCATCATGATACAGCCTAAAACAATTAAAGGCGCCGTAGCAAAACCAAACTCTTCTGCTCCTAAAAGTGCTGCCATGACTACATCTTTACCCGTCATTAATTTCCCGTCTGTTTCAAGCACTACCTTTTCGCGAAGACCGTTTAACATAAGCGTTTGATGAGCTTCCGCTAAGCCCAGTTCCCACGGTAGTCCCGTATGTTTAATACTTGTTTTTGGAGATGCTCCCGTACCTCCGTCGTAGCCGCTAATAACGATAACGTCCGCTACTCCTTTTGCTACTCCGGCAGCAATCGTTCCTACTCCTGCTTTTGAAACGAGTTTGACGCTGATTCGTGCATCACGGTTTATATTTTTTAAGTCATGAATAAGCTGTGCTAAATCTTCAATCGAGTAAATATCGTGGTGTGGAGGAGGTGAAATTAAGCCTACTCCTGGCGTTGATCCACGCACATCTGCTACCCATGGATATACTTTGTTTCCTGGAAGCTGACCGCCTTCTCCGGGTTTTGCACCTTGTGCCATTTTAATTTGAAGCTCATCCGCATTCACAAGGTAATGACTTTTCACTCCAAAACGGCCAGAAGCAATCTGTTTAATCGCACTGCGGCGATTATCTCCATTTTCATCCACAGTGTAGCGGCTAGGGTGCTCGCCACCTTCTCCACTGTTACTGCGTGCGCCTAAACGGTTCATCGCAATCGCTAATGTTTCATGAGCTTCTTGACTTAAAGATCCAAACGACATAGCACCTGATTTAAAACGTTTTACAATCGAATCAACTGATTCCACTTCATCAATGGAGATAGATGAACGCGTTCCATTAAACGAGAATAGGTTGCGCAAGAAACCGATGCGTTCTTCATTAGCCGATTCAGAGAATTTTTTAAATAAGCTGTAATCTCCCTTACGGCAAGCCCACTGCAGCGTGTGAATTGTTTTTGGATTAAACGCATGATGCTCGCCCGTGTGTCTCCACTGGAAGTCGCTTCCTGACTCTAACGTTTGCTCAATTGTTTCAACATAAGCATTGTCGTGACGCGTTTTCGCTTCTTTTGCAATAACATCTAAACCGATACCGCCAAGTTGCGAGGCAGTACCTGTAAAATATTGCTCGATAACCTCTGCACTGATTCCAACTGCTTCAAAAATTTGTGCGCCCCGATAACTTTGCACCGTTGAAATGCCCATTTTAGACATTACTTTTACAACACCTTCAGTAACGGCTTTTACATATTTCTCAACAGCATAGTCATACGATACGTTCAACGTACCTGCGTTAATTTCATTTTGATATGTTGCAAAAGTAAGATATGGATTAATTGCGTCTGCTCCGTAACCAATCAGTGCTGCAAAATGGTGCACTTCGCGCGCTTCTCCTGTTTCCACTACAATGCTCGCCTTTGTACGGTTTCCTTTTCGCACTAGGTGCTGGTGCAGCCCGCTGACCGCTAATAAAGCTGGAATGGCTACAGAGTGAGCTCCCGCTTCACGGTCTGTCAGAACAAGAATGCTAGCGCCTGCGTTAATTGCCGCTTCAGCTTCAGCAAATACGCGATCAAGATCTGCTTTTAAATCCTTTGTGAACACCGCAGAAATAACAGCACTTTTGAAATCTGGATGAATGGCAGACTTCAGCTGATGAGTTTGATCGTTTGTTAAAACCGGCGTCTCAAGCTGAATTCGATGAATGTTTTCTTTGGTTGGATGCAGTAAATTCCCTTCTGCACCAAGCAACGTCATTGTTGATGTAACCAACTGTTCACGAATAGCGTCAATCGGTGGGTTCGTTACTTGAGCAAACAGCTGCTTAAAGTAATTGAACAGCGATTGAGGACGATCAGACAACACGGCTAATGGAGTATCATTACCCATTGAACCAAGCGGATCTTTTCCTTCTGTAATAACTGGAACTAAATATTTATGAATATCTTCATACGTGTAGCCAAATGACTTCTGGCGAATGACCAAATCATCGAAGTATTCAGATTTTTCTTCCTGCACTTCTGGCAACGTTACCAGCTGTTCATCTAACCATTCTTGATAAGGCTCAGCCTGTGCCATTTCAGATTTAATTTCTTCATCTGAAATAATTCGGCCTTCTTCTAAATCGATTAGAAGCATTTTACCTGGGCTTAAACGATCTTTATATAACACATTTTCATCTTCAACATCAATGACGCCTACTTCTGATGAAAGTATGATGTAATCATCTTTTGTAACATAATAGCGAGCTGGACGTAAACCGTTACGGTCTAAAATAGCACCGATTTGCTTTCCATCCGTAAACGAAATAGCAGTCGGACCATCCCATGGCTCCATTAATGCGCTATGATACTCATAGAAAGCACGTTTTTCTTTTGACATGTGCGGATTCTCAGACCAAGGCTCTGGAATAAGCATCATCGCTGCATGGGCTGGCTTGCGGCCGGCCAATACAAAGAACTCTAGCGCATTATCTAACATGGATGAGTCGCTTCCTTCAGCATCTAAAATTGGAAGAACCTTCGGCAAATCCTTACCAAATGCGTCCGAAACAAACTGCTGTTCACGCGCTCTCATCCAGTTTTGATTACCGCGAAGCGTATTGATTTCACCGTTGTGAATTAAATAACGGTTTGGATGTGCTCTTTCCCAGCTTGGGAACGTGTTTGTGCTAAAGCGAGAATGCACTAAAGCAAACGCTGAAGTAAAGTCTTCATCTTGTAGGTCAAGATAAAAAGCATCCACTTGTTCAGGTGTTAACAACCCTTTGTACACAATTGTTCTGCTTGAAAGACTTGTAAAATAAAAACGGTTTTGACGTGCCTGCGCCCAATTTTCCGCTTGCTTACGAATAACATATAGCTTGCGCTCAAACGCTAAGTCATCTTGAATACTGTCATTTGCCCCAATAAATACTTGTCGTACGTATGGACAGCTTTCTTTTGCAACTTTTCCGATTTTTCCGACATTTACAGGCACAGTTCTCCAACCTAATAACGTTTGTCCCTCTTCTTCAATTAATTTATTAATATAAGCTTCAATTTCTCGACGCTCGTCTTCATTATTTGAGAAAAAGATCATTCCAACTCCATAACGACCGTTTTCTGGCAAGTTCAGTTCAACGCATGTCTTTTTAAAGAACGCGTGTGGAATTTGTACCATTAATCCAGCTCCATCTCCTGTTAGCGGATCACTTCCCTGTCCGCCTCGATGGTCAAGCTGGCAAAGCATGTTTAGTCCTTTTTTAACGATATCATGTGACGCTACGCCTTTCAATTGAGCGTATAGTCCGATTCCACATGCATCGTGCTCAAATTCAGGACGGTAGAGACCTTGAGCTTTTGGCATTTGATTGTATGTCATCTTCTTCTCCCCCGTTCGTTTTCTTTATCTTTTTAAGATCACCTGTTTACATTGTAAGTTTTCAAATCAATATAAACAATATATAATTTAGATAAAACTAATCTAATTTTGATATATATAGATGGAGGATGCTTATGGAACTGCGTCAATTACGCTATTTTATGGAAGTTGCAAAAAGAGAACACGTATCTGAGGCCGCAGAATATCTGCATGTAGCTCAATCAGCAATCAGCCGTCAAATCGCGAACCTGGAATCTGAGCTAGGTGTTAGTTTATTCAAACGTGAAGGAAGAAATGTCAAGTTAACAGCAATAGGAAAAGTCTTTCTTGAGCATACGGAGACGGCTATGAAAGCTATTGACTATGCGAAAGAACAAATTGATGAATACTTGGATCCCGAAAGAGGAACGATTAAAATCGGATTTCCAACAAGCCTTGCTAGTCATCTTCTTCCTACTATTATATCAGCCTTTAAAGAAGAACACCCAAATGTTGCTTTTCATCTTAGACAAGGTTCGTACAAATTTTTAATTGAATCGGTTAAAAAAAGAGATATCAATATCGCTTTTTTAGGCCCTGTACCTGTAGAAGATCAGAGTATTGAAGGGCATATTCTATTCACTGAAAATCTTTTAGCCCTTGTTCCCTCTCATCACCCGCTCGCTGAACGGGATAACATTCGGCTGCGGGATTTAAGAAATGAAGATTTTGTGCTATTTCCAAAAGGATTCATTTTACATAAAATGGCCTTTGACGCTTGCAAACAAGCAGGATTCATGCCCAATATTTCATCTGAAGGAGAAGATTTAGATGCGATTAAAGGTCTTGTATCCGCAGGAATTGGCGTGACGCTTCTTCCTGAAAGTACAGTGTCTGAAACGACTCCTCGTTTTACGACTAAACTTCCTATTCATACGCCGCAGCTTCAGCGGACAGTCGGAATGATTATTCCTAGAAATCGTGATTTAGCACCTTCTGATAAAATTTTTTATAAGTTTGTCAAAACCTTTTTTGAACGTTTGGAGCAGTATAAATAAGAGAGGCCCCCTGCCTCTCCTATTCTTTGCTTTATACACTATTCCTCAGCTGATCAATTGTATAAATAGATCTTTTTCCCCCTAAAGCTAACAGGCATTGACGCTTACCGGACTCTTTCTTATACTGAAGTAACTGACTAAAAAGAAACAAGGTGACTGCTATGGATTTTAAAATTAATTTTTTATCATTTTACGTAATACAAGTAGAAGGAAAAGAAGAACAGGCCTCTAAACAATATAAGCATTTTCAAACGCTTGATACGGAAGAATATGAAGAAAGTTCCATTAAAGATTTTTTAGACGGTGAATTTAAAAAAATTGTAAAGCGCAAAGTAGAGCGACACCCCAAAGCAGAACAAGTGCCTACAAAGCTCGGGTATTTTATAGTTGAACCGGGACACGCTCTCGACTCAAACCCTAATTATAATTTATTTCACCGCACTCGTTTTGCCACAACCAAAGAAGAGTTTGAAGAAAACAGCGAACAGTTTATCAATGCATACCTTGATACTGCAGCCGTTCGAGGAGGAGCATTTTTAGTGGTATCTGCTGTTCCAAGAAAATATTTTGATCATGCTTTTGTGTTTATTTTAAAATGTGACTTCGAACCAAAAGTGGCTTCAATTTCAGATGAATCAACCCTTATTCGTCACGTAGAAATGGCGATTACTACTAAAAACATGAAATCCATTCAATACCCATACATGCCTGAAGAAGGCATGGTGGAAGAAAGCGAACTCGTTATCCACCAAGCGTCTCACGCCCGTTATTTTGAAGACTTTTTGAAATTCATTGATTACAACGAGCCGATGCCTGAGATTATGAAAACACAAGTGATGGATATGGTGCGTGAACACGTCAGCGAAACGTTTGAAGCAGAAAGCGTAGAGCTTGAACAGTTTGAATCAGACATGGAACTGTGGGCAACAAGTGAAAAGCGTGAGCTTCAAGAACGTTTAGATACCCATCAAGTCATGGAAGCCGCTGCTCATATCGTCGAGCATACCCCTGATGCAGAGCTTAAAATGAAGCTTGGCGAAACAGAGATTAAAGGGCTGCTAGCTGATTTTGGTGAAAATATTCATTTAGCAAAAGTGAACGGACGCTACGTGGCGTTAATTGAAGCGGAATCGATTCTGTTTGAAAAAGGCGCGTCTCCGATTGAGTTTCATAAGCCAGGTGATTTGCACGGGATTATTGAGAAAATCAACAGTAAGAAATGGGAAGAATAAATAAAAGGAAGAGAGCTGTGTATTTGCTCTCTTCCTTTTATTTAACTGAACTAGTAGCTCTATTTATCCACCTTAATTCTCTACTAATTGACTCACCGCAACATTTTGTTCATTTTCCGGCTGACCTAGCGGATAAATTCTTGCCGTATCATTTTCTTCGCTTACATGTTGAATATAAACGGCCGTATCGTTATACGTAACGTTAGCCATAACGGGTGAATCAGCAATTTGTTTTGCTCGCTGCTTGTCCACGTTTCTTCCCCCCTCTATGCTGATATACATATAAGGTTTGCTTAAAGAATGGATGATATTCGCCGTTTATAATCGTTCTAGCGCTTTTTAGCGGTGCGGTAGCCAAGGTAAAAGATGAAAGAAGTATAGATAATAAATGCAGCTCCAGCTAGCAAGATCATTTTGTGATGATGCCAAAGGTCTACGTATGTTTTGATGAAGACCCCTTTTGTAAGTAAAATATATTGATACACAATAAAACCAACCGCCAAAGCAAGAAACAGCACGCGAAACAAACGAATGAAATCAATGTTAGATAAAATGGAAGCAGCTTTTACCCAGGGCGATGTAGGAGGCGGAGCTTTTTTGATGCTGCGGCTCTTCGGCTTTTGTTTCTTTGCAGGCGGAGCTTTTGATTCTTCTATTTTAGGTGCTGGTTTTTGTTTCCCTTGAGCCATCGGTCACTTTCCCTCTTTCTTAAATAAAGTGTCTAAAAAAGAAGCTTTTCTATTTTGCATATTCAAGAAAGGGTTTGCTATCTCCTTTTTCCTCCTAAAAATATTTTCCTTTTTTAAAATACAGAATGTCTTTAGGTATGTGCCTATAGCATTTTTCTTATCTTCGCATACGTTATATCGTGTTTGATTTGAAGTTACTATTTAAAAGGAGCGGTGCCCTAATGAACCCTTATTATTTCAACCCTGGATATATTCCTCAGCAAGTTGATTACTCAGTTCAACAATACTATCCCCCTTACGTACCACAGCATGAAGAATACGATGAAAGACAGCAGCTTCAAAATCTTGGAGGATTTGAACGAAGAATTCGTGCTCTTGAGAGACAAAATGAGGAGCAAGTCAGAGAAATTACTCGCTTAAATCGAGTTGTGGAGCGACATACTGACCGTATAAACAGATTAAATCAGCGCTTACGCAATGTAGAAAGAAGACTTAACATTCCATTTACAGCAAGCCAGGACGGATTTTAAACTTACCTTAAGCATTCCCGTTTCTTTTGAGCGAGAATGCTTTTTTACATATCTTCCGTCGTTTTTGATAGCACGAAGGATATTTGATTAAACTTTACATAAAATAAAATTCGACTATAAAAAAGAAAAGGAGAAAATCACATGAAATCCCCTGTTGTTATTTGTCCTAACTGTCATTCTCAAAAAGAGCTCGCTACCGTTTTAACTGCTCAGTCCAATCAAAACGTTATCTATATATGCTCAGCTTGCGGCTATAAGCTGACAAACATTAAAACAAGCAAAGGATAACCAGTATCTCTCCCCTCACTTAGTACCTATACTTAATACGTTCTTCTGTCCACATACAAAAATTAACGTTTACGTAAATGTTATTAATTTTGTATACTGATAGTATTATGGGAAAGGGAGTTGAAGAAGTTGAAGTTTAAAATGAAGGAACGCGGGCAGCTGCATTTGAGTCCGGAAGGAAAACAATTGATTTTAGACTTATACGAATCAAATATGATGGAATCTGTAAATGAAGCTTTGGATGCTGAAACAAGAAGCTTTCACAGCGGAAAAGCCGACGGGATACAGGCTATTCTACTTCTTTTAGGGGTACAGCTAGAAGAAAACTCTGCACAATCATAAATAAATTCCCTATAAAACACATAAAAGCAGACGCACTCTTCTGGTGAATGCGCCTGCTTTTTATGATTCTTCCTGCTCGAATTTTACAATTGCAGCCTTAGCACGATCTCTCAGTGACAGAAGGTCAGACTCTACTTTTAAGATGTTTTTCTTTTTCTGTTCAATCAGCTTGAGCTGCTCTTCTACCGTATGTAACACTTGCTCTAACTTTTCTTTTTGTTGACTTGTTCCTTTCACTTGCCTATAATCCATCTTTTGTATTTCAAGAGTATCACTTAAAGCAAGAAATTCCTGTAATTCTTGAAGTGAAAAACCCATAACTTCTTTGGCATTCGTAATTTTCTTTAAAAATTCTACATGTTCTTCCGTGTACAGACGAAATCCACCTTCACTTCTTGGAGGTGCTGGCATCAGTCCAATTTGTTCATAATAACGAATCGTACGTTTTGTTAAACCGCTTTGCTTCGCTACATCATCTATTTTTAGTTCACTCATTTTTAAATCCCCTTTAATCAATTAACAATGTCAACTTTTCGTACTTTTTACTATTATACACTAACGCTAGATATCTCAAAACAAATCTGAACAGCTGTGCACTTATTTAAAAATAAATAAGCAATTTCTTTACCCTTTTTTAGAGTAAAAAAATTGCTTATACAGTATACGCTGGGTTCTTTTCTCTAAAACCTTATCATAAATGCCGTTTCTGTTAATTTACGATTTAGCATACAAATTAATAAATTTGTTTTTGAGACTTCTTATTTCTATCGACTAAATGTTTATTAACTTGTATGTAGCCTTCTCTTTCTGTACTAGCCCCGCCTGCGCTGAGTACACCGATAGCCACGCATGCTATCCAACCTAGTTTCATTATAACAGAAAGCGCTTACATAATAAAGTGTTATGCTTTAATTTCTAAAAAGTTATAAATAAAATCAGCAGGTCTTTTTCTAGCCCCTGCTGATTTGTTAAATAGAACGAGCGACGATACACCTTTATGGAATAGTAAATAAGTCGTCTTAATAAGCTACTTTATAAATCAAAAACCGTTCATATGGATTTTTACGATTCAACTCTGGCAGCATTACCTCTTCTTTTAAAATGAAAGAAGGGTGTTTTTCGAGATGATGAAGATAATCCTCTGAACTATAATACAAAATTAAATCAATCTCGCGCTTATTCTCTTCCCACGAAAGCAAAATATTGTTCACTACTTGGATAAAAATTTGAACTGAAAAAGGATTAAAAAAATAAAAGCAGTTGTCTAGTGGGTGAATCTTATATTCCTGGGCTAAACAACACTGAAAATAAATATGACTTTTTCGGCCCTTGGCTTTTTTTAAATAGCGCCTCTGATTATCTATGGCCTGCTCATAGAAGTGCTCATTCATTTCTATCCCTACAGCGGTGGCATTACATAGGTAGTTCACATAAAAATTCAGCCTTCCTTTCCCACACCCGAAGTCGACAATTCTATCGCTGCTTGTTAGCTCATACTGATTGAAAAGTGCTTCTAATGCACTATAAGGCGTGGGTTCATAACGATGGTAATGAAATGAATCATTAAATCCCTTTTGTTCTCCCGTTGTTTTTATATTTAATAAAGCATCATAATATTGTTCATTCATGGCCAATCTCCTGTTTATAGTTGTCGAAAAAGAGAAAGAAGGACAGATGTCCTTCTTTCTCTTTTTACTCACTCTACTTTTACGCGCATTTCTGATATTTTAAGACCAATCTCTTCGATTAACTGCACAGCTTCCGCTCGTTTTTGATCATCTAATGTGCTGATTTCTGGTATGTCTATGCTTTTTAAATATCGATAAGAGGCTTTAAGTCGTTCTAGGGTATCTTCTTGGTCAAACTTTTTCATGATTATCTCCTCCAGTTTATGTAGTTACTATATGTATACCACAAACATGTCCGTAATAAATCTAACCTGTTTAATAAATACTAAACGTATCTGATTTATCTAAGAGGAAATGCACTTCTAATAGCTGATATATACTCAAAA
Organism: Priestia sp. TGN 0903; assembly: GCF_050846855.1. Lineage (NCBI taxonomy): Bacteria > Bacillati > Bacillota > Bacilli > Caryophanales > Bacillaceae > Priestia > Priestia sp. TGN 0903. Next base: position 628,057 of record NZ_JBOZGL010000001.1, read on the forward strand.
AATTCCTGGGTTTTCGAATTTTTACGTTCATTTCTCGTGTTAGTTGAAAAAAAAGCTTCTCTTTGCGCTTTACTTATCTCAATTTGCACACCCATCCGCCTAGCTGTTTTATTGGTTATATTTCTAGGGCTGGTACCGGAAACAGGATCTTGATCTGATAAAATTTCTGTACTAAAGCCTTTAGAAACAAGCGCTTCATGTACTTTGGACCTTAACGCTTTGTCAGCACCGCCGATTTTAGTATGCTTTTCACTTTTGTCGTTGTATCCATGAAAAGATACTGCATAGTCTTCTTTTGATATAATCGTTAACGCATGAGGTTCATCAAAATGAGTGGATGTGATATGAAGATCGGCATTTCCTGATTTCTTTAACCCTTCAAATATATAGTACGAGTATTCGTTGCCCGCTAGGCCAACAGCAAGTTCGGATGTTCCAGTTTCGATACCTCCGCCGTGTATCGCAAGCATAATAATGTTAGAAGGTCTGATTTCAAATTGAATTTTGTAGTCTTGGTTGTATACTTCATAAGAGGCAAGTTCAGAGAAGCTAGCATATTTATCTGGCATCATATATCCTCCTTGTGAATAAGACATAGTAAATAAACTTATTAGTTCTTTCTTTAATGTACCACATCTTTTCTTTCATCACATACTATGTGATTGCAATTACCAATAAATATGGTACGATTAAGTTCGAGTTTCTTGCTCGTTAAAAGTTCACCAGATAGTCAAAATTTTCGTTTTTAAGCATTCCATTTTTATCTTATAATAAAGGATGTACTTATTTTCAGTCGGAAATTCGACATTTTTCTTTGTTTTTTAAAAAAGTTCAAGGAATGTTAACAAATTTTACGAGCAACCTTGATGTAATTACGATATTTTTTTGTTAAAATAGTTTAGTTGATTAATAAAGATTAGGTTTATTCATGTAAGAATAAGCTCAAAAAGGAGAATTGCTGTGAAAAATACCGAAGTTATCACAAAGGAATCACTTCCTATCAATCAGTATTTTTCCCGGGAAGTAATCAGTGCTATTATAAAAACTGGGATTATTAAATCGAACTCACTAGGAATGGTTGCTGGGCTTTGTCTCGCAATTGCTGTTAATGACTTAAGCTTTGTGACACAAATTCCTATCATTATTTTGGCTTTAATTGGGACATCCTTTGTCGTAGGAGGAGCTGGGGCAGTTAATAACTTCTATGACCGTGATATCGATGCAATCATGAAACGTACAAAAGACAGACCGACGGTAACAGGAGCGGTCAACCCTAAATTTGCTCTATGGTTAGGACTGGCTTTATTTGTTATTGGTGTAGGTATTTTATTTTTAGTTTCTAACATGGCCGCCATTATGGGTATTTTAGGATTTTTCTTTTATGTAGTGCCTTATACTATGCTTACAAAACGTACAACCATTTATAATACCGAAGTCGGAAGTATTTCTGGAGCTATGCCTCCGATCATTGGCTGGGCCGCTATTTCACCAGACTTATTTCATCCGGTAGCAATTGGATTGTTTGTATTTATGTTTTTATGGCAGCCTCCTCACTTCTACGCTATTGCGATTAGAAGACTTGAGGAATATAAAGCCGCAGGTGTACCAATGCTTCCTGTAGTAAAAGGTATCCGTCGTTCCAAAGTCCAAACGCTTGTATACCTAGTTATTTTACTAGCGGCATCGTTCTTATTTTTATCGTTTAGTAAAATTATCGCATTTACAATGTTCGGTTTAACACTCGTGTGGATGCTTCTTGGAATTGTTGGATTTAAAAAATTAGAAGATACAAAATGGGCTACTTTAATGTTTGTGTTCTCATTGAACCATCTTACGATTATTTTTGCCCTTATGATTATACTGTCATTTTTTAAATAATAAATGCTCAAAAGCAGGTAGCTATCAGCTACCTGCTTTTATATTAGATACATCTTTTGCTTTAAGCGAAATCATTCCTCCGTATCTCGCCGAAACTGCTCCACCTAACGCGTTGGCAAACATTGTGTACTGCTTACATGACTCCTCACTTTCAGGCAAACCTTTTTCATGAATACACCAGAGAATTCCTGCCATAAATGCATCACCCGCTCCTGTTGTATCTATCGCCTGTACTTTCTTTGCACTCACATGAAGCATTTGATTTGCAGTAACGGCTACTGCGCCCTTTTCTCCTTGAGTGACCCATACGAACGGAATATGATACGCTCTCAGTTTTTCTAGGCTTTCTGCCAGATCTGTTGAATTCATCAAAAATAGGAGCTCATCTTGAGAGATTTTCAAAATATCTGTTTCGTACAAAAACGATGTTACAATATTTCTACATGCTGCTTCACTTTCCCATCTTTTCATTCGAATATTCGGATCAAAAGCTACCAGCATACGATATTTTTTTGCGAGCCTCACAGCTTCTCTTGTAGTTTCCTGGGAAATCGGATGAAACAAAGTGCCTGATCCAAAATAAAAAATCGCTGCCTTCTCAAATAAAGCTTCCTGCAGCTCATATTTATACACTTGCTCATGAGGGGTAGAATCTATGTAGGAATGAAAGTAACGATCTCCTTCTTTACTTTTATGTACATACACTTCACAAACTTTTTTCGTCACCGAAGTTACACAGCCGCTTTGGTTTACTCCTTCAATTAAAAGCTTCTTTCTTACAAAACCACTTGTTTCATCACTCCCTAACTTGCAGATATAAGATGCTTTTGCTCCTAACTTCTGAACTCCAACTGCTACATTAACGGTTGTGCCTCCTAAAAAAGGGTCAAAGTCAGTGTTAGATTCATTTTTGGCGATAAAATCAATAAATGCCTCACCGTATGAAATAATTCCTTTTTTCACGTTAATCCCCGCCTTCTTCCTTCTGTCTCGCAACGCATTTGACGCATACACACGCTTTCCCTCTGCTTTCTAAAGGAATTTGTTTAAACAAATCAGGAGTAAAAACTTTCTGCATGCACCAACACTTTTCTATTTCTCTGCCTTGTACAGAAGCACAGTTATTTTTCTCTCCGCAGATAGGACATCTGCTATCATCGCCTGAAAATGCCATAAATTCCTCTCCTTTTTTCTATGCAGTTGTATAAGTTATCTTTATTAGTATACAAGAGGCAGTTAAAAGCGCTTTCTGCTTTTTGATATTTTCGTTTTCAACTTCTTCTATTCTTGATACTATACATATAAAGGAAATAACATATTGAGAAAGGAGCCTTTATGACGATACATTTATTTCACCAAAAACCCCTTGCTACATGGATGCGTGAATATCCTTTATTAACACCTTTAATCAATAAACAGGAAATACTTTGGATAAATCCTTATTTAAAACCTGCTCAAGAAGCACTTTCGTCTCTTTCTTTACATACCAAAGATATAAAAGATGCAAAAGAGCGACTTTCTCGCTTTTCTTCTTTTCTTCAAATCGCTTTTCCGGAGCTAAAAGCATCAAAAGGAATCATTGAATCACCTCTTCAAGAAATTGCATACATGAAAGACTATTTAAATCAACAAATGAATAACGAGCTGCAAGGAAAATTATTGATGAAATGCGATCACGATCTTCCTATATCAGGTTCTATTAAAGCAAGAGGCGGCATTTATGAAGTATTAAAATTTGCTGAAAGTCTTGCTATCAAAGAAGGGCTGCTTACCGAAGAAGACAGCTATGCTCTTCTAGCTGAAGAACGATGTAAAAAGTTATTTTCTTCTTATTCTATTGCAGTAGGATCTACCGGTAATTTAGGTTTAAGCATTGGTATTATAAGCGCCGCTCTCGGCTTTAACGTCACCGTCCATATGTCAGCCGATGCGAAGAAATGGAAAAAAGATTTGCTTCGTTCGAAAGGCGTAACCGTTATTGAATATCAGTCTGACTACGGAAAAGCCGTGGAAGAAGGACGAAAGCAAGCCGAAGCAGACCCCGCCTGTCATTTTATTGACGATGAGCAGTCTAGAGATTTATTTCTTGGTTATTCCGTCGCTGCCTTACGCTTGGAAAAGCAGCTAGCCGAGCTGCAAATTCAAGTAGACGCTGAACATCCTTTATTTGTCTATTTACCTTGCGGAGTAGGCGGAGGTCCTGGCGGTATTACGTTTGGATTAAAAGCAATATACGGTGATCATGTTCACTGCTTTTTTGCTGAACCTACTCACTCTCCTTGCATGCTGCTCGGATTAATGACCGAGCTGCATGATGGCATTTCCGTTACCGATATTGGACTTGATAACATAACAGCTGCCGATGGACTAGCTGTAGGAAGGCCATCTAGCTTTGTAGGCGAAACGATAAAATCGCTTATTAGCGGAATTTATACTGTAGAAGATGATCAGCTTTTCCGATTTATTTATGAGCTAGCCAATCGTGAAAATATGTATATAGAACCTTCAGCAGCGGCTGGTTTACAAGGGCCCCTTCACCTGATGGAAAGCGGGTCTTCCTATATACAAGCGCAAGCACTAGAAAACGATATGTCAAAAGCTACTCACCTTGTATGGTCAACTGGAGGCAGTATGGTGCCCGCTGACGTGATGAATAGCTATTACGAGTAAGGAAAAAATTTAATGAATAGATAACGTCAAAAGGCATGAAGAACAATGATGTTCTTCATGCCTTTTTAGAAGAAGTAGCTTGCAGAAAGATAGGATGCCAAATTTCAAATGGAAAATATCCCGATTTATAGCTGCCGCTTGTACCCATAGTTGAAATTTTTATTTTCCTGTATCCTTTTTTCCATAAAAAGGTGCCTGCAAACACCTCAATTTGCTCCACTTTCTTCCTTCTAATAATCGTTGTTTTTCGTGTTAAAAACTGTGAGCGAATAGCGACAAATACCTCGTTCATCATTAAGCCGCCTTGGCGATAGCCCAACCAGTGAATAAGTACATATGCAAGGCATAGCACAGCAATAACCCACACGAACATTGATTTCCAAAAGCTGATGCCAATCCCTGCCGCTACAAATAACAAGAGCGGTAATAGTAATGGGTACCATGCATATTGAATAGCTGTATTTCTTGGACACTTTATATATTCGTAGTGCGGGACATATACGTTCATTAACGATGAAATCTCTTTTTGCTGGATAAACGGGTGTAAATAGACCTTTTCTTTTAAATCAGAGGTTACGACATTTAACGAAACGGAAGACCATCCAAATAAGCGTCGAACCAACCCTTCCTCTATCGTAACAGCCTGTATCTTATGAAAAGGAATCGTAAGGGATTTCTTATTTAATAGTCCGTATTTAATATGTAGATAATGATCGTAGCGTTCCACTGTAAAACCGCCAAATCGTATCACATATAAAACGATAGACAACAAATAAGCAAGCACCACAATTGCAGCGACTAATACAAATAAACCAAGCATCGATTGATGAATCACTTCTTCGTAAGCTGTCTTCACCCAGCGGTTGATATACGTATCAATATACTGATAGAGAAAACCAAGAGCAGCAAATATATAGCCAAAATTCCCGGAAAACGCAGCAGCTAACGCCAGCTGTTTCACCGACACTTTCATCATACGTTCAGGACTTTTTTCTGTTATTTCCGGCTGACTCCCTGACAGCTTTAACGTATCTTTAAGATGGTGCGCTTCTTTTAGTGAAATACCAGATAAATCAATTTCAGCATCCGTACCGCTGCTGGCCGTGTCAATACGAAGCCGGGCTAAGCGAAGAATTCTAAAGACAAACGGCTGATCTAACTGAATCGATTGAATGCGATTTCGTTGAATAAATCGTTTTTCTTTTTTAAAAATCCCTTTATACAGACGCACTTCCGTTTCCGTTACTTCATAACGAAATTCCCTCCAGGTAAAAAAAGCAAATAAAGCGACTACGCCTCCCGCTAATAGCGTTGCCCACCAATATGTAAACAACAGGTGCCGATTGACGATAAATACAAACACAAAAGGCAGGATATTATTTTTTATATGTTCAATAAATGCTATTGCAATATATAGCGGATGCAGCCGCTTACTCATCTTCATCATCTACCTCTGCTAGTCTAGCAATATACTCTCGCAGTGCTTCAGCATCTCTTTGTACGAGTGCAGGAATTTCGACGCTTCCAGCTGCTGTGATGATTTTAACAGATGCCAAGTCAAATTTTCGAAAAATCGGCCCTGTCAACGTTTCAACGTGCTGTACTTTCACAAGGGGAATTTTCGTATGATACCAGATGAAGAGCCCTCTTTGCACATCAATTTGAGTATCTGTTACTTCATATGAATATACATTCATATATACATTTGGAGCTATAATTGTATATATGATAAAGCTCACGACTAATAGTCCAGCTGATATCCATCCAATAATTGACCACCAATCAAAAAAATGAACGAGTAGAAAATAACCCGCTGTTGCCAGAAGCCACAGGCTATGCGTAAAAATGGATTGCCAGCGCATCGCTTTTTTAGCCTCGAGGGGCAATTTGCCCTTTAAATGTTCAAACTCCATAAAAACTCCTTTCTCTACCTTTTTTACTATTTCTATTACTATATTACGTTAAAAAAGGAAAAAAGTTTCATCGTTTACTATTTTCTTATTATTTTTTGATAAAAAACAAACAAGGCTGCCTATTTCGAGGCAGCCTTGTTTGTTATCGATAAACGCCGTCTTTCTCTCCGTGTGCAACAGCCGCTCTTTCAACTGCTTCAGATACTGCTTCGTGTACAGCTAGATTAAGAGGGTGAGGAACTAAATCGCCTGGACGCGTTGAATTTGCAATGGCTTCAGCTGCAGCTACAAGCATCGTATGCGTAATATCACGCACTCCCGCATTTAATACTCCTCTGAAAATACCTGGGAATCCAAGCACATTATTCACTGACCTTCCGTCAGTAGCATAAATAGCTCCTGCTTCAAGAGCATCTTCAGGTTCAATTTCTGGTTTTGGATTAGAAAGTGCTAAAATGATTTGCCCTTTTCGAATCCATTCTTTCTGTATTAAGCCAGGTACACCTGTTGTCGCAATAACAATATCACAGTTCTCCATAAGCTCTTCTAATGAATCCGCTACTTTTCCACCGTAGCTGACCAAGCGCTCATTCGCTTCAGGAGACTTATCAGCTCCTATCACCTGTTTGACACCGTAAGCCATGAACATTCTGCAAGTAGCGATACCAGCAGCTCCTAAACCAATCTGCCCTACTTTTGCTTCTTTCAAATTCACACCTGTGCTGCGACAAGCTGAGATAGCTGCTGCTAGCGTCACAACTGCTGTTCCGTGTTGATCATCATGCATAACTGGAATATCTAGCTCTTCTTTTAAACGTTCTTCAATTTCAAAGCAGTGAGGCGACCCTATATCTTCTAGTAAAATACCGCCAAATCCTGGTGAAATATTTTTAACCGTTTGAATGATTTCTTCCGGCTCATTTACATTCAACAAAATAGGGATAGCGTTTACACTGGCAAGCTGATCAAATAACGCAGCTTTTCCTTCCATGACAGGCATTCCTGCAACTGGACCAATATTCCCTAGTCCTAGTATAGCGGTACCATCCGTTACAATCGCAACCGTGTTTCCAATGCTCGTATAAATTTTAGCTTTGTCGGGCTGTTCTTGAATAGCACGGCAAACGTTTGCTACACCTGGTGTATATACTCTTCTTAAGTCAGCGATCGACTCAATTTTCATTTTGCTTTTCATTTGAATTTTACCGCCTTCATGCGCATGAAGAACTTCATCTGATACTGTATGTAAAGTAATGCCTTCTAAACTGCGAACCGCTTCAAGCAATTCCTCAAGCTGGTCTTCACTTTCTACTTGAACCGTAATACTTCTCATCGTGTAGTTATGTCCTACTTTAACGGTTTCAACCTCGCCAATGTCTCCTCCAACATTTCCAATGGCTGTTGCTACTCTTCCTAAGTTTCCTGGTACAGTCGGTGTTTGTACCATTAATGTGCGTATTAAATTATTCATCATATCCCCATATCCCCCTTGTCCTAATCCTGCAAGTACGTATACTTACTAATGAAGCGTTTAAAACGGTCCAATCTCCCATAAGTTCATATTATCTACTTATCTTACAAGTAGATCTATGCGTACTCTCTTTTTCATCAAAAGAAAAGAAATAGATAACGCTTTCAAACAGATGTTTCGCTTTGATTATAAGCAAAGTTTTTAGAATAATCAAGCGATGACATTGTGAAAATTCATAAATTATTAAGAAGGATTTTGTTGTTCATAAACAGAAAAGACTTATATAGAGAAGAAACAAAGGAGTGAAGAAATTGAAATCAATTTGTGTGTTTGCAGGATCAAGCGCAGGAATAAAAACAGAATATAAAGAGGCCGCCGTCTCGCTAGGACGCTACATGGCCCAAGAAAACTACCGGCTGATTTACGGAGGCTCACGAATGGGCCTGATGGGAGAAGTCGCAAATGAAATGCTTGAACATGGGGGCGAAGTCATTGGTATTATGCCCCGCGGTTTGTTTAGCGGTGAAATTGTTCATACCGCGCTGACAGAACTCATCGAAGTAGAGAGCATGCACGAGCGAAAAGCAACTATGCACGAGTTAGCAGATGCTTATATTGCCCTTCCTGGAGGTTTCGGGACATTTGAAGAGCTGTTTGAAGCTCTTTGCTGGGCTCAAATTGGCATACATAAAAAACCAGTGGGGTTATTAAATGTAAACGGCTACTACAACCCCCTTATGCAAATGGTTCAGCATGCAGTAGATGAAGGATTTTCTACGGATTCTGCTATTCGTCTCATCAATATTTCTGATACTCCCGAACAGCTTATCTCTTCAATGGACACCTATACGTCTCCTTCAGAGGACCAAAAATGGAAGACTGAACGCTAAAAAGCAAGCGCATCATTTGCGCTCGCTTTTCAGGCGTTGTCAAAAGTAATTTCATATTTTTTTACCCCAAAAACAAAAGGGCTATCTATTGGCTTTAAAGGCTGATTCTGAACTTTGGAAAATTCCCCTTTTTCTAGTAATTTAGCAAAGGCAATTTTCCCTTCCATTCTTGCTAACGGTGCTCCTAAGCAAAAATGGATGCCAAAACCAAAGCTTACGTGAGGATTCGTTTTACGACGCACGACAAAAGTGTTAGACCGTTCAAACTTAGCTGAATCTCTATTTGCACTTGCTGCCCAGCTAATTACCTGCTGCCCTTTTTTAATTTTACACTCTCCAAGTTCTACATCTTCAGCGGCTATGCGTCCAATCGCTTGAATAGGAGGATAATAGCGGAGCGTTTCTTCCACGAGATTCGGAACTAGGGATATGTCTTGACGAACTTCATTCTGTATGTCTACGTCTTCTGTCATATACCGGACTCCGTTCGTAATTAAGTTTGTTGTTGTTTCATTGCCTGCTACTAGCAGTAGAATACAAAACCCTAGTACTTCCTCTTCTGTTAAATGTTCGCCGTCAATTTCTGCTTCTAAAAGCAGCGAAATCAGATCTTCTTGTTTCTTTCTCTGACGCTCAGCGATAATTTCTTTAAAATACCCTTGTAAAAAAAGCACCCCTTCATTACGCTTTTGCATCATTTTCGCAAAAGCTTCGTCTGAATTATTTTCAGCACCGCTCACTAAGTCATCGGAGTACTTTTTAAACAGTGCTCGATCTTGTATAGGTACTCCTAGCAGCTCAGCTATTACAATAATCGGCAGTGGTCCAGCAAAATCTTCTACTATATCAAACTTTTTTTTGCTGCTTACTTCATCTAATAAATAATCTGCAATCTCTTCAATATGACCCTCCAAGTGCTGAATAGCTCTTGGTGTAAAAGCTTTATTCACTAAGTTTCGTAATTTTGTGTGTTTTGGAGGATCCATCATTAAGATACTTTCTTGGCGTTCTTCCATTGCTCGTTTGGATGAAAAAAGCGACGGGTTTTTTAAAATATACTTTACTGTTTCATAATCAAATACATCCCAGCAGTTTCGGCTTTCATCGTAACGAATAGGTGCTTCTTGACGCAGACTGTTATAAATATCAAATGGGTAAAGCTGCTGTTCAACGGATTTAATTTCTTGCATAGGAATTAAGTTAGCATAACGATTTTCTCTTTTCACTGCTTTTGGATTCATCTCGTCTTCCTTCTTTCGTTTAAAAGTGACCTCATTAAGTTTTTTGACCTTCTACAGATGAAAGAATTTTTTTCCATCTTTATATCTTTTGATCAGACTATCACAAGGTTTTTTCACTTTCAACGGACATAATCAGAAAATTTTGTCAATTATACAGAAGACTTATTTTATTTAAGGTCTAAATCAGTGATTCTTTTCCATTTTTTTAGTTCTTTTATCTTGTTTCATAATAATCACATAGATGGTTACACTACAAATAAGTACGCAAGAAAGTAGGGATCTCATGTGATAGATGCCCTTATGTGGGGTGGTGTCTCAGGCTCAGCTGTATTAATTGGAGCTATTATAGCTATTTTTGTACCTTTAAAAAAACAGTTGACTGCTTATATTATGGCTTTTGGCACGGGCGTTTTGTTAGGAGCTGCTGCTTACGAGCTCATTCAAGATTCGGTAAAAGAAGCGGGAATTATTGCTTCTTCTTTAGGCTTCTTAACAGGCGCAGCACTTTTTACTCTTCTTGATATGTCTTTAGCTAAAAAAGGTGCTCACAAAAGAAAACGTTCAAACCACCTTGTCCCAGCTAGCTCAGGACTAGCCATTTTTATTGGTACCATTATGGATGCTATACCTGAATCACTGATGATTGGCGCAAGTTTGATTGAACAGCACCACGTTAGCTGGCTGCTTGTTGTTTCTATTTTTATCAGCAATATACCGGAAGGAATCTCCGGGACAAGCGGACTACTAAAAAGCCAATATAAGCGAAAGAAAATTTTTTCATTATGGCTTTCGGTCTTCTTTATATCAGCTCTTTGCTCTTGGATTGGATATCTATTTCTTCAAGACGCTACCCCAAACATGATGGGCTTTATTGCCTCATTTGCCGGTGGTGGAATTGTAGCCATGGTTGCTTCTACGATGTTGCCGGAAGCTTTTGAAGAAGGTGGTCCTGTTATTGGTTTTATTGCTTCATTAGGGTTATTAACTTCTATTATTTTGGATTATCTGTCTTTTTAATGAATAAATTTATATTTTGTATGAAACAAAAAGTGTAGGTCTTTCGTCTTTACAAGTAGATATAAACAAAAGGAGTTACCATTATGAAAAAAATAGATGCTTCTCTTACACTTTGTATAGTGCTCACTTGCCTATCAGGGTGTGCCTATGCACCTCATAATAATCTGTCTGCTGAAAGAGTCTCTGCTTCTTCTATTCATCATACTTCTTCTTTAAAACGTGATACTTCAATAGAAGAAATAACAAATAAACTTCCAGGACACGTTTATTTAAAAGGTATAACTTTTCAAAATGCGCAAAAACCTTACTACTTAGCAATTAACTACGCTGCAACAGATAATCAGCATGCGTTTGAAAAAAGCTGGACGTCTGTTAAAACTAAACGTACACTTTTACATAACGCAACCATTTTACTTTCTGCCGTACAAAATATTGACAGCGTTCACTTTACTATTAACACGACTGTTCCTCAGACAATCACGATTACTCGAAAAGAGTTAACCGACTTCTACGGAACAGATCTGCGCAATTATAAGGACGGGACTCAAGCATGGAAAGCAAAATACGAAGGGCAGCAAGAAAAAATCGAGGAATTTTATGATGCACATCCAATTACGGAAATGCAGTAAAAGCGGCCCATTGCCGCTTTTTAAAGTTGTTTTTTCATAAACACCTGCTCAAGTTTGATTCCTTCATCTGTATATAAATCTTGAAAACCAAATGATTTTAACATTTTCACGAGTAAGCTATTTCCTTTTTCAGGTACATTATGTGTATTGTAAGCAATTGGTCCATACATATTAAAAATGGTTGCTAATAAAAAGGCCAGAACGTCCTCTGAATTTGAGATATGTTCCTTAACGCTTCCTTGATAAAAAGTAACGGAATTCACGATGCCTATGGAAGAAAAATTCTTTTGAAATAATAGATAGCCAACTTCTTCGTTTCTTTCATTCAACGCAATAAACGATTCTCCATCACAAATACAGTCAAATTGATTTTTCCACGGAACGTCGTATGTATAAAAGGGTAGGTTCTGAATATCTTTTGCAAGCCTTCGCTTTAACGAATACGCAAGCTGATTCTTCTTTTTAAGTAAAGAAGCGGGAAAACTACCTCTATGCTTTAGAAAGAAAAGCGTATCTACAATTTCATATCCATATTTCTCATAAAGGTGAATGGCTTTTTTATTGACTGTAAATGCTTCCAGACTGGCTTCCACTACTCCTTGCTGCTGATATTTCTCAAGTGTAGCTTTTAGTAAGGCTTCACCAATTCCCATTTTTCGGTAAAGGAATGCTACACTTGTACCTCCATTCCAAGCATGTTTCTTTCCTTTGACTCTTTTTATTCCATTTAACATAATTCCAGCTGGTGTGTCATTATAAAAAGCTACAAAAGAATGCTCGACAGATAAACGATCCACACCAAACCTACAAATGAATTGATCTAGTGACATCTCAACCGGAATGTAATAATCTTCAAAACCCTTATTAAATGCTTCTAGCGCATCAGAAAAAGAACACTGACTTAAAGGCTTAATTATAATCACAGGACATTCCTTCCTTTTTTAAAAAGATAATAAGCTAAAAAACCATTATAAGGAAAAATCATCAATAACATTCTGAATTTTTGTGGTTTTAAAAAGGAAAGGAAGAAACAAACCCTTTATACACCCTGTCTCTTCCTTTCTTTTAACACTCTATTCTATTGTTTTTTAATCTCTACATCCGAAGCTTTCACAAACGCATAGCGGTGATTAAAATAAATTTGATAATATTCATCTTTTCCCACAATCATTTTGTGATCGTTTGGATTTGTTGTAAAAGTGGGTGCATAGTAATAGTCACTCCTTACTTTTTCTACCCCTACGTACACCTGATCCGGAGAGATTGTATACTGAAGTGGGACCATGTCTTTAACCGGGATATCAGAAGGATAGGCTGAAGCTTCCGGGAAAGCTCCTCCGTACACTTGAATGCTTTCTTTTCCTGCTTTTGGCGTTAATAATATGCCCGTACCTTTACTCGTATTTTTATTATGCGGATTGTAAAACCAGGCTTTTTGTCCTCCGTACCAAATCGCTGTCCATTCTCCTTTTGTCTCAGCCACTGCGTACGTTTGGCCCGTTACAGCTTTGCTTCCCCAGTCTAACGTTTGTTTCGTTCCTGGCCCTGAAGCTGCAGGCTCATTCAGTAGCGGTGAATCATTGCTAGGAGCTTGATGCAAATACACAAAGTTGGCCGGCTGCTTTGGTGCATCTGATACCTCTGGCTGATTGTTTTCAAAGACGGGATTAATTGTAACGGCTAGTTTGCTTGTATGCTGGCGCTCGACTGGGCTTCCTACTAAATCCATATAGTGCCCCCAATCCCAAAACGGCCCGGGATCCGAATGCATACCTGATTGAGCCTTAGGAGACAAACCCGGTACCTCGTCATGACCGATAATATGAGCTCGGTCTAATGGAATATGATATTCTTTGGCAAGGTGGCGTACGAGTCTTGCTGAAGAACGGTACATTTCTTCTGTAAACCACGCGGATCCTTCAAGGGCGAACCCTTCATGTTCGATTCCAATACTGTGCGTATTAAAATACCAGTTTCCTGCATGCCATGCTACATCTTTGTTATCAATCATCTGTGCAATGTGGCCATCACTTGAACGTATGACATAGTTTGCAGCTGCTCTGTTAGGGTTAGCAAACAAATCAATGGTTCCGTCATAACTTACTTCTGTATCATGAATAACAATATAGCGAACATCTGATTTTTGACGATTCGCAATATCATAGTTTCCGTAATCTGAAGGACTTTCGCTGAATTTCCCGTAAAATGCAGGGATGTATTCACATTTTAAAGATGCGGGACAATCCGCTTTATTCGTATTGGAATTTTCAGTGCGAGGAATCGATATATCTATGTTTTGAGGAGAAATTTTAAGATGCTGTCCATCTGAAGTTGTAAGCTCTGCTCCTTTTTCCAACGTTTCATATACATCATCGGCAAACACTCGAGCGTTTTCTTTATCCTGAGAAGAACTGTAAGCTGCGACTGCTTCGTACCATTTTTGTTCAGTGGACGGTACGTTTCCTCTTTTGTCTTTTGCAATAAAAGCTAGTACAGCAGCGCCACCACGAATATTTTGCACAGGGTCATTTTTTAATCTTTCTTTATCTGACTTAAGCAGCTTAGCAGCTAAGGAGAGCGTTTGCTGTTTGTCATATGCTGGTTGTGAAGACGCAGTTCCGTTTCCTTTTCCATCTTCTAAAAAAGGGATGTCTGTTAAATGCATGAGGCCGTATCCCCCGGCTGCGCTAGGTTTCCCATTATGACTTTCCCAGCGCGACTTGTTGTAGGAAATTGCTTTTAAAAGCGAAGCTGGCACACCAAATTCTTTAGATGCTTGTGCAAATGCTAGCTCCAAAGAGTCCGACTGATTCTCTGCAGCCTGAGCGACTGGAGGCGCTTGTAGCATATGAATAGGCGTATAACCTGTACATATAACCCCAGCCGCAAGCATGGCTGCCCCTATCTTGTTTAGTTTTAATCGTTTTTTTAGTTTCAAACGTATTCCTCCCCCGTAAAGTATGTAAATGAGGTAAATAAAGACATAATATGACTTTACCTCGTTCTCAACCATTTCGTCTTCTTTCTTTCTATTCCCTTGAGACAATAGTCTAGAAGATTCGACAGAGTTACTAGGAGGAAAGATGTGGTAGGAGGAAAAAACGATAAAAACCATCCCTCTTCTTTAAAACTGCGCTTTCAAAAATGGTGAGTACAAAGGCGGTATATTCATCCCTTTGGCTGCCTTTTTAATAAAGCAGCAATATTGTAGATAATGACATTACTTCTATAATTCAACTATTACTAAACCAAATTTCTTAATTTACCAGTTTTTTAACAGACTGCACGTTCGACATTTTAGTAACTTTTCACCATAGTTAACCATGGAAAAGGTTGCTATTATTAAAGACAAGAGAATGTTTACATATGATTGAACGCAGCAAGAACTGCTCTTGAAAGGAGATACCTTATGAGAGGACACAGCATTCCAGCAATTAAGTTGAATGAAGAAGAAAAAGAAAAATTAGAGGAACTTATTGAACACTATAATTTAAAACGAACGTCTCTCATTCGAAAATTTATTATGGACGGAAAAGTTAAGCCGCCTTTAATCGGCAAAGAAGCAGGTGTGGAACTATTAGTTAACCTGCGAAAAATTGAGTCTGAGCTAAGCCGGCTAAGCAATAATATGCATCAAATCGCAAAGTATTTACATAAACCAAAAGATAAGCAAAATCATTCACAGAACCTTGAACAAATCCTGTTAGAAATGATGAAAAAACAAAAACATGTGCAAGAAGATGTAGAAACTATTTCAGAGCAGCTTAGCGATCATTTATACGTTAAATAGAGAAAAAACGCTCTTTTCATTTTAGAAAAGAGCGTTTTTTATAAAGAAGTAGGGATTTAAATACTTTTTTTCATGCCGCACTTTGCGCATGTACGGATAAAAATAAAGTCTTTTACTAAGCTTTTAAATTTCACATGTCCACAGTTATCGCATCTGCCTGCAACTTTATCCGGAAACTCCTCATATACATATACTTTTGTTAAATCAATCGCTTCTTGTTGCTCTTCCATTTCCATCACACCTTTATGCATCTTTACGATTCAGCTCTTTATATTCTATCAAAAATAAATAAAATTACTAGGATGAAAGCTTCAAAAAAACAAGCAGGTTTCTTCACGATGTTTTTATCCGTTCAGCTTTGTACCACCATTTTTCTCTATCTAAAAATGCTTTTACATTCAATATTTTTTTATCGTGAAGTGTAAAGATGGCTACCGCAGCTCCTTCTTCAGAAAAGGTTACCGCTGTTTCTAACTTTTCTTTCGTCACAAACACTTTTAATGTTTCCATATTCTCTTTTGTTAATTCCGCAGTTGTGATAGTTTCTCCTTCAATGATTGTATCTTTTTTTTCAATAAAATGTTCTCCATCAATTATCCAGGCTGCATGCGTTTCACTATCAACTTGAAAGAGGGTATTCTTTTTTAAATAACCTGTTCTCTCTGACATATTGGTATACTTATACGTCTCCTTATCCTCGGTTGTTTTTATCCATAAAGGTTTATATAAAAAAGTAGGCTTTAGAAACCCTTCCTCGTCAGGATCTCCCACAGAATTTGTAGATTTAGGCTCCAAGTTTAAAAACTGCGCAATCCCTTTTGCATATGCCACCCCCATATCTTTTAGAAATTGAGGATTTTTTAAGAGCTTTGCATCGTGTTCTGTATCAATAAACCCAATTTCAGTTAATACAGACGGCATATATGAACGCCTTAACACACTATAATTAGCTAATTTCCTGCCTCGGTTAGAGTGATTGTATTTAGCGAGAACAAATTTCACATGATCGTGAATATCGTTTCGTAACACAATGGTTTGGTTATTTATATTTTTGCTATAAATAAAATCTTCATATCCCGTTTCGCCACCTGAATTTATATGAATAGATAAGTATACATCAGCCCCCCACACATTGGCTTTGTTGACCCGTTCATTTAATGACAAAAACACATCGGTTGTACGCGTTGTACAAAGAGAAAATCCTTGATAATGAGCAGAAAGAAAAGAGATGATGTGCTGTTGAACAGCTAACACTACGTCTTTTTCATATAACCCGTTGGCTACAGCCCCTAGATCTGCCCCTCCGTGACCTGCATCTAAATAAATTTTTTTCATATAACCCGTCTCCTCCTTATTCTTAGCATATGCATGAATAAGCGAAGACGTTTGTTATACAAAACTACTTTTATGTATAAAGCTTTTTGCTATAGCTCATTTAGAAGTCTTTACAACTGATTTACCATAGCTGGTAACATTAAAATATGTATTTGATCCATCGTCTTCATTGATCACAACATCTAAGTCATGAAAATAACGATGAAGTTCTTTTAACAGTGCTTGATCTTTCGTCTGCTCTAGCTGTCCAGCGAGCTTTTCCATATGCTGAAAGTCTTTCTTTAAAACAGAATCTTTTACTTCAATCGTGCCAATGGTATTTTTAATGGCTCCCGCTTCTTCTTGTACGGCAGGCCAGTCCGGGTGCTCAATGGCACTCCACCCCGTCAAATCATTTAGTACGTCATGATGTTCAGCTATAAAATCTTTTGCCTGCTGATCGTTGCTTTCCAGCTTATCAACTTTTTGTTGATTCACTTTAATGGCACTTGCCTTTATACTTTGCTGTGATAAAAAAGGAATTTTTCCGTTTTGGTACAATATCCATCCTGTCGCTCCTCCCCCGACTAAAAGAACGGATAAAGATATCCACATAATCATACGCTTCTTCTTACTTTTATGTCTTTTTTCCATTTGACTCCTTTCCGGGTATTCAAAACCCTTTAGGCCTTATGAACTGAAACGAATAACCTACAAAAATAATTTTACCATATTTTTAATATTAAAAATATTAAAAAAGAGACTCCTTCGAGTCTCTTTTAATCCACTTCAGTTAACTTTCACCTGTGTGTAACGATTTTTAGGAACATTCAATTGCAAGTTACTTCTTAACGTACTCCCTTCGTATTCTGTACGATACAGGCCTCTTTCTTGCAGTATCGGTACGACGTGTTCAACAAAGTCATCTAAGCCATGCGGAACGCTTGAATGAATAATAAAGCCGTCAGCTCCTTTTTCTTCAAACCACTGTTGCATCAAATTAGCGATATGCTCTGGCGTCCCAATAAATTGTGTTTTAGGTGTAGCAATTCGCAGCGCCACTTCTCGCAGTGTCCACTTATGTTTTTTAGCGTTTTCTTTGATTTTATCAGTTGTACTGCGGAAACTATTACTTCCGATATCCCCTAAATCAGGAAACGCCTCATCTAATGGAAACTGTGAAAAATCAAAATGATCGAAAAAACGTCCTAAATAGTTGAGCGCATGTTCAATTGTTACCAATTGAGCAAGTTCTTCATATTTTCTTTCGGCTTCTTCGGTTGTACTGCCAATGATAGGACCTATTCCCGGGAAAATTAAAAGTTCGTTTTCATTGCGTCCTTGCGCTACGGCTCTTGATTTTACATCTTGGTAAAAAGCTTTTGCTTCTTCTAAATTATCTTGTCCCGTAAACACTGCGTCAGCCGTTTTCGCTGCTAAATCTTTTCCGCTTTCAGAGGAGCCTGCTTGAAACACTACGGGCTGCCCCTGAGCTGAGCGGCCAATGTTTAACGGACCTTCTACAGAAAAAAATTCCCCTTTGTGGTGCAAGCGATGCAGCTTTTTCTCTTCAAAAAATTGTCCGGTTTCTTTATTTCGAATAAATGCATCATCTTCCCAAGAATCCCATAATCCCTTCGTTACTTCTAGAAACTCTTCAGCTATTCTATAGCGTTTATCATGAGTGGGGTGCTCTTTTCCATAGTTAAGCGCAGATCCTTCCAATGGAGATGTTACAACATTCCATCCCGCTCGGCCGCTGCTAATATGATCAAGTGAAGCAAATTGTCTAGCCACCGTAAACGGCTCGCTATACGAAGTCGATAGAGTGCCAACTAAACCAATATGAGAAGTGACAGAAGCAAGTGCTGATAGAATAGTGAGAGGTTCAAAACGATTCAAAAAATGCGGAAGCGATTTTTCATTAATATATAACCCATCGGCAATGAACACTAAATCAAATTTTCCTTCTTCCGCTTTTTGAGCCTGCTGCTTGTAAAAACCGAAATTAACGCTGGCATCTGACAAAATTTCAGGGTGTCTCCATGCCCCCATGTTTCCTCCCACTCCATGAATAATAGCCCCTAGCTTTAATTGTCTTTTTATTGTCATATTACCATTCTCCTTTTTCATATCCATTCATAAATTCTCGTAGTTGATTGGTCAAACCGCCTGCTCCAAAGCGAAGGACTCCTTCTTTTTCTGTCTTTCTTTCATTTCCTTCCTGTGCAAATTGCAAAAAAGCGATAACGTGAACTCTTCTAGGGTGAATATTTTCAATTCCTTCGTCATAAAACCATTGATCAATTGTATTGTAAATCCCTTTATTGACTCTGAATTGGCTGTGGCACCAATTAAAAAACTGTAGATCAGGCAGATTTAAATATCTCGCTTGCCCTAGCTTGGAAGCTGTATGTTCACTAGATACATAGCCCATATGTTGAAATCTTTGCTTAACTTGTAGTGTATCGGCTTTAATTTGATGTTTTAAAAACTCAATGGAAGGGAACTTTTTCTCACCTCGCACCCGAAAGATAACGTCGCATTGAACTGTCTCTCCATAAATAACGTCGTTAAAATCCAAAATATGAACCTCAAATGTTTTAGATAGTTCCGATCCAAATGTCGGCTTAACGCCTACATTCATAACTCCTATATGTTCAAGTCCCCGCAGATGAACGAGGACACCATACACGCCATTTTTTAATTCCTCATGCTGAGTATCTATATTAGCTGTCGGAAAACCCAAATGTCTTCCTTGCTGCCTTCCAGGTACAACCTGGCCTTTTATAATAAGTTTTTTGCTTGTTTTAGCTTTTAATGCTCCTCGATTCACTACGTTCACCCTTCTTCCCTTAAGTCTAGTAAAAAATAAAAGGTTCTTTGCACAATGCGTGACATTGTGCAAAGAACCTCTAGTGATCTAGTCGGTTTGTTTAATTTGATGATTTTATCATATACTTATTATTCCTATGAGTCAAGTGGGTTTTAAATTAAAATATTAGATTGTTTTTTCATAAACATAAGAGTAAGGCGAATGCGTTGGGTTAATACGCTTGAAAAATTGCTTTGTTCGATCTTCTTTTGGATTTAAAAATATTTCTTCAGGATGACCTTGTTCGACAATCTTTCCTCCGTCCATAAACACCACGTGATTAGAGACTTCACGGGCAAAACTCATTTCGTGCGTAACAATAATCATCGTAATTCCTTCTTCAGCAATTTTACGAATAACAGACAGTACTTCACCCACCAGTTCAGGGTCCAAAGCAGACGTTGGCTCATCAAATAAAATGACTTCAGGATTTAAAGCAAGCGCTCTAGCGATACCCACTCGCTGCTGTTGACCTCCTGATAACTGACTTGGGTACGCATTTGCTTTTTCAGCAAGCCCAACTTTTTCAAGGACGTCTAAACTTCGTTGTTTTGCTTCTTCCTTTGGCAGCTTTTGAACAATAACTAGCCCCTCCATAATATTTTCAATAACGGTTTTGTGTTTAAACAAATTGTATTGCTGAAAAACCATCGTTGTTTTTTGTCGAAGAGTTAAAATATCTTTGCGGTTTGGCTTTTGGCACTGAACCGTAAATTGATCGATTGAAACTTCTCCTTCATCTGCTTTTTCTAAGAAATTAATGCAGCGTAAAAACGTAGTCTTTCCAGAGCCACTCGGCCCTAAAATGGTCACAACGTCCCCTTTTTTAACAATTAAATCAATACCGTCCAATACTGTATGTTGACCAAATGTTTTTTTAATATTTGTTAATGTAATCATACAATCCCTCCTCGATTATAAACCGTTAATTTTCGTTCAAGCAGCGCTGTTATTCCTTCTATTAACATCGTCAGCATCCAATAAATAAGGGCAGCAGCAATATAGGCTTCTAAAAACTTAAGATTATTTGAAGCTACGATATTAGCTGCACCGTTTAACTCTTTTTGTGAGACGATGAATGCGATAGAAGACGTATGCAAAAAGCCGATGAAGATATTGCATAAATTTGGTAAAGATAAAGCAAACGCCTGAGGGAAAACAATTCGTTTCATCGATTGAAAACGATTCATTCCAATGGAATACGCAGCCTCAATTTGTCCTTTTTCTACCGCTAACAAACCAGAGCGAATGATCTCTGACATATAAGCCCCCGCTGTAAAAGACAAAGCGATTAATACAAATACGACAATAGGAATGCTGTTTGCATTGAAGCCCCATCCATAGTAGCTTGATAGTTTATTAATCAATAGCGGGAACCCTAGGTAAATAACCATAATATGAAGAATGGCAGGCGTTCCTCGAAAAAATGATACGTATACGTTGGCAATAGGCGTTATTATTTTTACTGAATTAATTCTCACAGCCGCAACAGCAATACCAATAAGCAATCCGCCTAGTAATGGACCGATGGTAATAAGGAGTGTTAAAGGTAATGCCTTCAAAATTTCTACAAATGCTGTCCATATAAACGGTACGTCAATAATCATGTTTACACCTCTTTTAGTAAGCTCGTTTTATACATGAACAGGCTGATCGTGTTTTTGCAGCTTCTGTTCGGATTTCATAAAAAATTTCTCTAATATAATGGCTACCAAATAATAAATAATGGCAAGTGCAATATATACTTCAACTGCATGAGCCGTTGCTGCGATAATGGTATCTCCTCTTCCCATCATATCCATGACACCAATGGTAAAGGCTAAAGACGTATCTTTTAAGGAACCAATCACAAGGTTTCCAAAGTTAGGAAATGCTACAACGAGAGCTTGCGGCAGCAAAATTCGAGTGAACGTTTGTTTTCCGGTCATTCCTACACTATACGCTGCTTCAGTTTGCCCTTTATCTACACTATTAATGGCACCGCGCATCATTTCAGAAAAAGACGCCGCCGTGCTCAGTGAATATGTGATAATCACAAATACGAGCGGAGCCATTCTAGAAACGTCAATATGAATCAATTGTAAGAGGGCAGGTACCCCGTAAAAAACTAAAAATAATTGAATTAAAATAGGCGTCCCCCTCATAAAAGAAATATAAACTGCTGCTAATTGACTTAACACCGGTACTTTATAAATACGAGGCAGGGCAATAAACAATCCCAAGGTACTGCCAATCAAAAGTGAAGCAACCAAAATCCAAATTGTAATATGCAAATAAGATAATAATTGAGGAATAGAGGTGAAAATCAGCTCTATATCAAATGCTTTTCCCATCTTTTTCTCTCCTTTGTTTCCCTCTACAGGTAGCGAAAGGACCCAAGTTCAAGGCTTGGGTCACAGTAAGTGATTTAGTTATTTCCAGCTGCTTTTGTATAATCTTCTCCTAGCCATTTTTTGCTTAATTTTGTCAATGTTCCGTCTTCTTTTATTTCTTTTAGCGCTTTATCAACATCTTTTTGTAAACCTGTTTCATTTTTTCGAAGCATAAAATATACTTTTGAATTTGAAATAGCAGGTCCCACAACTTTTTGCTCTGCGTCCGCTTGCTTATTGACAAAGTCAACTGCAAACGGCGTACTAATTGTAGCGTCCGCACGTCCTGTTTTTAGCTGCGTTTTTGTATCATCAGATCCTTGACCTGAATAAACGATATCAATTTTATTTCCATGTTCTTTGTTATACTTATCGATTAAGTTAGCAGAGTTACTCGTTGCTCCTACAATTACCTTTTTACCGCTCAAATCTTTAATTGATTTAATTGACGTATTTTTTTCATTTACAACTACATGTAGCGGAAAGATATTATAAGGTTCTTTATTAAACAGGAACTTTTGTTTTCTTTCTTCATTCACTTCCATCTGATGGGCGACTAAATCAATTTTGTTGGATTCCAAGCTCAAAAGTAAATTAGAAAAATCCATCGTTTTGAATTCAAACTTATAGTTTGGAAGACGTTTGTCTATTTCTTTAACAAGCTCTACGTCATAACCCGTTAGATTTCCTTTATTGTCAAGAAAGCAAATGTTGGGAAATTGCGTACCCGTTCCCACAATAATTTTTTGCACTTTGTCTTTGCTTGCGTTAGCTGCTGTTTCTTTATTGGGTGTTCCGCAAGCGGCTAATAATAAAAGAAGTGATAAAAAGATAGCTGTCAGCTGTAGTTTTTTCATGTGTTTGGTCCCTCACTATGTCTCAAAATAATTTATTGTTTTAACGAGTTAATAAAATGGATGTTGCAGCTATTTAACGATTGGTGAATAGTCTTCAATCAACTTTTCTATTTGTTCATAATCTTTTTCAATAACTCCTTTAAACTGCCCCTTATCTCCAATTTCAACGACCGGTACATGACGAATACCGTATTTAATTTCAAGTAGATCTCGCAAATAATCTTTTCCTTCTACATCGATACTTTCATATTGATGGCCTTTTTCATGAAAATATGCTTTTAGTTCTTCACAATGATGACAACCTTTTCGATTCCATAATAAAATTTTCACTGACATGGTTTCTCCTCTTTTCTTTTAAATGATTAATTAGCTTGTTGTAACTCCTTGTGTTTTTCTAACTCATATCTTTCGGGATGTAAGATCTTCCTTAAGAATACGCCTTTTCCTTCTTCTCCTTGATCGACTTCAAAAAAGCGTTCATACCCTTTTCTTTCATACATAGGAATCAGCCATGGGTGTCGATCAGAAGTAGCTAATGTAACAGCAGGAGCCCCCAGTTGATCTCGAATAATCGTTTCTTCAACCCACGTTAAGAGTTTAGAACCTACTCCTTTCTTTTTAAGCAAAGGATCTACCGCAAACCACCATAAGAAAGGCCAGTTCGTTATTTCTTTATACGTTCTTGCTGTAATCGTAGCTACGATTTTTTCATCACTTTCCAGCACGTAGCAGCGGCTGTTTTGAATGTTTTCTTTTAAAAGTTGAATCGTTGCCGTCGCAGCAGGAAATTTAATTCCTAGCTTTCGAATCGGCTCATATGCTCGAAGCGTTAAATCCAACAGTTCTTCAGCATCTTCTACGGTAGCTAATCGAAATAATTCACTCATTTTCTTCACCTCATTTTATAAATGTTTGAAGGGATAGATTACCTTTGTAAATCAGCTCATCCACCGCTTCCTTTAAACGACTTTTGGCATTCGCATTGTTAATACCTGTAAAAGAGACGTATTCATGCAGTAGAAAAAGACTGCTGAGCCAGTAAGGTCTACCTAAAAAAGACGCTAAAAGTTTTAAATCATACTTAGCTTTTAGTAAAGAATTCACATTTTCACCAATAAGAATTGGCAGAAGTATTTTTTTATACAATAAATCTTCTGGCAATATTTTTGTTAGCCGTTCAAAAGATTCTACGTATGTTTCATTTACTCCCGATAACAGAACGACAATGCTTTTAGCTTGGTTCATTTTCGAAATAAATGCCTTTACTTCTTTCTGCGCTTCCTGCTTCAAAGCGTGTACATCATGATACGAGATAGCTTCGGCGTGCACTCCTTTTGAGGTTAAGCAAGCTTCTAGCTCATCTTTCACTGAGGCTATTTGTTGATAATTATGAGAGCTTCCGTTATATAAAATACATACATCGCTCACCTTTTCCCCCTCCTTTTTACAGCAAAAAGGCTCCTAGAGTTTCCTCAGGAGCCTTTGGTAGACCAATCAGCTTTAACTGTTTCTTTGATAAAACCGGAGAATGAAGTGAAGTGTCTTTGAAACATACTCACTCAATTCTTATTTATCCAAGTTGTTTTATCGGCTTTTCTATTTGATGATTCAACTATATAGCCTCAAAATGGCAAAGTCAACTTATTTTTCAAAAAATATTTTTCTTTAAAAAAACTCTTTTCATCTGGAAAATCCTTTGCTAAAATTATTTCCAATTATTCTTACCTTTTTTATCAACTTTAAGGAGTGTTTTCAGTGAAATTAAGTATTTTAGATCAAAGCCCGCGTTATGAAGGTGAGCGTGCTGAAGATGCATTTCAGCATACCATTCAATTAGCTCAGCTAGCAGAAGAACTTGGCTACCACCGTTTTTGGGTAGCGGAGCATCATGACTCTGAACATGTTGTAGGATCATCACCCGAAGTGTTAATTTCTCACCTGCTCGCCAAAACGCATCATATCCGTATCGGCTCAGGCGGTGTTATGCTTCAACACTACAGCCCTTATAAAGTAGCAGAAAATTTTAACGTTTTAGCCTCATTATCTCCAAATCGCATCGATCTTGGAATCGGCAGAGCACCAGGAGGACTACCTCATTCTACTCAAGCCTTGCAACAAAACTCTCAGCCCACTAAGTCCTTAACAGACAAACTGATAGAACTTAAACAATACCTAAACGATACGCTGCCGGAAGATCACCCTCTTTACGGTTTAAAAGCCTATCCAAGGCCCCAAAAAGCAGCAGATATGTTTTTACTGGGAGCAAGTGCTTCAAGCGCAGAGCTAGCGGCATCTCTAAATCTTCCTTATGTATTTGCTCAATTCATTAATGGTGATCAAAAAGTGCTAGAAGAAGCGATTTCCGTCTATAATCAGCACGTTTCATCCCATGCACGCTCGCTTGTCGTTGCCCTTTCCGTCATCGTAGCGGATACCGTAGAAGAAGCAAAAGCATTAGCATCCAGCACAAAAATATTTAAAGTATACTTACAAAGTGGGAAATCCGCTACATTAGGCTCCAAAGAAAAAGCGGAAGAATTTGGTCAGCAGTCTAAAGAAAGCTATCGAATTGAAGAAAAAGAAGCAAACGTCATATACGGCACAAAAGAAACCGTTCGTCAAAAGCTCCAAGCTTTGAAACAGGCATTTTCTATTGATGAATTTATTATTCTTACTGCTCTTCAAGATTTTGAACAAAAAAAGCGGTCTTATACGCTCTTAAAAGAAGCTTTCAGTGAAGGAGATGCTCAGAAAACGAATCAAACTCTAGCAGCTTACTAATCAAGAGGCTGAAATAAAAGAATTTTAGTCGAAGTAAAATACGAAGTAATAATTAAAATGATTGATTATTACTTCGTATTTTTTCGTTGTCATGGTAAACGTAGCTTTCATGTGTTTAATTGCTTTTAGCTATTGATTGGGCTGTTTTAGCTATGTCTCAAGTTCTTTGTTTCATCTACTTACGAGGCGTTCAAACAAAGTATACGCATGCTTCTTTTTTTCAAAAAATCATTAAATTGAATCAAACGTTTTTTTATAGTACCATATGAAGATATGAGTCTAGTAGAAGAAGGGAATTTAAAATTATGCCTTACAAAATGATTGTTTTAGATTTGGATGACACACTATTATGCGATGATCACACTATTTCTCCCCGCACAAAAGAAGCATTAATGAAGGCGCAAGAATCGGGAGTAAAAGTTGTACTTGCTTCTGGCCGACCAACTTACGGAATGGTTCACATCGCCAAAGAACTGGAGTTAGAAAAGTACGGAAGCTTTATTTTATCGTTTAACGGGGCGAAAATTATTAATTGCTTAACAAATGAAGAGCTATTTAGCAGCACCTTATCTCCGCGTACTGTTGCACGTCTCGACGATATTAGCCGCGAAGAAGGCGTCTTAATTCATACGTACGTTGGAGATGAAATTATAACCGAAGTAGAAAATAAATTTACGGATATTGAAAGTGACATTACAGGTCTGCCGATCCGTGTTGTTTCATCTTTTACTGATGCCGTTACAGAACCTGTTGTAAAAGTACTCATGCTGGCAGAGCCGGAAAAGCTAGTTCATGTGGAAAAGAAACTTCAAAAGCAGCTTCAAGGAGAGCTAAGCGTAATGCGCTCTAAACCATACTTCCTTGAATTTACAGAAGAAGGTGTCACAAAAGGGACAAGCTTACATTTATTAATTCAACAGCTTGGCATTACACGTGATGAAGTGATTGCTATTGGCGACAGTTATAATGATCTTGCCATGATTGAATTTGCTGGACTTGGCGTAGCAATGGGAAATGCTCCTGAAGATATTAAAGAAAAAGCCAACCACGTAACAGATACAAACATGAACGACGGTGTGGCAAAAGTTGTGGAAGAATTCATCTTAAAACCTGTTAGTGTTTCATAAGACAAAAAAAGCAGCTCATACGAACCGAGCTGCTTTTTTGTTTTGATTTTATACTCCTAAAAGTTTCATAAGAAGCGTAGCTAAAATAACAGTAGAAGCGCCTCCAAGTCTTGTTGCTACTTGAGCAAATGGCATAAGTGACATACGGTTGGAAGCTGATAAAATCGCTACGTCTCCCGTACCTCCTAAACCGCTGTGACAGCCGGTTACAATTGCTGCATCCACTGGATGCATTTTCATCATTTTACCTACAAAATAACCCGTTGCTACCATAGCCATAACAACTGCTGCACATACGACTACATAACCTGGTGTCACAATTTTCACTACATCTTCAAGAGGAATATACAAAATTCCTAGCCCTACCATTAACGGCCATGTCAAGCTCGTAGAAATGAATTTGTACATATGGTAAGCACCTTGCTCCATCTTAGCAGGCATTACTTGTAAACATTTGACTAGCGTTGCCGCTACGATCATTAAAACTGGACCTGGAATTCCTAAAAACTTATGTGCTAAGCCTCCGAAAATAAAGAAACTACATGCAATTAAAAGACCTGCGCCCATTAACGAAAAATCTACTGGTTTCTTGATATTTGTATCTTCTGAGATGCCATCTCCACCTTTTGTCTTCACAAGAACTCCATTACCTGTTAATTCTGGCTTTTTCTCTCCTAGACGTTTCATTAAGCCAGCACATACGATAGCAACGATGTTTCCAATAACAGCAGCTGGAATCATTTGCGACACAAAAGATTCTGCTGAACTACCTAAAATTTGAGAATAAGCAAGTGAAAGCGGTAAAATACCTTCACCAATTCCTCCTCCAATGATTGGTACAACAATATAGAAAAATGTATGTTTTGCTCCGTAACCAAATAACATCCCAACGGCTACGCCTGCAGCTACAGCGGCTAGCGTACCTAACACAAGCGGTACGAACATACGTGTAAAGCCTTGAATTAAAACTTTACGGTTCATGCCCAGAATACTTCCGGCTACTAAACAAGAAATATAAAGGTATAAAAAGTTTGATGTTTTCATCAAAGTTGTTACCGCTTCCATAGACGCGGGATTTAAAACATTATAAAAAACTAATACGGAAGGTACAAGCAGTGATAAAATAGCTGGTCCGCCAATATCTTTTAAAATCGGAATTTTTAATCCTAAATCACCAAGTAGCATTCCCATTACCATAATAATCGCAAATCCGCCAATCATATCTGGAGGAAGTTCGTTGTAAACGGCCGCGCCATATACAATCAATGCAAGTAAAACGTATAGCGGTAGAGGAATAACTCCTACTTTAATATTGTTGATTCGGTTCCAAAAACCCCTATTTTCAGGCTGTGAATCTTGAGTAAACGTTTCCAATTTACGTGCTGTATTCATCTCATAACCCCCTGTGGTTCTAATATAGAGAATCATACACAAGTTTAAAAAAACTATATACGTTATGTAACTTAAGAATTCTTTTTGTAACTAAAAAAAGCACAGCTTCTTTTTTCAGAAGCTGTGCTTTTTCTATCTAAAAATTAAGCATTTACTGTTTCTAAAGCTTTAATTTCTTTGTATGTTGGTTCCCACATTGCTGCTTTTACTGCCGCTTTTACATCTGTTGGAACTTCTTTTGCAACGCCATCTTTAATTGCTGCGTTAGCAACCGCTAAAGCAACGTTATATGATACTTCACGTAATTCTTCTACGCGTGGTAGTAATGAAGCTCCTGGTTTGCTGCTGTCTACCATTTGAGCTACAGCGTGTGCACATGCTGCGAACATGCTGTCTGTAATAACTTCTGCTTTTACCACGATTGATCCAAGACCAAGACCAGGGAAAACAAAAGCATTATTAGATTGACCAATTTCATATTCCACACCGTCGTAGTTAACTGGTTCAAACGGACTTCCAGTCGCTACAAGTGCTTTTCCTTCTGTCCAATTTAATAGGTTTTCAGGAGTAGCTTCCGCAAGCGGAGTTGGATTTGACATTGGTAAAATAGCTGGGCGTTCTACATGCTTCGCCATTTCTTTTACGATTTCTTCTGAGAATGCGCCTGCTACACCAGACGTACCAATTAAGATTGTTGGCTTAACTTGTCTGACAACTTCTAAAAGAGAAATTTTGTCTTCTTCACGGTTCCAGTCCTTCACTTCTTCTGCTTTTCGTGCATAAGGCGTTTGGAAACCTAATAAATCGTCCATGTCATCTGTTAAAAGGCCTCGGAAATCGACTGCCCAGAAGTTTTTGTATGCTTCATCTTCTGTGATCCCGTCTAATACCATTGCATCACGTACTTGATCTGCAATACCGATACCTGCTGTACCTGGTCCAAAGATTAAAACACGGTGGTCACGAAGTGGCATTTTAGACACTTGAACTGCTGAGAAAATAGCGGCAAGCGTTACGGCACCTGTGCCTTGAATATCATCATTAAACGTTAGAATTTCTTTTCCGTACTTGTTAATAATATTACGAGCATTTACATTACCGAAATCTTCCCAGTGTAACAGTGCATTAGGGAATATTTCAAGAGATTTTGAAATAAATTGATCTACGAAATGATCATAGCGCTCACCGCGGATACGTTCATGGCGGTTTCCGATATATAAAGGATCATTTAATAATTTTTCGTTGTTTGTTCCTACATCAAGAACAACTGGAAGTACTCTGCTTGGATCGATTCCTGCTGCAGCTGTGTACACGGCTAATTTACCGATAGCAATATTAATACCACCAACGCCCCAGTCACCAATTCCTAAAATACTTTCTGAATCTGTAATAACCATTAAATCAATGTCTTCACTATTTGCATCGATATTTTTAAGAGCTTCTTCAATGCCTTCTACATTATCGATTGACAAGTATACGCCACCCGGACGGCGATATTCGTGGCTGTATTCTTGGATTGCTTGTCCAACTGTTGGTGTATAAACAACCGGAAGCATTTCTTTTAAGTGATCTTGCAATAAACGATAAAATAATACAGCATTACGGTTCTGTAAATCGTTTAAATACACATTCTTACCAAGGTTATCTGCCTGAGCTAAAAATTGCTCATATGCACGTTTTGCCTGCTCATCTAAACTTAAAGTCATTGGAGGAAGTAAACCTTCTAATCCTAACGTTTTACGCTCTTCTTTTGTAAAAGCTACTCCTTTGTTTAACATTGGAGCTCCTAAAATTTCTTTCCCACGTAAAGTCGTTTCAATTGTTTCATTATCTGTAAAAAATACGTTGCGCATACGACTATCTTCCTTTCTGTAGACTTGTATGACAAGCATACAAGTTGGTTAGATTTAAGTAATTGATACCTTATATGGATATTACTCATATTATTCAAATGTCCGTTAACTTTTTATGAATAGCTTGCTAATTCATTTGACAATAGTATATTTTATGCCTATCTATTTCTGCTGTCAACTATTTTAGTAGAGCAATTTTTTAGTTATAAAGAGGTAGAAATTTCTGAATTTAATATCTTTTATCAATTTTCTTTTTATATAGGTACTAAGAACCCTCTTTATTCTATTCATCTCTTTTGGAAAGTCAAAATAATCCTTTAATATGGAAAAAATGTTTAATTATAAAAAATTTATTTTGAAATAATTTTAGTTTGCCTATAAAAGAATATTTTTTATTTTTTTGTCTATGCTGATTAGTGAATTACTATGAATATTCTTTCCTTTCTATCTATACATATAAACTACATAGTTCTTTTTTATAATAATGGAGGTTATTATATGTTAAAACCAGATACAGCTATTATTTTTGGATTTCTTATCGAAGAAGCGGCCAGTCGATTAGACGATAAAGAGATTAAAGAAATTGCGGCTAAAGAGCTAGAGAATGGAGAATTGGTGTTTGAAGAAGCCAGTTATTTTTATAAACGCTTTTTTATCCCTGCTTCCTCTGAATTAAGACAAGCTCTTCGCCGAGAGGTCTTATCGCTTCATTTAACATTAAATCAAATTAAAAATGCTTATGGCAACGGATCCATGTCTAAGATTGCTCATATGCATCAAATTATTGCAGAAACTGAAAAATCAACAAACGAACTTAACAGACTTTTAAATCTTGCGTTCTATGAGGGTGAGGACGATCAGACATACGCCTCCTTCATGAATATTTTTTCAAATAAATCATAAAAAAAACCGCCCTTAAGGACGGTTTTTTTTATTGAACACCTTTCATTAAACGCTGAATTTTTGGCGAAATCATTAGTACAATTACACCTAAAATGACCGACACTCCGCCCAATGCAGCAAAATAAACAACTTGCGAAATGTTTTCATAGTATTGAACAAGCTGAGCATTGATTGCCTGCGCCGCTGCGCTTGTTAAGAACCATAAACTCATTGTCTGAGCAGAAAACGCTGCAGGTGCTAGTTTTGTTGTAGTTGATAGCCCTACTGGTGATAAACAAAGCTCTCCAACTACAACTAAGAAGAAGCTTAATACTAGCCATAGCGGGCTCGCTAACGTTTCGTTTCCATGAATACTAGCCGGGATAACCATGACAAGGAAAGAAAGCCCTGCAAATAAAAGTCCTAATGAAAACTTCTTTGGTGTAGAAGGCTGTCTGTTTCCTAATTTCACCCAAAGTGCTGCAAAAACTGGGGCAAATATAATAATAAATAACGGATTTAACGATTGGAACCAGCCAACTGGAATTTTAAAGCCGCCATACGTTAGCTGTGTATGATCTTTTGCATACGTTGCTAAAATTGTTGACCCCTGCTCTTGAATTGCCCAGAACATTAC
Organism: Priestia sp. TGN 0903; assembly: GCF_050846855.1. Taxonomy (NCBI): domain Bacteria; kingdom Bacillati; phylum Bacillota; class Bacilli; order Caryophanales; family Bacillaceae; genus Priestia; species Priestia sp. TGN 0903. The sequence goes on from NZ_JBOZGL010000001.1 coordinate 659,646, forward strand.
TCCAGAAATAAAAAGAGGGATATAAGCTAATACGCGTGAACGCTCATCAGCTGTTGTCTTGGGACTCTTATACATAACCACAAAGTAAATAATAGGAATAACAATCGCTAAAATACTTACAAATAAAATAACGCCTTCAACTGTTAAAATACCTGCTAAAGAAGTCAGTACAATAAAGATAGCAAGTACAACTACAGCAAGTGCAATAGTACCAAAAACTTTTTTGCGCTCTTCTGGTTTTAAAGGGTTTGGAACTTGTCTACCTGCACGCCCTAGGTTTTTACCTCGTGTAGCCATAAATACAATTAGACCTAAAAGCATTCCTACTGCCGCGATTCCAAAACCTAAGTGGTAGTTATACTTTTCACCTACTGTTGAAACAACTAGCGGCGCGATAAATGCTCCAGCATTTACACCCATATAGAAGATACTAAATCCAGCATCTCGACGGTTATCAGTCGGGCTATACATATCGCCCACAACGCTTGAAACGTTTGGTTTTAATAAACCTGTTCCAATGATAATCAAGAACATTGAAATAAACAGCGCTGTTACACCTGCTGGCAATGCAAGCACTAAATGCCCCAGCATAATAAATATACCGCCGTAAAACACCGTATTAGACGTACCTAAAATGCGGTCTGCAATCCAACCGCCAATAATTCCAGACATATAAACAAGAGAACCATAAATAGAAAAGATCGCTAAAGCGGTTCCTTGTTCCATTCCTAATCCACCGTTTGCAATTGTATCGTACATGTACAATACAAGTAGCGCACGCATTCCATAGTATGAAAAACGCTCCCAGAATTCTGTAAAGAACAAGGTAAATAAACCTTTAGGATGTCCGAAGAATCCTTTTTGAGGAACTGTTTCATACACTTTTTCTCTCTCTACCGACATATTCCTTAACCTCTCTTTCAACCGTAAACCACCATAGACAAAACTGTCAAAAAATTATGATGATATAAAAAAATAGAAACAAGAAAATTTTATTCTTATAAAATGATTCTGTCAATATCAGAATTTTACAATGAGTGCATAATATACGGTTTTTCATTATAAAATTGCACCTATAAAAAGCTTTAAATCAAGATTTCCTTTCTTAAAATATCTTTTTGAAAATTTTTTTATACAAAACCCTTGATTACAAAGCATCTGATTATCTACTTTTCATACAACCAGATAATATTTTTCTTTTTGGGAAATTTTTCTTTATATTTAAAAAGAAGCTTTATTCTTTTTAAATTATGCTTCCCTCAATCAAAAATATACTTTTTTAAAATAATAAAACCTTCTTTAAAAATGTCTCTTTTGTTATAGTAGATACTCTTTTTTCACCTATGTAATACTTTTAATATAAGTCATCCTCATTTTTTTATGTAAAAAAAGAGATAAAAGGTTTATTTTTCATCTCTTTTTTCACTGTGCCTACAATTTTACGTATTCACCATTTACCATTTGTCCTTTGTGAAGAGGAAACACACCTTCTTCTTTAGTGTATACAATCGTTCCTCTATTAATGGTAGTTAAAATAACGCTATTAAATACCGTTCCTTCATATATACTGTGCTTATGTTTGAAAACCATTCCTTCTTTTGTCACTTTTTCAGTTTGATCCAGATCAACGATAACCAAATCCGCATCGGCTCCTAGCAAAATGCTTCCTTTTTTGGGATATAAGCCGAATCGTTTAGCTGGATTGGTTGATACAAGCTTTGAAATGTGAGAAAGAGAAATCCCTCTAGTGATCGCTCCTTCACTAATCATTGCTTGCAAAGAGTACTGACCGCCTGATATTCCACCCCAAACTTTAAATAAATCATTCTGATGAGCTGTTTTTAACTCAATCGGGCAAGGAGAATGATCCGAAGAAATCATATCTACTTCTTCTGATTGAATACATGCCCATAATTTTTCTTTTTGACTCCTGCTGCGAAGAGGAGGTGCACACTTAGCCGTTACACCAATTTCTTCAAAGTCTTCCTCTGTAAAAAGTAAATAATGCGGACAAGTTTCCAGCGTAACGTTCATTCCATTCTTCTTTGCTTCCGTAATAAGCTGCACTGCTTCATAGCTGCTAATGTGTACAAAGTGAAGCGGACATCCCGTTTCTTCACCGTACTCAAGCGCTTGCTTTACTGCGTTTACTTCTGCTACAACCGGTCGCGTTTCTAAATAATCTTTAATAGCCGTTTGCTTTTGCTTCTGTTTAGCCTGTTCAAGCTTTTGTATTAAGTCATTTCTTTCAGCATGCAGGGCAAGCACTTTATTTAGTTTTGCAATCTCTTTCATTCCTTCGTATAATGTGAGGTCATCTGAGAAATCAAATTCAGAACCTGCTTCTGACATAAATGCTTTAAAACCTATTACACCCGAATGAGCCATTTTGGCTAATTCTTCTTTATTACCAGGAACCAACCCTCCCCATAGACCGTAATCTACTACTGACTTTTGATCAGCCAGCTTTTTCTTTTCCCACAGCGCTGCTTCTGTTACGGTAGGAGGAACGCCGTTTAAAGGCATATCAAAATATGTAGTGCAGCCTCCTGCGGCCATAGATGCTGAACCGTAGTCAAACCCTTCCCAATGGTCTCGGCTCGGTTCATCAAAATGCACATGAATATCAATCATTCCAGGCAGAACATATTTGCCTTTAGCATCTACGTATTTTTTTGCTGGTATGCTAACACCTTGCGCTATTTCTGCAATCTTTCCTTTTTTAACACCTATGTCCGCTTTTACTATTTCGTCTTCTAATACGACCGAACCATCCCGAATAATTAAATCGTACATATTATCAAACTCCCCTTTACTTACTTCATCTTTTTGTTAAACGAAGTAGTCTGCTATTGTTCTATCATGCACTGTTTCCTTTAAAAAGTCTTTATCATTGTAAAGAACCCTGACACACAGACTGATTATTACGTCAGTTAATATAACTGAATTATCCGATTTTTTCATTCGCCATTTTGTCTAAACTTTTCTTTTTCATTTGGTCACTTTCACTAACTGAAAAGAGATGGAGACATAACTAAATCAACGGACGAACAAATTGGATAAATGAAACCTACCTCCACTCTAACCATAAAAAAATCCGAACGAGTTTGATTCTCCATCAAGAATCAAACTCGTTCGGATCTTCCTTCAACTAATTTTGTCACAGTCTCTTTTAACTCTTTTTTACTTTTTGTGACATTGGCAACCTTACTGTAAATGTACTTCCTTTTTCTTGTTCACTTTCTACATCAATTTTGCCTTTATGTGTTTCTACGATCCATTTAGCGATTGCTAGGCCTAGCCCGTGACCTCCCATTTGACGGGATCGGGATTTATCAGCACGATAAAAGCGGTCGAAGATTCGATCCTTTTCGTCGGGATGAATTCCAACCCCTGTATCACGTACTTTTAATGTACATTCACTCCCGTGCTGAACCACTTGAATGTTTACACTTCCATGAGGAGTCGTATATTTAATCGCATTGTCTAACAAAATGTAAATCAGCTGAGTGAGACGCTCTTGATCTCCAGTTACAACTAATTTTTCAGGCGTATCCAGCTGCAAATCAATATGTTTAGAAATCGCTAGAGTTTCAACCGATTCCATTACCTTTTGTACCGCATCTGTAATATCAAATGGCATCATTGCTTTTTCTACTTTATTAGAGTCTGAGCGTGCAAGCGTAAGTAAATCACTGACGAGACTCGTCATCCGCTTCACTTCAGCTTTCATATTATTAATTAATTTTTTAGAGAAGGGATCTTCTGTTACTTCCTCCTGCATTTCTAAAGCGTTGATAGAAGAAAGCATAACGCTAAGCGGTGTCCTTAGCTCATGGGATGCATCCGCCACAAATTCTTTTTGCTTTTGGAAAGCTGTTTCAATTGGGACCATGGCACGTTTTGACATTAAGCGGCTGATATAAATGGCTACTCCTACAAACAGTACCGTAAGGCTCAGCATAATAATGAGGAGCCACTTTAACAGCTGATAAAGAAACGAAACGTCTTTTCCAATATAAAGCATCCCTAAAAATTGGCCTTTATAAAAAATAGGTTCCCCCGCCATCATTAAATCAATATCTATTTTGCCTTCCCCGTTTTGCCCTTTTACTCCTTCGATGTGCTCAAAACTAGGACGCGGGGCTTTTATTCGTTCTTTTCGCACTTCGTTTTCAATAGGGATCCATCCATCAATTAAATCTAACAAGTTAGAGCGAAGACGCTCACTCGCTTCGTTGCCCATAATAAGGTCCCCTTCAGGACTGATGACATAATAAAAAAACTGGTCTTCACCGGCTACGACAATGTTTTTATACTCTTCTTTCGACTGTTGATTCGAACTGTTTACCGCTTGTTTAATTAAGATGCTTTGGACAATTCGAGACTCTTGTTTTAACATGCTATTTAAGTTTTGCTGCTGACTATTGGATACAACCACATACACCAATGCATAAACAATAAATACGAATAAAAGCAGAAACAGCATTAGCAATGCGCTGTATCGGAATGTTAAACGATTTTGCGTCTGGCTGAATAAATCTTGCTTTACTTTTTGTTTTACTTTCTGTTTAGCCCTCGTAAGAAGTTTAGCTTTCAATTTTGTAGCCTACTCCGCGAATGCTTTGAATAAGATCTTGTTTGTTGAATTTCTCTAGTTTTTTCCGCAAAAGTTTAACCGTCGCATCAATCGTTTTAATCGAAACATCTGATTCATATCCCCATACCCGGTCTAAAATAATATCTCGAGAAAGAACTTGTCCTTTGTTTTTCACTAAAAAATCTAGCAGTTGAAATTCACGAGGACTTAATTGAATAAACTCCTCGTCAAACTGCACGGTTTGACTTGCTCTTTTTAATATCATGCTGGCAATCTCTACTTCTTCTTCTAAAATTGGTGCATAATTACGACGAGCCAAAGCGCGAAGCCTTGCAAGCAGCTCGTCAATTTCAAATGGCTTAATAACGTAATCATCCGCTCCCGCATCTAAGCCTTGTATACGATCTTGAACCGCATCTTTTGCTGTTAACATAAGAATGGCCCCGGCGTATCCTTCTTTTCTTAGACGTTTACATACATCGATTCCGTCTCCATTGGGCATCATCCAGTCAAGAATTAACACATCATAATGTGCTTCAGATGCATAGTCATATGCATCATTCCCTTCCGTCACCCATTCGACGTTATAGCCTCCTTTTTTCTTCAGCATATAACTAACTAATTCACCTAGCTGCAAATCATCTTCTGCTAGCAGTACGTTCATTCTGCGTAACTCCTTCCTTCGTTTGATACATTTCCCTGCATCCTTTTGTTTACTTTATTATACAAAAAGAATCAGCAGAAACAAGCTGCCTCTACTGATCTCTTTTCATTTTAATTTTCCCTACCTGTATTAAGAACGAGAGCAAACTGCTGTTCAGCCGTTCGCGTCTTTTGTACTTTTATGAATGACTAACGATTTGATTTGAATATGAAGGATTTGATCCATTAACAGTTTCTGTGACCTTTACAACACGCCGGCATATTTCAGCTCGTACACCTCTGTGCTTCAATTGTTCGACGATTTTTTCTAATTTGCTATAAGACGCTGTTTGTTTCATATCCATCCCCTCATTTCGTTAAGGTATTATTTATGAATCAAGTTTGTTTGTAATATCATACTTTTTCTTTAGCTTTTGTAACCATGTTGGATACTCTGTTTGGTATTTTTGATCAAGCAGCGTTTGCTTGATTTTTGCTTTGCTGTTTTCATATGTTGCTTTTTGCGCTTCTTTTTTGCCTGTTACTTTAATAATATGGTAACCGTATTCTGTTTTAACAGGATCACTTACTTCATTTACCTTCATTGAAAATGCTTTGTTGGCAAAAGCTTCGACCATATCGCCTTTTTTGAAGTATCCAAGGTTTCCGCCATCTGATTTAGAAGCTGTATCCGTTGAATATTCTTTTGCTAGCTTTGCAAAATCTTCTCCTTTATCAAGCTTTTCCTTTACTTCTTTTGCTGTTTTTTCGTCTGCTACTAAGATATGACTAGCTTTTACCTGTGCTTCTGTAGCTAGTGAATCCTTATTTTGATTAAAGTACGATTTCATTTCACTATCTTTAATATTAATAGTCGACTCGACCATTTTTTTTGCTTCAATATTCGTCTTTAAATCTTTTTTCAGCTCTGACAATTTTACACCGCTAGATGCTAATGCTTGATTTAGTGCATCTTCTCCACCGTACTGACTTTTAAGGTTTTCTAATTCAGCATTAATTTCTTTATCGGTTACTTTAATATTTTGTTTAGCTGCTTCTTTTGAAATGACTTTTTGTTCGATTAGTGAATCAAGGACGCTTGATCCTCCTTGAGCAAGAAGAGCATCATACAGCTGATCTTTTGTGATTTTTTCATCACCAACGGTAGCAACTACCTTTGATTTATTCATTGCTACGGCACCAATAGCTACTGCAGCAATAATGACAACGGCTGCGATAATCATAATTATTTTGTTTTTAGACATCATTAAACTCCTTTTCCATTTCTCATTACTTACCTAAACTTAAACTTTTGCGCGTTGGTAACGGTTTAAGCTCAATTAAAGGCCTTGCAATCGTAGATACGTATTTACTCGACAACAGCCACGCCACTCCACAAGCTCCAATCAAAAGAATGCTGTATCCTTGTACATTTTCTATCCAGTCTCCAAAAGAAGATAAGCGAATATATTTAATCAGAAATCCATGTAGCAAATACACATAAAAGGTTTGAGCACCTCGAGATGTAAAAGACATCGTCTGTGTAGGGGTCAAAGCTAAAAAGGAAACCGTCATTGCTAAGCTGATGCTATAAAATAGTATACGAATGATCATTCCCTCTACTTGATTTACACCTAAGGAGACATAAGATTTTGAACCAAATAGCCACTCCTTCTCAAAATCCGGTGCTACGTACTGGATCCACAGAGCAATAATGAGCAATGTGCCTCCAGCTATTTTCTTACAAGAAACAGACGTCAACTTTTTAAAATGTTCTTTTTTCATATAAAACCCTGCTAAGAAGAAGGGGAAGAATACAAATGTTCTAGAAAGACTTAACGTTGTTTCTAGCGGTTCACATAAGCCAATCATAATTCCTAAAACTGCCGCGACGGCTAAAGGATATTTGATCTTTGTAAAAATGAACAGCATCGCATTCCAACAAAATAAACTTAGTAAAAACCACAGTGACCAAGCTGGTTGAAATACTGAAACTTCAAATGACGATTCATCATACAGTTTATAATCATATACCGCATAGATAAGTTGAAAGATAATATAAGGAAGTAATACTTTCTTCGCCATCTTCCACATATATCCTTTCTTTCGGTATCCTTTTGCAAAATATCCGCTTATTAAAATAAACGCTGGCATATGAAAAGTATAAATAAATATGTAGAGTGTTCGTAACCACTGTTCATCATTAATGAAGGGAGTTAACAAATGGCCAAACACTACCAGTACAATTAAGATAAATTTCACGTTATCAAAATACGCATCCCGCTTAGCCATTTGACTTCCTCCTTTCTTTTACGTTCTATGGATTTGTACGACGTGCTGCTGCGAATATCTTTTCTTTACATCCCTTACTATACATAGTGAAAATGAAAAAACAGTGAAAACTTTTCTTTTTTCTATTTTTAAATAAGGCGCCGCTAAATAAGTTTGACAAATGGCGCCTCTTTCTCTACTATATAGATACGCACCCTATCCAATTCAATTTCGCTTGTTGCGGGACACTTAACCAGTACGGATGGATAGGGTGTTTTTGTATGCAAAAAAAAGCAGAAGACCTAGGTCTTCTGCTTTTTATTTTGCTATAGGCTGACTGTCATCTTTTCCGTTTTCTTTTTTACTTTTTAAATAATAAAACAGATAACAAAAAAGGACAAATGGGATACCGCAGTATAATGCGATACGCTGACTCTTATCAAAAGCAAGTCCTACACAAGCAGCAAAGCATAAAACGAATGCTAAGATAGGAACGAGAGGATATAAAGGAGCTTTGTAAACAAGCTTTGATACATCATTTCCTTCTTTAATATAGCGTCTTCTGAACATAAAATGAGAAGCTGCAATAGCCATCCATACAGCTACCACCGCAAATCCAGAAATAGAAACTAATACTAAGTAAACAGTAGTTGGTGCAACCACGCTTGACAGCAAGGACAGACAAGCCACTCCCATGCTGATAAGCAACGAATTAAATGGAACTCCTTTAGACGTTACTTTCCCTAACCAGCTGCTAACCATTTTTTGATCGGATAATGACCAGAGCATTCTCGAGCATGCATATAAGCCTGCATTAGCGTTTGATAGTAAAGCTGTTAAAATAACCAAGTTCATAATATCTGCTGCATAAGGAATACCTATTTGATCAAACACCGTCACAAAAGGACTTTCTAACACTCCTGCTTGTTTCCATGAGATCAACCCAGATAGTACAAACATGGCGCCGATAAAGAAGAAGAATGTACGCCAAATGATATTTTTAATGGCTCGAGGTATGTTCTTTTCTGGATCTTCGGTTTCTCCCGCCGTAATACCAATTAATTCTGTTCCTGAAAAAGCAAAACTTACGGAAACCATCGTAATTAATACAGGCATAAGTCCATTTGGAAATAAACCGCCCTCTCCTGTAAAATGAGAAAGCATCGGCGCTTTTTCATGACCGCTAAGGGGAATGAATCCAAACATCGCTGCTGCGCCTAAAATAATAAATACAATAATCGTTAATACTTTAATACTTGAAAACCAAAATTCTGTTTCGCCGAAAAAACGTACAGATGTTGCATTTAAACCAAATAATAAAAGAGCAAACAGCGCGCTCCATATCCAAACCGAAACGTCAGGAAACCATCTTTGCATAAGCAGCCCAGACGCTGTAAACTCCGAACCGACAGATACTACCCAAGTCAGCCAGTAGAGCCAGCCCACCGCAAAACCAGTTCCCGGCCCTATAAACTTTGTAGCGTATACTTGAAATGATCCTGACACAGGCATTGCTACGCTTAGTTCCCCTAGACATATCATGACTAAATACATAATTAATCCACCGATTAAATAAGCAAGGAGCGTTCCCCCAGGACCTGCTGCATTAATTGTATAGCCAGAATTAAGAAACAACCCCGTACCGATAACACCGCCAAGGGAAATCATAAATAAATGACGGCTTTTCATTTTTCTTTGTAACTGATTCATAGATGTTGTATTCTCACCCATTATGTACCTCCTTTTTATAGTAAACCCATCCAAAAACTTGGTTTTTTTACATATTCTCTATAGTCTCTTCTCTTCAGGAATAGGCTCTATTTCTTCGATATGTACGAATTTTGTATATTGTATACAATATACACTTCTTAAATCTTTTTACGATTATATCATTTTTCAGATTTTTTACAACAATGAATAGTAAAAAATATTTCAATAATTCTATTTTTTTATATTCTAACTAAGATTAAATGAAGTGATATGATATGATTATTTTTACACCTGTACGTTCTTTCTTGCTATTTTTATACTCTTTCATCACCATGACATGAAGAGAAAGAACGGCTGATGCGATATTTATTTTAGGGGGAAACAATGAACAAGGGGCCTATGATTTATCATTCATTAAAAGATCATGTATATAACTACATAGCAAGTCAAATTCAAGAAGGTACACTGCTGCCTAACGACAAAATAAATGAAGCCAGTATTTGTTCTCAGCTGAATGTCAGCCGAACGCCTGTAAGAGAAGCGCTTATTAAATTAGCTTCAGACAACCTATTAGAATACAGACCGCGCAGAGGGTTTACTGTAAAGGAAATTGACACACACAAAAAACTAGAAGTGTTTGAAATCGTCGGTGCTTTAGATGGTCTGGCAGCTGCCTTGTCGATTGATCACTTAACTGAAGAAGATTTTACGAAGATGGATGAGCTTATTAAAAAAATCGATGTTTCGATTGAATCAGAAAATTATCAGGATTATCAAAAATATCAAACATATTTTCATCGAGTATATTTGAACCGATGTGATAATGTGACCTTAAAAGAACAGCTTGTGTCTTTACAAGACGGATTCATCAGACAAACGTACTTTAGCGATGACAAAAAAGAGCTATACGCCATTTTACGCGTAATGAATGAACATCACCGCCATATTCTAAAACTTCTGCAGCAGAAAAAAAAGGCGGATGTTCAGCTTTACCTTCAAAATGTTCACTGGAAAATCGAATACCCAGAAATGATTTGATCAAAAAGAACTGGAGACATAACTAAATCAATTCGATCAACAGCTAGAAGAAACGAAATACATGAAACCTACGTTTATCATACCAATGAAAAAATCCGAACGAAGTTGATTCTTCATTAAGAATCTCAATTCATCGTTCGGATTTTTCTTCAACTAAAACTCTTTTATTTTGCTATAGCAGAACGCTGTTTTTCTTCTTTTACGTACCAAATGAATTTCCCTGTATATCCGTAAACAATCGCCAAAATAATAGAGACAAAACTGAGCCACATAAACGGCAGATAAGCGAATGTAGAAATCCCAAGCGTTGTAGCTAGAAATACACCGTTATCCGTCCACGGAACCATTCCAGAAGTTAAGGTTCCCCCTACTTCTGAGTTACGGGCAAGCACTAGACGCTGTATTCTTAACTTATCATAACTTTTCTCCATAATTTTCGGTGTTAAAATTAATGAAACATACATCGCACAACCAAATATATTTCCTAATAATCCAACGAAAATAGTAGAAGCCGTAACGTTTCCTGAATTGACAAGAATTTTTTCAAATTTAGATAGCAGGACTTCTAAGACGCCGAGCTCATCTAATAACCCGCCAAATCCTAGGCCAAAAATAATGACAATAATAGAACCGACCATGCTTAAAATTCCGCCACGATTTAATAGCTCACTTAAAAATGTGTTGTCGGTATTAATTTTAAATCCTTCATAAGCCGTATTAAATGCGCTCGCCACATCCATATGTTGAAAGACAACTGCCCATATAATTCCTAATAATGAACCAACCGCAATTGCTGGAAGAGAAGGTTTCTTTAATGCTAAAAGGACAATGACAGCCAAAGCCGGAATCAGCATCCACCCGCTGATGTGAAATGTATCCAACAGCGAAGATTTTAATTCTTCTACCCGTCCAGCATCAAAATCTTTTCCCCCATACATAAACCCTGTTACCGTAAATAATACTGCCGTAATGAGATAAGCAGGAATATCCAATACTAACATTGCTTTTACGTGATCGATAACGTTCACTCGGGCCATTGACGCAGATAAAATGGTACTATCAGAAAGAGGAGAAAGCTTGTCTCCAAAATAAGCTCCTGAAATCACGGCTCCAGCTACTAAAGGAAGCGGCATACCTAAGCCTTGTCCGATTCCCATCATCGCGATTCCGGCTGTACCAACCGTTCCCCAAGATGTTCCTGTTGAAATCGAGGTAATAGAGCAAATGATCAGTGTAGCAAGTAAAAAGAATGTTGGATTAATAAACTCTAATCCAAAATAAATAAGAGAAGGAACAACTCCTCCGGCAATCCATGTTCCAATTAACGTACCGACGGCTAATAAAATTAAAATAGCTTCTAAGCCGTTTGATATTCCTCTTGTAATGGCCCCTTGCAGCTGATTATACGTATACCCAAGTCGTACTCCTAGCGCCATAACAATAAACCATGAAATAAATAAAGCGAGCTGAATAGGTAAATCAAAAACAGTTGCAAACGAAATAACAACAGCTAAAAATAAAGCAAGCACAATCATTATTTCCCACATAGATGGTAAACGGGTTGTGTTCAAACTAGCTCCTCCTAAACTGGTATGTAGATTCTGGAATGTGGTATCGTTTAAGAGCAAAACGTCCTTATTTTTTAATTGTTCCTCTTACTGCTCCAACGTATGTATTTCTATGAGTACTTAAACAATAAACTGCATCTTTTTAAGAACATAAAATAAGGATACTCGCGTAAACAATAAGCCATCTTTCTTTTATCCAGTGGTCATAATACCATAAGAGTGTGCTTTCTTACAAGACTCGTTATAAAGCGCTTTCTGTTTGTTTATACATTTTAATATATAAATATATTTTCATTTATTTTATTCAACGAAAAGAGGAAAGTAACATGAAAGAATATGCAACGTTTGCAGGAGGATGCTTTTGGTGCATGGTCGCTCCTTTTGATCCGCTTACAGGAATCATTAGTATCCGCTCGGGCTACGCTAGAGATGAACAAATCGCTTCTGAAGCTAAACAGGAAAGCGCGTACGTAGAGGCCGTGCAAATTGTATGGGATCCTTCTCAAATTACGTTTGAAGAGCTGCTTAACCTGTATTGGCAGCAAATTGACCCTACGGATTCCGCCGGACAGTTTTCAGACCGCGGACCATCGTATCGAGCCATTATTTTTTATCATAACGAAAAGCAAAAAGAAGTGGCTCTCGATTCTAAAAGAAAGCTCGCCCAAAGCGGACGTTTTAAGAACCCTATCGTCACACCTATTTTACCTTTTTCTTCTTTTTACGAAGCAGAAGAACAGCAGCAGGATTATTATCGAAAAAATGCATTTCACTATAAATTATACAAAGAAGGCTCGGGGCGAACTGATTTTCTGACGCAGCATTGGCCCAAGGACCGCTCTTACCTTAAAAAGTTCCTAACGCCTATGCAATATTTTGTTACGCAGGAAAACGGAACCGAACCCCCTTTTACAAATTTATATTGGAATAACAAAAAAAAAGGAATTTACGTTGACCTTCTAACTGGAGAAGCACTGTTCAAAACGTCAGATCAGCTTCCTTCTCATACAGGCTGGCCCATTTTTAAGCGTCCTATCTTATACGGAAACATAAAAAAAGTGCCGGCTCAGCATTCAACAGCGCTAAAAAGCAAAGAAGGAGATAACTATCTTGGTTTACTTTTAACAGAAGAAAACAGCGAATACTATCAAGTAAATTCTGCGGCTCTTCGCTTTATTCCAAAAGAGAAGCTTAAAGAAGAAGGCTATGAAGATTTTTTAATTTTATTTTGATGCCTATACTTTCTTAAACGGGTAAAAATAAGCAGTTACTTTCTTTGCGTAGTGTACAGTTAAATTATGATAGTCCGCCGGACGCAAAAAAGGCTGAGTGATAGAATCATCTCTTATTTCACACTCTCCTTTTTGCAGCTCCCAAGGATCATGATAAAGGTCTCCTCTGTAGACATTTCCTTGGTGAGTGGTAAATAAGCAATAGCGCTCTGTAAGCCAATGAGCTAATTCTCCTTTTCTACTGCGATAGGACGGAGAAGTACCTCTATATGTAAGCTTTACTCGCTCTTTTTTTGAGTCTCTGTGCGTTCGAACTGACTGAAAAGAAATATAGTTCTGAGTTTTGTTGAATGTCATAGCAGCGTGGTAATAAGGCAAGTGAAAAAACTGACGAGCAATCCATACTCCTAGTGGATTGCTTGCGTCTAAACTAAAAAAATAAACGCCTTTTTCCCCTTTATATGTAACATAGGTACGCACATTTAGCTCATATAGCCGTGAAAAGATGGGCACGGCGGGCGTTCCTTTGAATCGAATGTCTGTCATTGTAAAAGGCACAAGCGCAATCCACGCTTGACCATTATAGGTGTCAGGCTCTAACTGACTCGGCAATAAAGAAGCCAAAAATGCCGGATCTACAGGCCAATGAATAAACAGTAAATCTTTCCACGTTTGTTTCATTATCCAATTATTTTTCACTTCTTGGTCCCTCCTTTTTCTAGATGTTCTTTTCCATTAATTCAGCGGCTGCCGATTTGCCTGACAAATATGCGCTCTCTAACCGTGAGTGATTCGTCTCGTCTTCCCTTCTTAAAAAAGCATCTCCTGCCACCAGTAGCGACGGCATAATTTTAGCAAAGGGCTGATGAAGAACTTGTTCAACCTCTACATAGCGCCATTTCTTTATCTGGATGCTTTTAATATGATTTGCACCTATCCATTCTTTTATTTCATTTTTTATCATCGGCAGCAACTCACGTTCATGTTCATCAAAATGTTTTTCTGACCAGTCTTTATTCATATATATGCTAAGAACGGGCGTCTTTGATATTCCTTTTTGCTCATGATTAACAATTCTTTGGATTGTGCTAGATGGATTTGTGATTTGACCATGATCACTATACAGCATCTCTGTGTAAAGCTCCACGATAGCAACCAAGCAGGGACTAAATTTAAGTGTTTTAAGAATAGATTGGTCCGCTTGCAGCTTACTATTATTAAATACCTCAATAACCTGAGGAGACGGAGGTGTAAGAATGATATCAGTCGCTTCAAAAATCTCATTTTCTTCTGTATACAGCTGGTACCTTCCGTTTTGAAAGTCAATGGTTTGAACTTTTCGATTCAAGTATACGCGTAGATCTTTTGCTAAATATTTAGCTAATGCATTCATGCCATTTATACTTTGATAACGAGGGTGATGCTCACCAAACCACTTTTTAACCTTTCTATCAGCTATCCATTTATTTACGGCTTGCTGAAATTCATCGGATCTCACTGTAAAAAATTGAGCTCCGTGATCTGCTTTTCCATCCCCTACTCTTCGTGTAGCCATTCGTCCCCCTACACTTTTGCCCTTATCAAGAAGAAAGACCTCTATTCCTGCTTTTTGTAATTCAGCCGCAGCTGTAAGGCCGGTCATTCCTGCACCTACTATTCCTACTCGTTTCATTTTTTCCTCCTTATTTAACTCATTTACTTACAGTATAAAAAAAGCGGAATAATTGAGCTAATTTAAACTGTCTTTTTCATTTACCTTCGCTCCTGCTTGTCTCAAAAAAATAGTCTACGATTCTTTTCATCTTAATATACTTGTTGTATACAAATATATCTTTACCTGCTAGCACGTCTATAAATAGGAGGACTGTCACATGATGCTCTATGATATTAAGCATAAAGTATATTACGAAGTATTTAATACAGCTCGCCCTAAAATGAAGGACGCTCACCAAGGACGAAGCTGGGGATATGTTTATAAAAATCTCAATGGACAACCTACCAAGTTTTGGATTGACTTTACGCACGGACGTTTTATGTACTTTCAAGTTGAAGGCAAGTGGTATCGCGTGCAATATTTGCAGTCCAATGATAAGAAAAAAACAGCAGATGTCTTTAAAGGCGCTCTCATTGATTTGATTTTAGATGGAATGGACCTCAAGTTAGTACGAGGAAACTTTGAAAAGAGAAGACTCTTAGCTTTATAACACATAGAAAAACAGCCGTAAAAGCAGGACTGCTTTTACGGCTGTTTAATTGTACGAGGAGTAATCAATATTTCAACCCTTCTATTTTTCGCTTTCCCCTCTGCTGTATTGTTAGATGTCACCGGTTTGAACTCTCCAAATCCTTTTGCACTGAACATGCTTGGATTAAGCTTATCGTTTTTTAAGATAACTTTCATAAAGTTAACTGCTCTCATCACGCTTAACTCCCAGTTGGATTCAAAACCAGCGTTGCGAATAGGTACGTTATCGGTGTGGCCGCTAATAATAATATTACGAGGAGGATCAATCACCAAAAGCTCTGAAATATCATTTGCGATTTTTGTATCTTCACTCCGCACTTGTGCTCTTCCCGAATCAAACAATACATTGTCTCGAATGGAAATTAAGAGACCTTCCTCGGTTAGCGAAGTCTGTAATTGATTTGTTAAGTTTTTCTTTTGAATATACGCATTAATTTTAGATTGAATTTGCTGAAGCTCTTCTTGATCAGCTTCTCGAATGGTTTGCTCCTTTTGTTCGCTCGTTAAAGATTGTGAAGAAGCAGGAGACTGATTGGAAGCTGTCTCTACTTCATTTGTTTTTTCCGTACTTTTAGCTGCAGGAGTATTTGAAGGCTGAACCGCTTCTTCAGATTCCTGCAGAGATTGAAATTCCATCACGCCCGTTCCTCCAACGAACGCTTCATTAAATGCGCGGGAAAGGTTCTTAAATTTTTGCGCATCCACTGAGCTCATTGCAAACAATACAATGAATAAAGCAAGTAAAAGTGTAAGCAAATCTGAGTAAGGAAGCAGCCAGCTTTCGTCAACATGGTCCTCTTCATGCTTTCGTTTTCTGCGTCTACTCATTTGTGCCCACTTCGCTTTCTTGAAGAAGCTTTTTACGTTCCGCTGTTGGCAAATAGGAAGCCAGCTTTTGCTCAATTACTTTCGGTGTTTCTCCTTCTAGAAGTGAAAGCACTCCTTCGATCATCATATACTTTACCTTTACTTCATGTTTCGATTTACGCTTCAGTTTATTTGCAAACGGATGCCATAGTACATACCCAGTAAAAATACCAAGAAGCGTAGCAACAAACGCCGCGCTGATCGCATGTCCTAGCGTATCCGTATCTTCCATGTTCCCAAGCGCAGCAATTAACCCTATAACAGCTCCAAGTACACCCAGAGTTGGAGCATATGTACCTGCTAAAGCGAAAATACTTGCACCCGTTTGATGTCTCTCTTCCATAGCATCAATTTCTTCAGACAACACGTCTCGTATATAATCCGCACTTTGACCATCAATAGCTAAATTCAAACCATTTTTTAAGAAAGGGTCATCTACATCAATAATTTGGGCTTCAAGTGATAGTAACCCTTCTTTTCGAACAACTTGTCCCCATTCTGAAAACATGGATACTAAATCAACGGGCTGCAGCATTTTTTGTTCTTTAAACAGGACACCAAACAGTTTTGGGACTCTTTTGATTTCATTTGAAGGAAATGCAATCACTACTGCTCCGACGGTTCCGACAATAATAATTAAAATAGCAGCCGGATTTCCTAACACAGATGGATTAACCCCTTTGAAAAACATGCCTACAATAAGAGAGGCTATTCCTAAAATCAGTCCAATAAAAGATGTTTTATCCATATGTAATTCTCCTATCCTTAACTTCCTGTTCTTTCTTTTTGTGTATTTTATCCTCATCTTTTATTTCGACTATTTCATAGAATTTTTAAGCTTTTTATGAATCATATTTACAATTACATCTTTTCTCTATTATAAAAACACTTTTTTCAACTTTTCATACAGAATATCTGAAGGTCCAGCTATAATCGCTACAATTTGATTTTCCACATAAATAGCAGCCGTCATCTTATTATCAATATCAGCTAAAATTGCAAACCCGACGTTAATATTCAACTTTACTCACCTCTGTAACGTTGTTGTTTATTCAACATATAAAAAGAGCAGTCTTACCATTTATTTTTCCGTGTTTTATTGACATTTGTAAATTTTATATTAAGATTATGTAAATGAGTTGACAAAATGGAGGTGATATTATGCTACTAGAAAAATACTGTAAAGACACTGATTTAATGATTATCCAGTTTACAATCGAACTAACAAAAGATATTCACGCTAAAATCTCCGCACGTACTTTATTTTATGAAGAACAGGTGATACGTTATGCTGAAAAAAGAATACGTTCTTTCTTACATCCTCTTTCCCTTAAACATACGCTAAAATTTGTCTATCAATCTGAAATACTACAAACCATTCTATTCAAATTAAAACCAACTTTTGAACAGCAGCACGTACTGCGCTGTATTTCATCTTAAAAAGGAGTTCCCTTTAGCGGAAACTCCTTTTTGATTTGATTCTACGATATAGACGATATGCTTTTCTGATAACGTTTAAAAGCGGATACGGCAAGCGGATATGGTATTTATCAATAAACGGATAAAAGGTGTAATAAGCTTTTACAAGGTCTGTCCATTTTTTATCAATACCCTCCTTATAAAAGTCAGAAATATCCACCACATATCCTCTTCCATCTTTCATCATGACATTTTTGCCATGCACATCATACGGGTTTAACCCCTGGCTTCTTGCATAGTCCAAAGCTTTGTTCACATCTTTTATGACTTGTTCTGGAATCTTTATTCCCCGCTGTACAGCATCATACAAAGTAACACCTGTAAGTCTTTTTAAAATCAAGTACGTCTTTCCCTCATGAAAAAGTTGAGAATAAGCTGGGTGAACGCCCAGCTTTCTATACACTTGCGCTTCTTTTTTTACACCATAAACGTCTCTTCCGTATACTTTTACGACAAATTCAGGATAATTCTCGTGCGTAAACACACCGGCATAGTTTCCTTTACCAATAAGTACCCACTCTTTTGTTTTGTTCGTAACTTCAACTGGATCATAGTCACTTTCACTTTGAATCTTAACTTGCGTTAGTAATGATGTTTCAACTAGCGACACTAACTGTTTAATTGTTTTATCCATAGTCCCCTCTAAAAATCCTTCAGTAATCTCTATCAAATATTATCCTATGATAAATCTCAATGCAGGATGTGTCAATAAATTGACAGCCTGATATAAAGAGGGAAAGGATTCCCGTTCATTCAAGACTGCGTGTGAACTTTGTGAACATTCACATCCAGTTCTTCTTTCATATTCAGCATAACGCCCGCCATCGGAGCAATAGGCTCGGGCTTAGTCAGTTGAAATAAAAAGCGCTTTGTCATTTCTGACAGAAAAATAGTTACTATTTCAGTGATATAGTCCATGCCTCTTTCCGCTTGATGCTCAATCCCAAGCGGCATATACATATAGCTTGGGACATCAATGGACCCTCCTTTTTCAAAACGGTCAGGTAAAAATTCACTGGGCTCTAAAAAGTAATCTTCATGGCGATGCATCATATAAGGGCTAATTAACATAATCTCCCCTTTTTTAATGCTGTAACCATCTATTTGTATATCTTCACGTGCTTGACGCCCAAATAGCCAAAGAGGCGGATACAGCCTCATGCTTTCAGCAATTATTTTGCGCATATAGGTCAAATTTTTGGTTGAAAGTGATTCACCGCTAGCATAGGCTTGAATTTCTTTATGCAGCTGAAGGTGCTCCCTAATATTTTGAGACAGTAAATGAATAGACCAGCTGCATACGTGCGTAATCATTTCATACATCGAAAGGAATATAGAATTTAGCTGTTCGTATATTTCTCTTTCATCGATGTCTTCCCCGTGAGAATTTAATACACACTGCAGTAAGTCATTTCCTTCGGTTTTGTTTTGAACACGCATTTGAACGCGTTCAAAAAGGAGTTGTTCTAGCTGCTCATCTGAGTCAGGCTGGTGCAAGGGTAGACGAATATAAATTTTTCCTAACTTTTCTTTTTTTCTCATAAGTGCTTGAACATAGTGAATTTTGTCTTTATCCTCAATCGAAATGCCAAATACAAGTTGAAGGAGTACAGCTACGACTATCTGTCTTATGTCTTTTACTATCGTTCGAAGCTGCCCTTCTTCCCACGTTTCCGTATGCTTTTCAATTATTTTTGCGATTGCTTCCTTATTATAAGTTAGATGTTGTTTAAGTTGTGAGGGTTGAATGGGGCTCATGTATAATGCTTCATCTGTCCATAACATTTCTTCACCCAGCAGCGTTTTAAACATATGCGTTAGTTTAATTTTTTGAAACGCCTTGCTGTTTGTAATGACTACATCTTTAATAAGTTGAGGGTCTCTCGTTACATAAAAGCGTTTGTGCGCAACTCTAAATGTTGCAATTTCTCCATACTGAGTCAAGTTTTCCAAAAAACCCAATGGGTTCTCTCTAAACTTTTGCAGGTGACCGGTAAGCTTATACGACGAGGGGCCCTGTATAACCGGCAATGTTATCACTCCTTTTCTAAAAATGCGGGACTTAAACAAATAAAAGAGTAGTCCACTAAAGACTACTCTTTTTCACACAAAGATATGCTATTGATTTTCACAAAAAATCTTACTTATTATTCCATATTGATCCATACGCTTTTCACTTCAGTGTAATTATCAAGCGCATAGCTTCCCATTTCACGACCAATTCCCGACTGCTTATAACCTCCAAACGGGCTTGCTGCATCAAATACGTTGTAACAGTTCACCCAAACTGTACCCGCTTTAATACCATGAGCAATATAGTGTGCTTTCTTTAAATCCTGTGTCCAAACGCCTGCTGCTAGACCATATGCTGTATCATTTGCTTTGGCAATCAAATCATCAAGATCGTCAAACGGCATAGCAGCTACAACCGGACCAAAGATTTCTTCACGAGCAATCGTCATCGAATGATCGACATCTGCAAAGATAGTCGGTTCTACGAAATAGCCTTGATCAAACGGTATGTTTCCTCCTGCGAGTACTTCCGCTCCTTCTTCAATTCCTTTATCAATATAGGTTTTCACTCGTTTTTGCTGCTGCGCAGATACAAGCGGACCCATTGTTGTCTCATCAGCTAATCCATTTCCTTGTTTAATAGATTTCGTTTGAGAAACTAAATCAGCTACGACATTATCATATAAGCTTTTTTGGACATACAGACGACTTCCAGCACAACATACTTGTCCCTGGTTAAACATAATACCTGAAAGCGCACCAGGAACAGCTTTTGTTAAGTCTGCATCCGGGAGGATAATGTTTGGTGATTTTCCTCCAAGCTCTAACGTCACACGCTTTAAAGAGTCGCTAGCTTGTTTCATAATTGCTTTTCCGACAGCAGTAGATCCTGTAAAAGCAATTTTATCGACAAGATCATGATGAACGAGCGGTTCACCTGCTGTTTTCCCGTAGCCTGGCACAATGTTTAGCACGCCTTTTGGGAATCCTGCTTCATCGGCTAGTCGAGCTAAGTAAAGTGCAGAAAGAGGCGTTTGCTCGGCTGGCTTGAGCACAATTGTACATCCAGTTGCCAAAGCGGCTCCGAGCTTCCAAGCGGCCATTAAAAGCGGGAAGTTCCACGGAATAATTTGGCCAACAACTCCTACTGGTTCATATCTCGTATAGTTAAAATACGCTCCTTGCACAGGAATAGTTTGTCCAACCATTTTAGTTGACCACCCTGCAAAGTAGCGGAAATGTTCGATGGCTAATGGAATGTCTGCATTTGATGTTTCACGAATTGGTTTTCCGTTATCAAGCGTTTCAAGCTGCGCAAGTTCCAATTGATGTGTTTCCATTAAATCAGCTAATTTATAAATAAGTCGACTTCTTTCAGCTGCTGACATCTTTGTCCAAGGTCCATGATCAAAGGCTTCTCTAGCCGCTCTGACGGCGCGATCAATATCCTCTGGATTTGCTTCAGCTACATCTGCCAACTTTTCACCCGTTGCTGGATTTACTGTTTCAAACGTTTTTCCTGAAACAGAGTCTACCCATTCGCCATTAATGTATAGCTGTTTAACTCCTTTTAAAAACTCCACTACTTTCGGACTCATTTCAACTTTTTTCGCTCCAAGATTTTGCATCAAATACATACCTCCCCACGAATTTTGAAAACGCTAACAATAAATATTTTACCATGTTATCTAGTAAAATCAACAATTTTGCATACAATATTCTGAATTTTTCTACATGCATTCTAGCTATCTAAAACTTATCTTACTAGTACAAATGTCGAAAGAGGCGAAACGTTTATTGTATTTCCTTTCACCGTACGGAGCGTTTTTGTTCCGGCCCGCTCGCCGTCAACAAGTAATCTCCACGTTCTGTTAGAAGGCAAATGAACCGTTTGAGCTTGTTTATTTGCATTATGAATCACCATTATTTCGTTTGCTTTATCTTTATTAGCTTTAGCATTTAACGTATAACCTACTACGTTTGCTGGTGCATCAACAAAGCGTAAATTTTGATGAATAGCCTGTGCACTCGTCATTCTAAATGACGAATATTGCTTTCGAAGCGCAATAAGTCCCTTCATGTAATTTACTTCTTGTCTGAAAGCTGCTCGGCGCTTCCAATCTAGCTGATTGACAGAATCGGGTGACTGATAGCTGTTATGGTCTCCGCCTTTTGTTCTCATAAACTCTTGACCTGCATGTATAAAGTTCATTCCTTGAGATGTTAAAATAATAGAAGAAGCAAGCTTGTGCATTTGCTTTTTCGTTTGCTCGGTGTCAGCAGGGTTCGTCAGCTGAAGCTTATCCCATAACGTATGGTTATCGTGCGCTTCTACATACGTAACAACTTGATCTGGATCTTCATACGTGGCAGTTGAACGATCATAATCAATTCCAGCTGCTATACTTTGCTGTATGAGCTTTTCTTGTCCTTGCTTTCCATTCACAAATCCGTTGTCATAATCAAAAAATACGCTGCCTTTAAGACCATCCCGCATACTGTCATTAAAGTGAGCGATGCGCTTCATATCCTGAGCGTTTTTCTGGTTAGCTTTGAGCTTAGCGTCAAGCTCGGTTCCTAGATCCCAGCCCTCTCCTAAGACGATAATGGAAGGATCAAGTTCATCTAACTTCTTTCTCACTTCATTCATTGTCTTTGTATCGTGAATCCCCATTAAATCAAACCGAAACCCGTCAATGTGGTACTCTTTTGCCCAATACGCAACAGAATCTACGATAAACTTCCGAACCATTTTCCGTTCAGACGCCGTGTCGTTTCCAACACCTGTTCCGTTGGATAGAGTTCCATCTTCTTTATAACGGAAGTAGTAGCCTGGAACTAGTTTATCAAAACTATGCTCACTCACTGCATACACGTGATTATAAACAACGTCCATTACCATGCGAAGCTGCTTGTCATGAAGCGTTTGAATCATTTGTTTGAGCTCAATAATTCTAGTCTTAGGATTATATGGGTTTGTTGAATAGGAGCCTTCTGGGACGTTATAATTTTTCGGATCATATCCCCAGTTAAACTGCGGCTCGTTTAATTTCGTTTCATCCACCGTACGATAATCGTAAATAGGCAGGAACTGGACGTGCGTTACACCTAAATCTTTAATATGACTGAGTCCTGTTTTTACTCCATTTGGTCCTTTCGTATTCCACTCCGCTACGCCTAAATATTTTCCTTTGTTTTTGATACCGCTCTCTTTTTGAGACGATAAATCTCGTACGTGCAGTTCATAGATAATGGCATCTTCTGGATTTTTAAATTTCGGCTTATTTGTACTCCACTTTTTCGGATTTGTTTTAGCCAAATCTACGACGACTCCGCGATCTCCATTGACCGTTGTTGCTCGTACATATGGATCAACCGCTTCATTCCAGACGTTCCCAATTTTTACTTTGTACGTATAAATTAGTTCATCTTGATTTCCTTTTAACTCCGCTTTCCACGTTCCTTTTTCACTTTTAGTCATAGAAATTTCTTTTAAAGCTTTCGAGTTCCATGACGAATAAGTCACTAGCTTGGCTTCACTTGCAGTTGGAGCCCATACGCGAAAATTTGTTTGTTTCTTAGAATATGTGTTTCCTAAATCGTTTCCGCTATATGCATACTTTTCGTCAAATTCTTTCGTACGCACGACATTTCCATTGACTACATCAGCTGATCCGTATCCTTTTTGCTTAACTCTATACGTTTGTGTAACGTCCAAAGGCCGTTTTGTTATGATTTTAATTTTAGTAGTAACAGCGTCTCCTCCCTCTTTATAAGGTGTCACTTTCTCAATTTGAGCTCCGTCAATTTCAATGTCTCCTAAACTCTTAGAAGAGTCAAACGGTACGTTTGTTTCTAAGGTGATTTGATTAAACGTATCCATCGTCGCCTTCATGATTTTCCGAGTGAGATCTACTCCAGCTCTATCGTAATAAATTCGATTTTGCCCTTGAACAATCCATACTTCTACATTCCCATCTTTACCAACCTTGGTAATAAAGCGGTTTCCTCCGTCTTTATTTTCCCAATCGCTGTCACTAGTAGAATGGCGTACAATAAAACCAATTTTGTCAAATAAATTACCACTTCCACTGTTAATTGTGTAAGTTGCTTTCTTCCCAAAATTCGTGTCTTCCGTAAATTCGATTTGCTTGCCTTCTTTTTCATCACCTGGCCATGTCCAAATGTTCCACCCGCTATAATCTCCATCGTACCGATGATAGTTTAAGGTAACGTTTACTTTATCAAATTCCGGTAAATCTCGATATTCACCGTCAGGAGGAGACGTATATGTATGTTCATCTCCACTTTTTACCCATACTTCTCCTTCACCGTTCTCCACTGAAACGAAGCGGTCTCCTCCATCTTTTTCCCACGACTCTGTTCGTACAATAAAACCTACTTTGTCATAAGTACCGGGTAGTTCAACTTCCGCTACTTTTCCAAATTGATCTTCCCCTGTAAATGCGTAAGGCTTCCCTTCTCCTCCTTCAGGAAAAACCCATAATCCCCATTCTTTTGTATCGTTTGAAGCAGGCTGATAGTGAATCGTGAGTTTTGTGGTATCCGCTGCAGATGCAAACGATTGCATAAACGGGCTAAAAAAAGAGCTTACTAGTAAGAGTAAAGCCGTCAGTACCATTGCATATTTAGTCCAACTACGTTTCAATTAAAACCCTCCCGTAAAATAAAGTACGTACACATTTTTCACTATAACCTTTTTTGAAAGCGTTATCATAAGTATTTTTTCCTATTTTATGCGGATAAAGAAAAAAATCCATAGTTAACAATGTTAACTATGGATACCGTATCTCTTTTACACTTCTGCTGTTTCAGGTGAGATGGTTTGATCGTTGTATACGTTTGTATCTAACTCTTTTGTTAGTTTACTAGTTACGACTCCGGCTGTCATGCTTCCACTTACATTAAGTGCCGTACGTCCCATATCAATCAGTGGTTCTACTGAAATTAATAAGCCTGCTAGCGCTACGGGCAAATTCATAGAGGATAATACAAGTAAAGCCGCAAATGTCGCTCCTCCGCCAACCCCTGCTACGCCAAACGAACTAATTGCTACAATGGCAATCAACGTGAAAATAAATGAAGGCGTTAAAGGATCAATACCTACCGTTGGTGCAATCATAACGGCTAACATAGCTGGATATATTCCAGCGCATCCGTTTTGACCGATTGTAAGACCAAATGAACCTGCAAAATTCGCAATTCCTTCTGGAACCCCTAACTGTCTTGTTTGTGTGTTAACATTCAAAGGCAATGCTCCAGCACTCGTACGAGAAGTAAAGGCAAACGCCAATACAGGAAATACTTTCTTAACATATGTGATCGGATTTACACCGATGATTGTTAGAATAACTAAGTGAACGATAAACATAGCTGCCAATGCGACATATGATGCTACAACAAATTTTCCAAGTTTAACAATTGCATCAATATCACTCGTTGCTACTGTTTTGGTCATAATTGCAAGTACCCCATAAGGAGTTAAACGAAGAATTAGCGTCACTACACGCATGACAATTGCATAAAGCGTATCAATAATTTTTGAAAATAACGCCGCTTCCTCAGCTTTTTTACGCTTCACGCCTAAATACGCAATTCCAACAAATGCGGCAAAGATGACAACGCCAATCGTGGAAGTTGATCGTGCGCCTGTTAAATCAAGAAACGGGTTAGCAGGTAATAATTCTACTACTTGCTGCGGAATTGTTTTTGCTTCTAAACTAGATAAATTGTTTTCCAAGTCCTCTCCGCGCTGAAGTTCCGCTTCCCCTTTTGTGATTTGGACAGATTCTAAATTAAAGCTCGTTGTTGTAAAAATACCAATTGCAGCTGCTATCGCTGTTGTGACAAGCAAAATCCCAATAATTAAACTACTAATCTTTCCAATATTGCTCGTCAATTTCAAACGAGTGAATGCCGCTACAATCGATACAAATACAAGCGGCATGACAATCATTTGAAGAAACTTCACATATCCGCTTCCTACAATGCTAAACCAATCGGCGGTCGCTATCGTTACTTCATGAGTCAGACCATACACCCACTGAAGAGCAAAACCAAAAATAATCCCTAGGCCAAGCGCCGTGAACACACGCTTTGAAAATGATACATGTTTTTTCTGCATCATAAACAGCCCCGCAAGCAGTGCCAGCATAATAAGGATGTTTAGAATGACTAATAAGTTATTCATAGATGTTCCCCCTGTAATTTTTCCATAATTTATGTCTCTATTACTTATAATACAACAATACCAATAAGTCAACTAGGTTTTATGTTTTTTCCTAAAGACAGTTTTTTTGAATAATTTTGACAAAACAAAAAAGCTAAGGATTTTCCTTAGCTTTCTATTTTACGCTTGTATGTACTTCAGTGGTCTTTTGCTCCGTTACCAGAGATGGCCTTTCTTTCATCAGACCGGATGTACTACAATTCATATATAGGATTACATTTCATATAATTCATTTAGCCATTTTACAAACAAATGTCTGGGTAATTCTAGTTCGTGAAGCTCGACATATTGAATATCAGATAGCGTCGTTCCTCTAGCCATATAAAAGTACCACTGCCAGCCAATATCTTTAGCAATGGCATAGGATTTAGCTAGATCTTGCCTATTATCTGTCTGCTGCATATCATTCATCCACTGCGTTTCATCCGCTTCATACTCATAATAATGGAGAGTATATTTATCACACCAATACGCAAGGTCTTGATGGGAAAACGGATTTTCTCCGTCACATACTTGAAGCAATAGCATTCTTAAATTTTCCGGTGTATACGGTAATATAATTTTTTGATCTGCACGTCTCATTTTGCTACCTTCCTGACATGTTCGTTTCTTTTATTACATCATGTACAGCTGCGTTTAGCAATAAGAAATGGATGACGTTTTCATTACTTTTCGTTTACAACATTTCATTTGCTTGCAAAAACCGCCGTATCTTCGACATACAGAGGCAGTCGGATTTTAACAATCGTCCCTTTTTTCTGTTCACTCTCAATCTGCAGGGTACCGTGATGATCATGAATAATTTTAGAGCTGATTGTTAATCCAAGCCCCATTCCTTTTTCTTTTAAAGTAAAAAACGGTTCTCCTATATGTTCTAGACGGTCTTTAGAAATTCCTACTCCTTCATCTCTAACTTCTATAAAAATATGGTCATCCTGCGCTGTTTTGATTGTGATATAAATATTTCCAGGCTTATCCATGGCTTCAATTGCGTTTTTAAAAACATTAAGTAATACTTGGATAAGGTGATTTTTATTTCCATATACACTAGCGTTATTTGTTTGTTCATCGTATAAGAAGTCAATATTTTTCAATAAAGCTTCATGGGAAGTTAGACTCATTACATACTTAACCGCTTCTGTAAGAGAAAACACGCGAAAATGTTCACTTTCAGGTTTTGACAACAGGAGCATTTCACTAACAATACCATTAATTCGTTCCAGCTCATCAAGCATGATATTAGCATACCCTACCGCGGATCGGTCTGTTTCTTTCATGAGCTGAACAAACCCTTTAATACTCGTAAGCGGATTTCTAATTTCATGGGCAATTCCAGCAGCTAATTCGCCTACTACAGAAAGCTTTTCCTTTTTTATCAGAAGCGCTTCTGCAAGCTTTTGCTGAGTGATATCTCGTCCAATCGTAATAAGAGCTTTTCTTGAGCCATCATCAAAAAACACAGGTACTTTAATGACGTCAAATGTTTTGACCTCGCCGTTTGGTATTTCAAATGCTTCTTCCATGCGTACCTTTTCCTTTTTTCTCCAAGCTTCTTCATCCGATGAAATACAGTGTAAGAAAGCCGCTTGAAAGAAAGGCACAAGCTCCCCAAGCTCTGCATCGGTTTTACCCCTGTAATCAATACCCTTTAAATGATAAAGTTCTCTTCCAAAATCGTTCACCGCCACCCATTTGCCAGCTCCATCTTTAAAACAAATAAAATCTGGCATTGAGTTTATTAATGTAGCAAGCTGATACTGTTCATCAGACACCTGGGTATAAACCGAACGCTTATGAAGTAAATAAAACGTGCCAGCCGTTATGCCCACTAGTAAACTATCTTTTATCAAACTGCTAAGAGCATATGCTCCTTTAAAAAATGCCATTGTTTGAAAGACGGTGTACACCCCTAAAAGCAGAAGACCCGTTACCGCCGCTGCTTTTCGTACACCCTCCCTATTTTTTATCAATATTTCCCACCAGCCTTTGTTTTTTATGTGAATACTCTCTATGTTTCATCAATTAAGTTCTGAATATTCTTCTTACTTTTAAACTAGTTTACCTTATTTTTTTATTCTTATCTAATACCTTTTCTTATTACTTTTGACACAGTTTCTTTTATCCTCTTTATTTGTTTCCGCATTTTCATTTTATTTGAATTATTTTCTCTATTAAAATAGGAATTTAGATACGGAATATCCTGGAACATTTAGGTAATAATACTCTTTTTTGTATTTTCTTAATATTGTAAATTCGAATAGTACCAACTACATCGATAAATTTAGGGGGATTTTAATGAAAAAAACCGTGATTTCTTTGGCTGTAGCCACAAGTTTGACTTTATCTTTTACAAGTGTACAAGCTTCTACTTCTGCAAATGCTTCTCACCATCAAAGTTCTGAACAAAAAGTATTAAAAAAAATCAATGCTGAGAAAATTTATCAAGACATTGCGTATCTCTCAAAAAAACCTCGTGTGGCAGGAACTGAAGCTGAACGCGAAGCTGCTACATTTGTTCAAAAGCGTTTGTCTAAACTAGGCTATGAGAGCGAAGTGGAACCTTTTACCTTTACCGGTTACACACCAGCAGCTAGTTTTTCACTAAGCGTAAACGGTACCGGCTACTCTCCAACAACTTTTACTTATAGCACCAATGGAAATGTCACAGCTGAAATTGTCGATGGAGGGCTGGGTACAAAAGATAATTTAGCAAACAAAGATGTGACAGGTAAAATTGTATTAGTTCAGCGAGGCACTATTACTTTTGGTGAAAAAGTATTAAATGCTGCTGAAAAAGGGGCTGCAGCCGTCATTATTTTTAATAATACAGACGGTGAGCTAAACGGAACGCTTGGCGGCGCTAATGATAACTACATTCCGTCTCTTGCTGTTACCAAAGAAGAAGGTGAAAAGATTCTTACTTCTATTCAAAAAGGCGAAAAGCCTTCAGGTACAGTAAAAATTGAAGGAGCTGTCGTAAGTGAGCGAACATCTTATAATGTAACCGCTGCTAAACCTTCTACTTTTAAGAAAAAAGGAACAAATGATATTATTGTAGTAGGTGCTCATCATGATTCTGTGGCCGGAGCACCTGGGGCAAATGACGATGCTTCTGGAACAGCAATGGTGCTTGAATTAGCTCGCGTATTTAAAACTCTTCCTACCGATACAGAACTGCGATTTGTTACATTCGGAGCTGAAGAAGTAGGCTTACTAGGATCCGAGCATTATGTTAGTGAGCTATCTGAAAATGAGAAAAATCGTATTGTTGGAATGTTTAATTTAGACATGGTAGGAAGTCGAGATGCGGGAGATTTGGTGATGAATACAGCTGATGGAACACCAAATCTTGTCACAGAATTAGCTCAAGCTTCAAGTACCAGATTAAATGGATCACCTACGCCATTCCAAGCTGGCGGCCGCAGTGATCACGTTCCTTTTGCAGAGGCAGGAATACCGGCTGCTCTATTTATTCACAGTCCGTCTGAACCTTGGTATCATACGCCTGAAGATACCCTTGATAAAATAAGCAAAGAAAAACTTCAAGATGTGGCTGAGATTGTTGGAACAGCTATTTACGATCGTTCCCGTCCAGACCAACAAGGTTCTTCCGTTAAAAAGAAAGCAACATTTAAAGCTCCTCATCTTTATCACGAGCAAGATGTTAAATAAGAATCTATCCCTGTTATTCATACATGACCAAAAAAGAGATGTTTATGCATCTCTTTTTTTGATAAGCAGATTTCTCAAGGTTTTAAATCCATTATGCTACAATTATTATAGAGGAACCTCACTTATTGCTTACATAAAAATTTTGAACAAAAGAGGTGTATTTTTTGGATTTTACGGTAGACCATTCAATTCTCTTATTATCCATTCTCCTTGTCATAGGGGTACTTACTGCAAAGTTCTCTACTCGCCTTGGGGTCCCTTCGCTTGTACTCTTTATTATTGTAGGAATGGTTGTTAGCCACTACATCTACTTTGACAATGCTCTTTTAACACAAGGATTCGGAATATTAGCGCTTATCATTATTCTTTTTGATGGAGGCGTGCAGACCAAATGGAAAGATGTTAAACGCGTTGTTCGCCCTTCCGTTTCATTAGCTACTTTCGGAGTCCTCATTACGACAGTTTTAACGGGTGTGCTTGCCAAATATATTTTAGGTGTTACTTGGCTTGAAGGCTTTTTATTTGGGGCAATCGTTGGCTCTACAGATGCTGCAGCCGTGTTCTCTGTGCTAGGGACACAGAACATCCGCCAAAAACTAAACTCCACGCTAGAAGCAGAATCTGGTTCCAACGATCCGATGGCCATTTTCTTAACCGTTTCTATTATTGAATTAATTCAACATCCAGACTCTCCTATCCTCTCATTAATCTTTAATTTCTTTTGGCAAATGGGAATCGGGCTGGTACTTGGTTTAGTACTTGGAAAAGCATCCGTTTGGATTATTAATCGAATTAATTTGGATTCTTCTGGGCTTTACCCTGTGCTTACATTGTCATTGGCCGCCTTAACCTATGGAATTTCCACATTTGTAGAGGCAAGCGGTCTACTTGCTGTATACGTAATGGCAGTGGTAGTAGGAAATGCAGATCTAACTTATCGTCACACAATTGTTCGCTTTAACGAAGGTTTTGCATGGATGATGCAAATTTTAATGTTTATTTTACTCGGCCTTCTTGTCTTTCCTAATCAACTGCTAGATATCATTTGGCAGAGTATACTGTTATCTCTTTTACTTATGTTTGTCGCTCGTCCGCTCGGCGTATTTATTTCGATGATGTTTGCTAAATACTCATCCAAAGAAAAACTGTTTATTTCTTGGGCCGGTTTAAAAGGAGCTGTTCCAATTGTATTGGCTACTTACCCTATGATGGCAGGTTTGGAGAACAGCACGCTCATTTTTAACGTCGTTTTCTTTGTGGTCTTAACTTCCGCTCTTCTTCAAGGAGCAACAATCGCTCCTTTAGCCAAATTTCTAAACCTTTCTCAAGGTGAAAAAGAGACGGTTCCTCACAGTCTCGAGCTTGTTTCAATGGGCAAAACCAAAAATGAAATGATTGAGTTGAAGCTCGTGGAACATGCAGATATATCTGGAAAATCGCTTGAAGAACTTCACCTCCCTGAAGATATTTTAGTGACTGCTGTTATTCGAGATGATAAATTACTTACACCTAGAGGAAATACACAAATTTTTGCAGGTGATACATTATATATTCTTATTTCGAAGAAAAAACGAGATAAAGTAAAAGCATTTTTCCAAAAAAATACGTCTGATGGGGACGAAAGAGAAGGAAAAACCAGTTAAAAGATTGGCTAAAGCTTTTACTAGAAAAACAGCACCCGCTTATTGAACGGAGTGCTGTTTTTGCTGTTGCATCAAATAAAGAGATTTATAATTGGGATGATGTTTTAAAAGTTCTGAGACCGTTACAAATTTATACCCCTCTTCCTTTAACTTCGGTAAAATTTGTTTTAATGCTTCAATGGTTTGAGTTCGATCTCCTCCCGTATCATGAAACAATACAATATCTCCTGACCTGGCATGGTTAAGCACTTGACTTACAATTTTACCGACGCCTGGATTTCTCCAATCAAATGTATCTTGATGCCAAGACCAAAGAATAATCGTATACTGCTGATTTTTAGCAGCTTTTACTACCCGATCGTCATAATAACCAGTAGGTGGACGAAACAGGTAAGGTTTTATTCCTGTAATAGCTTGTATACGTTCATCCGCTTTTTCAATTTCTTGTTCAATTCTCTCTACTTCCTGGCCCCTTACTTTCAAATGGCTATATGTATGATTAGCAAGTTCATGACCTTCACGAACTTCTCTTTGAGCAAGCTTGGGAAATGACGTTATTCGATCGCCGACTACAAAAAAAGTTGCTTTGGCACCGTATTTTTGCAATAAATTTAAAATAGTCGGCGTATATTTAGGATCTGGTCCATCATCAAATGTAAGCGCAATTAACTTCTCATCTTTCATGGGAACTTCCCACACGATATCTCCTTTTCTTTCATAATAAAATCTGCTCTTCTTTGCAGCATCCACCTGAATACCGTAGAAATTAATGGAAACAATAATAATAATTGACAAGCACCATTTCACTCAATGACCTCCTTTTTTGTCTAGGTGTGATTCATGCGTATTGTCAATAAACGCTTTAATACCAACTGCAAATAATCGTTCATCACCCAAACACACGCGCTGTTGACGGCGATTAGCTGCAGAAGTTGATTTACGGTTTTTCATAGTCTTCTCTCCATTACTAATTGATTGTGTTTTTAGCTTTACCAAAAAGTCAAAAATAAACCTACGGGTTCTAACATGGCGAAAACATTTTTATATAGTAATTACACGCTGTCTAGCGTTTTGAATAGGAGATATATACATGCGAAAATTTTATTTAGCGCTTCTGTTAATGATAAGCGGAACCATGGTTATACTGCCTTCTGTTAAAGCAATCAGTGAAAGCAACGAGAAACATCAGCAGCTCACCGTAAGCGAACAAGGATATTCTCTTTCATTGCCCGGTGAATATACGCTTCAAAAAGAAGAAGATGGAAAAGATATTCTTTTTTCAACCAAGACTCCCTATACGTGGATGCGAATTGAAGTCCTTTCCGGGAAAGAAAGTACAAGCACACCATATCTAGATCGTTCAAAAGAATTGTTTGATGACCAGTTTGGAAAATCGTTAAAAATTTCTTCTACATCCCCATTTATTCAACCCGTTGTGTTTGCATCTATGTCTGGGAGTAAAAAAGAAACGGCAAAACTATATGTATTAAGAGAAACAAAGGGGCACCCTGCTTTAAAAATCACGATGGTTACGGCTAAAAATTCCGATGATGAAAAAAAGTTAATTTCAATTGTTAACTCAGTAAAAACGCATGAATGAAAATAGATAAGGAAGCCAGCTATGAAAAAAAAGATATTTCTTGTTTGTTTTATATGTTTGATGAGTGGCTGTTCAACTGCTTTTCGCGAAGAGCTTATCAACACACAAAAAGAAATTCCAAGAGAACGCTTGCCACAGCAAAACTTCACCTATCCTTACAAAGGAAGCAGCAGAACAGATGTAGGTTATCTTAAAAGAAGCAGTAATCAAAACTATACGCTTTACGTACTAGAAGGATACGAGTTTACAGAAGAAGAGCCCCGAAAAGATGTCATTTACAATAAAAAAAATGATGCTTTGTGGATGCGGATTGAAGTGTTTCCCTCAAATAAAAGTGTAGAGGAGCTGAAGAAAGAAACAAAAGAAATTTTAAGAGCTGGCTTTTCGGAAGTGGCTTCCCTTGACACGCACCTCATTCACTCTAGCTTAGAGATAGAAGCTGCGTACAAAGCGTCCGATGATAAAAGTAATGCATACGGCTTTCTTGTTCGAAAGCAAAATCAACACCCTACTTTCCGATTAACGATCTTTGCTCCTAAATCCGAAAGGGATTTAACTCCGTTTTTGGAAATGGCGAGAACGCTTCAAAATGCGTAGATAGATCTAAAAAAAGTCGGTTTACAAAGTGTAAACCGACTTTTTTTATTTTAAATCTAATAATTTGGTTTTTAAATCTTTTTCCATTTGATACAGCTCTGATTCTGCCTCGGTACGCTTCGTACGCCCTTCTTCTTGTATCTTTAGTACTTCTTCTAACGTAGTAATCAAGTCGGACTGCGTTTTTTTCAATGTTTCGATATCGACAATCCCCGCCTCGTTTTCACGAGCTACTTCAATTGTATTCTGCTTGAGCAGCTCTGAATTTTTAGTAAGCAAGTCGTTTGTTGTCTTAGATACTTGTTTTTGGGCTTCCATTGCTTTCTTTTGGCGTAATAAAGTGGTTGCGATGACTACTTGATTTTTCCAAAGTGGAATAGCTGTTAAAATAGAGCTTTGAATTTTTTCCACAAGGGTCTGATTGACTTCTTGAATTAATCGAATCTGCGGTGCACTTTGAATGGCAATTTGACGGCTCAGCTTTAAATCGTGCACTCGTTTTTCTAGCCTATTGATAAATTGATTTAAATCATTGACCTCCTGAGCCATTAAGTAGTCATTTTTTTGAGAGGCTGTTTGCTGCAGCTGGGGCAGCGTTTCATTCTGCAGCGCCACTAACTTGTATTCTGCCGCTGCAATGTAAACGTTAAGCGCCTCATAAAACTGTTTATTTTTATCATATAAGCTATCTAACATTGTAATGTCTCGATACAGCATTTGTTTTGAGCGCTCTAACTTATCTGCAATTTTATCAATTTCAACATTAATGCTTTGATATTTTGTTAATAAATTTTGAATAGGCCTAGAGACTCCTGAAAACAATCGACCGATGACTCCTTTTTTCTTTGAAGAAAAGTCATCGGGATTTACTTGGCGAATCTTACTCATCAAATCTCCTATAACGTCTCCTACTGGTCCCGTATCTTTCGTTTGAACATGCTGTAGTACAGATTGAGAAAACTGAGATAGTTCTGACTGAGCTGCTACCCCGTACTGTAAGATAGCCTGCTGATTTTTATAATCAATTTGATTTGCGATTTTCTGTGCTTTTTCCTGATATTCCGGTGTCAAATCATCGTATGTGTTTCTTTTTGCAGCGCGAGTATCCGGTTGTAACTGCGGGGTAGGCGAAGCAAAAGGATCATCAAGCAGCGCATCTAACGATTTATTTTGATCATATTCTTTCATCATAAAATCCCATCCTTTGCATTTACATTACTTTGTGCGATTAGTAGCTGTCGGTATATACGGCTGCTCTTCTTCAAATGCTTGCTTTAGCACTTTAAGCTCTACATCTAATGTCAGCTTATCTTGTGAAAGAGCATTTGTTAATAAATGCTCATACTTCCCTGATAACCCGCGCAGCATGTCTTCCGCTTCATGAAGACTTTCTTTTACTTCTATGCTTTTCGTTGGTTTTGATAATAAAAACATATACCTTTCAATGACGGTAACCGTTGATTGTAAGTAGTTCGTAAAAAAGGGCTGAACATCTTTATATCGTGCGGGCTCTTTTTCTACCATTTCAATGATGCTTTTGCCTACTTTGTATAGTTTAGAAAGTTCTGTCCACATATGAACAGACCGAATTTTAAAACGATAGCTTCCAATGGTTCTTAATTGCTTTCTTGCCTCTTTTACTTGATGACGCACGTATGCAATTTCTTCTCTATATGGATTTTGATAATGACGTCGAGCACTGCTCATAATAAAAAACAGGCTCATCACGACCATTACTCCTATACTAATGCCAACGGATTGAATCATCGTGGTACTGAATCCAAAATAGCTGACCGGAACGGCTACTGCTCCTGTTACCCAAATGGCAAGAATCTTTTTTATGATTCGAACGACTTTCATCGCTTTCACTCCTATCTTAAATGTGACCGAACTTTTAAACGTATACATATTATACCATTGTCTTCCCATCTCTTAAAACGATTACTGTTATAATTTATATACGGATAAATCCCTTAAAAGTTTCACAAAACAAAAAAACAGGCAGCTTTTATAGCTGCCTGTTTTTTATTGATCTTCGCGCTTGTTGTAATCATACTTCGAACGTTCAATTGGTTTGAACCCTTCTGGTGTATGAAAGCGGAGTAAGTCTCCGTAAACAAGTTTATCTGATAGTTCTAGCTTTTTCTTAACTAGTTCATCATACTTATCATACTGTTTCGCTTCCTTATCTGAAAGCTGCTTGCCCGTTGCGTTGTCATACACTTTCTGATCAACTTTTGTTACCTTCGGTGTAACAAAATCACCGTTACGGAAAGGTACAACTTGCTGATGTTCTTTTGATAATAAGTCTGTACCAAAGTCAATATAGTCTTTTGTATCAAGACCTAATAAATGCATCACTGTTGGACGAACATCTACATCTCCACCATACGTATGATTTACGCCGCCTTTAAGGCCTGGTGAAGTAATAAATAATGGTACGCGCTGCAGTTGAGCTTGTTCAAAATCATTGATGTTTTTACCCATTACTTTGCCCATTGCACGCTTATGGTTTTCAGAAATACCATAGTGGTCACCGTACATCACAACCATCGTATTGTCTGCTAAACCAGAGGCCTGTAAGTCCTCAAAGAATTGCTTGATTGATTCATCTAAATAACGAGCCGTTTGGAAGTATTGGTCAACTGACTTATCTCCCGTATTATGAGGTCCAATCGTTTGGTCTTCCTTATCTAATGGATAAGGGAAGTGGTTTGATAACGTAATGAACTTCGCGCTAAATGGCTGCTTTAAGCCTTTTAGGTACGGCATTGATTCTTTAAAGAATGGTTTATCTTTTAAACCATAGTTCAGCGTATCTTCGTCTGACATATTGTAATAAGCTGAATCAAAGAATTTTTCTACACCCATTGATTTATACATCTCATCACGGTTCCAGAACGATTTTCCATTTCCGTGGAACACAGATGTTGTATAGCCTTGCTGATCTAGAATACCAGATAGCGACTGATAGGTGTTATTTGCTTTTGTTGTAAATACAGAACCCTGAGGTAAGCCGAATAATGAGTTCTCCATCATGAATTCAGCATCTGACGTTTTACCTTGCCCTGTTTGATGGAAGAAGTTATCGAAATACATTGTGTTCTGATCTTTTAATAGTGAATTTAAGAATGGCGTTACTTCTTCACCATTTAACTTATAACCAATCATAAATGACTGAAGTGATTCTAATGAAATATAGATAACGTTTTTGCCTTTTGCTTGACCGAAATATTCTTTGTTCGGCTCAGCATACGTTGCTTTTGCATAGTTCTCTACCTCAGCCACATCACTGCTATCTGCTAGCGCGCGCTGTGCTGAAGATTTCGAGCTCTGGATGATGTCATAGATCGTATAGTTATACGTTCCTAAATATTTTACTAAATAGTTGCGGTCAAATGTTCTCGTTAATAGTTGAGGACGATCCATTTCCGCTAGTGCAATGTTGGCACTTAAGAATAAAATCCCTGATAAAAATACACCTGTCACAGTACGTCGACTAATTGTTGCTGGTAAGTCAACTTTTTTCCATAGTACTAAAACTAAAAGAATAAAGAAATCTGTGAAGTATAAAATATCAGTTGGGCTGATTAAAGCCATGGCACTGCCGCCTAATTGACCAAAGTTGTTTGACTGAGTCAATACAGGAACAGTAATAAAATCATTAAAGAAGCGATAGTACACTACATTTGCGTACAGGATGAATGAAAGTAAAAAATTCATTCCAAGCAGTGCTCGTACTTTTCCGCGCCCTTTAAATAGTAATGCAATGGCAAAAAAGAAAATTGCCGAACCAATTGGGTTTATGAAAAGTAAGAACTTTTGCATAAAATTGTCTAGCCCTAAGTTAAATTCGATACGATAAACGGTATACGTTTTAATCCAAAACAACAAAACTGCAATTAGAAATAACGGCAGCTGTTTCGAAAAAATATTTTTACCGTTTGTCATGAGCTGTTTCATATTCCCACCTCTGTCTCTATTGAAATTTAAGCTCACTTTTATTTTTATAGTAAATGTAAAAAGAAATCTCTCTTACAAAAAATGTAAGAGAGCTAATCTGTTCTTTCACATTTTAACTCTTTAAAAAAAATTGTCAACACCGCTACGTATAATTTTCACCAAACGTGAGAAAATAACTACTTTCTTATTCCCAGCTCTATCGGCTTTCAAACACAAATGTATCCTGCACTTTTTTCTTCTCACTATTTAATACGGACAGCTTCTCTTTAGGTTTCACTATTTTATATTTATTTTTTATTTTGTCCACTATACATATAAATTTAACACTTGCCTTAGTTTTCCTTCTACTTTACAAGAGAATGCATAAAAGCACTTGTGAATATTTGTTATATCAATACCTCTTATTTTCTTTTCTTTCTACAGTAAACCACATATTTTGAGTCATTTCTTTCTTTAAATATGAAAAAAATGTGTCAGTTTGCATCGAAAATTTTTATTTTTTTACCTTTTTGTTTATAATATAAATTATAAATATTATTTGAAATTTCAGATCTCTTTAACGTCTGATCTAGAAAGTGCATTTTTTATATAAAATTGGAACGAGTACAGGCTATGCATGCTTGTATACCTAGAAGCTTAAACGTCTTACATTTTTATAAAGGAGAAAAAATGAAAGAATGTATTGTTTTCATTACAAATATTATTAATGTATTGCACGACGGATTAATTTATATTTTTTATTTACTAGGATTTTCTCTTTCAGATAAAGAACTTCACTTCTGGATTATTGGCATTATTGGACTGCTCACGTTCTTAAGCGTTTATATGATCTTTAAATTATTGTCAAAATGGAAATTTAGTATTACAGCTATTTCCTTTATCTATACCCTTACCGTTATGCTTGTCTTAGTTTTTGCCATTGAAATTCAGCAAGGAATTACTACCCGGGGCAATATGGAATTTGATGATGCCATAGCAGGTTTATGGGGGTTTTTAGTCTTCTTTAGTATTTATATCGCCTTTGCTTCTTTTTTCCTTTTATCCAAGAAGTTATTGTCTTCGAATAAGGAGAAAAAAATAAAAGCCGAGGCCCCTACTCGGAGCCAAAGGCACGTTAATTAATTTCGTTTGAGTTTTAAAACGACTTGATGAATCCGTATTCGATTATATCGTTGAACCAAAATAAACGGTACGTTTGCAACAATCGCATAAATAACCATCCAAACACCTATAGAAGGAGAGTTCCATATAAAAAAAAGAATAGAAGGAAGTATGCTGATCCAGTGAGTTAACTCTGCTCGATTTGTTTCAATTAAAAAAAGCTGTGCATATTCCTTCGTTCTGCTCTCCCATTTCTTTTTATAAAATCCTCGTTGAAATAGCTTTCCTGCATCAGGAAGCCACGTTTTCCATCGGTGTACCCCGAATTTTTTATATATTCCAACTGTTTCCCAGCTTTGAACCTTAAACAGCGCAAGGTCTTTTTTTAAATAAAAGGCAGAAATTTTTGTGCACCTGTAGGCGATGAACATGTGAATCACAAACCATGCCATGATATTAATTAAGAGCTGAGCGCCTGTCATTTTATCACTTTCTTCTTTTTTTCTTCTTCTATAGATATGCTGCGTTCTTTCCATTTAACTTGCTTTCTCACCGCTGTTTGGATGAAAGACCATACGAATAGGCCCAGAAAAAACAGCACGTGAATAGGAAATAAGCACAAAGAAAAAAAAGTAAACGAACCTATTTTTCTTAAGCTATTAAATAAGAGACTGACATAGCAAACATAACTGCTAATTGCCAAGCCTGCATGTTGATTCCATAGAGTAGGTAAAAAAAGAACATAATTAATCATGCTAGTAAGCCATAAACTTACTAGAAATAAATAAATGGCTTCCGTTTTCCCCGCACCTGAAGCAAAGCTTTTACTCCACCCTCTTATCAGGCTTTTCATACCATCTGGATACATGCGCATGGAAAGAGCTCCTTGTCCACTCATACACGTAATAAATTCACCTTGTTTGCTCATTTTCTCAACCAGTGCCATATTTTCAACCACTTCTTTTTTTATCCCTTCGTGGCCTCCGCTTTGAAAGTAGGAGGCTGCGCTGCAAAGTAAGCACTGCCCGAAACCGACGGAAGGGCTTTTCCAATTTTTAAAGGGGTGAAAAGCGCCAATCGATGCAAACGTAACATAGTGAAATAAAGCAGAAAACATTTCATAAGGCCTCTTAACAAGATGATAAGGATGAACCGACAGCACCCCCCCTTGCTGTTGATAGTAGAAAAATACTTTTTCAATTCCGTCTTTCTCTACTGTAAGATCAGCATCTAAAAACAAAAGCACCGAGCCTTTTGCTTCTCTTGCTCCATTCCAGCATGCCCATGACTTTCCTAACCATCCAGCTGGAAGTGTCCCCGGGTGCACTACTTTCACGCCAAATGCTTTGGCTACCCGCTCAGTATGATCTGTTGAGTTGTCATCTACAACAATCACTTCAAAGTCAGCGTTCTGTAACTGGAGTGACTGCAATAAAAAGGTAAGGTTTTTTTCTTCATTTCTAGCTGGAATAATAATGGACAAACATGACATATCGTTTCTTACTATTTTTACACGTTTAAATGTAGGGATAGTGATGACAAGCGTACCTGTCAAGACAAGAGCAACCAGTAAAAAAGACATCTCTTTCTCCTTTCCTTCACGTATGAAAATTAGCGAACTGGACAAAATAAAAAGTTGTAGACCTATTTTTATTTTGCGTGAAGTCATTTTATACACATTGTTGACAACTCGCTTTTGTTTTATAAGGAGGAAAAAGATGAAAAAGAAAGTAATTGTTGTAGGCGCAGGTTTAGGTGGTCTGTCAGCTGCTATTCGTCTGTCAGCTGATGGATATGATGTAACAGTCGTTGAAAAAAGCGAGCGAATTGGCGGTAAGTTAAATATTCGCAGCGGCAAAGGGTTTTCTTTCGATACGGGACCTTCTATTTTAACAATGCCGTGGGTGCTAGAGCAGCTGTTTGACAGTGCAGGCCGCAATATCCACGACTACTTGACAATAGAACGAATTGAGCCTCAGTGGAGAACTTTTTTTCAAGATGGAACACAAATTGATTTGACCAGTGACCTTCCTCGCATGCTTCAGCAGCTTCAAGAACTTGCTCCAGAAGACATTGAAGGTTTTTTTGACTATTTATCTTATGCAAATAAAATGTATGAATCGAACTTAAAAAGTTTTTATAAAAAAAGTTTATCTGGACTGCACGATTTACGAACGATGCACACGGTAAAAGAACTGCTTCAAATGGATCCAATGAGATCTATGGATGCTACTACACGCAAATATTTTTCAAACAAACATTTGCGTCAATTGTTTAATTTTTTAATTATGTACATCGGTTCTTCTCCTTATCATGCACCGGCTGTATTAACGCAGCTTGCTCACGTTCAGCTAGGATTAGGTATTTATTACGTAAAAGGCGGAATGTACAAAATTGCTGAAGCGATGGATAAGCTCCTTCAAGAACTTGGCGTCACTGTGCATCTAAATACGCCAGTAAAAGAAATCACAACAAGCGGAGCAAAGGCAACTGGAATTACACTAGAAAACGGTGAAAGCCTATCAGCAGATGTTGTGGTATCTAATCTAGAAGCCATTCCAACTTACCGCTATTTGTTAAAAAATCATGCGCAAGCAGCTAAGCAAACTCAGCAGCTTGCAAAATTTGAACCTACTGTTTCTGGCCTTGTTCTTTTATTAGGGGTTAACAAACAGTACAAGCAGCTTCAACATCACAATTTCTTCTTCTCAAAGGATCAGAAAGAAGAGTTTGATACAATCTTTAACAAAGGGAAAATAGCGATGGATCCGACAATTTACATTGGCGTATCATCTAAATCAGATCCTACGCAAGCTCCTGAAGGAAAAGAAAACCTGTTCGTTCTTACTCATGTACCTCCTTTAAAAGAAGGCGACGACTGGGCTGCATTAAAAGACCGCTACCGTGATGTCGTACTAAAAAAGCTTGAGGCAATGGGATTAGAAGACTTACGTTCCAGCATTGAGTTTGAATATACGTTTACTCCTAACGATATCCAAGAGCTTTACGGCGCTAACGGCGGGTCCATTTATGGCGTAGCAACTGACCGTAAGAAAAATGGAGGGTTTAAAATTCCGGCAAGAAGTCAGCTTCTTTCTAACCTTTATTTTGTAGGAGGCTCTACACACCCTGGAGGCGGCGTGCCAATGGTGACATTATCAGGTCAGCTTACAGCGGACGCAATTAATGAAGATTTTCAGATTCCTCGTATGCAAAAAGATATTGGATAATGAAAAAGTGCAGGAAATTCCTGCACTTTTTTTAAAAGTTCATTTTTGACTGTCCACCATCTACGTTTAACGTCGCACCTACTATCCATGAAGCTTGAGAAGATGCTAAAAAAACAACGGCGTTTGCCACTTCTTCTGGCTCTCCAAAGCGGCCCGCTGGTATTTCATTTTCAACAAACTGCTTGATCTTTTCCGGATTTTCCTCCATTCTCTTTTTCCAATTACCCGTCTCGTGCAAAATGCTTCCCGGAGCAACACCGTTTACACGAATTCCTTTAGAAATCATTTCATCTGCAAATGACTTTGTAAAGCTGATAAGCGCTGCTTTTGCATTATTGTACGTAACTTTCCCTCCACTTTCTCTCCCAAAAATAGACGTAACATTAACGATTGCCGCATCTTTTGTCATACGAGCTGCTGCTAGCTTGCTCAAGTGGACAGCTGAAAAGTAGTTTAGCTCCATTGCTTCCTGAAAAAGAGATAAATCTGTTTCCATTGCCGTGCTTCCATTACTTCCTCCAGCGTTATTAATTAAAATATCAATACTCCCAAAGTCGTTAATGAATTTCTTAATTAACGCAACTCTATCCGCTTCGTTTGTTAGATCTGCTGTATATGTACGTACGTTTTCTAATTCTGACTGTGCATGCTGTAATGCTTCCTCTCCTCTTGCAGCAATTCCAACGTTTGCTCCTTCTTGAATAAACAAAGCAGCTATAGCTTTCCCAATCCCTTTTGATCCACCGGTAATGAGTACATTTTTACTTTGCAACTGTAAATCCACACGTATCCCTCCACGTTAAATGATAACTACTATACTTTCTATCATATCCCACCGCGTCTCAAAATTAAAATCATATACTACTTTACCTTTTACTTCCTTTCAAAGTGTGTTCTTTATGGATACATTCTTTGAATTTATTGTCAGAACTCTTAGCAAAAACAAGCCTTTGCGTGATATAATGCTTTTTGGTGTAAATGTTTTCAAATTGGGGGTTTTTTAATGCAACAAACGTTTTCAACGTCTCAAAAAGTTAAGCAGTTCGTTTTTATTTTATTTCCGATATTGGTCACCCAGTTTGGAATGTTTTCAATGACTTTCTTTGATACGATGATGTCAGGAAGAGTTAGTGCAGATGACTTGGCAGGGGTAGCAATTGGTTCGAGCTTATGGGTGCCTGTTTTTACAGGGCTAAGCGGAATTTTAATGTCTATTACACCAATTGTTGCACAGCTGGTGGGAGCTAATCAAAAGAAAAAAGTTCCGTTCTCAGTCATTCAAGGGCTTTATGTCTCCATTTTAATGGCCGCTGTTATCATTTTAATCGGCTTTTTTGTTGTTAGTCCTATCTTAAAAGGAATGAATTTAGAAGCAAACGTGATGCGCATTGCCAAACAGTATTTAATCGCTTTATCTTTTGGTATTATTCCGCTTTTTATTTATACGGTTTTACGAAACTTTATTGATGCTTTAGGGCAAACTCGTACGTCTATGCTGGTCACCATTTTAGGGCTTCCGATTAATGTGGCTTTAAACTATGTATTAATCTTCGGTAAGCTGGGCTTCCCTCACTTGGGTGGCGTAGGCTCTGGTTATGCAACGGCCATCACATATTGGTGCATACTTGTCATATCGATTTTAATTATTCATAAAAAAGAGCCTTTTTCTAGCTTCGGTTTATTTAAAAAATTTCACCGTATCTCATTTTCTGCCTGGAAAGAAATATTAAAAATTGGTTTACCTATCGGTTTTTCCGTATTTTTCGAAACAAGTATTTTTTCAGCTGTCACGCTGTTTATGAGCTCATATAATACCATTACAATCGCTTCTCACCAAGCAGCTATTAATTTTGCCTCATTTCTCTATATGATTCCACTGAGTATTTCGATGGCTTTAACAATCGTTGTAGGATTTGAAGCGGGTGCTAAACGGAATCAAGATGCACGAAGCTATAGCAGAATTGGTATAACAATTGCTGTTGGCATGGCTTTTGTTTGCGCAGGTCTTTTATTTACTCTTCGAGAATCCGTAGCATCTTTATATACAAAAGATGCAGAGGTACTGGCATTAACTTCTCACTTTTTGATTTATGCAATTTTCTTTCAGCTTTCTGATGCTCTTCAAGCTCCTATTCAAGGTGCGCTGCGAGGATATAAGGACGTAAATGTAACCTTTTTAATGTCCTTGGTATCTTATTGGGTAATTGGTCTACCTTTAGGCATTGTGTTAGCAAAATACA
Source organism: Priestia sp. TGN 0903 (assembly GCF_050846855.1). Classification (NCBI taxonomy): domain Bacteria; kingdom Bacillati; phylum Bacillota; class Bacilli; order Caryophanales; family Bacillaceae; genus Priestia; species Priestia sp. TGN 0903. The sequence goes on from NZ_JBOZGL010000001.1 coordinate 703,607, forward strand.
CCGATTTGCAGGCGTTTGGCTATTGGGTTGGACTAATTGCTGGGCTCGCTGCAGGAGCAACAGGACTTGCGTATCGTTTGATAAAAATACAAAAAAAACAGCTGCTAGAGGAGGATAAATCTTCTCGAACGGCTTAAACCAAAAAAGAACGTTCTCAAAAGAACGTTCTTTTTTGGTTTAAAGATGGATGGATATTCTTCCTTATACTAAGACCTAAAACTTCTTATTTATTTAAGGTACGCTCTAACTCTTGTAAAAGCTGTTCCGCACCTTTTTTACTTAACACAACGTTTCCATTACCAAAGGTTAAGTTTTCACGCGTAATTTCCCCAGTTACTAAGCAAGCACCATACGGGCTATACTTTTGTAAAATAATAATATCTTCATCAACATATATTTCTACTGGATCACCTGTGTTGATATTTAAAATACGGCGCAATTCAATAGGAATTACTACGCGACCCAATTCATCTACTTTTCTTACAATTCCTGTAGACTTCATAAAATCCATTCCTTTCATAGTAAACAAATAATATCTTCTCGATACAAATCTAGTCAAATTCGTCAGAGTTGCTAAAACCAAAATGCTTGAATGATGGTCTGATAACGGTTTATAAGTTCTTAAAATATGGCAAATAACGTATTAAATAGATTTATATACACTTTGTATCATATCAATTCGTACACTATTTATGAATAGTGCATAATCTTTAAAATCGAATTCATCCATATATGTTAAAAGTGTGTATTTTATCCATAATATAACTATATATCCATCTTTTACACTACTTTGTACCCATTTTATAACTTTTATTCCGACATAAGACGACAAAATCAGCTATAGAAAAAACGTGTCTTTTCTAACTAAAGACACGTTCATTTGGACCCGAAGTTGTCACGAATAGCTTTTTGAATCATAGCTTCACACCGCTCCAGCTCTACTTTTAATTGTTTTTTATATAATTTAGCTTTCTCTTCTCCCTCATTTGTAAATGTATAATAAACCACTTCTTGAAGCTTCATTCCTTCTTTTTTACGCTTCACCTGTTTGAGGACACCGTCTTCAATCAAGTCATGAAGAGCTTTGTATACCTCAGAATGATTAGGTTTGAATCCAAAAGGTCGAAATTCATCTCTCAACACATCTAATAACCGAAGGCCATACAGACGCTCTTGCTCCGTCATTGTAATCATATATAATTTTAAGAAAGCACGTTGTTTTAATAGAAAACCACTGGATGTACGCTTTTCTCTCATCTCAACTTCCCCCTTCACATACTTGCTTTCATTTAGAATAATAGAAAGCTCTATACGTAATTATACTTTTTTTATTCTACATAATCCTTCTTTTTCACTCAAAATCTCTTTTTTTCCTCACATTTTTTCACTTATTTACGCATTTTTCTCATTCTTTGTAAGCAGGCATTGAATTTTCTTTTTTTCATATATATAGAAGGAATTTACGTGAATATAAGGAGGGGTTCCTTTGAGTAAAAAATATGAAGAGATTGATTGGGGTTCAATTCAGCATAAGGTAGAAGATATGCTTGGAAATCACTTTTGGAGCGATTTAAATCACATCTTGCCAAAGCGATTTCCAAACGTCGATTTATATGAAACCGATAAAGAAGGCATTATCGTCGTTGAAGTTCCTGGACTACATTCCACTAACGACATTCAAATTAAGTTGGACGCAAATATATTAACAGTTGAAGGGAACGTTCCTTACGCTTATGAAGCATCTAAACAAAAGCTAAAGCTGAACGAACGCCATACAGGCGTATTTTCTCGCACGGTCAAACTTCCTTTTCACTACACGGACGAACCAGTTCGCGCTAAGTACAAAAATGGTTTATTGGAAATTCGACTGAATAAGATAGAAAATGATCAAACCATTGCTATACAGTTTGAAGATGATTAACTGCACGTAACAAAAACCCTTCTGCTAGCAGAAGGGTTTTTGTTAGAGCGCTGAACTTAACACAACGTTTCCTTTTGGCGTCTTATTATTCGCGTTCGGTTCTAAAGTAATGGCCATAACATCCCACTTTTCACTCTGTTCTTTTTGGCTCATCGTATAGACCACTGTCCCATTTCCATTTTTATCTGTTACAAAAGCACCTGCCGGGTGAGGCTTATCACCTTTTATGAGCCATACCTGATAGACTTCATTCCCTTTTACATTTTTCAAGTTATTCGCTTGAATGACCACATTTAAATTTCCACCTTTTTTCGTCAGAGATGCTGTTGCTTCACCAGAAACATTCGGCTCTGCCTGCAGCTTCATCGTTTTCTCAGATGTAAGAGGTTCATTTTGAGGAGCAACCGAAACATTTGGTTCTTGTTTGCCTTTGTCTCCATCTTTCAACAGAAAGTAGCTGTTTCCTACAAGGGATAAAATAAGTGCCGCAGCTAATCCAATAATGACGGATTTTTTATTTGATTTCTTAGACGCAGCATATTGTTTTTCATTTTTTAAAGCTATTGATTCTCTCTTTGTCTCACCTTGATCTTCTTCGAATACATTTGCAAGTATTCGCTGTTTCATTTCTGGAGGAGGAGATTGCTCTGGTGTCAAATACGTTAGATCTCCAAGAACTTCCTCCAGTTCTTTTAGTTCATCCTGACAGCTTTGACAGTTTTTTAAGTGCATTTCAAACTCTTTTTTCTCATGGGAAGTCAACTGATCATTATAGTAATCAATTAGTTTATCGCACATACTCATGAATCAGCTCTCCCTTCTGCATCGGTACCTAAATATGTTTTTAATTTCCGCAACGCTAATCGCACCCTACCCTTTACTGTTCCTAATGGGATTTGCTGCTCTTCTGCTACTTTTTGCTGCGTTAATCCCTTAAAATAAACGGATTGAATAATCTTTTTTTGGTCTTCAGACAATTTTGATACAGCGTGCCGTACTCTCTGCTGTTCTTCTTTCCACTGAAGGTGCTCGTCAATCTGAGGATGATCATCTTCAATAAAATCAAAAATTTCTTCTGAGAAAATAGGATCGTTTTTTCTTTTTCTCACCATATCAATCGCGGTGTTTCTTGTAATCGTAAACAGCCATGATGAAAACTTCCCTTTTTCATCGCTGTAAACTCCCTTTCCTCTCCACAGCTTAATAAATACTTCTTGAACAGCTTCTTCAGCAATATCAGAGCTATTTGTTAACCGGTATACAAACGAATAAAGAATTCGCTCGTACTTGTCATACAGCAGTTCAAGGGCTTTTTTGTCTTGTTCTTTTATTCTATTGTATAAGACAACGTCGTTTTGCTCTTTCATACCCTTCTCCTTTAACTCTTATGAGTCCTTATTATATAATCGAATTACCTTTGCATTTGGATCACTTTCACATCTTTTAAACGTACCTTTATTTTTCAAAAATGACAAGTAATTATACTTTTTTTATGGAATAGGAGCGAAATTGTCCAATGAAACATTTGATTCTTTTTGACGGCATATGTAATTTATGTAACAGCAGTGTTCAATTTATTATTAAACATGATGAACAAGCTTTGTTTTCTTTCGCCTCTCTTCAATCAGATTTCGGAAAGCAGCAGCTCGCCTCTCACGGCTTACTTCCTGAGCAATTAGACAGCATTGTATATATCCATGGAAAACAAAGATATATAAAATCAACGGCTGCTTTAAAAATCGCCAAGCGCTTAGATGGACCCGTTAAATTTTTATATGCACTTATTATCATTCCTGCGCCTATTCGAGATATCGTATACAACTGGATCGCTCGCAACCGATATAAGTGGTTTGGCAAACAGCAGCACTGCATGCTCCCAACTTCTGATACAAAAAAGCGATTTGTCGATGACTAAAAAAGCTCGGCACATAGAGAAAAAACGATTCCAAAGAGGCATATTTTTATGTTAAGAAAGTCTATTCATAAAAAAATCCGAACTGATTCAACATTCTAATGAAAGAATGCTGAACTATAGTTCGGATTTTTTATCTAACATATGGTTGTATGAGCTTTTTTAGCTTCCACCCATTGCTTTTTTATTCGTTGCTTCAATTGCCTGCTTCATTGTTAAGAAAAAGTCTTGTTCTTTCATCACTTTTAATCCTTCGGCAGTAGCGCCGCCTGGAGTTGTTACTTGCTCTCTTAAAGACGCAGGATCTTTGGTTTCATGCAGCATTTGTACAGAGCCATACATCATTTGAATAACTAAATCTTTGGCTGTTTTTTCGTCCACACCGTAAGCAGTCGTTGCATCAATTAACGATTCTGCAAAATAATATAAAAACGCAGGTGCACTGCCAGTTACAGCCGTTAGCTCATGTACTTCTTTTTCTGAACACTCATGCGCTTCACCAATTCCTTTTAAAATCATTTGAAGCACTTCTTTATGCTCTTTTGTTGCAGAAGTTCCAAGTGTATACAGGGACATCGATTGCCCAATCATAGCAGCTGTATTTGGCATAATCCAAGCGACAGGCGTTTCCTGAGGAAGGTGGTTTTCTAAATAACTCGGACCAATTCCTGCAGCTAACGTTACAACAAATTGCTGATTTAAATGAGTCGAAAGTTCCTTGAGAACGGAAGGATGCGCCTCGGGAGGCATCGCTAAAATAATAACGTCCGAATTGTCAACTTCCTGGCGCCAATTTTGCGTCGTTTGTACGCCGTACGTTTTTTCAACTCGCTGTAACCGACCGATATCTCCGTTGTTTGACATCACCACTGCCTCAATACTATCAGCGCTGCTCGTAACCAAGCCAGCCGCTACGGCTTCAGCCATTCGTCCTGCTCCAATAAATAAAATTCGCTGTTTTTTCATCTGTTACTCCCAGTTATATGTCCAGAATTCTTCTCTTGTTAATAGACGTTCCATTTGCGGATAGTCAGATAAGCGATCGAAGTCAATTGCGTTCATCATTCCTTCTGTTTGAGAACGATGGGCTTTTAACGCTTCAATTTTTTTATCTTTCATCGCTGTTACATCAAAAATAACATCTGGTTCTCCAATATGTTCAATACGATCTTTTGAAAACGCATGACACCAAACAACCGGACGCTTTTCTTTTGGCATACGTTTTACCGCTTGGATCGTAGCTGCTCCCGTGGCATTGTGATCAGGGTGTACTGCAAAGCCAGGGTAATGCGTTAAAATGTGAGTCGGCTTTACATCGTTAATAATTTCTTCAATTTTATCTGCAAAAACATCAATATCAAGAAATTCTAGCGTTTTATCACGAAGCCCTAGCATACGCAAGTCTTGAATGTCTAAAACGTTTGCTAAATCTAAAAGTTCTTTTTTTCGGATTTGAGGTAGAGTTTCACGGTTAGCAAACAGCGGTCTACCCATGTTTCGTCCCATTTCACCTAGCGTAACACAAGCATATGTAACGGGCGTTCCTTTTTGTCTAGCTTGCGTGATCATTCCTGCTGCTCCATATGCTTCATCGTCAGGATGCGGAAATACAATTAATAATCTTTCTTCCATGTTCTATTCTCCTCTCTTTTCTGTTATGAAAACGGATGTTCACTTAATTGAAGGGCAACTGCTAAACGACCTTCAAAGTCATGCCCTGCTAAAAGAAGTCTGCCTTCTTCATCAATTTCCCAATCTGTTAATCCCTCTGCATAAATCCATCCTAAATCAATTTGAAGACCTACACGATAAGGACCTTCTCCAGTTATCTTTCCGTTTGAAATAGTGACTTTACCATTGCGAATAAAAGCCCCAACTGTCATTACTTTTTCATTTACGTGTGAAGCATATGCACCGTTTGTCGTTTCAAGGTGTACATATACGTCTTTATTTAAAAATGTTTGTATTTTTTTTTGAACTGTTTCTTTATGAATTGGTTGCACGCTTGTTACTCCTTTCTCATGTTCATAAATTGTATTGTACTAAAAATCAGGAGCGAATCCTAATGTTTAGTTCTAGACTTTGAATTTCTTTATTCCATCGTTCATAATCATACATAAATGTTAATTCTTCCCAATTTAACATACTGATTTCTTGAATGTCTATAATAATCTCAGCGAGTTCACGGCTAAGCATACCTAGTTCTTTTCCTTCTGCTAGCTTTTTTTTGTAACGATTAAAAGCTGGATCTAATTGTTCAATTTGTGCATAAATTTCATGGATAGAGCCATATTGTTGAATAAGAGGCAGTGCGGCTTTTTCTCCTACACCTGGAACGCCCGGAATATTATCAGATTTGTCACCAAGCAATGCTTTTACGTCCACCCATTGACGAGGATGAATATTATATTCTTCTTGAAAGTGCTTAAAGCCATAAACAAGATCGCCAACCTGCTTTTTAGCAATAATTTGCGAAATATGTTGATCTAGGAGCTGAAGCAAGTCTCGGTCGTTGCTATAGATGTACCCTGGACTTTGCTTTTCCTTACTCCACTTGCTTGCAAGTGCTCCAATTAAATCATCTGCTTCATAAGAAGACAATGACATTTGATAAATGCCTACTGTATCAAAAAATTGCTTTAACGTTTCGTACTGCTGAATCAGCGGATCAGGCAGCTCTGCTCTTGTTTGCTTATATAAAGCGTATGTATCTTTACGTTTTGTATCCTCGCGTTTAACATCCCAAGCGACGAAAATATGGCTTGGCTCATATTGGTGAATCAATGTATGCATTTTTTGAATCGTTACTCTCAGGGCATTCGTAAATTGGCCCTTACTGTTTCTTGTCAACGCTGCTTCATCTCTTCCATAAGAAGTAGCAAAATAACAGCGGCTTAATAAATTAAATCCATCAATTACTAATAGTGTTTCGTTCACATAGTCACGTCCTTTGAAAACTTTGCTCCTTTAGCTTTTAGAGCAAACATACTATAGCACTTGTTCTTTGCACGCGTCAATGAAGTACACAAAGCTCAAAACCCGCCCATTTTTTTCTCTCAATGTAAATGTAGTATAAAGATGTTAAATTGTTGTTATGATTTATTCGTTTGACTTTTAGAACTTTTGACTATCCTATAAAATGAGGATGAAAGATCAATCCTACAAATGAAGGTGAAAAAAGTGAATAAAAACACGATGATTAAAACATTAAAAGTTATATCTGTTGTGTCGCTTCTCGCTTTGTTATTTATCATTGCTTATGATCGTTCCATGTCTACATCCATGATTATTTTGTTCAGTTCGCTCATTTTCTTTGTATTTGTACTTAGCGACTTTTTTTTCGATCGCAAGCCGTGGGGATTAAAAGGCCTTCAATTATATATATCACTGATGTTATTCATCATTGCCATTTTTGAAATGCATCAAGTTGTCAGTTCACTTTGCGTTATTTCCATTATGGCTCTACCAAAAGTTATTGACGAATTAGCTTAAGCGCGAATGATAAATGATAAAATCCATGATCACAATGATCATGGATTTTATTACGTTTTGAGTAATTTTTCAGAGATGCGAAGAGCTTCTTCTATGCCAAATTTACGCACTAAACTGATGGCTTCCTTTATTTCTCTCTTTTTCAAATCATGAGTCGGATTTAAATTTAACAACACTTGAATAACAACTAAATCCCGCATCGTAAACATCATATTCTTTTTCATATCTCGCTGAAATGTATACTGTTCTTTTAAGAGCCGGTCACTTATTGCTAACACTTTCGACTCCGGAAGATGTAGCTGCGCTCCTGCTTCTTGACAAGACCACAATTTTTTCACTCGATCTTCAGCATTCATATTTGCGACTCGTGCATATGTAATATCGCTGTTTTCTTGGCGAATCTCTATCTCTTTTAACGTTGGCTTTAGCACCGTTTTCCGCTTAGAGACTTTTTTCTTGTCAACTCCTGTATCCCTGAGGACTCTGCCGTGAACGGTGTAAATGTCGTATTCATTTTCTCTTTTTACATCTTGTTTATTGTATTTTGGAAAATAACCATTTACAAGCATCGTTCTCAACATATCTAATTCTTTTTTTAATCCATGAACTTCAATATATCCAACCGCATGAATTTCTTTGTGGAATTTTTTTGTATTGCTAACACCTTTTCCTGCAACGTGAGCTCTTACTCTTTCTGATAGAGAGCCCGTCGTGGTTCCGATATACAAAAGCCTGCCGGGTTCATCAAAGAAAAAATAAATGCCAGGAGCGGAAGGCAATTGTCCCATTTCTGCTGTACTTAGCAGCTTTTGCAATACTTGCATGACTGCTAAATCAATTTTTGCTGTCATTATTTTTGATAACCTTTTAACATTTCTTCATATACTTTTAGATGCGTATGTACAGTTTGAAGAAGCGGTACGTGTATAGACGATTTTTCAGCTAACTTCAGCAAATATCCTTGAAGGTGGTCTCCTTCAATTTGAGAGCTTTTTTCCATGTCGCGCTGCATCGATGACTTCATGTCATACGTCATTTTGTCCATCGTATTCATATGCTGTTCAATGATTCCTTCGGCTAATGGTGCATCGTAGGCCATCATAATATTTTCCACTTCTTTAAAAAGTTCTTGCACAAATTGACGCCCGCCTTTTGCTGCTAAAACTGGTCCAACAGGTGCGCGCATAAGAGTAGTCATGCCTGACATAACCGTAATAAACAAATACTTATGCCACATATCCTGTTCAATATATGAACTTTTCACAAACGAAGCTTTTGTACCACTGAACGCTTGCTCAATCAGTTGTAATCGTTCTGTGTCCTTCTGCTTAAATTCACCAAATACAAGTCTGTGAGCAGGACTCGTCTGGACGACCTCTCCATCTTGGTTTAAAGTAGTTTCAATAAAGCACAGCCCTCCAATGACTTTCTCTTCCCCAAAAGCTTCCTGCAATGGAGCGACATGAGCCATACCGTTTAACAAAGGTATTACAACGGTCTGATTCCCTACAAAAGGACGGACATCTTCAATTGCTTGTGTAAGATGATAAGCCTTCGTTGTGAACAAAATAACATCATAAGGTCCTTTTACCTCAGATTTTGTAATAGCTTGTACAGGTGAAGTGAAGTCACCGTGTGCACTTTTAATCACAAGTCCGTTTTGTTCCAGCTCTTTTTTTCTGCGTTCTCTGACAAGGAAAGTAACATCTTCTCCTTTTTCCACAAGCCTGCCTCCAAAATAACCGCCAACGCCGCCTGCGCCTAAAACTAATATTCGCATAACTTTTGCTCCCCTTTTCTTTTTCTTTTTCTTTTATTGTAGCACAGCTAGTTTGAAATTTTATAATATTCTTATTTCATTGTATTTTGAGTTTTCTACAAAAGATAGCCATAGCGCTTTTAAAGTTGTTATAATGAATACAAAAAAGCATAAAAATTTACGTTTAGACATTTATCCCCTCTTGGATATACGATTTACCAACCCGTAATCGGAAAAATTCCGATTTAAATAATGTTATTTACATAGGAGAGACTGAAATGAAAACAGAAATCTACATTTTATCTGGATTTTTAGGAAGCGGAAAAACAACGTTGCTTAAACAGCTGCTTCAGCAAGAAAAAGATCGTAATCGCAATATTGCTGTTGTGATGAATGAGCTTGGCCAAGTTTCGATTGACTCAAATGAAGTAGAAGAAGACACGCCGTTAAAAGAATTGCTAAATGGCTGCGTGTGCTGTACGATTCAAGGTCAATTTGAAACGCAGCTTCATTCACTTTTACAGGAGAACACATTGGATGCTATCTATATAGAAACAACGGGAGTTGCCCATCCCATTGAAGTATTAGATGCTTGTATGTCTCCTCTTTTTGCGCATCAAGTTACGATTAAAAGTATTATCACCACACTGGATGCGACAAGATGGAAAGAACGTGGTTCCTTAAGCATTCAACTTCAAAAACTTCTTCAAGAACAAGTAAAACATGGGGATGTAATTTTATTAAATAAAACGGACATGCTGTCTGAGTCAGAAAAGTCTTCCCTGCTTTTTGAGATTCAATCCATTAACGCTAGTGCAAGGACATTATTAACGACATTTTCCCGCGTGAAGCTTGATGTGATTCAAAAAGCTCAGCTGTCTCAAAAACAGCCGCACCATAAGGCTCATGTTGAAGATCATCTTCATTTGAAAACATTTGTATATGAGTTTACAAAAAAAGTGGATCTTGAATTATTTGAAAATTGGCTGCGCCAAATGCCAGATACCATTTATCGCATTAAAGGCTACATGCGCTTCACTCATTCGAATGATACGTATTCGTTTCAATATTCATACGGCATGCCTCTATATATGAAAGAAATGATGAAGCTGCCCACCACTCTTGTCTTTATAGGTGAAAACCTCGATCACGCTAAGATGAAACAAGAATTATTTAATCTTGAACAGCAATCTCATTAAAAATCCCGCTCTAGGCGGGATTTTTTTATTACTTATAAACAGGCATTTTGTACTCTGCGCAAAATTTCATATGCACGATTTCCGGCTAACTCTGTCAATTCTTCAAATTTTTCATCTCTTTTCAAATCGAGTTCAATAATTTCTTTTGCCAGCTCAATAATCTCTTCTTTTTTCAATTGTTGCACAGCCATGTAAAACGCCCTTCCCTTTTAGAATTTATGTATATTCTCACATTTATTTTCTATTCATCATTTTGAAAGCAAGTGATTAACCACAAGGCTTTATCCTGTATGGTTAACCACTTGGGATCGAGTTAATCATTAGTTTATAGGACTCTTTTCCCTATTTCATTATTTATGTCACTTTTTCTCACATAGTAATTCAAAAATATAACATATATATGTTAGAATGTATTACATGTTATAATTTTTTGTATTTTTTTCCTTTATAATAACATACTACTACGTACTCAGGGGTGAGGGAGATTGTCTACGAATGAAGCGTCATATCGAGATAAAAAAGTCATGTCTATTGGGATTGTAAAAGAATTAACCGGTTTATCAGAAAGACAAATTCGCTACTATGAGAAAAGAAGCCTGCTCTTTCCGGACCGAACCAATACGGGTATCCGGAAATATTCGTTTTCAGACGTCGAACGATTAATGGATATTGCCGATCGTATAGAAGAAGGAGTTCAAACGAGTGAAATACGCACAGAACTGGCTAAAAAAGATGAAGCGAGAAAAATGAAAGAAGTAAAAAACCAAATGCTTCAAGGTCAGTTGAACGCTCATTTCAAGCGGAAGCTATAAAGTATACATACGGTGACTTTTCCGTCTCCGTTTTTATTTCTTTACAGCAGACAAAAAAGCGCATATCTAAAGATATCCGCTTTTTTGTCCGTTAAGCTGAACGCCCTTTAAAGAATTTCGGCTGATGAGAGCTCATGAACTTAGTTTTAGATAAAATGAACATAACCGACCCGCCCCAAATGAACAAAAAGGCAATCATTTCCACGCTAGAAAACGGTTCGTGATACACGAATACCCCTAATAAAAGCGTCATGGTAGGAGCAATGTACTGCAAAAAACCGACCATCGATAGCGGAATAAGCGGGGCTCCTTTAGCGAAATACAATAGTGGCATAGCTGTAGCAACACCGCCTCCAATTAAAAGAGCACTCACATCAAGCGACTGAAGGGAAAAACTTGAAGATCCTTTCACTAAAAGAAAAATAAAATAAATAACTGCAATAGGTGCAACCATCATCGTTTCAATCGTTAATCCTACTTTTGCTTCTAACTGAATAGTCTTTTTTACAAGACCGTACAAACCAAAGCTAAACGCTAAGCTTAATGATACCCATGGGATATGTCCGTATGTAACTGTCATAACGATAACACCTATAGCAGCCAATCCAACAGAAGCACCTTGCCAAAAATTAAGCTTCTCTTTTAAAACGACTATGCCAAGCAAAATACTAACGAGCGGATTGATGTAGTAACCTAAACTTGTTTCAATAATATGATTATGGTTAACCGCCCAAATGTAAACGAACCAGTTGATGCTGATTAGCACTGAAGCCACAAATAAAATGACCGCTTGTTTCGTATTACGAAATAATAAACCAAGCGTCTTCTTTAAAGAACTCATTTGCTTTGTCACAAGCAAAAGTAAAAGCATAAAAACAAATGACCATATAACGCGGTGAGCGAGTATTTCATTCGCATTCACCTCGCCAAGAAGCTTCCAGTAAAGCGGAAAAAGCCCCCACATAACGTAAGCGCTGGCTGTATAAACAATACCTGCTCGTTTAGAATCTTGATTCATTTCTCAACCTCTTTTCTTTATCTCTCTGTCTCTTATCATTATAGATGCATTTACCTCTTTTTTATAGCTTTATTTTGCCTATCGAAATAGCTCAAAAAAAAAAAAAACGATCGCTTTTAGCTCGACCGTTTTTTATACATTATTTTTTAGGTTGTTTAAATACTTTGGCACTGCGAATATACTCTACGTCTTGTACATTTTCTCGCGCGTTAGCGATTCGAGCCGCAGCAAAGAAATAATCGGATAAACGATTTAAATACTGAAGCACCGCCACATTAATTTTATGCTCACGCTGCACGCCAACAACAAGCCGTTCTGCGCGGCGTGTAATCGTCCGACAAATATGAAGCGTTGTCGCTGCAGGTGTGCCTCCAGGTAAAATAAAACGCTCAATGGCCGGCGCTTCTGACATATAGACATCAATGCGCTTTTCAAGTACTGCTATCATGTCATTCGTTACTTTGTACGGATGATCATCTTTTGCAAATGCTAAATCACTTCCACAGTCAAAAAGCTCATGCTGAATCGTAATTAGCTCTTCTTTTACATCTTTTAATGTTGCTTCATCCAGCTGATAAATCGCTTGACCTACAAAGCCATTTAGCTCATCAATCGTCCCGTATGCTTCCACTCGAATATCATCTTTATTTACTCTTCCTCCAATCAAGCTTGTCTGCCCTTTGTCCCCTGTTTTTGTGTAAATGTTCATTGTATTTCCTCCTTCAATCGATTAGCAATTCCGTACCAAATGTGATCTACTTTCTGGGCATGTGCCGCCAAATGCTGATACGCATACCCGCATTCATCTCTCCACTGCCGCTCTATTGGATCTAAAGGAACAATGCCTTTGCCGACTTCAGTTCCAATCACTATTAACTGTTCCCATACACCGCTGTCTCTCCACTTCTGTATGACCTTTTTAACAACAAGATGCGGAGCCTCCAGCTCGCTATGTATTAATTCCTTAACATAGTGCTCAAATCCTTCTAGCACAATGTAACTTTCTTCAAACTCAATGGCCGGTAAAACGGGGTCTTCATACAAACAATGCCATTTTATCGACTCACTGGCATACTGCTGCTTCACCCATTTTCTTTTGCCGGTAAATGCACCGCCGAATACGAAATGCATGCTCTTCTCTCCTTTGCCTGTTTGTATGTGCACGTTACTGAAAAACCTTCTCCATAAGAAAAAGAAACATCCCAAAGCGACGCTGTCTGTTTAAAATGGGACGCAAGTAAACGCAGTGGTCCGCCGTGTGAAACAATAGCAATGTGACGCAATTGCTGACTAGCCGCCAAATCGACCGCTTCTTCCCAAGCTTCCCAAACTCGGTTTGAAAACCCTGAGAAGCTTTCACCATTCGGAGGCGTATGTTCTGCCCAGTGATCGATCCAATTTCTATATGCCCGTATGTTTTTTAAATCTTCATACGTCTTCTCTTCCCAATCTCCAAAATGCAGCTCACGCCAACTTTCCCTTTTAATCACCTGAGATTTAGGAAAAACAATTGAACTTGTTTCTAGCGCTCTTTTTAAGTCACTGGAAATAACGAGCTCCGGCTCTAGAGAAAGCTCTTTTAATTCATTTTTCCCTTCTATACTTAAAGGCGGATCACTCCACCCTATATATTTTTTTTGTTGATTTTCAAGCGTCATGCCATGGCGAATACATGTGATAACCAAAGAATTATCCATAAAAACGTTTCTCCTCCTTCAATGGTTGCACCTATAACATCTCCTGTTACGCCACCAAACTGCGAACGATAAAACCGTATCCAGAGCCATAAAAAACCGGCAAAGAAAAAGATAATGAATTTATTGTCTATAAAAACAATGAAAATAGCAACTAAGAATAGGCTCATGACGATAAATGCATAAATAGACCATTTGGTGACTCCTTTTTGAAAATAAGCAGCAAGCCCCGTATCTTTAGCGGGCTTATCTCTCATAACTAAGAAAGCGGCTCCGATTCTTGGAAGTGTAAAGACGGTTATACATGCCCAAACCGATAAAGAAGAAAGAGACGTTAATTCATAGATTGCACTAAAGCGCAGCAGAAGCAGAACAATAAGAGAAAGAATAGCAAAAGACCCAACGTGCGGATCGCTTAAAATCTGCAGTTTCTTTTCCTTTGACTGATGGGAAAAATACGCATCACTTACATCCATCCACCCGTCTACATGAAGACCACCCGTTAAAACAAGCGGCAAAAGCAAAACTAAAATACTGCTAACAATAGCAGTGATAGGTGAATAGTGAAGCAGCTGTAAAAAGCTATAAAACATTAAACCTAGTAATATGCCAATCCAAGGCAGAACAAAAAGTGAGCGTGCCGTTCTTTTTTCAGTCCATTGAACGGTTTTAGCCAGTGGTAAGATCGTAAAAAACTGAAGAGAGATTCGTAGTATGGCTATCCATTCTTTCATTTGCTTACACATTCCTTTCCTTTTTTAAAACGGGAAAGTCCCGCTTCTACACAAATAGCCACATCTGCTTTTTCTACAATATACTGATGTAATTTCCCTAACATATGCATATAGCTATATGTCGGCTCCTCTAACACGCCCGCTTCAAACAGTTCATTAGATACTAGCACGACCGTCTGAGACTGCGCAAACAGCTTATCGAGCGCTTCTATCATCTGACGAAAAACCTCTTGTTTACCTTCTTTTGTTTGCCACCTTTTTTCGGTTAAAAAAAGCTCATTGGCAAGCCAGTTTGTGACACAGTCCAAGAGTATAGTATCATCACTTCGAAGGTTTGGAAGAATTTGTTGTAAATCTACAGACTGCTCGATCGTTGCCCAAGGCGTGTTCGCCGCTTGACGTTCTGTTTGATGAAGCTGGATACGTTTTTGCATTTCACTATCTGTTTGCCGGCTTGTGGCAATATAAACAGCGCGCTTTGTACAAAAAGTTTGAACCATGTTCTCCGCTGCACGTGATTTGCCGCTTCGAACCCCTCCGCTAATAAAGATGATCATATTTCATCGAGTCCTTGTTTGATTACGTTAAGTAAATAGTCATTTTCTTCTTTCGTTTTCACAGCCAAACGGATATAGCGTCCATTTAAAAATGGGAAGTTTTCAGTATGCCGAGCTACCACACCGCGGCTTGCTAAATAGATAAGCCAGTCGCGCGTTTTAATAGAAGACGGAACGCTGCAAAGATAATAGTTTGTTTGAGACGGAGAAACCAAAAGCCCCCATTCTTCTAGTTGACTCAAGATCCGTTTTCGTTCTTGTTTAATATAATGTACGGTTTTTTTCACAAAATCTTTTTCATCTACACATATCATCCCTACTTGCTGCGATAATCCGTTTACACTCCAAGGAGGTTGTTTTTTAGACATCTTGCTAATAATTTTTTCATTTGCCAAAATATAGCCAAGGCGAAGCCCCGCAATATTAAACATCTTTGTCATCGAACGCACAACAATGAGATGTTCATAGTTTAGAATAAGAGAATCAAATGAAGGCTGATGTTCGACAAAATCAATAAATGCTTCATCAATTATTAAGTATGTACCATGATGAGCAGCAGCTTTTACTACTTTCATCCATTCCTGGTGACTATACATAACGCCCGTTGGATTATTTGGGTGACAAATCCATAGTACTTTTATATCCGGAAGAATACTCATAATCAACTCTATATCCCAGCTCCAGCCATTTTCTTCAGCTAAAGGAACGTATGTCACTTCACATCCATACGCTTTACTTGCCTGTTCGTATTCGACAAACGTCGGCTGTACAATCCCCGCTTTCTCTCCTGAAAATAAAGAAGCAATAAGGAAAAAAGCTTCAGCGGCCCCATTTGTGGGCAGCACTTGGGCAGCGGAAACATGATGATGAGCTGCAAGTTTATTTTTTAGTTCTGTTACTTCAGGATCAGGGTAACTAAACGCAGCTTCCTTGAATTCGTTCCACTTTTCGTGAAGAACAAGGGGAGCCCCTAAAGGATTTGTGTTTACGCTAAAGTCTTTTAGATGCGACAAATTCTCGGCCCCTATTGCTTTTAAAAAGACATTGGGGTTAGCTCCATGTGTAGGTAATAGCACTAATAACTCCTCCTAACAAAAGATAGAATAACCACGTAGCATAGACCGTCCTTTTCATAATGAAAACAGCTTGTTCAATATGACCGGCTTGCAGGGGAATGAGTGGTTCGCCCATTTTTGCACGATTAGATTCTATGCCTTTATATGTATTAAGCCCGCCGAGTTGAATACCTAAAAGGGCAGCCACTGCACTTTCCCCGTATCCGCTATTTGGACTTGGATGCTTCTTAGCATCGCGCTTAATCAAACTCGTTACATGCCAAAGAGAATATTGGCTTTTTGCTACATTAACAGCGGTCATCACCACTGCAGTTAACCGACTTGGAATATAGTTTAATACGTCATCGGTTTTTGCACTAAAATAGCCGAACAGAAAGTAGCGGTCATTTTTATACCCAACCATTGAATCGCATGTGTTAATAGCTCGGTAAAAAAAGGCTAGGGCTCCTCCTCCTATAAATGCATAAAAAAGCGGAGCTGTAATACCATCACTTGTATTTTCAGCCACGGTCTCTACCGTCGCTCTGGCAATTTCTCCTTCTGATAAACGATCCGTATCTCGTCCCACAATCATGCTTACTTCATATCTAGCTTTCTCCATATCTCCTAGCTGAAGCGGCTTTTGCACCTTATAAGCAGCTTCGCTTAAGGAACGAGTGGATATAGTAGTCGCAATCATTACGCCCTCTACTAAAACACCTAGTATAAAATGAACTCCGTACAAAGCATGAAGGAATAAAAAAGGAATAACTCCTGCGAGCACCACCATACTTATCACAAGAAGCAATCCTTTGAATCGTTTTCCTGCGCCTTTATTTAACCTGGAATCCATCCAATAAATCCACTTGCCAAACCAGCGAACGGGATGCGGCCAATTTTCTGGGTCGCCTATGATTCGGTCAATGAGTAGAGCAATCGTCATGGCTGTCAGGTGTGCAATCATCGCTTGTGCAATACTCATTTCTTCACCTCTTTTCCTTAAGTGCCTGCTCTAAGCTTATTTTTACCAGCTTGGCTACCGCTTGACCTAAAGCGGTCATAGAGCCTGCATATTCATATAATGGTCCTTGCTGAGACGCTGCAACTGAGATACTGTCCGTAGATGTTCCCGTAGCAATCGTCTTTGTAGCTGGATCTATGACACCCAGCTGTGACAGCGTTTTTGTTTTGGCTTCTGTAGCGGCAATAAAAAGCTGTAAAAACGCCGCATCCGTAAGCGTGCCTTCCACGAAAAAAAACATATTAATTGTACCGGGAGAAGAATAAAATGGAACAGCTTCGTCAGCTGTAATATCCACTGCGTTTCCTACTCCAGCCGTTATCACGGAAGCTACTCTTACTCCGTAGCCTTCATAACAGTAAACCGCTCTTTCTTTTAACCAAACCGCTGTCATCAACCCTACGATTTGCTCATGGCGCACATTTTCTTTCATCAAATATTGCTCATACTCTAAAGAAGGAGTATCTGAATAATAGTCTTTATGAACAAATCGATTGTAAAAGGTGTCCGTTTCCATGATGCCTGTTCCTAAAACGCCTGAGCTGTATGTTTTATAAGAAGTCTCGGTTTTCATGATTAAAAGCTCAGGCCGTTCTTCAATTTTAAGATGTGAAAAGGGACCAATCCCCTTTTCAATTCGAACTGGAATATGGTCCCTCTTTTTATTTATTGTACACCTCAGGGTATACTGCTTTTGCTAAGTCCTCTAAGCCATCTACAATACGAGGTCCTAAGCGGTTGATTTTGTTTTGATCAACCTTTTCGATGTTCCCCTCTTTTACAGCAGTCATGCTGCTCCAAGCGGGACGCTTCATAATCTCATTTTTGTCTGCATCATACGTTGCGATAATAACGTCAGGGTTTAACTTAACAACTTGCTCTTCAGAAAACTTAACCCAACCCTTTTCACTAGCCGCTACGTTATCAGCACCGATCATAGTAAGCATTTCGTTCATGAACGTACCTTTTCCTGTTGTATAAATCTCAGGAGCTCCCGATACCTCTATCCATACTTTTTTACGATCTTCTTTTGAAATCGTTTTTGCTTTTTTCTCAATTGAAGCTACTTTTTCTTTCATGTCTTTAATTGTTTGATTAGCTTCTTTTGTTTTACCCGTTAATTTACCAATTTGCGTAATAGAATCATAAACCGTATCAAACGTTGTTGAATCTTTTACAACAAATACCGGAATACCCGCACTTTCAATTTGTTTAAATACTTCATCTGAAACGCCCATACTTGAAGCGTGTGCCAGCACTAAATCAGGATTTAAAGCAATAACTTTTTCTGCATTAACGTTCATATCTCCCACCTGCGCTTTTTTCTTTACGCTTTTAGGATAATCATCGTTGCTTGTGACACCGACTAATTCTTTTTCAAGGCCAAGGGCATATACAATCTCCGTATTACTTGGCATTAATGAAACAATTTTCTTAGGCTGTTTTTTCAACGTAATTTCTTTATCACGCGCGTCTTTTACCTTCACTGGAAACGCAGCTTGTGACGTTTGTTCTGTATCTTGCTTCGTTTTTTTATCACTGTTGCTTTGGCTGCCTGCACCGCATGCAGCAAGTACGATGACTAACAGCGCAATAATGGAATACGAAAGCCATTTTTTCATCTAAATACTCCCCCTATATATTGTTCATTGTGAATACGAAACCTCCACGTTAAAGAAAAAGCAAATGATCATGCAAAAAGCAGCGCTATCCCGTTTTTTCCGCTTTGACTATGTATACTGCTCGGCAGCAGCTTCAAAATAAAAAAGCTTTACTTTCAATTGAAAGCAAAGCAGGTAACGTCAAGATAAGCAGGAAAAGAATCCGTTCACTATACTTGATATGTATGTTCATTACCCTGCTTCACCCTTCCTCGAAGGTTTCACAGCTAACAATAAGGCAGGTCTCCTGACTTACGCACAAAGCGCTTACAGTGGCGGGACCGCGCTGGTTTTTCACCAGACTTCCCTTTTCACTCAATCTTTAAATTGAGACCTTATTGCTTTACGATTATTCACTTGTCCTAGTATACCCCACTCATCGAAAAATGGAAATAGCCATTCTCACAAAAAAAGCTGCGAGAATGCTCTCGCAGCTTAGGGAATTAAAGAGTTGCTAAAAATTCACGGACCGCTTCAGGCGTTTTAGCATTTGCACTGTGCAGGTGCGCAATTTTTTCACCGTTTTTATATACAAGAAGAGAAGGAATACCCATTACATTGTTTTCAGCAGAAAGTTCTTCAAACTCATCCTTGTCAATTTTAAACCATGCTTTATCTGTATTTTCGTCAACGATTTCATCAATAAACATATCCAAACGTTTGCAATCAGGACACCACGTTGTCGTAAAAATCCCAACGCTTAGTGTTTCATTCTTAATTTGTTCGCGAAATTGTTTTTCTTCCGTAAATTGTTTCATTGTGTTACCTCCAGCGTCTATTCGTTCCTTCCTACAATTCTATAGTAAGAAGTCTGACTTCATTATAAACGATTTTTTTATCGTTGTGCTAATGTTTCAGCTTATTTAGACCATAACGGTTTTAGACGTAAAAAAATGCTAGCTTAAAAAAGCTAACATTTCGAAATTGTAGAATGTTGTGTCTATTATCAGCTGAACCACTTAGGCGGCATGTTTCGGTTCCAATAAATTTTCCCTAAATCATAATGCTTTTGAAAATTATCTGCGGCCGCATGATAGTGAAAATTAAACCAGTATCCATCTTTTGGAGGATTTTCACGCCGTACATGAAACCGTATTAAGTCCTGACCGGTTTCCCGGTCATATACATGGAAAATCTTTTCACCGTAGCCAGCAGCAGGGTGCTCGCTTATCTCGAGATTCTGAATTGACTGTTCACGTTCAGTGCCAATGTCGGTCAGCACTTCTTCAATTTTAGGTAACACTGCTTGACGAAATTCATCTTCAATGACAGGACCAATTTTTGTTCCGAATTTTTCCACTGACTGTTTTTCAGCTGATTCCATTGCATACGTAACAAATGATGAAACGTCTTCATATTTTGGTTCTTCATATGGCAAATGAATATCTTCTATAACAGCTGTGACAGGAGTTGTTTCTCTTACATACCCTGCTTTATGTTGCTTGTCCGCTTTTGCATCATCAACGTATAAATATTCTGGTGGAGTGACAAGCCCAAATGTAAATACTGTAATAAATACAATTAGCATTCTTTTTATCCATCTAGGCATTCGTATCTTTCCTTTCTCATCTTTTCCCATATGGTCTTTTCATATTGTAAAATTCATTATCATAACTCACTAGGTATTGTAACATACTTATTAATTTTTTACCTATATTTGCTTATTCATTTATGCTGTCTACGGGCATTTGACGACTTTTCAGTTACCACCTTCCTTCTTCTGTTTGAGGTTGTCACACCGAGCGGAAACCTATACAAGATATTCCTTTTTTGCTGGATGCTTAAACACAAAAGTATTTTTATGTTCAAAAATATATCATACTTTTATGAACTTTAGATGAAATTCATAAAAAAAACTTCCAAAACTTTTTAATTCCTAAAAGGTTTTGGAAGTCTTTTCAATAAGCGTAATTAATTTTACTTTTTTGGTTATTTTTGTATATCAATTGTCCCGTAATGAAATTTTGATGTTTTTCGTTTTTGCACAGTAAATCCATGCTCTTTAAAACGACTGCTTTTCCAATGATCTTTTAGCATGACCTTTTGTTTGGCTACTCTTTTTGCTTCTTGTATAGCCATTGGCGTCAGCGTGGTATACAGTGCTATTGCTTTAATACCGTTAATTCCATTCGATTCCTCAATTTGTTCTTGAAACATAGGATCAAAGTAGACAACATCAAAAGAATTATCTTCACAACACGCCAAAAACGATTCAAAATTTTGATGAACCACGTTTATACGCTTCATTGCATCATTCAACTCTTGTACGTCACTTTCCCAATTTAAAAGTCCTTGTTTGACTAAATAAGCTACATAGCGGTTGCCTTCTAGTCCGACAACTTTCCCGCTTTTCCCTACCGCTGCGCTCGCCATCATACTATCCGATGCAAGACCAAGTGTACAGTCAAGCACGCTCATTCCTTTTTCTAAACCAGCAGCTTCAATAAACGGATCACGTTCTCCCCGCAGCCATCTCTTCACTCTAAACATAGCGGAGTTTGGATGAAAAAAAATAGGTTCCTCTTCATTTTGGACGTGCAACTCTACTCTATTTTTACCGACAACCAGCACGTCTGCAGCTTCAAGATTTTGAAGATCTGCAACAGATTTCTTCTCTCTTGTTACAAAAGGTATACTTAAATCAGCGGCTACTTGTTTGGCTTTTACAATCATCTGTTCATTTGTTCGACCAGCAGTCGTAACAATCACTTTCATAACTCCCCCTACACTGTTTGGCTATTTACATAAAGAAAAAGGATGCCGATAGACATCCTTTTTCTTATAAAGTATATGCGATTTTTCTCTAAAAATCTATATACTAGATGTGACAAAAGCAGGACATTTTATGAACAGTGCTGCTTAAAGCCATTTAAAATGTTTTCAAAAATAACTTCTAACGGCTGACCTTCAATTTCATGTCGAGGAATAAAATGAACAACTTCTTTTCCTTTTAAAAGTGCCATAGACGGTGATGAAGGCTCAATGTCCCCAAAATATTCACGCATTTTAGCTGTTGCTTCCTTATCTTGACCGGCAAAAACAGTTACCACTTGATCTGGTTTTTGCTCAGACTGTAAGTACGCTTGCGTTGCTGCAGGACGTGCTAAACCAGCAGCGCATCCACAAACTGAATTAACGACAACAAAAGTTGTTCCTTCTACGTTTTCCATAAAATCAACTACGGCTTCCTCTGTTGTTAATTCTTCATAACCAGCTTGAGTTAATTCTTGACGCATTGGTTTAACTAACTGACGCATATATTCTTCATATGCCATTGACATATTAACATTCCTCCTAACAATCATTCACGCTAAAAGCATACTATAAAAACCAGGAAAAATCTAGCTACTCACTCTTCAAATCCTTATCGCTGTCCCGTTCTCCTTTTTCATTTGACAAAAAAGATTAAAACCGGGTCATATCATCTAATTTTTTTCCATAAAAATGTCGATTTTTACTATTAATATTCCATTTTTTGTACTATAGTAGTAAATAGTAGTTTAGTAGAAAGGATTTTCAAATTGAACCAGCGATTTAAACCGAACAAACGATTTAAGCCAAACAAACGATTTTATGCATTTTTGTCTTTAGTGTTAGTGATCGTCGCTTCTTTATTTTTTATTACAGAAGCCAAAGGAAGTGAATCCGCTGCATCTCAGCAAGTCTTAGCATCTACTGCATTGCCGCTGAAAGAAGCTGCATCTTCAGCACAACCTGAGAAGCTGCTTAATACACTTCACCATAATATGTATGTAGGAAATACCGTGAACGATCAAAATCAAGCTCTTACACAGCCTGTTTACCTTACGTTTGACGATGGTCCAACGCCTGATACCCTTCACATTTTAGATGCTTTGCGTCAATATAACGTAAAAGCAACTTTCTTTATGTTAAAGTATCAAATTGACGCTCACCCTGAAATTGCTAAAAAAGTAGCACAGGAAGGACATGCCATCGGCTGTCACGGCGTCTCTCATGATATTCATGTCATGTATAGTGAAGACGGCGCTGCGTTAAAAGAAATGCAGGAGTGTCAAGCGACAGTTAAGAAAGTAACCGGTGTTGACAGTAAGTTAATCCGCGTTCCTTACGGCAGCGTTCCTTATTTAAAAGAGCCGCACCGTACAGAGTTGCTAAGCCACTTTAAATTATGGGACTGGAATGTAGACAGTGAAGACTGGGCACTTCGTTCTGCACCTAGAATTATTCAGGGCCTTGAACCTCATATTCAAGGGGTTAACTCCAACGGAAGAACACCCGTCATTTTATTTCATGACAAATCCTTTACGGCACAGTCTCTGCCGACTATTTTGACTTACTTAAAACAGTCCGGTTATCAGCCTATTAAAATTGATAACACGATGCAGCCTATGCAGTTTCCAACTCCCGCTGCAAAACAGTCATAAAAAAAGATCATTCAAGTGAATGATCTTTTTTTATGCTTTTCTGCTTTCCGTCATTTGTTTCCAAACAGAACCTTTTGCTTCTTCTCCGCCTTCGATACGTTCAATCGCTAGCTTGATTTGTAAATCTACCTCAAATTCTTTGTCATTCTCTGCTGCTTTTAATGCAGGAAGAGCCGTCTCATCCCCTACCTCGTATAAATACATCGCTGCACGCCAGCGCACAAGCTTGTTTTTATCACCAAGGGCTTCACACATTGCCGGAATACCTTCTTCAAAACCTAAATCCGACATGCAGTCTCCAGCAGTACGGCGCACAGTGACTGATTTATCTTTTAATGCTTTGTATAAATAAGGCAGTACCGCTTTTGATTCAATCATTCCTAAGTAGACCGTAGCTAAGCGGCGAATAGATGCTTTTTCATCATCAAGCGCTTTATTTAAAACGTCTAAATCAGCTTCTGTTGGATCCATTTGTTCTAAATGGGCATAGCGCACTGACCAATCGTTGTCTTCTAGCATCTCTTCTGTAACTTTATAGGTTTTACGCGGCTGTACCGTTTTTCCGCCTTCTTTTTCTTCTTGTGCATTGGCTACAAGGCGAGTTAATCTTTCTTGCGGATATGCTGCTGCTAATTCTTCCACTACTTCGTCTCCGATAGCCGCTAACTCTCCGTAACGAACGCCTTGTTCTTTCCATTTCCGTTCTAACACTACATTATCTGAAAAGCTTTGAAGCTCTGCTACCGCTTTTGCGAATCGTTCAGGCAGACCAAATCGCTTTTCTTCATTTCCATCCGTTAGCTTAACTTGCATTGGTACGTTTTTGAACATTTGAACGGACACATTGACCTCACCAAAATGCTCATTCATTTTGTGCTGTTCGCTGTTACTCTGCAAATCTTCACCAAACGCTGCACGAACTTGCGGCAAAATTTGCTTCCAGTCATATTTAGCATTTCGCTCTACTGCTAAGAAGTCCGCTACGTGATAGACTCCTTTTACCCCTTCTACTTTCAAGATGTCTTGAACAACTTCAGGCGCTGCTTCAGCATTTTTTTCCGTATAGTTATTGCTTTTTCCGCCTGATAGCACTTCGTCTAAATTAATTTTCATTGTATTCGGACTTGGCGTTGGCTCAATTGATTTAATGTTCATATCGTATCGTACTCCTCTCATTAAAATTGTAGCATGTGGCTTATACTCAGTCTAACGACTTGTTTACGCGTTTTCAATTTCTTCAATCAGCTCTGAAAGCTCTGCCCAGCGATCAAGCAGTGCATTTAATTCTTCATTTGCTTTTTCTTGTTCTAACGATAGGTTATGCGCTTTTGTATAATCGCTGCCCACCTGTTCAATTTCACTTGTTAAGCGTTCAATTTCTTCTTCTTTTGCTGCAATATGATCTTCGATTTCTTCCCATTCTTTTTGTTCTTTATACGTTAAGCGACGCTTTTTCGTTTTCTCCGGCTGTTTTGGCTTTTCTTCTTTCACTTTAGCCTGCTGAGCCATTGCCTGCTTCTTTTTCACCGCTTCTTCTAATTGATCTGTATAAGCGCCAAAATAAGTCGAAATGTTTCCTTCTCCTTCAAAGACAAGTAAGTAATCTGCTACTTTATCTAAGAAATAGCGATCATGTGATACCGTGATAACAACACCTGGAAATTCTTCGAGGTAGTCTTCAAGCACCGTTAGCGTTTGAGTATCCAAATCATTAGTCGGCTCATCTAGCAGTAAAACATTTGGCGATGTCATCAACAATTTCAATAAATATAAACGACGGCGCTCTCCTCCGGACAACTTTTGAATCGGTGTTCCGTGCGTATGTGAAGGAAATAGAAATCTCTCAAGCATTTGCGATGCAGAGATCATTTTCCCATCCGTCGTATGCACAACTTCTGCCGATTCTTTAATATAATCAAGCATGCGTTGATTCAAGTCCATATCATCGCTTTCTTGAGTATAGTAAGCAATTTTAACCGTTTGTCCTCTGTCAATTTCACCGCTGTCCGGCTCAATGCGTCCTGCAATCATATTCAATAGGGTAGACTTTCCGCTTCCGTTCTTACCGACAATTCCAATTCGGTCTTGTTTTTTCACGATGTGCGTAAAGTCTGAAAGAATGATTTTATTTTCATACGTCTTAGACACATCTTTTAATTCAAACACTTTTTTCCCAAGGCGGCTGCCTGCTAAACTTAAATCCAATGATTCTTTTTCAGAAGAATCGAGTTTT
Organism: Priestia sp. TGN 0903; assembly: GCF_050846855.1. Taxonomy (NCBI): domain Bacteria; kingdom Bacillati; phylum Bacillota; class Bacilli; order Caryophanales; family Bacillaceae; genus Priestia; species Priestia sp. TGN 0903. The sequence goes on from NZ_JBOZGL010000001.1 coordinate 729,081, forward strand.
CCTTCTAATTCATCAAATCGCTGAATACGCGCTTTTTGTTTAGTCGTACGCGCTTTTGCTCCTCGGCGAATCCAAGCCAATTCATTGCGATATAAGTTGCTTAATTTTGCTTGAGTTGCTTTTTCCTGCTCTTCTCGAATCGCTTTTCCTTCTAGAAAAGCAGCATAGTTTCCTTTATAGCTATATAAATTTCCACCGTCTAATTCAAAAATTCGGTTTGTAACAGCATCCAAGAAATAGCGATCATGAGTAACAAGCAATACGGCTCCTTGATATTTGGATAAATATTCTTCGAGCCATTTAACCGTCTCATAATCCAAGTGGTTAGTGGGCTCATCTAAAATTAATAAATCAGGTGTTTGAATTAGGCTTTGGGCAATTGACACGCGCTTTTTCTGTCCACCTGAAAGCTCGCCGATTTTTGCACTCATATTTGAAATTCCCAGCTTCGTTAAGATCGACTGTGCGTTAGAATTGGCTTCCCACGCGTTCATCGCATCCATTTTCTGCTGTAAATCATACAGTGTCTGCTGGTTTTTTTCGTTTGCAGAATCTTGCTCTAACGCATATAGAGCTAGCTCATAGTTTTTTAATAAATTAAGAAGAGGCGTATCTCCGCTGAAAACTTGCTCTAAAACCGTTAAGTCTTCATCAAAATCCGGATGCTGAGGTAAATATGTCACGCTGTAGTCTTTAGCATGAACAATATCCCCTTCATCTCCAAGCTCTAGACCTGCGATAATTTTAAGAAGCGTCGATTTCCCTGTTCCATTTACACCAATTAAGCCGATTCGCTCATTTTCCGTAATGGTAAACGTTAGCTGATGAAACAGCTCTTTTTCTCCGTATGTTTTTGTTAAGTTTTCAACAGTCAGCATTTTCATAATGATAATTCCACTCTTTCTTAAATTGAACTAAAAATTCTTTCATATATGTATGTCGCTCTTGCGCTAGAGACCGTGCTGTTTGAGTATTCATTAACGCAGTCAGCTTTAACAACTTTTCATAAAAATGAGCAATAGCCGTTGATTTTCCGTGTCTGTATTCTTCCTCTGTCATCTCACTTCGTACAGCAATGTTTTCGTCATACAGAGCCGTGCCTTTAGAACCTGCATACATAAACGTACGTGCGATACCAATCGCACCAATTGCATCTAAGCGATCTGCATCTTGAACAACTTGACCTTCAAGCGTGGCCATAGCCGGACGGTTTCCGCCTTTAAATGACATCGTTTGTAAAATATGAACGATATGCTTGCAGTTCTCTTCTTCTACGCGCTGACTCTTCAGCCACTCCCGCACTTCTTCATACGCTTTTTCAACATCTTCCACTAGCTTATCATCTACCACATCGTGTAAAAGCGCGGCTAGTTCAATAACTTCCCGGTTGCCGCCTTCTTTTTTATATAAAAGCACTGCATTTCGACGCACGCGATCGATATGCTGCCAGTCATGTCCCGTCGTGTCATGCGCAAGCTTTGCTTGAACCCACTTTTCCGTCTTTTCTATTTTGTTCATTTGCTCACCTCAATTATATCCACCATTATTTTAGCACAAAGTAAGGCGCTCGTCTCACTGACAGCTGAGCACCCTTTGAAAACCCTGGCTGAAAAATAAAAAACAGATGGAGACCCACCTGCTTTTACAGCAATTCTTTTATATCTTTTTGAATATCTTTTGGTGCAGTTTGAGGTGCGTATCGCTTCACGACTTCACCTTGACGATTCACTAAAAACTTTGTGAAATTCCACTTTATCGCTTTAGAACCTAGCAGGCCAGGTGCTTGTTCCGTTAAGTATGCAAATAACGGATGTGCATGCTCACCTTTTACATCTACTTTTGCAAACATTGGAAACGAAACGCCGTAGTTTAACTCGCAAAATTGTTCAATATCATTTGAACTTCCTGGCTCTTGACCACCAAATTGATTGCAAGGAAAACCTAGAACCGTTAGACCGTTTTCTTTTTCTTCTTCATACAGCGCCTGTAAATCTTTATATTGAGGGGTGAAGCCGCATTTGCTAGCTGTATTCACAATCAACAGTACGTCACCTTGATAGTTAGATAGTGATACGTCTTCGTCTTTAATTGTTTTTGCAGAGTATTCATACACGCTCATTAAAACGCCTCCTTTTCTCTATTGTAATTCACTTTATTTCTAGAGTACAACTGAAACGCTCTTATGATTTGTCGTAAAGAACCTTTAGCTGGTCAGTCGTTTGCAGCATATAATCAATCATTTCGATTAAATCTCCTACTTGATCTTCGTAAATGAATCGGTTAAAGGTTACGGCAATATTGTTTTCATATTCGTTTCCTCCAACTTCATGAGTAATACGCTGCTTAACCACTCTTGTTGTTCCCCAGATCCTTTCACACATTTCCTGTATGTTTCTAAACTCAGCTTCTTCAAACGGTTTTTGTTTTTTCAGCTGAAAATGAATATAAACTGTACAACCTGGTTTTTCTACACGGGAAGGCGTTAATTCCGCATGAATATTATCTAAGTCGGTTGATAAAGTTAGCGACGCGGTACAGCAAAAATGCTGTTGAAAAGAAATGCGGTACGTTCGAGTAAACTGAGCTAAGTCTACAAAATCTTCGCGATTTGTAACAGATACTTGCCCAGATAAGTCAAGATCATAGATCTCTCCTTCTACAACCACTTTTAAATTATCAAATACAATTGGATCAAACATTTCAACTACTTCCTTTTTTTATAAAATACGAACAGTCAGCTCTTCTTCTTTCTTGCCAAATTAATTCATAACATACCTGTTATTTTGTTTTATCTCATAAGAAAAGCGATGCCAAGGCATCGCTTTTCTCTTAAAAAATACCTAGTGCATGTCCATTCTCGTCAATATCCATATTGAGCGCAGCAGGTTTTTTTGGAAGTCCAGGCATTGTCATAATTGAACCTGTTAGCGCAACGAGAAACCCAGCTCCGAGTGAAGGACGGAATTCCCTTACCGTAATCTTAAAATCCGTTGGTCGTCCAAGCTTCGTCTGATCGTCACTTAACGAATACTGCGTTTTGGCCATACAGATCGGCAGGTGATCCCATCCGTTTGCTTCAAATTGCTGTATTTGCTTTAACGCTTTTGGAGCAAACTCTACGCCTTGTGCTCCGTATACGGTTTTAGCAATAGCTTCTACTTTTTCTGGAATCGAAGCTGACACATCGTAAAGAGGAGAAAACTGACTTTCCGTCTCGTTCATGACTTCAAGAATTTTTTCAGCAAGCATGACGCCGCCTTCTCCACCTTTTTCCCATACTTCTGTTAAAGCAACTGGAACATTCTTTGAAGCACACCAATTCATAAGCGCTTCTACTTCACCTTTTGAATCTGTTACAAAACGGTTCACGGCTACAACATAAGGAACACCGAATGCCTGAATCGTTTCAATATGTTTTTCAAGATTTTCAATTCCTGCTTCTAAAGCCTCAATGTTTTCTTCATTTAAACGCTCTTTAGGAACACCTCCATGCATTTTCAGAGCGCGAATTGTCGCAACGATTACTACCGTTTCTGGTTTAATATCTGCCATACGAGCTTTAATATTTAGGAATTTTTCTGCGCCTAAATCTGCTCCAAATCCCGCTTCTGTTACTACGTAGTCGCCTAGTTTTGCAGCCATTTTTGTTGCAATGACGCTATTGCAACCGTGGGCAATATTAGCAAAAGGACCTCCGTGAATGAGGGCTGGAGTATGTTCCAATGTCTGTACAAGGTTGGGCTTAATCGCGTCTTTTAAAAGAAGAGTAAGCGCTCCTTGTGCACCTAAGTCCGCAACCGTTACAGGCTCATTATCCATGTTGTAAGCTACAACAATAGACGCTAAGCGACGCTTTAAGTCTTGTAAATCTGACGCTAAGCAGAAAATAGCCATAATTTCTGACGCAACCGTAATATCAAAACCATCTTCTCGAGGAACACCTTGCATAGGGCCACCTAACCCAATGACAACTTGACGCAGCGCGCGGTCGTTTAAATCAACCACTCGTTTCCACGTAATTTTACGTGTATCAATGCGCAGTTCATTGCCTTGATGTATATGGTTATCCAAAATAGCGGCCAGCGCGTTGTTAGCTGTTGTAATGGCATGCAGGTCTCCAGTAAAGTGTAAGTTAATATCCTCCATTGGAAGCACTTGAGCATAACCGCCTCCAGCGGCACCTCCTTTAATTCCCATTACCGGACCAAGAGATGGTTCACGCATGGCTACAATTGCTTTTTTACCTAATCTATGTAATGCCTGAGCTAAGCCAACCGTCACTGTCGACTTACCTTCTCCTGCTGGAGTTGGATTAATAGCTGTAACTAAAATCACTTTTCCATCTTGTTTTGTGTGTAAACGTTCCATAACGGATAAAGAAAGCTTGGCTTTATAATGTCCATACGGCTCTAACTCGGCCTCTAAAATATCGAGCTGCTCGGCAATCTCTTTAATCGGTTTAATCGTTGCCTCTTGTGCAATTTGCAAATCACTTTTTATTTGCTTCTTAGTTGTCATATAAAAACCCCTTTTCTGCTGAGAATTCTTTTTAAACACTTCATCAAAAAAGGATAAAATCCGTTTTCTGGGGGAGATATGAAGTTTAATAAATACAGGAACAACTGCTCTATAAATTTTACTGAGTTTCAGTCATGCTAAAAAAGCATAGCAACGCTCCAATTTAACCTTATTGTACCATTTCATTTTAGCCATTACGCATATTAATGCTCTTTTTTTTCAAAATTCAATTGCTTAATATTCTGTATATTCCTATAATAGTATATTGTACATAAATGTTGAACCTCATCTTCACGTGAGAAAGAACATTTATACGCGTCATTACTTCGAAATCGAATAGGAGGAATTTTATTGCCTATTAATATTCCACGTGATCTTCCGGCAAAAGAAATTTTAGAAAAAGAGAGAATTTTCATCATGGACGACGTGCGCGCGGTTAACCAAGAAATTCGCCCGCTTAATATTGTTATCCTAAACTTAATGCCGGAAAAAGAAAAAGCTGAAACGCAATTATTACGTTTACTCGGGAACTCACCGCTGCAAGTGCATATTACACTTCTTTACACGGCAAGCCATAAAGCAAAAACAACGAGTAAAAATCACCTAGATCAGTTTTATAAAACGTTTGAACAAATTAAAGAACGAAAATATGACGGAATGATTATTACAGGAGCACCTGTGGAACATATACCATTTGAAGAAGTAAACTACTGGAAAGAACTTCAAGAAATTATGGATTGGTGTAAAACAAATGTGACTTCTACCCTTCATATCTGTTGGGGAGCTCAAGCCGGACTTTATCATCACTTTGGGATTGACAAGCGACCTCTTTCTGATAAATGCACGGGTGTATTTACACATGTTGTATCGAGTGAAGAGCCCATTAAGCTGCTGCGAGGATTTGATGATGTCTTTTATTCTCCTCATTCCCGTCACACTGATGTAGACATGAATGAAGTGAAAAATCATCCTGACCTTGAGCTTCTTTCCTACTCTGAAGAAGCTGGTGTTTATATGGCGATGTCTAAAGACGAAAAGTTTGTTTTCGTGACAGGCCACCCAGAGTACGACGTTCAAACACTGCAAGAAGAATTTCTTCGAGATACAGAAAAAGGACTAGAACCAAAGCTTCCGGAACACTATTTCCCAAACAATGATCCTGACAAAAACCCTTTAAAAACATGGCGTTCTCATGCCAACCTGCTGTTTATGAATTGGTTAAACTATTATGTTTACCAAGAGACTCCATATCTGTGGGAATGAAAGAACCGAGTGGCCGTATATCAAACATAAAAAATGACAAGTCCTTATATGGATTTGTCGTTTTTGCATTGATTATATTTCTCTTTTGTAAGCAGCTAGCTTTCTTTTTAATTATTATTTAGAACATAGTTTTATCAAATAAATAAAACACAATCTTCTAAGAGATTGTGTTTTACAGCTCTTTAATATATTCAATGACCGAATCTGGAAATTCGTTTCGAATTCCGCAATTCCCACAATAAAATCCGCTATATTCGTCTGTCGCAACGTACTGTCTTAAAAGAAACAATGTTAACCTGTTTGGGAGACCGCATTCTGTGCAAAACGCCAGGTATTTGCTGCGCTGTCTGTTTGCTGACATACGTTTCATCCTTTCGATTAACTATAGAAAGCGTTTTCTTATTTATATGGAGCTTTCTTATTAGTTTATGACAGCAATTACGGTCTATCTCCAATTATTGTCGCGACGAGAAGGGCGGAATAAACGCAGAATTAAATTAATTACAAGCACAATAGCCAAAATGTTAATTAATAACCCAAAAATCCCGCCCAGTGCACCCATATGACCAAGCAAACCGCCAAATAACATCCCTGCCAGACCGCCGTACAGCAGTCCACGAGCGAATCCTCCTCGTTTTGAACGGGTAACGCCTCGATTTACAGTTCCATTTCTGCGATTTGAAAAATTAGATCTCGGCTCATTTTGTCTAACGCTTGGCTGTCTATTAAACGACCGCTTCCCTGAACGATACGACCTTGCACTTACGTTATAGTCGTCGTGATAGGAAATATATTCAGCTAAGGGAGATAAACTTAGCGAAAAAATCAATGCTATGGCAATCATTATTTTTTTCATCTGCTTTTTCCTTTCTTCACCTAATAGTAACTGTTTATTATAGTGCGCTGTTTCATGCATATCATACGTTTTGACACAAAAGGGCATTTCAGCTTCATACAAAATTTTTAATCGGGTATCATAACGTTATACTTTGCCCTAGAAAGGAGCGTGCATGTACATGATACGGAGAATTAGTATACTGCTGTTCACACTGTGCTTCTTATTTAATGGAGCCCTTCCTGCACTATGTAAAGCGGAACAAGTAAAAAATGTAGCTGTGCGTGACCGTTTGCTTTATCAAGGTAATAACCACCTAAAGCAAACCGCCCTAACATTTGATGATGGACCGGATCCGCGCTTTACTCCACATGTATTGGATCAATTGAAAAAGCATGGTATTAAAGCAACCTTTTTTCTTATTGGGGCAAAAGCTCATGAACATCCTGAGCTGGTGAAGAGAATGGTAGCTGAAGGTCATGCTGTTGGGATTCATACCTACTGGCACCCCAACTTACTAAAAGAATCGACTGAAAAGTTTCACTGGGAAATTGCCAAAACTCAGGCTATTATTAAAAACATTACCGGGTTTGAAACACAGCTGTTTCGTCCTCCCTATGGAAATTTAACGCAAGAAATGATTAGCGAGCTGCCAAATGAAAATGTCTATGCGATTAACTGGTCTTCTGATTCATTAGACTGGAAGCAAATCCCAGAAGCAGAAATCACCAAGAATGTATTTAAGAACATGCACGCTGGAACAATTGTTTTGATGCACGACGGCGGCCATTGGACCATGGATCTTTCCAACACCCCAAAGTCGCTGGATACCATCATTCCTAGACTTAAACAAGAAGGATATCATTTTGTGACCGTTCCAGAACTTTTGCACATCCCTTATCCAAAAAATTAAGCTCCAACGAGTTTCTGATTTAGAAACTCGTTGGAGCTTTACGATTTCCCTTAATAGAAAGTAAATGTGCCCCTACAAAAAGAGCGTGTCAAAAGATCTAATTCAAATCCATCTTAAAACTCAAAAATATACCTTATTTCTTCAAAACATTGTCATACTAAAGATACAAAAAGAGGCATTCTTTTTTTGTTCCATCACTCTACAATAAAGGGAATTTACGGATAACCTCTAAAATAGGTTTTAAGTTGCATAATTAGGAGTAAATATTACTATAACTACTCTCATATTTTTAGACAAGCTGCATATGTATAAAATGAGAGAGTCGAACGCATTCCACATATCCCTAAATTTCTTCTTCTCACAAAAAAATTGACGAACTTTTTTTGTCAACAGGTGCGTATAGATATGATAGAATTCCTATATAATGACCTGGATTCATTTCTAAACAAGGAGTTTTGACTATGATTAATGAACAAGAGACGTTGTTATTTATTAAAGAACTTGGCCGCTTGTTGAAAGACTATCAAAACTGTTCAAACGCCTCTGTAAAAAGTGAAATATATAAAGATATCGTGTTGTTGAGCAATGTTATCCAGTTAGATCACGTGAACGTTTCTTACGCTTAGAAAATCCTTTTTATTTCTTTATAAATTTCAGTTTTTCTACCATAACTACAGAAAAGGAAGAAAAGAGACGATTTCCATCCATCTCTTTTCTTCCTTTTCTCGTTCTCATATTTTTATGGTTATTTAGAACATAGTTTTATTAAAATTTTCATAGAGTTTTTCGAGTGTCTTCGGTCCAACTATTCCATCTACCTGCAAATAAAGTGCTTGTTGAAAAGCTTTTACCGCTTTGAGAGTGGAAGACCCGAATATACCGTCTGCTCCTCCAAAAAGAGAATAGCCTAAGTGAATAAGCATACGTTGAATTAACTGTACTTGATTTCCTCGATCTCCGTATTCAATTAGCACTCTTGAAACCTTTTCCGTCTGTTTCTCAGGTTTTTTTCCACTTCGAAGCTCCGACAAAGATAAACCGAATGTATATTGAAAATGAGGATAATCTTTTAAGCTTTTCCAATCTCCTCCCCATTCCAACCCGATCCTTTTTCCTACCTCTCCCGCTTTGTTCCATCTTCGATCAATGGTCCAGTCAACTTCTCCGTTGTTATCAAGCAGCGCAATATCAATAGCTAGTCCATAATTATGATAAGAATAGCCGCCTTTGGCATTAGTCACGATACTTCCTGGTGTTGTTCGGCCTTGTGAATATAGTTTATGCTGCTGCTCTATCGATCTAAATCCTTCAGTGATCACAATAAATATACTTTCTTTATATGCTTGCTTAATGAGTTCGTACGCTTTTTCTTGCACTATTTCATGTACATTCTGCAGCTTATTTTCTGCTTTTTTTAACAGCTTGTCTAATGATAAATCGCTCATACTCCCCACTCCTTAACTAGATGGCTTCTCCTTATATATACGTATAAGACGAACTCTAAGGGAGGCATCCAGTATCAGTTTATGCGGAAAGTAGTTAAGTGGTGCAACAGTGCCGCCTGCTGTGTAGAGCTGCTGTTATTTCAGTACCCAGTGGCTGATAGCCTTCGCTACTCCGTTATTGACATTTGTATCTGTCACCCAGTCCGCTGCTTCTTTTACAGCTTCCTGAGCATTTCCCATGGCGATTCCACAACCTGCCGCTTCAATCATAGCCATATCATTTAAGCTGTCTCCCATTGCAATGACTTCATCCATTGAAATGCCCAAACGTTCACATACAGTCATGATCCCTTTTGCTTTGTTAATACCAAGTGCATTAATTTCTAGATTCGTTAAACTAGAATTGCTGATTTCAAAATCTGAAATGCCTGCTATTTGTTTCAGCACTTCTTCTCGTAAAGCATCATCTGGAATATCGTAGCCAAACTTCAGCCATTCCTGTGAAGCAATATCTTCTGGAAATTCATCTCTCCATACTTTATCCGTCGTCACAGCCCAGAAGTTAAGCTTATGCTCTTGCGTTAGATTCCACATTTTCTCAATGTGTGAAGCATCAATTAACTTTCGTTCTACAAGCTGTCCAGATTCATCCCAAATTTCACTTCCGTTTACTGTAATAAGGTAAGAAGACAGCTGAAGAGACTGCGCGTATTCACGGCATGTTAAAAGAGATCGCCCCGTGCTTAATACCACATGAACACCTTGTTCTTGAGCTTTAGCAATGGCCGCACGATTTTCTTCAGAAATTTCTTGCTGATTGTTCAGCAGGGTTCCATCCATATCTAGTGCAATCAGTTTAAATTCTTTCTTTTCATTTGCTTGCATCTTTCTCTCTCCTTCTCATCAATAGTAAGTATGACATTGCGCTGAGTATTTAACTTACACTATGTAACTCTTACTATAACTGTAGCACAGGAACATTTCACTCTGCATCACATAAGCGTTAAAATGGTCAATTATTCTATGGGGAATAATTGAAGGAAAGCAGCATACCTTTGCCGTAATTTATATTTAAAGCTTTTCATTTTTATTTATTTCAACTAGAATTTTGGTAAAAGGATGTGAATGTTATGAACACTATTATTTCACCGGCTGACTTACATACTGCATTACAGCAACCCCAACACTTCATTGTGTTGCTTGACTGCCGATTTACCCTTGGAAAGCCTGAGGCAGGAGCAGATGCTTATCAAAATGAGCACCTACCGGATGCTCATTATTTGGATTTAGAAAAAGATTTGTCCTCTGTGGCTACTTCTCACGGAGGCAGACACCCGCTGCCCGATGTTCAAAAGCTCGCTCAGAAGCTCGGCAGCTTAGGAATTAATGTTGATTCCAGAGTCGTCGTTTATGATGAACAAAACGGAATGATGGCTTCAAGAGCATGGTGGCTACTGCGATATATAGGAATTGAATACGTACAAATTTTAAATGGAGGTTTTACTAACTGGAAAAAATCGGGATATGAAACAACTAAGAGCGTTCCAGCAGCTTCTCCTCAAACTTTTGTACCTTTCGTTCAACAAGACTGGGGACTTGCAGGAGTTGAATACGTAAAAGAAAACCTTCATAATCCTAATGTCGTTCTTATCGATTCTCGTGAAAAAAAGCGGTATCTCGGCTTAGAAGAACCTATTGATTTTATAGCAGGACATATTCCAGGCGCCATTCATTCTTTTTGGCAAGATGTGTTAACTTCAGAAGGTTTATGGAAAACAGATAAAGAGTGGAAGGAGATGTTTTCAGCTATTGATTCTCACGCTGAAATCATTGTATACTGCGGATCGGGTGTATCTGCTTGCCCTAACGTTTTGGCTTTAAAATCAGCCGGTTTTCCAAATGTAAAATTATATGCCGGCAGCTGGAGCGATTGGATTAGCTATCGTGACAATCCAATCGAGAAAAACAGATAGACAAAGAAGGCTCAGTCTCACCAAAAGTATAGAGACTGAACCTTCTTTTTTTGTATTTTTCTTATTAGCCTCATGTTATTTACTAAGCCTCAACATAAAATCATGAAGCCGCTCTAAGGTAAGCAAGTTTTGATTACACGCTTCGCTATCTTGACAAATATAATTTCCTCGTTGGGTAAATGTTCCTTGAACAGTTCCTTTGATTTCAGCAGTGAACATACCGACTTCTTCGTAGCTGTGACAAAGCGTGCATATTCCCTTCTGGTTGATAGGTTTAAACGTTCCTTGAATACCTTTTAGCTTCTGAGTATAGAGATCCTGCGCTACGATAAACTTTTTGTTTGAGCCTTTATCGACCCAGCTAACATATGAAATGCTCCCTAGATCAATGGTATCAACTGAAGGAATCTTTAACTTTTTCACTTTCGGAAACAATTTTTTCACGCCAGCTTCTGTAAACGATTTAAATGGAATCACGTAAGGCTTTATCGTTTCTAAAAACACTTCTGCTTGTTCTTTATTTTTAACTTCAGCAACCGGTAGCAATAACTCTTCCTGTTCCTCAGTAAGAACTTCAAACGCGTTTAATACTTTTTCTTTTGCAAGAGCTTTTAAAGCCTGCAGCACATCGGAATTGTTCACTGTTCCATACCCATTGATAAGAATTTGCGTTTGGCTTTTGATAAAGTTATATTGATCATTTCTTATAAACGCTTCCACGTTCTTCACTCCTTCTTCAGGTAATCAGCTACTTTTTACTTTACCGTATGGATTCCTTTTACGAAATGTAAAAAATAAATCAGAAATAAACTATACCTAAAAAAGCGCGGGCATTCAGTCGCCCGCGCTTGATTTTTACCGTTGCTTTTTATATACAATTTTTTTGATGGTTTCGGTTGATAAGAAGTATTCACGGGCTAGCTCCTCGATTGAAGCTCCTTTTTTGAACAACGTCTTAATCTGTTCGTTTCGCTCGTCAATCAACTTTCTTCCACCAGAGCAAGTGCCCCATTTCTTCCTTGCCTTCTGCGGCTTCGGAATATAAATGGTTTCTCCTTGAATATATTTTTGAATTTCACTAATCAGCTCTTCAGGTAAAATATTTGTTGCTTTTACATACGTCATTTCTGCCAGCTCCTTATGTGATTTTGCTTATACAATAAGGGGCAAAGCCGTATATATTAGAAATGAGATATGCTCGGTTAGGCGATGTCTATTACTAAACCGTCCACCCCATGCAAAGTATCGCCTCTCTAATATCAGGCTTTGCATGAGACGCTGCAGTATCCGGTAAATATCTTTTATTCACCATTTATTACACCTCCGCTTTACATCGAATGTAAACCAAGCTTGTAGAAAATTACAATTATTGGCTCAGATTTTATTATAAGCTATCTGCAATCTTGCAGACAATACCTTCTTACTTATAAAGATGGCACCGTAAATAAAACGAACTTGCAGTGAGCTGGTTGTTCTCCCTGCAAGTTCGTTTTATTTTTGTTATGAACGCTTCTGCTTTTTGTTAGCTGAACTGCTTTGAACACCTTGTTCAGAAGTGGTCGTCCCTTGTCCTTCTACATTTGGTGAACCTAGCTCTGATTTTGAGCGGTCTTTTTTAATTTTACTCATGTCACTCACCTCCAGTTTGTAGTGTACCCTTTGTACAGCTACATATAAGGAGACGCGTGCTGTTTTTATTGTTTCTTGAGCATAAATAGCCATAGAAACGTTAAGGCTTGCTTTAATTCATTTGGGAGCTGTCCAATCAGCTTATCAGTAACATTTCGCTTATATACACCTTCGCCATCGATTACTTCCCATCCATTTTCTTTTGCAAGCTGTTCAAACTCCCACGGCATCATCGTATTGCAAATAACGTCTTCCCCATATAGTCTTTGATAACTGTTGGTACGAGGCTGAGCAGTTGGCCCAAGAATACCTACGCATGCATATCCTCCTGGTTTTACAACTCGGTACAATTCCTTCAAAGCTAACCGCGGGTGCTCAGTCCATTCTAACGCATTGATTACCATAACCCCTTCTACTGATTCAGAAGACAGCGGGAGCTTCATAATATCAGCTTGAGCGAACGACAAATTTTCACTTTTATGCAGCTGCGATGCTTTTTGAATCATTTCTTCCGATAAATCAAGACCGATTGCTTTGTATCCAGAAGCAGCTAGAAGAGACGTTCCAAACCCATCACCGCAGCCCACGTCTGCCACCATACCACCTGATTTAAGATGTTTTTGAATAAATGGAATCACTGTTTTCCGACTTCCATTTTTCCACATCTCTTCACTTCGGCTATTCCAAAATGAGACTTTTTGGTTCCACTCGTCTTGAGCTTGATCATGCCAATTAAATGTTGTCATTTTTTATCCCCTTTGCACTCTTTTCTTTACCTTATCACTTTTTATAATGAATAAAAACGACTATTTCAGCAACCATATAGATGTAAAGGAAGGTGTTTATTTGTATGAAAGAACGTTTCGTTGCAGTGCGTAAAAATGCAGACGGTGACCTCTTAGAATTCCAAACGGCTTCAGGAGACGTTTTAACCTATGAAGAAGCGTTAAAAAAAGTAGAAGCTGGGGACGTTGAGCATGTGAGTACCTTTGTAGGGAAAGACGGCGGTACGTATATTCGCAGCATTCCTGACCATGACAAAACAAATAATCTCGATGCATTGCCATCGTTTTAAAGGAGAATGGATATGACAAAAAAGAATAACAAAGGAAGCGCTAATCAAAGTAATCCAAAAACGCAGCACCACCTTGTTGAAATGGGTGAAGAAATTTCAAGCGGGGATAATTCAAAAGGAAACAAACGCAACAAAGATCAGTCAAGTAAAACACAATAAGAAAAAGCCGTGCTTTTTAGCACGGCTTTTTTTATTAATGTTGGCTTGGAAGACCTAATGTTGAAAAATCTCCTGTTGCTACGCTTGTTCCAACTGAAGCAACACCTGCTACTAATGTAAACGCTAATGCCATACCGACTAATACTTTTTTCATAATTATTTCCTCCTCTTTCTTTGATTTGACTCTAGTGTATCACAGGATAAAAGTAGATGAATTCCTTTCTATCAGCATTTATCACCTTAAAACCATGGATTTCCTCCATTTTGATAGAAATTTCTCAAAAATTATAATGATAGGAATATTTTAAACAAATAGAGCTTCAAGTTCTTTTTCTACTAGCTTGACGAATCGCTCGTTTCGCTGCAAGGTGAAAATGGTCATAGACTTTTCCATATATTCTTTACCTTGTTCAATTTTACCTAATTTGATTAAGCTCTCTCCTGCTTGGTAATGAAGTTCTCCAAATAAATACATTGATTCATTACTAATGCACAAATCGATTCCTCGGTTGCTATATATCAATGATTCATCATAGTTACTCATATCTCCAAGCGTTTTGGCAAGTGCATTTAAAATTCTAATTTTTATATTTTCGTCTTTTGTTTGGGGCAGCTCATTTAAGCTTTTGAGTGCTGTTTGATATGTATCTAGAGCCTGTTCATACTCTTTCTCTTCATAAAGAATAATCCCAATGCTATTTAAAATTTCAATTTCTCTTTCTTTATAAAACGTTGCTGATTGCTTAGTAAGCTCGATCGCTTGGTACATTTTAGACAGCGCATCTTCTTTGTTGTGATGAATGTAATACACGCAAATACCTTCGTGCCACATTAAAAACTGCTTGTTCAGCGGATTTTGAAACAGGGGACTTTCTTTTTCTTTTACAATGATATTATGAATAGCATCATAATCTCTCTGACGAATATATTGACGAATTAACGATTGAACCGCATCTACGTAATCAAGTCGAGGTGATTCTACACTATCAAAAAAGTAGTTAACATCTACGCCAAGGCGCTTAGAAATTTTATAGAGGGTAATGCTTGATGGATATTCTTCACCGTTTTCAATTTTGCTGATTTGCGCTTGTGTACAAATGTCTCTTGATAATTCTTGTTGTGTCAACCCTGCCATTTTGCGAAGGTCTCTCATAACACTCCCAATTCTATACTCTCTCATCTCTTTTCTCACCCTTACTTTCACATAATATATTCTCTCTATAAACATATAGTGCTTTTATTTAGATAGTCAACTGTAAACACGCTAAAAATTTATGCAATGTTTCGAAATTGACCATTCCCTATAATAGCAAATTAATCTATAAGAGTAAAATAGTGTATTATTTTTCCTCTCTAAAAAATCCGAACGATAAATCGTTCGGATTTTCCTTCAACTAACATATTTTTGTTCCAGCCTCATTTACATTTTTCATTTATAAACAGGATATCCAACAAATTTAAAGTCTTTACCAATTGAAATAACAGAAAGACGCTCCACGTCCACTGCATCCCACATCTTTTCTACGCCTTTTCCTTCTAGAAAAGTAGGAGCTTCTTTTCCTCCTGAAAGCTTTGGAGCCATATACAGCACCAATTTATCAATTAAACGATTTTCTAGAAATGCGGCATTCACTTCGCCGCCTCCTTCAATTAAAAGAGACGACACAAATTTCTCACCTAGTATAGAAAGCATATCTTCAAGATTTACTTTGTCCTCACCGCTTGTGACAAATACTTCGACGCCTTGTTTCTCAAGCTGTTCTTTTTTTTCTTTTGAATAGCCCTGACTTGTAAATACCCATGTTGGCGCTAAAGAATCCGTTGCTAGCTTGGAATCAAGGGGCATACGCAACTTCGAATCCATCACAATACGAATCGGGCTTCGGCCGCCTTCGATGCGAGTTGTCAGCTCGGGGTTGTCCTTAATGACCGTGTTCACCCCTACTAAGATACCCGCCGTTTCATGACGAAGCTGATGTACATCCAAACGAGCTGCCTCAGACGTAATCCACTTGCTGTGAGAAAAAGCAGTAGCTATTTTACCGTCTAACGTAATCGCTGACTTTAACGAAACAAACGGCTTCTTCGTTACAATATACTTATTGAAGACTTCGTTCATTTGACGTGACTCTTCTTCACATACACCTGTTATGACCTCAATGCCTGCTTTTTCTAAAATTTCAACTCCATTACCTGCTACTAAAGGGTTGGGGTCTAAAGTTGCTATGACCACTTTTTTTACACCGGCTTCAACCAGCGCTTCAGCACAAGGACCTGTACGTCCGTGGTGTGAACAAGGCTCTAGCGTTACATAAGCAGTCGCTCCTTGTGCTTGTTCGCCAGCCATTCGCAGCGCATGAATTTCAGCGTGAGGCTCTCCCGCTTTTAAATGCGTACCGATTCCAACGATTCGATTATCGTTTACAATGACAGATCCTACAAGCGGATTTGGATCTGTTTGTCCTTTTGTTGCTTTTGCGTTTTGTAAAGCTATATTCATATAAAATTCGTGATTGATCAAAGAAGAACCTCCTCTTTTAAGTGTCCTGAACGTTTAACTTTGGTGTCTAGATACTTTTCATTAAACTGAGATACATCTCCCCAAAGTGGAACGCGCCCTGATAAAAGTGCGCCGTTTTTCTCAAGTGCGATTAGCTTTTTCGGATTATTCGTAATCAGCGTAACAGGTTTTTGACGCAGTACTTTTAACACACTGATGGCCTCGCTATAACTGCGAGTATCATCTTCAAATCCTAACCCTTCATTCGCCTCTACCGTATCAAATCCGTTTTCTTGAAGAACGTATGCCATTGCTTTGCTGAATAGGCCAATGCCGCGTCCTTCATGATTTGCTAAATAAAATAGCGCTCCGCTTCCATTTTCGACAATCATTTTCATCGATTGTTTTAATTGAAAACCACAGTCGCAGCGTTTGCTTCCGAATATGTCTCCCGTATGGCAGATACTGTGCATACGAATGAGTGCCTCATGCGATTCTTGAAAATCTCCGTACACAAGAACACTCGATTGCTGCATGTCAGCTAAATTAGCTCCTTGCATTTTTTCAATAAGCTCTTCCGTACTTAAAGATCCTTCTTTTACATTATCAGAACGCAACCATGAATACCAACTAAATACTTGTGTCTCTCCATCTAGATTCACCGGAAGCGTGATAGGTCCTACTATATAAATAAAATGATCATCATTTTTTACTACATTAATTTTATCTTTTAAAATTGAAACAACTTTTTCGTTAATCACAGTCATTTCCTCCTCTTATGTGTCTTTCACTTATCTACTCTTTTCACATTGTGCTCAATCTCTCACATGAACAAATATTTTTTCTAGCACTTCACTACATTTATCTTTTTTAATTGATGTATTAGCTTACTAAAAGTAAGTAACTTTACTTGCTTAAAGTATTATATGACGATACATTTATCTTGTAAAGCTTTTATGTTCTATTTGTTACTTTTAGTAATTAACTTCTTTAATTATATAAATTATATAATTAAAACATAAAAACGTAAAGTAATTTATGTTCTTTAAGTAATTAAATTACACAACACTAGATAAAATGCTGACTTTGTTTTATAATATAGGAAGAGAATGGAGGTAATAACATGGACGGTTTAGCACTCTGCCCGCGTTTTGAAAAGGCTGTTACTATACTAACGAAACGTTGGACGAGTTTGATCATTTTTCAGCTGCTTTCCGGCTCACAGCGGTTTTCTCAAATGCAAGAAGCACTTCCAGTAAGCGGAAGGCTCTTATCCGAGCGCTTAAAAGAATTAGAGCATGAAGGAATCGTCATTCGTACGGTTATTCCGGAAACTCCTGTTCGAATCGAGTATTCGCTATCCGACAAAGGATTAGCACTGGCGCCGGTAATTCAGGAAATTCAGACATGGTCCAGTGAGTGGATTACAAAAGAAGAAGTGGAATAAAAGAAATCTCTAAAGAAATCAGGAAGGCTTCAATATCGATGTGCTCACAGCCGTTTTCTTTAGAGCTCCATAAATAAAAAAGGCATGCTCCCCTTGAGCACGCCTTTTTTTATTTATATTATTTTCCTAATGATTCATTTTGAGAAAGAATACGCTGTTTCTGGCTTTTTCGGCCGTACAATACAAGGTATACTGCTATAGCTAAAAGAGCAACAATGGAACAGAATACATACATTCCTTTATATCCGGCTGCTGTAGATAAAATACCTAATAAAAAGGACCCTAACCCCATTCCAGAGTCAAAAAACACAAAAAACGTAGCCGTGGCGACACCTCGGCGATGAGGAGAAGCTTTTTTTACAGCAATGGATTGAAAACTTGATGTAATCGTTCCAAATCCTAATCCAATCAATGCTCCAGCTAATAAAAACACCCAGCTTGTTGTCGCTTGGCTAAGCAAAAAGATACCGATAGCTAGAGATAAAATGGACGGATATACCACGCTGTTTTCTCCGTATTGATCAAACCATTTTCCAGTAAAAGGTCTAGAAGCTAATAAGCACACCGCGTATACAACAAAGAAAAAGCTTGAAGCTTGCGTAAAGCCCATTTCTTTTGCATACATAGACACAAACGAAATAACACTTGCATATGAAAAAGCTACCACAAGGCCAGCAACAGAAATAGGCAGCGAACGGTATTCAAAAAACGCCGCAAGACCTTTAGCTGGCTGTATTTTATTTGTTGCAGAAGAAGCTGGCTCCACCTCAGGTACACGAAGTACTAAACTGCATAATGCTGCTAAAACAGAAGATACAATCGCAACGGTAAAGACCGCTGTATGACCCAAAGTATTTGTTAACGTTAAGCCTACAAACGGACCCACTACCATCGCTAAATTCATGAACGTCGCATAGTATCCCATCCCTTCTCCTTTTCTCTGTTCAGGGATTACATTTGCAACAATTGCTCCTGTAGCAGTTGTGCTCATTCCAAAACCAATACCATGAAGCACACGCAGCAGCAGCAGCGCTGATAATGAGTGGATATTCATATATAAAATAGAACCAATTAAAAAGATGAAGACACCTATTAATAGGACTTTCTTTTGTCCTAATGTTGTCATCCACTTACCGGCTAGCGGTCTGAACACAATGCCGGAGACTAAAAAAATTGTCACAATTAACCCTAAGCTTTGCTTACTTGCATGAAGTTCATCCGTTGCAAACAGCGGCAATGTGACAGTTAACATATAAAAAATGACAAAAACAAAAAAGCTAGTCAGTGAGACCGCTAAAAAATCTTTTGTCCATAATTTCGATTTCTGCATGATTTTCCTCCTTTTATCTTTTCATTCGTACCTATTTATTAAAACAAACTAAAGCATAGTCCATAAATAATATGTATACGAATTATCTCAACTCAAACTATTATAGGGTTCATATATGTAAGTGTCAACATGTATTTATCGATTTCATTTTTCTATAGAAACAAATCAATAAATGAAACCTACATTCACCATCACAATGAAAAAATCCGAACGATTAATCGTTCGGATTTCCCTTCAACTACATTACTTTTATCCCAGCCTCTTTTAGAAGCGTCACTTTTTTAAATGAGAAATAATTTGATCCGTTACTTCACTAGTAGTTGCACTGCCTCCAACATCTGGTGTAATGATACCCGATTCCGTCACTTGCTCAATAACCTCTAACAAATGACTGCCTAATTCTTGTTCACCGAAATGATCCAACATCATTTTAGCCGTCCAAATCTGTCCGATTGGATTTGCAATTCCTTTTCCGACAATATCAGGAGCAGACCCGTGCACCGGTTCAAACATCGAAGGATATTTTCCGTTCACATTAATATTTGCAGCAGGAGCAACGCCAATACTCCCCATAATAGCAGCTCCGATATCTGTTAAAATATCTCCAAATAAATTGCTTGCCACAATGACATCAAAACGACTTGGATTTGTTACGAAGAAAGCCGCCAGCGCATCGATGTGCTGGGAATCTGTTTCAATATGAGGATAACTCTTTGCAACATCTTGAAACACTTCGTCCCAAAACGGCATGGAATGAACAATTCCGTTTGACTTCGTGGCGCTTGTAACTTTGGCTTTTCTTTTAGAAGCTAATTCAAAAGCATAGCGCATCGCTCGTTCTGTTCCTTTTCGAGAAAAAACCGCATTTTGAATCGAAATTTGATCTTCTCCTTGATATATCCGGCCTCCTACTTCACTGTATTCCCCTTCACTATTTTCACGAACAACAATTAAATCAAAGTCTTTTGGGTCCGTTAGTGGAGATGCGATGCCTTTTAGCCTCTTGGCCGGACGAATATTAATTACCTGCTGAAATTCTCGACGAATCTTAATAAGCAGACCCCATAACGACACGTGGTCTGGCACAAGATTTAAATTTCCTACGGCTCCTAAAAAAATTCCGTCAAAGTCTTGAAGCTGCTGTAGCCCATCTTCCGGCATCATTTGTCCGTACTTCAAATAATAATCACAGCTCCAAGGAAATTCTGTAAATTCAAATTTTAATCCCCCGTGAAGCTCTGCAATCGTATGAAGAACTCTAACTGCCTCTGGAACAACTTCTTTCCCTACTCCATCTCCTGGTATATTCGCTATTTTTAACGTTTTCATCAAAAGTCCCCCTGCGTCTTTTTATATAGATCTATACACAATACTTCATGCATTATACTCTTTTGATTATACGCAGGGAAAATAATCATCTCAAGAAAATTCAGAATATACAAACCGTGAAAAAGACATCCCTCAAAGAGATGTCTTTTTCAAATCGGCAAAAACACTCCAGGTGCTTCCCCATGTTCATCGTCATCGAGCCACCATTTAAAGCCTTCCTGTGCAACTAATTTTTGTGCTTCTTCAGGGCCTTGTGAACCAGATGGATATTCATAAAGCGGCAGCATATCAGCTTCAAATGCATCTAATACTGGCTGTACCCACTGCCAAGATAGCTCTACTTCTTTCCAATGGGCAAAAAATGTGGAGTCGCCGATTAATGCGTCGTAAATAATTCGTTCATATGCCTCCGGCACACTTTCTTCTTCTCTTGAAAACGTAATACGAACCGGCTCAATCACACCATTTTTTAATGGATTTTTGCTATTAAGCTGCAAAGCGACGTTTTCGCTTGGGCTAATTTCAATAATAAATAAGTTTGGCGCTACTTTATCATAAGGAGTTTCATACAGACCTTTTAACGAATCTTTAAATTCAATGACGATACGAGTTGATTTTTCTTTCATTCGTTTACCCGTTCGAATATAAAAAGGAACACCTTTCCAAAATGGATTATCAATCCATAAGCGAGCGGCTACAAACGTGTCATTTTTAGAGTTTGCTTCTACGCCGGGCTCTTCTTTGTATCCTTTAACAGATTTGTGATCAATTTCTCCGCTTCCGTATTGTCCTCGTACAACATCGCGAGCTACTTCTTGTGCTGGAATTTTCCTCAGTGACTCCATTACTTTTTGCTTTTCTTCTAAAATGTTTTCTGAGCAAATTCGTTTTGGAAGATGCATGGCTGTCATCATGAGAACCTGCAGCATATGATTTTGAATCATGTCGCGTATGGCTCCCGTATGATCATAATACCCTGCACGATTTTCAACACCGACTGTTTCACTTGCTGTAATTTGGACATTCGCAATGTGTTTGTTATTCCACAATGATTGCAGTACAGGGTTCGTAAATTCAAGCGCTTCTAAATTTTGCACCATCGGTTTACCTAAATAATGATCAATTCGATAAATTTCTTCTTCTTTAAACGTACTGCTTAGCTTTTCATTAAGCTTTCTTGCAGAAGCAAGATCATGTCCAAATGGCTTTTCAATCATAAGACGCTTCCAGCCGCTCGTTTGGTCTAAGCCGCTTTTTTTTATATGCAGCGCAATTACATCGAAGTATTCTGGTGCTACGGACAAATAAAACAAACGATTTCCTTTACTTCTATGAGTTGTTTCTTGCTCATTCACAAGCTTTAGCAGCTGTTTGTAATCTTCTGTTTTGCTTGCGTCTACTGCTTGGTAATGAAACAGCGACAAAAAATCTTCCTCGTTACTTTCCATTTTCCGTCTTGAAAAATCGTTTATAGATTGCTTTACACGCTCTTTAAAATCCTCATGAGATAGCTGCTCGTATCCTGATCCAATAATAGAAATAGTATCAGGAAGCTTTTTGTCTGTAAATAAATTATAAAGAGCAGGAAAGATTTTTCTTTTTGCTAAATCACCCGTTGCGCCAAATAAAACAAAAGTTAAGGACTCCACGTTTTTTCCTCCCGTCAGGTTGTATGTATGATGGATTTTCTCTTCTCCTAGCTTACCTCTGTTTATTTGGGAATATCCTTTTTTCATCAAAAAGGACGCTCACAAGTGCGAGCGTCCTTTGTTATTCACATTAAAATATTTGTCATTCCCCACAGCAGCAAAAAGCTAAGCAAAATGGTCATATTTGAAACGGTCCCGACAAATTTCTGATCGTATTTGAATTCTACTGCGTAAGGTAAAACGGATCCCGCTACGGGTAGAATGAAACAAACTAAAATTGTATACCGGAACATATCTTCAAATGGAAGCAAGAAAAACAGCGCAATTCCTACGCCAAGTCCGATCACGTAGCGAATGCTTAAAAACATGATAATTTTTTTTAAGTAGCTTTTTTGGAACGAAAAATTTAAATATACGCCTAAAAGCAAAAGAGAAAGCGGCATATTCGCTTTAGAGATAATACCTGAGACGTCTAATACATATGCTGGTAAATGAAGGCCTATAATCGCAAGAAGACAAATGGTTACATAGGTCAGAAGCGGCATCGATTTTAATACTTTGTATAAAATCTTTTTAAATTCAATGTCAATATCATCCCCTGAGTAGTAGCTGCCAATTACGTAGCATAAAACAAAAATAACAAAAGCATTTCCGACATCAAACATACCAAAGTATTTAAGCCCTTCTTTTCCCCAAATGCCTTCTACTAACGGATAGGCAAACATTCCAATATTAAACCCTGGAATCATCATCGTCAGCATGCCTTTCACCTTTCGCTCATCTTTTCGAAAAACAAAAATTCCGACTGCAGCTAACAGCAAGCCATAGACAATCCCAATAACTAATAGTAAAATAAGCGATCCATCAATTTTAATACTGCTGAATGTAACAATAATCAAGCAAGGCATTGTAATATTAAAAATAATTCTTGCTAAAGCTTCCCCGTCTTTTTGCTGAAGGAGGTTTGTTCGTTTTAGTATGTATCCTAATAGAATAATTGTAATGGAATACAAAAACTGACTGTTAAAGCTACTCATAGACCTACTCCCTTACCTTCTTTTATACTTATTTAATCGATTGTTTTACCCTGTCTTTTTTAATCCTTGTTTCATTATAATATAAGCAGCCTAAAAAGAAACTAGAGAATTGGATGCAGTTTACCTATTTGTCAGACAAAAACAGCTTAGAAACAAACGCAAAAACTTTCTTCTAAATTGATTTTAAAACAGGACATTTTTCTTTTTTATGGAATTTACTTAAAAGGTATGAGTATTTTCATGAGGAGGAAGAAACGTGAAACGAAAAATGATAACGCTTACTTTTTCTGCTGCTCTTTGTTTTTCCGCTTCAGGATCTCTTGCTGAAGCTGCTAACAAAACAGATGTCATTCCAAATGCTGATCAATCAGCAGAAACCTATTTTGACGGAGCGAACGGGAACTGGCTGACGACTAAAAACCCGGCTCAATATCAGCAGGCTACGCTCTATGGAAACATCGGGCTTACTCCTTATAACTGGGGAAAAGCTGAAAATGAATCAGGCTGGTATCGAATCAATCAGCCCGCTGCGGTTAAAGGAACGCAAGTAAATGGAATTTTTGAAGACGCTCAATTCGTCATCCGGGTTCCTGATAACTGGAATGGAAAACTTGTGGTAGCCGGCATTCCTGCTACGCGCAACGAAACGTCCACCGATTTATTATTCAGCGATTACGTTCTTAAAAAAGGCTATGCGTTTGCTGCAATTGATAAAGGAACACAAGGAGAAAGTGATCCTACCGATCCTTTTGCTAAAGTAAAAAATGCGCTTGCTAATGAAGACGACAGCGTAGCAGAATGGAATATGCGCTATCGTCAAATGACAAAAGCAGCTCAGCAATACTTGACTACTCATTACTCAGACAAACTAATCAATCCGGCTAATCGAAAAAACCCTGCAAGCGATTTGATTCGAAACGATCATAAAGTACCCACGTATGCAATTGGCATTTCAAACGGCGGATACGTTGTCAGATACGCACTTGAACACGACGATCCAAAACAAACCAAAGAGCCTCGTTTATTTGATGGAGGCGTCGATTGGGAAGGCGTATTGTGGAGTGCAAAAGCGCCAAATTTAATCAGCTCACTAACACCGGTTGTAAACAATGCGGAAGAAGCGCTGTACGGAACGGGAAAAGAGCAGAAAAAAGCTATTAAACAAATGTATAAAGCCGGCCTTCCGAAAGGATCAGAAAAACTGTGGAGTTATCATGATCAAGTGTACTGGGCGGTCACTTTAAACATTTACCGTGACCACTTTGATCCGACAGCTCCAGGAAGAACAAACTGGCACAACTATTTAAACTTTACTTCATCAGGCCTGCGCGACCGTTCATGGGACTACATCTTTGAAAACTATCGCTATCAAACCCGTCCAAAAAGCGTAAAAGAAAATGTAGCAAAAGTAGAAAATACGGGCGATATCGATGTGCCTCTTATCAGTATGACTGGCTCTCTCGATTCACTTATCTTCCCGTCTATTCACGCCGAAGGCTATGAAAAACTCGTTAAAAAAGCTGGCAAGGCAAATCTTCATCGCCTTTATACTGTGAAAAACGGAAATCACGTTGATAGCTTAGTGTGGAATAAACAAACGGATCCAAATCAAGAGCTTCAGCCCCTGCTCCCATATGCTCATCAATCTTTTGATTTGTTAGTAGACTGGGTAGAAAATAAAAAAGCAGCGCCTGCAAGTAAAGATATTAAAGCACCAAAAGACAGCCTTAAAGTCATCGACATAAAATCTGGACGAGAAGTAGATCCCCGCTGAGGCTGAGACATAACGAAATGAATTCAGCCTAAAGGCGAACAAATGAGATACATGAGCTGGACTGCTTGTGACACCGAAGTTGATTTCCGTGCAAGACTTCGCTTTCTGCGGGCGGCCGCTGAGCCTCCTCGTCGCTTGCGCTCCTGCGGGGTCTCACCTGATCCGCTTTTTCCGCAGGAGCCTTTACCTTGCCCTCCAATCAACTGCTAGAGGGAACGAAACAGATAAAACGATATGTACCATCACAAAAAAACGAACCACTATTCAACATGTTGATTAGTGGTTCGTTTTTCACTTGGGCTAAAATACGTTTGTCCTAGCCTCAGTCTTCATAATAATCAAGATAGAGATGACCCGCTGAGTCTGCTTGCCCTAAAAATACTTTGTCGACTGCAGCACCTTTCTCTTTGAGCTGTTCTTTAACCCACGCTACGCTATATCCTAGCTCATGAACCGCTTCTTTCATTATATTTCCGTCCATGATAATCGTTTGAGGTAATCTCGTCGCCTCTCCTTTTATTAATAAATCTTCACGCGTAACGTTCTGCTTTTCTTTTTTTAACAGCACGCTTAATTCGCCGTTGGTTTCGAGCATAGCAAAAGCTACGTCTTCCACATAAAAGATGTCTTTTTTCCGAAGCTGTTCCATGAGCTCATCTACGGTATATTTTTCTTTTTTCACATTTTCCTCAAGGATTTTTCCTTCTTTAATGAGGATCGTCGTCGTCCCTTCCACCGCTTTTCGAAAGCTTATACTTTTTAACGATACGTTTGACACAACAATAAGAAATGATGCCCACACTAAAATTGCTACTACCCCATGACTTGCCTGTAAATCTACATCCATTGAAATGGTTCCTGCAATATCTCCAATCGTAATGCCAACGATATATTCAAAAAAAGAAAGTTTGGATAACTGTTTTTTTCCTAACAGCTTTGTAATAAAAAACAAGCCAAGTAAAATCAGCACTGAACGAAGTACTACTTCCATCCAATGATTCAACGCATGCACCTTCTTTACTAAAATTGATGTATCCTTTATTTTGTGCATATTTGTATGTATCAAAGCAGATTTTCATCTTCCATTATTTACATACCTTTCACGGCAGGTTAGAGTAGGAAGAAGTAGGAAACAAATTGGGGGACTTATGATGAACGATGAAGTGTTAACCATATTTAACACCCAACAGCAGCGCATAGGAACAGCGTCTCGCAAAGAAGTTCATGAAAAAGGCTATTGGCACGAAGCGTTTCACTGCTGGTTTGTCAGCCGCGAAAATGATATAGACTATATTTATTTCCAAATTCGCAGCGAGCAAAAGCAAGATTACCCCGGTGCACTCGATATCACAGCTGCCGGACATTTGCTTCATACAGAAACCGCTGAGGACGGTGTAAGAGAAATTCACGAAGAGCTCGGCGTCAACATTTCATTTGATGAATTGCTTCCTTTAGATGTCTTTAAATACGAAGTATCTCAGCCGCACTATGTTGATAAAGAATTTGCACATGTATTTTTATACTACAGCTCTCACCCTCTTAGTGCGTTTACGTTGCAGCAAGAAGAAGTATCAGGCCTTGTAAAAGCTCCGTTTTCTCACTTTTGCGAACTGTGGCTTGGAAATCAAACAGAACTGATCATTGAAGGGATAACAAATGAAAAAGAGCCAATTCACCGTACAGCACATAAAAGTGAATTTGCTCCCCATCCCAAAGCTTACTATAAAACAATTATTGCATGTATTAGTCAGCAGCTGAATTCAGCAGAAAAAGCTTAGAATCCTAAGCTTTTTTTGCTAAAAAAATCATATATGTTGCACTGCCAAGCGCAACAAGCTTGCCGCTGCTGTCTTCAATTTTCACTTCTCCAACAGCAAGCGTTTTGCCGCGGTGAGACAATGTAGACTTTGCAACTAAATATTCGCCTATACCCGGCCTTGTGTAATTTACTTTTAACTCAACTGTACTGGCACTTTCCTCCTCAGAAAGAGAAGAACGCACAGCCGAACCAACAGCCGCGTCGATAAGCGTGGCAATAACGCCTCCATGAACCGTTCCTCTTCCTTGCAGAAGCTGTGGTTGAATCGTAATTTTCAACTCTGCATATCCTTTTTCAAGCAGCGTTTCTTCAATGCCAATATAATCCCAAAACGGAATCATCCCTTTACTCGTTCGTTTCATTAATCTCATCCTTTACATAAATAAGCTATGTAGGAAATTCTAGAAAGGCTGGAAAACTCCTGTTTTTACATACAAAAAGCGCCTGCTCTTTATCTTTAGCAAGCGCTTTTTATTTCTCTATTTTTCAAATAAAAACTGCACTTTGTTTTCTTTCCATTCTAACTTAGCGTTAAAAGTCTTATCACCTTTTTTAAAGCCTTCAATCAAGTCTGTCTGCCCTTCGCTTAACAGTTTTTTTAAATTAGCCTGCGTGACTGTTTTACCTAAAATCTTTTTCGATACGGTAAATGTACATTTTGTTTTTGCATAGTTTGAGCATCCGTAAAATGAACCTTTATCGACTACTTTTCCGTCGCAAAGCTTACATGAACCAAACGATTTAGAAGAAAAGCTTTTACCTTTGCCCTTGCCTTTTCGCTGAATGGATTCAGTGTCATATCCACTGAAGTTCCACTTGCTTTCTGCTTCGACAGCGTCTTCAATAATTTTAGCTGACAGTTTCTTTGTTTGTTCCATAAAGGCAGCGGCCGATGCTGCTCCTTCTCCAATTTCAGCTAGACGCTGCTCCCACTTAGCCGTCATTTCTGGTGAAGCTAAAATTTTATCTCCAATCGCGTCAATCAATACCTTTCCTTTATCAGTCGCAAACACTTGGTTTTTTTTCACATCAATATATTTACGATCTTTAAGCATTGTAATGATTCCAGCACGCGTTGCTTCTGTTCCTAAGCCTTCTGACTTTGCTAGAATTTTCTCCAGCTCATCGTTATCTAAATGCTTACCCGCTGTCTTCATCAGTGTAATCAACTGACCTTCGGTGTAGCGTTTTGGAGGCTGTGTTTTGCCTTCTTTTACGTCTACCTTCATAACTTTACCTTCTTCCCCCTCTTGAACATTCGGAAGAATGACATCGTCGTCTTTCTCATTTTGAAAAATTACCTTGCGCCAGCCTTCTTGAATTTGCTGCTTTCCTTTTGAAATAAAAGCGGCTCGCTTTTCCACAAGTGTCGTAATCGTTGTGTAGTCGAAAATCGCTTTTTCGTAGTGTGCTGCAATTAGCCGTCTTACGACTAAGTCATAAATTTTCTGTTCGTCTCCTGACAGTTTGCTCGGGTCCTTCACTTGTTCCGTTGGGATGATCGCATAGTGATCGCTCACTTTTTTTGCATTTACGTAGCGTTTATTTCCTAGAATCGAAGGGTAAGGAAGCGGAAATAAATGTTCATATTCAGAAAAAGCGCTCAGCTTTTCTAAAATCTCAGGAAACGTTTCCGCTTCGCCTTCTGTTACGTAGTTTGAGTCTGATCGTGGATAAGAAACAATTCCTTTCTGGTACAGCCCTTGCAGCACATCAAGCGTCTTTTTAGGTGAAAACTTAAACGCTTTATTCGCCGTTGCTTGAAGTGATGATAAGTTAAATAATAAAGGCGGCTGGAACTCTTTTCGCTCCGTTACGAGTTCATGAACTTGTGCGTCTTTTCCTTCGCAAAACTGAGCAATTTTATACGCCATTTCTTTTTCTTTAAGACGCGACTCTCCGTCTTGATGCCATTTGCCTTCATACTTTTTTCCTTCAATATCAAACTTAGCAAGCACTTCCCAAAAAGGCTCTGATTTAAAATTATCAATTTCCTTTTCACGCTTTACAATTAAAGCAAGCGTTGGTGTCTGCACGCGCCCTGCTGAAAAAACGTCTGACATCCCATGCTTTTTCAAT
The DNA here is from genome assembly GCF_050846855.1 of Priestia sp. TGN 0903. Lineage (NCBI taxonomy): Bacteria > Bacillati > Bacillota > Bacilli > Caryophanales > Bacillaceae > Priestia > Priestia sp. TGN 0903. The sequence goes on from NZ_JBOZGL010000001.1 coordinate 757,855, forward strand.
AAGATGCTATACACGCGTGAAGCATTCATCCCAACGACCCAATCCGCGCATGCTCTTGTATAGGCTTCATAATAAAGGTTGCGCGTGTCGCTTTCGTCTTTTAACTGTTGAAACCCATCATAAATGGCTTTTGGTGTTAAAGAAGAAATCCACAACCGTTTCATCGGCTTATGCACACCTGAGAGCTGGATGATATTACGGACGATTAATTCTCCTTCTCTTATACTGACTTATATATTTGTGTAATTATTATGCGTCCTAGAGCTAAAGCTTCTCACAGTGTTAAAGGGTTAATTATCAAGATTACACATTTAGGTTTAATAAGTACGTTTATAGTCATTAGCTGTTACATGTATTTATGAATGATTTTTTACACATTGTCAGCCAAATAATTTATTTCATTCTAAAAAATAGCGCTTTTTAATTTTAATAATTTTACTATCCCAAATAAGTGCTACAAATAAAAATAGTTCTATAGACTAGTTTTTTTACATTTTTTATCTATAATTAAAGTAGTAAATTGTTTAATATAAGGAGGCCGTATAACTATGGCTACTGATCCTATAAAGAGTGCAAAAAAGTCCATTAGCAGTAATAGAAAAAGAATTGAGCGTTTAGAACAAGAGTTGAAAGGTATTAAATCTAAAATTAAAACTAAACCCCTTAGAACCTCCATTAAAATAAGTAATAAAGAAATATTTATGCGAAAAGCACTTATAGAACCCAATTTTACAAGTAAAACTGTACTCACCGATTCCACTTGGCAATATGTGGAAATGTACTTCAAACGTAAGCAATCTGATAAAAAAATATATAATGATGCCTTAAATTATTGGAATCAGTCAAAAAATTTTTTTATTGCAACAGAGCACTTAGATATATTATCTAAACCTTTAACAACATACTATTGTTTTCTAAACGCTATAAAAGCACTTTTAACTTGTAAATCTGTAACTTTCGATACTAAACATGGAGTTTCAGGGAAAAGTATCAACTCCCAAATTAATATTCTAAACGAAATGGTTTTCATCCACCCTAGAGGGGTTTTAGCAGGACTCTGTAGTTACCTCGGTGAACACGTTAAAACAACTACTCTACAACAAAAAGAAGCATTTACATTAAAAGACATCCTTTATAACTTAGAGTTTATTCATAGAGCCTATAGTATGACTTATACCAATCAACCCGAACTATATATTCCTATAGAAGAACCAAGGTTTGTTTATGAAAAATCTTTAAAAAAAGGATGGTTCGAAGCTAGATTAGAACCTGAATATTCAAACAAAACTACCATGTCTAAATTACCATCATTTGAAATCGATCCTTATTATGATAATAATGATTATTATGTAATCCGGTTAAAAAAGAGATTTAGTTGGGATGCCTATAGAAATCAACCAAATGCCATTAGTAGAGCTTCTTTTAAATCCTATTATAAGAAAAATAGAAATCGATTCCGATACATATATAGCGCTAATAATTTATGGTATATTAAGCGGTCAGATTTAATCAATAATAGCTGTATTATTGACCGAAATCCTTTAATTTTAATGTTTGGTGCTATGCATCGCTTAAGTGAAATGTCTCGATATGATCCTAATACTTTAGATAAACACTTATCTGGAAAGGCTGGGTGGTTATTATCAGAATTTATAACTAAATCAATTTATCAATTCATAGACATGGTATCTTCAGAAATTACGGGAGATGATTTTAGAGTTACAGGATTTAGAACATAAGATAAATTACACCTGCGTTCCGGCATTACCTGTTAATTTTTTCACCAATTAGAAATTATGATATATAAAGTTAATTACGACATCCAGGTTTAAAGAAATAAAATCAGACTCAAATTTCAATAACGAGTTTATAAAAATTATTATATTCATCAGGAGAATTATTTTAGAAATGATAAAAAGAAAAATTCGATATGATATTGATACTGACTCCTGGACTATACGGGGGCTTAAAATTCCAACTAAATTACAGCTACAATCGATAATTGATATTGATATTTTGGAAGTACTTATACACATTGCAAAAAGAACTAGCCTTCCAGTAAGTTTTGGATTTAACCTTGGTGATTTATGGGCTTGGTTGAGGTATCTTCCAGCAATTTCACCAAGTCCATATTTGAGAATGCGAAGTGAATGGGACGAGGTTGATTCTCATCAAAAGACTATTTTGAGCGATGACATGGGAGTTGGATTCTCTTCCTCTATCCTATCTAGATCTCTAGATCTTATATTTATTTGCCCCACTAATTATGTTGTCAAAAGACATCCTAGCCTTGCTTTGAGTAAGAGTGGAAAAAGAGGACCTGACAAATCACCTGATTTTGTAGCGGTAGATATGCTTGGGAATTTGCATGTTATTGAATGTAAAGGTACACAAAGTAGCCCAAATGTCCTTAATAACCAATTAGATGCTGGCTTTATTCAGAAACATAGCCTACTTGACCCTAAAGGAATAATCGATCAGAGGATAGTCTCGGGAGTATTTGTTCCCCAACATAATAGTAAAGAAACTGCAATATTTAAAGTTGCAGATCCTGAATACCAATTAAATTTTTCTTTTGTAACTAAAAATGAAATAATTGACACAATTATACTAGGTGAAATTTCCTCCTCTCTTCGATTGTTAGGCTTTTCTAAATTCGCCAACACTTTAGCATGTAATAACAAAATTAATTCTAGAGACCTTAAAAATTTCAAAACAGAAATAACAGAATTAGAAAGTCACAAAATTAATGGTATTTTATATAAAAAAGCAAGTACTCTTTATAGATTTGATAATATTTTTGCCAATGACGCCCCACAGGGTTTGAGAATACAGATAGGTTTAAAGGAAGAGTTTATAAATAAGTTATTTACTATTTTAGAAAACTCAGAGCATCTAGAACCTGGAGAACCCTTAGACATAGCAAAGCAAATTAGAAACAAAATTCAACATCAAACTCTGAGGGGTAATACTAATGAGAGTGGACCAAAATGGACTAGTATAGAATCCCCTTTAGGTCTATTTATTAAATTTGAACTAGAAAATTAAAGATATACATCTAATTTTATAATAGAATCTTAACCAGTAGATATTATATTTTCCTTTTTCAACTTCTATTGACACATTATAAATTTAACAGGATATAGAAACAAAGGAGAGAATCTTGAGAATTCCCTCCTTTGTTTCTATATTAAAATTAAGACTAAGCTAACCACTTTAAAAACCTTTTTTCAATCTTATATCAGAATGATATTTCATCAAGAAAATCCCTTAGAAATTCTTTAGCTAGTTACTTATTATTATATAATTATTGATTTATAACTATTTTCATCTGCGTTTAACATATATACAGTAAGAAATTCGTTTTTATGTTCATTTTTTTTGACAAATAAACTAAGGAATTCTTGATCATGTGTAGAAAATATTAACTGTTTGTTTAAATTACTAAGCAAGTCACAGATAGAAAACCTGTTAATATCATCCATATTTTGTATCGGGTCATCTATAGCTGCAAAATCAAAATAACTACATTCTTGAGCCTGATTTGTAGCTATAAATATTGCCAAAGCTAGTACATTCAATTGACCTGAGCTCAGAACCATGTTGGCATCAATACTATATTTATCCCCTAAAGAATTGGCATTAAGGATTTTAATTGACAGACTTTCATTGTTAACTATTTCGAAATGTAAATTGTTGAATTCTGAAGGACGAGGATTTAAATATCTATAATACCTTTGAATTACTGTATCATTATCATTTAGAAAATCTGCTGTTTCTTTACCATATTCTCTGTCAATTTTAGAAATCAATTGGAATAATATTATTGCTTTCTTTGCAAAATCTTTTTTATTAGTTTTAACCTTCTTAAGCTCCATAAACAAAATTTTCAATTCTTTGTCTATCTCTGAATTGTATAGCATGTCACTTGCTATCTGCTCTACCTTCCTTATTAGATGAAGGTTATTTTTTAAGTCTTGCTGACTCTTCAATAAGAATTCATAAACTTCCTTGACATCTAAATTCAGGTTCTTATCATAGCCATTGAGAAAAGAGGTTAATTTACTTTTAATTTGACTTAATTTAAACATTTCTTCGTTTAATTCTGTTAGCAGGGATTTGTTGTAATCGATTTCTTCTGAATATATTTTAACTTCGCCTTGCAGTTCTTCGTATTTAACTTGTAAAGTCTTCAAACTTCCTTCAGTAATACTCTCTTGTGAACTTATAGTTAAGTTCATTTTTTCTTTTAATTCCTCAATTTGAACACATATTTTTAAAGCACTATTTAATTTGTCCGATTCTGTATTGTTCCTTTTGTATATATCTCCAATTTCTGTATAACTCAAACCGAAGAATTCACCAAATAATGCATTTCCCTCTATTCTTCTGAGTGTGTCTAATGCAACATTAAAATTAAATTTTAATTCTTCTATTACGTTCTCTTGTTTTGCAATTAAATCCTTCTCTTTTGTTATTGCCTTACTATTTTGTTTTTTTAGATTTAACTGATAAGTAACTTGTTCTTTATGCTGGTCCAATTTGTCTATTAGCTCATTGATATTTGTTTTTAAAATAATATCTAAATCATTATCTACTTTACTTGAACAAACCGGACAAACTTCTTTTTGGGTTTGTTTTGTCACGTAGCTAAGTATTTGTTCCATACCATTTATAAGCTCATTCAAGGATGAATTTTCATCATTAATCAAAATACTTTCAGATAACTTTTGTTGTTCTTTTAAATAAAAAGATAAAGCATCCTGTTTAGTAGATAATAAAAGATTTTCTTTAGATAATGTGTTTTCAAACCCGTCTATAATTTGTTTAGCTTTGTCATATTCTGACTTATACTTTTTAGCATAAGAAATCAACTTTTGTTTCTGCTCTATTTTTTGTATATTATTTTTTAAGTTATCAAATGTATATGGAAATATATCTAATTTTAAATTATGTAGACCATCTTCTAATTCTTTTATTTCCTTTTCTAAATTTTCTAGTTCTTTCTTCAGATTTTCATTATCTAAGATATTTTTTATTTTCACTTTTAATTGTTTTATTTTTTCAGAAACATCGTTATCTTTAATTAAAAATTTATTTAGCTCATCTTGGCATATTAAAATCTGTTTTCTCTTTTCCTCCATACGAATACTTAAGTCAGCTAAATTACTTATTTCTTCATTCTTAACACCCTTTAAAAATCTAATTTCTTCTTCGTTATTATAAATATTTCTTTGTAAGTCATCGTATTGTCTTTGTAATTCCTTTTCCTCTAAAGGGAAATTCTCATTTTCATACTGTTTTTGATAGAGAGTTAAAATATTGTTATCTATAAATTTACGTTTCTGCTGTTGTGTTTTTATATGATCTTTTAATTTTTCTTCTTTTTCAGTTAATGTTCCAATTTTTTCATCTATTATCTTTTTAGAATTCGAAATATTTTTTCTTATCTTAACTATTTTTTCAAAACCCATTATGCTAGCAAGTGCGTTATATCTATCATTTGGTTTATCTCTTGTTACAAAGTCAGCAACCTGATCTTGTGATAAAATATACGCCTTCTTTATTATTTCTCCTACTTTATATTTTAAATCTTTAAAATTAACTCCTTGCTCTTGAAATTTCTCTCTTAGTGCCCGGTCTACGTTATCTTCACCAGAAGTTATTTTTCTTAAGCCTCCTGTTTCTTCTACGGTATTTAAAGAAAACTCTATGTTCCCGAAACCTTCTTCATTACAATAAAAGATTCTCTTTATACATAAATTTGCAAAATAAATTTCTACATAACAATCTTCACCTAAAGGAATTTTTTTATTGGCAAGAGCTTCCTTAGGCGTTTTACTACCATTAAATCTAGATATGTTTCCAGTTAATCCCCACTCTAATGCATCAAAAAAAGAACTTTTCCCATTGCCATTGTCTCCGTAAAGAATTGTTATATTTTTGTTTAATTTAAATACATGTCTACCTAAATAATTTCTGAAATTTTTAATTTCCAGTCTATCAATTCTCATAATCAATTCTCCAATATTAATATTTCATTAATTTTTTCCTTTATATTTTTTTTCTGTATTTCTTTATACTCCCCATCCTCACTAAAAATCCATTTTATTAGCTCATCAACTTTTTCATCTTTTGTTTCCAAAATTTCATTAAAGTTTGCAGTGAAATTTAGACTAGTTCCCTCTTCTTCGTAACTTTCTATAAACGGTATTCTATATAAATCTGATTCCTCAAGAATTAAATACTTTCGTAAACCTTTAGAATTACGTTCTATTTGATAAAACTCTCTATATTTGTTTTTATTTTTGTCTAAATCTGCAATATTCAATAAAATAATGAAATAAGTATTCCATACATTAATATTTAAATTTCTTAATATTGATCGTGCTGCTATAACGTCCGACATTATGTTATCTAAATTATAATTAGAATACTCTTTAACTATGAATCCAATATTTAACGCTTTATTATAACAATAGATTAATCCACTATTTTCTAGAAACATCTCAGAATTTTGAACTATAAAATTATGTTCATGTAAATTACTAAGAACTTTACTTTGATTCAATTGTTTCACTCCTTATTAAGTTCTTTCTTGATATACATTTTATAAGCTTCAACTTCATTAATTTTGCTTCTTTGTCTAAAAAATTTCCTTACCTTACTGTTATTTCCGTTTATAACTGAAATTTCATATGGCACTTCAACTATAGATCCTTCTAATGCTGTTTTAAATTCTTCTTTTACATTTTCTTTTAACTGATTACTTGAAGGGGAACTGGAACTCTTTATTTCTATAAAAGATCCATTCTCAAACTCATCTTCATCAAATTCACCGGAAAAGATGACTTTTAAAGGACCCTCTTTGAATACATTTATTTTGTCTGAAAATTCTAACAATTCAATGATATCTCTTATTTTTTTTATAGCTAATGAAAAATCATCAGTATCAAGTAGATTAAAAAAGCTAAATTTTTCTTCTCCAAATTTTTTTAACAATAATATTTTATGGTTATCATCAATAGTTAAATAGCCCTCATTTATTAGTTTAATAAAAAACGTTATGTCCAATAGTTCCTTTATAGAAGTAGTCATTTCTTCACCTAGAGATAGATTTACTTTTGCTGAAGAAAAATTCCGTTCTGTATAACGGCTAATTACGTTAAAAAGACTTCCTCCATCACTAATATGATTTTTTAACTCTAATTCAAATTCATTTATATATCTTTCTAGACCTGAGTAAAGGGGTATAGTAGACGAAAATGATTGATGGAGTTTAATAATATATTTATCGATATAATATAATGAATCATTCTCTTCAAGGTATGACCTTGCCTCCTTATTAAATCGATTTTTAATTTGTTCTTTTATTTCAAGTGCTTGCTGCTTATCTATAAATTGTATTCTTGGATTTGATGGGTAATAGCATTTTGAACAAATATATCCAATTAAAAAGTCAATATCTTCTTTTACAGCTTTGAATCTACTATTGAATAGATTACCAATTTTTTTTTCTAATTCGTCTAAATATTGAGTGGTATCTTTTTTACTCATCTTAAATTTAGACAGTAACTTCTCTAAGTATTCTCCCTCTAGCCCCTCATAATTTCCTTTCTGAGAGTACTCTTCAATCTTATTAAAAAATGGGTTTCTTTTAATATTCATGTCATAATTCTCATTACTATAATATATTTCAACCGGAATATTAGGGGAGTTTCGAACTGTGAAATTAGTAACTAATTCAAATTCTGTTTTATAAGAAGTAGAATGCGTAAATAATTTATCTAATTCAAACAACTTTTGTATCCATTCTTTATACAACCCTGTTTTTGTAACATCACTATATTCTTTGTTCTTAGTTTTTGCTTGAATAAACCTAATTTTTTCTTTATTAAAAACTACCACATCTTGATGATGATCAATTAATAAATAATCCCATTTTCCTTCAATTAGCTCTATTAGATAATCTATAGAGACCATAAATTGAAAGTAAAAGCCTGACAAAGCAATAATTCCTCCATTGTCTTCTGTCTCTTCTAGAGTTAAAAGATCAGCTACCGAATCAGAATTAATTTCATCCTTCAAACTTTGTTGTATTTCTTCTAATGTTTTATTAACTAACATTTTGTTAAAAAAGCTTACTTCACTCTCTTTTTTTGTGTTTTTTTCAGTTTTCAACTTTATTAACGAGGTCACGTCATCTCTACTGTTTACTACAGTTTGTACTCTTTCACTCACTAGTAATAATCTCCTAACATATTTCGTGAATTTAATTTATAAATTTTCTTCTCAAATATTTAACTGTGTAATTTCACTTGGTATTTAAGACCTATAATATCACTTCAAAGGAAATTTTGCATATAAATTCCACGGAAATGTTTTCTATTTATAAGAATCTAAAATCTTAATTTTTATTTAAATTTATTAAATTCAAGAATTTAAAAATGAAATTTTTTACAAATAAAAAAGAACTCTCTTTTTAGAAAGTTCTTTTTGAAATAATTCAAATTTATAATATTATTTTTCAAACAAAAATTGAATTTTATCTTCTGTGTATTTTAATTTTGCATTAAACGTCTTTTCTCCTTTTTTAAACCCTTTAATTATATCTGTCTTACCGTCTTTCAATAGTTTCTTAGCATTAGCTTGAGAAATTGTTTTACCCAGTATCTTTTTAGAGAGAGTAAAATTACAGTTATTAACAGAATAATTAGAACAACCGTAAAACGTTCCTTTATCTACTATATCCCCATCACACTTTATACATTTACCGACCTTAGTTCCAATTGTTTTTGTTTTTCCTTTTACTCGGCCCTTGCTCCTTTCTCTTTTAAATTCACTGAGATCAAATTTTTCAAAAGACCAACCTTCACTTTGGTTCTTAGCGTCTTCTATTAATTTAAGCGAAAGCTTTTTAGCTTGTTCCATGAATTCCTGAGAGGATGCTTTACCTTCCCCTATTTCATTTAAACGCTGCTCCCATTTAGCCGTCATCTCTGGGGAGGCTAAGATACTTGAACCTATAGATTGAATTAAAAGCCTTCCTTTATTAGTCGCAAACACCTGATTCTTTTTAACGTCAATATACTTCCGATTTCTTAAAACATCAATAATTCCAGCTCGTGTGGCTTCTGTACCTAGACCTTGGGTTTTATTTAACACTTTAACTAGCTCGCTATCTTCTAAATGCTTTCCTGCGGTTTTCATCAACGTAATTAATTGACCCTCAGTATATCTTTTAGGAGGTTGAGTTTTTCCCTCTTTAACTTTTACATCTTGTACAATACCTTTTTCTCCATCTTCAAGAGAAGGTAAATCCTGCTCATCTTCATCAGCTTCTTGCTCTTTTTTATTGTCATAAATAACTTTGCGCCAACCTTCTTGAATTTGCTCTTTTCCTTTAGAAATAAAAGTTGCTCTTCCGTCAACAAGTGTATTAATGGTTGTATAATCGAAAATAGCTTTTTCGTAATGAGCAGCAATTAGTCTTTTGACAATGAGAGAATAAATTTTTTCTTCTTCTGCTGACATCTTAGCTGGATCTGTTACTTGCTCCGTCGGAATGATAGCATAGTGGTCTGTTACCTTTTTGGCGTTCACATACCTTTTATTTTCCATGACGGATTCAAAAGGCAATGGGAAATATGATTTAAAAGAGTCTAACTGACTGATTTTTTTTAAAGTATCTGGAAACATTTCTGCTTCTTCTTTTGTAACGTAACTTGAATCTGATCTAGGGTATGAAATAATACCTTTAACGTAAAGCTTCTGAGCAATTTCAAGCGTCTTTTGTGGTGAATATTTAAACATTCTATTAGCCGTGGCTTGTAAAGAAGATAAGTTAAAAAGAAAAGGTGGCTGAAACTCTTTTCTTTCCTTCTCAATCGAGTCAATAACTGCTTCCTTCCCTTTACAAAACAACATAACCTTATGTGCCATCTTTTCGTCGTTTAAACGTGTTTCACCATCTTTATGCCACTTACCCTTATATACCTTATTATCCATGTTAAATGTGGCTATAATTTCCCAAAAAGGCTCAGATTTAAATTTTTCAATTTCATTTTCTCTCTTTACAATTAATGCCAACGTTGGAGTTTGCACACGTCCTGTTGAGAAAACATCTGATATACCCTTTTTCTGCAGCAACAAAGTATACGCTCTAGAGGCATTCATTCCTATAAGCCAATCTGCACAGGCTCTACTTAAAGCCTCATAATATATATTTCTTGTCTGATGTTCTTCAAGCAAGTTTTCAAACCCATTAACCACGGCTTTTGGAGTAAGAGATGAGATCCAAAGGCGTTTCATTGGCTTGTTATTTTTACATAAATTCAGAATTACCCTTACAATAGCTTCGCCTTCCCTCTCTGCGTCTCCCGCAATTATAATTTCATTTATTTCTTTTCTATGAACTAAGTCTTTAATAACTTTAAACTGCTTCCATTTTGATTTGGTTACTTGATGTTTAAACTGCGTTGGAACAATCGGTAAATTTTCAAGAGACCATTTTTTCCACTCTGAATTATATTCTTCTGGAGGTACCAGCTCACATAAATGACCAATCGCCCACGTCAATAGAGCACCATTCGGAAAAATATGATTTGGCTCTATTTCTACATATCCTTCCTTTTTCTTAAAAGAAAAAGGAGACGCAAGTTTTAAACCTTGATCGGGCTTTTCTGCAACGATTAACTTCATAAAACATCTCCTAATACATAAAAGCTACGTAAAGCAGCATAATTAATTCACTTTTATATTGTAATACTAAAAGCTTATTAAATGAAATAGTTTAAATTCCAATAACGAACACCTTTAAATATTATGGATATATTTCTTTATTAATGTTTTTACTGTATAAAAACATAACTTAAGATTAAATTTCTAAGCTATAATTAACTATACTCATAAAATCAGCATCTAGTTTGTATTGTTCTTTAGAAAAGTAGTAAAATTCAGTTTCTGTAAGAAAGAACCATTCAGTAGAATCAAAAAGGGGATGACGTTGCTGTTTGAATTTTCTTTTTAAATAAGTTTCCAAGTTTAGGGCATTATAGCTTTCAATAATCTTTATTTCACCAAAATCATTAGTGTCAAATTTAAAATTATAGCGCTCTCTCGCTTCAATATATCGTCTAAGCAAACTTTCTTTAGTTACTCCTATCTTAACAATATTATTTTTATAACTACCATAAACATATAATATGTGAAACATTCCATAAGTTTTCATTAAATCAAAGTCATATTTAATAGTATTGAAAGACTTTAGGTTGCCATAAATCTTTCCTGGGAATATACGTGTAGTTATAAATTTATCAAAATTAATGTACTTTTGCTTAGCCAATAATTTCATCTCATTATGAAACTTTCCAAATATATAGTTGCTAGGAATTCTTCTATTTTCTTTCATAGTTTCAAATAATTTCTCTATAGGTAGAATTTCTTCTTGTAGCTTTTCAAAACGTTTATAAACACTAATATATACTAACTCTTTTATATAGATTTCTGTTATTCGGACATCTTCCACACTTATTTCTTTGGAATCCCATTTATACCCTTGGTAATAATTCATCCATTGCGTAAAAAAACAATCTATTTTAATTAGTAACTTTCTCACATCTTCCTCAACTTTAAAGTTATTTTTATAAAAAAAATCTTCGTATTCACCAAGTTCTTTTCTTAATTCACAGATAAGGTTTACTCGTCTTACTTTTTGATTTCTCATTAATAAAAGTTTCTTTACAGATAAGCTTATTTTATTTAGAAGCAATTCAATATTTTGCTTATCTCGAAAAGAAAATTCTTTTTTGTGAAAACTATAATAACTTACTAGGCCATTTAGTCTTTTTATTTCTCTTATTTGTTTGTTAATATCTCGCTTAAAGAGGCCATTTGCTTTTACTATTTTATTGTTAATCTCGTTAGCGACAGCTAGTCTCTCTTCTAACTGTTGAATTTTTTTATGTTTCAATTTCACTTGCTTTAATATATTAGTGCACCTCCTGTCTATGAATTCTATTCTTTTTCGAATCAATTTATTTATCCACCTTTCTTGACTAATCTGGTCTTCTAAGTCTTCCAATAAACGCTCAAGACCCTCTTGATAATTCCTCTCAAATTCAAGTTTTTTTTGTAAACTCTTGTTAATTGCTTTCATTCCTCTGTACGTATTATCCATATCTAACTCTCCCTTCTTATTTTTATTTTATTAAAATCTACCTTTGTAGACTATAGTCTGTAGAACAAAAATCATTGCTCTTTAAAAATAGTCATATAGACTTTTAGGAGCGTGGTTTCTTGGATATTGAACAGGCTTTCGGAATTATTATAAAGAAATATCGTGTAGAGCTTTCTTTAAGTCAAGAGAAGCTAGCTCTTGAAGCAAACTTAGATCGTACTTTTATCAGCCTCTTGGAGAGAGGAAAGAGAAAACCTACAGTGAACACCTTATTTTCTATTTCTAACGTTTTAAGAGTAGAACCTCATAAGATAATTTTAGAAATAGAGAAGCTCTTACAAAAAAATTAAAAAGTAGACAGCATTTGACCAACTTAATGGGCTCTGCTCTCTACTTTTAATAATCAAATGTTTAATGATTCAATATCTTGCTAAATAATTGTTATATATCCTCCATGAACTCTCTAATTTTTGTACCTCTGATAAGGTCATTAAAATATTCTATTCTTTCTTGGACCATTTTTTTATGTCGCAACAACTCAATTCCCTTTAAATCTACAAGCAAAATTTCAAATAACTCTTTTCTTCTTTCTAGGAACGGTACTTCACTTCCACTCCATGAATATATATTTTGTTCAAAAGGCAGTTTAATAAATAAATCAAATGATCTATTATATTTTAATAGATCTAATATATATTCAGACTTTTTTTTATTGCTTAAGTGTGCTGTGGCTCTAAATAAAAATACAATTCTATTTTCATCTTGGAAGTGCATGCATATCTGGTTTTTAATCCAGCTGTTTTGCCTTTCTAAGATTATCATTTCATTCGTCTCTTTGTTAGTAAACAAACTTTTTAAAACAGTTAAAACACGAAGATTATTTCTCTCTTGTTGAGCTTCTAAGCTTTTTATTAATTTATTAACTATTATTTCGTAATTCTCATGTTGCCAGATAAACGCAAATCCACCCTTGCTAAGTCTTGAAAAATTATCGCCTTCCATAATTAAAAAAGTTATTACTTCTTCTACTATCATATTATCAACATCTATATATTTTTTTAATGTTGTAAAACCAGGGTCATGATTTCTATCTACTTTGAGCAAACGTAAATATATATTTTTTAAGACATTGAGATTTTTTGAAAAAATAAAAAATATTCTTTTATTAATTTGTGAATATATATTAAATAAGTACCTTAAATCTCTAACTACTACTTCATCATTCTTATTTAAGATTTTCTGAATAACATTAATATAAACGTCAGAGTCCAATTCAAGATAGGGCTGTAGAAATTCTAAATCTCTTGAATAACCACTGGTCTTACCCTCAGGTTTATCGAAATAAGTATATATTTTTTTTAATGTCTTTAGATTTACACCCTTTTCTGATTCAATCACTAACAAGCAGTACATCCAATAACTTTGATTAAAATAGGAAATAGAGGTAAGTAAATTCTCTGCCCCCTCGAAGCCAAGAATCGTATTTAACCTTCTGATGATAGCCATTGGGTATACGTTCATCCTTAAATCAGTGGATAGATAGCCTTTTATCACATCTACAAAGATTTCCTCTCTTGCATTTTCCAAGAGAATTAAGATACTGTTTTCCATGTTGTACAATGAATTTTTAAAGATATTATTTTTGTTGATTTCATGACATACTTCAAAAACCGTTTCGAAATCATTAAGGCTAAAATTGGTAGCCATATTAATTAGATTTTGCTTCGCTTCAAGTTCTTCTTGTTCATAATTAATACCTAAAAACTCTTTTGACATTGCATTATATATTTTATATTCTCTCGAATCTAACTTTGAAAGCAGGTCAGTCTCCAACTTTAAATCATGTCTAAGCAAAATGTTATTGATCCTATTAAAAATAATACTTTGTCTTAGAGATAACTCCTCTATATTGATTAAGAGCTGAGATATAAACTTAAAATCAAACCTTAGTAATTTCTTATCTATTTCTCTAGCATTTTCATAACCAAAGTTAAATAATATTTCTTCAACGTGTTCATTAACTGTACAGTCTAAATATAAACTAATAAGTTTCTCCCATACAACTTTTCTTATTTCATACATATCCTCATTGCCTGTTAAAATAAGATCGTAGTATTTTATTGTGTTTCTTCCTGCTACCTCATTAATATGAAAGCTAAAACTCAAACAAAAATCTAAAAGTTTAATTAAAAGCATTTTTGAAACCATACTTTTTTCTTGATTATATGTTCTTATAGAACAGTCAATCATACTTTTTTGAAGAGCATACCTCTGTCTTTCAGAAAAATCTTTAAACCCAAACCCTTCAGTAAGAGCAGAATAAACTTCTAAAAACTCCTCAGGTTTTTTTAAAAGATATTTAAATATTAATTGTAACGCTTCCTCATAATACTCTGTCTGACTATAGTTCATAAGTGTTCTGAGAATTTTAGGTAGATGAGGACTATTCTTAGAAATATCATAACTTACTAATTCTGGGGAACTGGCTACAGGATAATCGTCAATCTCTTGACTAATATAGACTAGCGTTTCAATTTCCATCGCAAACCAAAAAGAATACATAAAATCTTTTTGATCTTCTTGGTTAGATGCCTTCTTCTCATCAAATACCTGTTTTATTTCCCTCTTTACAAAATTATATATATCTTCATGATAAAAATAAGAAAATACTCCGTTTATATTTTCAATTATACGTGTAGTGATTTTAGGGAAATAAGCTTTAATTAAGAGAGAATATGCTAATAGTTTTTTATTAAAAACTGAATGGTAGAAGAGGTAAGTTCCCAAAATTTGATCAGAAACTTTCACAACTTCCTCTTCATAGATATCTACAACTTCCATAGCATGAAGTCTATCTGTAAGGCTTAAAAAATCATCTTCCGTTAGATTTGTTATCTCACACATAACTCTTAAATTATCCAAATATTTCAAATTTACGTAATTTAAAAAGCTATATATCGCTGCTACTTTAAGTAAATTATTATTTTCTAATTCTGCTTCAAAATCTGCCTTAATGCTTTTATAATACTCTTCTATTAATTCAATAACGTTTCCAATACTTGCTAAAGTATTCTGTTTAGCAGCAGTTTCACAAGCCATTACAGCTATCCTTGCATTTCCTTGAGCAATCTCTAGAATTCTCTCAATGTAGATGGAATTGTGTATATTATATTCTTTACAGCATAAAGTTTTTATTACATCGTTTTCCAAAACATCAACTTTTATAGTACAGATTTTAAATTTCGAAAGTTTATCAATTAAATTGCGCTCTGCGTATTCTCTTACTGATAATATCAATTTGATGTGGATTCTTTCAGTATCCATATTTAAATACTCTAAAACCAAATTCAGTTGAGTGAGTTGATTGGCATCATCGATAAATATTAAATAGTAACCCGGCTTACCAAAATTAGTTTTTAAATCTTCATATAAGTTTTGTCCATTATTTCTTAAACATTTTACTGTATACTCTGGATATTTATCCTTAAAAATTTCTATACACTCTATAGCTAGACGAGTTTTCCCTACACCTGGTTTTCCAGTTAATATAGAAATTTCATTTTTCGATATAGATTCCACAATCAAGTTTTTTTCTTTCTCACGAGCATATAATGTAGTATTAAGTGGTGTAGATAATTTATTTCTGTTATAGATTTTTACAAAATCTTCTTTATCTAATATTTGCTCTGTATCTAAAGAAACCCCTAAAAATTCTTTTGCGATTGAAGGGTTATTATAAATCTTAAACGATAGCGCATCTACTGTTATTAGCTCCAGACTAATGCCATAAGTTGCGCACTGTGTATTTAGATTAGAAATTTCATCCGTTGTAAGTTTTCCTGTGCAACAACATATTATTTTATTAATTTCGTCTAAAGCAATGTTAGTCTTACCTTCATCTAAACATTTATTAATATCATCTTCAAATTTCTTAAAGATATTGTTCTTTTGAACTGTATATTCTATAAAAATATAACCTCCTTCCCTGAGTTTAATCAACGTATCAGGTGTTCCTGTTCTTGTGTTATTATTTCCTAATACAGAACCTACAGCATAGACTTCCCCTTCAATTATTTTTGAAAAGTATACATCCATCATTTTTTGAAATTCTCCACCATTGAGTTCACTAATTTTTGATTGAATTTCATTAATTTTAGACATTAGCATCACCTTTTTAAATAGCTTTAATTGAACTATTACAATTATACACTCTAATTTTCCTCATTCTTCTTTATATTAATATTTTTTCCTGATGTGAAGGGTATGTTTTTAGGTATATGTTTTTCTTGTAAAGTTTTAATTGTTATTTCTTTTTCGATCAATATTTTGTGAAGCTCGTCATTTCTAGTTAATAAATATTGTAAATCTTCTTGCATTTTTTCATTTTGAAGTTCTATCACATTTTCTTTTGTAATATGATACAAAATTTTCTCATATTGATTTTGAATATCATTAATTTTTTGTCTAAAATTTGTTATTTTGCTTTCGTTAAAGTAATCTGGAACATGTTTTATCGAATATTCAACATAATCTTTTAAAATTGAATCGTTGTATAAAGTTTTCCTCGTGAAATTCGTAGCAGGTGAATTTGTAATAGATGTCTTGGTAACTTTCAATTTTTGAATACGTTTAACTAAATCCTGCGCTTCTTTTTCTCTTTCTTGAATAAATTTCTCTACTTCTATTAATCTTTCTTGGGTTTTTGCATCTAAGTTATCAAAGGGAATTTGATTAATGTCTAGTAATTTTTCTTGCACTTTTCCTTTTATTTGATCCAAGGTTGAACCTCCTCTTTTATAGACTCTAACTGATTAACTATATGAACAGTATCTGGAAACTCTTCAATAGTAGCTGCTTTTCCTTTTTCTTTAATATACTTTTCTAGTAATTTTATTTCTGTCTTTAATGTTTTCTTTGAAAAGTGCTTCAAAGCGTTTACTTCTCTTTCATATTCAGAGATGAATTTGTCATTTTTAGTTGCAATAATTTTATTATGTTCAACTATTTGCTTTTTTTGTTTAAAACGTTCATAGGAATAGCGAATAAACTTAAATGTGGGTAACTGGACCCCAATATGATAATAATCTGCGCTTGAACTAAAATACTTTCTTCTTTCACAGATACCGTGAATAACACTTCTCATACATACTCCAAACTCATTCTCAGCTAATGGTGACTGAGTCCTCTTTAAAAGCTTTAATACCTTTTCCATATCTTTCTGGATATTGAGATCATTATTGGTTAAAAACTCATTAATTTTCTTTATGTTATCAGCAAAACCTTCATTGTGTAGTTCGGATTGTAAAAATGAATCTTGTACTTTTAAAGGATTTGTTTCAATCAACCCATTTTCGTTGGAAATGGAAGATAATATTTGTACGCTCTCATTTAGTTTATCTTGAAATTCTTCGCTTTTATCATAATAAGTGGTCATATCTTCTGAAAGATGATTCATATGTTTTACAATAAAATCTAAATGAACCCCTTGTAAAAATAATTTTGTACAGACTGTCACACGAAACATGTGAGGGTTTACGTACCAATATTTTTTCATCTGAATTTCTTTATAGGTCACTTTTTTTCTTTCTTCAACATTGACGAATTTATTATACTTAGATTCACTTGTAATCTTAAACATCTTTAAGTTATGGATTTCAGCCGATGGAACTTTATCTATGTTAAAATCTTGTTCATGGGTGAAAAAGAACCTTTGAATATCATCTCTTAACAGTCTTGTACCATGTTTTTTCAATCCGTATTTCTCACTAATAAATAAATATTTCCTCGCTTGTTTATCTAACATTTTAAGTTCTTCAATATCAATGTCTCTGTCTAAACTTTTAATTTTACTATTGTTTGACTTTGGTTTTAAAGTTCCTTTATTACGTAATGTGAGCATTACTCGATTCTTGGTACTTTCACTCAAAGAATCTATTATTTCATTAACCAAGTTTTCTGCAACCTTATACGCTTTAACGGCTTTATCACTTAACCAAGTAACTGTTTCTTTTGATTCGAAAGTTCCCTCTTGAATCTTAAAAGTTCTAAACTTCAAATAGTAGTGTCTATTTTCCCCTACAACTATTTCTTCTAGGTTATTGGCTTCTAACATAGTTGCTTCTTCCAACCTCATGCCAGTTTCAGCTAATAGGATTATTAAAGCTGCAACAATACGTCTATCTTTATTAAGGTTAAAGTTCTCAATATCACTTAAAGCTATAGATACAATTTGGTTTAAAAAGGCATTTGGTATGTACTGATTTTTTGCAGTAGTTGTTTTTGCCTTATAACATTCTTTTGTAATTTCGTCTAAATATTTTTTTATAGGTTTCACATCTATAGAATCAATATCTTCTATGGCTGTAATAAGCTTATAATAGGCTAACTTTAGAGTCTCAATATAATTATTAGTACAATAAGCTTTTTTCTCCTCAAAGAAATCTTTAATTATTTTTAAATCTAATAACCTAATATCATGAATGTTTTTATGTTCAAGATATTTGATAATTGATTTTAATGTAGAAAAAGTTGGATGAATGCTACTAAATCTGTTCTTGTTAATTAGTAACTGATTTAAAATGACTGTTTTCACGTATAAATGATACGCAGAAGGGATTTTGTTAAAATCGTACCTATAAATTTCTGGAGACCTATTCAACTTGTTAAGGTTTTTAAAATCCCATATAGCATCTCTAAACCAAATATCGGAAGTAATTCTAAAGTTTTCATCTTTCTTGTACCTATTACTTTTTAATTCATTTAAGTTTTTAACTAAGTCTTGTTCAAATTTGTAAATAGTTGTAGTTAATCTCATAAAGCTCAACCTCTAACCAATTTTATTTTATACATTTCGGAAAGGTATTTTCCTAATAGTTTTTTTTGTATGTTCAGTTCTTCTATCTCTAAGTAATTATTGGTATTTTCAATATCACTATTATATTTCTGAATCAAGTTTTCAAAATTCGGAATTCTATTAACAAATGTAACAAAGTGCCTGCACAATAAACATTCTCCTATCTCAAAAATACAAGTATCACTTCCACAATGACCTAAGTTTTCTTTAACTAGATTTTGCATTTGCTTTGTTTCTTCTAACAATATATTTCCCTTTATGTCCACATCAGAAAAAGTTACCTTTGCCATTGCTTCAACATAAAATTCAATATCGTTGTGCTTCCGATAATATTGGTTTGCAGTTTTATAACTATTTCCAGTAATTAAAGCAATTTCATTGATGGATAAGTTCTTTTTGATTCCTTCTTTATAAGCGTTATCAATAAAAGTATGGCGAACATTATAAGGATGATAACCTTCTTTAACTTCTAAGGTTGGTCTTAATTTTTCTATAATGTTACTAAAGTACTTAGAGAAATTAATACGCTTATTATGCTTAATTCTTGAAGAGTGATATTCTTCTATAAAAATATAGTTAGATATTATACGGTTAGGCTGAACTACTGGCTGGGTAATCCTAATAGCTTTTTTTATTAAATTAATTATATTTGACGATACTCTTTGTGTTACATACTCTTTATTACTGTTTTTAGAGACATAAGATATATCTCCTGTACCATCACTATACTCATTTACGATACATTCTCTCCTAAGATTCAATATTTCTCCTATCCTCAAATTAGTTAAAATAAATATTTCAAATACTATAGTATAAAGTTCCCCGTTCGTGCGAATATTTGATAAATTCTCAAACTCTTTATATATTTTATTACTGTCATTTTGAGTTAATGGCTGGCCTCCAGTTTTAACCTCCAACCCTTTCAAATTTAATATCTTTAAATCAGAATCTGTTACTTTATATCTTTCTTTATAGAATATTAAAAATTTTCTAATTCCTTTTAACACACCTTTCAAAGATGTACCGGTATTTGCCTCTAATTCTTCCTGACTTCTATATTCCCATAAGAACTCACTAGAAAAAATCTTATTACCTTCATATCTTTTAAAAGGAAACACAGCCTTATTAAATTCTTCCCATAAATTTAGAAATTGTTTAATTTTATAAAGATATTGAGTGTTAGTTTTAATATTACTGTTACTATTCCAAATAAATTCTTTTATATCTTCCTGAAACTTCAAAGAAACGTCCTCTAAATCCACACCAATCCATGATTGGTTGGAGTTATGGGCACTATTGAAACTATAATTATTAGGAATGATACAAAACTTATTACAGACCGGTAACCCTTCTAAAGGATTATAATAAACAAAATTGTAACCTTGTTCAAAATAGCGATAAAAACTTTTAGAAAGTATAGCTTCTTTGAAACTAGTTGGGAGTAAGACGAAATTTGAAAGCTTTTTATTTGAATAGACAAGATACCTGTAAAATTGGACTAATAGCTCTTTGAGCTCCGAATTTACAATTAGTTTTCCATAAAGAGGATCTTGCAAGTCTTTAAAATATTGATATTGTTTAGTAAAGAGTTTTTCATCAAACCTCCACTGTTCTTTAACATTAGAATCACCTAGGCTTTCGTTAAAATAATACATGAACACTCTTAAATGTCTCCCATATAATTGGTCGGAGTTAAACGTAAGCAAATAAGAATATAATATATCTTTAACAAATTTACTATCTGTTCTGACATGAAAATTACTTTGAGTTTCTTCATCACCTGTTTCATTTGCATGTTTTATAGGAATAAGATTGTTATAATGACAACAAGGAGGATAGTTGCTCAGAACTTCCTGAGCATATAACGGTATGCTCCTTTTCACTTTGGATTTTTTGATTTCAGTTAATAAGTGTAAATAATTTTTAATTTCCAAAACATTCATTCTATCGCAGTATAAGGGACTATACGCCAGGTACTTGAAGAATTCACAAATAACCTTATAAAAGTTTTTTGCTCCCAAGACGTTTTTCCGTTTCTCTTTTTCTTTATACGCTTTGTTAATCAGACTATCTTGATTTGCATTTAAGCTCTCACAATAATACAAGGTATTAAGCAGATCAAAGTTATAAACTTCACATATAAAATTCCAGTTCAGATCTTCTATACTCTTGTTATTAAACACACTTATTAAATACTTCCACCCTAGATATTCTCTTTCATAAACATTTCTATCGTTAATAATAGGAAATACATAAGAGTTAACATAATAGTCTAGAAAAGCCTCTCTAGTCTCTATACACTTAATATTTGTTATTATTTCAAATTTAATTTCTTCCTGTAAACTTTCCCACTTTTGATTTTTCATATAATTTATATCCCTATTCCTTATAGTAATCTAAAAGTTTTTTCTCTAACTCTTTCGTATGTTCCAGTATTGTTTCATGTTTTGGGTTATAGTATTGCAGTGTTGATTGAATACTTTTATGCCTTAATTCTCTTTTAACATAGCTAATATCTTTATTCATGTTTTCAATTAAATACATTGCATATCCATGCCTAAACCTGTGGCTTAAGTTATTTTTTTTATTCTTATGGTCTGTAGATATTCCTATGTTCATGAAAACTAGCTTTAACATTTTATTAAAACCTCCTGCTGTTAAAGGGGTTCCATTCTTATTTAGAAACAAATAATAATTTGGTTCATGCTCGTTATCTAAGCTGTCTGCTATAGAATTTTGAAAAATGTTATCAAGTACAGAATCCGACAACAACAACAAATCGCGAGAGGTCTCTATATATTGTTTTAAATCCCCCATGAGTGCAGCCGGTACCGTAATGGTTTGGTATCCTATTCCTTCTTCTGTATATAAATTCGAATTATAATCTTCTTTTTTAAATACTTTAAAGCATGTTTTAGCTTGTTGATCTTTTTTATCACTCAAACGATTTCTAAGTATAAGGATTCCTGCATTAGAGTCTTTGGGATGAACTTTTATATCCTCAAGCGTTAGCCCCAAAACCTCTCCTAAACGCATCCCTCTCGTAAACATTAAATTTATTATCAGTAAGTCCCTTGAATTATGACGGGAATTTCTTGAAACAATGAATTTTTTTACTTTTGAAAATTCTTGTAAGCTAATATACTTTGGAACATAAGAGACAAAGCTGTTATGCCTGGTTACATTTGTTTTATATTTATTAACTGTAATTGTTTTAGTATGGGATAAAAGCCCAAAACCTCCTTTACTTATACTAGCAACTGTTTGCTCAAATAAATAGTCGCTTTTCACCTCAATAAATTTCATAAATTTTCGTATGGTATCTAAATATTGATTGTGGGTAGAAATTGACCTTTTAGTAGTTAACAATAGTTGATATAGATTACCTTCAATAGCATCTCCTAAAATAAACCTTGATAAATTGTTAACTTCATTTCTATCCAGATCTTGTACTGTTATATCCCTAATTTCTAGGAAAGAATAAAATAATTTTAAGGCACTTGCAGCTTGTTCCTTACTATTTCTAACTTCTGCCTTACAATAGTCATTTATAAAATTAAATACTTCTTTAATTACTTTTCCACGAGAATCTAATAAAAAGATATATTCAACTCCTTCGTATGTTTGATGTACTCTTGTAACACTGATTTTCCTAATTTCCACTTGGTTTTTGTATATATGGTATACAGTCCCAAAATAATTTTCTCCCTCTTTAATAACTCTCATTCAACCCCTCTTTTCTTACTCCTTCTCTTTTATAATATATGGCTATTTAAAAGATTCTTCAAACTACTTACACACTATAGAAAGTTAGTATATCTTTAATTCATAGAAAAAGAGACTTGTATAAATTACACATTTACACAAGTCTCTATATCTTCCCGCCCCGCATCTCCCGCATGTATAATTTCTGTGACCGTCGGCTTTTTAAGCAGCTTTTTTACCACTTGAAACTGCTTTGCTTTTGAGCGCGTCACTTCATATTGAAAACGGTCTGGAATCATCGGCAGCGTGTCAATTGACCACTTTTTCCACTCCGGCTTATAATCTTCCGGACTTACAAGCTGACATAAATGCCCCACTGCCCACGTTACATATGCTCCGTCTGTAAACACTTCATTCGGTGGAATCTCTAAATAGCGGTCGTGACGCTTCGGCTTGAACTGTGAAGCGAGCGTCGATCCTTGATCCGGCTTTTCTGCAATAATTAACTTCATGTATTTAATCACCTTACATTTCAAATTTCCATGTGAAACTTAGTCAGTTTTATTATTTTATCATAGAAAGAGCTGTTGGAGTATGAATGGGGAGAAAAGTAGTTTCAATGAGAAATACATATCCCATTTTAAAAGCGTGTCAGTGTCCGTTATACTTTTTCAATGAAAAAGCTGTAGATTATTTTCTACAGCTTCGATACACATCTAAAATTTTCTGATAACAGCGATTATCATCCTATCGACTAAAACAAATCTCCTTTAGTACGCGTTATGAAATAATCAGCAACCAAATATACAAACCAACAAGCGTAATAAACAAGGTCGGAATCGTTAAAA
The DNA here is from genome assembly GCF_050846855.1 of Priestia sp. TGN 0903. Classification (NCBI taxonomy): domain Bacteria; kingdom Bacillati; phylum Bacillota; class Bacilli; order Caryophanales; family Bacillaceae; genus Priestia; species Priestia sp. TGN 0903. The sequence continues at coordinate 781,439 of NZ_JBOZGL010000001.1, forward strand.
TAATACCCGTTTTAAGATACGTTCCCCATGAAATTTTCACGCCTTTTGTTGACAGAACATGAAGCCATAAAAGCGTCGCTAAAGAACCAATCGGGGTAATTTTCGGACCTAAATCCGATCCAATGACGTTTGCATAAACGAGCGCTTCCTTGATTGTGCCAGCTGCGTGTGTTGCATCGATTGCTAGTGCATCAATCATAACGGTTGGCATATTGTTCATAATCGATGAAAGAATAGCCGCAGTGAATCCCATACCAATCGTTGCTGCAAACAGTCCATGGCTGGCTGTTGCTTGGATCACGTCAGCCAGAATTTCTGTTAAACCAGCATTACGCAAGCCGTATACAACGACATACATGCCGATAGAGAAAAAGACAATCGCCCATGGAGCTCCCTTTAGCACTTTTTTTGTATGAACCGCTCGGCTTTTTTTGGCCATCATCAAAAACAGAATAGCAATAATACCTGCGATGATCGAAACGGGGACGCTAAAGAATTCTCCAATTAAATAGCCTAGCACTAGCAAAACTAAGACAATTCCAGATAGCCGGAACATCTTTTCATCTTTGATGGCATCCACTGGCTTCTGCAAATCTGCTACATTGTATTTCTTAGGAATTCTTTTGCGGAAATACAGATACAAGACCATAATACTTGCAAACAGAGAAACCAAATCTGGAACAATCATGCGTGATGCAAATTCAGAAAAGCTAATGCCAAAGAAGTCGGCTGATACGATATTCACTAAGTTACTAACAACAAGCGGCAGCGAAGTTGTATCCGCAATAAATCCACTTGCGATAATAAACGGAAAAACCATTTTATCGTCGAACTTTAATGCCCGAACCATGGCTAAAACAATGGGTGTTAAAATCAAAGCTGCTCCGTCATTAGCAAATAGCGCTGCTACAACGGCTCCAAGAAGAGACACGTAAACAAACATACGCACGCCGTTCCCTCCTGCAGCTCTAGCCATGTGAAGCGCTGCCCATTCAAAGAAACCAATTTCATCTAAAATTAAAGAAATAATAATAATAGCAATAAACGTAAGAGTCGCATTCCACACAATGCTGGTTACCTCAAGAACGTCTTGAAAATCAACAACGCCTGCCATTAAAGCAAGGATAGCTCCCCCACAAGCCGACCAGCCGATTGATAAATTCTTCGGCTGCCAAATGACAAAAATTAGTGTTACTAAAAAAATCAATGATGCTAGTACAACCGATGCCACTGTTTAAACCTCCAATTATTCACAACAACTAATACGCAGTCCTTGTTTTTCTAGCTCTTTTAAACGTTCGTCCTGACTTGGTACAGATTCAAGTATACCTAGAACAAACTCATAGTACCGGCTTTCTTTATTAAGAGAATAAAAAACCCATTGCCCTTTTCTTCTTTCCTTCACAAGCTCAGCATCTCTTAATTTTCGCAAATGCTGACTAATTGAAGGTTGGCTAGCTTGATAGATATCCACGAACTCACACACACAACATTCATTGTTCTCTATTAATTTCACCATCGAAAGCCTTGTTTTATCTCCCAATAATTTTAAGATTTGAGCTGCCTTTTCAATACTATCTATAGATTTTGTACTCATTAATGAACACCTCCTACTCCCTTTCAGCTGATGTATAAATGGGCTTATGTATTAATGCTTCATTACTATAATTGATTTTTAACTGATTTACAATTTTTTAGTGAACTAAAAGTGATTTAGTAGTTGTTTAAGGATTGGATTTAAGGAATTATTTTCCCTACTAATTTAAGTCAAATCTAGCATACGATAATATAGGTACGTTTTCTCGTAAAAATGCTCCTAATGTCCTTGGACAAACATACATACTTATTTTGTCTATCTGAATAAAATATAGAGAAAAATAAGAAAGGATGATTACGATTAAAAAACATTATTCCTATTATAATCCGCAAGATGGTAAATATTATGTAGACAAGCCTTACTCTCTTAGAGACGATAAAGTATCCCCCTCTGCTGCCCCTAAAATCCCTTTAAAAAATACAGCCGATAGAGCTTATAAAATCCCTGTATTCCTCAGCCACCCTTCTATGCTTAATGCTACTCAAACAAGATTTCTTAATCGTTTAATTGATGAAATTGAACGTGCTCTTCTTTTCCCTCGTACACTGCCTGATACGGAGCAATATCCTAATAAAACGATTACAAGCGTTCGCCGAATGATCCTCTCTAGCTATGGATTGATTGCGGTGAATATGCAGCAAGTCTTCGCCAATTATACCATGACGAATATTCCCGGCGGTACACCTCCGCCACCATCATGGGAAGGTGCTCCGTTTTTACAAATAGAGCCAAGCATGGGTTACCAACGAGGCCTGCCTTTACTTCTTATCAAAGAATCAGGTGTCAATAGTATAGGCGTATGGAATCCATCAGTAGTTCCGTTCTTTATCATTGAATGGGATTCTTCAAAGCCGCTTGATGAGTTTTTTAACCGTGTTGAATGGAGAGAAATATTTCAAAACTGGATAGCTCAAGTGCGAAATGGCTACTTTATTCAAACACAGCCTTCCTATCGATACGGCCCGGATGATCTATAGAAATCACTTCAAACGAAGAGTACTTTCGAAAGCTATTTCTATAAACAACGTTGAAATGTGAGGTGAATATAATTGACTCTAATTACTAGTGGGACATGCGTAGGAGTTCTATATCGAGCTAATGCCGGTGCATCATGCAGAAACGGGTACTGTGTTCATAATGGAAGATTAGTAGGGGGCGTCATAAGCTCAAATGCCGGTATCTTAACGGTTACAAGAAGCATCGATAACACAAAGTTACAGACTTATAACGGTATTCTTCTAAGTCACCGAGCCGTAAATCGAACGACAGGGCAAGTCACGCAGCAATATTTGTATTTTAGAAAAAATCAATTGGAAAAGGTAGAAGTCACACCTTATACACAATATAGTGACCCTAGCTGTCAAAGAGAAAGTCATTACAACATCCCTGATATTATCTATCCCGGTGAATGTGTAGGAATCAGATATCGGTCAGGAGATGAATGGTATATAGGAAACGGGCGATATCTATATTGGACAGGCCAAGTGAATCACTGTATATTTGATGAACGTCCGCAAAGTACAAATAGACAATTTTTACGTCAGATTTGGTACGTACACTGGATACTTGACCCAAAAAACGAACGAAATATTATACCTCAAAAGACCTCCAGAGGACCTGGATCTCCAAGAGGTGAACGTAGAATTTATGCTTTTAAAAATATAATTCCAGCTAACGGTGAGACCGTCCTTGTAAAAGCTGCTTCTCCTGTGAATTCTGCTTCTTGGCCTTTTCGTATTATCTATCAGTGAGAAAAATAGAGAATAATCCTTAATGCTATTACAACTCCCATCCTCCACCTAGTTTCCTCTCAAAATCCCACAAATAGGCCGAGGTTAATTTGAACTGCCCCTCCAATGGTTAACCATTGGAGGGGCAGTTTCTTATGACTTTCTGTTTTTATTTGTCCATACGCTTCTCTACTTTATTTCCTTGTACTGCTTCCCTTTTTCTCTTTTTTGTAAGAAAATAGAGGCACTAATCCAAGAGGTAATCGGAATAATAATGGCTACACCAATGCCCCCGCTTAAAATAGAAATGACTTCCGCACAAAAGGTTTTTGAATTGATAATGTCTCCAAACGAATACGACAATCTCTTAAACCAGATAATTAACGTCAAATATCCGCCTACAAAGGCAAAATACAGTGTATTGGTTGTGGTGCCCAAAATATCTCTTCCGATTTTCAAACCAGAATTGAAGAGATTCTTTTTAGTTACGGACGGATCATGAACAAATAATTCATTCATAGAAGACGAAATAGATAGCGAAATATCAATGATCGCTCCTATGGCACCCATAATAATTGTACAAATGGCTATTTTAGCAAAGTCAATTCCAACATAAAGTGAAAAAGCGTTAATTTCTTCTTCCTGTTCTTCTCCAAATCCTTGAATCATTGCATGATGTTCAATAATAAAAATAAAGAGTACTAAAACAGCTAAGGTAATAATCGTTGAAACAAACGCAGCAAGCGTTTTATGATTGAATTTATTAATATAAAATAAATTAATGCAGCTAATGATTGTACAAGCGATTAACGTAACAACAATCGTATTTTTTATAGACAGCATAAAGAGAATGGTGAGAAAAATAACGCCAAAATTCAAGAACAGCGCAAGGAAAGACCGGATTCCTTTTTTTCCGCCCACAATACTCATCAGAATAAATAAAATAAGAGCAAGCAATAGTAAAACGTTCACTTTCTGTTCCCCTTTCTAAAAATAAAAAGAATCGAAAGATAGAGTGTAATGGGAATCGTTAACACAATACCAATGCTGCCAGTAAGAGCACGGATTAACTCCAAGGAGAAATTCATCGAAAACGTATATCCTAAAGGAGAGCCATTCTTTAAATAAAGAAGAACCATTGGGATTGTTCCGCTTATATATGAAAAAAATAAAATATTCGTCATAGCTCCCATGATGTCTCCGCCAATTTCTTTGCCTGATTTCAGTAAATCTTTGCGCGCAATCTCTTTATTTTTTTCATATAGTTCATAGACAGAAGAAGTAATCGTAATCGCTACATCCATAACAGCTCCTAAAGATCCTATTAATACCTCACTCATAAATATTTTTTGAGGAGGAATCGTTACAAACTCCATTCCTTCATAATGAAGGCCATTAGAATCTGTCAGTTGCATGACACCATACGCGATTAAAAGAGAAACAAATGTACCTATTAAAGTTGAAATAATGGCTACATGCGTTTTTTCTTTATTACCGCTTACTAATAACAAAGAAATAACCGTAAAAAGAACGACAGCTACCATACATACAGCTAGCAAGCTCACATTTCCTAGTGCTAAATATACATTGAGGGCCCCGATTAAAAGAACAATATTAATAAATAAGCTAATGATTGAATAAAAACCTTGTTTTCTTCCAATAGCCAGCAAAATTAATATAAATAAACCAGCGACAGCGGTAACCTGCTTGTCCCGCTTCACTCCTTCAATCGTTCCATTTAGAGCATGCTGTGAATTCTTTTCTAAGGAGACAAAAAGATCTGTTCCGACAGTATACTTTTGATCATAAGCACCTGAATACGAGTACGTATTCTCTAAATGGATAAGCCTTCCTTTATATTTTCCGTTCATTATTTTAGCAACAATTTCCTGAGAGTATACGGTATCTTTGTTATGATTTAAATCAGCAGATTTGTTTTTTTCTACAACATTCGTCTTCACTACCTGAGCTATTGGTTTTTTATAAAGAGAATAATTGTGGTTTGTTACAATGAGCGCTATACACAAACAGCAAATCCCTAATATGTAGAGAAAAATTTGTTTCCGTGATGATTTATTGGACTTTATTTTCGAAAAAAGGTTCCTTATGTGCTGAGCATACAAAGTAGACATAAATACTTTCCTTTCTGGTTATCAGTTGAACGCAGAGCTTTTGAACATGAAGAGACTGCAAAGAGATCCAAATTCCCTTTGCAGTCTTTTCATTCGTTTATTATGAGCGTTATAGAGCAAGACATACTCCAGGTACACAAGACGCTTAAACCTGCTGTTTTTTCCTTCCGTACTGTACCAGAGAAAAATGAAATTATAGTGAAAACATAGAACGATTTATCTACTTCACTAGTTTTTTATGACTATCTTATATAATCATAGGAATATAAAAACAAATAGAAAACTGCCTGCGCTATAATAAGTTGACTTTATAGCTACTAATTAGTTATAAAGCTCATGAAAAGCGACAAATAGTTGCTAAAAACAAGGAGGTTATTTCATGTTAACGAAAAAAACACTTGTCATGCTTTCTACTCTTACGCTTGCAACAACATGCGTAGCATTCAGCACTCCAACTACTGAAGCAGCTACTAAAGATGCCTACTCACAAAAAATTGAAGCTAAAGCAGAAACGAGGCCTACGCTTCGTAAAGGTTCCCACTCTAGCTACGTAAGAGACTTACAGCAAAGCTTAAAGGATGTGAAGTATAACACATCAGTTGATGGCATTTTCGGTACGCGAACGCAAACTGTAGTAAAAGAATTTCAAACCGATCACCGCTTGTCTCCAGATGGTATTGTTGGCCCCTTAACATGGGCAGCTTTAGATGAGAACAAGGTAGAAAGAAAGCAATTTCCTGTCAGCACGGCTATTGCATTCGGTAAAAAAGAACTCGGTGACAACATTGTCTTCAGTACAGACGACCGCTTACGGAAAGATAACAACGATAAAGCTTACTATAGATTCGTAGCAAAAAATAAAGACTGGATGGATCAAGGGGGATCAGGTACCATAGGTTGGTATCATATTTACAAAAGTGGAGATGTGATTGAAGAATCCAATTAAATCTATTTGCAGATAACCGTTCGAAAAAAGCCTTTATAATCACTCTTTTGAGTGATTTACTGCCCGCCTTACAGAATGCTAAAATTTAAAGGAATCATTCCGTAGGTATTTTACTTGAACAAGAACAGCTGCTACTCCCCGTAGCTGTTCTTGTTATTTTTTTAAGTAAACATACAAAAAGCAGCATGTAAACATTTCACACGCTGCTTTTTGCAATTACATGACTACTCTGCGGGTCGAGGTCCTGCTTCTCGTCCTGAGCTCTCTACCGTTAGTATTGGTCGAACGGTGACATCTTCATTTACACGAATTTGGCACGATAAGCGCAAATGATCTTCAATTGAACTTTCTGAGTATACATTTTTCTCTGCGTTTGTTAAATCACAATATTCACCTTCGAGCACTTCTACCCTGCAAGTTGTGCATTTGGCTTTTCCGCCGCACCGATGAAGAATATTTATACCATTGTCTTCAAGTGCCAAGACAAGCTTTTTTCCTTTTTCCACTTCAAAACTTCCGTGTCCTAAAACGGTTACTCTTGGCATGTATCTCCCTCTTTCCCTCTACTGTGTACAAGCGATTTAAATTACACTATATGCAGTTTCTTTTTATTGCATGCCTAAATAAGTTACAATCCATTATTTCTACTAATTGCTACATCTATTTGTACGTTACAGGCCCCTTTTGCATACCTAGATCCAATTAAGAAGACCATCATTTTGTAATACGGCAACTAAAACGACAATCCCAAGTATAATAACAGGTATCAGTGCTTTTAAAATTTGATACTTAGATAATTCTACGCGTTGAGGCTCCTTTAATGAGCGGCTTTGATTTAACTCAGTGTTGTTTTCACTTTCTTTATGATTCATGTTCCTCTGCCTTTCTATTTTTTTATAGTGCGGTTCGTATCTACTTCTGCTGAAATCACAAAACTAGACACAAGGTTTCTTCATAAAAACCATCTTAACCTTTTTAAGAACATGCTATACCAACAATGCTATTTTAAAACAATTCCCTATCGCATGTTTCAAACAAACAAACTCACCTTGTTTCTTTTCTTAATAGCGTCAGATCAGAAGACTAGACTTTTTCACATGACTAAATGCATGAGCAAGGTCGTTATTTATAATCAAAAGTAAAACCCCATAACGAGTCATGGGGTTTTACTTCGTACGTTGATTTTTTGGAATTTTAATTTGTTTAATATCTCCCAGCACGTAAATATAAAAAATTAACCCTAGCAACAATACAATTCCCGCTACAATAAAGCTTAGATTAAAAGAACCAGTTTTATCCAAAAGATATCCCGTTAAAGCTGTCGCTATAATTCCACCAAACAAATTATTAGCTAAATTAACAATAGAACTGAGAAGAGAAATAGAGCCTGCAGGCGCAATTTCAGCGGAAATAGACCAGCCGATTGGTGCCGTTGCAGATATACCTGCCAGTCCAATCGAAATACAAATCATCGCTACGACGACATTATCGGTGAAAATAGAGCCTAAAAACACAAACCCTAAGCATAACCCTACTATAATGATCGTACGATATACGTTTTGACTGTTATACCCTTTTTTTATAAGGTAATCAACAAGCCAGCCGCCAACTAAAATGCCAGCAAATGTAGCAATTAGCCAAGGTACTGCCGTAAGCAGGCCCGATGACATGATATCCATACCGTATTTTTCTTTTAAAAAAGTTGGCAGCCACGTTAACAGTAAATTAAACGTATATCCATAGCCTGTAAACCCAATCATTAGCCCCCAAACTTTCCGATTCGTAAATAATACTTTTAAGGTATGTAAAAATTTTGATGTTTGCTCATCGTTTGCATTTAAATTATTTTCTTGAATATACTTCAACTCATCATCTGATATGCGTCTATGCTTTTCTGGCTTTTCGTAATAAAACCAAAACAGCAGCGTAAACAGCACGTTTATAATTCCAATGGATAAAAATGCTGTGCGCCAATCAAATTTGGTGATGAGAAATGCTACAAGAGGCGCGCCAAGTACATTTGAAAATTTGGCCGCTGAATCAAACAAAGAATTTGGTAAGCTTCTTTCGTTTGGAGGAAACCATAGCGACGTAGCTTTTGATGCTGCCGGAAATGCGGAAGCACTCATTATTCCTATTAAAAACCGGACAATATAGAGAAGAAGTTTTCCTTGCAAAAAAGCCATCGACATCGTTAATAAACTCCAAATCACCATACCGACTCTTGTCACCCATGCTACTCCGAACCGATCAAGCAAGCTTCCAGCAGGTATTTGCATGATCGTATAAGAATACGTATAAATAGAAAAGACAATTCCAAGCTCTGTTCCCGTTAAGTGAAATGCATCTTGTATTGCAGGAGCGGCCACTGACACCGCTACACGATCAAAATAGTTTAAAATAATCATACTGCTTAACAAAGATGAAATGAACCATCGTGTGCGTCCTGTTCGCTTTACTGTATGTTCACTCATAGCTAGCTCCTTTCATCAGTAGTTTGTTCGTTTTATTACCGTAGCATTCTACTTAATACCACAGCTAGAAGACACTACATAAAATCTAAGCTCACCATACCCATAAAAAATCCGAACAATGAATCGAGATTCTCAATCAAGAATCTTGATTCATCGTTCGGATCTTCTTTCACCAAAAATACTTTTGTCCAGCCTTTTTTCTCGCTAACAGTCTATTTTACTGAAAGCTCATCTTCCGTTACCCACTTATGATTTTTCACTTTCTCTCCGCCTGTAGTCGGCGTGTAGTCTACCATATATACCGTTGTTTTTTCGGCTGAATCAATCGTTGCTTTTGCCCCTTTCATACCTTTCATATGATCTGCTTCAAGCGTCACTTCGCTGCCTGGCTTTAACTGCTCGTTACCCGCATCTTTTATTTCTTCTTGAATAACCCACTTATGATTTTTTACTTTTTCCCCGCCAGTCTTTGGCGTATACGAAACGGTATAGGCCGTAGTATCGTAAGCACCAACAATCGTTGCTTCAGCCCCGTTCATGCCTTTCATATGATCAGCTTTCATAACGGCTTTATCTCCAACTTTATATGTTGGATTTTCAGCTTGCTTTAATCCTTTTGGAACCTCTCCTGAACTAGAGTGATTCATCTCTGAGTGATCGTGCATGGATTCATTTTTGTCAGCTGAAGGTTTTTCATGACTAGAATCGTTTCCGCATCCGCTTAGTCCAATAATGACAGATGCACCAAGAATAAATAGCTGTTTTTTCATGACAGTCCCTCTTTTCCACCTAATAAATTTTAAAATAAAAATCCTTTAATCCTTAGAAACAACTTATCTTTGCATACTCTTCTTCTTTTCTTTATTGTAGCCAGACTTTGTGCAGATTTTGTGAAGATGAAGGTAATTAGGTACGAAAATTTCCTGTGCCTAAAAAAGGCCTTCGTATGAAACACTTACCACTAGGAAAAAGTATAAAAATAAAAGGAGGAAAGAAACATGCTAAAAATACGCTTTGCTCTATCCTCACTCTTACTTGTAGTTAGCTTGGTGATGGGAGCCCCCTTTGCTTCCGCACAGTCCACGCTCTCACCTAGCGTACAAAAGATAGAAGTAACGTCCATTAAAATGAAAACACTCAAAACGTTTATCGATGAACAAGATATGAATACATTCACCAATAGTATAAAAAAGGCTGAGCGCATGAAACTTCTCTTAGATGAAGAATCTGCTGGGAGCATCGATTGCAAAATGACCATTACCTATGGAGATGGTTCTAGCCGTCATTATTTCATTTGGATTATGGATGATGGACGTGATGTGTTAATTGCTCAGCAAAAGCATCCAGAAGACCTTCATCTTAAAGGGTATGAATTGAATCAAAAAAATTCCTTGCACCTGACAAAGCTGCTAAAGAATATTCTTTAGCAGCTTTGCTTTTGGATCACTTTCACCGAGAGTGGCTCGATGACTCCAATATTTTTTAGTTTATATTTCCCACACAGCATATACTGCTATGACAGCAAGCACGTACAAAATAGCTGAGATGATCCACTTTTTCATACCTTATAGCCTCACTCTCTGCAATCGCAGTGCATTTAATACAACCGATACGGAACTAAAAGCCATCGCGGCACCAGCAACCCAAGGAGCTAACAGCCCAACTGCTGCAATTGGAATACCGAGCGTGTTATAACCCATCGCCCAGAATAGATTTTGCTTAATATTAGAAATCGTTTTTCTACTCATTTCAATCGCATCTGCAATGCTCATCAAGTCTCCTCGCATCAGCGTAATATCAGCGGCTTCCATCGCTACATCCGTTCCTGTTCCGATGGCCATTCCAATATCAGCTAACGCAAGTGCAGGAGCATCGTTAATACCGTCTCCTACCATTGCGACTTTTTTACCTTGCTGCTGAAGCTTTTTCACTTCTTCTGCTTTGCCTTCTGGCAACACTTCTGCTATAACGTGCTCAATACCCGCTTGCATCGCAATAGCCTGAGCTGTTTGACGATTATCTCCGGTAATCATCATCACTTCTAAGCCCATCTCTTTTAACCTAGAAACTGCTTCTTTAGAAGTCTCTTTAATAGTGTCTGCAACAGCAAGCATGCCGGCATATTTTCCGTCAAGAGCAACGAGCATGGCCGTTTTTCCTTCTCGTTCTAAATTTGTCATTTCTTCTAAAGCTGCATCAATATTCACTTTATGTTGGTTCATAAGCTTTCTTGTTCCTACTAACAGCTCTCGTTCTTGTACAGTTGCCCTTACTCCATGCCCTGGAATCGCTTCAAAAGATAACGGATCTTGAATTTCTATACCTTTATTTTTTATACCTGCTACGAGTGCTTGAGCTAGAGGATGCTCCGATAAACGCTCAGCTGATGCAACTAACTGTAATAGCTCATTTTCTTCGTAGCCCTGTGCAATACGTACATCGGTTAGCTCAGGCGTTCCATTTGTAACAGTTCCCGTTTTATCTAAAAGAATTGTATCGATTTTATGCGTCGCTTCTAAATGCTCGCCGCCTTTAAACAAAATACCAAATTCTGCTGCGCGGCCCGACCCCGCCATAATGGAAGTTGGAGTAGCTAAACCTAATGCGCATGGACATGCGATCACTAATACGGCAATAAGCTTTTCTAAAGCCGGTGCAAATTCGCCAGGCACAATCCAAATGTACCAGACAAAGAACGTAAGAAGAGCAATTCCAACCACAATTGGCACGAATATACCTGAAATATAATCAGCTAATCTCTGAATAGGGGCTTTAGACCCCTGCGCTTCTTCTACTACTTTAATAATTTGCGCAAGCGCCGTCTCTTTTCCAACGTTTGTAGCTTTTATTTTTAGAAAACCATTTTTATTGAGTGTGGCTCCAATTACTTTATCTCCAATGCTTTTATCTACCGGTACGCTTTCCCCTGTCAGCATGGACTCATCTAAAGCCGATTGTCCTTCAATAATCTCTCCGTCTACAGGTACTTTTTCACCGGGTTTAATAAAAATAACTTCGCTTTTTTGCACTTCTTCCACTGGAATTTCAATTTCCGCTCCATCTCTTACTACAACGGCCGTTTTAGCTTGTAAACCCATCATCTTTTTAATTGCTTCTGAAGAACGGCCTTTGGCATTGGCTTCAAATAATTTCCCTAAAAGAATCAGCGTAATTAATATAGCACTCGTTTCATAGTAAAGCTGAGTAGTATGAGCAGATGAGCCAAGCGATTTAAGAGAAGAGTATAAACTATAGAAATAAGCTGCGCTTGTACCTAGTGCTACTAAAACATCCATGTTGGCACTTTTGTTACGAAGAGCTTTAAATGCACCTATATAAAATTGCTTCCCTACGACGAATTGAACAGGCGTAGCTAAAGCGAGCTGAACCCATGGATTCATCAGCATATGAGGCAAAGGAATAAACGACGTAAACGTAAAATGACTAACCATTGCCCATAATAACGGTACGCTTAAAATAAATGAAAACCAAAACTTTCCTTTTTGTTTACTCAGTTCTTTTTCTCTGTAGCTTTGCTCTTCTTCTTTTTCTTCTGACTTTAGCTTGGCTCCGTATCCAAGCTTTTCAACTCGCTGCGTTATGTCTTGCGGATCTATTTGAGAAGGGCTGTATTCAACAGAAGCCGTTTCTAAAGCAAGGTTAACACTTGCCTTTGTCACGCCTTCTAATTTGTTTAACCCTTTTTCAATACGAGTCGAACAAGCGGCGCACGTCATGCCCGTAATAGCAAATTCGGCTTTTTCACTTACAACTCCGTACCCAAGCTTTTCGATTTTTTCTTCAAAGGCCTGTGGACTTGTTTTAGACGGATCAAATATGATAGTAGATCTTTCCAAAGCCAAATTCACGTTTGCTTCTTTTACACCTTCTATTTTTTTTAACCCTTTTTCAATCCGGTTAGAACACGCTGCGCATGTCATACCCGTAATTTGCAAGGTGGCTTCTTTTTGTTTGTCACTCACCGCATTTCGCCTCCTGTTATATACCTATAAGGGGTATATCTTTCTCCTAAATCAAGCGTGCGAAGGTATTCGCACGCGATGCTGTTTATGCTACGTCATAACCTTGGTCATCAATAGCTTCTTTAATATCTTCGACCGTTACTTGACTTGGATCAAATGCAACCGTTACTTTTGCATCTTCTAAGCTTACTTCTACGCTTTTAACGCCATTAAGTTCGCCTACGCCGCCTTCAACAGCTTTGACACAATGACCGCAAGACATTCCTTGTACTGATAATGTTACGTTTTCCATTTCTAGCATCTCCTTTATTTCATTAATCGTTTAATGGTTGTTAATAATTCATCCACTACTTCTTCATCACCAGCTTGCACACGTTCTACAATGCAATGCTTCAAGTGACCTTCAAGCAAAATTTTACTTACACTATTCAAAGCAGACTGCGCAGCTGCGATTTGAGTAATCACGTCGTCACAATACGTATCTTTTTCAATTAATCCTTTAATTCCTCGAATTTGTCCTTCAATTCGATTTAATCGGCTTGTTAGGTTTTTTTTCACTTCTGGAGAATGGTGACTTTTTCTTTCACTATTTATCGTACAACATTTTTCTTCACTATTCATGTGATTCGCTTCGACCATCTAACATCCTCCCTTCATAACTTCATGATACTATACCCCCCTACCCTATGTAAAGCGAAAAGCTGGCTTCTGCTTACTTTATCTTTTCACCAATTTTAGTAGCTATGCTCATATCATTTTCAACTAACATCAACCCACTTATAGCCTATTCCCCATACGGTTTGCAAGTATTCGTCTACGGGAAAGCCCGCTTTTCTAAGCTTATCCCGAACATTTCGCACATGAGAGTCAATAGTACGGTCTCCAATCTCCGCCTCATATCCCCACACTAACACAAGCAAGTCGTCTCGGCTGAACACACGATTTAAATGCTGAAGAAGTAACCCCACCAATTCAAACTCTTTAGGCGTTACTTGAATCTGCTGATCTTTATATTGTAATACGTGATTTTCCTTGCTCCATACTAACCCTTTGTAGGTGATTTCATGTTTTTCCTTTAACGAACGTCTAAGAACCGCACCGATGCGTGCAACCAATTCTTCTTCGCTAAACGGTTTGGTAATATAGTCGTCTGCCCCTATATTTAATCCTTTTACTACATCTAATGTTTGGCTGCGGGCTGTGAGCATAATGACAGGTAGATCAGACATTTTTCTTACTTCTTGGCAAATCTCCCACCCATCTTCGCTTGGCATCATAATATCTAATAACATCAAATCTGCTTTGTTACCTTCATAAAGATAGCGCAGCGCTTCTGTGCCTTTTTCAAATTTTATACATGTAAATCCGTTTGGCAGCAGATAAAGTTCTAGTAAATCCAGCATCCTTGCTTCATCATCTACTAATAAAATAGTTGCCATCCTATCCATCCTTTCTTAATACAATCTCTACAGTCGTACCTTTTCCCGTCTCGCTTGTGATTGTTATTTCTCCTCCATGAGCTTCTACAATCTCCTTTACAATTGATAAGCCTAATCCGTATCCTCCGCTTTTTCTCGAGCGGGATTTTTCCACTCGATACAGCTTGTCAAATACGTAAGGTAGATCTTTTTCTGGAATGCCTATTCCTTGATCTTTAAGAGTTATTGTCAATGATTCAGCTGATTTTTTTACACTTAAATCAATTTTGGTCCCTTCTTTTGAATAGTTCATTGCGTTATCAAGTAAATTGATAATCACTTGCTGAAATCTTTCAGGATCTAGTGAAACGTAAAGACCTTGAGGGCAGCTTATCTCCAGCTCCATCTCTTTTTCTTTTAAAGCTAAATGAAAATGCGCGCATACGGTGTGCAAATACATAGCTAGCTCTACTTTTTGTTTTTGAATAAAAAATGTATGCTGATCCAGCTGCGCCAGCTGAAACAAATCTTTGACTAACTGTGAAATTCTTCCTGCTTCTTCTTCCACAATAGCAAGGTACTTATCACGTTCTTGCGGTGTATTAGAAGGCCTTCTTGCTACGTCTGCATAGCCCTTTAAATACATCAAAGGCGTTTGAAGTTCATGTGAAATGCTGCTTAAAAATTCATTTCGCTCTTTTCGTAACCGCTGCAGCTCATTCGCTAACGACTGAATGGACATTCCTAATTGTCCAAGTTCATCTCTTGAATGAGCGCCAAGTTTCACAGACAAATCTCCTTGACTCAGCTTCTCAGTTGCTTTTTTCATTTTGATTAAAGGAGCGGTTATAAATTTAGACAGAGCAAAAATAGTCACAATGGAAAATAAAACGGACACAGCTCCCGCTACGTAAAAATGATGCTGTAGTCTCGCAATCATTTCGTGAATATCCTTTGTGTTTTTGAACATATAAACCGTTCCGAACTGTTGATGGCCTTCTTTAATAGGTGATGCCGTGGCGATATAAGGTTTGCTTTTCCAGTCGCCTTGCATAATTTCACCTTTATATGTAAGAGACTTTCCTTTCCATTTCTCTACTGCTTTTCTTGCACCTTGAATTAAAGGTCTAGATGAACTGATAATTTTCCCTGTTTTATCCGTTATGATAACATCAGTTTCTGCTTCTGATTCCATCAGTGCAACATGGTTAAGCGTCGCCGAATCATGATGCTTCTCTAATACTTCCCGGTGACTGTTTCCTCTTAAACGCAAGCTTTGCAGCTCCTCTGAAATTCGTGTATTGGCAAGACCGCTATATAAATAGAAAAAGAGAGCGGCTTCAATTAGTAAAATGAACATTAAAAACAAGAGTCCAAGCTTAATAGAAATACGATTCATTTATTCACATCCCTTGCTTTCATTATAAAAGTAATAAATGAAGAAACTGTGCAGAATAAAACATACCTAATTAAATAACGGTTATTCTTTGACATTTTACCACGGGTATCTGACAGCTTAGCGTATGAAGTAAGTTTATCATACAGCAAATTTCGAACTTACGAAGCGTGCAGCAATACATAATCCAAAAGCAAAAAGAGATTGAGACATAACAAAATCACTCTAATCTAAAGACGAACAAATTGGATAAGGGAGCTAGTATAAATTACTGGTCACACCGCAGTTGATTTCCGTGCAAGACTTCGCTTTCCGCGGGCGGCCGCTGAGCCTCCTCGTTGTTTCCGCTCCTGCGGGGTCTCACCTGTTCCGCTTTCCCCGCAGGAGTCTTCGTCTTACCCTCCAATCAACTGCTAGAAGCAACTATATACATGAAACCTACGTTCACCATACCAATAAAAAAATCCAAACGAGTTGGATTCTTCATCAAGAATCTCGATTCATCGTTCGGATTTTTCTTTAACTAAATTTGCCTCAGCCTCTTTTTATTTAACAATAATAACAGGACATTCTGCGGATTGAGCAACTTCGTGACTTACACTTCCTAGAAAGGTCTCTTTAACAAAGCCCTTTCCTCGGCTTCCTATCACAATGACGTCTTGTTGATTGTCACGTGCGTATTCAATAATTTTCTTTGAAGCGGTGCCTTCTACACCGTATGCCTCATATGGAATACCTGATTGAGTTAAATGATTGTGAGCTTCAGATAAAATATCGCGGTTTTCTTCTTCTATCAGTGCGTCCAAGTCAACGCTAAAAACAGGCTGCTGCAAGTGAATTCTTTCCTTAATATGTACAATTGTCAGCTTATTAGCATTTACGCTTTCAGCTAGTTTACTTGCATGTTGAAGAGCACGAATAGAAGGTGCGGAACCATCAAAGGCGACTAAGATTTTGTTATACATATCAAGAACCCTCTCTCTTTTTGTTCTTTCATGATGTATTACCATCTAGATGCTGTAGATGATAAAGCAAAAAATAATAAAGTAAGAGACTTCTTGATTTTTGCTTTATCATCCATACTATACTTTTACCGCTTTCAGAAAAAACAAAACATTTATCCGTTTTTTTCCATATAAAAAGCCTTTGCTCACTAGAAGCAAAGGCTGATTGTTTATGTTAGTAGGTTATTTAACAAACTTCTTTTAACTCTTCAGTTAAACGTAAAAAAGTTTCTTTATCTCTTTTTTCTAAAGACTGATCGATTTGCAGTAAAAGCTGTGCTTTTTTAAAGTCACGAAGAGATTTGTTTAGCACTAGTTGAGCTGCTGTCGCGTCTGATACTTTTACTTCTTCTCGTGTCATTTTGCGGGACGTATAGTTTTCCATTACAAGTCAACTCCTCATCCTTTTCGCTATTATATAAGAAATCATATAATTATTCAAATATTTTTTCTTATTTTTCATTTTAAATTTGACCCCCAAAAACCGAGATTAAGACATAGCGAAATCAATTCAATCTAAAGACAAACAAATTGGATACATGAGCTGAACCGCTTGTGACACCGCTGTTGATTTCCGTGCAAGCGCTAGAAGCATCTACCCACATAAACGAAACCTACGTTCATCACAATAACAAAAAAATCCGAACGAGTTGGATCCTTTATCAAGAATCTCGATTCATCGTTCGGATTTTCTTTCCACTAAAATAATTTTGTCTCAGCCTCTTGTTATCACAACCACTCTGGGCGTGAAGAACCTCGAGGAACGAGAACCGTCTTATATTCCCCTGGAGTTTCCGACATTTCAATTTGTTCTGTAAGCCCTTGGTACAATCCTAAAGGTGTTTGAGCTGTAAAGAGATCCGGTGCAATGTACTCATGCTTCTCTGACGAACCAGCTGTTTGATGAGCATATGTTTTATCATAGATGCCCATTGATAAGATCCATAAAGATACGCGATCTAATGATACACGCACTCGGTAGCTGCCTCCTTCTTTTGCTCTTCTTTCTAGTGCCATTAAAGCACCAACTTCAAGCAGCCAAGAAACCGCATAATCATTTACCACTACAATAGGAGGCAGCTTAGGATTTTCTGGCGATCCTTCTAACGCCATGACTCCCGTTACGCTTCCCGCTGTTTGGTCAAATCCATTTCTTTTTGCCCAATCTCCTTGCGTTCCGTGCAGGTTAACGGTGCAGTGGATGATTCCAGGTTTTAATTTTGCACACTCTTCAGCTGTTAGACCGTATCTCTCTAGGAATCCGTAGCGACGGTTCGCAAAAAAGATATCTGCTCCTTGTAGAAGTTCAACCATTTTTTCTTTTCCTTCTTTTTCACCGATATCCAGCGTTGAAGAGCGCATACCGACATTAGACGTAGCGTAAATCGTATCATGCTCCCAATCCGTTGGCTTCCAAATATTTAAGACGTCCGCACCGTGTAAAGCGAGAGCTCTACCGAATCCTGCTCCTGCAATAACGTGACCAAGCCCTAATGCTCGAATACCGTCTAGCGGCGTTTTAGGGTTCTTGGAAAAAGGAATTGGCTCACTTTCTCCAATCTTTTCAATTTCAATCAAAGGAAGCTGCGCTACTTCTTCATACACGGACTCATTCATAAACTCTTTAATTGTCCGCACAACAGGCATGATAACTCCTCGCTCCGCTGCAGCTTTTTCCAATTCTTCTGCATTCCATCCGCGAATCGCTTTTGCCACTGCATCAGGGTCTTCTATACAATTTAATAGCTTGAGCGTTTCATGCTTAGAGCGTGGATACGGATTCAGCGGCATTACCCATTTGCCGTCTTTTGTTTGATAAAAGCGAAAGCCTAATGGATTATAAGGATCATTTGCTTTACTCGGGGCATACCCATTAAGCTTTTCCCATTTTTTATCGTAAAAAGGTGATAATCTTCGTATCGCTTTTCGTAAATCCATATGAATATCTTGACCTTTTCCTCCGCGTATTCTCCAAATTTTTGAGACAGCTACTGACTTAGCAACCAGTGCAATAGCTGCTGCTGAGGCAAGTCGCAGCGTACTAGGAACAATTGGATCTTCTCCGTAAAATGTAATGTTTCCTCCACTGTCTTTTGCTGATAAGCCGACTCCTTGAAGCACATTTTCCAGCTCTTGATAGATATCAAAATCACTATTATCCGTTAAACGATTTTCATTTGCTTTCACAATAGATTTTGTTAGCTGACCTTTCGTAATGTTGCTCATGTGTAGTCCCTTCTTTCCTCGTATAATTACCTCATTATGTCCCTGCTTGCTGAAGTTATGCCCTCATCGAGTTAAATCAAAACACTTTAAATATAACCTTTACGTTAACGTTAATATTATCTTAAAACGAATGTATCATATATCACTTGGGCGAACAAATAATTTGTTTCATAAACAAACAAAAGCGTTTTATGTTTTTGTACATAAAACGCTTTTTTCCTATTTTATATTTTCTTTTTCGAACTACTTTTCGATTGGTTTTTTTAATGCATGTAAATTTTCTTCTGCAGAAAGCATGACCTGGTTCATAATATCTTCCGCATCTTTAATGGCTTGGTTATAAAAGTGAGGACCTATATGTTCTTTAATAAACTCCAATACATTTTCCGCTGCAAATTCACTGATTTCTTCATCTCGTTCGTTATAAAAAAACGTTTGAATTTCATTCAGCATTTTATCTTTGTCTTCTTTTGAAAAATTAATAAACATAAACAAAACTCCTCTTTACATTGATATCTGTCTACCTGACATCATAGCAAGAGGAGCTGAGAAAATGCAGTCTTTTTTTCTTGTGATTTTTGTGTACAATGCTTGTGTTGATTTGAATTAGCTAGACACTTTCATAGCCGGTTTTTCTTTTATGCGGCTTGAGCGTTTTTTCATATCCTGTAAAATCTCTAAATATCTCTTTTCCGTCAACTCATATTTTACGAGTGGGACAAGTGATAACAAGCAAAGAATACCCGGAATAATCGTAAAGATTAAAGCAATCCAAATGAGCGTGCTGTGTGACTGAATTTGATTTGGCACGTACCCTACTGCTGAAAGGATGTACCCACCTACTGCTCCACCCACTGCTGAAGCGACCTTTGTTTTGAAAATATTCGTAGAAAACACCATTCCTTCTGCTCGGTTCCCCGTTTTCCATTCGCCGTATTCTACACAGTCAGCGAGCATAGATGTTTGAGCAATGTTACTAACCCCACCGCCAAAAGAAGCTAAAAAGCTTAAAATCATCACTGGCATAACGTGGAAACCCGTTGCAAACATTGTAAGAGTGGCTACAGCATTTAGGGCAATTCCCCCTATTGCTGCACGTTTCTTTCCAAATTTATTTGAAATGAAAGGAGACGCGATCGCTCCTACAATTTGTGCTGTGAAAAATAAGGTTAAATAAAGAGACGCGATGTTCTCTGCATTTAAATTGTATTTAAAATAGTAAATAGAAAACGTAGTTCGAATCGTTAAAATTGTTTCAACTAAAAGCATCGAGAAAATCAGGTAGCGCAACGGTCTATTTTGAATAAATAAGTTCCAAACTGCTTTTGGCGTCTGCTTTTCCTGTCTTTTTACGGTATAGTTTTCTTTTACTCCTGAAAATGTGATGATCATTGTAATCATTAAGATACACGCATAAATAAGACTAAGCATAAACCAGTTTCCAAAATAATGAGCTAGTGGAAGAGTTAATAAACTAGCAAATAAAGACCCTACTGCTGCAATTGTTCTAGGAAAAGCTACAACTTTATTTCGTTCTTTTACATCTTGTGTAATCGTTGCTGAAAGCGACCAATAAGGAATATCCATGATAGCAAAGCTTGTTCCCCACGCGATATAAGTGATATAAGCATAAATTAATTTTCCTGTGTGAGAAAGATCAGGACTAATAAAACACGCGACTGTAGCAACAGCTGCAAAAAATCCGCCTATTAAAAGATAGGGCCTAAACTTACCAAATCTCGTTTCTGTATTATCAACAATCATTCCGATAATAATGTCTGCAATTCCATCCCATATCCTTGCAATAAGAAATAAGGTTCCTACGGCTGCAGCATTTAATCCTACGCTGTCCGTATAAAAAATCATTAAATATGTACTTGTTAATGCATAAATAATATTGTTTCCAAAGCTCCCCATTCCGTATGATAATACGGTCTTTAGAGAAACTTTTGACTGTACCCCCATGCTCATATAACCTAACTCCCTTCTCCTATAAAACGCTTTCATATCATATTATGAGTGACTAGAATCTCATTGCTTTATGAGATTCTAGTCTCCTGTTGCTACTACATGTTTTCTACAACTCGACTTTCGTAAGGCTGCAGAACAATATCTTTAAATACTTTTACTTCTGGCGTATGGTTCATAAGGAAGTAATAACTTGTCTCTCCAAGCTTGCGAGGATATACTTCAACTCCATCTTCACTTTCCGTATGCTCAATCTGCTGCTGTTTTACAATATCAAGCGCAATTTTTTCAAACGTTTGCCCTTCAATTCCACAGCCTACATAATAAACCGTCCCGCGACCAAACTGATTTTTTGTTACAGCGGCTTGATTATAAAATGGATCATCATACTCATACAGCACTTCAGCTGTTACAGGTGTGATAATGTCTCTCCACACGGACGCACTTGCTTGTTCTCCTTCATACGATCCTTTTCCTTTAATAGCTGCTTTTTGAGTAGAAGACAGTGCTTCCACTTCATGAATTTCAATCCCTGTTATTTCTTTTACATATCCGGGCAGCGTCTGTTTAAAGTGAATATTATTTTGTTTGTCTTTAATGCCGGTTCTAAACGTAAAAACGATAACGCCTCCGCTTTCAGTAAATTCAGTAAATCTTTTACCTAGTTCTTCATCAATGATTTGCAAAGCTGGAACAACCAGTACTTTATAGCTTGAAAAATCTCTTGTAGCAGGAATAACATCAATAGGTGTATTCAACTTATAAAACGGTGTATACCCTCTAAGAAGCTCTTGCGTAAAGTCAAACCCTTCACTTTGCTGCTGAAAGCGCCATGACCATATATTTTCATAGTCATATAAAACAGCAACATCCGACTTAATGTCAGATTCAAGTACATGTTCGTACTTAACGATTTCACTAAATAACGACTGAACTTCTTTGTAGCGTCTTCCATAATGATTATCGTGACCTACAATTCCGTAGCAGTATTGCTCAGCTCCTCTTGTCATTCCGCGCCAACGGAAATACAGCATGTCCGTGCATCCATGAGCAAACGCTTGATAAGACCACATTTTTGCCTGATTAGGCCTCGGTAGATAACCGATGACATCATGACCTTGAGCACCCATTAATTCCTCTACAATCCAGAAATTTTTATGTAGCAGACCTCTATTAAAATCATGTCCCAGTGCAATATGAGCAGGGGTAATCGGCTCTGTTTGACCGCCCCATACCGGATAATTGTCATAGGATACAAAGTCCATGACTTCTAGATTCTCTTCATGGTCAAACCATTTATCAAAAAAGCCTCCTGAGACGTTCGTTGTCAACAGCTGGTGATCACCTTTATATCTCTTCACAATTGCTGTTTGTTCATGAGCATATCTGTTTAACGAAAAAGAGCGAAAGCGCGCCCAATCAAGCTTTAACGAAGGACTGTGTGTCGTAATTGTTTTTACAGGCATAGGCACTTCGGTAAAGTCGTTATACGTTTGTCCCCAGAAAATAGTGCCATACTTTTCATTTAACTCATGAATATCTTTATATTTTCTTTCCAAAAACTGCTGAAACTCTTTATGACATTGTTCGCAGTAACACATATCACTGCCTTCATGGCCAAATTCATTGTCAACTTGCCATGCTACGATTGCTTCTTCTGAGCAGTAGTGCTTTACTAGTTGTTCTGTAATCTGAGCGCTATACTGCCGGTAAAGAGGAGAATTAAAACAATATTGACGTCTTCCTCCAAATGCTCTGACCGCCCCATTTTCATCTATTGATAAAATAGAAGGATGCTGCTTCGCAAGCCAAGCCGGAAAAGTGGCAGTAGGGGTACCAAACATAATGTCAATATTCTGTTTTTTAAGCTTATTGATAACGCTATCAAAAAAAGAAAAGTCATATTGCCCTTCTTTAGGCTCCATAAGATGCCAAGCGAACTCCCCTATTCTCACCATATTTGATCCTAACTCTTTAATACCTTGGATATCTTCTTCTATCATATTCTCTGGCCAATGTTCAGGGTAATAATCGACGCCGATGTACATTTTTCTCTACTCCTATCTATTTCTTTATTTCATTAAATGAACGTTTTGCTGTTACTTGTTAAGGTATTCTTGGAAACGGTGATCAAAAGCAAAAAAATCACATTTCCTGTCTTCATAAATAATTCTCTATTCAACTTTTAAGATACATACTTTCTAATCTTTTAAAACGCTTACAAGTTTATTTTATGAACTTTATTCAAAATATTCAATGGTAAAAATTTAGAGAAAAACATCCTTTTTTTGCTCTTTATTAAAATAAAGAATAAAACGCTTACAAAGACAAATGTTTTTATAATTCTTTTATATATCTTCCCTCACACTTCCCACATCCACATTTAGGTAATAAATTGCTTAGAAAACAATCTTCAAAAGTCATTTCTTTCATACATGTTATCTATCAATTAGTAAGAGTCATTTGACTTATCTATAAAATAGTAAAAATTCCAGAGCAGGTTTTTACCATTATTAACACATTGATCCTACGTTCACCATCACGACAAAAAAAAGACCGCACAATGAATCGATAATCTCGATTCATTGTGCGGATACTTCTTGGGCTAAAATACGTTTGTTCTACCTCTTACTTGCAGCTGATTATGAACACGCCCTTTTACGGATTTGTATTCATGCAGCTTCCATTTATACAAAACTCTTCAAACACAGGGCTCTTTACATTCTCCATTAACAATGGGGTTGCAACATGCTGGAAATTAGAATGATGAATTGTTAGGTTTGTAACGGGAGAACGTTCATAGGCTCGAATCCATAAGCCGTATTTCCCTCCATTACTTTGCAAATTCTTATGAAGACTTTTTTACATAGAGCTTATAAGGTTACTAAGACGAATAGCTATCTTTAATGCTATAATTAGCGTCGGATGCGAAAGAAAAAAGTATCACTACTAGCATTTAAATCATACATAGCCGCTCCACCTTGTTTTCGTATCATTTAAAATAAAGGAATTTTAAAGAGAAAAGTGAATAGTATAAACATGCACTTTATTTACTATCTCTTTTTAATTTTCATATATTCATTGCTTTTAAAGGAGAGGATATCATGCCAGGAGCCACAAGCATGGTCGTAATCGGGATTACTGCCTTAATTGTATTTGGACCAAGTAAATTGCCGGACATAGGACGAGCATTTGGACATTCCCTGCGAGAATTTAAAAATGCAGCAGAAGGAATTATACAAGATGACGACAAAAAAACTCCAGAGGATACCACTAAAGATAAAGAGGAAAAAGCCTAATTTTTATTTAAATGAAAGTTATACAGACTAAAAAAGCCCACTTTTAACGTGCAGTGGGTTTCTTTTTTGATGTATGATAGTAAAAAATAGTAAAGAAAGAGGGTAACTTTTTGTTTAAATCGAAACTGCATTTTTGGACATTAGAACTATTAATGATTGCTTTACTGATTTACATTTGTAAACATATTTCGTTTGTTTTTCTACCAATCGGTGTGTTTATCTCCACTTTGTTTTTTCCTATTCTTGTAGCTGGTTTTCTTTTCTTTTTATTCGAACCAATTGTGTCATTTCTCACAAGAAAAAAAGTGCCAAAAACACTGGCCATTTTACTATTATACGTTGTTTTTATCGGCGTAATTGCTTCTATTGTGGGCGGTGTGGGACCTACCTTATCTAAACAATTAACTGATTTGGCTAAGAATATTCCGTCTTACATTGTAGAAACGAGAGAGTACATAAATGATTTATCTAACTCAAGATGGTTTAACTGGCTGGTTGAACAAAAATATGTGTCGCTCGATCATATTGAAGAGTCACTTTTAAACTACGCGTCTACTTTACCTACGAATCTCACAAACAGTATTTCATCTGTTTTAAGCGTCGTAACAAATATTACACTTACGGTTGTAACCGTTCCTTTCATTCTTTTTTATATGCTCAAAGACAGCCATAAACTTCGTAAAAATACGCTGCGTATGGTTCCTGCTTCTTACCAAAAAGAAACGTTGCGTACAATGAAAGAAACAACAAATACGCTAGCTACTTATATTCAAGGCCAAATGCTCGTTTGTTTGTTTGTCGGTATTAGTACATTCATTGGTTACCTCATCATTGGGTTGCCTTATGCATTAATACTCGCACTAATAGGAGCCCTTACTAATATTATCCCGTACGTCGGCCCCTTTATTGGCGTAGCACCCGCTTTAATCGTAGGTTTATTATACTCTCCTACAAAAGCGATATTAGTAATTATCGTCGTCGTAATCGTTCAACAGCTAGATGGGAACATTATTTCTCCGCTGGTAATTGGAAAGAAATTAAACACTCATCCTTTAACGATTATTATTTTATTGCTTGTTGCGGGTAATATTGCAGGAATACTCGGAATGATCTTAGCGATTCCGGCTTATGCTGTAACAAAAACAATTGTGATAAATATTGTAAGAATGATTCAATTCAGAAACAAATCTATCAAGTTATAAAATGCAAAGGCAATACAATAAAAGGACCTTCTCTTGAAGGTCCTTTTATCATTCCATAGGTTCAGCATTCACACACCATAAGATGATTTCCATCTGGATCTTTAAATATAAACCAGTGATCGTGTTCAATTCCTGTCGTTAGCTCTACTTTTTTCTGTTTCATATACTCATAAGCTTCTTTGATATCGTTTGTATTCAAATGAAAAGCCGGTGTTTTAAAAAGCGTATTTTTTGAATAAGTTTTGCTATCTAATACAATTCCTGTTCCATTCATAGGTATCACATATAAATGATCATATAAAATGTCTCCATCTGCCGGCAAACCTAGCACGTCACAATACCAGTCTCGTGCTTTTTGTATATCTTCTACAGGAATAAAAATCGTGCCTACTTCATTTAATATAGGGTTCATTTATGACCTCCAGGGTATGTTTAGTAGTTTTAGAAAGTATTCTCTTTTAACCGCTGATATCCTTTTATGTTAAATTGCTTGCTATTCATCCAGTAAACTCCGCAGCAGAATTAGCAGTCTTGCGAACAGAGTTATCCTTCTTACATAAGGTACACAGCAAATGTATATACTTCATGACCAAATTTGGATTACGAAAAAAGAAAATAAGAAAATCTCCCCCTTCGCCCCCTTTGCACGTGTATAATGAAAAATAGACTATAGATAGTAGCCGTCTTTTGTTTGTGGCATCGAACTTTCGTGCATTACAATAGATTTAAAGCTACTATCCAACTAAGAATTAAAATGACTAACTTAAGATTAAGGAGGTTAGATGTGTATGGATTATTCATCTTTACTCATACGCGAAGTCATTGATAGAGTATCTAAATTACGCCTCTTATCTGTTTATAACGAAAGTATAAAAGGTGATTTAGAGAGCACCATCCTCCCTCTTTATCAGCAGCACTTTGAAAATAAAGATGTAAACGAAGCGTTGAGGATTTTAAAAAAAGACTTTCTCAATCGTACGAAACGCAGGTGGTTAGATGCTGCTATACGCGACTATGAGCAAAAAAAGCCCAAGAAGAATAAAGAGCTGATTGGGGAATACAGAGCGCTAACAGCTTATTATAAAACAAACGGAAAAGAACTCTTTTGCAAACAGTTTGAAAACATACCGTCTCCGGAAGAAGTCATTAATAAACGAATTGATATCCTACGTGAATGGAGTCAAGAAGATAGCTTCTTCTTAACTGATTATCCTTATATTCATCAAAAAACCAAAACGCAGCGAGAAAAAGCAATCCATACGGATATATCTATTATTATTGGGCTGACTATACTGGACCCTAGCTTCCAAAACGGAAACCATAGTATTATTGAAAGCCCGTTTTCAACTGTAGAGAACCCTTTTTTCTCTAACTCAAGAGCAAAGCTTCTCGTTGAGCAACCCCTATTAGAGAAAGAAGGAAAAGAATATTTCTTAAGTACTTATAACTCTGAAGACGGGACAGATTACGAATTGTTAATAGAAAAAGAATACGCTGAAGAAAATGGAAATAAAATTAGTGATTTAGATCGGTTTGATTATAAAGTGTTTTTAGAGATCATGAGCCAACGCGACGAGTTGTTCGCTACACAAAAAATCATTAATGTAAAGATTGGTGACCTTGTGAAAGCACTTTATAAAACAGACAGTAAGCGCAACTATCAGATGATAGAAGAAAGAATTACAAAAATGAAGCACTACAGCATGTCAAAAGTACAGCATAATAAGACAATTGCCTATGGTATTTTTGACTTTGTGGATATTACTACGATGCCAAACGGAACGCGAATTGCTGAAATTCACGTCAATGAAGTGATATATAGAGACTATATTCAACGCCAAACCGTGCGTATTTACAAAAATAAAGTAGAAAAATTAAGTTTAGACGCCGCTTACCATTTGCTATTCGTTATGCAAAAAGAGCGTCTCATTTGCTATGAAACAAAATCTTCATACAATGTCACAAGAGATTATTTATATTTTTCGACAAGAGTCCGCTTTCGAAAAAGACGCAAAAAAGAAAACCTTGTCGAAATTGAAACAGCCTTAGATGAGCTAGTCGAACAAAAACTAGCTGTCCAATCTTATAAAAGAGTGGGCCAAGTGTTTCAGATTACCTTTATTCCTGTGGGAGAAAGTGAAGTAAAAGACTTATTAGCCGGTGATTACGAATATGCTCCCCTTTCTATCTATCAAAACGTAACAAGTTCTATAGGCTAAAAGAAGAATGCTCTTATGATCTTTATAAGAGCATTCTTTTTATCTGCCTACCATTAGTTACTGCATTTTTTGCTCCACATTTCCGTGCAAAAGTGTTTTTTTGCTCCAATTCTCCATATAAACATACTATTTCCCCTGCTGATATAGTTATTAAACTTCACCTTCCCTATCATTTTGTGAACTTTTTGTGTCTGAAAGAAGTGTTATAACTAATTTTTGCTCCAGGTTCCCGTGCAAAAGTGTCGTTTTTCTTTCTATACTGCATTTACTATAAGTTTGGCTCCAATCTTCCGTGCAAATATGCCACTTTTACATAATTTTTCTTGAGACAGCGACTTTCCCCCTTCGTTTTCTGCGTTTTTTGCTCCAAATCTCCGTGCAAAAGTGTTTTTTGCTCCAGATTTCCGTGCAAACATGCCACTTTTTTAAAAAAGCGCGATTTTTTCTGCAAATGTTCATTTATTCTTTGTAAAAATGTGAACTTTCTGTGTCTAAAAAAGGGCATTTTTTTGTTTTATGTCCCTATTTTCCGTGCAAATGTGTCACTTTGTTGCCCAAATCTTTATTTTTATCATTTTTGCTCCTATTCTCCGTGCAAATATGTCATTTTTACATCAAAATTTTTTTTGAATTTGTCACATTACGTGTATTTCATCCGTCATAATACGACATTTGTCTTAAGAATGCTGTTTTATCAACGTTTATGAAATGTAACGCTATTTTTGCTCCACATCTCCGTGCAAATATGTCACCTTGTAAATAGATGTCTCGTCCCTTGGTATCACTAGTCTTTTTAAAAAATGCACCATTTTTCCGTGCAAATATGTCATTTTACAGCCTATATGACTGTGTCTATACTGTAAAAGATGACGTATATAGTTTTGGAAAGGAGGTAACTACATGAGTATACAAAAGCTGGCACTAAAACGGCACACTCTGATAGCAAACAAGCTGCTGATTGTCATGAGTGGTTTAAATAGAGAGACGAAACGAGACAACAGCTATTACTATGAAAAACATTCATTTGGTCTAGCAAAAAACTTTGTAGACATAAAGTGGACGGGTTCTCTGATGAAGCAAATTTTAGCTTACGTAGCCAAATGTAACAGCCAAGGTCATATTTCAATTATTTCTGAGCAAGAACTGGCTAATACAATCCAATGTTCCGTTCGGACCGTTCAAAATAATAATAAGCTTTTAGAAGACTATGACATCATTCGCTGGGATCGTTTATGGGGAGACTATATTCAAGTTTCTTTAAACAACTATTTAGAGGATTTTTTAGATTTACATATAAAAGAAGCTGCTGATGCTCAAAACATATCATATACTCCGGAAATGCTTGATAAAGATCACAATACATATACTTCAAAAGGTGGTTACACTTCTGTTTCGATGGAAGTGATTTATCAATTGCTGGCTATCAAAAATATTAACATGCTGCGCCTGGCTTTACGTGCTTTGTATGTATACGAATCTGATGTAAACGTAAAGAAAGATTCAGAAGCCCTTTTATCTTACACTGAGGTAAAACACATTCTTCCAAAATACATTGGCTATAAAGCTGCTATTAAAGAAATGGCTAGTAAATTGAGTACAATTTTCCGTATCGATATACTAGAAAAAGATGATTGTGTCAAAACATTATTAGAAGAAAAGCAGCCAAGAAAATCAATTATTGAAAAAATCAAGGATGGTTTTATTTTAAGCTTTAATTTAACTGGTGCTCATGATAGTAAAAAACAAAAAGAAATCGAAAAGATCCGTGGAGAGCATGCATTTGCTCAGTTTAAGAATTTCTTTAAATCTTTTGGTCATTATTCAATTAAAAAAGAAGATATTCATTCCATTGTACATGAGTTTGGTTTAGATATAATCGAAAAATCATTAACGTCCGTTCAGCGTTACTTACAACAAACTTACATAGAAGAAAGTATGGATGCATTTCGCCCTCTTGTGCATGAAATGGAGTCAAACTTCTTTACGTATATCCGCAAAATTGCCAACGGGTATTATCAGGCAAAAATTAACGCTCTATAATACTCTTTTTTGTTATGCCTTTTTTTACTCACCTCTACTTTATTTCCCTCCTATTCTTTCTTTCTCTTTAACTTACTAAAATATATTTGTCTATTAACTATAATAAATCTCTTTAAATGATAATGATTTTCATTTTCGTGAAAAAAATCAACTAAATGAACAAAAAATACAATAAATAAACGTTATTTTCCGATCGATTGCGTAGAAAATATGGCCGTTATAAAAAAATCCTATATTTTTTCGTGAAAATTCTTGTTGTTAACTGCATTTTTTTTGATTCCTTAATACCCCTTAAACTCAGTCAGCAGAAGGCTTTTACCAATATAATTTTTAACAATGTTTATAATCTCTTTAATTTCTTTTTAATCTCTTATAAATGTATAGTAATTTCTTTAAAATAAAGAGCAGCGAATAAATAGCATTTTTTATACAGGGAGACATTGAGCTCCTATACAAATTTTAATCCTAAGCTGGTTTAGTTTAATGACTAGTAAATATAAAAACAGGATTAACAGCTTTTTTTCTCTTCAAATAAAACACACACAAAACCTGGAGATCTGTATTGTGTGTGTTTTATTCAGTAGAGCTATATAGGTTAAGAACTTTTTACATATTTTATGGCAGGTTGTTTCATTAGTTGGAGTTTAAATGATCTCTATCTACCGCTTCCGGCGGTGTTTCCATCCAGCCGTTTTCCATCATAATAGATGCAGCATCATATACAAACCTTGAGATATTTGTCATTGATTTTCCATATAACAGCGCCAAATCATGCCTTCCATTGACGGCTACTGAATTTCCAAAAGCTCTCATTTTCATTGAGAACATATCCATTTTGTGAAACAGCATCAATTTATCCGAAAATGGTGAAAAAGTAGAAGTAGTGACTAAATGATCAAGAAAAGATGGCGCTGGTAAATTAGCTCGGTGAAGCTTTTCGATATAGCGTTCTACCGCATTATTTGTCAGATCTTCACCTTTTACAAATAATGCGCGGATTTTTTCACTTTTAACAACTTGACTAAATGCTAAGATTAAGGCTTTACTTGTCACATTATTCTCGATGTTATCGTACAAATGAGCAATTTCTAATGCATGCAAAGGTCGAACATCTCCTATAAACCCGCTTAAATAATGAGTGTTAGCCATGTTCACTTTTTCTGGTGCAGGAATAATTGGCGGCTTAATAATAAGTCCTTTATCCATTAAGATTGCTTTTATTTGCTCCATCAGTTCCATTGTAGCTTTCATACAATACGTTAAAAATGTCTTTACATCTTCTCTATACACTAGGGGCAGTGCGATACTGTAAATGCTTAGTCCCGCTTTAGCAGCATATTTTAAATAATACACGTAAAATTCATCTTCAAACAGCTTTGGAGCGCCTACGTTCACGTCTTCTTCCGTAAATCCATATGGAATTGGCACATTCTCTTTTGTGAAAATGTCTTTTACGGTACTTTGAAATTCTTCCGTTAGGCCTTTTGCATGCTGTAACAGGTTTTTTATATCGGGATCTTCAACGTGTTCAAGAAAATAACTTAAAATATACGAAGACATGCTGTTGCCCATATAGGTTGCCCAAAGTTTACCCATTTCGGGGGCTGTTAATTTCTCTTTCACGCTTGTTTTTTTTGAACCTATTTTAATTGGTTTGATTGTTTCCATCTATAATCTCCTAATTCAATTTGTTCTTAGGTTGGTCTTTTCTATTTTATCTATTCCTCCACTTTTGTCCTTTGTTTAACGAGTTAACATTATCAGGTGAGATATGCAGGTTTTCAGTGTTTTAATCTAAAGTCGCACCTATTCGCTGTTTGTTTCCGTGCTTAACCTGTACGTTGACCTTCACATTTATTGAGTCTTGTGTTAAAGGAATTGCCCCGTTGCTTTGAACAGCTTTCCATTTGCGCAGTTCTTTTTTGTAAAGAACATGAGAAAGCCTGTAAACATCGCTGTTTATACTTAAGCCTTGCGCGTACGTTTCAATAATTTGTTTCTTAATTTTCTGTTCAGCTTCTTTTTTTATAGTTGATAGTTTTTCGTCCTGCGGCATAACTAAAATCGTTGCTTTTGCCCGAACTTTTATATTAAATGTTAGATTACTACCTTTTATAACAGGTTCAATTTTTACTTTTTTCTTGTCTACCACAAGATCAATATCGGAATGATCAGGCAGCCTTACCCGTAAACCAGCTCGTACAAATTCATCGCTTATCCATCTGAGCCCTTTGATTTTATTCTCAGAAAAAACTCCTTTTAATTCAGATGATGTAATAGCCACTGCTCCGTTTACTTGAATAGCTGTTTCTCTTTTTTGATCCGTTGTTAAATGTTCTTTAGTCTCAACTAAAGGAATGTTTACTTCATGACTTGGTTCGTTAAGATGGATAATGAGCTCTCTTAAATCAACTGGTGGAATAAATGAGTTTTGCTTAAAAATCACTTTAGGATCGCTCAAGCGTGAAAGAGCGTTAGATACTTCGAACATAGGGGTAGCTAACAACGTTTTTTTCAAAGGGCTTTTTGTAGCATACATCCAGATGTTGTATCTCGTTTCCCGATAACGATCTAAAAAATCCACCGCAGATTTGACAGCGCCATGCTTTAACGCATCGTCCGTTAAAACAAGGAAAGCTAAGTGCCCAAAAAAGATTCTGCGCTGGGAAATTTGATAATACCTAAAAATAGCTTCATCAATGGTTTTTCCTGTTGCATAGCCAACTTCTACTTTGACTTGACCAGCGCCAGCACCGCTTGCCTCGGATTTTGCCAGTAAACTTAAATTGATTGTCTGCAGATAGAGAACGTAACGATTATCTTTAAAATCTACCCCCATTCCCTGTGCGTATACCATTTGTTCCGGTTCATTCGTATCCCAGCACCCCGAAAGAAACAATAAAAAAGAGCTCATAACAAGTATAAGTAAGTTCCTTATGGTTCTTTTCACTAACTTCCTCCTTCTTCGCGGGTGGAATCGCTTGGGTTAAGCATACTAGCTCTTGTAGCTTTTTTACTTTCGGGCAGGCGGAAGAGAGATTTTAAAATGTTTTTCGCGTCTAGTCGGGTTGCTAATTCGAAATATGGCACACCAAACGTCCGAATGTTTGTAATATAAATCATGACTAAAAAGATGGAAATAAAAAAGCCAAAAAAACCTAAAATGCTGACACAGATAATACTAAAAAAGCGGATTAGTGAAATGGTTCCTATCAGGGACTGATTTGCTAGCGTAAACGTAGCAATCGTAGAGCCTGCAATAACAACAAGCATGGCGGGACTTGTTAAACCGGCTCTAATGGCTGCATCACCGATAATAAGCCCTCCGATTACACTGAGGGTCTGCCCGACAGAAGTCGGGAGTCTAAACCCTGCCTCTCGAAACAATTCAAATAAAAGAAGCATTAATATTGCCTCAAGAGAGGTAGGAAACGGGACACCTCTTCTTGCTTCAACAATCGTAGCTAATAAGCTGAGCGGAAGCTGATTTTGATGAAAAGCCGTCATTGCAACCCAAAAACTAGGCAAAAAAGCAGCGATAGAAAGCCCGAAGATTCGAAGAATACGCTCAAAAGAGCTGTATAAATATGTATTTTCTTTATCCTCAGATCCTTTTAATAAGTAAAAAAGGTTAATGGGTGTAACATACGCATATGAAGTTCCATCAATTAATATAATGAACCGGCCATTTAAGAGAGATTGAACCGCAAAATCAGGTCTCCCTGTATAAGCGTGGCGAGGAAAAAAACTATACGGATTTTTATTAATGAGCTCTTCTAGCTGTGTTCCGCTGAAAATACCGTCTATATCGATATTCCCTAACTTCTCCATAATCTCGTCAAGTATCTTCTTGTCCGCTACGTCTTCCATGTATAAAATGCTTACTTTTGTTTTTGTTCGTTTTCCAATCTCTAAAGATTTTGTTAACAAGGAAACCGATTTAAGACGCTTACGAATTAAAGCAATATTCACAGGTAAGTCTTCAATAAAATTATCTCTAGGACCCAATATGGTTACTTCATTTTTCGTTTCTTCTGGACTTCTTTGAGGACGGTCAGAAATATCGATAGACACAACAGCGTGTGGTAATCCAAAATCAATGAATAATTTCCCAGAAAAAATTTCTGAAACTGCCTGTTCTTCATTTTGAACGATAGAAACTGAGGGAAGGTTTAATAATTTTATGATCTTGTCTCCTTCTACTTCCCCCTCTAGCTTAGCGCAGCATTCCTCTAATCTTTTAGGGATCATTCCATATAGCATTTCCGTACTCACTAAACCGGTACAATAAATCATAAGCACTCGTTTGTTATAAAAATAAACGGTCTCGAAGTTAATATCGCCGCATTTTCCAAATAAATCTCTTAACGTACGCTCATTGATGATCTGAGAACGAGAAGAACTTTCTTTTAAAAGACTTTCGCTCTCTTGTTTTTTAGAGCTGTAGTCTTTTTGCTTCTTAAAAAATTCCACTTTTACCCCTCCTTGTTTTATGAGAAATTAGAAAGACTATGACTACTAAGAAAAGAGAAAAAGCAACAAACAGCCAGAAAGTAGCCGGTATGATTGTAAAAAATAAAAGATTTGAAAAAGTAAAGTCTGTTATAGGAACCAGCGTGCATACAGTGATAACCACTAAAATGAGTAAAAGAAACCTTTTGTGGCCTTTTTGAAACGGAACTAATTCTTTCATAATAAAAAGAAAGGTCGAAATGCGGATGAAGGTACCCGACAGCCACTGATAAATAGATAAAAAGTCGATATGCTCTATAAACTTTCCAAGTGATGCAATTCCCCATTCTTCATAGGGGGGGAAACGTTGCTTAGAGGCTTCTACAGGACCAAATTCAGTAATTGCCCCAATAAGAGGCCCAATCGTAAGGCCTGTTAAGAGAATTCCTGCCACCGCTAAATGCTTATAGCGTATAGGCTGCGGTACTTTGTGCTGCAAGAAAAGCAGCAGCAGCAGCTCTACCATCCCTGATCCTTGAAATACAATACTTTTAATAACCGGAAAATAGCCATTTTCTAAAACAGGCTGCAATAAAGAATAATCTTTAAATTGAAAGTTTGTAAAAGAAACAAAAAAACCTAATAGTACAATAAAAAATAAAAGAAACACGTTTACAATACTAATCGTTCTCATGCTCGTAGCGGCAAGTAAGCAACAGGTAAAACCAAATAATAAAACGAGTATAATTAAAGGTGTTCGCTGAAGAAAAATAATATTGATCCACGTAATCGTCTCTCGTAAGGTGGCAATTTCCATAATGGTCAAATAAGCGATTATAAGAAAAATAACAACGTTGGTAAATGACTTATTCATATGTTTTTTCATCCATTGAAAAAGATGTTCGCCGTTTGTTTTTTTATTTACATATACGAGTAAAGGAACCCATATGAGTGTTAAAAGACAAGTAAGAAGAACAGTGATCCAAGCATCGCGCCCTGCCGTTTTAATTAATGGAGATATAAGCATCACATGAGTTTTTAAGCCAATAAACGTCATCGAAAGAAGGATCAGCTGAAAAACAGAAATTGAGTCTGACTTATTCATGGTAACTACTCCTTCTCTCTGATAAATTTACTACTGGTAGCTTATCCTAAATTTCTCATAATATAATGGAGAATCATTATTCACAAAATAAAAAAGAGCTGTTTTATACGTGAAGTTTCTCACGGATAAAACAGCTCGGTCTGTTATTCACTTATTTTCACGAAGCCCTATTCTCTGCCCATTATTCAGCGCGTTCAATTACTAGTTAGCTGGACTTCTTTCTTATCTTCCTTTTCTTCTATTCCCGCTTCTTCTATATTCACAAAAGGTTGATCAGCAACGGTCACTAGGTCGCCGCCGCAAACGTGACGAACAACGGTTACGAGCTCTGGAAAATCGGGAAATTTTCCGTATAACGTTTTTAAAGGAAGTGCGCCTTTGCACACCTTACTGTTATGTGGTTCATACCCTTTGAGCGTGTCAAGCAATAATTGTTCTCCCTTTTCAGTCAGTTTGATGTAGGTATTTCTTTTATCATTTTCCCTTTTGGATAAATGAAGGCATCCTTGATTTTCTAATTTTTTCGAAAAATTAAATGCTGTAGAGATATGCATAGCGCCTAAGTTAGCTAACTCTGACATCGAGATTTCTCCCGTGTTGCTAGCCAAACATAAAATATGATGCTCATTTACATTCAGACCATAAGGTTTCACCCATTGCTCCCAATCATCTTCTGCAGCTCGCCAGATGGCTTTACTTACCTGCATTAATTTAAATCCAAACAATGATGCATCTTTTATTGTGTATTCATTTTCTTGTTTCGACATACTATCATTCCTTATTTGTAGGCTATTGTAAGTTAGTTTATTTTTAAAGCGTGTAAAAAACATTTTTATTTCATCTAATTTATCAGTATACCTACAAAATCAGACGAAAAAATACACGTGCAGTTTAATTTCTCAGCTTTATTCCACAATATCTCTGCAATTTTGAAGAAACGTCTACCAACTAAAAAGAGTTGCTTACCTTATTTTTATTTAAAAAAGTAATACATGTCTTTTTAATTACTAATAGGTGATGCAGATTCTAAGTGAGCAAATGCTTGTTCTAAGTCTGCAATTAAATCTTCCGTATCTTCAATTCCTACAGATATGCGAACCAGTCCTTCGGATATTCCAAGAGCTTTACGTTCTTCAAGCGTACATTCTACGTGACTAGTCGTTCTTGCCGGACCGTAAATCGTTTCAACTGCTCCTAAATTACCGGCTTTATTTGCATACGTTAACTTTGGCAGCAAAATTTTAATAGCTTCCATTTCTCCTTTTAACACAAAGCTTAATATTCCGCCAAAGCCTTTCATTTGTTTTTTGGCAATATGATGATAAGGGTGTGTTTCCAATCCAGGATAATAGACGGCTTCAACAGCTTCTTTCTTTTGAAGAAATTTAGCAATTTCCAAAGCACTTCGTTCTTGTTGACGTATACGCAGCTTTAACGTCTTCATTCCTCTTAAAATAAGATACGCTGACATAGGATCCATGGTCGCGCCATTGATCTCACGGTAGTGATACACATGCTGCATTAATTCTTTAGAGCCGCATACTACTCCGCCTAAGGCATCCGCATGTCCGCTTAAAAATTTTGTGGCACTGTGAATGACAAGATCTACTCCTAATTGAAGAGGGTTTTGGTTAATTGGTGTCGCAAACGTATTATCAATAATGACCACTGCCCCTACCGATTTTCCTGCTTTCGCTATTCTTTCAATATCAATAATTTTCATCGTAGGATTTGTAGGAGATTCTAAATACAGCACTTTACATCCTTTATTTACTTCCGCTTCAATTTCTTCATGATTCCCCGTATTACATAAGGTTACATCCACTCCAATGTTAGGAAGAAACTCAGTGAAGATTTTGTTTGTTCCCCCATATGTATCTTTTACCGATACGACTCGGTCTCCGGGTTTTAAAAACGTGTATAATGTGCTGCTAATAGCCGCCATGCCGGAGGAAAATGCGACCGACTCTTCTGCTTCTTCAAGTATCCTTACTTTTTCTTCAAAAGCTTTAACCGTAGGATTACTCATGCGATTATACGTATAGCCTGGTTTGTTTCCTAACGCAACTTCTTGCCATTCGTCTACATCATCATAATTGTAAGCTACGCTGAAGACGACGGGAACTTGAGTGGCATTGTAAGCAAGCGATTCTTTTTCTCCTGCCCATACCGCTTTTGTGCCGTCTTGTACATTTCTAAACTGTTTGTCTGTCATTCACTCATCACCTCTGGTTTTGTTAATTAGATATTGATTAAATTATATATTGTATACAATATACTGTATATAGTACAGAATAATCTGATAATAAAATATGCGTACATTCTTCATTAAATTTAAAAAAGATCGAGATATAACGAAATCAATTCAATCTAACGACGAACAAATAGGATACATGAGCTGAACGCTCGTGACAGGTCAGTTGGTTCCGTGCAAGACTTCGCTTTCCGAAGGCGGCCGCTGAGCCTTCTCGTCGCATACGCTCCTGTGGAGTCTCACCTGTTCCGCTTTTCCCGCAGGAGTTTTCGTCTTGCCCTCCAATCAACTGCTAGAAGGGTCTAAACAAATCGAACGTACGTTCACCCTAAAAAAAACGAACCACTAATCGAAAATCTTGATCAATGGTTCGTTTTTTACTTTTTCTAAATTTAAAACAGCTAGAAACTCTCAGCTTATAAATTGAATTTTTTTAATCTGTTATAAAATGTACTTCTTGGTATATCTAACAGCTTAGCAGCAAGCGACACATTTCCCTGCGTTTTACGTAAAGCATCCATCATCAAGTCTTTTTGAACTTTTTCACGAAATGTGAGTGCGGATAGGGACGTAAAATCGTTTTCTTCTATTTCTTGTGAAGTATCAGAGTGAGAGATGTTCCTCTGACCACCAAGATGTAAAGAACTCAAATAACTCAATATTGTCTCTTTTTCTGTGTCCGCGTTTAGTGAAATTTTCAAGCGTTCAAGTACATTAAATAATTCTCGAATGTTTCCCGGCCACTGGTAATCTATCAATTTATCTACTAGTTCCTTGGGGAAATTCATATTCCAATCATTCGTTTGACAAAAGTACCGCATAAGATGTGGAATATCTTCTTTTCTTTCCCGTAAAGGCGGAACATACACGGGGTACACGTGAAGCCGGTAGTATAAATCTTCTCGAAACTTCCTTTCATTGACAAGTTGGCGAAGATCTCGATGAGTAGCGGTAATAATCCGGATGTCTACCGGAATTTCCTGATTGCTTCCCACAGGCGTGACCTTGCGCTCTTGCAATACTCTTAACAAAGAAACTTGCATAGAATGAGGAAGTTCACCTATTTCATCAAGAAAAATCGTACCATGATTAGCCTGTTCAAACTTCCCTTGATATCCTTGACGCCGTGCTCCTGTAAAGGCTCCTTCCGCATAGCCGAATAATTCACTTTCCATAAGTTCCTTCGGAATGGCACCACAATTAAGAGCAATAAAAGGCCCGTTTTTACGCGAACTGTTTTCATGAATCGTTCTCGCCACTACTTCTTTTCCAGTACCTGTTTCCCCTAAAATATAGACCGTTGTATCCGTAGGAGCCGCCTGCTTTATTTCTTCTAATGTTCGCTGAAAGGATCGGCTTATGCCTGCTTCTCCTTTAAAACAAAATGATTGAGCAGAGATCTGTTTAGTTGTTTGGTTATGAGTCGTTTCTTCTGATAAGTAAACAATCTTTCCAATAGAATGACCGTGTCTTTTTGAAATTACAGGCACTTCCATTACTATACGAAATCCCTGTTTTACAATCGTATTCAACTGCAAGCCTGACCATTTTGGTATACATTCCCGAACGGTTTTACTTGCTCCTACAATCACTTCTTTGTAATTGCAAAGCAGCAAGAGCTGCTTGCTATCGACAAAATTCATAGAAGCATGAACCAAATCTATTTCGTCTTTGTGCATTCGAATGCTTAACTCCCGTTCGATTGTATACGCAATGGACGTAACCATTCCAAGCATATAAGGATGCGCTCTGTTTACGGGACAGGAAATATTAATAATCCCAATTAAATTTCCGTCGTCATTTCGAACAGGCGCCGCCGAACAGCTCCATTGATGCGAAGCAATCGAATAATGTTCTGTACCTGTTATCATAATGGGTTCTTCCGTTTGCAGAGCCGTCCCGATTGCATTTGTTCCTACTTCTTTTTCTGTCCAACAGGCACCTTCCACAAAATTAATTTTTCTTGCTTCATTCAGTGTAAGTCTATTTCCTGTAATAGATAAAATATAGCCTTCTGGGTCAATTAATAGAGCAACCATTCCTAAATCTGCCGCTGATTGTCT
Organism: Priestia sp. TGN 0903; assembly: GCF_050846855.1. NCBI lineage: Bacteria > Bacillati > Bacillota > Bacilli > Caryophanales > Bacillaceae > Priestia > Priestia sp. TGN 0903. The sequence goes on from NZ_JBOZGL010000001.1 coordinate 820,947, forward strand.
GATTCTTTCTAAGTGCGGCAACGCCGTTTCAAGAAATAAAGAGTTCATTTGTTTTCGAGAATGAAAATCTTCGTTTCTTAAAATCGATCTGCCTTTATCTAGGTAAGGGTTAACATCTGCGCTTTTACAGCGGTGCCACGATTTTACAATGATGTCATTTAACCTTGAAGATTCAAGTGCTCCTTCGTTTACAAAACGTTTCCATGTGTTTAAAGAAAGTGTGGATTCCATTTCTTACCTCTCCCCTATAAACTTAATTGAATATAGTAAATCAAGGCTTGTTACTATTATTATAAATCACAAAGAAAACGTTATCATTACCAAAGATAGATTCTTAAACTCACGTTATGTAAAAATTAATAGAAAAACTAGACGAGGATGCAGGAAAATCCCTCTCCCTCTTTCATGATTCCTTCATCCTCTAGTTTACCTTTTTGAATCATTCATTTTTACTTTTCATTCTTAAAGAGCTTAATAACTTGAGCACTTGTATAATCATGAGTGAACGGCCTGACCCGCTGAATGCAAAAGAGCTTCATGAATCGCTTCGGATAATGTAGGATGAGCAGCGATAAAGTCTTCCATTACATCCGTGGTCAACTCCCCGTGCAGCATGATAGTTCCTTGTCCAATTAATTCTGTAGCATGTGCACCTACAATGGAAAGCCCAATAATTTCATTAAACTGCGGTTCTACGATTACTTTCACTTTTCCAACAGAATCATTTGCAATCATCGCTTTGCCGTTTGCCGTAAACGAAAATTCTCCGATACGAACATCACCGTATTTTTCTCGGGCCTGTTTTTCTGTCAAACCGACACTTGCAATTTCAGGATGAGTATAGATGCAGCGTGGTACAGCTCGGTAATTCACGCTCTTATCTTTTCCGTATGCATGCAAAGCAGCAACTGTGCCTTCATGAAAGGCTACATGAGCAAGCTGAATTCCACCGACTACATCTCCACAAGCATAGATATTAGGTATATTCGTTTGCATATGCTCATTAACATCAATTCCTTGTTTTGAAAAATGTATGCCAAGCTTTTCTAAACCTAAACCTAGCACTCTAGGCTTTCTCCCAATTGAAATTAATGCATAGTCAGCCTGCAGTTCATGCAGTTCTTCTTTATGTTTAAATAGAGCCGTTTTATCTTCTGGCTGCATTTCTGTTAGCGAAGCGGATGTATAAATCGTTACGCCTTTTTTCTCTAACTCTTCCTGCAACATAAAGGCGATATCGGCGTCTTCACCAGAAAGCAGCTGATCTGCCGCTTCCACAATCGTTACTTTTGTTCCCAATTGACTGTAAATGCTTGCAAATTCACACCCAATTACCCCTCCTCCTACTATTAAAAGAGATGAAGGGATAGCAGGCAGCGACATCGCTTGTCCACTGTGAATGATCCACTTTCCATCAAACGGAGCAAACGGCAGGCTAGCAGGTTCTGAACCTACAGCAATAATAAACTGTTCAGCCTCTATTTCTTCTACTTGATTTTCATTTCGCACGGCTAGGCGATGATTTGTCAAAAAAGAAGCTTCTCCTTTCATGACTTTAATACTGTTCTTTTTCATCAAATAGCCAATTCCCCTGACCAAGTTTTTAACAATGGTTGTTTTATGATGCTGAACGCCATCCCAGTTAATTTTCACTTGTTCTAAAGGAAGAGTGATGCCGAATTGCTCAGCTTGCTTTATTTTCTCATAGGCTTCCGCGCTTGCTAATAATGACTTTGTTGGCATGCAGCCCTCATTTAAACATGTTCCACCTAAATCTTTTTGTTCGATTAACGTAACTTGTTTTCCTTGCCGGGCGGCAGTGATTGCCGCCACATATCCTGCAGGACCGCCGCCAATGACAACTAAAGGTTTCATGGAATGCACCACCTTTCTATAAGAGTAGTAAAATAGGTTGCTCTAAGTATTGTTTAATAGTTCCAAGGAAATTAGCTGCAGGTGCTCCGTCCAGTACGCGATGATCAAACGTCAGGCTTAAAGGCAGCACGTTTCTTCTTTGTAAATCGTCTCCTATATACATAGGTACATCTTCAGTAGCTCCCACACCAAGGATTCCTGTTTCAGGCGGGTTCAATACAGGTGTAAAATACTCTACTCCGTAAGCACCCAGATTAGTAATAGTGAATGTAGAACCTTGCATGCTATCAGTACTCAACTGACCTTGCCGAGCATCTGCTGCTCGTGTTTTAATCTCTGCAGCTAATTCAACTAACGGCATTTTTTCAGCATGTTGCACAACAGGAACAACTAGCCCATTCTCTAAAGCCACGGCCATTCCAAGATGAACATGATGATAGAGATGAATTTCGTTATCGATATACGCACTGTTCATTTGCTTGTGTTCTTGAAGTGAAAGAACAACAGCGCGAGCAATAAAATCAGTTAGAGAGATTTTCACCTTATGGCGTTGTTGAATCACTTCTTTAATTTCTCGTTGAAGAGACAGCAAATCCGTCACGTCAGCTTTCATATTAATCGTTAATTGAGCACTGTTTAGTAAGCTATTATGCATTCGGCCTGCAATGACTTTCCTCATCCCCGCTACTGGAAGCGTTTCTTTTTTTGTAGCTTTATCTATTTCAACTGGTGGATGACTTGTTTCTGAAGCTTTTTCTGTCAGCACTTTCTCTACATCCGCTTTTGTGATTCTTCCTTTTGGTCCCGTGCCTTTAATCATTTCAATGTCAAGGTTTTCAGATTCTGCTATTTTCCGTGCAATTGGTGAAATGCGCACAGTTTCTTTGCTCTTCTTTGATGAAACTGCGTTTGCTGGTGGCTCTTCTAAAGAGATAGTGGCGGCTACCTCGTTTTTAGGAGCCTGAAGCTCATTTGCTGAACTGCTTTGCTCAGTAAGCTGCTCGTTTGGATTTCCAACATAACAGATAATCGTTCCAGGAGGCACACCTACATCTTCTTGCACAAGGATATCAAGAATCACACCGTCCTGCGGCGCTTCAATTTCCATTTCTATTTTTTCAGAATTAATACTTGCAATCATATCTCCTTTTGAAACGGAGTCTCCCACTTTTTTATTCCATGTCGAAACGGTTCCTTCTTTCATTGCCATACCTAGTTTTGGCATTACAACCTCTGCAGCCATTTGCTTCCTCCTCCTTTCTCTTTACTTACACGCTTAGAAGCGATTTATCTCCTAGCAACTCCGATACAACTTCAATTACTTTTTGCGGTGTTGGCAGATAAATATCTTCTAATGGAGGTGAAAATGGTACAGGTGTATGTGGTGCTGTAATTCGTTTAATAGGTGCATCAAGCATATCAAATCCTTTATCAGCAACTAGCGCAGCAATATCTGTTGCGATGCTACATCTTGGGTTAGCTTCGTCAATAACAATTAATCGATTCGTTTTTTCTACAGAAGAAAGAATCGTCTCTTCGTCAAAAGGTGATAGACTTCGCGGATCGACTACTTCTACGTCAATTCCTTTGTGAGATAATTGATCTGCGGCTGTAAGTGCAGTATTTACTTGTTTGCCAATCGCTACAATAGTTAAATCTGTTCCTTCGCGTTTCACGTCTGCTTTTCCTAATGGAATCGTATAATAGCCTTCAGGAACCTCACCTTTCATGTTGTACAATGTTTTGTCTTCAAAAAAGATAACCGGATCATTGTCTTCAATTGCTGCTAATAATAAACCTTTTGCATCGTAAGGGGTAGAAGGCACCACTACTTTAATGCCAGGAATGCTAGTGAACAAAGCATACAAGCTCTGAGAATGCTGAGCCGCAGCTCTGAATCCAGCTCCATGAGTCGTTCGAATCGTGACGGGCACTTCTGCTTTTCCTCCGAACATGTATCTAAATTTTGCGCCTTGATTCAGCACTTGATCTAAGCAGCAGCCAATAAAGTCATTAAACATTAATTCTGCAACCGGTCTTAACCCCGTAGCTGCCGCTCCCATTGCAGCTCCTATATAAGCTGCTTCTGAAATAGGCGTATCAAGAATTCGTTCACGTCCAAATTCTTGTACAAGTCCCTTTGTCACTCCAAGGACACCGCCCCAAGCCTCATCATCTTGCAGGTGGTCAATTTCCGCTCCGCCAGCTACATCTTCTCCCAGCAGAATCACATTCTCATCTTTTCGCATCGCTAGTTTCATTGCTTCATTGATAGCTTCAGACATACTTAATTTTCTAGTCATTTTCTTTTCCCCCTTTAATTAGTAAGATACATAAACATCTGTTAATAGTTCGGAAGCATCAGGATAATCGCTTGTTTCTGCTAGCTCAACTGCGCGTTTTACTGCTTTTTCTACGTCACTTTCAATATCTCTAAGCTCTTTTTCTGTTACTACTTGTTCTGAAAGCAAATAGTTTTCAAAAAGAGCAATCGCATCTTTTTCCTGAAGGTGTTCTTTCTTTTCACTGCCTGATTTATACGTTTGTGCGTCGCCTTCGAAATGCCCGTAATTTCGATACGTTACACATTCAATTAACGTTGGGCCTTCCCCTCTGCGAGCTCGTTGAATCGCTTCAGCAGCTGCTTCATAAACTGCCATCACGTCTTTTCCATCCACTCGTACGCCTGGAATATTGTAAGATGCGGCACGGTCTGCAATCGTGCTGCAGCTTGAAGCATAAGAAAAGGGAGTTGCTTCTCCGTAGCCATTATTCTCAGCAACAAAAACAACCGGCAGTTTCCAAATGGCTGCTAAGTTAATTCCTTCATGAAACGTTCCTTCATTGCCCGCCCCGTCTCCAAAAAAGCAAACGCTTACATCTTTTGTCTTTTTATACTTAGCAGTTAAAGCAGAACCGCATGCAAGCGGAAATCCTCCTCCTACAATTCCATTTGCTCCTAAAATTCCTTTATCTAAATCCGCAATATGCATAGATCCACCTTTTCCTTTGCCTAACCCGGTTACCTTCCCAAATAGTTCAGCCATCATTCCATCTAAATCGCCGCCTTTAGCAATACAATGACCGTGTCCACGATGAGTGCTCGTAATACTGTCACTGTCATTAAGGTGAGCGCACATTCCAACCGCTATCGCTTCTTCACCTGCATACAGATGAACAAAACCAGGTAGTACCCCTTTTGCAAAAATTTGATGTACTTCATCTTCAAACTTTCGAATTTCTACCATTTTCTGATACATCCAGCTGGCTTTTTCTTTCGTAAGCTTTTCTGTTTTATTTTGAGCAGTTTTCATTATGGTAAGCCTCCTCATTTGATTATCAAACTTCACTTAATTACTCTTGCAAGTACCGTGCCAACATGAAAACCGCTTTATCTTAGCAATCCATTGTTTTATTTGTTCTCACAAAGTTAGACAAAATTGGACACTGTTCCAACTTTGTCTAACTTTGTCCGATATTAGAGGAATCAATTATGCAAACTGAATTTAAGGTGCATAATAAGCGTGTGGGTTGAAAATCACATGAATAATTAGCAAGAAAGCTTTTATGTAAATATGATATAATGCTGAAGGAATCGTCTGCATTTTGAAGAACACCAAAGCTTTTAAAGGAGGTTGGTTAAAGGAAAGCGGATTTTATAGAAGTTTTACCGTAAAGTTGGATGTAAATTAAACGATGAAAGATGAGGTGAAAACCTGGAAAACATCCAAAGTTTGCGTCATCTACACTTCGCGACGTCTAGATGACATATCGCCAGGTTACAGTTATGCACAATGCAATTCAACACATTACAAGTTTTCATGTATACGCAGCCATTATTATATTTATCATTACATATTTTCTGATTATGACTGAAAAGATCAATCGCGCTTCAGCAGCTCTTTTAGGTGCTATATTAATGATTTTGTTAGGTATTGTCGATTTTAATAATGCTATTACCGAACACATTCAGTGGGAAACAATTGTCCTGCTTATGGGTATGATGATTTTAGTCGGCATCACAAACAAAACAGGCGTGTTTCAATACGCAGCCATCAAGTCTGCTAAAATTGCTAAAGGTGATCCGGTTCGAATTCTAGTTATTTTATCGATTTTAACAGGCGTCGGATCAGCTTTTTTAGACAATGTGACAACCGTGTTATTAATTGTTCCGGTTACATTTTCGATTACTACTATTTTAAACATTAATCCTTTTCCGTTTCTTATATCAGAAGTGCTGTTTTCAAATATTGGAGGAACGGCAACTTTAATAGGCGACCCGCCTAATATCATGATTGGGGCAGCGAATCCTCACCTTGATTTTAATGCTTTTTTATTAAATTTAACTCCTGCAGTGCTGATTATCGGTGTTGTTACGCTGGGGATTCTTGTTCTTATCTATCGTAAAAAGTTAAAAGTAGAAGATAGTAAAAAGCAAGAGTTAATGAGTTTAAATGAAAAAGATTATATTCAAGATTCTGTTTTAATGAAAAAATCGTTAACTGTATTAGTATTAACGATTCTAGGTTTTACCCTGCATTCTGTTTTGCACATTGATGCGGCTATGGTAGCCATTACAGGTGCTGCTGTACTACTGGTAATTGGATTAAGAACTCATGATGAAGTAGAAAGCGCATTTGATTCTGTTGAATGGACAACCATTATTTTCTTTGCAGGTTTGTTTGTTCTTGTCGGAGGCTTAATCGATGTAGGCATTATTAAAAAGCTGGCTGCTGGCGCGTTGAACGTTACAGACGGCAATATCGCACTCTCAGCTTATCTCATTTTGTGGATTAGTGGCATTGCCTCAGCTGTTATTGATAACATTCCTTTTGTTGCTACAATGATTCCACTTATTCAAGATATGGCTCATGGAATGGGAATGAGCCCTGATTCTGCTCAAATCAATGTACTATGGTGGTCACTGGCTCTAGGAGCGTGTTTGGGAGGAAACGGTACGTTAATTGGAGCATCTGCCAACGTGATTGTAGCTGGCATGGCTGTAAAAAAAGGACATAAATTTTCGTTTATGGACTTTTTGAAAATTGGAGCTCCAATTATGCTTGTATCTCTTTTGATTTCAACGTTATATATCTTCCTTCGCTATCTTTTATTTCTGTAAGGGAGAGAGATTAAAATCTACACGATCAGTAAAAAAGACTTCTCAGCTGAGAAGTCTTTTTTGCTCTAGATATATGCGCTCAGGCAGCCCAGATGAAGTTGATAATAAAAGCGGCGCTAATGATGTACATAATCCAGTGGATTTCTTTCGCCTTGCCGGCTAACAATTTAACGAACGTATAAGATAAAAAACCTAGCGCTAAGCCTTCGCCGATACTAAACGTTAACGGCATCAAAATAATGGTACAAAAAGCAGGCACAGCATCTGTTATTTCGTCGAGAGGAATGTTTTTAATTTCTGTTAACATGAGAGCTCCAACCATAATTAAAATAGGCGCTGTAGCAAAAGCAGGAATAATGCTGATCAATGGAGTGAACAAAATACTGACTAAAAACAGCATGGCAACAACCAGTGCTTTAAGACCCGTTTTGCCTCCTTCTGCAATTCCCGCAGCGTTTTCTACATACGCGTTCATTGCGGTAGATCCCATAGCAGCACTGGCTACAGTCGCAAGAGAATCTGCCATAAGCGCTTTATCTAACCCTTTAATTTCTCCTTTTTCATCCATTAGTCCAGCTTTTTTAGATAATCCAATCATCGATCCTAAATTATCAAATAGCTCCACAAGCGTAAATGAAAAAATAATAGAGAAAAGACCGTAATGGAGAGCAGATTTAATATCCATTTGTAAAAAAGTTTCTGACATGCTTGGCATTGAAAACGACACAACGCTGCTGATGCTTTTAGGTGCTTCTACTATGCCCAGCGCCATCCCTGCAATTGATATCAGTAAAATACTAATCAAAGCAGCTCCTTTAATTTTTCGAGCAGTTAATACAGTTACCGCGATGAAACCTAATAAAGCAAGTAATGGGCCCGGTTTTGTGAGTTGTCCAAGCGCTACTAAATTTTCTTTGTTGCTTACAATAATTCCAGCTTGCTTAAAACCGATAAAAGCAATAAATAGACCGATTCCAACGGAAATAGCACTTTTTAAAATAGCGGGTATCCCTTCAATAATCTTCTTGCGTAAGCCTGTTATGGTTAAAATAAAAAATACAACCCCTGAAATAAATACGGCTCCTAAACCTGTTTGCCACGTTAACCCTTCACCCAATACCACTGTATACGTAAAAAAAGCGTTTAGCCCCATTCCTGGTGCAACTGCAATAGGCATGTTCGCCCACAATGCAAACAAAAGAGTTGCAAAAACAGTGGCAAAAATTGTTGCCGCAATTGCCGCTTCTTTTGGAATGCCTGCATCTGCTAAAATCGTCGGATTAACAAAGATAATATAGCTCATCGTCACAAAAGTCGTAATTCCCGCAAGAATTTCTGTTTTTACATCTGTTTTACGTTCTGTTAAATGAAACAGCTTATCTACCCATGAAGGATTAGGTGCTGATTTTTTTGTTAGTTCCATATGCTGAGTTTCCATTTTTTCATTCATCGCCACTTGCTTTTCACTCCTTTAATGATCGATTGAATTTTTTTAACTAGTTTTTACAGCCGCTTTATCAACAAGTGTATATTCAGTCATTTCCCCACTCCTTTTTTATGAAAATATGTATAAAAAGAGCCGTGAAAACAGAAGGAAACCCTTCTATCTTCACGGCTCTTTGCTTCTGTAAACAGAAGATAAGCATCCGTCTTTTACGTTTTTTGCAAAACAAACGATTTCATCCAACGTTTTGCCATTTATATAGAGAAGTTATTTAAAGCAAATAACCGTACAAGAATTCTCAGTAGCAGGATCATAATCTCTAAATAAAGAAGTGACCTGGATATCGAATAATAGCTCCACTTTTTGCTTTAGCATTTTTTTATATTTAGTCGACAAAGCCGCATCAAGAGACATCACTAATTCTTTATATTCTTCACTGAGGGCGTCTAGCGCTGGCATTCTTTTTGATTGAGCTAGTATAAGAATTTTATTATCAATAATATCTATTTTTTGAGTATTCACGCCTACATTAAAAATTTCTTGGCTAATTTGAGTATACAAAGTAGCTATCTTCTTTTTAGAGATCGGCTCCATATGCTTCACCTTTTTCATTGTTAAAAATGTAGTTTTATTATGTTGTTTTCACTTGATTAGCGTCTTTTGACCAGCTACCGATAAATTCAGGCTCATTATAGTCAAAGAAATTGGTTAAATTCTCATGGCGGTTATCAATAAAAAGCTGATTGGCGACTTCTGATACGAGCTTCGGTATCGCATATTTCAGCCCTGAAAGAGCGGAAGCAGAAATTCCACAGCTAATTAAAGCAGAATAATTAAAAGCAAAAAGGCCATATACCATTTTTTGACCTTCCCCATTGCGATTTGAAAAAGCAAAGCCATTACTAAGGTAAGGGTGGGCATCCAATACTGGATTGGCAATTTCATGCGGTGCTTTGTAATGATCGCTCCAGCGGGCGATGTGTTTTTCAACAAGACGTAATTCTGGACGAAGAGCCGGATCTGTTAGAAGGCCTGTGCTAATAATTAAATAGTCAAATGTAAAGACTCCCTGAGGAGTTGTTACAACTGCTTTGTCCTGTTTTCCCTCGACATCGAGCCACGGTGCATGTAGGTGCAAATGAAAACCTGGCCATGAGGAAGCGCGTCCAAATGTATCATTCGTAGGCGGCTGATTGTATTCGAAAAAATGAGCCATTACTTCATATTTTTCAGCATCTGACAGAGCATGAAAACGCTCAATCATTCCTGAAGCTTCCATTTGTCTGATTGGATTAATACGCGGAAGTTCTTTTCGTCGAACAAATACATGAGCTTCAGCAACTCCTTCGGAAAGTGCATAGTTGGCATTGTCAAACGCCGAAGCTCCTCCCCCTAAAACAGCTACTTTTTTGTTCTTCAACGTAGTAAAATCAATCGTTTGTGAAGTATGAGAATAAAGATGAGGCGGCAATTTTTCAGAAATCATAGGCGGGACATGCCACTCTCCTCCTCCTTGAATTCCTGTAGCTAGTATAACTTTACGTGCCATCAGTGTAGGACATGCAGCTCCATTTCCTTCAATATGCAAGCGATGAATACCTGTTTCCGTCGGCTCAATTAACGTTAATTTTATTTCATTTGCCACAGGAAGGTTAAGAATACTCCGGTACCAGCGTAAATAATTCATCCAGTCTCCTCTTGGAATTCTGTCAAGAGCTTCCCAGCCCTCTGAGTCAAATTGTGCTTCCCACCACGCTTGAAACGTAAGCGAAGGCATACCTAAATCGATAGATGTTAAGTTTTTGGGCGTTCTCAGCGTAATCATTCGTGCATACGTTTCCCACGGACCTTCTAAACCCGAACGGTTTTCATCAATAATAAGAATATTTGACACGCGTTCTCGCAGCAAGCCAAAAGCCGTTCCTAAACCGCTTTGACCTCCTCCAATAATGATTACATCGTATACGTGTCCACTTTTAGGGATAATTGGCTGTACTTCTGTTGGTTTCCTGAAAGAAAGGTAAGAAAGATCGGTTTCTACTCTTTTATTTAAAGCTTCTAAGCTCATCGTTATCTCTCCTTTCAATAAAGCTTCTCTATGATAAAAAGTTTATTTTTTTACCTAACATAAAATGATAGGTTTTATAACATCATTTGATTTATATTTATATTATCACTTTTGGAATATGATTGTATCTCCATTCTCTCTAAAGTTTTTTTTGCAAATTGTATAAAATCACTAATATAATTTTTTATATCTTATGTATGAAAGCATATTTACATTGTTTAAAAGGAAAAAACCATTACAAAGTTTAGTGAAGAAAGCTTTTCTGACATCAAATTCAAGGAAAACATGTGCGAGTTTGTGACAGTTATTTGTTAATTACGCTCTACTACTTGACTATCGTATTCATCAAATCTATAGTCATAATTAGTAACTCAACAAAGGGAGTCAACGTATGAGAAATTTATTTAAAATAACAGCTATATTTACAACGATTGTTATGTTTATTTTAATGATTGCCGGCAGTCTGGTCACAACCACAGGGTCTGGATTAGGGTGCGGAAACGAGTGGCCACTATGTAACGGGCAGTTAATACCCGAATACGCAGTAGCAACAATGATTGAATATACGCATCGTTTGATTACCGCATTTGCAGGTCTTCTTGTTTTAGCATTTTCTATTTGGGCTTGGATTCGTTATCGCAGAAACCGTGAAGTGAAAATTTTAGCGATCATGAGTATTGCATTTATCGTTATCGAGTCGTTGCTCGGGGCTTCTGCCGTTATCTGGCCTCAGTCAGCTGAGGCGCTAGCCCTGCATTTCGGTCTTTCGCTTATTGCGTTTACCGGTGTATTTTTACTTTCAATATTTGTTATTCAAAAGGACCGTTCGGATCATTTTATTAAAGGAGCCGTTACAGGCAAATTTAGATGGCTCGCATGGTTTACGCTTATATTTACCTACTGCGATATTTATTTAGGTGCATATGTGCGTCACAAAGGTGCAAGCTTAGCGTGTACAAGCTTTCCGGCTTGTTATGGCAACACTCTTATTCCAAAGCTATCAGGAACAACAGGCATTCACTTTGCTCACCGATTTGCTGCTCTTGTGCTGTTTGTTCTTATCATTTGGATTATGGTATCTGCTATCAAACAGTATAAAGAAACTCGCCGTGATATTTACTACGCGTCCATCATTGCAGTTGCTTTAACCTTTGCTCAAATATTTAGCGGTATCTTTGTTGTCATGTCTCGTTTAAATGTCTTTGCTACACTGTCTCACTCGGCATTTATTACAGCATTATTCGCTACGCTTAGCTACATTTGTGTACAAACTTTAAAAGGTAAAAGACGATAAAACAAAAAAACACGTGCAGTTCATAACTGCACGTGTTTTTTGTTTTAAGCTAGTTCTATTCCGCCTGTAATTCCGTAAACTTGAGCTGTTACGTAGCTTGCATCCGTTGAAGCTAAAAATACGTATACATTTGCTAACTCTACCGGCTGACCAGCACGCTGCAAAGGTGTATCTTGTCCAAAGCCTGGAATAGCGTCGCTTGGCTGCCCTCCAGAAATTTGAAGCGGCGTCCAGATAGGTCCTGGAGCAACGGAGTTAACGCGAATACCTTTTGGAGCTAATTGCTTGGCTAGTCCGCGAGTGAATCCGTTAATGGCAAACTTTGTAGCTGCATAATCTAATAAATTAGGACTTGGGCTATAGCCTTGTACAGAACTTGTGGTAATAATAGAAGCACCTGCCGGTAAATAAGGCAGCGCTGCTTTTACGGTCCAATATAAAGAGAATACATTTACTTCAAAGGTTTTGCGCAGCTGATCCGTTTCTAAATCAGCAAGATCTTCTACTGCCTGCTGTTTACCTGCTACGAGCGCTAAAACGTCTAATCCATCTAATTCTTTATAAGCTTTTTCTACTAGCTCCTTGCAAAAAGATTCTTCGCCTACATCACCAGGTATGAGTACTGCTTTTTTGCCTTCTGCCTCAATAAGCTTTTTTACTTCTTCTGCATCAGTTTGCTCTTGTGGCAAGTAATTAAGCGCAACGTCCGCTCCTTCTCTTGCGTAAGCGATAGCTGCTGCTCGGCCAATACCTGAATCTCCACCTGTCACAAGAGCTTTTCTGCCTTTTAATTTACCTGCACCTATGTAACTGTTCTCCCCGCAGTCTGGGATGACGTTCATTTCTTTTTGTACACCAGGCGGTTCTTGATACTGTTTTGGATAGTCTTCATGGAAAAATTGAGTTAATGGATTATTTAACTTTGACATATTCGTCACTCCTTTATAAATCAACCTTAACCAACTAAGGAAAAGTTTTCTATATGCTTGTTCTTCCCCTCTTCTTCTTTCATAAACATGTTTGATGTGCTCTACTATCCTCACCTTTCTTTCTGCCATTCCCCTTCAATCCACAGCTGGATACATGAAAACTACATTCACCATCACAATAAAAAAATCCGAACGAGTCACGTTCTCTCTTGAGAACCTTGACTCCTTGTTCGGATCTTCTTTTAACTAAAATACGTTTATCCCCTCTCTTTAAATAAATGGTGAGAGCTTTGTATTTTGCTGTGCACAACAAGTTTTATTTCTCGTCTGTGCCTGTTACTCTGTTAGCTCTACTTGTAAAGGCTTTGATTGCTCTTCAGCTTCTTTAGGGGTGCGAACGATTAACACATCACATTTGGCATAGCGCAAAATATGCTGAGATACACTTCCGATTAAGATACGCTCTACCGCGTTTAACCCGGTTGCACCGCATACAATTAAATCAACGTGCTTATCGGGAGCAATTTTTTTAGATATTTTTGTTTTAGGAGAACCGTGTTCAATTAAGGTCTCGACTTTCGTTACTCCAGCCTTAATGGCTAGGTTACTATAGTTGGCTAAAAGTTCTTCAGCAAATTTCTCTGCGTCTTGAAAGCGTGTATCCGTATAAAATGCATAAGGTGATGGACTTAACGCCTGTATATCGATAACGTGACAAATTATCAAATGAGCGTTATTTTTTTTCGCACTGTTAACTGCTTTTTTGAACGCCCACTCCGCTTCTACAGAACCGTCTACTGCTACGAGGATGTTACGATAAGCCATATTCATCATAATCTCTCCTTTAACATTCGTTTATAAAGAACTTTCTTTGCTACACTTTTATTGTACTTCTTGCGCAAGCGAAAGTATGTGATTTTTATCACAATTTATAGAAATTAATAAAAAATGGAGCCGCGCACATCGTACACGGCTCCATTTTTATTGAACTTGAGAGTTAAAAGTCATTATCCAAACAGATCCTGCTACAATCGTAATAACAAAAACGATTCCAAGTATTAAAGCCATCACATTATAACGAGGCTTCTCTCCGTCTTTAATATGCATAAAGAAAAACAATTGAACGAAAAATTGAAGCACGGCCATTCCTAGAATGCTAGCTAGTAATATATTTTTAGCAAGTACGTGGTTTAATACCAGCAGCAGAGGAATAACGGTTAAAATAATTGAGAAAATAAATCCGGTTGTATAAGCTTTTAACGACCCGTGGTTCCCCATCTACATCACCCCCATTAAATACACAACCGTGTAAAGGAAGATCCAGACGGCATCAAGAAAATGCCAGTATAAGCTGATAATCGTCACTTTTCGTTTTGTTACAGAGGTAATTCCGTATCGTTTTAACTGGATTGTAATTGAAATCATCCAAATGATGCCAACCGAAACGTGCAGCCCGTGTGTACTAACTAGTGTATAGAAAGCCGTAAAAAATGCGCTTGTGGAAATGGTTGCTCCTTCGTGAACCATAGTTTGAAATTCATGAATTTCAAGGCCAACAAAGCATACACCTAAAAGCAGAGTTACGATTAGCCAGCCAATTAAAGGCTTTATTTTTCCTTTGTGCATGCTTAACACGGCCAATCCGCTTGTAAAGCTGCTCGTTAATAAGATAAACGTTTCAGAAACAAATCCTGGGACTTCAAAAAATTCCTTTCCTGTAAGGCCTCCTGCAGTATGATTAACAAGAACGGCATATGTAGCAAATAATGCTCCAAATAAGATACAGTCCGTTACGAGGAAAAGCCAAAAACCCATAACTTTGATTTCTTCATCATGTTCATGATGATGTTCTTCGTGATGCGCTGTCGCATATGCCATGTTACCCGACCCTCCCTACTGAATCTTCTGTATGTCGAATTTCATCCACGGGAATATAATAGTCCGAGTTGTATTGAAAAGAACGGGCTAGTAAACAACCTCCTACTCCTGTCAAACCGAATATCGCTACCCATACCCAGTGGAACGTTAAGCCAAAACCAGCAATGAACCAGAAAACCGACATGATAAATGGAATACCTGAATTCTTAGGCATATGAATTGGAGAAAAAGCCGCTGTTTCCTTCGCTTTTTTCTTTTTTCTTTCTTCTTTTATCGTCCACCACGCATCTTGCCCCGTTACTGTTGGAATCACTGCAAAATTGTAGTGCGGCGGAGGTGAAGGAATGGACCATTCTAATGTGCGGCCATTCCAAGGATCTCCTGTTACATCTCGTTCTCCGTACTTAATGCCATGAAGAATCTGCCATGCTTGAAAGATAAACCCTATGCCCATAAAGAAGGCTCCCACTGTAGAGATAACGTTCAGTGGGAGCCATCCCATGTCAAAGTCGTACGTATAAATACGGCGCGTCATTCCCATAAACCCTAGTGCATATTGAGGCATGAAGCATACATAAAAACCAATATTCCACGTCCAAAATGCCCATTTGCCAAGACGGTCATTTAGTTTAAAGCCAAACATTTTTGGCCACCAATAGTACAAACCTGCAAAAAAGCCGAATACAACGCCTCCGATTAATACTTGGTGAAAGTGTGCAACTAAAAAATAGCTATTATGATACTGATAGTCTGCGGGAGCTGCTGAAAGCATAACACCGGTTGCTCCTCCTACAACAAAGCACGGGATAAAAGCAATTGTCCATAGCATTGGCTGAGTCATTTGAATACGGCCGCGGAACATCGTAAATAACCAGTTGAACACTTTAACACCCGTTGGAATTCCGATAGCCATCGTCGTAATAGCAAAAAACACATTTACATTAGCACCTGCACCCATCGTAAAGAAATGATGCACCCATGTGAAATACGATAGAACGCTAATAATCATCATTGAAAAAACCATAGATTTATAGCCAAATATCTTCTTTTGAGAAAACGTTGCAACAATTTCAGAAAAAATGCCGAATGCCGGAAGCACAACAATATACACTTCAGGATGTCCCCACATCCAAATTAAGTTAATGTACATCATCGGATTTCCACCGCCGGTCATGGTAAACAAGTGTCCGTCAAAGAAGCGGTCGATAAACAATAAAGCAAGCGTTACGGTTAATACAGGAAACGCGAAAATGATAATAATACAGCTTGCTAGAACAGACCACGTGAATAGCGGCATATGCATAAGTTTCATGCCAGGCGCACGCATTTTTAAAATGGTCATAATAAAATTAATTCCAGAAGCCAAGCTGCCAATACCTGATATTTGAATGCCCCAAATATAAAAATCTTGACCTGGTCCAGGACTGAACTGCATGCCAGAAAGCGGCGGATAACTCAACCACCCTGCATCTGGCGATCCTCCGATTACAAACGACAAATTGAAAAGCATGGCGCCAAAGAAAAATAGCCAAAAGCTTACCGCGTTTAAAAAAGGATAGGCGACATCTCTTGCTCCAATTTGAAGCGGCACAACGATATTAAAGAAAGCAAACATAAGCGGCATTGCCATAAATAGAATCATAATGGTTCCGTGCGTAGTGAAAATTTCATTGTAATGATTAGAATCTAGAAAATGCCACTGGGGAAATGCTAGCTGCATACGCATTAATAATGCATCTACTCCGCCTCGAAACAGCATTAACAATGAAGAAAGCATATACATGATTCCAATTTTTTTATGATCCACCGTTGTGAGCCACTCACGCCATAGCCACTTCCACTTTTTAAGATACGTAAGAACAAAAATAATACCGGCTAGTGTTAACAATATGGCGACGTCGGCTCCGTAAATCATTGGCTCCCCTGTCACAAAAAAATAAGATGAAAAATCTTTTAATTTGTCTAACAACTTAGTTTCCCCCTTCCTGGTGCTCATGCTGTGTATGTGCTTGTTCTTCAGAAGCCACATTCATAGTCTTCATGTCTTCATTTTTCATATGGTGATGCTGACTATAATATTGACCACCGTTTTTAATAACAATTTCTTGAAACAAACCTTTAGGAATGGTAGAGTACGATTTTTCCAAGGAAAGACCTTGTTTGGCAAGATTGTTATAATCAGCTTTTGTTAAAGCTGGTGATGTTTCTTTCACTTGCTTTACCCACTGATTAAATTCTTTTGTCGATGTAGATTTAACTTTAAAGTTCATATGAGCGAACCCTTCACCCGTAAAATTAGCACCCGAACCAAAATATTCTCCCTTGTGATTAGCTTGTAGCCAAAGCCCCATGGCCATTCCCGGCATGGTATATAATTGTCCTCCCAACTCCGGTACCCAAAAGGAATTCATAGGTGCATCTGACGTTAGCACGAATTGAACGGGCACATCTTTTGGAATGTTGACATAGTTCACTGTCGCAATATCTTGATCCGGATATTGAAATAACCATTTCCAATCAAGAGACGTTACTTCAATCGTTAGCGGCTTTACATCTTTTTTCGGCGGATCTACTAATTCATAAGTCGTTTTGGCCGTAGCGAAACCTAAAATGCCGATAATAATAATGGGGATGCCCCACCAAATAAATTCAAGACGCTTGCTATCGTCCCAGTCTGGTCGATACGGAGCCTTGTTTCCAGGCTTATCACGGTAGCGTAAAACGATATACACAAGCAGACCTAAAACAGGAATAACAACAATTGTGCATAAAATTATGGAAAAAATAATTAACTGGTATTCTTTTTGAGCTACCGCCCCCTGCGGATTTAAAATCAAATAACGACTATCACAGCCTGCTAAAAAAATTGTAATGAATACGGAGAGAATGATTAACTTGCCAATATGCATTGATTTTTGCTTTCTCACCTCAGCTCAGGCTCCCTTCCTTTAAATCTCTGTACATAATAATGGTATATAAACGTTCATATTAGAGATGCATCTCAACAGATCAAAAGGCTAAAAACCTCCTAACATATTGAAGTTTGTCATGACATATTGCTTACTCCTAAAAAATTATCATGTTGTATGTTTAAAAGGTGTGATATTTCTCACACTTGAAGCGATTTTTATCTAGTTTAAATGGCTTTACCATAATTTCGTCACATATTTGGTTAAATGTGGTGTGAAATATCTTTCTCCTAGCGCGTAGATTCTGATAAAAGTAAAAAAGCTCTTCCAGTTTTTATTAACTGGAAGAGCTTTTTGGGAGTAATGAAGTATGGAGCTTTATTTCTTACTAGTTTGTTTGCTTTACTTGCTGAAACATCCAATCAATCATTTTCTGATTCCGATACGTTGGAACCCATGAAGCATGGTCATACTTTAATTCTTTAGGATATTCCGTATATAGCGGATGCCCCCCAGATCTTTTGTAAATTCATTGCACCGTTATTTATATTTACGATAAAACACTCCTCATAAAAAAACTATATTTCTATTTTTAAAGAGGCTTATCACTATAGCAATATCCTTTAAAAAAGCTATCCACTTTCTTCATAAAGGTTACATATTAAAAACACCTAAAGATAATTTAGGTGTTTTTGAAAGTTTTATATTCATCTTTCCTCTAAGCAAAAGCTTAATGGTTATATGGCCTT
Organism: Priestia sp. TGN 0903; assembly: GCF_050846855.1. Taxonomy (NCBI): domain Bacteria; kingdom Bacillati; phylum Bacillota; class Bacilli; order Caryophanales; family Bacillaceae; genus Priestia; species Priestia sp. TGN 0903. The sequence continues at coordinate 839,215 of NZ_JBOZGL010000001.1, forward strand.
CTTACTCTTTGAAGCCTCTTGTTTTTTTCTCCACATATTTTCCATTTGTTCAAGAGTTCTACCTTTTGTTTCAGGAACAAATTTCCAAACAAATAAAGCAGAAAGTACACTCATTAAACCGTAGAAACCATATGTTAATCCTCCGCTATATTCCATCATCACAGGATACGTAGAGGAAATAAAATAGTTAGCTGCCCATTGAGCAGCTACGGCAATAGCTACAGCACGACCTCTAATTTTATTAGGAAAAATCTCTGAAATGAGCACCCAACAAATTGGCCCCCATGACATCATAAAGGAAGCTGTATAAATAATGATAAATACAAGCGTCCCTATACCAATGATGTTTGAAAAAGCCATGCTTGCTACACCGAACATTCCAATGGCCATTCCGATAGACCCTGTTATTAATAAAGGTTTTCTTCCCAAACGATCAACTGTCAAAATTGCAATTACTGTAAAAATAACATTTACTAATCCCATAATAATGGTTTGCAGCATAGAAGAACCTTTAGCTGCTCCCATGCTTTCAAAAATACGCGGAGCATAATATAGAGCTACATTGATTCCTACAAACTGTTGAAATACAGAAAGCAGTATACCTACAACGATAACTAATTTTCCATATGCCAATAATTTTCCAGACGAAACATTGGTAGAAATTGTTTGTTTAATATCTTCTAAAATTGATTTCGCTTCTGAAGACCCATTAATTTTAGTTAGTATGGCTAAAGCTTTTTGATCTTGATTCTGTATAGCTAAGTAGCGAGGCGTTTCAGGAACTAAAAACAAGAGTGATGCAAAGAGTAAAGCTGGAATAGCTCCTGAAGCAAACATGTATCTCCAACCCACATCATTAATCCATTCTAAGGTTTCCCCATTTGCAATACCCCAATTCACGAAGTAAACGACTAACATTCCAAAAATAATCATAAATTGATTGAATGATACCAATCTGCCGCGAATATCTGCCGGTGCAATTTCTCCTATATAGATGGGACAAATGGCTGATGCTAAGCCAACACCAATCCCACCTATAATGCGGTAGAAGTTAAAAGCTAGTAACAAAGAGAGTGTCGGTTCCCCTTTTGTGAAAAATAAAAACTCAGGATAAGAAGCTCCTAACGCTGAGACTATAAAAAGAATAGCTGCTAGTATAAGTGATTGTTTGCGTCCTAGTTTCGTCGCAAAATAACCAGATACCAATCCTCCAATAATACATCCTATCAAAGCACTTGATACAGTAACACCATGTGCTAAAGATCCTAACCCTAAGCTGTCAATAAGATACACCTTTAATGATTCTTCAGCTCCAGATATTACAGCTGTATCATATCCAAACAGTAACCCTCCGATAGCGGCAACTAAGGTAATAGAAAAAATATATAATGAGTTTCGATTTTGTTTCATGCGTTGTTAAAAGCAGTTAGTTAAAAGTAACAGTAGAAGTTCTATTTCTAACTGAGTTCGCACTTATTTGAATGCGTTTTCAAATTCTTGGAACACAAAAGAAATTTTCGTCGTCTATTTGACTAACTGCTCTTATCCTCCCCTCCAATGTACGTATTTTTCTAGTGAATCAAATCTTACTACAGCATTTTCTATACTTCCTTTTGTGTCAGGTATATCGATATACAACCATAATCAATTGATACAAGCTACTTTCATATGAAGCTCTTTTTTAAAGGAAGATTGCATATTTTGCAACCTATTATTTCCTTTTAAATTCGCCTAGCTTTTTACTTAAGTCGTTTGTTTGAAGGTAGACTTCTTTATATAATTCATAAAGCTGTTTATAGACTTGTACATGTTCTGCATTAGGATAATATGTTTTCGACGAGGTAATAAATACGTTTGCACACTCTTCCAATGAGTTATACCAGCCACAGCCATAAGCTGCTAGCATGGCTGCTCCTAACGCTGGGCCTTGTTCAGTAGACAACTTTACGATTTTTGCATTAAAAACGTCTGCTTGAATTTGAAGCCAATGATCATTTTTTGCTCCTCCGCCAATTGATACAATAGACGTAATTTCCTTTCCGCTTTCTCGAAAGATTTCAATTGATTCACTTAATGAAAACGTAATACCTTCAATAACTGCTCGCGTAAAGTCTCTCTTTTTATGAGAGGCGTCCATTCCTACAAAACTTCCCCGAATCGTAGCATCTGCATGGGGTGTACGTTCCCCAACTAAGTAAGGGGTAAATAAAAGGCCGTTTGATCCGATTGGTACATTTTTTAGGTCAGCCAACAATTCTTCAAACGTGTCGTTTTCCGCGAAATTTTCCTTAAACCAGCTTAAACTGTGACCCGCAGATAGCGTAACGCCCATCGTATAAAAGGCATTTTCTTTTCCATGATTAAAATAATGGACTTTTCCATTAAAGTCTCTATCGCTTCGTTCCTCATAAGAAAGAACAACACCCGATGTCCCAATGCTACATAGTGTTTCCCCTGGCGATAAAATGCCGGCGCCAATTGCACCGCAAGCATTATCAGCTCCACCTGCAAATACTTTTGTTGAAGTAGCTAACCCCGTTTTTTGAGAGAATGATTCACTGATATTGCCTATGCATTCACTAGATTCGACTAGTGGCGGACAAAGGTTAATATTGACTCCTACTAATTGGCAAAGCTCACCATCCCATTTTTTCTTGCTGATGTTTAATAATAATGTACCGGCAGCATCTGAATATTCACTATGAATAAAGCCAGTCATCTTAAAACGCAAATAGTCTTTGGGCAGCATAAATACAGCTGTTTTTTCAAATATCTCCGGTTCATACTCTTTTACCCACAATAACTTAGGAAGAGTAAATCCTTCTAAAGCCTGGTTTTTTGTTATTTCTAAAAGACGTTTTTCTCCAATCACTTTATAGAGATGATGACATTGTTCTGTTGTTCTTGTGTCATTCCACAAAATGGCGTTACGTAATAGGTTATAGTTTTCATCCAGCAGCACAAGGCCATGCATCTGTCCAGAATAACTAATTCCTTCTATATCTTCGGGTTTTATATTGGCGTTAGCAATTAATTCATTTAAAGCACTAGCCGTCTGCTGAACCCATTCTTCTGGATTCTGTTCGCTATACCCTGTTTTTTCATGAAGGAGAGGATAATTCTTAGAAACCACAGCGCAAATTTCGCCTTTCGTATCAACTAACCCCGTTTTTACCGCACTTGTTCCTAGATCAATTCCAATTACATATTTCATCTTAATACCTCCGGGTTTATAAACGAGAGTAGAAATCGCTTCTACTCTCGTTTGTCCTTTAAACTTCCAAAATATATTGATTTAAAATGGCCTTTAATCGTTCTTGTCTTCCTGATTTATTCACAATATTCGGATTTTTAAACGCGTACTGCTCCAGTGTATGGAAGTTAGCTTTTCCTTCCACAATCTCAAGCCCAATTCCCTCTTTAAAGCTGCTGTAGCGCTCGTTGATAACATTTTCGAAAACACGATCTTCTACTAATTTATGTGCTACTTTCAATCCTCGAGCAAACGCATCCATTCCTGCTACATGAGCATAGAGTAAATCGTCTTGTTCAAAAGAACCTCTGCGTACTTTGGCATCAAAGTTTAATCCTCCGCTTCCCAGCCCTCCATTTTGCAGGATTTCATACATTGCTAGCGTCGTAGAATATAAATCCGTCGGGAATTCATCTGTATCCCAGCCTAAAAGAGGGTCACCTTGGTTTGCATCCACTGATCCTAATAAGCCTTGTACTCTAGCTACTCGTAATTCGTGTTCAAATGTATGCCCAGCTAACGTTGCGTGGTTAGCTTCTAGATTAAGTTTGAAGTATTTATCTAATCCGTATTGTCTTAAAAATGAAATAGTTGTTGCTGCATCGGTATCATACTGATGTGTCGTAGGCTCTTTAGGTTTAGGTTCAATTAAAAACTGCCCCGTATATCCAATTTCGGTTGCATAATCTACAGCCATATGCATAAATCTGGCTAAGTTATCTAACTCTAACTGTAAATTTGTGTTAAGCAGTGTTTCATATCCCTCACGGCCGCCCCAGAATACATAATTTTCTGCGCCTAGTTCTTTTGCTGTTTCAAGCCCCTTTTTTACTTGAGCCGCCGCATAAGCAAATACATCTGCATTACAAGAAGTAGCTGCACCATGAACGAATCGGGAATTTGTAAACATATTCGCTGTGTTCCATAATAACTTTACGTTACTTGTTTGCATGTATTCTTTGATCATAGTGACGATAACATCAAGATTTTTATTTGTTTCTTGCAACGTACTGCCCTCAGGAGCAATGTCTCGATCATGAAATGCGAAGAATGGAACATTTAATGTTTCAAAAAGTTGAAAAGCTGCCTCAACTCTCGCTTTTGCTAAATCCATTCCATCATATCTATCCCAAGATCTTTGCATAGTAGCTGCGCCAAAAGGATCCGTACCATCTGCTGTAAACGTGTGCCAGTAAGCAACAGAAAAACGCAGCTGATCTTTCATCGTTTTACCGCCTACTACTTCTTCAGGGTTATAGTATTTAAAAGCTAAAGGATTTTTAGAATCTTTACCTTCATATAAAGTTTTGTTTACGCTTTCAAAAAAATTAATTTTATTAGTACTAGTTTGGACCATTTGTCATTTCCCCCTTTGATTTAAGTGAACAAGTTTATCCATCAACTATCTTATTTGAGTTAGTTTGTTTATCCAATAAACTAACTTTATCTCATCATATACAAAATAAATGTTTATTTCAATGTTTTTTTTAGAAAATTTAGTTATAATATTAGATATGATACTTTTAAATATCTAATTCAACCTTCTAAAAACGCCAACTTAGTTCGATAGATAAACAAAGGAGTGGTTATTATTCAAATTGCAGATCAAGCTTTAGTAAAAAAAATGAATCAAAAATTAATATTAGATGAAATTTTAAAGAACTCCCCTGTCTCCAGGGCAACTCTCTCTGAGATTACAGGATTAAACAAGTCAACTGTCTCCTCCCAAGTAAATACCCTGCTTGAAAAAGATTTTATTTTTGAAATTGGGGCAGGGCAATCTAGAGGCGGCAGAAGACCTGTAATGCTTGTTTTTAACAAGAATGCAGGCTACTCGATTGGTATTGATATAGGAGTCGACTATCTTAACGGAATTCTAACCGACTTAGAAGGAAATATTATTCTCGAGAAGACTTCTGACTTGTCTAGTTCTTCCGCTAGTGAAGTAAAAGAGATTTTATTTGCACTTATTCATGGTTTTGTAACCCATATGCCTGAGTCCCCTTATGGTCTAGTCGGAATAGGAATTTGTGTTCCAGGCCTTGTAGATCGTCATCAGCAAATTATTTTCATGCCTAACTTAAATTGGAATATCAAAGATTTGCAGTTTTTAATTGAGAGTGAGTTTAATGTTCCAGTTTTTGTTGAAAATGAAGCTAATGCAGGAGCATACGGTGAAAAAGTATTTGGTATGACAAAAAACTATGAAAACATCGTTTACATCAGTATTAATGTCGGAATTGGAACTGGACTTGTTATTAACAACGAATTGTATAAAGGTGTTCAGGGTTTTTCTGGGGAAATGGGTCATATGACGATAGATTTTAATGGCCCCAAATGTAGCTGTGGAAATCGAGGCTGTTGGGAATTATATGCTTCTGAAAAAGCGTTACTGGCTTCGCTCTCTAAAGAAGAAAAGAATATTTCTCGAAAAGAGATTGTGGAACGCGCAAATAAAAATGATGTAGAAATGTTAAATGCACTTCAAAACTTTGGCTTTTATATCGGAATTGGATTAACCAATATTCTTAATACATTTGATGTAGAAGCTGTTATCTTGAGAAATCATATAATTGAATCTCATCCCATTGTTTTAAATACGATTAAAAACGAAGTTTCTTCTAGAGTCCATTCTCATTTAGACAATAAATGTGAACTACTGCCTTCTTCGTTAGGAAAAAATGCACCTGCTTTAGGAGCGGTTTCTATCGTTATTGATTCTTTTTTAAGTGTTACCCCTATAAGTTAGTTAAGTGAACGCAAAGGTTAGCAAACTATATCACGTTCGATCCTAAGAATGAAGGAGCTACTTTCGATTAATTGATTTTCTATAAAAGGGAAAGAATTACCCTCTTCTATTAAGAGTGTTATGTCTGTCTCCACCCTCACCTTTTCATCCCATGCAGCCAGTCACCTATCATAACGGCAACTGGCTGTTTATATGTTTTATAGGCAATCTTCTCTTTCTTATATGACGCAGAGCCTTGACTGTTAGTTTAGCTCATGTGCTTTTTAAATTATGAAGAATGTCTTGTCAGAGTAGTTACGACTTCCTTATATTCCTCTAGCTCTTTGGTCTGGGCGAGAGTATTGATTTTCTCTAGCGATAAAAGAGAACTCTGAATAATGAATGTGCGAGGCTCCGTATCATTTTGCAGCAATTCATCCGATATAAACGTAACAAATTCTAGACTTCTCTTTCGTTCCTCTTCATTTGTTAGTTTATTTTCAATCACCCGTTTTAACTTCGCAGTTACACGCGTCAGATCTGTCGAAAAATGACTTTCTGTTTTCTTATTAAATACCGCAGAGTAAACGGAAGGGTTAAATAACTGTTCTTTTTGTTCTGCTACTTCGATTATGATTTCCTCTGTACGCTTCATGCAATAATGGACAATTTGTTCAATAGGTAATGGATAGTCCAGCGCTTTGTTCATTTTAAACATATTGTTAAGCATTCCTTCTAGCAGCACAGCTCCATCAAATAAATAAGGAGAAGTCTTAGATGGAAAAACCTGCTGAAAACGTTCATATATCCAGTTGAATGTTGCAGCTTTTAATTCCTCTATATAATGAAATGTTTTAACTTCATTTAAAACGAGTGTACTTTCAATCATTTCAGGAATTTTGTTTTGCTCTGCAAAGTTCATCATAAAGATCATCTGTTCTTGAAATCCCTTCTGATTATCCTCTCTATATTCAATGGCTACTTTTTCTCTTTGTAGAATAAGTGATTCTTGCAGAGACGAAAGTAATGAAATAAGCAGTTCGCTTTTAGATGAGAAACATTTATAAAATGTTCCTTTTGAAATCCCGCTTCTTTCTAATATATCTTGTACCGAAGTGTCTACGTATCCTTTTTCCATAAAAAGCTGGTGCGTATGCCCTAAAATATCGAGCTGTTTTTGATTCATTTCTGTTACTCCTCTGTTTACAATTTACTTTTTATTTAGTATAACTTATCTGCCTTTTCCTACGTTAATTTTATCCTTTTTCCTTGATAACCAAGTAAAAATAATTATATACTATTAGTACATTTTTATACTAAATGTATAAAAATGTACTAATAGTATAGGTTAATTCGACAAAGTAACTATTTATCTAGCAAGTGACAACTACTGAGCGCTATGTAGTTAGTAAATTCCAAATCTATACCTATTCTGAAGGAGGAATAAGATCATATGAACAAAGAAGTCATTCCCGTTACAGAAATTCCAAAATTTCAATCACGTGCAGAAGAGTTTTTCCCTATCCAATGGTATAAAGAAATGTTGAACAACTCCCCCGTTTATTTTCATGAAGAAACAAACACATGGAATGTATTCCAATACGAACATGTTAAACAAGTCTTGAGCAACTACGAATTTTTTTCAAGCGATGGACAAAGAACCACTATTTTTGTTGGAGATAATAGCAAGAAAAAAAGCACATCTCCAATCACCAACCTTACAAACTTAGATCCTCCTGACCACCGGAAAGCGCGATCTTTGCTTGCTGCCGCCTTTACTCCTCGCAGTTTAAAGAACTGGGAGCCGCGAATCAAACAAATTGCAGCAGGCCTTGTAGAAGCGATACAAAAAAATTCAACTATTAATATTGTTGAAGATTTATCTTCTCCTTTTCCTAGTTTAGTTATAGCAGATTTATTCGGCGTACCGGTAAAAGACCGATATCAGTTCAAAAAGTGGGTAGATATTCTTTTTCAGCCTTATGACCAAGAAAGATTAAAAGAGATTGAACAAGAAAAGCAACGTGCAGGAGCTGAATATTTTCAATATCTCTACCCCATTGTCGTTGAAAAGCGCTCCAACCTTTCTGATGATATTATTTCAGACTTAATTCAAGCTGAAGTTGATGGTGAAACATTCACAGATGAAGAAATTGTACACGCTACCATGCTGCTTCTAGGTGCAGGCGTTGAAACCACAAGCCACGCCATTGCAAATATGTTTTATTCTTTTTTATATGACGACGAGTCGTTATACAGCGAGCTGAGAAACAATAGAGAATTAGCTCCAAAAGCCGTAGAAGAAATGCTTCGATATCGGTTTCATATCTCCAGACGAGATCGCACGGTTAAACAAGATAACGAGCTATTAGGCGTTAAACTAAAAAAAGGAGATGTCGTTATTGCGTGGATGAGTGCGTGTAATATGGATGAACATATGTTTGAAAACCCTTTTTCTGTAGACATTCATCGTCCAACTAATAAAAAGCACTTAACGTTCGGAAACGGACCTCATTTTTGTTTGGGCGCCCCTCTTGCACGACTTGAAATGACAATTATCTTAGAAGCATTTTTAGAGGCCTTTTCTCATATCGAACCATTTGAAGATTTTGAATTAGAACCGCATTTAACAGCTTCAGCTACGGGTCAATCTTTAACATACTTGCCCATGACCGTGTACAGATAAAGTTTATATACATGACAAAAAAGAGAAACGTGAAAGAGATTGGTCTTCTCCCTCACGCTTCTCTTTTTATTATTTCGCTATTTATTGGACTTTTAGTATCTCTGCTAAGTATTTATGTACTACACTTGAAGACCTTTAATACCATTCAAGATTGACAGTAAGCGAAACTTAAATGCCGAGGAGCTCGTTAACGAACTATCAGCTATTGCCTTCTCTTCCTTAATACATCTTCTATAAAATAATGATAGAAATAATTAATAAGAGCAGTGGCAATCGAGATCACAAAAAGTTGAAAACGCGTCATGTTGACCATTTTGTATACCTTTAATTTTTCTGCCAAACCGGTCAAGGGATAAGCAAATAGATAGTCAAATAGGATGTTAATTAACAAATATTTTTTGAAATTCCCATAGGTCAGCTTGAATACCCAAAAATTAGCTATAAAAAACGGTCCAAATATAAAAGAAACGTCGCTTGAAAGTTTAGGGAAAAGAGGTTTCCTCACTTTCCACCATGTAAAGCTTTTAGATAACTCACTGATAAAAGCAATAACTAATGAACTAAATGTCAAAACAGGTAGGTATCTTTTAAAGACAAATTTATCAACTTTTATTATAGACAGCCAAGGCAATAAAAGTACTGCCAAAAGCGTTAACTTTCCTTTCATTATGTACCCAACTCCTGCCGTTACGAAAATGTAAGCTAAATCATATTCTCTTTAGTTTGTGTAATAGGCTCTTTTTTATGTGTTTATTACACTGCGTTCGTTCTTTTATTCGTCTTTTATTACAAGATTTTTTGCTTTCAGGAAATTATTGATTCTCATATTCTGCATGTGCATGGAGAAAATACGGAGGTGAATGTTTAAAAGGAGGAATTAAAAATGACTACAGTACGTGAAGTTATGACTAAAGATGTGAAAGCTTGTGCACCGCACGACCCAGTAACAGCTGCAGCAAAATTAATGCGTGATATTAATTGTGGCTCTGTGCCAGTGTGTCAAGAAAATCGAGTAATGGGAATGATCACAGACCGTGATATCGTGTTAAACTGCGTGGCGGATGGAAAAGATTGCAACACTGTGCATTGCCATGATTGTATGACTAAAGATGTGATTACTTGTTCTCCAGATACGGATATTCATGAATGTGCACGTATGATGGCCGATCATCAAATTCGCCGCATTATTGTAGTGGAGAATAATAATATGGTTGGAATCTGTGCAATCGGTGACCTTGCGACAGTGAACGTATATGTTGATGAAGCCAGCGCAGCATTAAGCGAAATTTCTAATCAAGTTCATTAAGACTTTTTTTTAGCATATAAATCCTTAATGCTTGTACAAAATAACCCTGTCTGCAAGGAGGTGCTAATATGCCAAATTTAAACGATAACAAATTTAAGAAGATTCAGTCTGAGAGTCAAAAGCAAGGAAAGTCTCAAGAAGAATATGCGGCTGAACTTGACGCTAATCGTGCAAAAAGCCAAAAGAAAAAGTAAGAATAAAAAAGGATTACAATCGGCAGAGGCTCGTTTGTAATCCTTTTTATCATTCCGTTTTGTTAAAGGCTGCGATCAGTTATAAATGTATAGTGAGTAGATGCTTCATATTTCTCACCTGGCTTTAATACACAAGAAGGAAAATGCTTATGATGAATAGCGTCTGGTAAACCTTGTGTTTCCAAGCAAACACCGAGGTATTTCTCTGAGTGAACCCCTCTAATTTCAAATTCTTCATCTAGATGATTTCCCGTATAGAGAACAACTGAAGGCTGATCCGTTTTGACTTCTATTTTGCGACCGCTTGCTGGATCAAATAATGACATCTGGTTTTCAGTTTCTGCTTCTAAAAGAAATGGATGATCGTATCCTTTACCAACTAATACATTTTGCGGATGTGTAGATTCCACTCCTTCCTTGAGGCTATGTCCTTCTCTAAAATCAAATGGGGTATCTGTGACACTTATCGTTTCTCCAGTAGGTAAAAGATCATCATTCAGCTCTAAGAATTCGTTACTTTTCAGCTTTAAAACATGATCTAAGACCGTTTCCTTTAGATTTCCGCTTAAATTGAAATACGTATGGTTTGTTAAATTGATAAGAGTGTCTTGATCTGTTGTTCCTTCGTAAGAGATATGAAACTCATTTTTATTAGTCAACGTATACGTAACTTTCACTTCAAGATTGCCAGGGTACCCTTCTTCTCCGTCTTTACTTACATATGTAAATTCAACACCTACGTGATCACTCGCCTCGATTGTTTTTGCATGCCATATTTTGTGGCTAAACCCTTCTGAACCGCCATGCAAATGGTTATTTCCTTCATTTTTCTCTAGACGATAGGTTTCATCATTAAGCTGAAACTCCGCTCCCCCTATACGTCCTGCTACGCGTCCGACCACAGCTCCGAAATAAGGAGAATACTTTTGGTATTCTTCTATTGAATCAAATCCCAAGACAACACTTTCAATCTTCCCTTCAGAATCCGGCATTTCAATATTTGATATCACACATCCATAGTCAAGGCAGGTGATTTTAAGGCCTTCATCATTTAATAAGGTATAAGCATGTACAGCTTGATTGTTTAGTTCGCCGAATTTCTCAAAATTCACTTTCATTTTTAATCAGTCCAATCCTCTTTTTATTCGTAAATTGCTTAACGGACCCTACATGTTATACACATGGGATATGTTCTTATAGTTCCCTCTACAATCCTTCCTGAATCTTCATTATTCTCATTTTATTGTAATCGTGTACATTTCCTAATTCAAGCTTGAATGATAAAGGCTGGCTACTGTTTGTCATTGCTATTTCTTTAGTATTCCTAAGTATTCTTCCCAAGGTCCTACATCTTCTCTGTATCGTTCTGCCATTACTCGAACAATTTGGGCAATATGCGTTAAATCGTGAGCAACCCAAGTCGAGAGCAACTCTCTGACTTTTACTTCCCCAAACTCCGGGTGTTCTCCTCTCACTTCAATATGCTTTTCAGGCTTAATTAACAGCTTTAGTTGTTGTAAATTCTGCATTCTTATCATGTTGAATTCAAGAAGCTTTTCTTCAATAGAACTAGTAGATTCCTTGTGTAAATGAGCATAGCGATCAAATGGAGGGAAAGCTCCTCCTTTTCCTTCTTGAAGGATGAATTTTAGCCTTGGTATCCAATTGTTTTTTTCTGCTTCTATTAAATGTTCTATTACTTCCGAGGTACTCCAAGTTCCTTCTCCTTCATTACATTGCAGCCAACCTGCAGATAGACCCGACAAAAGTTTTTCAAGCGTCTTAGGCGTACGCTCAAGTATTTCAGTCGCTTCTTTTAAATTAAAATTCATGCTCATTCCCCTTTCTCAACGCAATGATGCTGAGCTGTCAGTTATGTGAAAATTCTTGCGATTCTAGTCAATTTTATCACAATTGACTTCTATTAAAGGAAGGAGATAATCTTCTCCTTCCTTTAATGCTTACTAAAACAAAAACAGAACACACGTTTGGTTTTTCTCTAGAAATATGATAAAATATATATAGGCTAAAACGCAGTGAGTATCAGTCTGAATGGGTACTGCTCATTCGTAAAATATATTACTAGATGCTTTTTCATCTTGAGCTTTCCGTGTGAATTGGAGTGAGACAACAGTGAGTAAAAATCAAAAGCGATGGACACAAGAAGAAGATAGATTTCTCATCGAACATTACGGCGTGATGACGCTTCAAAAAATGGGTGAGCATTTACATAGAAGCAAAGAATCAGTTAACAAACGGCTTACTCGATTAAATCTTCGTGCTTCAGATACCGCTTTACGTAAAAAATGGACGCCGAAACAAGATGCTTTTTTACAGCAGAACATCGATACCATGAATAACCGAGAAATGGCAGACTCCTTAGGCAGAAGTCCTTCGTCTATTGCTACGCGCATAAAAGTTTTGGGACTAACACGAAAAACTGCGATGCGAAGATGGACCGTACAAGAAGACGAATATTTGCTAAGGTATTACGGAATAAAACCTCTTTCGCGCATATCAGCGAAATTGCAGCGAAGTGTGCAGGCACTAGAATCGAGGTTAAGTCGTTTAGAGGTGTATGGAGCTAAATCGCACGTAGGGCATATCACAGCGTGTGAGCTAGCAGCCTGCCTCGAAGTAGATGTTCATACAATTTACAAGTGGATTCATAGAGAGAATCTACCGTATAAAATGATCATCGCCAAGACAAGAACATTCATGGGAATTGACATTCAATCTTTTTGGAAGTGGGCTGAACAAAATAAATCGTGCCTTAACTTTTTTAAAATACCTAAAAATACGCTTATTCCAGAACCAGCGTGGGTGAATGAACAAAGAAGGCTAGACTATGTAAAGCGCCCTAAATACGAGCATAAAAAGTGGACAGCAGAAGAAGATGCTAGATTGTGGCGTATGTTTTATCAGGAAAAGCGCAATCAGCGAGAAATTGGACAGCTGCTCGGGCGTTCAAGAAATAGCGTGCAGCGACGCTTAGAGCGTTTACGTAAAAAGAAACTAGCTAGTTAAACGATAAAAAGCTTGGAATAAGCTATGCTTATCCCAAGCTTTTTTTATTGATATGACTTTTGGTTAAGCTTTAACTGCTTTTTCCCAATCTGCTGCAAATTTTTCCATTCCTTGGTCAGTTAACGGGTGTTTTGCTAATTGCTCAATAACAGCGTATGGAATTGTGGCAATATGAGCCCCTGCAAGTGCTACGCGCGTTACATGATCCGGGTGTCTTACAGATGCGGCGATAATTTGAGAGTCGATGTTTTGAACGCGGAATAACTCAGCAATTTTAGATACCAGCTGTACTCCGTCTTCTGAAATGTCATCAAGACGTCCTAAAAATGGAGAAACATACGTCGCTCCAGCACGAGCTGCTAAAAGCGCTTGGTTTACTGTAAAGATTAGGGTTACATTTGTTTTTACGCCTTTTTTTGCAAGGTAGCGCGTCGCTTCCAAGCCAGCTAATGTCATAGGCAGCTTAATCGTAATGTTTTTATCTCCATCGTTAATTTTAATCAGTTCTTCAGCTTGAGCGATCATGTCTTCAGCAGAAAGTGCGTCAGGCGTTACCTCAGCGGAAACGGATTCAACCTCCGGTACCATTTGAAGAATTTCTTCGATGCGGTCTTCAAATCTTACGCCTTCTTTTGCTACTAAAGATGGATTGGTTGTTACACCTGCTAGAACACCAACTTTATATGCTTTCTTAATATCCTCAAGGTTTGCTGTATCAATAAAAAATTTCATCTCACTATTCCTCCTTATTGTTGTACATCAATCTGCATCTCAACTTGCGTGAACTATCGCCTAGCCAATTTGCTGCAGCGCATATAGATTTTCTATAGAAGCGTTTTCAATCTCTTTTGCAGTTAATACCTTTAATTTTTCTAAAAATTGTATGGCGTCCACTCGGTCTTCAATGTCTTCTTCTGTACGAATATTCTCCGTTTTAATCTGATGGATACATTCGTTGATGACTTCTTTATACGCATTCGTTTGGATAAACCATTCTGCTAATAGCGTTTTTGTTGCTTCTCTTTCTTCTTCACTTTTAACTGCAAACAAACTCTCTGTTTCCGTTTCACTCAGCATAAGGCTGCTAAAATCGTGATTCATACAAAGCCAAAAATAACCTTTTTGGCTATCGTAATACTTTCCTTCTCTTAAAAGAAAATACTTGATTCCAAATTTAATTTTGTGAGATTGGCTCTCTGAACTCGGCATATGAATTTCTTTTATTTCTACGCTTTCTGATACATCCAGATATGTTTCTAAACCGTACTTTGTATTCACTACTTTTGCATCCAATATGTCCATCCTCATTCTCCTTTTCTCAAATTCTATTTATTTTTATAAAAACAGAGGTCTGATTTTATGTAATAACGAATCCCATTTTTGTGGATGTTTTTCTTAACCAACCGACATGTTTTACTGTTTACGCTTTCATTATATATCAGATTATTCGAAAAATCATCAAAAACAATCAAATTCATTCAAAAAAAGTCATAAAATCGTAAAAAGTAGTCATAAAAGGTCATCATCTATTAAAAATAGATGAACTTTTATGTTGATTGTGTGCTTCAATGTGTCTTAAGGCAACTATCTCTTCAAAAAAACCGACCTTTATTACATACCCTCTATGCAAAAATATAGCCACTCATTTCACCGTTTTTTCACTTTAACATGATATCCTGTAGTATAATTTTGTTTCACGTGCTAATTCCCATATTTTTTTACTTTTTAAGGTTATTCATTTTTATTAGTGGGAAAGTTACATAAATACAACACGTTATAGGGGGACTTTAACATGGATAAAAGAATTGAAACATTAAAAGAAAAGCTGCCTGATAATCATAAAGAGGTTGCTGTTCTGACCTCTCATATTTTTGATGCGCTTGATAAATTAACAACTGAACATCGCAGATATGTTGATATTTCGGCAGCAGCCAAAATAAAGCCGAATCCGGATGAAGAGAAAGCTTTTTTTGATACCATCTATGAAGTAAAAACACTCATTATGTCAGAGCTCGAAAAAACCGTTGAAGATATCGAGCACAAAGGGGATAAAAACTGGCATAAGAACTATAAAGACGGAATCGAGTGATAGGTAAATAAGACGTTTAAAAGCCTGTGTTTTTTGGAGCACAGGCTTTTTTCCATGAGATTCTCTACATTTTACTGACTCGATTTGGATAGCTCTTGGAATTCAATCATTGAAGATTTAATACCGTTACTTTTTCACGAGTCATGGATTCAATGCTTTTACGAATGCCTTGAGCGCCCATACCGGATCCTTTTACGCCGATAAAAGGAAAATGATCGGGGCCGCGTTCTGTGCGGCCGTTGATTTGAACGGAACCGACTTCCATTTTATTTGCAATTGAGAAGGCTTTATTAATATCTTTTGTAAAAACGCTTGCTTGTAAGCCAAATTCTGATTCGTTTGCGATGTCAATGGCTTCTTGGTCAGAAGCGACGCGGATAATTGGTAACACAGGACCAAATGGTTCTTCCCATGCTACGCGCATAGTATCATTCACGTTATCTAAAAGAGTAGGATAGATAAGGTTGCCTTCACGCTTGTTCCCAGTCACAACTTCTGCACCTTTTCCGAGCGCGTCTGCAATTAAAATTTGAATAAAGTCCGCTGCCTTACTATCAATTAATGGAACGATTGTACATCCATTTTCAGGAGAACCAACTGATAGTTTATGTACTTCTTCTTTTAGGATGTCGACCAGCTCGTTTGCCACTTTTTCATGTACAAGTACACGTTTAATAGCTGTACAGCGCTGACCCGAATAAGAAAATGCTCCGCTTATAATATGTTTTGCTGCCTCCTGCAAATCTGCATCTTCACATACAATCCCCGGGTCTTTTCCTCCAAGTTCTAGTACAAGAGGAATCATGCCTGCCTTTTTAGCTAACTGAGTACCCGTATTTGTTCCTCCGGTAAACGAAATCATGTTAATGCCTTTATGTTCAACCAAGTAATCACCAATTACAGACCCGCGGCCCGTTACGACGTTTACAAGTCCTTGTGGAATACCTGCTTGATCAAGAGCTTCAATCATCTTAATACCGCTGATCGCTCCTTGCGTTGCGGGTTTGAAGATAACTGCATTTCCTGAAATAAGCGCAGGCGCAAGCTTAGCAGCTGACAAATTTACCGGATAATTAAATGGAGGAATCGCAAGTACCACGCCTAAAGGCACGCGTTCAACAATGGCAACTTTAGACTTAGAACCTCCAGGAAAACTATCTCCTTTCATGCTTTCTCCATTCATATGGAGGGCTTCTTCAACTGTATAGCGAATAAAATCAGCTGTGCGCACGACTTCATTCCTTGCATCTTTTAAGCTTTTTCCAACTTCTCTCATAATAATTTCGGCAATTTCACTCTGCATTTTTACCAGCTCATCTGCCCACTTATATAAATATTTGGCACGGTCTTGCAGAGAAGTTTCCGCCCACCCCTTCTGAGCTTTCTGTGCGGCATGTACCGCTTCATCGACTTCTTCTTTTGTGATAGCCTGCACTTTTCCAATCACATCATGACGGTATGGAGAAACAATATCGATCGTCTGCCCTGATTTGCTTTCTTTCCACTCACCATTCAGATAAAAAGAATAAGTTGATACATTTAAAACCGTTGTTGTCATAAAAAGTCCCCCTTAATAAAAGTGAAATTTATTATCAAAATTTTCAGTCTTTTTTACGAATGAAAACTATGTGAATATTTGAGCAAAAAGAATTCTACTTGTATTCATTTCTATAACTTTTATATTCCGTGTAACTCCCTAATCTTATACTGCTTACTTGTTGCCTTTAAAGCAGCAGCTTTTTTCTTTTTAACTTAAAACAAACCCTCGTATAATTTAATGAATATTTCGTATTTTTAATATATATAAATTTCTTTCATTCGTACAATATAAATAAGTTATCTTAATGATTAATAATTTTAATGATTCATGCCCCGAATACGAAGAAATCTTTATGGTTTCCTACTTTTTTAAGTGAAATGTCTGTTTTAAGCTCCCTTGATTGTATTTACTTTGGATGGATATTCAGGCGATGCATACACTCTTTTTATTCTATGTGTTGAGAAAATAAAATAAGGGTATAAAATAAATATAGGAAAATGAAGATGAAAGTAGAATATATATTCTAAAGGGAGGGATTTATTGTGATTGTTACTTTAGGTTTTGTGGCATCAATTATTGCGTTGTTTATGCTTTTTACTAACCGGACGTCCAATATCCCGGAAGAAATAATCCATGAAACAACAAATGCCAATAAAGAAGAGCAGTATATGTATTATATATAAAGCGTCTTAACAGACGCTTTTTTGTTGCGCTTTTTACAAAGTCTATAGCGGTTAGAAACGGCCCTCACCTATCATTTATCTTTATTTGTCAGTGCCTGATAGCCATAAATAGTTAAACAGAAACCAATAAATGAAAAAAAGATATGTTTTTGTTTAAAGTTGACTAACTTAAATAAGTCCAATCCTATGTTAACATGCCTAAATGTAATCTGATTATGCCTATATACAAAAAACAGGGTAAGCTCTGTTACTCCGTCAGTTATTTACAACCGGTGGAACAATCAGAGCGCAGCTTCGAGCAAAACGTTTAAGAGTTAATTCTTTTTAAATGAAAATATCTGAATTCAAAATACGACAGACTTCGACACTATCTATTTGTTACTATATTTTTTAGGTTCTATTTTTAGATTTGAACCGTTTTTACATAAAAAATTCAATAATTTAAACCTTTAAAATGACGTGGCAAGTGGAGGA
This sequence comes from Priestia sp. TGN 0903, assembly GCF_050846855.1. Lineage (NCBI taxonomy): Bacteria > Bacillati > Bacillota > Bacilli > Caryophanales > Bacillaceae > Priestia > Priestia sp. TGN 0903. Next base: position 857,195 of record NZ_JBOZGL010000001.1, read on the forward strand.
AACTTAATGTGTTTCAAATGTAGGCTACTGCTGATAAAGATAGAATTTATACGAAAAATGATGATGATGATTGCCCTAGAAGAAGGGTTTACAAGTAGTAATACGATTAAAATCAGTCAGGATCTAGATGTATTGTTAAATCGGTTTGAAGCTACTTGTTAAGAAATGCTGGTTGATAACAGAAAAGGATCTTTCGATAAGATCCTTTTTTACTGTTGGTAGACGATTATTCGTTTCAAGAAAATGAAAGGCAAATGTTATTTAGTAACATATTGTGATCGCTCTTTCATGCTCTATTTAATCATTGTGGGCTTCAAAAAAATCCCACATCATTTTTGAAGCATTAGGACCTTTTGAATCAGTATCTGATCCATTGTCATTTCCACCTGACCATGCATGCCCCATATCCTCTACCATAATTTTTTTCATCCAGATTTTATTTTCTGCATCTACGTAGTCATAAGTTATGTAACTATAATGATTTTCGTTTTCCCTTGAAGTGTAAGAAGCAGCATTTTCATGTAGGTCGATACCGAAATACTTATATGTATAAATCCACTGCTGAATTAATGTAGACGCATTAATTGGATTAACTGTTGTATCTGATTGGCCATGAACCGTAATGATGGGAACAGGCCGTGCGTAAGGTCCCATTTTCTTATAAGCTTCATCACCGTCAAATTCAGGATTTAGAGATCCATATAGCATAACTTCTCCGGCTGTTATGAGGTCTACAGCATACGCATTACTGCCTGCTGAATGAATGCCTACCGCTTTAAATATATCAGGATAAGCAATAGCCATCACATTCGCCATAAAGCCTCCAGCTGACATGCCAGCAAGGTATATATTAGTAGAATCAATCGCATACTTAGTGGTTATGTGATCAATCATATCTTTTATTATGTCTGGCTCTCCATTACCGCGAAACTGGTTATACTCATAAAACCAATTCCAGCACCCGTTGGAATTAGCAAAGTAATTCATTTGGGGATAGAGAACAATAAAACCTTTTTCTTCCGCTAGCTTATTCATTTCCGTACCCGCAGCAAAATCATCTGCGTCTTGTTGACACCCATGAAGCATAACGATTAATGGTACTTTACTTAATCCAGTATATGTACTTGGAACATATACCTTGTAGGTAAAATAATCATCATAATTATACTCTTTCCAAATAGGTTGAAAGAACACGCTCTGTAATTCTATTAAAAGCGTAGAAGCAGTTAAAATTGGATTTGTAAAAAAGGAACATAAAGTATTCACGGAGTTTACCCTCTCTCTATTTCTGATGTATATACTCTCTATTTCGTTATATCACAAAATAATCCTTTTATTATGGCGCTGATCTTTTTTATATGCCTTTAATTATTTTCCTCTTTATGCTTTAATCGTACAAATTCATAATGCAAAACTATAGAAAAAAGAATTCTATAGCAAGAACCGTCACTTAGTGCGTTTAATACAAGTATACGCGCGGAATACTAGAAAAGGACGGGCTATAAAAGCCCGTCCTTTTTTATGTTATCAAACGATTATTTATTTAACCAAAATTAAAAACTGATATTATTTGGCGGTACATTGTCTCCTTTGTCATCTGTCTTGAGCTCGGACTCTATGTATGAATCTTTAGAGGATTCTCCCATACGCCAATAAACAAGAAAGCTGATGGCAATACACCCTGCTACATAGAAGAAGAAAATTGATTCATGGCCAATACTTTTTAGCCATAGTGCGATAAATTCTGCTGTCCCTCCAAATATGGCAACTGTAAGTCCGTACGGTAATCCTACACCAAGAGCTCGAATCTCTGTTGGAAAAAGCTCAGCTTTTACAATTGCGTTAATAGATGTATAACCAGTTACAATGATAAGTCCAACTGTCATTAATAAAAAGGCCATGACTGGGTTATGTGCTTGTTTCATAAAAAGAAACAGCGGTACAGTCAGCAATGTTCCCAAAATACCAAAGCTCATTAACAGAGGTCTGCGTCCAATTTTATCAGATAGCATCCCTGCTATTGGCTGAATAACAACAAATACAAGTAGCGCACAGAAATTAATCCAGCTTACGACTCCTTTATCCAGACCTACACTGTTTACCATAAATTTTTGCAAATATGTTGTATACGTATAAAAAGCGACCGTTCCTCCTAAAGTTAAGCCAATAACGGTTAATACTGCTTTAGGATGCTTCATAAGTGCTTTAATAGTCCCTGCGTTTTCACGGCTTTCAGAGTCCATTTTAGAAAATTGTTCTGACTCATCCATTGTACGGCGCAGCCATAAAACGCTTAGCGCTCCGATAGCTCCAATGACAAAAGGAATACGCCAGCCCCATGAAATCATATCTGCTTCACTGAGAACGTTTTGCAGAATAATTTGAACACCTAATGCTACCAGCTGACCAGCAACAAGCGTTACATACTGAAAGCTTGAATAAAATCCTCTTCGCCCGCTGCTTGCCATTTCAGAAAGATAAGTTGCAGACGTTCCGTATTCTCCCCCTAAGGAGATTCCTTGAAGCAAACGTGCGAGTACTAGAATAATAGGAGATAATAATCCTATCGTACTGTAGCTGGGGGTACAAGCGATAATCAAAGAACCGCTCGCCATAATCGTAATAGATAAGGTAAGCGCAGCACGGCGACCATATCGGTCCGCGTAGCGTCCCATTAATAAACTACCGATTGGACGCATTAAGAAACCGACGGCAAAGATTGCCGCTGTGTTAAGCAGCTGACTTGTTGGATCGCCTTCTGGGAAAAATTGCGATGAAAAATAGACGGCAAAAGCAGAGTAAACGTACCAATCGTACCATTCAATTAAATTCCCAACAGATCCTTTAAAAATATTACTTGTAACACGCCTGTTGTTTGCAGCTTCACTGGTATGAGCCATGAGTGATCCCTCTTTTCTTTGAGTGTTTAATGTTGGTTCTCCTGTAACATGAAGTAGTAAGTAATTTACCAGCAAATCTTTTTTAACAGCTAGATTGTATTGCTTTCTATAAAACCTGTTCAACCAATTATTTATATAATGAGAGCGCTTAAAAAAGGTTGAATAATTCATTTTGATATCACCTATAGATACAAAATAAGCGGGTTTAAAAGCGGCTGCTGTCTATTACATATGTAGTGTTAATCCTCCCTTCTATTTATATATTGTACTATTGATTTATTAGAAAATATAATATTTTCTAATTATTTATACAAAAATTTTACAAAGTTTGGTTTTCTAATTTATATGTGAAACAGAAAAAAACCACGTTCTTTAAGTAAGAACATGGTTAAGAAAATACTCTTTTCAACTTGAGAGTGTAAGCTGCTTACATTTACATAATATGTAGAATAAACATAACTTGTACTAAGCTCTAACCTAAATTTAAGATAATTATCGAATTTTAATCTTATCCTCTAATATATATACAGCCATAGATGTTCTATAATTTTGTTACATTGGCAACCTTAATTTGGCTCATTTGATTTTAAATTCACACAAAAAGCGTTCCACTCCGAGATATTTTTCACCTAAACTTGTTATTTGGAAGCCAAAATTAGAATAAAAGTTTACTGCCTCTTTATCTGTCTCAGCAAAAATAGAATGTATATCATAGTTCTTACAAAGAAAGCTAATCATGCTGCTTCCTATTCCTTTCCCTCTCTCTTTTGGTAAAACAGCTATATGTTTTATAACAGCTTCCTTGGCGTTAAGAAATTTAACTCCTATACAGCTAACTGTGTCTCCATTTACTTCAATACTATATAATTTCCGACTTGGCAAACACGTGTATTTTTTATACTCTCCATCAACCTTCTCTTCTAAAGTTGCATAAGATAACAGCTTTTTTATTGTCGGGTTCACCATAGTTGAAGTGATTTCTTTCATCCTAGCACCTCTTTTCGCTATTATCTTATGAATAATTAGTTTGTTTTTTAGGACCTTGCGAGTTGCTCTTACATGTCGAAGAATAAACTATACAAAGTAATGAATGAGAAGAAATACCCCGAGAACTGGAGCGGCAGCTAACATAAGGTTTATAGAATTTGTTATTCTCCACTTCTTGTCTGCTTTTGATTCTGTGGAAAGGTTAGCTCTCATTCGATCACCGCTTACAGCTGCTCCAGATATGATAAGAGCTAGCCCCACTAATATAATGAAAGCGGTGAAAAGTACTGTTTCTGAATTTACGTTAGCTATTGTACATGCTACTAAAAGTATAAAAGATAAAATGAACCCACCAATAATTGATTTAATCATTTTTGTCCTCCTCCTATCCTTTTTATAAAATTTCCATATATTAACTATATAATATCATTTTTTCTGTCTTTTTACTTTTGTTTTTGTTATTCCAACAGTAATTAAACCAACTAAAAAAGCGAAACGCTTATGTCTAAGTGCGTTTCGCTCAAGGGAACTACATTTTAACTATCTTTTGTGATGTCTGCCGGACGTATACGAATTACTTTTGATAAGTCACTTAGTGGTAGCTGTATCTGATGACCTACACGCCCGCCTGAAAAGTAAATCGTTTCACAGTCTTCTGCCGTAGAGTCAATGAAGGTTGTGAACTGCTTTTTCATCCCGATAGGAGAACACCCTCCGTGAACATATCCTGTCAGAGGCAACAGCTCTTTTTGAGGAATCATTTCTAAGGACTTTTCACCAGCCGCTTTTGCCGCTTTCTTTAAATCAAGCTCCTTTTCAACCGGTACCATGAAGACATAATGTTCTTTTGATTTTCCAACGGTCACAAGTGTCTTGAAGACTTTAGCAAGATCCTCTCCGAGCGAAGTAGCTACCTGTACTCCACTCAGATTTTTAGTTTCATAAGAATAATAATTGTACTCAATTTTTTTCTGATCTAAAATTCGCATTACGTTCGTTTTGTCTGCTTTTTTACCCATAATTATCACCGATACCATCATAACACGTTTTGTTTTCATATCTCCATATATTAGGATAGGTAGGTTAGTAAGGGTTATTCATATCTTTTATATAAAAATGAATCTAATATGCTAAATAATGACTTTTCACTACCCTTGGAACCCGCTGTTTTCACAGGAAAAAAGCCACTAGAGGCACTAGTGACTTTTTTCATTTATGTCTATTCAATTGTTCTACTGTATCAATACGATTGTCTTCCATATCGCTACAACTTTTCACATTAATTATATAGATGACATTTTACTTTATGCTTGCTATCAATCACTGTATCTTCAGGTGTTTCTTTCATGCAGCGGTCAAATGCGAACGGGCATCTTTTATGAAACGCACAGCCTGAAGGTGGATTAAGAGGAGAAGGAATTTCACCTTTAACCTCGATTTTTTCGCGTTTTTCATGTTCATGAATCGCCGGAACAGAGGATAAAAGAAGTTTTGTATAAGGATGACGAGGATTTGAAAAAATCTCATCTGTTGTCCCTTCTTCTACTAATCTGCCTAAATACATTACGCCAACGCGGTCTGCAATATGCCTTACAACGCTTAAATCGTGGGAGATAAAGAGATATGAAAGCTTCATTTCTCTTTGCAAACTGCGCAGCAAGTTTAAGATTTGTGCTTGAATAGATACGTCCAGTGCTGAAACCGGCTCATCACAAATGATAAGCTTTGGGTTTAAAATCAATGAACGCGCAATGCCTATGCGCTGGCGCTGGCCGCCTGAAAATTCGTGCGGATAGCGGTTGTAATCTTCTTCGTTAAACCCAAGCTTTTTTAATAATTCAAGGACAAGCTGCTTTCGTTCGCTTTTGGCGCCTACATTATGAATTGTTAATGTTTCTTGAATGGAAGCCCCAATTTTTTTCCTTGGGTTAAGGGAAGTATGCGGATCTTGGAAAATCATTTGCAAATCTTTACGAATCGTCCGTAAGCGTGATGCTTTAGATTCGAAAATACTTTCTCCATTAAATTGTGCTTCCCCGCCCGTTGGTTCTACTAACTTTAAAAGCGTGCGCCCCGCTGTACTTTTCCCGCACCCAGATTCACCTACTAATCCGTACGTTTCGCCTTCATAAATATCAAAAGATAAATCCTGAACCGCTTTAATTTGGCCCTTTGCTTTTCCTAAAGCTGAACGAACCGGATAGTATTTTTGCAGGTTGCGAACTTCAAGCAAGGGCTTGGCGCTTTGCTTCTTTGCTTCACTAGACATACGCAACCTCTCCTTCTTGAATTTTTTCATAGTGCCAGCATCGAACCCGATGCGTCTCATCGGCATGCTCTAAAACAGGTACTTCTTTATGGCATTTTTCCGTTGCAAACGGGCATCTTGGTGCAAAACGACAGCCGTCTGGCACGTTTGAAAGCGGCGGAACCGTTCCGGGAATGGACGAAAGTTCTTGTGTTCTGTCGCCATCTAAGTGAGGAACCGACTTAATTAAGCCCATTGTATAAGGGTGAAGCGGCTTTGAAAACAGCGTTTTAACGTCCGTTTCTTCCATCACTTGTCCTAAATACATCACGGCTACTTTTGTACAAATATTAGCGACAACGCCTAAGTCATGGGTGATGAACAGCACGCCCATGTTGAGCTTGTCTTTTAAATCCATCATAAGGTCAAGGATTTGCGCTTGAATGGTTACGTCTAAAGCCGTTGTTGGCTCGTCGGCAATAAGAAGCTTCGGCTCACAGGCTAAAGCCATCGCAATCATAATGCGCTGCCTCATTCCTCCCGAGATTTCATGCGGATACTCTTTTGCTCGCTGTTCTGGAGACGGAATGCCAGTTAGTCTCAAAAGCTCTACGACTTTCTTTTGCGATTCTTTTTTAGAGACTTTTTGATGCAGACGAATCACTTCAGCAATTTGTTTTCCAATTGGCATAACGGGATTTAATGACGACATGGGATCCTGGAAAATCATTGAGATTTCGTTTCCTCTTAGCTTTTGAATTTGCTTTGAAGACATGTCTAATAAGTTTTTTCCTTCAAACAAAATCTTACCATCGTAGCTTGTTAGGTCTTCATCTAATAACTGAAGAATAGATTCGGACGTTACGCTTTTTCCAGATCCGGATTCACCGACAATGCCCAATACTTCTCCTTTATTTAATTGAAGAGATACATTGTCAACAGCCGTTACTTCTCCGCTATACGTTGTAAAAGTTACTTGTAAGTCTTCTAATTTTAAAAGGGCGTTACTCAACGTTTTTTCCTCCTTTTCTTCAGCATTACGTTTTTCGGATTTAACCAATCGCGCAGACCGTCACCAAATAAATTAAGGCCAAGTACAATTAAAATGATAAATACACCCGGAAACACGGTCATCCACCACGCGTTGTAAATCGCAAGCTTTCCGTCATACAGCATATTTCCTAAGCTTGGTGTTGGCGCAGGAATTCCGGCTCCTAAAAAGCTTAGCGAAGCCTCTGTTAAAATCGTCACGGCAAACACGTATGTTACTTGAACGATTAAAGGCGATAAGACGTTTGGTGCCATATGAAAACAAATGATTCGAAGTGAGCTTGCTCCTTGAGCTTTTAGCGCTTCAATAAATGTTTTTTCTTTTACAACAAGCGCAGCTGAACGAACAATTCTCGCAATCGAAGGAATAAATACAAGGCTCAGTGCGATAATAACATTGCTTGTTTTAGGTCCTAAAGCAGACATGATGGCAATTGCTAGTAAAATAGACGGGAAAGCAAACAAGCCGTCACAAATTCTCATTAAAATATAATCAAGAATTTTATAATAAGAAGATAAAAGTCCAACGATTAAACCAAGTACAGTAGCAATAATCGTTACTGCGGCTCCAATCATTAACGATATTCTGACGCCGTACATTGTCCGACTAAATACATCTCGCCCAAAGTTATCCGTTCCAAACCAGTGCGTGCTTGACGGCGGTGCTAATCGATTTGCAGGGTCGATTTGTAAACTGCCAAAAGGAGAAATGAGCGGAGCAAAAACAGCAATCAAAATAGATAATAAAATAAGTATCGCTCCTCTTACTAGCAAACGATTTGAGAAGAAACGCGCTGCCGCTGGGTTTCTTTTTTTCTTTGAAGTTACTGAAATGGTCTCTGTATTTTGTTGTGCGTTCACATTCATCACCCTCCTTTAATCATGATAAGAATTGCGTACACGCGGATCGATCACGGCATACAGCAAATCAACAACTAAATTGATGACCACGTAAGCAACCGTAATTAAAAGTACAGCTCCTTGAATAAGCGCGTAATCTCGGCGTTCAATTGATGAAACAATCAGCTGACCTAATCCCGGGATGTTAAATAATGATTCTGTTACTGCCGCTCCGGTCACAAGTCCCGCAAATGATTCTCCGATAACTGTTAAAATCGGTAAAAAACTCACGCGCAGCGTATGCTTAAGCATAATTGTGCGTCCATTTAATCCTTTTGCTTTTGCCGTTTTAACAAAGTTTTCAGAAATGGTATCGAGTAAAGATGAACGCGTCATACGCGTAATTAATGCAGCTTGAATCGCTCCAAGCGTAATCGTTGGTAAAACTAAATACTTTAAGTATTCAAATAATCCGGCATTTAACGGAACGTATCCTGAAACAGGGAAAATTCGAAGCTGTACAGCAAAAAGCAAAATAAGGAATGAACCGAGAAGAAAGCTAGGAATAGAGATACCTAAAAGGCTGGCTCCCATAATGCTTTCATCACGAATCGTTCCTTTATGTTTAGCTGCATATATACCAAATAGTAAAGCAAACACCACGCCAAAAATTTGCGCAAGTATAGCTAGAGAAACCGTAGGACCTACGTTATCCCAAATTGCCCCGAGCACAGGTTTATTTAAAAAGTAGGAATAACCAAAATCTCCGTGAAAGATGTTAGATAGCCAGATAAAGTATTGATTGACAACAGGCTCATCCAATCCCATTTCTTTGCTTAGCGCTGCAATTTGTTCCGGACTTGCGCCTTGTCCTAAAATGATTGCTGCGGGACTCCCAGGCGTTAAGCGTGTAATTAAGAACACAACAATAGATACAATGAATAAAACAGGAATTAGTGCAAAAAGTCTCTTAAGTGTATAAGCTCCCATCGTAAACTCCTTTCTAAAACAGAGAGCATAAGCCCTCTGTTTACTAGAATAATAAGATATTATTTTGTTAAACTCATATTGTAGAAAATTGGACCTAAATTATACTCATAGCCTTTTGAATTGTTAGAAACGGCATTGATGTTCACTTTATGACCAATAAGTGTGAACGGAAGCTCGTCCCATACGTATTGCTGGATGGCATCAATGTCACCGCGAGCTTCTTTAACAGAAGGAGCAGCTTTAATTTTGTTTAAGTAGTCCATTGATTTTTCAACTGATGTACCTTTTGTCGTCCAGAATCCTTGGAAGATGGTAGAACGAGCATTCCAGTCAACAGGATAGATGTCCCATTGGTTTGTATCACTCATTTTATCGCTGAATGTCGCCCAGTCGTATACTTCTAATTTTACATTCATACCAATGTCTTTTAATTCTTGTTGAACCACAACAGCTGTATTGTATTGATCTTGGTAATCACGAGACGCCATTAAGCGAATTTCTTCTCCGTTATAACCAGATTTCTTCAAATATTCTTTTGCTTTTTTCTTATCATGCTGGTTATATTCTTCTTTTCCAGCTGTACTGTAGTAGTTTGGATACTCTTTGTTCACAATGGATGAAGAAAGCTTGTAATAATCTGAGCTTCCGTAAGAACTGTCTAAGATATCTTTTGAGTTAAGAGCTGCGTTAACTGCTTTTCGCGCATTGATGTCTTTAAAGACGCCTTTATCTGCGTTGTAGAAAAGTCCCATAAATCCGCCTGGTGATGTTTCTACTTTTGCATTTTGACTGCCTTCAACTTGTTTGGCATTATCGCTTGATACAGATAGCGCAACGTCAAATTGTCCGGTTGTAATACCAGAAATCCTAGTTGACTCATCGCTTACGAAACTAATCTTAATTTCATCGACGTGAGGAGTTTTCTTAACTTCGCGGCCTTTCGAAGAATAATCTTTAAATTTTTCTAATAAAAGATATTGATTTTTCTTCCACTCTTTTACTTTATATGGACCTGTTCCTATGTAGTCTTTGATCCCTTCATCAGATGCATTGTCAACCACTTCTTTTGGTAAAATAGCTGCTGCGGGGATTGGATCAGCTAATAAAGATAGCGTGTTAACATTTGGTGATGGTAAATGAAGCTCTACCGTATAATCACCGGTTTTTGTCATTTCAGCACCAGAGAAGTTTGTTTTCCCAAGGGATGATAGCTTAATCCAGCGGTTAATAGAAGCGACAACGTCATCTGCAGTCATTTCTTTACCGTTATGGAATTTAACTCCTTTTCTTAATTGGAACGTGTATGTTTTTTTATCATCGCTAATATCTACTTTAGACGCTAAGTCAGGCTTAGGATTTCCTTTGTCGTCTAAAATCATTAACCCTTCATAGATACTGCGCGTTGCATCTTTCACATCTGAGTCCCCAGTGATTTGAGCATCTAGCGTTGCTGGCTCACTTTGAGACGCGACGTTTAGCGTTCCGCCTTCTTTTCCTTCTTTTTCACTTGAAGTATTTTTACTTGCGTTACCACTGCACCCTGCTACCATGAGGACAATGGTTAAAAGAGAGATGAAAAGTAAATAAGTCCTTTTCACTAAAATCACTCCTATTTCCTTGTATAAAATTTTAATCCGACTATAATAAGAAGAATAGTAGGAATGTGAACAATTGTAGCACTACCTTCTACCTTTGGCAATTAGTATTTTTAACATACAGAGGCTATTATACCATTTTCTATTAAATAAATATGGTATATATGTATAATAGTTGAATAAAAGAACCATTTATTTCTTATAAAGCAAGCGATTGAAAACACTTTATCAACGCAGTAAAAAAGAAAAAACATCTTAAGAAATGGTAATTTAACAAAAAAGGAGAAAACAACAGTGGGATTTTTAATTGGTATATCAGGAAGCATTATTGTGGATCAAGGAGGACGCTTTCCAGGCTATAAGCGAGCGTATGTGAATAACGACTATATCGAATCAACAGCGCTAAGCGGCGGAGTTCCTTTTATCTTGCCAGTACTAGAAGATGAAGAAATGATTAAAGCGCAGGCAGAAAGTATAGACGGGTTGATTTTATCAGGTGGACAAGACGTTAATCCCCTTTTATACGGAGAAGAACCGACAACCAAAACAGGTTCCCCTTTTTTAGCACGAGATCAGTCTGAACAGCTATTGTTAAAGCATGTGGTTGATCAAGGAAAGCCGGTATTAGCGATTTGCCGCGGTTTACAAATTTTAAACGTTGCTTACGGCGGCACGCTTTATCAAGACATGTCAGACATTAAAGAGTCATTTATCAAACATGACCAATACGACAATACAAGCGACCCTTCTCATTCCATCATGATTAAAGACGGAACACGCCTACATGACCTTTACGGTAATCAAGCTCTTATTAATTCATTTCACCATCAAGCGATTAAAGACGTAGCGCCAGGCTTTGAAGTTTCCGCATGGGCAAAAGACGGAGTCATTGAAGCCATTGAAAAACAAGGAAATCAATTTGTAGTCGGCGTCCAGTGGCATCCAGAAATGATGGCAAAAGAACATATTTCAATGCTGAACTTGTTTAAACTGTTTATGGAGCATGTGCAGCAGACAGCTACGAAAAAAGTCAGCATTTGACGTTTCAATCTACTTTGTTACCAATATAAAAAAGGCAGGCCATTGCGGCCTGCCTTTTTGTATGAACTGAAGATGCGCAAAGAAATCTAGACAAATCTTCATCTATTAATTAGATAAAATAGTGCAAGTATTTTTGGCTTTTACAGTATTTCAATATACCCTTCTGTTCCATGTACGCGAATTCGCTGACCGTCTTTTATTAGCCGAGTAGCATTCTCTACTCCGACAACCGCTGGCAATCCGTATTCGCGGGCAATGACTGCGCCGTGAGTCATCAGTCCCCCAACTTCCGTAACAAGCCCCTTTATCCCTACGAATAACGGGGTCCAGCTAGGGTCGGTAAAGGAAGTGACTAATATATCTCCATCTGATAGATTAGTCACTTCCATGTTTAAAATGACGCGCGCTCGCCCTTCTATCACTCCGGAAGAAACCGGTAAACCTACAATTGCTTGGGACGGAAGGTTTTCTCGTTTGTACGCACCTGTAATAATTTCACCTTGAGACGTAATCACACGCGGAGGCGTTAGCTTTTCATATAATTTGTACTCTTCTTTTCGTTTACTGATGATTTGGTAATCCAGTTTATGTGTGCGCACAACTTCTTGAAGTTCTTCAAACGTCACATAGTATATATCTTCTGATTCATCAATAACGCCGGCTTTTACTAGCAGAGCGGCTTCTTTCAGGAGAGCCTGCTTATAAACAAAATAACGGTTAATCATCCCGTATTTGGGATATTCACGATAACCGATAAAATTTCGGAGGAGATCAATTCTTTCTTTTGTTTCTTTTGCTTTTTGTTCGCCATCGGGCAATTGCTTTAATCGACTTAATAGCTCTTTCTCTTTTTTAAAGGCTTCCTGCAAACCTTTTTCAAATTTTTGTTTGCTGGCGTTAGCCTCAAAGTTTTTAATATTACCAAGAATCACAGGGATAAGTGCAGCTGGCTTTTCGCTCCACCGAGTTTTCGTAATATCGATTTCGCCGGGACATCGCATTCCGTATTTGCTGAGATAATCATAGATAGCGTCTCGGGTTTCCTGTCCGCCTTCTAACTTAACCAGGTTTTCTAAAAAGTTATCATCTTTTACATGTTTTAAATAATGCATGACTTCTGGATAAGGACGAATTACATCTGCGACATCCAATAGCGCCAGACCCATTTCTGAAGTAATATTGTTTGGGACAGATTGAGAAAGCGTATCTGCTGCGTTTTTTTCACCTAACCATGTCTCCATTTTTTCATTAATCCATGATGAAGCATCCATAGCGGCCATAAACACAGCTGTACTTTGTGGATCAAATAAAATCTTCTTTAATATCCCGATATCTTCTGAAATAAAATCGACTAATTCCGGCCCTGACTTCGTTTGGATGGTTTGCTTCAGCTCTTCTATTGATGCTTGATTCTTCTTGATCAAGTCAGAAACGATCGTAAAGTCGTTTTCGATTTGTACCTTAGGCTTCGTAGGCGGCACGCTTTCATTGCTTTTACCGGAACTTTGATCATTAGATAAAGATTTTATGAAATCTCCTCGCTCTATTATGCTTGTAAGTGCGTCTTTCATGAGCGGATCATGCTGTCCCATGGCACCTAACATCATTTTTCTGCTGTCAGGTGAAGCCAGCATAGGGGTGACATCAACGAACAACCTTCCACCGGCTGTACGCATCGGTGCATTAGTCGTTAACAGAAAAAAAGACAATCCCAGTGGTTTCATGGCATCGGTCATCATTTGTTGGTGTCCAACAGATACATACACGTGATTTTCTTGATCAGCTGCTTCTGGAATTGGATATAAAGTAGTGATTGGACGACTTTGGACAATATAAAATGTATCATCAGCCAAGCACCATTCAATATCTTGAGGACAATCAAAATAAGCTTCAAGCTGTCTTCCAACGCGTTCTAATTGTAAAATTTGAGAGTCAGTGAGCGCTTGCGTTTTTTGCAGATCAAAATGAACTTCCTTGGTTTCTGTTCCACCTTCTTTTAATCCGTAGATAGCTACCTTTTTAGCTGCTATTTTTTTATCAACGATTTCTCCTTCTTGTACTTTATAGCAATCGGCAGATACCAAACCAGACACCAGCGCTTCTCCAAGTCCGAATCCTGCATCAATGGATAGCAGCTTTCGGTTAGAAGTGACTGGGTCAGCTGTAAATAAAATACCTGAAGCCTGCGGGAAAACCATTCGTTGAACAATAACCGATGCGTGCACTTGACTATGGTCAAATCCATTTTTTATACGGTAGGTTACCGCGCGATTTGTAAACAGGGAAGCCCAGCATTTGCTAATGTGCTCAAGGATGGCTTCTTTGCCTCTGATATTTAAATAGGTGTCATGCTGACCAGCAAAAGAAGCATGTGGCAGATCTTCAGCTGTCGCACTTGAACGAACGGCATAAGCATGCTCTTCCCCAAACTGAGAGAGAGAATGAATAACTGCTTTTACAACGTCAGAAGGAATTTTTATTTCCATAATGATTTGGCGAATTTTTTCGCTGATTTCACCAATTTGATCTCGATCATCAGCATTTAGCATCGTCAGCTGGTTCAGTAACGCTTGAAACGTTTCATTTTGTTCAAGAGCTTTTTGATACCCGGCCGCTGTCACACAAAATCCTTCCGGTACTTGTATTCCTTGAATTTTTGATAACGCGCCTAAATTTAAAGCTTTTCCTCCAACAAGTGAAAGCTGTGTATCTTTTATTTCTTGAAAGCTAAGAACTAAAGAGTTCATTCAACATCTCTCCTAACCGGTAATGTTTTATTGATTTTACCAGCAGTAAATGAGAATAAACAGTCTATATCGGCATTTTTTTATGTGGTATAATTAAAGTAGGAAGAGAAATACATACCTTTTTGTTTGCGGTTACATATTTAAAAGTTGTAATAAATAGCTTACCTAATTGATTCGTATCCTGTTTAAAGCAGGTAAGTATATGCCTAATAACGCTTCTATTCTTCCCTCCTCGTTTGACTGCAAGAGAATTTTTTTCAATGTTTTTAATCGCTTTATCTTCTCATACAGAATGAATTTCTTTTTACCCCTTCTTTCAGCTAGTCATCTGAAGAGTCTGGCCCATCAAATGACTAACTCTCTTTTTTGCTATTTTGAAACCATAGCGTTACGAATGTATCTCTTCGCTCGCTTTCTAGCAACTGTATAAACAATCATCTGCAGTACAAGCGCCGCAAGGCTTATGAGTACGATTTGCTCAACCGAAGTAACAGGCGAAAAGTATTTTTCCCATTTTGGATCAGGAAGTCTTAACGCGTTATAAAAATATGAAGTACTAAAAGAAACGATATTTCCTAAAATAAGTGACAAATCTGCTCTAATCAGCCCGCTTAGATAAGATAGTACGACTGTAACCATGGCCATGATTATATAGTTTATTTTTGAATCATCTTCAAAATCTTCTCGTATAGATAGATAAACATATGGAATGCAATAAATGGTAAAAATTATAAAAGGAAGTATTCTTCTCATATAGCAATCTCTCCAATATTTAGGATTCGACATAGTTCTCTATTATTATAAATGAACGAAGAGAATTTTTTCCAGTTTTTTGTGCACAGCGAGTGTAGAAATACCCATATGTATCATGATTGTTTGTAAAATCATTTCTTAAGGCAAAGTAAAAAGCACTCTTGTGAGTGCTTTTTTACAGCATATTTATTTAAGCAGCACATGTGTTTATTCAACTATTCTTTGTTTACTAAAGAATAGTGCGTCTTTGTATACTACCTCTTTTACTCTTGACTGTAGCTTTTTTTCTATCCCTGCTTTAGCATTTTCAAAACATACTTTAAAGCGGTAGTTAAAATATAAAAGCACGTTAACTCGGTTCTTCAGCAAGTACCCAAGTGACTTCTATCTCAAAATTCAGTTGAAGTACGGGTCTGGCAAATCCACCAGGGACAAATTCCAAATTTTTAGAAAAGCCAATATGTAAATTATTACTTATTTGGATTGCATCATCTGAATTTATAATTTCAAGAGGCGTTTGAAGAGATACCTTACCTACAAGATGATAACAGCCAATATAGAAGTGTAGCCCATTTTCTTGAGGATCAAAATGTGATAAGTGATTACATTGAGAAGGATTAATACCTAGTTGGTAAAAAAACTGAAGCTCTATCTCTGATCGTGACTTCATAGCTTCATAGAAGTTTAGACAATATAGACAATCGCACAAATCCCACTTCTTCAAATACTGTTTTTTTGTTTCTTCAACATCAATTTCTAAAATCCAATTATTAATCTTTATAGTTTGATACATAGTCTTCACTTCCCATACTTAGGCTATTTAGAAGTTACCTTCAGCTGCAGAATTCTTTAGCTTAATTTATAAGCTGATTAGAAAGATATATGTCCAATTATAATGAATCAGCAAAAGCATCTAATAATTCTTCACCTTTAGTTTCTGAATGGCTCTTAATACTTCATTCCTATTTTTAGCAAGCTTCATCCACTTTGGAAGTCGACTCTCGACACTTAAATAATAGGGATGTGATTCCCTAAGTTCAGCTTCTATATAGCTTTCGATATAATTTAAATGTTCTAGGTTTAATGCCCATAAGGTGTTTCCACTGCATGCGATTTGTAAGTAGAGTGGAAGTCGAAAATACCAGTCGCAGGGATTTTTGGCTAAAATCACTTCATAATTCACTTTAGGTTCGTACGAGACCCTTGCTTGTCCATAACCGTTTGCTTTTATAACTTTGTTTTTTATGACTCCGCAAGCAGTACAAATAAACCTTCTTCTGACGTGAGCGATATAAGGACTCGGGTTATCTAAAGCTATGACTTTGGCGCAAGAAGCACAATGTGGACAAACGACTAGAAACTCATACCCTAACTCTATAAGTGTTTTATTTTTATTTAGAACTGTTTTTTTCAAGACGTTTCCCCTTTGAATTTATTCATTCATATTATCGAAGCGACGAAACCACAACATGGATTTCATTTAATTCTACATCAATCACCAGCTGCAAATACTAATTTATTTAGCTTCAGTGCTTCTAAGCAAAGATTCTTTAATGCTTCAGCAAAAGCTCTCGTATTCAGGTTTATCTCCGTTGGTTGTCTACAGGTAGTCTGTAATGCTTCACATATCTTTACTAATTGCTTTATTTCTTGTACAGAAAATAACTTGTCACCATACTGATCTAACCCCGTCAATAATTCAAATGGACCCTTGGATTCTCTCGCTAACAGATAGTCTTGTACTCTTTCCTCAAATTTTACACATTTAGTAGAAGAAGCTGCTTCTTTCTCATTATTAACGATATAGAAATCGATTCCTACCATCAGGACCTTCCTTTCTCTACATTCTTTCTAAGTTTAATAGGTACTACAAAAGAGGACAGCTAGGTAGATATTAAACTACTATCTATCCTCTTATGTCCGTACTCTTATCAAAATCTTTTAACGAAGCCATAATTAAGTAACATCTTCTACAAACTCTTCTAGAGAATCATACATTTCTAAAGCGTCCCATTCACCCATACCATGTTCAGCTGTAAAAACTGGATAATCTTCATTCGCTATATCAATAAAAAGCGGGTCACCGCCGATTTCTTCATCATACCCTATGACAAACCAGCTTTCTTGCCAATCTCCTTCTTGATTCCCTATAAGGGAATTGGCTTCTAGATCTTCTCTATAGCCTAATTGTCCATCTAAAAACTCGCTTTTAAGATAGATATAATAAGGAGTAGAAAGAATTTCTCCCACTTCATCTTCAAATTCTACTTTCACCGACGTACCTGGAAGTGCTTTAAGAATTTTATAGATTTTCTCTATATCCGGCTTTATCATTTGCTTCTCCCCTTTAATGATCTGTATGATTTATCGTGGCCATTACCCATTCATCTAAGCTGTCTGCTATTACTTCGCGCTGTTCCCAATCGTGCCAAAAGGTGATAATTTGGCCGACTTTTCCTCCTTCATCAGGATCCAAGTCTATACAAATATCATCTCCTCCCCCATTCGTGGCAATCGAAATCCAACGCGGGTTCCACCACAATTCTTTTTTCACTGGTCCAACAGGTTCTACTTCTGGAAAATCTTCAAATTCTCCTCCGTCTAAAAGCTCTTTTAAGGTTTGCCACGTATACAGAATCTCCTCTAGAGGTAATAGAGTATAATTTTCAATAACTCCTATATACTCATCGCTCTGTCCATTATGTATCATTAACCAGTCTTTAAGGTTTTGGGGGAAGGTTAGTCCCATCTTTTGTTCAACCGCTGCAATTTCTGATTCAGCAGCTGCTTCGTTAAGTGTTCCTACTGCTTCTGGCCGATTTATTCTCAACCACTGTTCAAATTCATGCCAAACCTGCTTCATTTTAAAGGCCTCCTTATATAACATTACTAAATGAATCTATGAAAATGATCCTGTACTTTTTAAGCTTATACTAATTATGTATGGGAATCTTATGTAAATAAACTGTTTTATTACTTTCTACTACATGAAACGAACATCAATTAGCTCGCTTAACCTCATTTTATTCGCCTGGTTACCCCCCTCATCTATAAAAACAAATAATCCTCCTAGAGAATCAACAAACTGAATAACTCCTGTTTCTGTTATACACTGCCCATGCTTGTAATACGTCAGGTACACTTTTTTATGTGTATGAAGCGCTTCAATCAAAGTGAAATTAATCTGTTCCATTTGATCTTCTGTTAAAAAAGGTTGTGGTATTTCTGCTTGTTTTTTTATAATTTCCTGTAATCCTTTGTATTGCTCTGGCATAGTGGCGAACGGTCGCCATTTTTTCATTCCTCTGTTCTGCATAGCAGCTTCCTCCTTTATGCTTTATGACCTCCTAGAAGGCCGTTTCGATAACGAGCTGTTGAATGCTCGAGATAGCTTGAGGCCCGTAGAACGCTATTCTTTCCATAACGAAGACGAATGTCATCAATCGTTTTTGCAAGTGCATAGGCTCTTTCCCGCTGATCAATATCCTCAAATAAGCTCATTTGTTCTTCTTCTTGAATGCGTGTGTTCGATAAAGAAATACCAATGGAGCGAATCGGCATTCCGCTATCATATGTATGTAAGATTGTTAAACAATACGGAAAGATATCTTCGCTTAAGTTCGAAGCTCGCCCCATTTTCTTTTGTCTTGAGAACCCTCCGCTTGTTTGCTTGCTGTAGCCAATCGATAGATGAATAGTTTGGGCCACGACTTGATGCATCCGCAAACGAAAACAGATATCGTCCAATAGCTCCAACAGCAATAACTCCACTTCTTTTCGGTTTATATAATCATGGAATAGAATCTGACTTTTTCCAAATGAACGAGAGCTAGGAATGTACACATCAGAAATGCGACTGTAATCAATCCCATTCGCGTGTTGATGCAACTCTTCACCCAGAATGCCAAATTCTTTTTGTAACATCTCTTTGGAAGAAAGAGCGAGTTCTTTTATAGAGTAAATGTCCAGACGATTCAAGCGTTTTTCCGTAGCAGACGAAATTCCCCAGAAATCCTTCATCGGATGAATGGACCACAGTTTAAAGGGAATATCCTCATATCGCCAATACGCAACTCCTGTTGGGCTATTCTTAGCCTCATGATCTAAGCTCACTTTTGCCAGTAAGAGATTGGGACCGATGCCTGCGGCAGCTGTCAGCCGTGTCTTACGGTAAATCTCGTTGATGATTTTATGAGCTAATTCTTCTGGTGTTTTAGCGAACAAATGCAACGAAGCTGTCGCATCAATAAACAACTCATCAATGCTATACGCATGAAAGTCTTCAGGAGCCACATACTGTAACACCAAACTAGAAATATAGTTCGAAGCCTTGATATACCTTTCCATAGATGGATTCACCACATGGATATCTTTCCTTTTAGGGATGTCAAAAAGACGACTTCCTGTTTTGATTCCTTTTTTCTTTAATAAAGGTGTGGCAGCTAACACAACCGATCCAGACCGTTTGATATCTCCTACCACCGCAAGCTTTGTTTTCAGCGGATCTAACCCCCGTATGACAGAAGAAACTGAAGCAAAAAATGCTTTCATGTCGATGCATATAATGACTCTGTTTGGTAGCTGGGCATAATCCATTGAAAGAACTCCTTAGATAAAGAACGTTTGTTCTCTATTATATACGAACAAACGTTCTTTATCCAATAAAAATTCTAAATTTTTCCCGATTATTGCTATCACTTGCATAGAATTTATTGTTACATTAACAGAAGTAACTACTACATAACGTAATAGTAAGAGTTCAAAAAGACTAAACCCTAAAGGGGGATAAATGTTGAAAAAAGAATATCTTGTGCAATATTCAGACCAAAGTATAATTGATAGTTTTGACTTTCCAGAAGATAAATTTGTATCTATTACTGTAGGGATTAGGGACATTAATCATGATCTGATCATCTCTTTAGTTCGAAAAATGTTTGGTTTGCCTGTTTTTTTTGTTTTAGACTCAATGCTCTGTGGACATGGAAAAGAAACATTGATTAAAAATAAAATTCCTTTTTATGAGCATTCATTAGATGGTGCTATTATTAAAGTTGATTCTGAAGAAAAATTGAGCCATGTTAGTGGATTAGCAGAAGAATTAGTTAATAATGGACTGAGTATATTCATTTTCTACGGAGAAGGTATTGTAGAGCAGGATTTAATTCCTTCGAGACAATGGAATAAACCTATAGAATTTAAAAATGTCGATATAGATAAAGTCGATACATTTGTGGATGTGGAAGAGGTTGGATTTACGATATTCAGTAAGAGTGATCTATTTAACTCACCTGGAAAAGTCCAAAATTATATACCTCGTAGCTACTCACTTGATATTAATAGCAGCGATATTTAACATTTCTAAATTAAAAGGAGGAGGGTTCGTAGTCAATGAAGTATAAAAATAATAAGAGTATACTAAAAATGTTAGCTATCATCCTTCTTTCTATAGATCTATTCTTTTATCTTTTAGCACTAAAGAGCCTATACGTTTTCTCTTCACAGGTTTCGATATATTTTCTGATATTTGTTCTACACTTTATCTATTTATACATAGTCCTTATAACCGTTAGCAAAACAAAAGAGTCTAAAGTGTTTTGGGGAGTAATTGGGCCGTTTTTTATTGTACCTATAGCAATCGTTGGGTGGTTCACGTTCTTTTATACTAATAAAGTTGACTATTATGATCTAAGTTCCCCTAAGAATAACCAAAAACTTATTATTAGTTATTCTAATTGGAGTCTTGGAGAAACTAATCATTACTATGATTTTTATAAACAAACGGAATTCCCTTTGGTGAAAAAACGAATAAATCAAGAACCTCTTCATGTTATGACTCGAAATACGGATATGAGCGATTTAAATGTTTTAGGAGCTCATGATGCACAATGGGGAAATGAACAAACAGTAACTTTTACATCTCCATATCTAAATAAGAAAGTAACCTTGAATTTAAAGTAAGTACTTTTTTCTACTTAAACAACAGAGTTGGGAAAAAGCCTGTATCTAAGGAGATCCAGGCTTTTTATTTTCTAGTTTAGTTACCATAAGTTTGATTATAGGAAGTAGATTTTAAATAAAACAAATGAATAACCACTAGAAGAAAGAAGTTCACTTAGAGTTTTTAAACGCTTAAGAAAGTAATTTTAGTGTGTTCAAAGATTATAAAAATAAAATTTCTTCCTCACTTACAAATTCATTGTTTATAAAAAAATCTTTCACTTTTTGCTGGTCAGATGTATAGATAATCAATACTAACGATTTAATCGCTCGACTACATGCTACATAAAATAAGCGATTTGTTTTATTTAAAGTTGTCTCTTTACCTTTATTTTCATTATCTATATCTGTTCTTGATTTCTCTTTTACACCAAACAATTTTTCATAGCTAAATAAACGACCCTTAGCACTAAAATCATCGATTATGACTTGAACATGGTTATATTCCAATCCTTTTGAACCTTGCTGCGTAACAATATGTGAAATTCCATTAATATATTTATAAAAATTAACCAACTCTATAAACTTGACTTCGAAAGCAGTATTCCAGCCTGTTTCTTCTTGGAAATCATTTTTTAATTTTGGTGGAACTTCAAATAAATTTGATTCAAGGAATCTTTCACATATGTTGCCCACAGTAACGTCGTCATTAAATGCTTCTAATATCTTTTGAAAATCTTTTCCTATATCCTTTAATATTTTAAAGGAATCGCTGTTGTTTTCTTTTAATTCTTCAAATCTATAACTGTGTGTATTTAGCAATCGATTCAAATTAAAATTGTTATCTTCTTTCCAAGCCTCATACAATGGTATTACTATTTGCTTAAAAAATGTGTGTTCTTTTGAAACTCCATCAATTGCATTGGCTGTGTCTTTAGAAGACTTAAATGCATCGTATAAGTTTAAAAAATTATTCCTCTCTGATGCTAATCTATGCTCTAATACTAATTTATAGGGATTGTACTCAGTATCTATATTTTCACATGAAATTTGTTCTCTAATATTTAATAGTACATTTTGTTCAACAGTATCCCGGTTCGCATCATGATTAATAAGGCATATTCGAATTAATCCTTTATCTTTTTTATCTTCAGAACAAACTTCTTGTTCTAAGCTATCAATATTTTTTCTGAGGTTATTCGTAAACTTTATTATTCTTTCGTGACTTCTCCAATTTACCTTTTTTTCTGGCATTTCTAATCCGTTTAGTGATTGAATTAAATCAGCCTTTCCATCTAGGTAAACTCTTTGCATTATGTCACCAAAAAGACCCAAACATATTTTGTTTTCCCTATTTAATCTTAAAAATGAATCTAATACCTCTTTATTTGTATCCTGACACTCATCAATCAATATAACAGGATATTTATAACAAACAAGCTTTCTAAATAATAGGTTTGTCTCTAATAAATAACTAAATATTTTTAATACTTCGGAATGAGTTAAAGACCCTTTTTCGTTTGCTGAGCTATCCGGAGAATAGTTAAAGATTTTTCTCCCTCCAATTTCCTCTCTTTTTGCATAAAGGACATTCAATTTTGCTTGTTTACTTTTGGTCAATTTTCCTTCTACTTCATATGCTGTTATTTCTGTATTACAAAAATGAAGCAATGATTCTTTAATATTACTGTTGTATCCCTTTATCAAGCTCCATACATAGCTATGAATTGTTGAAATGTCAAATAATGTATTTTCAGGAACCCTAGATATTATCTCTTCACTAGCGACTTTTGTATATGTTATAACAGCGATTTTTTTATTAGTTTTCTTCAGGTAAGCACCACTATTATTAGTTATATTAATCAGTAGATTTACCAAAGAACGTGTTTTACCTGCACCTGCGCCCGCATTTAAGAAGAAACTTTTAGGATTAGTTAAAGAAGCATACGACTTAAGTAAATCATCAATATGATCATCTTTGGTATTGTACAGTTGCATGTATATCTTCCCCTTCAGTTTTATCTTCTTCTCCCTTTTTGTCCCCTTCAGTTTTGTTTGCAAGTTGATTCTCTAACCACAATAATCCTTCTAAAATATATTGTGGACATTTTAAAGGTTTATCCTCATCGATAAAGAGTAAATCTAAAGCAAATTCCGATTTTACATTCTTATCATTAATAAATCCAAATAATTTTTCTGAATGTTGATTATTTACTTTACTTACATCTCCTATCTCCTTAAATAACGCACTAATATTTAAAATAAGATTACTGAAGCTATTATCCTCAACATTTAACTGACTAAACAATTCGAAGTTTTCAAGCGCTACAGCATCTTCAAAAGTTCTAGCATAGACGTTCTCACTATATTTTTCATATTGATATGCTAAACGAATAGGACCATCTACCTTATCCTTTTCACCTTTATCAATAAGCTGATGAATTAATTTGTCATCTAAAATCGATTCAGACACTCTCTTATTTGTTGCGTATCTTTTATGCAATTTTCGTTCAACCTTAGTTTTCATAAACCAATTGTTAATAGTGGCATTAGAGGACTTTAATTCTTCATTACTTATATCTATATGAGTTTTTCCTCCAGTCATTTTTACAGAGTCTATATCTGTAATAATTAATGTAGGTCGATTTATTAACTTTAAAAAAGGTATAAATCTATTAGCATATGCTCCCCCAACTTCCAATATCGTTATATAGCGACTTGTTAAACTGCTGGTATGTTGCCTAATTAGTTCTGGTAATAATATTCTCTCAGACACACCTTCAATTAGAATAACCCCATCGGCAAAAAACAAATCATGCTCATATAATTGTAAATACTTTTGAACGAACCTTCTATTGGACAGCCCTTTTAATCGCTCACCTTCCTCACTAAAGCTTGTTATGGGATCCAAATGAACGTCCCTCAAACTTACTACTTCAGAAGAAAAAACATCCTCTTTTAATTGTCTGTTAAAATAAATTAATTCATCAATATCAGCCTTATATGTAATATGGCTTGAATGGGTGCTAATAAGTAACTGAGTAACAAGAGACACTTCGACTCCGGTCTCTTTTGACGATACTTTAACTAATTCATATGCTTTATCAATAAATACTTTTTGAGCTTGAGCGTGTAGATGTGCTTCTGGTTCTTCTATTAATACTAAGTGAAGTGGCTCGATAATTTCTTCACCTTCACCACCAAAGGCTAGCCTTTCTTGCTTAAAGATATTCAATTTAAAAAACATTGCAATTAAATTTTGATACCCTAAGCCATTGTTGTGCTCAGGCAAAAAATATTGTTCATTATTAATACCATCTTTATTTGTATTTAATAAAAGACTGGCCTCTCCCTTAATGGAATCTGATAAATTTATATGCGGACGTACAGTAATTGAAGGGCTACCGAATCCTGGATATCCTAATTCACCCATCTTCTTTTGGATAGGCTTAATACTTTCTTCTAAATGTTGTTTAAAAGCTTTTTTAGAATTTGTTACAGCATTTAAAATTTCATAGTCTTTCTCTGAATACTTATTAATTGGATTCAAATAATCACTATAATAATTGGAAAATAGTTTAGATAATTTCCTTGTATTATCTATGTTAACTTTTGTTCCATCAATAGTATCTCCATCCTCATTAGAATCTATTAATCCTCTTTGTGCACCAATTACACTAACTTTAACAATATTTTTTAAAGGGTTTGTAGTTAAACTAGTTGATTCGTCATAAATATCACCATCCTCAATATCTGGATTAGAAATATAAGCCTTAATCATGAAATATTTTTTGAATCTGCTATCAGTTGCCAAGAAAGACTTGAAATTACTTGGCCAATGATCTTCTGCTATTTCATCTAAATCTTCTGGTGCTACTTGATAACTTTCTAAAGAATACTGCTTCCATTTATGCACTGAATGTTGAAAATTTTTATAGTCCAGTATTAATTTTTCGAAATTAATAGGTTCATAAGTATAAGTTACAGCTACTCTAGTACATTCTGTGTTTAAATATGGAATTAAAGATTTAACATGATATAATTCTGTTTCTTCTACATTCAAAGTGACCTTTAAAGTAGGAAGTAGTTGCATCATATTGCTATATAATTCTGTTAATTCTATAGCCTGTTCACCTTGATTTCGTTTGGAATAATATAAATTAAATAGATAGTCCAGTCTATTCCAATTACTTATCGTTACATCGTAAATATTAAAAGATCTTTTATTTGTCAAAAATTTCACTAGAATTTCGATAGCTGAAGTTTTTCCACTATTATTAGGACCGATAAATAGATTTTGCTTTTGGGATAAACAAATTACTACATTCTTTAACTTCTTATAATTTTTTATATTTAACTTTTCAATAAACATAAAATGTTCCTCCTTTAGATATGAATTCCTTAACCTAAATTTCTAATATTTTATACATATTTATAATTTCAAAATAATAGTAAAAAAAACGATTACATTTTTTGTAATAATTAATTCAGTATAGAAAAGCGCCATCAGTGAATTTACAGAACCTATTTAAAAATCATGCCTAAAAAACGCAAATTATAAAACAAAATAAGGTGCACTTATTCGCTGGAGAAACTAAAGATTCAGTTGTCTAAGTAGATTATTTGATGAGGAATATTAAGGAATCTCTAAAGAAATCCATTACACCTGAGACATTTGTTTCTTCAATAATTATCAAGTTCTTCATTTTAAAATATATAGTTCTTGTTCACTACAATATTTTACAAGAATCTGAATATATCTAATCCAAAACTCTTGAGGTATATTAAAACTTTTGTAGTGGTTATATGTAACTACAATACCATATATTATCATTTTATAGTGTGTTAGGTTTAAAAAGTGTATGTTTTTCAAAAAGAGACCACAATTAGTTCCAATGGCAATTTTTAATTCAAGAGTTTTCAGGAGAATAATAAGAAAGGGAAAAGTAATTGTTTATATTACAAAATAGAGCGAGTTAGATTACTGGGGTTTTAAATATATTAGACGATAAAGTTTATATAACAGAATCCAGAAGCGAAAATACAATTTTTTCCGTATAATTTCCTCTTACTTTGATCAAAACGTTCGCAAAAGTGTATATTTAACAGAAGACGTTCGTAATTTGTTTTAAAACTTAAACGAACGCCGAAAATGATAAATTCCTTATATAAACTAAAAGTCCGTAAATGTATACTTTTCCGAACTTTTATCACTTCTTACAATCATCATGTTAACTGAAATATACGACAATATATTACTTTTAATTATAATAAAATAATGAATAATAATAGTACCATTGTAAAAAACTCTGTATTTATTCGCAGGGCTTTTTTTGTTGTCGTTTTGTAATTTACCTAATTACACACAAAATAACAAAGCTGAAGCAGCAATCTATGAGTTTACTGGGGATTTTCAAAAAGAGGTCGAAACGCTAAATAAATTAAACTAATTATTTCTTCATATTTTGTGGGGAAATTGAAGTACTGAGGCAGTTTTCGCTACAATCATTGACATTAAAATAGCATAGGTGTATATTCAGTTTAATGATTGCACATTTATTCAACTTTGAACAAATGTGCATATAAGGAGGTGTAATTTTGACTTACACGGACGAAGAAGTGCGACTTATGATTAAAATTGCTCATATGTACTATGAAGAAGATATGACACAAAGCCAAATAGCGAAAGAATTGAGCATCAATCGTACTTCCATTAGTAGGATGCTGAAGAAAATGAGAGAAGAAGGTATTGTTAAGGTTAGTATAGATTACAATTTATCTAAAAATTTCGACATCGAACAAGAACTAATGAATAGGTTTGGATTAAAAGAAGTAATTGTGGTTCCTTGTGAAAAAGACAAGTCATTGCAAGCGAAGTTAACATCCCTTGGTAAGAGCGCTGCGCAATTATTAAAGCGTATTATTATGGACAATGATATTGTGGGTTTCTCGTGGGGAAGCTCATTAGCAGCAACTGTTGACCAACTAGGAACAAATAAAGAACAGAATTTGTTATTTGTTCCACTAGTAGGAGGACCTTCTGGAAACTTGGAAAGCAAATATCACGTCAATACAATTGTTTACAAAGCCTCAGAAATATTTAATGCAAAATCAAAATTAATTGATTTTCCTGCTATAACAGAGAATGAGCAAATGGCTGAAGACATTAGAAATTCGGCTCATTTTCAAACGCTAAAACAAGACTGGAATTCTGTAACAGTTGCTTTAGTTGGAGTAGGTTCCCCTTCCCTTTCAGGAAGCTCTACGTGGAAAGGTTTTTATGGAGAAGAGTTTTACGAAGAACTCAACTCAGCAAATGTATATGGTGATATCTGTTCTCATTTTTATACATTAAATGGTGAACAAGTACATACAAGTCTTTCGGATCGTACGATTTCTATTGATTTAGAACGTCTAAAAAAAACCAGATACTCAGTAGGCATTGCAGAGTCTCCGGAGAAAGCTTTAGCCATTATCGGTGCACTAAACGGCGGTTATTTAAATGCCTTGGTCACTACAGAAGAAACAGCTGAACTGATGCTTAAACAAATAGATAAAAGAGGGGGAATTTCTACTCTAAATCTTTGATTATATATCTTCAACAGTTTCCTGATAGCATAAAGTCTCTGATATTAGGAAGAGAATCTACTAACATAAAAGATGAAAATATACTATTTTATGGAGGTAATAATGATGAAGGTAGAAATTAATAAGGATACTCAACTTTGTATGTCCCTTGCAGAACGACCTGGAAATTTTGGTACTCGGTTTCATAACTATTTGTACAATGAATTAAACTTGAGCTTTATGTACAAAGCTTTTACAACGAATGATTTGGAAGCAACGATTGGAGGCATCCGTTCATTAGGAATACGTGGATGTGCTATTTCAATGCCTTATAAGGAAGCCTGTATTCCGTTTTTAGATGAATTAGATGAATCAGCAACTGCCATCGATTCTGTGAATACAATTGTTAATAACAACGGGAAACTACGAGCCTATAACACTGACTATATAGCTGTTTCCCAATTGCTTGATCAACACAAAGTCAGTCGCGATTCGGTGTTTGCTTTACGCGGCAGTGGAGGTATGGCTAAAGCTGTATTATGCGC
Source organism: Priestia sp. TGN 0903 (assembly GCF_050846855.1). NCBI lineage: Bacteria > Bacillati > Bacillota > Bacilli > Caryophanales > Bacillaceae > Priestia > Priestia sp. TGN 0903. The sequence continues at coordinate 885,395 of NZ_JBOZGL010000001.1, forward strand.
TCTTCATGACGCAGGGTTTCATTCAGGTTTTGTCATTGCGAGAAATGAAGTGGCAGGACGTACCTTAGCACAAAACTATGGCTATGAGTGGAAAGAAGAGTTAGGATCTATACGTGCGGACTTATTGGTGAATGTGACACCAATAGGTATGGAAGGTGGTCCAGAATCCGAAGACCTCTCATTCACACCAGAAGCGATTGATCAGGCTGAGACAGTCTTTGATGTAGTTGCGCTTCCTCCTGAAACTCCTCTTATCCGTTATGCAAATAAAAAGGGGAAGAAAACCATTACTGGTGCAGAAGTTTTCGCTATCCAAGCATTAGAGCAGTTTGTTCTTTACACAGGGGTACGTCCTAATCACAAACAGTTTGAACAAGCTGGTGCATATGCACGGAGTGGCTCTACTTTAAAATCTGCCTCTACTGTAACCAAATAAGAGGTGTCTAATGAAGTGCCCTCTTATACCTTTAAACTAAAGTCATTTTTATGCAAATAGGAGAAGAAATAGACAAGTAGCCAAGCGTTTTCTAAGAAAGCCTTGGCTTTTTGATATCTCTAGCGTCATATGACAGCTAGAGAAAAATTCCTCCATCCCAAAGTAATTTGTTAGATGGAAAGCAGTACCTTAATTCTTAAATTGTTGTTCATTCTTAAAATTGACAGAGGCAGTAACATCGCCTACCTAGCCGAATATACAGGCGTTGCAGCAATAATTGGTGCATATATAGCAGGTGTCATCAGCGTAACTAAATTTAAGCATGAAGTATTTAAAAAGGTTGAAACCATTAGTTATTCAATCTTTGTTCCAGTTTTTTTTACGTCTATTGGGGTTACTGCTCAGTTTTCTGGCATTATGGACAATATGGGATTAATCGTTTTTTTAAGCGTTGTTGCTATCTTAACTAAACTAATAGGTGCATCCATCGGAGCAAAACTAGCTGGATTCAATTGGAACAGTTCCTTAGGTATTGGTTCGGCAATGGTATCTCGAGGAGAAGTAGCTCTAATCATTGCAGCTATAGGACTTGAATCCAAATTATTGACGCAAGATATGTTTGCAATAATCGTCGTCGTTGTTTTAATTACAACGATTGTTACTCCGCCTATGATGAAATGGTTCTTTAAAAACGATTCTGAAGTGAAAAATATGACATATACAGGTTAAATAAAATGTAATGCTTTCTATAGGTCGAAAAAGCCCATTGATTAATCAATGGGCTTTTTAAAAGGTTCTTATTTTTGTTTCTTTAGCTTACCAATTCCAAATTCTTTCGCTTCTTTGTTAAGAGCCTTAAGAAGACTAATTGTCATTAAAATCATGACTATTGAAAAAGGAAGAGCAGCAATAATCATGGTGTTTTGTAGTGCCTGTAGTCCTCCAGAATAAAGAAGAACAAGAGCTATAGCTGTAAGTAAAACGCCCCAGATAACCTTTACGCTATTACTTGGATTTTGCGAACCATCCGTTGTCATCATTCCTAAAACATAAGTTCCTGAGTCAGCTGAAGTAATGAAGAAAGTGGCAACAAGGATAATAGCTAAGATTGATAATACTGTTCCCATTGGATAGTTTGCGAACACACCAAAGAGTGATTCTTCCGTTGCTAACTTTGAAATAGAAGCAATCCCATCATGTTCGAGCAGCATTCCTGCACTACCAAACGTAGAGAACCAGATAAAGCCGATAAGAGAAGGAATTAGTAACACGCATACGACGAATTCGCGAATAGTTCTTCCTCTGGATACTCGAGCGATAAAGATTCCTACGAACGGAGACCATGCAATCCACCATGCCCAATAAAAGATGGTCCATCCATTGATCCAGCTGCGATGTTCTTCATTAAGTGGAGCTATACGAAAACTCATATTAATTAAGTTTTGCAGATAAGAGCCAATTGTATCTGTAAATAAATCTAAAGTAAACAGAGTCGGACCTAATATAAACGTTAATAGGAAAAGTACAAATGCAAGGATCATATTAGCATTACTAAGAATTTTAATCCCTTTTCCTAAACCTGTTAATGCTGAAACTATAAATAAAACAGTAACAACTAAAATAATAAGGAATTGACTCGTAAGATTTGAAGGAACGTTAAATAAATAAGATAATCCTCCGTTAATTTGGACAGCACCAAACCCAAGAGTCGTTGCTACACCAATAACTGTTGCAATAACGGCAATAATATCAATTATTTTTCCTACGAATCCCTCTGCATGTTTTCCAATAATCGGTTTTAATGTAGCGCTAATCAAGCTACGTTCGCCTTTTCTAAAGGTAAAGTAAGCTAATGAAAGAGCTATAATCCCATATATCGCCCACGCATGAATGCCCCAATGAAAGAAAGTGAATCTCATCGCATCTTTCATTGCTTGATCTGTCCCAGTTTCCCCTGTTGGAGAGCTAATTGCATAGTGACTAATTGGTTCAGCTGTACCATAGAACACTAATCCAATCCCCATTCCTGCACTAAAGAGCATGGCAAGCCAGGTTGGGCGTGAAAACTCAGGCTTGTCCTCCTGTTTCCCAAGCTTAATCCGACCAATCGGGCTTACTAATAAATACAAACAAACGATAACAAACAACGTTACAATAATTAAGTAGTACCAGCCAAATGCATTCGTAATAGAATTTTGTAGGCTACTCGTTACAGCTTCAAGCTTTGCAGGCATTGTAACTCCCGCAAGAACAAGAAGAGCCAATATGGCTACTGAAATATAAAACACTATTGAAACTTTTTTCATGTTAAATTAAAAACTCCCATCTTTGATTTATTCGCAGAGGGCATTACTTCGATTGGAGAACATTAAAATATGCAAAACCAATTTAAACATTGTACTTTTTTATGAAGCAATAATAACTAACCCTTAAAGATTGCGTTAATAAGATATTTTGACTAAAGTATTTACACTTTACCTAATTCATCATTCGCGCTTGAGAAAACTCTGTAATTAAAAACTCTCGATTTACCAATAAATTCATGAGCGTCTCCAAAGATTTCTTTTCCTTACACTTTAATTAATACTCTTCATGTTCTTTAAAATGTCGTTTGTTTGTTTTTTGTATAGTTGACATGTTGCTCTGGTGCACTTATTTCAGGGGGATTATTAATGGGCTTCAATAGTATAACATTAACCTCACATAAATGTCTTGTTACCTCATGTTTTTATCTTACTGACCTTTTAGATAAAATAAAAAAAATAAAAGAGCAACCTCGCCTACCAATGGCGAGGTTGCTCTTTAGTAAGGGTTCATCAATATGGGATGAACAATTATTGGACTTAAAGTGTAACATAATGGGGTTTAAAATGCTATTTTTTGGGTGTGAAGCATATGCATAAAGAGTGCGCTTTTTATGCATCTATTTGTCACTCAGCCCGAGGCCAAACGTTGATAAATCAAGGATGTATAAAAAGCTACATAACTCATAATTGAGACCTCTTTCGAACCCTTACTCCCAGAAGGGTTCTCTTTTTGCGTGGGTTCCGTTAGAGTGTTTATGTTAACTAAATATGTTTAGGTTTGGAGAACATGGTTTTCATTAGAATGAACGCCATGTCTCCTCTAAAGATTACATGAATAAAAGAAAAAGCAGGTTTAACCCTGCTTTTATAGCCTTTAAGACTGCTTGATACAGTTGAAAAATTTAATAATTTTCATCTTTAAATCTCTTGAAATGCAACAATTTAATACAACCATTTTTAACCTAGATTATGCTGAACAAATGCGTTGTAGATTGTATCGTCTAGATGACTTTATCAACATTCCTTTTATTATTTTTCCTTTTCCACTCTCACTGACCCTAAAAGTCGTCATTAAACATACTATCATTCAAATTAATATAAATGACTAAATCGATGAATTTAATTATTCATTACTTTATAAATGATTTCGCACCTATGTAGTGTTTTTTCCAGTAAGGGTTGTCGAAATGAGCAACCCCTACACCTGCATCGCCCGAGTGGATCATTAAATTGTTACCAATATAAACAGCACTATGGGAAGCTCCTTGTACATTATATGTTCCTTCAAAAAACACCACGTCTCCAACCTGTGGTGACTTTACATGTACACCATTATTTTTCCACATTTCTCTATGAGTTCTTGATAAATCAATTCCAACCTGATCAAATACATAGTTAATAAAACCACTACTATCAAGCCCGTTTTTTGTAGTGCCTCCCCATACATAAGGTGTTCCAATTACACTTTTTGCTGCAGCAACTACATCAGCTCGTTTATCTGTTACTTGTGAAGTAGTTGGCTTTGCTGCAGAATTTGAAGTTGTCCCATTATTTATAGAATTGCTTCCTGTTTGTGATAAAGCTTTAATTGTATCAGCACCCACAATTCCATCCACAGAAATTTTATGATCTGCTTGAAGTTTTCGTACTGCCTGTTCTGTAAGGGAACCAAAAATGCCATCAACTTTATATTTATAATAACCTTTATTACTTAATTTAGATTGTAAATCTTTAACCCGTTCTCCCACATCCCCTTTACGAACTGTAGAAGTGTTAGAGAACGATTGAATGGTCGTATTTGAGACCTTAGAGACATCTTTCTCAACAGCAGGTAAACCTTCGTCTTTAGGGGCCAATTTAGCTGAAGCAAAGGCATTTTGAGTTAATACTGGTGTCATAGCTAAAGATGCTACCAATGCGGAAGAAATGACATACTTTCGCATTGTACGAGTTGTTTTTAACATTAAAAAATCCTCCTATTTTTATCTTAATTTTATAATCACACTCAACTAAGCAATCCTTAATTAGTTACCGTATGATTATGTATCACAATTCTTTATTGTATGGATGAATTGTTAAGGTTTAATTAATTTTGATAGAAAACAATAAGATTTAATAGAAACAAATTACTCTATTAAAAATGAGACCATAATAAATATAATCATAGATTTAGCCAATAGATAATAAAAACCAAAAAGGGATCTAGTTATACCTAGGTCCCTTTTGGTTTTATAAGGATGTTTTTGATTACTAAATTATATGTTCAACAATATTTCAGACTGACGTTAACTTATTTAGGGTATTCTACTCAAAGATATTGTTGTAATTCTAGTGTTAAATCAGTTGTTGTTCATTGACATTTTTATTAAGTGGAAGGCTGATAAAGAACTGATGATAGATTTCATTAGTTTCAAGCCAGACTTTTCCTCCTTGATCTTCCACGAGTTTTTTCACAATAGAAAGACCTAATCCACTACCTCCAGATTCACGATTTCTAGAGGGATCTATTCGATAAAAACGCTCGAATAGTTTTGTTGTCGCTTCTATAGGAATTTTTTGACCTTTACCTTCAACACATAATAAATAATGATTCTTTCTTTTTTGTCCTTTCACTCTAATAACTGTATCTTCTACAGCATATTGAATAGCATTATCCAATAAATTGCTAAGAGCTTGCTTGAGCATGTTTGAGGAAACTAAAAAGTAAGCATCTTCTATGTCTTTTTCAATTCTAATCTTTTCGCTTTTACACTTTATGTAATATAAATCTATAACTTCATGAACAATAGCTTCAACATCTACAGCCTTTGTTTTATAATCGTTCATGTAATATCTCCATTTCTTTTCTGAAAGATGATGCAATTGTTCAATCATTCTTTTGAGTCGTTCTGCCTCACTATATAAGGATTGTAAAAGTTTCTTATTAGGTGCTATGACCTCATCTTTTAGTGCTTCTAAATATCCTGTTAAATTAGAAAGAGGAGTTCGAACCTCATGGGCTAAATCAGCTGTCATTTCATTCCTTAAAGTTTCAGCACGTTTTATTTTTTCAAGTAACGTATTAAAATGATTAGTTAATTCTCCTACTTCATTTCGGGCAATAATCTGCATAGATGTAACTTCATTTCCATTACCCATTTCCTTCATTGCAGTGGACAGTGCTTGAATGGGCACAATAATCCTTCTCACCCATATATAATGAATAATAATCCCAAGCAACACTGCTATGACACTTGCACGTAGTAGATAAAAATTCATTGTTTGGTGAAAAAAAGCTTGGCGTTCTCTTCCGGCTATATTTAATTCATTTGCTAAAAAGCATGCAAAGTCCTTTACCGATACACCAGCAACCCAAATTACAATTCCGATGACCACCATATTAAGAATGGTTAACTCCCAGAATAGCCTAGTTCTCCATATATTATTCTTATTCCGTCTCATTTGTAATAACAAATCGATATCCAACTCCTCTAACTGTTTGAACGCTAACTAGTGACTCATCGCCGATTTTTTCCCGAATATGTTTCACATGAACGTCAATTGTCCTCTCATATATGACTTTTTCATTAAGAGGATACAGCGTATACAACAATTGTTCTCTAGATAAAACTTGATCAGGATGCTGCATCAGCTCTTTTAAAATAGCAAACTCTGAAGCTGTTAGATTTAATAAGGTTTCTCCGTTCCAAACCTCATGCTTTCTAGGCTTTAACGTAAGGTTTCCCATTTTTATCTTTTGACAATGGTGATTTGCTCTTCGTAATATAGTCTCTGCGCGTACCACTAATTCTTCTGGACTAAATGGTTTTGTGACGTAGTCGTCTGCGCCCATTTTTAGACCACTAATGCGTTCTCGTTCCTGGACCTTAGCAGTTACCATAATTATAGGTACATCACTTTGGTAAACTTCTCTAATATGATGGCACACTTCTTCTCCAGACATTTCAGGAAGCATTAAATCTAAAACAAGAAAGCAAGGAGATTCTGCCTTAAACTTTTCTAAAGCTTCTTTCCCGGTAGATGATGTTATCACATGAAATCCTGCTTTCTTAAAATATATAGCCATTAAATTTTGTAACATTTGATCATCTTCTGCTATTAATAAGGTTTTTAACATATTTCTCACCTGCTATTGAGCTTTCTTTACTTCGTCTACCATCCAATTATAAGACATTGGACCAACAACATGCCTTCTAATTACTCCTTTGTCATCAATTAAATAGCTTGAGGGAATGGATACAACATTAAATTGATTAGAAATTTCTCCACTCTTATCTAGAGGTACTGGAAACGTAATTCCATATTCGTCGGTAAATCTTTTTATATCCTCTTTATTCTTTTCAGCCGACGTCAAATTAACTGCAATAATTTCTACATTCTTATTCTTATGTTCTTCGTAGAACTTTTGCATGTCTGGCATTTCAGCTTTACACGGTGGACACCAAGTTGCCCAAAAGTTTAAAATAACTGTTTTCCCTTGATAATCCTTCAAATTAAAGGCCTTTCCGTCTAATGTTTCTAGTTGAATATTGGGGACGTTTTGTCCTTCTAGGATCCCCACTTCACCTTTTGGTGCTGATTCGGTAGATGCTTGCTCATTATGAAGTTTATTTCCATTTAAGTAATTAGTTGAATTGGATCCTTTATACTCGTTATATAGAAAGAGGCCAATTCCTGTACATAATACCACAACTAATCCTAGCTTCCAGTTCATCTGCTTCAACCTCTCTAGCTTTAAAATGTAAAAATCGTAAACCGCGAAAAGTACGCACTTATTTTTGTCAGCTGACCTGTAAACATTAAAATACCTAATACAATCATAATAGATCCGTTTAGGATAGAAAGTTTTCCTAAATACTGATTAATAATACGAATAATACGTAGAGACTTTGTCATCATAAAGGAGATGAATAAAAAAGGCACAGCCATCCCTAAAGAGTAGATACTTAGTAGTAACATCCCCTGAATGAACGTACTGCTTGATCCTGCAAGAAGCAGAATTGATGATAACGTTAGTCCTACACATGGGGTCCATCCACTGCCAAATGCAACACCAAGAAATATCGACGATATCCAGTTAGTTGGTTTTTGCAATTGATGATCCCATTTTTTTTCTTTCATCAAAAATGAAAGCTTAAATATACCCAACATTTGAAGACCAAAAAGAATAATTAAACCTCCACTGATGTATTCAATTAGTTGACGATTCATTCGGAATAGTTGTCCTATAAATGTAGCTGAAGCTCCCATCACTATAAATACAAGACTAAATCCAATAACAAATGCTATTGAACGCTGTAATAACAACTTCTGATTAACTTGTAATTTTTGATTTTGAATATTTCCACCAGTTAAATGAGACAGGTAGGCCGGCAAAACAGGAAAAATACAAGGAGAGAAAAAAGAAAATAACCCGGCTCCTAATGCTACCCACAACGGTATTTGATCCATCTTTCCACCTCTTTATTCATCATTAATCTTATTTTGAATGGCGTTTATTAAGATTTAATGAAGATTTTAAAAGAGACCAAATGAATATCTTTATTTAACTTTTATCCCTATATGAATATAAAAGTCCAAAAGGGAAAAGGTGTAAAAAAAATCACACCTTTTCAAGGGTTATCATCAAATTAACGTATGTACAGTTTTTAGTGGGAATTTATTGTTCACTTCCTGAAGGGAGTATTCTAAAAGAAGGCATAATTTCAATTGCCTCTTTTACTGATTGAATCATGCCACAATTTTTCATGGTTAAATCAAGGGCTTTCTTTATTTTCACCTCTGATAAATTGGCTCCTTCTACTATGAATTGGATCTTAATTTCTTTAACTCTGTTTGCCTCTTCTAAAACCCGTTTGACCTGAGTTTCCATACTAAGACTTTTAATATATACTCTTTGCTTATCTGTAATTTTTTTAAACGTTAAACTAGCACATCCAACTATAGCTGAAGTTAATACATCTACTGGACGAAATCCCTTTTCTTGATTTGGAGAGATCACTAAATCGTTATAAGCATGTTTTGCAGTTACTATCTCCTCATTTTCAACAATAAATCTCACTATTCTTCACTCCTTTTTTATCCTTTTATTTTCTATCCTTTATGTTAAAGTTTGATGAATTTAGAACTTTTTACTACTTTACTCTTGGAGGTATGTAGATTTATACGTTTATTTATAATATTTTCTTTCAATACTTTATACTTATCTAGTAAATTTATTAACTGCTAAAAAGGTTCTATTCTTAGGATTTTACGACATACACTATAGTAGATTTTAATTCGAATAAGGAGGTAGACATGACATATCCTCAATTTCCAACCTATAGTTATATGAGAGTGGATCCCGTTTTAATTAATGATATTGAAAAAGCTATTAATGGGGAGTATGGTGCTATTATCTGTTACGAGCAACTAGCTAAGATTGCACCCACAAAAAAAGAGCGTGAACGTATTCTGGAGATAAGAAAAGACGAAATCAAGCATTATCAAACATTCTCTACAATTTATGCAAATCTAACAGGTAAACAGTTTGAAGCCAGCGTTTCAGAAAAGTGTCCAAACACTTATAAAGAAGGGCTGCAAGTTGCTATTGAAGATGAACAAGAAACGGTAGACTTCTATCTAGATATTTCAGATAAAGCACAAGATGTGTATACGAAAGAAGCCTTTCGACGGGCTGCAGCAGACGAACAAAATCACGCCGTATGGTTTTTATATTTTTACACTGACCTTTAAATTATGTGCTTAAAGAGATCAACAGTAAGTTGATCTCTTTATTATTTACTTATATAAGAGAATAATGCTCTCCTTCTGTATCCGTATATATTAATATTTGGAAATGAACACACAAGTAGCAGCCTCTATATCAGGAAAATTCCCCTTCTATGCTTCCTTTTCTATTGACCACTTTACCTAAACCCTTTATAATTCTCATTAAATCAATAAGAATTTACGGTATTTCTTAAAGGAGTGGAAATTGATGAGATTATGGGACATTCTTTTAAAGGAACGATGCCCCAAATGCAAGAAGGTATTGAATACAAGGAAATCAAATGCTTTATCTGCTACTGTTATCAAGTCTTGTCCTGATAACCATTACCAAAAAGAATTTCATCCTGCACTTGAGACGTTCATTGAGAGCGATAAAGTGTCTTAAAATAAAAAGGAAAGACCAAAACTCCCCTCTAGATTTTGGTCTTTCCTTTTCTTTTATTATTCTAAATCATATAAGATTTTATTTAGATAACAATTAGCTTCAACTTTACTCAGAGAAGACCTATCCAAATTTTAATAGCTGTAGCCAAAATCAACAGAGCTAATATCCATTGTAAGATCTTTGTATTTACCTTTTGTCCTACCTTTGCTCCTAGTGGAGCAGCCAATAAACTGGCGATAATAAGAATCAAGGCTGGAAGGAAAAGAACCTGACCTGTGGTGATTTTCCCAATAGTTGCCCCAATTGAAGAAATAAATGTAATCGCAAGAGACGAGGCAATGGTTATTCTGGTTGGAATTTTTAATACAACCAGCATGATAGGAACTAAAACAAATGCTCCTCCTGCCCCTAAAACTCCTGCTACTCCCCCAATCACAAAAGCTAAGAAAGAAGCTAACCATTTATTAAACGTCACTTTCTCGCCTGCTACGTCATCTAAACCTTTTTTTGGAATGAACATTAAGACAACCGCAATAAGTGCTAAAATTCCATAAATAAAATTCATGCCTTTTTCAGACATCAAGTGAGATAGATAACTTCCGATTAAGCTACCGATTAGTATACTGCTTCCCATATAAATGATTAAACTTTTGTGTAAGAAACCACTCTTACGATAAGCCCAAACGCCACCAATTGTCGCGAAAAACACTTGTATAGCCCCAATACCTGAAACTTCATGTGCGGTTAATGCCATCGTACCTATTAACGGCGGGATATACAATAACATAGGATAGTTGATAACGGATCCGCCGATACCAATCATTCCAGAGATAAAAGAGCCAAAAAATCCAATGATGAAAAGAGTGATTATAAACGTAATATCCACTAGGGTTTCCTCCTTTCCAAATGAAAAGGGCACCTTTTAAATGGATACCCTTTTCACTCATCATTAATTAGCCTTTTTTAATCCAAAACTTTAATACGTCGCCTTCGTCAGCATGATCTAAAAGCTCGTGACCACCGGACTTAGCCCAAGCTGCTAGGTCATTCTTAGCACCTTTATCTGTCGCATGTATTTCTAACACTTGACCTGATTCTAACTCATTCATAGCTTTCTTTGTTTTTACGATTGGCATTGGACATGCTAATCCTTTTGCGTCTAACATTTTATCTGCGTTCATATTTATCTCTCCTCAGTTTACGTAATATATAAATCATCCAGTTTTATCTCTTTCTTACAGCTTAACGAATAGCACAGCGATTTGGTCCAATTTCCATTTCACGTTGCTTTTCTTCATCTGGCTTTACTTTACCCATGTTTGTTTCACGAATCTCTTGATATGCATTTGGTTGTGGTGGTAAATTATCAGTTACTGCATGTCTAAATTCTGTTTCGTCTTCAATATTTAATCCATGGTTTTTCGCAAATAATGTACCTAATTTTTCAGCTACACTGCCATTGTCATTTAATTCATCGATAATCATAAAGTGAGCTGGCAACACAATTAACTCATCTGATAGGGCTTTATAACGTTTATAAAGCGTCTCTCGTAAATCGCCTACCCAGTCTTCTGCCATACCAGCTAAATCAGGACGTCCAATTGAATCAATGAACAAAATATCACCTGAAAGTAAATACTGGTTATCAACAATGAATGAAGTTGAACCAATGGTATGACCTGGTGAATATAAAGGCTGAATCGAAATCGTTGTATGACCGATGACCACATCATTGCCTTCTTCTAATGGTTGGTAATCAAAAACTACCTCTTCTGCATCCTTTGGTGGTAACCAGTAGGTTGCATTTGTTTTCTCAGCAATCATTCTTCCACCTGAAATGTGATCAGCATGGAGATGCGTATCAAACACGTGGGTAATTTTAGCTCCAATTTCATCCGCAAAGTCTATAAAAATGTCCGTCATACGTGTTGCATCAATAATGGCAGCTTCACCCTTTGATACAACCATATAAGATAAACAACCTTTACCGATACGAACAAATTGATACATTTCCCCGCCATCTTTTAAATCGCCAACTTTAACAGGCTCTAAATGTTCACTCCATGCTTTCATACCACCTTTAAGGTAGGAAACCGTAAGACCAGCTTCTGAAAGCATCTCAGATACCATCACGGATGAACCCTCTTTGGCACAGACAACTAATACTTCTTTATCAGAAGGAATTTTCTCTAAAATATCTTCTACTCCATCTAAAAGATCAAAGTAAGGAACATTTAAATGATCAAAGTAATGACCTTCAATTTTCCAATCACTAAAATCACTTTCGTTACGTACATCTAAAATAAATAATGGTTCTTTATTAAATATCTTTTGTGTAACTTCTTTTGCAGTAAGTGCATGGACAGTCATATTAAAATACCTCCTATAGTATATTTTTCTCTATGTTTATGAATTAAAATTAAAACGTTAAAGATACATTTGCATCTTTGGCAAAGTCTAAAAATGTAACGGCTCCGCCTACTTCAATACCATCTACAAAATCCTCTTTTGTTAAGCCCATCACGTCCATTGTCATTTGACAGCCAATGAATTTAACACCCATTTCTTGCGCCATTTCAACAAGCTCTGGAATAGAAGGGACATTTGCTTTTTGAAAACCTTCGGCGAAGTGTTCTTTCCCTTCAGGCATAGCTAAGTGTTTATGACCTTCTTTATGGATAAGATTTAACCCTTCAAACGTAAAGAAAATTGATACCTCTTGATCGCTTGCTGCTGCCGCAGTGGCAATGTTAAAGACTTTATATGCATCAAATAATCCACCATTTGCTGCGATAATCGCTACTTTTGAACTCATCTCTATTTCCTCCTTAAAATTGTTTGTTATTCTGTTTTTCCTGTCCAGTCACGCATACCAGGAACCACATTGATTAAGTTTTTGAATCCTTGCTTTTTCATCGTTTGTCCTGCCATTTCACTTCTTCTTCCAGAATGGCAGATGATATAAATTTCATCTTCTTTATTTAATTCATCCAAGCGTTTTTCAACTTCACCAAGAGGAATATGGACAACACCTGGAATATGAGCTTCTTCATATTCCTCTACTTCACGCACGTCTAAAATGTGAAGAGATTCATCATTTTCTACTTTTTCTTTAAATTCCTCTAATGAAATTTCAGGAAGAGGCGTTACTTTCTCTTCAGCACCGGTCCCACCCTTACGGAGAAAGTGGTGAAGTACGTCTCCTTCTGTCTCCGTTCCTAGATACTCATGTCCTGTACTTTTAGCCCATGCTTGTAAATCTGCTGTAGAGCCTTTATCCGTTGCTTGAATTTCTAGCACTTGACCTGCTTCTAATTCATTCATTTTTTTCTTTGTTCTGACGATTGGCATTGGACATGCTAATCCTTTTGCATCTAATACAACATTTGCTTCCATCATTTCTTCCTCCTTATAGTTAATACTAATGGGGGTATATCAAAACCCAAAAAAATTATACCGTTGAACCCTTCCACTCCATCATTCCACCATTCATATTGGTTACGTTATACCCGTGTTTTTCAAGAAGGCGGGTTGCCATTGAGCTTCTGCCTCCTGATCGACATACAACAATGTATTCTGTTGATTTGTCTAGCTCATGCATACGGAACTCTAATAAAGGTAGTGGAATATGCAACGCATTTGCAATTTTACCTACTTTAACTTCCTCTACTTCACGTACATCTAATACTTTGACAGGTTTTTCTTTATCTAGTAGTTGTTCTACTTCTTGTGGTGAAATTACTTTCAAAGTACTATGCCTCCTATCGTATTAACGCCAAGTGCTCATGCCACCTTTTATATTAGTGACAGATGTAAACCCTTGTTTCTTCAACATTTTACTTGCCTTCATACTTCTCATTCCACTCTGACAAATAACCAAAACTTCTTTTTCTTTTGATAATTGGTTAGCTTGTTTTGGAAGCTCGGATAAAGGAATGTTTTTGAACCCTTTAATATGCTTGGTCCGATACTCATGAGGTGTCCGTACGTCGACAAATTGTTTCTCTTTTTTCTTTAACTCTGATTTTAGTTCCATAGTAGTAATTTGTTTAATGCCTTTCGCAGGGACAAAACGTCGAACTAAAAACCATAAAACCAATGCAATCATTAAAACGTTGATTAACGTACTGCTATCCATAGTATTTAGTAACCACCCTTCATTTATTTATCCAATTTTTAATAGATCTTAGATAAATAAGTTGACGTTTCCATCCTCGGCGTCTGCTAAATAAGCTGCCACACCTGCGTATTCAATTCCCTCTAACAATTCTTTTTCCTGTAAACCAAGAAGATCCATTGTCATGGTACAGGCTACTAATTTTACATCCTGTTCTTGAGCCATTTCAATTAATTGCGGTAACGATAATGCATTATGCTTCTTCATAACATTTTTAATCATTTTTGGCCCCATACCCGCAAAGTTCATTTTAGATAATCCCATCTTATCTGCACCGCGCGGCATCATTTTTCCAAACATTTTTTCTAAAAACCCTTTTTTAGTAGGAACTAACTCTTCTTTACGTAACGCATTTAATCCCCAAAATGTGTGAAAAATTGTTACTTCATGATCGTAAGCAGCTGCCCCGTTTGCAATAATATAAGCTGCCATTGCTTTATCGTAATCACCACTAAATAATACAATCGTTGTTCGTTTCTTCTGTTCAGTCATGTTGTTCCTCCTTAATATATTACCCTTAGGGGTATATTTAAAACTAAAAAAATAACTTTTTTAATAAATGTCTTATTACTTTTTAACTTTATACCTATAGGGGTATATTACAATACTTAAAAGTATTCGTCAACCTTAATTTGTATGAGTTGCTGGGTACTTTTAGCGACTCTTCACTAATAAAGTAACAGCTTCTTTTACTAAATTATTTGTTTCTTCTCCATTCTGAATGCTTTCACGAACACAATGTTCTAGATTTTCACTTACAACAACGCCCATTGCACGATCAATGGCACTACGTGCAGCAGATAATTGAGTAACAACATCTCTACAATCTTTTCCTTGTTCCATCATACTTAATACACCTTTGATTTGACCTTCAATTCGGCGTAAACGATTTTTAATCTGTTGATTATACTCCATAACCTAACATTCCCTTCTTAGATTTATTTTTACAAGGACATGATGCTAATTCGTAGCTTTGAATGGTAAATCCTCTTTTTCTTAAAAAACGTATTCCTAGGTTTAGCTCTACTCTATCTGCAGCTATTATGTGTATTTTACCTTTTGGAATTTCTAAATAAAAGCGTTTTAGATATGCATACGGAATATTTAATATCTGTATACTACTATCATACGTCGTTTCGTTATAATTACGAATATCTAATACCGTAATATCTTCCTCTTTTATTTCATGTTTATTTATACAAAGAATACCTTTAACAGGATAATAACGTCGATATCCAATAAAGATAACAATTAGCAATAAAATGATGGCTATATAACTAATTTGAAGCACCACCTTATGAATAAAAGTAATTTTGTTTACAAACCAATAATATACCTATAGGGGTATCTAGTCAAGCGTTAAATTTAATTTTTTTATCAGAACATGAATATCCAAACAAGAAGAAAAGATACCCTTTTAGATATCTTTTCTTCTTACGTATTTCTTATTCGACCTTGTGGAAAGACTCATACAGATTGATCAATACAGTTGATTAACCTTTTTTCAATATCTTCTGCTAACGTTTGAAGTTCATGGTTGTTAAGCATACTAATCATGGCCGTTGGCTTAGGCATGCCAATCTTTGTTTCTTCTCCATCTTTATATACAACTATTTTACAAGGTAAGAAATAGCCTACTAAAAGGTTCTCAGAAAGAACACGTTGGGCTTCTTTTGGATTGCACACTTCTAATACAGTAAAAGGTGTATTAAAATCCTGCCCTTTTTCTTGTAGCTTTGCAGTCAAATCAAAATTCCATAATACACCGAATCCTTCACTTTTCAAGCTTTCTTCTAAAGAATGAATAGTTTTTTCGAGGCTTTTCGATGTTTCTACCGTGTAATCAAACATTTAATCTCCTCCTTCTTTACTGGTTTAAATATACCCCTTGAGGTACTTCATAAACCTCTAATACTTAACAAGACGAATACATTCATGTGAAGATTTCTCTTTTCTTATTCTAATCTTTACAATTGTAAGGATAATATTCTGTTAAGCTAGATTAGTGAAAGGAATATTGGAAGAAAAGTTTAGTTGAAGGAACACCCTTAAGTTATAACTCTTTATAAGTGAGGATTTCGCCTTATTTACATTAATAGGTATACTAAAAAGGCACTCTAATTTAGCGTAAGTCTGAAAAATTTATAAGTTTGTTTGAATTAAAGGAGGAAGAAAAATGCCTGAACACATACATCCCCTAAATCCTATTGCCTTCCACTTAGGCCCTATTCCTGTCCATTGGTACGGCATCATCATAGGATTGGGTGCTTTTTTAGGGTTCTTGCTGGCGTCTAGAGAAGGAAAGAAACGAGGTATCTCATCAGAAACAATCTCAGATTTGCTCCTACTAGCTTTACCCATCGCTATACTGACAGCTCGAATTTATTACGTAATTTTTGAATGGAGTTATTATAAAGACAATCCAGGTGAGATTATAGCAATTTGGCACGGTGGCATCGCAATTCACGGTGGTATTATTGGCGCTGTATTGACAGCGATATGGTTTTGTAGAAAAAAGAATCTATCTTTTTGGAAAATGGCCGATGTTTTAGCTCCTAGCTTATTATTGGGACAAGCAATTGGCCGTTGGGGAAATTTTATGAACCAAGAAGCACATGGTGGACCTGTTACTCGTCAATTTTTAGAGTCCATACACTTGCCTCATTTTATTATTAATCAAATGTATATTGATGGAACTTATTATCACCCAACCTTCTTATATGAGTCTGTATGGAATATAGTTGGTGTTATCGTATTAATTGTCTTAAGAAGAACGATTCTAAAAAGAGGAGAAACGTTCCTTTTATATCTGACATGGTATTCAATAGGCAGATTCTTTGTGGAAGGGTTACGTACAGATAGCTTAATGTTAACTTCTCATATTAGAATAGCTCAATTAGTATCTTTGCTTTGTCTGATAGGCAGTTTGTTTTTACTATGGTATAGACGTAAAAGTGGAATAGAAACTAGTAAATACGTGTCTAGCCCATAAAACCACACGCTTTTTTTGTAAAGTAACTCGTACCTTTATCACAATTGGAAGAAGCAAAGAAAAAATCCATTGTAAAGTCAATAAAGACTATCTCTATAGGAACGAGCATATGATAAAAGGTGCGCTTTCTATACATGATTTCTTCATTCACCTCGAAATGACGTTAAATCAAAGATGTGTAAAAAGCTGCATACATTCGAAATCTATCCTATCTTCCCCCCTTGTGGTGCAAGGGGGTCTTTTTGGCGTGTGTTCCGGAAAAAGGCTCTATGTTAACTACGGGTGTATATCTTATATAACTTAAAAAGTGAAAAACCTACTGGACAGAGTTCAGTAGGTTTTTCTGCTCTATTGTAGTAAGGATTTTCGCAGATGCCTCACGGCATCTTGGGTAGTTTGTTCTAGTTGCAGTGTTTTAATTCATATAAAAAGCAAACTACCTACAAATAGAAAAAACCACTGGGACTAGCAGTAGTTTTCTCTAGTGCAAACTATGTTTTTATTGATGACTTTAATCATCATGAATAGTGTGGTTATACTAATGAATTTTATTCCTAGATAATCGATAAGAAAGAAAGCTGCCAGGGAGGGCAGCTTTCTTTCTTACAAGGTTGCAGTGGAAGACGCCGTTCAGACATCTTGAGTAGTTTGCTCAAATGATAAAAAAGTATTCAATTTAGACAAGTTGCCTGATAAAGAATGAAAACATATAGTGTAACCAGAATGCTTTCGGCTCTGAATCCGTATTTTTTATAACCTCCCTGATCTATAAAATTAAAAAGCGCTTAGAATAATTTATTCTAAGCGCTTTTCCGATAAAAACATTCATGACAGCTAGCTAAAGCATATACATATAGTAAGAAATAAATTGACTAAAAAGGTGATTATTATTATTCGGAAAATACCGGTTGTTCTAGTCGGAAGCTTATTGTTAAGTATAGGAATTAATGGATTTTTAGTTCCTCATTATTTGTTAGATGGAGGAACAATTGGGATTGCTCTCATCCTTCACTATTATTTTGAATTTCCTACAGGTGTGATGATTATTATTTTGGGTTTTCCATTATGTTGGTTTGCTTGGGTTTATGAAAGAACTTATTTTTATAATAGTTTTTATGGTTTAGTTATTTCTTCTTTATTGATTGATTGGCTAGAACCTATTAAAGACCAGTTTCAACTGCCTGTTTTTCCTAGTGTAATCCTTGGAGGAGTGTGTATTGGGACAGGGATTGGTCTTATGCTTCGATATGAGACAAGCACTGGAGGAACAGATTTACTAGCACAACTTATATCAAAAGCTTTTTCTTTAAACATAGGGATGGTTATTTTAATTATAGATGGTTTTATCATAACAGCAGGTCTTCCTTTATTAGGACCTAAAACGTTTCTTTTTTCATGTTCAACAATTTTTATAGGTGGAATGACGACTTCGTTAATTACTAAAAAAGAATAATTTGGATTATAAAATTAATATCTTCTATCCTCCATTTTTTGCACTTTCTTGATTTTTATAAATTTAAAAGGCCCTTATAACAATTCTGAGATTGACTAAAGGGTTCTTTTTCATGGTTCGTTCCTAGAGTAGGTTTTATGTTAACTAGAAAAATGAATAGCATATGAAAAGTATTTTGAGCCTTATTTTGTATAGTTATTTGTCTGTTTTACGATAATCTTTAAAATAGTAGATTATAAAAATGGAAATAAAAAAACCGATGAAAAGTCCAATAAGACTTTCTATCTGAACATCTTTATCTCCAATTATTTGACCATAAATTATTCTAAATACAATACCAATAAAAGATAAAACAGAAGCTATTATGGTAATACGTAAAAACTTAATAAAAACCCCACCTTTTCATTGAGTTTATTACCTTTTTTTTACATATACGAAAGACTTACACATGAAAATCAGCATTTTGCATTGCTCACTCTTCCGAAAAAAAACATTATAGCAAATAATACAGCTAATCTTTTTGTTGGTTTTTAATATTTTTATAATACATTTGTATATATGCCATTATAGAAATCCCTGTACTTATTGAAATTTTGAATGTATTACTTAATTTTTCATTGATAATAAGTTCAAGTATGAATGTTAAAATGTAAGCGTAAATTGCAACAGCTACGGTTTTAAGTAATATTTTGTTCTTCAGCACACATCCCTCCCACTAATTTTGTTCTCTAAATATTAAAACAAACGGCCTCTTAAGGAGATTTTTACTAGTGATAATTTGCATTGTGTTAACTAACTACAAGATGCTAAAAAACTAGAATTTTCAGCTTAAATAGGTACTTCCAAATGCAAGGAGACCTATTAATACGATAACTAATATATTAATATACACTCTTTTTTTGTTACTTTTTATCTTTTCTGGTTCATCGTTTACGGACTCTTTAATTAATAAGAGTCTAATTTGTATCACGCAGCTCACAAAAGCTATCATAAGCGTAATTAACACCATAATTTGAAAAGAAGGTAATTTGAACATCTTTTCCCTCCTGATATTTGTAAATATGTTCTATTTTTATACTTACCCTCTATATCTCATTAAAAGCATTATTTATAATCTTCTCTGGTTTCCTGTAATGCTGATTGTATAAATTTAATTCGGGGGAAATGTAATATATATATTGAATAATGTAATGTATATGTTACACTTAAATTAGGAAGGAATTGGTTTATTTTGAAAAATAACGTAAAAATATTTCGTGTACAGGCTGATTTAACTCAGTATCAATTAGCTGAAAAAGTTGGTGTTACTCGTCAAACCATTAGTTTAATTGAAAAAGGAAAATATAATCCTACATTAAAACTTTGCTTAGAAATATGTTATGCAGTCAATAAAACCTTAGATGAGATTTTTTGGATTGATCAGGAGGAGATTTAAATGAAAGTAATAACAGACGAAAGACTTGTTATCAAAAACTTAAAGAATATTCGTTTTGCGTTTGCTTTTCAAACTTTGGCACTTGTGGGAATTGTAATATACGACGGCATTACGAAAGGATTCAATAATATTACCAACAACCCTATATGGCTAGTCTTGATACTTACTAGTGTTATATTAGGGTATTTGAACTTGAGTATTTCTGTTGACTCCTATGAAAATGAGAAAAAAATTAGAAAAATGCCTTATTACTTATTAGTACTATGTTGTGTAGCTGTCGGAGTTATTTTTGGCTTACTAACAAAGGTAACATCTGATAATAGTTTGACTGATAGTATAATAATTGGTTCAGTTATATTTTTATGTTTTTTAGGAACTTTTTCATTTGGTTATTTTTTAATAAAAAAACGCTCTAAAGATGATGAAGAATAAATAATAAACACTTCCTAAATTAACGTTATGATGTTAACTAGAAACATATTGTACTCCGAGGGAAAAAGGTGTTTATTTCCCTTTTCGCTGTATATTATAGGACTATGCGGTGCTAAAAATAGGAGGAAATTAGATGGGGAAATTCTTTAAAAATGCTTTAAAGGTATCAATAGCCTCTTTAGTCATTTCGATAACTTTGTATGTAGTTATAATTGGATTTTTTCTTTTATCAGTTGTCACAGCAAACGCTTTTGGTACTGTAATTAAGATTACTGTGCCTATTTTAACCCTAGTAACAATTTTAGGATTTATTTATTCTTTCTTTATTAGAGGTAAACAAAAAATTCCTTTTTTAACATTGCACTTTGTTTCTTTATGTACTCTTTCATTTGGTATCTATCTCGCTATTAGTTTTCAAGGCTTTGCTCCTTAAGAAAAGTTTACATATACAAAAAGAATCCTTTGCAAATCTGCAAAGGATTTTCAAATTTATTGGAAAAGGGGGAATACGTTATTAGTCTGTCCAGATTTGTAGATTCATATACATATATCTTTGAAAACAAATGTTGTCATTCACTATATTTACAGAAGATGACCTTGTCTCTGTTTCATTGTTTGTTAAGTAAACACTAAATTATTTTATTTATTATTAAGGTTTTACTATTTACTCTAAGTGACGACAAATATGAACTTTTTCTATAATGTATGTAAATAATAAAGCATTTATAACGAACATGCTTTATTATTTAAACATTACTATAGAGTTATCATTAACATTTCTTTTTACAATTTATATACTTATTACAGTGTTATCCTTAGATACTATACGTGAATAAACCTTATTGCCTCCATATTATGTTTGATTTACATGGTCCTGCCTTAAGTTGCCCCCGTAAATTAAAGATAGAATGTTTTTAAATTGACTAGAAAACGGAGATTAGTATTAAAAAGGCAGCTAAACTTGTTTTATTTCTATTTGTTCCCAAAGGAGACTTGAAAGCACTTTTATTTAAGGTGATTCCAAGTCTCTTTTGGGTTTATTTAATTCATTTTTCAGTATATTTAATGCACCTTCCATCTTCATCATATAGTTGTTCTCCACACTAGAGCATTGAAACAAAATATCATTATTCCCACTGTCACTTAGTAATTCTTTTTTTTTAAGGAGATTAGACAACTTTTTTACGGTACCTTTGCTACCACTAATAAGATGAATATGAGAGGGAAGAAATTCCCTTAATATAGGCTCATAATAAGGAAAATGAGTACATTCTAATGCAACTGTACCATATTGATTTAAATCAAACCCTTCTAGCTTTGTTTTGAAATACGTACTTAATTCATCCCAGTTAAAGTTTAAGTCTTCACAGAATTCCACTAATTCTGGAAGGGGAAATAGGTCAACAATTAGTTTCTTATCAATTTTGGTAACTAATTTTCTGTATTTCAATTCTTTTAAGGTTAAGTCTGTACCAAAGACAAGCACTCTTTTATCCAACGAACTACTTAGTTTAATAGCAGGATCTACAGCAGAGTCTATTCCGATAATAGGGATATTATAAGTAGATTTTAATTCATTAAGATGGATACTAGTAGCTGTATTACAAGCAATAACAAGTGCTTTAATTTCTTCTTGAAGAATATTTTCTACTGCAGTTTGGACATGTTTGTATACTTCATCTTTCGTTTTGGTTCCATAAGGGATATTTTGTGTATCAGCATAATACAGAAAATCTTCTGTAGGAAAATGTTTTATTACTTCATTTAATATTGATATTCCGCCTATTCCCCAATCAAAAAAACCAATTCTCATACTATCACCTTGCTATTCAAATATTTTTAATGACATTAATTATTTCTTTAAAATGAATGATTGAATAGGAAAAGGGTCAATTACGTTGAGTAAGTACATCTTCTGTATAGTGACATTATGGTAAATAGACTATATAGCTATAAAAACAGAAAGCGTACAAATTATTTGTAAACCAACTGTCCTGATTTTCTTGATAACAATTTTAGAATTCCTCAACTTTTCAGTATGTTCTGCTTACCTTTTCCACAATAACCTTTGTAATTCTTAAGGGTTACTTCCCCCTCTTATGTTCCTTAAATACCTCCTGTACTGCTGTACGTAACACTTTAGTCTTCAAAGCTGTTCCTCTATAAATGTTCACAGTAACTTGATTGGGAGTTATTTAGCATTCTATAGCTTTTCTTAATGGTATATCTGTGTTTATCTTCTTTTAAGAATTGAAATTGTCCACATTGTTTTTCTTCAATAAAACCCTGGTGTTTTTTGATAAATTAAGCTCTTTTCCAAGTTCTTCATTCTCATACTTGAGCTTAATCATTCTTATTATGGAATGATCAAGTGCGCTTCCATCTCCTAGAAACGCACTTTGTCGATATTTTTCATATTTGCTTGGCCAACCACATAGCGTATGTGAATCAATAGATAATTCTTTCACAACTTTTTTACAAATAGATGCTCTGTCAGAACAGAATAAACGGCAGTCATTTTAAATTTATCTTCTTTTCAATGAATGATAATATTTGGCTCAAAGTTTTCCTATTTTCATTTCATAACGATTTTAACAGTACTCAGTACTCACACATACACGTTCTCTATGAGTTTGGAAAACTAAACTGAGCAAACGCTATGATTGAAAAAAAGACGTAACTTTATCCCCTGTTACTGAGTTAAAAGATATAGGCTCCCACTTTGGATTATAATCTTTGTCAACAAGTACAGAGCGAATCCCTTCGTAAAAATCATGAGATTTCATAAAATTCATTGCTAGGTTCATTTCCATATCTAAACATTCTTTTAAAGACTTTAGCTTACCCTCTTGGAGTTGATAAAGAGTTACTTTTAAAGATGTTGGCGACTTAGAGAGAATGATATCTACGGTTGCTTGAGCCCACTCATCCCCTTTATGTGATGATTCTTCAAGGGACGCTATAATTTCTTCTAAAGTATTAAAATGAAAATGTTCATCAATTTTCTTCTGTAACATTTTAATACTTGAGGACGGTTCTGGAGTAATGCAACTTTTTTCAAGCATTAAATTTAATTTTTGATGTGCTGATTCTAAATGCCAGTTTGTTTCATTGATCTCTTTTATCACACCATCCCATTTTGCATTCTCTAGGTAATAGTCTCCGGCTCCTACATAGAATACATCACCAGCTTTTAAAATGTTAGCTGTTAAAGCCAAATAACGGCCCACATGTCCTGGCATTCGATTCAAGAAATAGCTCGCTCCTACATCAGGAAAAAAGCCAATATTCATCTCAGGCATTGCCCATTTTGTTGTTTCTGTCACGATACGGTGTGATGCTCCTATAGAAAGTCCTACTCCTCCTCCCATAACAATTCCATTCATATAAACGAGGATAGGCTTTGGATAATGGTGAATATTATAATCTAGTTGATATTCGGTGGAAAAGAAACGTTCAGCATAATTTTCAATACCAGTATTCTTTAAATCATATAGTTTGCGCATATCACCACCAGCACAAAACCCTTTACTTCCTTCGCCATGAATACAAATCAATGCAATTTTATTGTCAGTTTGCCATTCTTTTAGTTGTGTGGAAATAGTCTCTACCATCTCCACATTTAGTGAATTTAATGCTTGTGGACGATTCAATTTAATCCATCCCACACCATTCTGTATATCTACTTTTACGCTAGCTTGGGCACCCATATAATCACCACCTGAATTAATGTTAGTCATTATCTCATATAAAAACTTTAATTTCGTATGACATATGAAACTCTTACTGAATATTATTCATTTTTAAATTCTGGCTTGCGCTTTTCCATAAAAGCACTGACGCCCTCTTTTATATCTTTTGTAACAAATAAGTCGGACCAAAGATCTGCTTCAAGGCTTAATCCCTTTTCTAAGGTTGTTTCTATCCCTCTATTAATGGCTTCAATTGTAGCTGAGATAGAAGGTTGACTTTTATTCAGAGCAATCTTCTCGGCAAAAAGTTTTACCTCACTCATTAAATCAGAAAGAGGGACTGACTTATTCACAAGACCCTTTGCTTCTGCTTCTTTACCACTAATGGGTTCTCCAATTAAGATTAGTTCAAGTGCTTGAGATTTATTTAATATACGTGGAAGCCGTTGTGTACCTCCAAATCCAGGAATTAACCCTAAGTTGAGCTCGGGTTGTCCAAGCTTTGCTTCATCTGCTGCAATACGCATATGACAACTCATTGCCAACTCTAATCCACCCCCAAGGCAAGCCCCATTAATAGATGCAATTACAGGTTTTTTAAGATTTTCAATTTTATTGAAAACTACTTGTGCTTTAACAGAAAGATCTCTCCCTTTATCTTTACTATCAAATGCCTGTGCAAACTCTTTAATATCGGCTCCTGCAGCGAAGAATTTACCTTCACCTGTAAGTACAACAACTTTTATTTCTTGTTCTTCTGCTACGTAGTTAAGACATTCGTCTAGCCCTTTTACTGTAGCTCCACTTATGGCATTTACCGGAGGGTTATTCAGAGCAATATAAGCCACATGATTTTCTGTTTTTAAGTTAATATTTGTAAATGATTTTTCAGTTGTCACTTCTATCATCCTCTTTTCCTTAGTGAATTTGTTGAAAAGTAAACTGTTTCTTTTAGTGCTAACTACATTCGTAAGACTAAAATCCCTACTAGAGTGAATTATTCTTTGCAATATGAGAAATTGTTCAATATCCTGCTAACAGATTCCAGAGATGTTACAGAACTTAAGATGATGAATGCTATTGTCTCCTTCGTCTGGTGAGAATATTCTCATCAAATAGTTTAACTTAATTATTCTGACCGGTCAAATTTATTCTGTCTAGTCAGAATAAATTTCTTGAGATTATTTTGTGAATTTTAAGTTTGTTTTTTGTGGTCCTTTTTTTAGGTATAATTAAATCTAGAAAAAGGATGGTGGTTTAAAATGGGTAATAAAGCTGAAAAGCGCCGTAAACAAATATTAAAGGCTGCCTTTAAAGCTGTTTCTGAAAAGGGTTTTCATAACGTTACTTTACAGGATATTGCTGATTATGCTGATGTCAGTAAAGGAGTAGCCAGTTATTACTTCAAAAACAAAGAAGATATTTTGGGAAGTCTACTGGAGGAGATAACTGAAAATATATACATACGCGAACACGCAGCGATTAGCCAAGAAGAAACAGCAACTGGGAAATTACAAGCTTATGTCTACGCTGCTTTTGCTAGTCCAAGAGATAACCGAAAGTTTTATCGAGTATATCTAGAATTTTTAACTCAAGCAAATCATAACGAAAAATTTCGTCAAACAAATGAAAAATTTTACGAAAATTGCTGGTCAATTGGACGTGAAATTATACAACTTGGTCAACAGGAGGGTATATTCTCTGATATAGATGTTAATAAAGCCTCTTATACGATTCGAGCATTAATTGACGGTTCTCTGATCCAATGGCTCATGCGAGACAATGATGATTTACATGATTTCTATCGTGATAATTGCTTTGAGACTCTTTCGAACTATTTGATGAACAAAGGTGCTTAGAAATATTATCTTAAAAACAGCCCTATTTTAATGCATCACTCTCAAATTAAAATAAGAGTATTTGACTTTATATTTCTGAAGGTATACCCTAATTACGATGACTGACATAAATCATCAGCTCTCATTTATTACGTGTAATCTCAAAAACCACTGATGATCGTCAGTGGTTTTTGAATGTATAAATACTACTTTTTGCATGCCCTAGTATGTGTATCAAAGATGTACTGTTTATGCAGATATGTGACTAATGTTCTTCCAAAGAACTTCTTTAAATTAAGAATTTGTGAAAAGTCGCGCACTACGAAAAAAAAGCCGTTATCTGAACCTCTTACTACAAAGACAACTGTTTAAATACTAGTAAAAAGCCAATTCTTAATTATTAAGAATTGGCTTTTTACATAAGGTTTCTAATAACAGTCTCTATCTAAAAGAGAAAGTAACATCCTGTAATATCATAACGTTGGTTAGATACTTGCTATTTATAAAATTTGTAGACTTTCTAAAAATATTTCATATAAAAAAACGTAAATAGGAGCCTGAGCTGATCTCCTATAAATTTAGCTTAGAATTTTTTTTATTTCCTTGTTATAATTACTTCCTTTCCTCATAAGCCCTTACCTTATTGTAAAACGTCGCTTTCTTCATGCCTATTTCCTTCATAAATGCGACAGCCGTAATTGTTCCAGACTTCCTTTCTTTATATAACCTATCCCATTCTTTAGGAAAAGCAATGATGGGACGCCCTAGATGTTTTCCTTTTGCCTTAGCAACGGCTATTCCTTCTCGTTGGCGCTGTAAAATGATTGCTCGTTCCTGTTCCGCCATAGATGTATAAAAACATTTAGGTGGTACTTGGACTATAAAAAATAGCCTGGTTTGAATGGCAGTTGGTATTTTTAGACGTTTATATAGAAAATAAGCCACCTAGGGATATCCAAAGTAGGTGGCTTATACGATAAACTTAATATGGAGCAAGCTGTTAAAAATTAATTTCTGTCAAAAAGAGAGCTGCCAGATATACCTGGGTTCGTCATTTCATAGGGATTTAAAATTAACTCAAGCTCCTCCTCAGTCAATACGTCATATTGCAAACATAGTTCTCGTACCGACTTTCCATTTAAAATAGCCTCTCTAGCAATTCGTGCTGCTACTTCGTATCCGATATGTGGATTTACGGCTGTAATAATCCCTACACTTTTTTCTACATACTCTTTTAAACGTCCCTCATTTGCTTCAATGCCTCTTAGACAATGGTCTGTGAAGACGTGGAATGCGTTATTCATAATACTGATTGACTGAAGCAAGTTAAATACAAGAACAGGCTCCATCACATTTAGTTCAAGCTGACCTGCTTCCGATGCCAGGCAAATTGTATGATCATTACCTATAACTTGAAAAGCTACTTGATTAATCATTTCAGGCATGACAGGATTGACCTTTCCAGGCATAATAGATGAACCAGGTTGACGAGCTGGTAATATAAGTTCAGCTAATCCTGCACGAGGACCCGACGCCATTAATCGGATATCATTCGCAATTTTAGACATATTAATCATGCACACTTTTAAGCTAGCGGAGACTTCTGTATAAGCGTCTGTATTTTGAGTCGCGTCTACAAGATGATTGGCCTTCTTAAGTGGTAAACCACTAATATTTGCTAGATATCTTACAACATTTTCGATATAACGTGGATCTGCATTTAAACCCGTTCCAACTGCAGTTGCTCCCATATTAACCTCATATAAATGTCCATAAGATTGCTTAATACGTTTCATATCGCGCTCAAGAACACGACTATATGATTCAAATTCTTGACCAAGACGGATTGGAACCGCATCCTGTAGGTGAGTACGTCCCATCTTTATAATAGAATCAAATTGTTCTGCCTTTTTCTGAAATACACTGTGCATATAATTCATTGTTTTCAGTAACTTATTTAACAGATTAAGCGTTGCAATATGGATAGCAGTTGGGAATACGTCGTTTGTTGATTGTGACATGTTTACATGACTATTAGGGCTTAAATCGGAATAAGAACCTTTCTTATGACCAAGTAACTCTAAAGCTCTATTTGCAATAACCTCATTTGCATTCATATTCATTGAGGTCCCCGCACCACCCTGTATTGGATCAACAATAAATTGATTGTTTCTTTTCCCTTCAATAACCTCGTCTGCTGCTTCAATAATTGCATTACCCAACCCATCATATAACCTTTTTGTTTCCATGTTAGCAAGAGCAGCAGCCTTTTTAACGATCCCTAATGCTTTAATAAGTTCTGGGTGAATTTGATATCCTGTTATTGGGAAGTTTTCAACTGCACGTAAAGTTTGAATCCCATAGTAAGCATAAGTAGGAACTTCTTTTGTTCCTAGGAAATCTTTTTCAATTCTTACATTTTGTTTTTCTGGTATTTCTATATTTGTCATAACATTGATCTCCTTCTTTACATAAAAAGAAATTTTTTTATGCTACGTCCGATTTTCTAATAGAATCTGTATAATGCTTTGCTTTTTCTTTGTCGAATCCGCCTTCCCACTTAGACATCACAATAGCAGCTAATGCGTTACCTACTACGTTGACAGATGTACGAAGCATATCTAAAATACGATCAATACCAGCAATGAATGCCATACCTTCTAGAGGTAATCCCATTGAGCCCAATGTTGTTAATACAACAACAAATGAGGCGCCCGCAACTCCTGCCATTCCCTTAGAAGTCAACATCAACACAAGTAAAAGTGTAATTTGTTCTACGAAAGATAAATGAATCCCATACATTTGTGCAATGAAAAGGGCAGCAATGGCTTGGTAAATGGATGATCCATCAAGGTTAAAGGTATATCCTGTCGGAATAACAAATGATGTGACAGCTTTCGGACAACCAAAGTTCTCCATTTTAGTCATTAACCTTGGCAATACTGCTTCAGAGCTTGCGGTTGTAAACGCTAAAATTAACTCATCTTTTAAGATTTTTATAAGCACTAAAACATTAGTTCCAGCCATTTTTGCAATAATACCTAATACTACAAAAACAAAGAAAATCATGGTCAGATATATAACGAGTACTAACTTTCCTAAAGGGATTAATGAACCAATTCCAAACTTCGCCACATTCAAACCAATTAAAGCAAATACTCCGAATGGAGCAAATTTCATAACTAAGTTTGTCATCCAAAACATGGATTCCAGTACGCCTTCAAAAAAGTTTAAAACTGGTTTGCCTTTTTCTCCAATTGCTGCAACTCCTAGACCAAATAAGACTGAGAAAAAGATAATCGCTAATAAATTCCCTTCAGTCAATGATTGGAATATATTAGTTGGGATAATATGAACGATTTGAGCTGCTACACCTGTACTCTCAGTTGTTTTAGATGTTTCTTCATACTTGGATATATCACCTTTCTCAAGGTTCCCCATATCTATACCACTACCTGGATGGAATAAATTTGCGGCTAATAATCCCACTGCTAATGCAATCGTAGTAACAATTTCAAAATAAAGAATGGTTTTTCCACCTAGTCTTCCTAGCTTTTTAATATCACCTACACCAGCTATAGATACGATTAGTGCAGATACAACGATAGGAATAACAATCATTTTGATTAGGTGAAGAAAAATATCTCCTAAAGGTTGAAGAATGGCCATCGCTGTATTATTTCCATAAAAAATAGCGCCTATAGCAATCCCGAACGCAAGTCCAATAAATATTTGTGTAGCTAATCCCAATTTCTTCATAGTTGTAACCCCTTTCAATTTATGGTTCATTAAAACACTTAAAGAGAGCCTATGCTTAGGCTAGCGTCTATAAAAAAGACAATGATTAAAAATAAGTCCAATGTGTGAATAATCTTTAAAATAAATGGTAATCATATAATTTGAAATTAACTCCCCCCTTCAGTAAAGCGTTTTCAAAATCTTTATTGTGAAAATCCACTTTTTCGGCTCACCTTATATACCTGAGCATATAGTATCATTTATAAAGAGATTTTCTATTATCCTTTTAACCTTTTGAAATCCTGTTTATTGTCTAACATTCATATAAACCTAGAAGTGACTGTTACTAGATTTATATGAATGTTAGACAAGAGTACCTTAATCTATTATCCCTTCATTTCAGATAAAGAAATATCTTCTTCTTTTATTTAGAGATAAGGAAATCATAACATTAGATATCTCTATAACTTGTTAAAATAATTAAACCCTTTAAATTTTTTCTTCGAACGAAATGATATCGCTTTCAAAAGTCTCGATCGTAGCAACTACATAATAATAAACATGAGCTTCCTGTACATAGGTATTGAATGAAATCAAAAAATGATAATAACGAAAATTATATTTTAAATTTCGTGTTCTCTTTTTGCGTACTTCAGTTACATTATATTTATATACAACAGATAAATCAAGAAGATTATTATTCATTTCGCGTACATTTTATTTAGACAAGCCTCATAGAAGTGAAGAATATTTAAATAACGACGAACTGTTATTTAAATATTAACCTTTCGTAGCGTGAAAGAGCCTATGTTTTTAAGAAATAATAAAAACAAAGTAATTTTAACATACACCTTTTATATAGACCTAATTGTGTTAGTCTAATAAAAGTCAAATAGAAAAGAGTGATCAACCTGGAAGAAATAAAAGAGCAAGAAATCGATCTTGAAAAAGTGTATGACTATGTGGAATTTCCGGATAAGGTTAGTGGCCGTTGCGATAACTGTAACTCAGCTTACTTCAAAAGCTCCGTAAAAGGTGGCGTTTTCTTACGTGAATGTAGAGAATGTGGCATGAAGAAGAGTATATAAATATATGATAACCAGGCCCTTCAGAATTTAAAGAGAACTTTTGTTTATGTTCAATAAGGTTGAGTAATAGATACTTCAGTTTAAGTGAGGAAGCTAATCCCCAACCTATAAAAAGCACAGATTCTAGGGCCGTTTACGCCTTACCTGCTGCAGTAATGAAGCATATCTGCACTTTTCGATAATAATAAGCGACCCTATATACTGTAAACAAAGTTACTAAGGTCGCTTATACTATATTTTGATTTATTGTTTTTTTGTCTGTTTCTTTATAATAAAATATCTGTAATCTCATTAATCTTCTGACAGAATTTCGCTATCATTATTAATTTGATCGAATAAATAAGTAAGATAAGAATCTAGTTCAAATTGATTACCTTCAACAAAATCATATAGCATAGAATTATTTTCTTCTCTCATTTTTAATCACTCCAATTTAAGTTTTTTCAATTTTTATACATGATGACCATGATTCTTTTTTTGACCCATTTTTCTTAAAAGAAAGCTTACAATTAATACTAAAATGATTGATCCAATAATTGCTGGAATGATTGCAAAACCGCCAATGACTGGCCCCCAACTTCCCAAGATAAGGCCGCCCAACCAAGAACCAATAAAGCCAGCGATAATATTACCAATAATACCTCCAGGAACGTCGCGTCCCGTAATTAAACCGGCGAGCCACCCAATAATTCCACCTACAATTAGCATCCATAGAATCTCCATTACTACTTCCCTCCTTTTAAATTATTTAGTTAACTTTACCCCTCACTAAAACTCATTAATCTTGTTATTTTTTTCCTAATCAGAGTTTTTCTCGTATATAACCATCTACGCCTTACTTACTGCAGTAAGAGCTCCTTGTTGTTTTTTGAGTAGACAGGTAAGTTTACTGCAGTAGCTACATCATAGTATCTAAAGAATTAAGACTTGATTACTAATCAGTATCTATTTTAGTACCGTTGCCGCGTTAATACACGTTGTGGCTAGCCACTTTTCCTTTGTTAATCCGGATTACACGTTATCTTTCCATATCTCAATGCATCATAGATAGCTCTCCCATCACTTAAACTCGTTTCTGAATATTCAAAGGGTAAGAGCGAGAAAACAATATAATAAATAGAGAAATAAACAAATTGGTAAGAAAAGAGATTCTTTGAGAGAATACCCAACATAATTAAACCATACACAAGAAGGATAGACGCTACATTAGCTATGGTACCTCCAGCATAAACACAAGCATGAGTAAAACGGTTATCATACTTTAATTTTTCGTAAATACAAAAGGAGTGCAAAAAATAAATAGATTTTATTTTAATTTTCTTCCACCTAAAAATCGTTTTCCCTTGTCCAATGGTAAAATCGACCTTTCCTCCTAAAATAATAGCCATAAGTGAGTGCCCTAGTTGGTGAATAACAGACACAATTGGAATGACAATCAAAAAAGAAAATAATAATTTTGGCATATCACTCCATCCAAACATACCTGTCTCCCTTTCCTCCTAAAATAATCTTACATTTGATATTCCACATTTTCGCTTATCAAAACCGGTAATTTTATGAGGGCTGTATAAGAGAATGATGCTTTTCTATGCTTTGTATTTATGATTTCCATTAGGTTAACTAAATAATGAAACCGGACTTTCTTTACAATAAAAAGAGCTACCTCGAAATAGAAAAACTAACCTGAAGAGACATAAGAATACGAGGAAAGAGCTTATAGTGGTAAATAAACTGAATGGATGAAAAGGAGCCATTGATTTCTTTAAAAATAAAAAACGCTTAGTATGATTGCTTAAGCGTTTTTTATCTTTATTCCAATTCAGTTAATGGCCGATATTGTTTAGAAGTAATTAAATCACCCTCAATAAGAACATAAGGATGTGTTTCCATCAGAATAGTTTTGAGATACTCTGGCATCCTCTCTCCTTTGTATGCACAAATTAATGGGAATGAGAGTTTATTCACCGCGCTATCCACTATTTTTTCAAAATCTTCGATTAGATGTAAAGGATCTTCCATTGTGCTCCATTCTACATGTGCCCATGATCTGAAAGAAATTCTATTTTCTAAGTAGGGCTGAACGCTCTTATTAAAATAATTAAGAATGGCAGGAGGATGATAACTACCACTTGAATAATAGAAATCAAAGTTGTTTATACGATGTATCATTTTCATTTGATCTGTAGTCAATAGTATTTTCAAATGGTCATGAATAAAAGGATAAAAACGGTCATTTTCAATAAGAAGAATGCAATCTCCAGCAAAAATCCCCTCTTGGATATAACTTACAACTTGTCGTATATAATTTTCTTGCTGGTCGTAGGAATACAGTATATGAATACTCTTTTGTTCTGCAAACAACTGATTCATTTTACTTTTCAACACATAATCCCTTCTTTCTTCTCGCTCTCTCATTATACTAGGATTATGTAAACAAAATATAGTGGTAACTTATTGAATTTTCAAACAAATAAATAAAACCACATACAGAAGGTGCGCTTTTTATACACTTTTCTAAGCTCTGTCTCAAAGAGAAACCTTGTTAAATCAACGATGTATAAAAATATGCATAAAGTAAAAAACTCTTCTTCCTGCGACCCCTTTTCTATAGAAGTAACATCTAACGTATTTTATTAAAAATATCGTTAACTATTACACACATTGTAGAAAAAGGTCATATTTGTCGTCACTAAGTGTAAATAATAAAACTTTAATAATAACTAAAATACTTTAATGTTTACTTAACTAATAATAGAACGAAGATGAGGTTATTTTACACTCGGAGATTTAATCACAATATTTATTTTTAAAGCTATATGTATATGAATCTAAAAATCTGGTCAGACTAATAACGTATTCCCCCTATCCCAATAAATCCCTATCGCGATCATATAATTTTTAGATAGATGCCATATCTCGGGGAGGAGAACAATCGTTAAAAACATCATAAGGGTCATAACAGAAGTGGTGATGAGTAGATGTTTAAGTAACGTATTATCCGTTTTTATCATCATTTTCCCCGAATTGGTCTTTCCAGTCCCAATAACTATCATAAACCTCGTCATGTAGCATTAATTCACTATGTTCATCTTCCAATTCTTGTTCAGGTAATAAGTGCTTTGGTTTTATTTGAAGACCTAGCCAGACTCCATCGTTATCAATTTCAATGTCATTCGGATCTGAAACGCCATCTACTAAACACATAAAATCATGAAATAAGCCCATCATATTATCCTTAACTATCTTTTCAATTGCTTTTATTGATGCTGGCGATAAATTTTCGCTACTTAAACTTAGGGCTTCTTCATCTGTTAAGTTTAGTTCCTGCCAAACGAGTTCTTTATTAATATTAGTTAGTTGGTTACCCATTTGCGAATATTCATGTATAAGTTTCTGCATTTCCATCAACATAGCTTTTCTTGAATCCATCGTTATATCTCCATTCTTTTCTTCTTAGTGAAAATTTAATCCCAGTAGTTATAAAGAACTTCCCCTACAGTAATTGGTTTCCGATATGCTATTTGTGCTAATTCTGCATGGTTTAGTTGGTTGTCATTTTTTATTAGAACAGATCCTTTTTTACGCATATATAGTAACCTTTCGTTCAGTGACTCTGCATTTAATAATGTTTTTATTTAAATAAAAGATCTATTTCTTCCCGGTCATAATCTAAAATCCAATGATTATATTCTTCATAAAGAAACTTTATAGATTCTTTATTAGAGGCTAATACATCACAACCTCGATCATCATACAAATGAAAAATGATTTCTTTGGAAAGATTAACAAAATAAATATCATAACCACTTTGTGGGTTGTTTTTAAGTATGCTAGATGGATGATCAAAGTCTTCATAACAAATAGCTTTTAAGAGTTGTACATATTTTAGTTCTGGTTTCTTACAAGAAAGTGCAAATCGATGAGTGACAGATTGATTATCTGCCTCATCAAATACACTAGGTAAAGGATGATGACTTAATTGATATAGCTTTTCCTTATTTTTTATGTATTTTAAATATACGTTTAAAGGTCTTTTTTGGAGGAAGATATCTTTTTTTATGGAGTGTACATCCGTAACAAGAAGAATCTCATCTTCTTCTTCAAATACTGCTTCAAATAATCGGATTGAACGATAAAATGCTTGCTCTAAATGTTCCTTCTTATAATAAGGTATCAAAGGATCCGATATTTCAAAACGAATGCTATTTTTCCATAAATAAAATAGAGAAGGGCCTAATATTAGTCCTTCAAAATGTTTTTCTAAAAATGAGTGTAGAATATCATGGTTCATATATTTTTCTCCGTGGTTTTTGATTTTATTTTAACATTTTTCTAAGTGAATTCTTTATATACGATATAAAAAGCTCTCTTTATAAATTCTGTTCTCAGAACACATTAAAAAGGAAATTTTATGAAACTTCAATACTCAATTTAAAGGTAGAAATGAATAGTAATAAAAAAAACACCTGAATAATAGTTTATTCAAGTATCTCTTGATAATAGTGATTTAATTTTCTTTAATTACACTTGAAGGGCTCTTTTTATTAGGCAAAAAGACAAACTTCGAATCAATAATGAAATGTAGTGCGATAGGAACCCACAAAGAGCCTGTCCCCACAAGAAGAAAAAACATAATGCCACCTAAATAGGAAGTGAATAGTACCCCTTTCCAGCCTTGGTAGAGGTGAACAATTCCAAATAACAGACTTGAAATAATTCCAATTGCAACGGTAGATAAATGAAAAGGGAGGTGGTCGAAATAATGAAACATTGCGCCACGAAAAATAATCTCTTCGCAAACTCCTGCTGTAACTGCTATCAAAAGAAAAAACAGCCTTTCCTTGAAGTTTGATGGCAACAGGAATTGAATACTCTCATCACTTAATCCTTCGGAAATTTTCTCTCTAGCATTTTTGGAAAAGGAAATCATAAAAACAATCATTATAATACTAATTCCTGCCCCCACTCCCGCAGACAGTAAAAAATCTTTATCTAAAGAAAATAAAGGTTTTTTAATAGAAAATAAGTTGTTAAACGTGTGTTTAGTCAAAAACCAATAGACTAGAAATATGATGACCAATATCCATTGAGTAATAACAATTTCCCCGTACATTCTCCATTTGTTTAGTTGATTACTTTTTATTTTCTTTAAATAAAAATAGTCCCATACTGGATACCCTACAATAATTAATAGTAAAAACAGAGTAAGAAATATCATGTTTATCACCTCTTAGTTGTTAAATATTTTCAAACCCATTTTATTATAACATTGTGATTTTTAGTAATTAGAATAAATTATGTTTTATTTTCTAATTGTAAACAATTAATACTGTAACCATTTTTGTATTGAATATTAACAGAAGACAGGTGTTAACACTGAGACAACTGTCTAGGGTTCCTATTTAATGAGAAAAAGAAGCTCCTCCCTCTCCCAAAAGGTAGGTTTTCAACCTAAAGAACTTCTCTCCAGTTTATGTTTTTATATCATATCCATTAATTGTTTTTTATCGATGTGGCTAAATTATAACGGTACAATAAGTTGGGTTGTTAATATGATGTTACTATTACTCGCTGCTTACTTTACAAAGTATTTAAAAGTAAATAAAAATAAAAATACATAAGATATTTGATTTGTAATTAATATAATGAACTTTATTGGTAGTGAAGCTAAATATTAATGACCACATCTGTGATTAGATATGGCCATTATTTATACATAAAAACTATCGATTATGAGTTTATTCTGTTTATGATTGTCGCCCTGTTTGTAGTGAAAAGTATGTAATTTTGCTTCTTAGTTTTAATGAATATTCGATCAGTTGTTCCATATGGAGGACCTATACGGATTGCATCAACTTCTTTACCTCCATACGTATCGTCTTCCGTAATCTCAATAATATCTTCTAGTGCAATATTAAATTTAGCAAGTTGCCATTTTATGATTAATTCTTTTTCTGTTTTCTTAACGTCAATTCCCACTGTAAACATATAAACATCCCCTTTTTCCTTATAATTACATTTTAACACACTATAAGAGAAGATAAATTAATGAATACAATATGCCGAGTTAATTAACATAAAACCTATTATAAGGACCATAAACATTTGAAATAATTAGATGTTTCTCTTTTTAATTTAGTAAAATTATCTAAGAAGATACAAAGGGGGAAGCAATTCCTCAAACTGAATTGGATTGGAAGCCAGATAAAGAAGCTATGACATGCATAGAGATGGTTCGACATGTCTTAGAGTCAGAATACTATTATCATCTAGCTATTAAAAATAGGGGTATCTTAAAAGAATTTGACTCTCCTTTTGAAAAAAAAACCATTGATTTGTGTAAAAAGTGAATTGGAATTTGCAGACATATACCATCAACAATTTCTAGAGATGATAAGTACCTTTTCAGATGAGGATTTAACATGTATTCAAATAGATCGTTCAGATGTAGGCTATATTCGTTCTTTAGGTGATATGTTATTGCGTATAGGTTATCATGAGTTCGTACACGCAGGACAACTCTTACAGTATTTAAGAACAATGGGAGTTGATCGTCCTAAAGTCTGGGATTAAACAAGTTAAGCGCTTATGTATATCACATATACAAACCCAGTTAACATAATCAGCATTTCAGATTCTAACTGTTCCATTAGAATCTCAACTCTGAGATATATAGTAAACTTTTCACTCTACACCACTTGAAGATATTATAAAGTGTCTTGCTGTCGATAAAAAAGTTCCAATTAATTTGACATTATCCAGTCCCTAGAAACCTAACACGTTTTCTTTTTCAGGTTTCCATCCAATATGCCATATTCGTTTTGAGCAATTCTTTCACTTTCTGCATAGCTTATAGATTACAATAAGCAACATCGATTCCCATTAAGTGCCCAAAATAGTGATGTATGATTGTGTTTGACATACCTTTGTTATCCACACTGTAAATTCTTTGATCATGTTAATTAACTCACGAATGTACTTGTTTTTGTGATGATCAAACTGTTTGTGCGTTTCCTCCACTTTGCTAAAATCAATCCATTTCTTTAGTTTAATCATAGGCGGGTTGGTGCTCAAAAAACACGCGAGTTCTTGTAGCTGATTACTGATCCTCAGCCATGTTTCTGCTTTGATTTCTGTCACTTGGGTAGGTTGATACTGTGGCACATACTTGCAAATCGTGGTGTAGAAATAAGCAAAAGCTTCATCAGCAAAATAGACCGATTCTTTATTCCAATACTTTGCATTATACTCACCTGGCTTCACTTCTATATAATAAGCATTTTCCACCTTATCCACATCTGTTATCATTTCAAAAGGAAATTCCATAGTAACACCTCTTCTTTAGATAACGTTAGTATGTCCGTTTTTATTAGTGATTCACCTAAAAATCACTCCAAAGTTAATATCACGTACTTTTATTTTTTTAACCATTTATAAAACATAGGTATGATTGCCCTTCCTTTGAATAGGTTAGTTGTAAAAAAACATATAGCCGAAAGGAAGTAGCAATTATGCATATAGAAATAAATACCTTATTTACTTTAGGTTCTTTAATGGGTTTATTAGTAGGTGGAGGACTTCTTAAATTAGTTAGTCACCTGTCACGAGGTAGAATTCAGTTTATGTATGCGATATGTGGAGGAATCTTATTAGGGTTGTTATTTTTTGATATCCTTCCTTCCACATGGCATCTGTATGATTTAACAGGCGTTCTATTAGGCATCGTAGCAGGATATATCGTTATGCTATGCATTGACCTCTTTTTGCATAAAACAAATAGTGCAATTTCACCTTTGCAGTCACTTATTTTATTAACGGCTGCAATCTTCTTTCATAATATTATCACAGGTATTACCTTTGGGATAACAGATCTACATCAGTCAGCTTCCGTATTTGTAGCTACCCTCTTACACCAAATTCCAGAGGGGATGGCCCTAATGACCGTTCTCTCCATAGCAAAAATACCTAACGTCTTCTTTTTATTCATTATAGTCCTTCTATCACTATCTTTGGGAGGGAGTTTATTACTTGGAGAAAGTGTACAAGCTTCCTCGCTTAAAATACAAGCCTTATCGACTGGAGGAGCAATTGGTACCCTATCTTTTGTTATTTTTCATGAAATAATAGGAAAGGCTATTAGTCACTTCAGAAACCTACATGTATGGCTATTAATATCGCTAGGAGTACTAATTATTTATATTTATCACTATTCCCTTTCACTATTTCATAGTCATTAAACTTATATAGAAAATTTTAGAGATTTTAATTTATAAGGTCTCTTTTTTATTCTTATAAGATTAATCATATTACATAAGAAATTCAAAAGTCGTGATCCAATTTTTTTCTGATTTGTTAAAAAGAAGTATGAAATTGATTTGGAAACAGCTTTTGAATGACATAAATGATTTTTGATGAAGTTGAAAATACTAAAACAGATGCTCAAATTAAATCTTCAAATGATGAAGCTTCTGTTAGGGTTTCCCAGAACTTAAAAGCACCATCCCATCATAAAAGAATTAACATTCTATATCTACTGTCTTAAAAGGAATCTTTAGTATATAAGGCTTTCGGGGATTTAAAGATCCACCCATTGAGTTTTTTGAATAAACTACTTTTAGTGAAATCCAGAACAAGAGAAATAACGGTTTTTCAAACAATGATCATGTTTTTGCAGCAAGGAGAGATTTTTATGGGAAACAACCACAATCACGACCACGGAGATGTATTTCACTCCCATGCTCCGATTGGGAAAATGAAATTAGCATTTTTTCTTACTTTAATTATCCTGGTAGTCGAATTAATTGGAGGATTCATTTCACACAGCTTAGCCCTACTTTCTGATGCTGGACATGTACTTACAGATATTGCAGCCATAGGGCTATCGTGGTTTGCTATGCACCAAGCCCAAAAGCCAGCTTCGGAAAATTTCACTTACGGGTATCACCGTTCAGGGATACTAGCTGCTTTTATTAATGCCATGACGTTAATTGTTATTGCTGTTGTCATACTATACGAAGCGATTGATCGCTTTAAGGATCCCCAACCAGTGGGAAGTACATGGATGTTTATTAGTGCATCTGTTGGTTTAGCCATGAACCTTTACTTAGGTCTTGGCTTAAGGAAGGAAGACAACATCAATGTGAAAAGCGCCGTACTTCATATGATTGGGGACGCAATGGCTTCGGCAGGAGTTATTATCGGAGGACTTATTATCCTATTCACTGGCTGGAATATCGTAGATCCAATCCTAAGTGTTCTTATTGCATTCTTAATTGCTTTGGGCGCATGGAAAATTGTAAAGCAGACAATAGAAATTTTAATGGAAGGTACACCGAAAGGAATCTCTTTAGAAAAAGTAATGGAAACAATTCATGCAGTTAAAGGTGTACTAAATGTCCACGATTTACATGTTTGGAGTATAACTAGTGGGAAAAATGCATTATCCTGTCATGTGGTGTTAAATAATCAAATAAGTTTCCTGGAAAGTCAGGTCATATTAAGAGAAATTGAATCCAAACTTCAACATCAAGAAATTGAGCATGCAACTATCCAGTTAGAAAACGAAGAGCACCCTCATGATGAGTCAGCTATTTGCTCTACCACCAAACGTGAAGGTCATCACTAATACAACTTGGTGTTTTTATATGTGTAAACCCTGAAGAATATTGCTGTCGATAATAAACTAAATGTATAGGTCAACAGACAAAAAAATCATGACTCACTTTTACGAATTATTATTTCCCAGATCTTTCTTACATTATGAATGAGTTTTTGTGTTTTAAAAAAGATATATTTTCACGAACAAAATATTCAAATCTATTGCAGAGTGTTAAAGAAATTATTATCGTTAATAAAATAAAAAGCCATCTAGTATTTGAAGTAAAGGTGGCTTTTTACTATAATATGCACGTCCAGACATACATACTATATCTTTTCATACAATCACATGTAAAAAAGACTATAAGAATTTAAAGAAAGTATTAATAATAAAAATCACACTTAAAAGTGCAATAAAAACAATCAATTCAATTGTTTCCTCACTATCTTTTATTTTATACTTTAAATCTCTATCTTTAAGCTGTATGTTTTTCTTATATCCTAATTCCATATGATTAATTCCTTCCCTTTATGTATTCGTTTTAATGGACATGTTTACTATTTGGCTTGTTTCCACATGTAAGTTAGCACCCTCTATACTGTGTTCTTATGCTAATGTATTCTCTACTTTAGCTGTTATATCATGAGCAGCGTCTACTCCCAAGATAGAATTTGCGAGAATGGAGATATCTACTACAGGACTCCATAATGTTTCCTCTCTTTTATCCTAACAAAGCAAGTTCAAGTGGGTCTACAGCAACCTTTTTGAAGGATTCTATAAAAATAAACCCCTATCAAGAAAGTTTCGTTAAGTAAAAAAAGTAACAATCTTAGATTTATCTGTTACATGTTTAATTGAATTTATTCAATATTTCATGGGACGTAGCTTAGATATAGACTATGTTCTACTTAATATGTTTGGAACAGTTATAAGTTATGTGGTTCTTTTAATAAATAAGCAAGCCAGTAAAATAAAAAAGGGCGACTATATAGATAGATGCCCTTTTTGTTCCAATAAGCTGGTTGATGGTAACTAAGTATATAATTTATAAAACAGAACAACCTCCTGTACAGTAGGTTGTTCTGTTGGGAATACGTTATTAGTCTGGCCAGATTTGTAGATTCATATACATATAACTTTAAAAATAAACATTGTGATGACTCTGTTTTTAAAAAGCAACCTTACTTAAGTTTTTTTAGTTAAGTAATTGATAAAGTATTTTATTTATTATTTATTTTTTACTATTTACACTTAGTGACGACAAAATAGTTCTTTTTCTACAAAATTTCCCAACTTGATATTACTAAATACCACTGAATTTAACGCTCATTCCGTTATCTAGATGAAATAAGAAGATACCTTTTCCTCAGAGTCCATTAGAAGAAATATTTTTTTTCATTAAAACCCTCCAACTTATATTTATGGATTTATTTCTCTGAAAAGACAACAACAATAATTTAGTGGATAGCGTAACAACGATGGTTGGTTAAATTTTTGTGATTCTAGCTGTGAACGTCTTCAGCAACACGTTCACCAATATCCAGCACACGCGAGATGTTTTGCACAATTTCAGGAAGCCCGATCACGGCCTCTTGGAACATCCAAATATAAGCTAGGACTGCAAATATGCTCTTCGTGAAATGATTTCTTAATTTATTATTTGAAAGGTTCTTTTTCAGGTAATCCCAATATGTCCGTATTTTTAGGTGTATGTCCTAATAGACGTAACATAACTACAATTTGTCCTTTATGATGTGATTCGTGAGTAATTGAATGGGTAAGCAATTGACGAGGTGTCTTTCTTACAAAACCACTGTTTGCTCTCCAAGCAAGTTCTTTTTCGATAGACTCATCAAATTTATCTGTGAATTGCTCCAATACTTTTTCTACATATCTATCAGCCTGTTGAAAATAATGCTGAATATCGTCTATTTTCATAGTATTAATTACTTCTTTTGTGAATAGTGGTGATGATGTTTCTGAAAGCACAA
The DNA here is from genome assembly GCF_050846855.1 of Priestia sp. TGN 0903. Lineage (NCBI taxonomy): Bacteria > Bacillati > Bacillota > Bacilli > Caryophanales > Bacillaceae > Priestia > Priestia sp. TGN 0903. Next base: position 927,727 of record NZ_JBOZGL010000001.1, read on the forward strand.
AAGAACCTAACCAAGCATGGTAGCAACCTGCCACATGAACTAGAGAATCTCTAATATTTTGAAAACCAAATGCAAACTCTTTCGTCAAGTCACCTTCACTCAATTCTCTACACTGCTCTAATAAAGTTTGTCGTGCTTGTTTTACCCATTCATATTCTAGCTTTTCCATAACAATCCCACCTCTCAGACATATAATGAAAAATTATTCTTTACTATACACTCTTTAGAATTATTATTACACCCATTTTTTCATTAATTAGTTAAGTAAATGATAAAGTACTTCGTGTATTAATGACAAATAGATCATTTTTCTACAAAGAATATAAAGTATACAACAAATATGGCCTAGTGACAGGATAGGAATGTTTTGTTTGAAAGGAATTTGTAACTTTTAAATAGAATGATTATGAAAATGGACAGATAATAAAATTTTACACATAAGGAGATAAAACTATGGAAAAAAACAACCTACTAAGAATGGACAATGTCAGCATCGTTGTAGAATCCCTTGATGACACAATTTCTTTCTTTAAGGAGATTGGCTTGAGTCTCGAAGGGCGGGCCACCGTCGAAGGTCAATGGGGTGGCCGCGTAACGGGATTGGGTTCTCAGCGTGTAGAGATTGCGATGATGGTCACCCCGGATGGTCACAGTCGGATTGAACTTTCGCGATTTCTCAGCCCACCTACTATATCAGATCACCGGAATGCTCCTGTAAACGCTCTCGGCTATCTACGCGTCATGTTCACTGTTGAAGACATTGACGAAATGGTGTCCAGACTTACTAGATATGGCGCTCAGCTCGTTGGCGAAGTGGTTCAGTACGAGGACTCGTATCGTCTCTGCTACATTCGTGGAGTAGAAGGACTTTTAATCGGTTTGGCAGAGCAACTCAGTAACAAATAAGTAAGTGACGTTTTATAAAAGTCTTTACTGAAATGTACGTTTAACCTATCTGAATCTTCAATAGATCGAGATTATTTTCAGGTTTTTTCAAACCTTTATTTTACTTTTTTGCCCCCTATATATACTTAATTATGGAATTTTTGTTTTAATATTCATAAAAAGGGTATTTGTTCTAAGAATCAACTAAAATAGGAGGAGATCAAATGAGAAGAGCGAAACAAGCTGTTGTAGCTTCTGCTGTAGGTTTAGCTATGTTAGCGACGCCATTAGCTCTACCGAATTTAGGAGGTTCTGCTGGCTCCGCAGAAGCTGCAGAAGTTGGAGGAGACGTAGCGATTGATCCAGTAGCCATAGGACAAGCGATTGCAGATGCGGCTAAAACTGCCGACAATCGAAGTGGTTTTGTTAAGGGAGCGATGGAAAAAGCTTTCTTTGAATCGGGTCAGCAGTATAATGTGATAGTAATGAATTTAAGTCAAGGTTATAATTCCGACCAGTTACAAGGTGTACAATATTTTGATACCGTAGATTATGATGGTATCACGTTCGGGGTCTGGATATTTGAAGAAGGAACGTTTATTAATGAAGGTGATGGAGGTTATGATAACTGGGCCTTTAGAGGTTGGTTTGAACGCACGGGGGACGATGAGAAAACGGTCAACTTCCATAGACCTTGATCTAATTAAACAGAACCCTATTTAATTAAATAGGGTTCTGTTTGTTTGCTATAAGAATTTTTCTGTTTAAAGAGATTGCAATAAAAAGTCTAGTATAGCGCTTTAGACAACAGTATCTCAATTAGAAATCTTGTTCCTTCCACAGTAGCCCAATTTTTTGTTTTCTCTGCAAAACCTTTTTCTAGATAACGTTCCGTTATTTTACGATCACTGTGGCCAAGCTCCTTTTGAATTAAGACAATATCAGCTCCCTGCTGGCTACTATAAATCGCATAAAATGACCAAAATAATGAAGTGAAATCAGTGAAATGGATGGGCTTGAAGCTGCCGGGAAAGGCATTTTAAGCTTTTATTAGCTTTCGTTTTCACTATCGCTATCGTTATCAATATCATTATCGTTGTCAGTATTACCATATTTAAAATCAATAATGTTTTTTCTAATTTCTTCTCTGATTTCAGGGTTTTCTTTTAAGAAAACCTTAGCGTTTTCTCGTCCCTGCCCTAAACGTTCCCCATTATAAGAAAACCAAGATCCAGACTTTTGAACAATATCTACTTCAGAACCAATATCTAAGATTTCTCCTTCTCTTGAGATACCTTCTCCATACATAATATCTACTTCAGCAATGCGGAAAGGAGGTGCCATCTTATTTTTGACTACTTTAATTCTTGTTTTGTTACCAACTATGTCATTTCCCAGTTTAAGTTGTTCAGCGCGGCGAACCTCAAGGCGAACGGAAGAATAGAATTTTAGCGCTCTTCCGCCTGGCGTTGTTTCAGGATTTCCAAACATAACGCCTACCTTCTCCCGGATTTGGTTGATGAAGATAGCAATGGTTTTAGACTTATTAATTGCTCCAGATAGTTTACGAAGGGCTTGAGACATCAAACGAGCTTGTAGACCTACGTGAGAATCTCCCATTTCTCCCTCAATTTCTTTTTGAGGAACTAATGCTGCTACTGAGTCAACAACAATAATATCTACAGCACCACTTCTAACTAATGCTTCAGCAATTTCAAGTGCCTGCTCACCAGTATCTGGTTGAGATAACAGTAACTCATCAATATCTACACCTAGTTTTCTTGCGTAAACTGGATCAAGTGCGTGTTCAGCATCAATAAAGGCAGCTCGACCTCCATTTTTTTGTACTTCTGCAATCGCATGTAAGGAAACTGTTGTTTTACCTGAGCTTTCGGGTCCGTACACTTCCATGATTCTTCCTTTTGGATAACCATTAATCCCAAGAGCGATATCTAAAGCTAATGAACCTGAGCTAGATGCCTCAACTTTTGTATGTGTGCCTTCCCCCATCTTAATAATTGATCCTGTACCGAATTGTTTTTCAATTTGTTTTAGAGCCATATCTAGTGCTGCTTGTTTATCATTCATAATTTAAAACCTCCGATTGTTAGTACGTTTACAGTAAACGACAATGTATGTGGATAAATAATAAGGATTGGCTCAAATGTTTTTGCTCCGTGCGAGAAAATTTTGTGTTTAACTGTCTTGGTTTATTCTGTTGTTCCTTTATTTATCTCTAAACCCTTAATATCGAACAAATGTTCCTGTTGTGTAATCATACAATAAACGCATCTAGTTGTAAAGGAGAAAGTTTTGTACAAACCAGCCAAAGAAATATCTTTTTTGTAAAAAGTAGGTTTATACCTTTAATACTTACAGTTATTGAAACTTCAATCTATAAAATAACCCTTATTATACGAACAAAGAATAATTCATTCTCTTATATACATTATGTTATGTACTTGGACTATCGAATAAGAAAAGGGATAAATTATAATAGATTTATTAGAGAAAATTTCCACCTAATAAATTCAAATGAAATTCGTCGTTAAAAATATGATACATTAAATACGAGACAAGATATGAAAGGAGTTTTTTTAATGAGTAACCATGAAGCACAAAATGAATTGCCACCAAAAACATGTACAATCGATCGACTTGTAACAATGCCGGATGATGTAAATAAAGTAATCAAAGGCAGCAAAACAGCAACTCGCCGAAATGGAAGATATGCTGATGTAGGAGAGATAATGGTTTTAGAAGATCAAAAATTTGTAGTGGAACGAGTTTATTCTCAATCACTAGGTGAATTAACCCATGAAAATGCTCGCCAGGAAGGCTATGCTACAGTAGAGGAATATAAACAATCTATTTTGTCTTATCATCCTGGGATGCCTTGGCTTCCGCAAATGAGGGTATGGGTGCATGAGTTCAGATTAGTTAACGATTGATAGGTAAAAGAAATGGATTTGTTGTACCGTATATTAGTATATATTCATGTTTCTAGTGTCATTTTATCGATTGGTCCTTTCTTTATTCTCTTGCCAATTGTTAAAAAATTACATAGTTCAAGAGAACAAGAAATGAATGCCTATTTGATCACATTTCAATCTGTTGTTAGGCTCGCAAAACATACGGGCCATGTTCTTGTTATCACAGGGATACTCCTCGTTATGTGTGGCCCATGGACGTGGACTACGCCGTGGATTATAATGACACTGATTTTCCTTTTTTGCTCCTTGTTCTTTCTGGCCCGTGCTTTTTCACCAACACTTCGAAAGTACAAGGAGGAAGGACAAAATGAAAAAGAACTGGCAACTAAACTAGAGCGATCTATTTGGATTTATATCATTCTATTAATGACTATGCTTTGGTTTATGGTCGGTAAGCCAACTTTTTGGTGACACCCATCCATTTGTCATCACTAAGAGTAAATAGTTAAACTGATTATTTTCATCAAATACTTTACGTTTTACTTAACATAACTCGTATTTTAGGTATGAAAAAAGATTTTTGCTTGTATATCAGATGCACATTTGGATTAAAAATAAAAAACCCCTATTAACCATATGTTAAAGGGGTTCTTACTTATTGTTTAAACTCCAAGTATGAAGTTCTTATAGAAGAATACACTAAATATCAATATGTTTCAAGTCAACCCGAGTAATTATCTACTTGTTGCTACTATTAATAGGTTGATCTATATGTTGGGTCTCAAATAGAGAGGTCTTAATGCCGATTAAAGACGCTACAATCGTTAGGATGCCTGCTGAAATAAAAATTAAAGAGACGCTAATATATTCAGCTGCAACACCTGCTAACATTCCACTAATCGGTAAAGCCAAAAAAGCTAACATACGAGTTGAACTAATTACTCTTCCCAATAAGGCTGATGGCACAATCTCTTGCCTAAGGGTAAACCAATTAATTGCTAATAATGTTACCGAACCGACAATTACAATTCTACAGACTATTAACAAAATAACTGCAGTGTTTGAAAAAGTAAGGATAGTTTGCCCTAAACCTATTATTACACCACAATAGATAATTATATTTCCCCGTGGTAATTTATTTAGTTTATTTGCAGCATAAATTGCTACAAATGACCCTAAGGTTTGTAGGGAAAATATTAAACCAATATACTGTGCCGATAAATGTAAATTATCTTTTAGATGAAACATAAATAAAGCTTCCATAGCACCATAACCCACATTGATTAAGAATATGAGAATAGTCCCTATCAAAATCTTTTTAGTATTTATAACGTATTTAACTCCTTCAGCTATTGAATTCATTATAGAACTATTAACTGGATTCTGGCTTTTATATTTCTTAGTTATTAAGCCAATGAATATTCCAGAAAGAAAATACGTAAAAAAATTAAAATATAATAAGTTATGAGTTCCAACCAAAGCAATTAAAATGCCTGCTATTGAAGGGCCTGCAAAGGTTGTAATTGTCTCTGATAACTTGAATAAAGAGTTACCCTGTATTAAATTTTCACCTTCTAAAATTTCTGGTATGACTGATTCAAAACTTGGATGATAAAATGCACTCACAGCTGATATTAAAAAAGCTACCACATATACAATCCATATATCTAACACGTTTATTGAAGCTGCAAGAGGTATGATAATAATTAAAATGGCTGATAAAATATCACCTATTAATAAAATGTATTTCTTACTTATACGATCAGCTAAGGCTCCGCCTAACAAACTAAACAATACTTGAGGCGTAATTTCTAAAACAAATGTTAATGCCATTAAACTTGGTGATTTAGTCAAATCATATACTAATAAAGGCAGTGCGATTTGAAAAAAAGACGTGCCCAACTTACTTGTTGTGGCACTTAAAAATAAGCATAAAAAATCTCTGTTCTTTAGTACTTCATAAGATTTCAACATTTACCCCCCCATCATAATTATTTACCTGCTGTTACAGGTGCGGAATGGCAAACTGGACAATCCTCTTTCTTATTCCACTCTGAAATAGGGTAAGTTTGATATGTAAGGAAATTTAATTCCATCATTTTCCCTAATGATGTTGGAGTTTGAATACCTGTTACCAACCCTAAAAATTCATTTACAATAGCACCAGCCAACATAGCTACATTAGGACTAATCGCAGCATTATTTCGTTGAAAACTTATCTGATGCATACTGTCAAGTTGCTTATTAACTATAACATCACTTTCAATTATGGTTTGTTTATGACACTCTACACACCCAGTTTTTCCTGGTAACATAGAATAAAATCTGCCCCTTGTGTTTAGGACTCCACCTGAAACTAACGGCTTTCCTAACTTCACTACTGCTTCATTTACCCAGTCCTGTATATGAAGGGTTGGTTTATCGGCTACACAAATTACATAATCACTACCTTCAATATGTGCCATTACATCTTCAGCACATTCTATACGCTTATTAGTAACGTTTAACTTAACATTAGGATTAAAACGCGATATTCTTTCCTTTGCTAATTCCGTTTTTAACTTATTAATATCTTTTTCAGAATATAACAACTGTCTATTAAAATTACTTAATTCCAAAGTATCAAAATCCAATGCATTAATGTTATGAAAACCTAATGCAGATAGATGATATAGTATTTGACTACCTAAACCTCCGATTCCGAGCAAAGCAACCTTTGTATTTATGATAGTTTCTTGCACATTGTACTTATTGTCCTCTAAAGACGTAAAAAGCGAAAAGTAATTAAGGTTTGCTTTGTATCTTTCGAGTTCATAATCTCCTATAGATTGAGGATTCAAAGAATTATCTTCTAAATATTTCTCTGTATCTAATGCCTTTATCCCTTCCAATACCTCATTTTCTTTTATGTTTGGATACTTTTCTTGGACTAAATGTATTATTTCTTCTATAGAATTTTTTCCGTTAATAAGAGAAATTAAATACTTAATACTTCCACTGGGATCTTCAATAACTCCTGCTACTCCATCTTCTTCACCAATATGGATTTCATCATTTATAAAAAATACAGGGATTGTCTCTTTGAACTTAGGTTTCATTTTCTACATTTCACTCCATTTCTCTTAATTATTGAAATAGGGAACTATCATATGATAGTTCCCTATATTTACAGACTTGAAGTTTAAACAATAAGTAAGTGGTTCACATAATGATAACGTTTTAGCCTGGAATACCGTTTAATACCGCAGCTTTATTAGTTGTTTTCTTAACTTTTACCTTCATAACTAACACCTCCATTTCTTAAAAGATATATTTATAATATTGCATTAAAAAGGCATTTTCAACAATTAAATCCAATTTTTATAATATTCAAACAAAAACAGGTAAATTATACTTTTTTTCGTTTATTTTAAACCGACAAATATTCCATTTATAATATTTTTTCTTGCATGTAAAACCAGCATAGATGAGTAATCCAGGTTTCCGCAGTTTTCCATTGAGTAGATATTTTTCTAACTTGTGATTCTGTTAATAATTCGTTATACTCATAAATCTCTCCTACTACTTTACGTATAATTAAATCTCCTGCGGGTAGAATGTCTTGACGTCCTATACCTCTCATTAGTATTGACTCTGCCGTCCATTTTCCTATACCTCTATGTTTCATTAAATAGCTACAACCCCCTTCACGATCTAATAAATATAAGCAACTTAAGTCTAGCTCTTCATCTATAATGGCTTTAGTTATTTCATGAATATATTCAGCTTTCCTTTGACTTAGCTTTAAGTCACGAAGTTGGTTTATATTTAACTTCATCACCTTGTGGGGGCATAAATCTGTATAATATTCACAGTTATTAATTATTATTTTAGCTCCTGTTTTTTCTAACAAACTCTTTTTAATCCTATGAGCAACTTTTGCACTAATTTGTTGACCGATGATTGCCCATATGATGGATTCGTAGACACTTCCTAATAAAACAGGTCTAAACCCTTCGTACATTTTTATTAATTTTCCTATCTTAGATTCATTAGCTATAGACTTTTGAGCTTTGTTTATATCTTGTTCCAGACAAAACATTGTGATAATTTTCTCCTTTACTAGTTGAACCTGATTATTCTTAACTTCTTCACCAATAACTTTAACTTCCAAGTACTTACTATCGATTCCTTCGTCCCTAACTAGTACTAGGTACGTTCTTCCCCCTATTATAAAAGCTCTACAATATGTGTTTTCAATAACCTTCTCGATTACAAAAGAGGGCGAGTTTTTTATGTACCTTAAAATTAAATCAAAATTATATATGCTTGGTTTATTAATTCTAATTATTTTTTGTCTCATAACTTCCTCCTAATTTTTAATAAATCTATATTAACAGGCTTTCTTAAAAAATTAATGATTAATCTAAATAAACAGATAATATTTATAAAACCATCCATATTTTTCATTGTAAGACTTTGGATATGTTATATTTGTAGTAAAACTAAAGGAGTGAGCGAAAATGGATGCAATGAGTTTTATTTTACTAAACTTTGAAGAAGTGAGACGTCGAAGTATAAAAGTATGGATGTCAATACCTCAAGATAGGTTAGACTGGCGCCCTGATCCAGAAGCAATGTCATGTAGGGAGATGATACATCATGTTCTTGAAGGAGAATACCTCTATCATCAAATGTTAGAAAAACCACTTAACCTTTCTCTAACAGAGGAGCATAATCCTTATAAGGCAGTAACATTTAGTTCTGTTGAAGAAGCATTAAAGTTTGCTCAACCATATAGGGAAAAATTTATAGAGTTTTTAGGCCTCCTTAATGAAAAGCAGCTAACAGAGATAAAGATAGACCGATCGGAGATGGGATATATTCGAGAGTTAGGAGATATGTTGTTACGAGTGGCTTATCATGAATCAGTACATACAGGACAACTTTTAGATTATTTAAGAACTGCAAAAGTTAAACGTCCTATAATATGGGATTAAGTTTCTGATTAATCTCCCGTTGTTTTATTTTTCTCTGCTCTAAAGAACGCTCATACAAAGCCATAAAGTTGTTTACTTAAAGGGGGAAGAACCATTGTGAATAATGAAAAGCAGTTACTTAAATTTCAGACGTTTCAACAACTTCACAAAAGACCCTATACTTTTGTATTGCCTAATGCTTGGGATGTTATCAGTGCTAAAATTTTTGAGAAAAATGGGTTTCCAGCTATTGCAACAACCAGTGCTGGCATAGCAATGTCTTTAGGATATAATGATGGTGAAAAAATCCCTTTTGAACAAATGTTAGAAGCTGTTAAGAGAATTATTAATTCCGTCAATATTCCTGTCAGTGTAGACCTAGAGTCTGGCTATGGCAGGTCTACTAATGAAGTGGTAGATAATACAAGACAAATTATTTTAGCAGGAGGAATTGGTATAAACCTAGAAGATGGGACGGGAGATTTAGATAGTCCTATTTTAGATGTTTCGTTGCAAGTAGAAAAAATATCTGAAATTAGATTACTATCCAAATCGCTAAAATCCCCATTATTTATTAATGCGCGCACTGATTTGTACTGGTTAAATACAGGAAATCCGGATCTAAGACTTCAAGAAGCCATCAATAGGGGAAAAGCATATCAAAAGGCTGGAGCAGATTGTATTTTTATTCCTGGACTATATGACATGGAATCCATTAAAAAAGTTCGACAAGAACTATCGTGTCCCATTAATCTTTTGTCTGGGCCAAACTTGCCTTCTATTAATACATTATCGCAAGTTGGTATTGAAAGATTAAGTACTGGATCCGCCCCTTTTAGAGCAACTGCTACATTATTACAAAGAATTACTGAAGATATCCTTTGTGATAATAATTTTCAACGATTAATGAATGATAATATGAGTTATGATGCGATAACAGAACTAATTGGGACTCCTGAATAGAATTTATCAAATTATATTTAGCTTTCCTTTATAGAACTGATAGGACTACTGAAATATACAGTAGTTCTTTTGCTGTTTGAACTATATTTAAACAGTTACCATAAAACGTTTTATAGATTGTTGATATAACAACTATTTTCTTTCAGGTGATTGAAGATATGATGTATAAAAAGCTCCTCTTTTATACATGTGCTCGTCATGGAAAAGATAGTCGTTATCGTATAAATATGTTATCATTTATCTAAAGTTATAGAGTTATCTCAAAAAGCAACCTCACTCGAATGCCATTAAAGACTGAGGTTGCTTTTTCTTTTTTAAATAAAATTAAAATAATTGTGTTAACTCAAAAGGTAAGTTAGTTGAATAAAATTATTAATTTACTATCTAAGTAGTAACCGCGTTTTTATTCTACAAGGAGGCCTAGAATGATGAATCTAATCGATAAGAAAGTTACACACAAGCATTTTGGAACAGGTACTATAGTTAAATATAATGATTCTAGTATTGAAATAAATTTCGCATCAGAAAACAAAAAATTTGTTTTCCCCGATGTATTTGGAAAGCACCTAAAACTGCATGATAAAAGTGTTGCTCATTCCCTGGAAAAAATTTTAGAAGAAAAGGAAACGGAACGAAAAGAGGAAGAATGGAAGAAGGAAGAAGAAAAAAAATTACAGCGAAAAAATCAGGAACTTCGCTGGGGACATGAAAAACTTATGAAAAACCATAAACTTCATCCCGAATCACAAATGGTTTTTTGGTGCGACACAGAAGAACAGAATAGTTCTTTTTCAGAGTGGACGGTTTTTTCAGGCGTAATAAAAAGTGGTAATTACAAGGGGAAGCCAACCAAACCCACCCGCCTACATCAAAATAGCGCTGTCTTGTTAACAGCAATAGATTCCAGTATGCCTGAAAAAGACAGACGCATCTTAGGTGTCTATATGGTCAATGAAAATTTTATCGGTAAGCTTTGCGAAGATGGATATATTCCTGCTCATTCAACGTACAGACTCCAACTTACAGAACAAGAATCCAATCAGATGCTTTTCTGGAAATATTATATAAACGAAAAGAACTCCCAAAAAATGGTGTGGAATACAGGTAAATACCGTTATTTTGATAATTCATGGATGGCTCAAATTTTGCTTGATATAGTTTCATTGAAAAGTGACTCAAACGAACGAGAGCAGGCACAGCAATTTTTTGAGCATTTTTGCAAAATGAATTTGATAACGGATCAAGAGTTACCAAAGCCTAATGGCGCATTAATGCGTATTTAGACGTTAGCCCACAGGTAATTAATTAAGAATGAAAAAAGACTGACGCACTTTTCTGACCCATTGCTAATGACGAACAGTGCCGGGCTCTGTTTGCCAATAAAAGCGTAAATAAAGAATCTACTGCTACGTGTAAAGTAAAACAAGCAGGCTCTTAATAATTAAGAATCTGCTTGTTCTGCTCTACATAAGGACTATCAGTAAGTTATTTTATTTTTCTCTAAACAGATACATATCTAACAACATATCAACAAGCAATAAATTAAGCTAGTACGTTTATTTTAATATACAGTTGAGCTAGATAGAATATCTTTATGAAAACGTACTGTTTCAGAACTATAGGCAGTCATATTTAGTACACTTTTTATAGAATATGATATGAGGACTACCCCATCTTTCAGTGTACTCACCCAACAAGGATGAAAGGGTATTAAAAAATAAAATTGCTTATCAAGTTTTTCTAAAATAAATGGTGCTGGGGGAGCTTTTTATTTTTGCTACAATTCTTAGAAAGAAGTATTTGATATTATTAAACACGCTAGTTACAGCAATTATAGGAGGTATTCATTTTTTAAACTTTTGTAAAATTATCCACTTGAGAGAAAGCAGACAAAGAAAATATAAATCATATTATACATAGCTTTTCCTTTTCTATTATCTTCCTTACCCTACTCCTAGTTACTGACACCTTCCCTTAAAAAACAAAGAACAGCTAATACTTTTAAATAAGGAGTTTTTAAATGAGTAATTATGAAAAAACTAAGAATAACAAAAATATAATTTTAGGTATTATATATGCTCTAATTGTAATATCTGTATATGCATTTAACTTACATCTACAAATAGCTTTGTCTATACTTACTCTTGTCATAATATTTGAACTTGTAACTTCAATAAAAGAAGATGACAAAGCTAAAAATGTTATAAACATTATTACCATATGTTTATTTATACTTGGAATTGTTTTTCTCTAACTAGTACTTACTAATAGCTAACAATATAAAAAGAGCAAAGGCTTCTTATAAATGAAGAAGCCTTTGCTCTTTTTATATCTTTCCCACTCTTTTTCTAGACGGTTAGTATGCTTTTGAATATCGCTAACATGTTTTAATTTAAGATTAAGGTTGCCTGATATAGATAGTCAGCAACAGTATACTTTTACGGGCTTTTTTTTGAGATAAGAAAACTATCATTTTCTAGTTTAAGTAAGTTGAAGCTCGTCCTTAGTGAACCATAAAAAATCCCCACTAAATATAGTGTAACCCTCACTCTCAAAGAGTAATTTCTTTACACTATACTTAGAGGAGATAATACCAAATTTTACTGTTTTTCTTGCATTACTTGAGCTACTTCAGTAAAAATTACACCTAAGCCATGTGCACCTGCGTCCGGATAACCAAGGCTTCTTTCTCCAACCGTACCAGCACGACCCATACGTGCAACAATCTGTTCAGTTGATTTTGCTCCTTCAACAGCAGCTTCCGCTGCTTTAACAAGCGCATGTTTCAAGCTTTCACCTTCAGCAGCACTTGACGTTAACGTATCTGCATAAGGTACTAAGGCATCAATTAAAGTTTTATCTCCCACAACAGCTCCACGTCCAAAAGAACGTTCTCCTGTTGCTTGAATTCCTTTTACAGACGCTTGGATCATTTCAGCAAATTCTGTTAAAGTCAGTTCGGTTTTAGATTCAGTGTTCTTTCCAGCCGCACGAAATGCTGATCCCCAAATAGGCCCTGATGCCCCGCCACAATGCTCCATGATAACGATGGAACAAGCCTCTAAGAAGTTGCCAATATCATTTGATTTATTTTCTAGAATTTCGTGCCATTCAGCTTTCAACTGTTTGAACCCTTTAGCAACACTCATACCAAAGTCTCCGTCACCAGCATGGGAATCTAGTTCACAGAATGGTACTTCATTTCTAATAATACATTCACTCATTTGGTCAACCATAAAAATAATATTATTCAACGTCAGTCGATTTTCCGTTACTACGGAATATTCTTTGTTGGTTTGCACCTCATAAGACACTTTCGGGGCCTCCGCGGTACCGATGATTTCATCATAAGTAACAGCTGGTACTTCACCTTTGATTTTTAGCGCAGGAGTATCGCACTCTTCAGATAGGAGACTCTTTAAGTTTTCATCTAATTTCATAATTGAAATAGAAGCACCGGCCATATCGATGGCTGTCATATAGTTTCCGACAAACGTTCTTGCAATCGTTACGTTTCTACGTGACAATTCACGAATGACAGAATGGTTTAATAAATATAGTTCTTGAAGAGGCGTGCTTCCAAATCCATTAATTAGGACAGCCACTTCTCCTTTTCCATCTTCTATCCCTACTTCTTTTAATAATGAAGTTACCGTACGCTCTGCAAGTTCGTCTGCTGAAATAATTTTTTCACGACGGATACCAGGTTCTCCATGAATACCAACGCCAAACTCCATCTCATCTTCTGCAATCTCGAAAGTAGGAGTTCCTTTAGCAGGAACTGTGCAAGAAGTTAGTCCAAAGCCGATGCTTTTAACATTCGCAATAGCATTTTCTGCTGCCTCTTTCACTTTTGGTAGATCATAGCCGCGTTCTGCTGCTGCACCTGCTATTTTATGAACAAGAACAGTACCAGCTACTCCGCGTCTTCCAACTGTATATAAACTGTCCTGTACAGCAATATCATCATCTACTTTTACATAATCCACTTGAATGCCATCTTCTTCTGCAAGATAAGCAGCATTCTTGAAATTCATCATGTCACCACTGTAGTTCTTAATCACGAGTAGAGTTCCCTTATCGCTAGCTGTTTCTTTAATGGCTTGATAAATCTGTATTTGAGAAGGTGAAGCAAATACATCACCACAAACTGCTGCATCTAACATGCCCTTCCCAACATATCCAGCGTGAGCAGGTTCATGTCCACTGCCGCCCCCGCTAATTATGCTTACTTTATTTTTATTAATTTGCTCTTTTTTAATGACTTTATATTTTTCAATTAAATTCAGTTCCGGATGTGCTAGAACCATTCCTTTACACATCTCAAGTACGACATTTTCTGGTTTATTAATAATTTTTTTCATCTTATATTAACCTCTTCTTATAATCATTTCCAATTTGATCTGCTGCAAGAATAGCTGCAGCTACTGACTCTGGAGTAACAGGGAATGGCATAGAATAAATAGATTCCTCTGGAATACAAGCTTTGTTAGCTACTTCCATTAACTCTTCTTGTGTAATTTGTTCTACTCCAATATCAGCAAGACAAACTGGGAGTCCTACTGCTAAACAGAAATCTAACACTTCTTCTATTTCCTCAGTTGGCGCATTTTCCAATACCAATTGTGCTAATGTACCAAAAGCTACTTTTTCACCGTGGAAGTAGTGATGCGCACTTTCTAAAAGAGTAAGCCCATCATGAATGGCATGTGCTCCAGCTAATCCACCACTTTCGAATCCTAACCCTGATAATAAAATATTAGCTTCAATAATGTTTTCTAAGGCCGGAGTAACAACATTATGATCGCTTGCTGCTTTTGCTTTAACCCCGTCCTCTAATAGAGTGTTGTAGCAATGTTCTGCTAAAACTAACGCTGCATTTGTACCTTTTGCTGGTGCACATACGTCCTCACGCACTCCACAAGGTAATCCAGCATTTACATTAGAGAAAGAACGTGCTGTTGCTCTTGCTTCGAAATAAGTGGATAACGCATCCCCCATACCAGATACTAAGAATCTAGTAGGTGCATTAGCAATGACTGTTGTATCAATTAATACAACACTTGGGCTTTGCTTAAAGTATGCGTAATCATCAAAAGCACCCTCTGGTGTGTAGATAACTGCGGAATGACTTGTAGGTGCATCCGTAGCAGCAATTGTTGGGACGATAATTAACCCTTCTCCCTCTGCTACACATTTTGCCGTATCAATTGCCTTACCACCACCTAAACCAATTGTACAATCACAGTTGTTTTCTTTTGCTATTTCCTGCAATCTAGAAATTTCTGGTCTGGAGCACTCGCCATTGAATCCGCCTTCAAAAAATGTAATACCATATTTTTCTGCTGTTGCATCTAATTTGCCTTGTACACGTTTAATATCTTCAGGATGTGCTATTAAAAGTGCAGAGGTACCAAATGTTTTCACAAAATAACCTAAATTTAAAATTTCATCTTCACCTTGAATGTATTTTGAAGGACTAATAAATGCTTTTCTCATAAATAAAACCTCCTAATTAACTTTGTAATCCCTTACAATCGAAATTTTACTATTTTTTGTGTAAGATTACATTAGTCTTAAATGACGAGTTTTTACAACTTTTTATCGTATTTTTTTGCTCTCTTCATTTAATATGGTATTATTATGACATTATTTCAGGTGAAAATACTACTAAGTTCACGTTGAAAAGAGGTTACCTTTATCGCTGAACACTCTTTTATTTTACAAACTCAGAAATAAAATAAAGGTATTCTCAAGTAGGTAATCCAAACTACCACACGGGAAGTAGAAGCAAGGGAGATAAAACATCATTGAAAACTACTTACATGAATTTAGATAAAATACTAGATTTAAAGAAATGGCGAAACCTTCAAGATTCGCTTGCGCTTGTTACAAAATTAGCGATTGTTACGGTTAACTATAAAGGAGTACCCATTTCTCAACACAGTGGTGTACGTCCATTTTGTGAGACTATGCGTAAAAATCCTGATACGGCAAAACTTTGTGAAAAGTGCGATGCGCGGGGAGGATTAGAGGCAGTTAGAACCAATGCTCCTTATATCTATTTATGCCACTGGAATATTGTCGATATTGCCATTCCCATTATAATTGATGATAAATATGTAGGCGCTATCATGGCGGGAGAAGTAAAAATTGAGGATGGTGACAAACATCCTCAATTAGAACAAATGCTTACTGTTCCATCAAAGGGATTTGAACAGAAGTTAAATAATAATGAAGAAATACAGCATCTATATGATTCTATTCCTACTCTATCCTATACAGAAATTAACGAAGCTGCTCAAATGTTATATAGGCTTTGTAACTATATTGTAGGGGAAGCTATGAATAAAAACTTAATTTTAGAAGTATATGAAAAGATGGCTCCAGTAAAAGAGGACCTTTCTACTGAAGATATTTCTTACGGTTATTCTCTAGATAATATTCAAAATATAAAAAAGGAATTAGCCAACACAGTTACTAATGCTTACGTGAAAACGTCTATTAACGATCACTTAGTATGTAAAAACAAATTATTACAGCCAGCCTTTGACTACATTTATAAACATAAAAGAGAAAAAATATCTCAGCAAAAGATGGCTGATTTATGTCACATTAGCACAGGTTATTTCAGCCGTGTATTTACCAAAGAAACGGGTATGAATTTTTCTGTTTTTATTTCGCTCAAAAAAATAGAGTGGTCCAAGCAATTATTAGAAAAAACGGATTTGTCTATTGCACAGATTAGCGATGAATTAGGTTTTAATGATCCTGGATATTACATCAAGACATTTAAAAAATATGAAAATATAACTCCTAACGTCTATCGGAAATATTATCAAGAAAAGATGTAGAGTTTTCAGTCCTGACGTAAGAAACATATAACTTTCCATACTGATACTAGTATTCTAAAAAGGGTGCTTTTCAGTATGGAAAAGCAATGAGACACAGTCATGTGCTGGCCTTTACGCTATAAATAATAGATAAATCTCTATTCCGCATGCTTATAAACATTGGGTCTCAGGCCCTCAAATATTGGGATGTTTTTTTGTTGTTCTGTAACTTTCTGTATATGAATTTCTGCTGTTATGATTTCTTCTTTGTCTCTCCCCTCTTTTATAATGTTTCCATTTGGATCGATGACCATTGAATGTCCAGCGTATGTGTTGCCGGCATGATTTTTATGATTCACATTCCCCACGCTGTTACATGCAATGACGTATACACCATTTTCTATAGCTCGTGCTTTCAATAGTGTTTTCCAATGGTCTATATTTTTAGTAGTCCATTGTGCAACGTAGAATACAATTTTTGCACCTTGAGACGCTGGGTAGCGTGTGATTTCTGGAAAACGTAAATCGTAACATATAATTTGACTAGTTTTGATACCGTTAATTTTGAATACTTCCGGTACTTCATCTCCACCTGTTAAATAATGATGTTCATCTAACATCGGCACGAGATGTATCTTATCTTTTTGGTAGAGTAGCTCCCCTGTTTTTGATACCGCAAAGGCCGTATTATAAATGTTTTTATTCCTTTTATTTGAGACTGAACCTGCAATGATATTCACCTGATGCTCGGTTGCTAAACTTTGGATAAAAGGAAAAGCTCTCTGTAAGTCAATATCAGCTTTTTCTGCTACATTTTCTAAATCATAACCCGTATTCCACATTTCAGGTATTACAACAATTTCCGTATCTATATCCAGCTTTTCTGCAAATAAGGATACAATACGGTTTTCGTTTTGCTTAACTTCTCCTTCTATAATCTCCATTTGAAATAATTGTACTTTCATGTTTTTCCCTCTTATTCATAGATAAATTTATAGACAGAATATAAATCATTATTATATTTGACATCTTCACCATGTGAAGATGAAATTATAGACGGTTTAATTTCATCTATAATTCGTCCGCTATTAATGTTTTCGTTCATATCAACTGTGAACTTTCGAATCGGTGGATGTAAGGATTCAGCATTAGAAAAAAATAAGTCTCCAGTTAGCAGCACATTGTCATCTTTATGATGGTATATGACATGTCCTGGGGTATGGCCGGGTGTTAGATATACGTCTACGGGTAACGTTTTAATGATATTGTCACTTAAACCTTCAACTTGATGTTCTACGCCTGTTGTTTCTTTTTCTGCCTTGTTTGGATACGGTTTTTCGCCATTGATAAAAGGCGTTTCAATTTCGTGTGCGTAAATAGGGATATTTAAATGATCTTTTAAATACTTGGCACCATTAATGTGATCCAAATGGCCATGTGTCAGCAAGATA
Organism: Priestia sp. TGN 0903; assembly: GCF_050846855.1. Taxonomy (NCBI): domain Bacteria; kingdom Bacillati; phylum Bacillota; class Bacilli; order Caryophanales; family Bacillaceae; genus Priestia; species Priestia sp. TGN 0903. Next base: position 945,750 of record NZ_JBOZGL010000001.1, read on the forward strand.
CTCTTGGGAATACCTAAAGATTTTGCTGCATTCAACTGCGCATATGCATAGTCTTCCATTCCGGTATCGATGAGATAAACATCCTCACCATCCACTATGTACCATGTATTGATCTTAACTCGGATACCAACGACGGTTTCATAAGTGAGTCTATAAACATGTTCAGAGATTTGAACAAATTCCAATTCATACACCTTCTTCTGATTTATTTGATATCATAAGTGTAATCAGAAAAAATAGGAGTAACAAGAAGGCACAAATTTGTTACTCCCCATTGAGGTGAGGAAATGTCAGAGTTTAAAAGTAATCAATACGGCCCTTGTACGTTAACTGTAAAGCAAGCCTGTCCAATTGAATTAGCGATGCATATTATGGGCGGTAAATGGAAAGGCATTATTTTGTCTTTGTTATCAAAGTCACCTATGTATTATAATGCAATACGCCGTGAAATACCGGGTATTACTCAGCGCATCCTTACACTCCAGCTTCGCGATATGGAAAAAGACGGATTAATAGAAAGAGAAGAAACAAACGATAACCCTAAAAGAGTTTTATATTATTTAACAGAGCTTGGAGAAAATTTTATCCCAATACTTAAATCTTTAGAGAAATGGGGCAATGCTTATATAAGCAAGCAGGAAGAAGGAATAAAAGAGTCTCAATAATTAAGGAGAGTTGGCATTTTTATTTTTGGTAACAGACTCTTTAGAATTTAGCCTATACATGGCTATAAACTCCCAAATTTAGTTTTCTATACATAACATCTATAGCTATTTTAATGAAGATTAAGAAATAGTGATAACGATACAAATACTAAAGTTTCTACTATTTTTTTTAGAATGGCATGATTTTTTTCATTTTCCTTTCGAAAAGGCATATGTTAGTTAATAAAAGATACCTTTATTGTTGAAAGGAAAATTGATCCTATGATTGCGTCAAAGGTTAAATTTGCTGCCTCGTTCTATGCAATAATGTCTATTAGTTTTTGGGGAATTTCCTTTGTCTCTACCAAAGCTGTTTTAGATAAACTAGATCCATACACACTCCTTGTTCTTCGTTTTGGAATTGGGGCACTTTTTTTATTGGTATTATTAGTGCTAAAGAGATATCCATTAAACATTCCGCTTAAGTATATTCCTCATTTGATTGTGTTAGGTATCCTTGGAGTATTCATTCATCAAGTTATTCAGGCAACAGCACTTCTCACAATAAATGCTTCTGCAGCAGGGTGGATTATTTCGTTTTCTCCTGTATTTACGGTCATTCTCTCCGTATTTTTTTTGCATGAAAAGATGACGTTATTAAAAGCATCAGGGATTATTGTAGCTATTATTGGCGTTCTACTGGTGACCACTTCTAGCAATCAGCATTCACTTCAGCTTCCGGTTAATATCGGTTACCTGTTAATGATTTTAAGTACATTAAACTGGGCAATCTATTCTGTCCTATTAAAAAAGCTGGATATCCAACTTCCCTCTCTTGTTGTTACGTTTTATATGTGTTTAATAGGATTTACTCTAACAACTCCTTTTCTCGTAAGAAATAAAGGATGGGAGATCATGCCTTTTTTAACGAGCGTGGAGTGGGCTCATTTATTATTTCTCGGTGTATTCGTTTCAGGTGTTGCCTATTGGTACTGGGCAAAGGCATTAGAGGTTTTAGAGGCGTCCCAGGTATCTGTGTTCCTTTATTTAGAACCAGTAGCGACATTGATAACAGCTGTTTTACTGTTACGTGAAAAGATTATTCCCGTCAGTATATTAGGAGGAGTCATAATTATAGTGGGAGTAATTGTAGCCAATGGAAGACTACTAACTTTTTTAAGGTACTTGCCGTGGAGAAACAAAAAATTGTAGCTATGCAGAAAACCCAAAAATTTGTGCTGCTCATAAGGAGGTAATGCGTGTATGAGCTTAATTGAACAGGTAAAGCATATTTTAGATAACTTGGACTCCCCTACCAAATTGGAACTGAGAGAGGCTCTTTTGGCTTTAGATATAAACTTTAATGATTTAAAACCACTATTGCAGTCGGCAAAAGACAAGCCATACTATAGAAAGCTTCTCTACCAAAATGACGAAGTAGAATTACTTGTTATGAATTGGTCAGAAATAGAGTGTGCTCCTCACGATCACGGTCATTCGCATGGATGGATTCAAGTAGTAAATGGTACAACTATAAATACGGTTTACGAAGTTAAAGAAAACCAAATGCCAGAAGAGCTGTTTTCTCAGCATCAGGGAAAAGGAAAGCTTTTTTTTGCACCCAAGAAAGGTGTGCACAAGATGAAGAGTGCGGAAGGCAGGGGTCTGGTCACTCTTCATCTCTACTCTCCCCCAATCAAGGAGATGATGGTTTATGATTTCAAAACATGCGCTGCTTGCATTGTATCCGATGATTGTGGAGCGTGGTGGCCAGATCATCTTCGTCAAAAGGTAAGAGAGATTCAATTAAAGAAGCAAGAATGATGTTTGTTGACCCTTGGAATGTTTCTCATACAGAAACAAAATAACTGCTTAGTCGAGTTAAAGGACGTGCATCACGAAATTTTCTTGTTTACAGTTAGCTGTCTTAGCAAGAAAACTCCGCTAAACATAATCGATTTTATGCTAAATAAAAAAGACAGAAAGAGTCTACTTCTTCCTGTCTTTTTTGTCATTTAAGCATCAGCAACATGAGTTGCTTGCAGGTGACTTTTCATTCACTCCAACGCTATCCTCAGTCTTATGAACCTCACTATCAGATTTCGTATAAAAAAACTCCCACTCGTTCCCGTCAGGATCTGTTACCCAAAACTTATCTTGCACAGCATAGCAGCAGGTCGTATCTATTTCTTCACGAGCAAAGAACCCCTCTTTTTCTAGTCGTGATTTATGAGAATGAATCTCCTCAGGAGTTTCTACTTGGAAGCCGAAATGATTCACTTGATTACCTTTTACATCGTCACGTACGTTCAAGGTGAAATTTAATCCGGGTTCATCTAACAAGAATTTAGCATAATCTATTTTCGTTTTCACAGGTTGAACGCCAAATACCTTTTGATAAAACTTAATGGACGCCTCTAGATTCGTTACATTAATTCCTACATGAACATATTTCATTTACACTTCCTCCTTCGCATGCTAAATAATATTATTTGGAATGTAGTAAATTAAGAGCATGGGCCGCTTTTACTTGTATCTTTTCTAAACAAGCAGCATAGTTCTTCTGATAAGAGGTGGTTCACCTCTTTATCATTTAAATCATAATAACTCCATGTCCCTTTTGTTTCTTTTGTGATGAGGTTTGCTTCTAATAAAATCTTTAAGTGGTAGGAAAGTTTAGATTGAGACATCCCAAAGAATTCAGTTAGATCACATACGCATGTCTGTCCTCGCTGGCAGAGCTCATACATAATTTCTAATCTCTTTTGATCAGCAAGAGCTTTAAATTTTTGTTCGTACTGTTTAAATGGGTGCTTTCCTTCCTTGACTGTTTCCATTGTCATTCTCCTTCATCAATTTTTTTTGATTTAAAGTTCGAAGCTCTCGGCAGCTTTTTTAAAGTTACTGTATGTAGTTTCCCCTCTTAACGTAGGATCTTGATGAAAAAAACGCTGAAAGATTAGACTTTGTGCTTCCTTATAGTTCATCCCTTGAGTGTTCATAACTAAATGAAAATAGGCTCGAAAGTACGTAACCGATAAGTTTCCAGAGTTGTTGACTCTCACTGCTTTTCCCCTCACTTTTATAAATCAATTTTTTTTGATGTATTCATCATATCTGGAAAATTTAGATAAATCAAGACATTAATCAAATTTTTTTGTTTAATAGTAGTGTATATTTTTGTTGAATGTATAATAAAATACTTATATAATTATATTTGGAAATAAGGAGGTGAGTTGGATTGGATGTAAAAGTACAAATAGAAATGGAGAAAGCAGCACAGATACTGAAGCTGCTTGGCGATAAGACAAGATTATCTATGATGAAACTGCTCCAAAATAACGAGTGCTGTGTTTGTGAGCTAGTTGAAATTTATAAAGCAAGTCAACCGGCTATTAGCCAACACTTGCGTAAATTAAGAGATATCGAACTTGTAAAGGAAAGACGACAAGGACATTGGATTTTCTATTCATTAAATAAAGAAAACGGCTATTATCAGTTTGTCCTTAATATACTTGAATCTTTACCAAGCGAAGATGGACGATTAAAAGAACTAGAAAAGCAAGGATTACGCATTAGTTGTTGCTAATAGTAGGAGGTTTGTAAAGTGGTATCAGTTATAGTAGCCTCCCTCATCTTCTTAGTGACATTGATTTTTGTCATTTGGCAGCCAAAGAACTTGTCTATTGGTTGGTCAGCGTGTGGAGGCGCAGTAATAGCTCTTTTAGCAGGTGTGGTTGATTTCCATGACGTGCTGGATGTAACTCAAATTGTATGGAACGCAACGTTAACGTTTATTGCAGTTATTATTATTTCTTTAATTTTAGATGAAATTGGATTTTTTGAGTGGGCAGCGTTACATATGGCACGAGCTGCAGGAGGTAATGGCGTTCGCATGTTTGTATATGTATCCCTCCTAGGAGCTGTAGTAGCCGCATTATTCGCTAATGATGGGGCAGCCTTAATTTTAACACCTATCGTACTTGCTATGGTGCGGGCACTCAAATTTGAAGATAAAATGGTCTTTCCTTTTATTATCGCCAGTGGATTCATTGCGGATACAACATCGTTACCTCTTGTAGTAAGTAACTTGGTCAACATTGTATCAGCTGATTTCTTTGGTATTCGTTTTTCTGAATTTGCCTCACGCATGATTGTGCCAGATTTATTTTCACTTTTGGCAAGTATTACTGTCTTGTATTTGTATTTTCGTAAAAGCATCCCGAAGAAATACAATCTAGATGATTTACAGAAACCGGTTGAGGCCATTAAAGACATGAAAATGTTCCGTTTATCAGGAATCGTTTTATTTATTTTAGTTCTTGGTTACTTCATTGGTGAGTTCTTCAATGTTCCAGTTTCTATTATCGCAGGTATTATTGCCATTTTATTCTTAGGAATAGCAAGAAAAAGCCCAGCTGTTCACACAAAAAAAGTGTTAGCAGGAGCTCCATGGGCAATTGTTTTCTTTTCCATTGGTATGTATGTTGTTGTGTATGGATTACGCAATGTGGGGCTAACTGAAGTACTAGCAAGCCTTATTCAAACAACCGCTGATCAAGGATTATTTGCAGCAACCATTGGTATGGGATTTATTGCAGCCATTCTCTCATCGATTATGAACAACATGCCAACCGTGATGATTGATGCTTTGGCCATTGATGCAACTTCTGCAACAGGTACGATTAAAGAAGCTCTGATTTATGCAAATGTCATTGGTTCGGATCTAGGACCAAAGATTACACCTATTGGCTCTCTAGCGACGCTCTTATGGCTTCATGTTCTCTCGACAAAAGGAGTTAAGATTTCTTGGGGAACTTATTTTAAAACAGGTATTATCTTAACCATCCCAACATTGTTTATTACACTTGTTGGTTTATATATTTGGTTATCAATTATTTCTTAACACATCATAAAGGAGATTTTACACATGTCTAAAAAAACACTTTATTTCTTATGTACAGGTAACTCTTGCCGTAGCCAAATGGCTGAAGGATGGGCAAAAAAATATCTAAATAACAATGAATGGGATGTACGCAGTGCAGGATTAGAAGCTCATGGATTAAATCCTAACGCTGTAAAAGCAATGAAAGAAGCTGGTGTTGATATTTCAAACCAAACATCTGATATTATTGATCCTGAAATTTTAAATAATGCGGATTTAGTGGTTACATTATGTGGCCATGCAGCTGATCATTGCCCCGTAACACCTCCTCATGTGAAGCGTGAACACTGGGGATTTGATGATCCTGCAAAAGCAGAAGGAACAGATGAAGAGAAATGGGCGTTCTTTCAACGTGTCCGTGATGAAATTGGTGAGCGTATTCAGCGTTTTGCCGAAACAGGTAAATAATTAATCAAGAAGCAGTCTATTTGTGTAGACTGCTTTATTTTTTCTCCACTAATAAGGGGGCTTTTCACTTTTATAGTTCATGAAAATAATAGGCTCTTGTTTAGTACCTGAACGGCTAATAATTAATTATTCGTAATAAATACCACCTCTGATGTAAACCGTAGTTCCGGGTTGAGCTGCTTCACTTGCCTTCCTTAATGTTCTAAAAGGTTTGCTTTTAGTACCTAAGTTTTTGTCGTCCCCTGTAGGAGAAACGTAGATCTCATGATGTATAGGTTCTACTGAAGGCTGATTAGCTGCCTCAACCCTTTGGTTTATACAACACAGTAAAATAAGAAAAATACCAATTGCTTTTTTCATAAGATACTCCTTAAAGTTAATGAGTTTCACTTACAAGATGTTTAAATTATACTATGGCTCTTTTAATAAGTATGTAAAACATCGCACTATGTCTTGTTATTTTTTTAAACTACAGCAACTTTTACATTTAAAACGGAAAGTGCTAAAGTAGTGCTAGAATATGGAGGTTTGAGAAATGAATAAGGAACTTAAGTTACGTCCTTTGGAAAGAGAAGATTTAAAATTTGTCCATGAACTCAATAATGATGCAAATATTATGTCTTATTGGTTTGAAGAGCCTTATGAAGCTTTTGTAGAGCTACAGGACTTATATGATAAACATATTCACGATCAAGGTGAGCGTCGGTTCATACTAGAAAAGGACGGGGATATGCTTGGATTAGTGGAATTGGTCGAAATTGATTATATTCATCGTAGAGCAGAGTTTCAAATTATCATTGACCCTACATATCAAGGTCATGGTTACGCCATGGTTGCCACAAATCTAGCAATGAATTATGCCTTTTCGGTATTGAATATGCATAAACTTTACTTAATTGTAGACAAGGAAAACGAAAAAGCAATTCATATCTATAAGAAGGTCGGTTTTTCTATTGAAGGTGAGTTAAAAGATGAATTTTTTGTCGATGGAAGCTATCATAACGCTATAAGAATGTGTATGTTTCAAAAAGAATATTTACAAACCAAAAGTAAAAACTAAGGTTGAATTAGTATAAGTTTCCTGCTCACTAAAAGAGAAGAAAGAATGAGATCAGGCTTCTGTTAATGCAAAGAGAAAAACTCCTGTTCAGACGCAACAGGAGTTTTTCTCTTTTTAAGCTAAGCTGTAGATGATATACAAATTTCTATTCTGCATGCTTATAAACATCCGGTCTCAGGCTTTCAAATATTGAGAAGAGCCTTTACCATGACGGTAAAGGCTCTATACGATCTTCCCTGATGGGAATCTTGTATTATCTTCATCTCTATTTTTAATTAAGGTCTATGAAAATTGACTGTTTTTTCGTCATCTCCTGTGCGTTCAAACCAGCCTCTAAAGGCCCAGTTATCATAACCTCCGTCACCTTCATTAATAAATGTTCCTTCTTCAAATATCCAGACTCCATACGTAATACCATCATAATCTACGGTATCGCCTAATTGGAAAAAGTTGAGGTAGCTCATTCAATATGATAGTCAACTATTATTTAATAGATTTAGTCGCAATATAACAAGGCATATATTCAGTGATTTCTCCCTTGTGGTGATGATCTTCATAAAGATCTTGTAAGGTGAATCCAGCTTTTAGCTGTCCGCCAATTTGAGTTTCTAATGAATGGCTAAACTGTACACCGCCATTTTTTATAAGTTCTTCATCATTTTCTACGGTGTTTTTAGTTCCATCATAAGGTAATTTATTAACCACTTGTAATGCATTCTCATCTTCTCCAAATAAATAAAGAGCAGGATTTGCAAAGCCAGATAGCAGAACGCCACCTTTTTTTAGAACTCTAAAACATTCTTGCCAAACGTGTTCAACATCTTGAATATAGCAGTTTGATACAGGGTTAAAAATCATATCGAACGTCTCATCTTCAAATGGAAATGTCTTACTCATATCCCCTTTAACTAAGTCAATAGAATAGCCTTCTCTAGTGGACACCATTTTTTCTAATTCTAATTGCTTATCAGAGTAGTCAAAGACCGTAACTTCCGCATGTTGCGCTGCAAAGACTGGGCACTGCTGTCCTCCTCCGCTAGCAAGTCCCAATATTTTTGCTTTTTTAAATGGAATAAACCAGTTATGCGGAACAGGCTTACAAGGTGTCAAGTAGATATCAAAATTACCTTGAGTTGCATCTGCAAAATCTTGATGATTAATAGCTAATGACCATTCTCCTCCAGCTGAAGCCCATTCATCCCACATTTCGGAGTTGATTTTTGTATAATTAGATTTTTGCGCCATAGTTAATCCCCCTTTACCTTTTTACGTTCCATGTTTAATTTTACCATGTCACTAGAAGAATAGTTTAGATGTACTAATTAATTTGTTCTTTTTCAGATAATTAATCTGTACTGGAGAAGTACTTAATAGATATTTTCAAAAATAAAAAACACCCTTTTGAAAAATCAAAAGGGTGTTTGTATCTTAAATATAAAAGCTTGTATATAAACAAGGTACGAGTTTTATTTTTAATGGCTTGTCTCGAAGCTTTCAGCCATCATAAGGTCATTTTTGTAGGCAGCCATTGCGAGTTCATATCGCACCTTTTGGCTCGCTTCTACAAAATCAGCTTCCTTCACAAGGCCTGATAATGAATATTGGTGACCTTTAAAACCTACGTTCAGTTCAGTAATTTGATTGAATTGAAAGCTCTCTATAGGAATTCCATCCACATCTTTCAACAAATATTGACCATATTTGTTGTTACATATTTGTGCTACTTGCTCCATTACTTTGAAGGCATCGTCCGGGTTTTGCCTATAGTTGAGAATAAGACTTTCATTTACCCGGCGTCTTCCTCGGGTTCCGTTCTGAAGTTCCGTGATATTGCTATATGAGACGGTATAGAGGTAGCCGTCATATTGACGAATCTTTAAGTAGCGCATCGTAATTTCTTCTATTTTCCCTTGACGGTTTCCGTTGAGAATAACATAATCTCCGTGGTGGATCTGGCGTTCAAACAAGTAAGTCAGTCCCATTATATAATCACGGATGATATGCTGGAGGATTATTGCCAGGGCACTGGCTAACACTACCGAACTAGTGAGAATCTTTCCGAAGTCAAAGAAATGGCTAAGCACATAAATAAAGAAAAAAGCCAGCCCCAATACTCTTGTGACCTGATTAGAAAAGTGCATGAGCGTCTCTTCTCTTTTTTCATCTAAAAAGCTCGTTTTATCAAAGAAAAGCTTAATGAATTTGCGAATAAAATAAACGATAAGTACAATCAGCAGCCCTACCGTTAAAACCTTTACGGGAAACTGCTGGAAAAATTCAGTGAAAACCAACTTACCCACTCCTTATTTCTAACACTATACCAAAAAAATGTACGGAAAGACAAAAATCTTCTGTTCCTTACAAACCTTAATGATAATAGCACGGTTTCCTCAAAAAAAAGAAGCATATTCTATGCTTCTTGAAGGTCGGTCATATTCGGCGACAGCCTTTCAAATTGTCTTCCATCCTTATATATCTTTTGAATGTTGGAGGCTTTCTAATAAAGACATTCCTATATGTTCATCCTTATTTCTACTTAGTCTATAATTAGCTAAAACGACGGAAGCAACTTTCTTTTCTTTATCAATCCCTAAAAATGAGCTGAAGCATCCTGTTCCACCGCCGTGCAATATCACATTATTGTTTTTCTTTAAAAGCAACCATCCAAGACCCATATCAAACTTCTTTGTTCCATTGGCGTATTTTTCATGACAAAAAGACAGATATGGTTTATCTTCATCCATATTTATTTTTGCGTATTTAAGTAAATCATCAGCGGTTGAGGATACTGCGCCCGCAGGTGATATAAAATTCCCCTTGTCCCACTGCCAGTTGCCACAATCATTATTTTTGCGGTCATAGCCATGTAGATTATCGTTTGAAGCGCCTAAACAAGTATCCTTTAGTCCAAGCTCATTAAGAAGAAAGTCATTCATAGTATCCCAATACCCCTTGCCCGATATCATTCCCAACACGTATCCAATAAGGGATATACCGAAATTGGAATACTTCCATGAATAATCTACTTCTTTTAATTTACTTTTTTCGATCAGCATCTTCATTTTGTTAAAATCCATATGTAACGGATTATTTTTATTCAAATCACTTCCGCCAAAAATCAAATTAAAAATTATTTTAAAATATTCCCGTTTATTTAAAGGTAAGCTTCCCGAATATCCAGAAGAGTGAGTAGCGAGGCGGAGCAATGTAGGATAATACGTGTCTTCCTTAAGTTCTTTTATGTACTTTCGTATAGAATCGTTTAGTGTCAACTTGTTTTCAGATATGTATTTTGATAGCAGCGATATAGTGAAAGTCTTAGTAATAGAACCAATTTCATAATGATATTTTTTGGATGAGTCAATTTCACCGCTTTCATTATAAATTTTGATAACATATTGGTTGTCCGTTAAATAGCCAACGGTTAATTTCAAATTCTTTTTTCCTCTACAGGTCTTGTTAATTAATCGTACTGTTTCATCACTGATTTCAAACATAATGAGTGCTCTCCCTTATCCTTTATTTCGAAAATCATTAAAAGGATTGATATGCTTCAAAGTAAAGTAGCCTATCAAATTTATTTTTATAAGTTCTTTTTTATATTATCAATTGCTTGAACTCTTCGACTTTCAAGCTCCCTTATCACTCTCAACTGTAATTCATTGTGATCTTCATCCATTTTGATGTTGCCTTCTTCTTCAAATCCATCATGTCCTTCCCCGTCAAAGCTATAAAGTTTCTTTAAAAGCTTCCACATTATTTCCAACTCTTCGGTTGAAAACTTTTTAAAAAGGTCTTCCAAAAAGAAAATTCCTTTTTCTGAAACAACAAGCAGCGCTTCTTTTCCCTCTTTGGTGATTTTTACGTTAACTGCACGTTTATCTTTACTGCTAGGAACCACGTCAACATACCCCTTCTTTTCCATAATGGTAATTAACTGCTTGACGCTTTGTTTTGTGGTTCCTAATTTTCTAGCAATATTATTTAACGTTGTTTCATCTTCAGGTAAATGAGCAATTGCCACCATCGCCATATGCTGTCTTGATGTTAAGAGCTCAAGAGACTGATCTCCTTTCACCTGGACTTTATTTGCCAGAGAAAATAAGGTAGCGTAAGTTTGCTGCATTAAAAAAAGATCTTTATAAATATCCATATTAACCCTCCATTTTAGACAATATATTGTCTAAAATAATAGTATATTTTGGTAATTAAGTCAATGTACTGTTTATTTTAATTTTGACTATTCTGTTACACTAAAGCAGGCAAAGAAATAGTGGCCTTTCGTAAGCAAAAGTTGTCCTTTCTATATCTAATTAGATATACTAAAAAGGCACTCTAATTTAATATCACTCTAAAAAAATGTAAGAAAACCGATACGAAGTAAAGGAGAAAAAACATGAACCAACACACACAACCTTTAAACCCTATCGCCTTCCAGCTTGGTCCACTTGAGGTCCATTGGTATGGAATTATTATAGGGATAGGAGCTTTTTTAGGCTTTTTGTTAGCCTCGAAAGAAGGAAAGAAACGAGGTATCTCTTCAGAAACCATCTCTGATTTACTTCTGCTAGCACTACCCATTGCTATCGTTACTGCTCGAATTTACTACGTACTTTTTGAATGGAGTTACTATAAAGACCACCCAGGCGAAATTATAGCAATTTGGCATGGAGGCATAGCTATTCACGGTGGAATTATTGGATCTGTATTAACAGCTATATGGTTTTGCAGAAAAAAGAATCTTTCTTTTTGGAAAATGGCTGATGTTTTAGCTCCTAGCTTATTATTAGGCCAAGCTATTGGCCGGTGGGGAAACTTTATGAATCAAGAAGCACATGGCGGACCTGTTACACGTCAGTTTTTAGAAACTTTACATTTACCTGATTTTATTATTAATCAAATGTATATCAATGGAACTTATTATCATCCTACATTCCTTTATGAATCCCTTTGGAACATAATAGGTGTTCTTGTCTTGATCGTACTAAGAAAATCTTTGTTAAAAAGAGGCGAAGTCTTTCTTACTTACCTACTATGGTATTCGATAGGACGATTTTTTATAGAGGGATTGCGTACAGATAGCTTAATGCTAACTTCTCATATCAGAATAGCTCAGCTCGTTTCTTTCCTTTGCGTGCTAGGCAGTTTGATCCTGCTATGGTATAGACGTAAAAAAGGCTTAGCAACTAGTAAGGCTGTATCTCTCTCATAAGCACATATATTTTTGTATGAATGATTTTTTAAAGAATTAAAGGATAAAAACATACAAAAGGAGCAAATTGATTTTCAGTAACTCTGAAGATCAACTTGCTCTTTTTTTGTTTTGTTTATTAATATTTTTAATCTTAATAATGATTTATCTATATTTTACTAATAATAAAATGTCTTTTATAGTTAAATCATACACTTCTTGTGTGAAGCCGCGCTTGATAAGAATTCATATTGGAGATGAAATGTATGATAAATATAAATAAAGCTCAAAAGCGGACTCTATTCTCACGAACAAATGCCCGGACGTCATCTAATGTTTCTTTATGGGCCGGAGGAATTGCTTTTACTTTTCTTTTTGCTTTACTTGCTTATGGATTAGCGAAAGTCCCGGGATTTAATCATATCGGTCCACTAGCCTGTTCAATTATAATGGCAGTCATTTATCGTCAAATTTGGGGATACCCTGAAAAAATAAGATCTGGAATTGAATTTTCTTCTAAAAAGCTGTTACGTTATGCGATTGTTTTATATGGACTAAAGCTTAATCTTGATGTTGTTATTCATCAAGGGCTAGGACTGCTACTTCGCGATGTGGGAACGGCTGTATTTGCGATTGTTTTAACAATTCTTCTAGCCAAATGGATGAAGGCTGATCGTGGTTTATCTCTTCTTTTAGGAATAGGAACAGGAATATGCGGTGCGGCAGCTATTGCAGCTGTTTCTCCGATTGTGAAAGCAAAAGAAGAAGATACAGCTATTGGAGCTGGTGTTATCGCTTTAGTGGGAACTCTATTTGCCATTGGATATACCATTTTAAGACCTTATATACATTTAACGAATATTCAATATGGAATTTGGTCAGGCGTTGGTCTCCATGAAATTGCCCATGTAGCTCTAGCTGCAGCACCGGCTGGACGCGACGCCCTAGCTATTGGCCTGTTGGCTAAGTTAGGCAGAGTTCTTTTACTTGTGCCATTAAGCTTTATCTTAATGTACTGGATGAAGCGAACAGGAAAAATTGAAAAGGATACGAAGATTGAATTCCCATGGTTTTTAATAGGCTTTATCATCATGAGTATGTTTGGGAGTTATGTTGTTGGTAAGCACCTTATAATATCTAAATCGATCATGAATGATATTTCAACTCTAACTACCTTTCTTTTAACAATGGCTATGGTCGGCTTAGGGTTAAATGTAAGTATGAAGGCTCTTCGAACAAAAGCATTAAAGCCGTTGATTGCGATGTTTATTACCTCTATACTCTTATCATTTCTTACGTTTTGGACGATGTAAAGACCAGTAAATTAAAATGATTAAGTAACAGCTAATACTTCGTATACAATTGTTAATGTGAAAAAAGTCTTTTATTTCTCAGGTTTTAAATATCTTTCCAAATTTATGGATTAATTATAGAGAAATCTAAACCTATATTAGATACTGATGACAGTACCTCTCCTTAATAAACGGTTTCAATTAAAAAACACCCTTTATTGCATTAAGTAGTGATGTAATAAAGGGTGTGTTTGTATATACTAGGGGTTGTAGTGCTGAACTTGGTGTTGTTTTAAGAGCATCAAGCGGATAAAAATCCGAAGCATCTCCTACCATGAAATACAGTAAAGCAGAGAAACATTTAGAAAATACATTGACGCCTCTGAATCAGTCATGGTATAAACACAATAGGAGAGTTTAGCACTTAAAAGCATAAAAGCGATAAAGTTTAAAACAGTATTTATATAAATAGAATACATAGGAGGAAACAACTACCATGGAACATAATAGCAAAATTATAGACTGTACCATTCGTGACGGAGGTTTAATTAATAATTGGGATTTTAGCGTTGAATTTGTGCAAGACTTATATAACGGCCTAAGCGCAGCCGGCGTTGAATACATGGAGATCGGTTATAAAAATTCACCTAAGCTTCTTCAAGCAACTGAGCCCAACCCATGGAGATTTCTTGACGATAACTTTCTCAAAGAAATTATTCCTGAGAAAAAGTTCACGAAGCTATCTGCCTTAGTAGATATTGGGCGTGTAGATCCAAATGACATCTTGCCGCGTGAACAAAGTATGTTAGATATGATTCGAGTGGCATGCTATATTCGCGAAGTAGATAAAGGCTTAGAGCTTATAAAAATGTTCCACGATTTAGGCTATGAGACTTCACTTAACATTATGGCACTATCTAGCGTACCGGAAAATCAGCTTATTGAAGCATTTGAAATGGTAAAGAAAAGCCCCGTAGATGTTGTGTATATTGTTGACTCCTTTGGAAGCCTAGACCCTGCCGATATCGAGCATCAAGTGAAAAAGTTCCAAGCCATGATTCCTAGCAAGCAGCTTGGGATCCATACGCATAACAACATGCAGCTAGCTTTTGCTAATACATTAACTGCGATGCGTAATGGCGTTACATTCCTTGATTCATCTGTTTATGGTATGGGCCGTGCAGCTGGTAACTGTAACACAGAGCTGCTTGTTAGCTACATACCAAAACCAAGCTATGAGATGAAGCCGATTCTTGGCGTAATTGAAAAGCATATGCTTGAAATGCGTCAAAAGTGGGAATGGGGCTATATCATTCCTTACATGATTTCTGGTGTGCTGAATGAACATCCACGTGTTGCTATGGCTTACCGTGATAGCGAGGATCGTGACAAATTCGTAGATTTTTATGACAAAGTAACGTCTCCAGAAGTTACTACGTCTCCAGCATCAAAATAAGTTAAAATACTAAAAGTACCTCTGTTAACCGGGGTACTTTTTTGTTTTCGTACAAAAAGCCCATGATTGTATAGCATATCCTTAAACTTTGATACCCTCGATCTCGACAATTAACTAAATGTAAACAGTCGTGCTCTTCTTAAACTATTATTTATGTATATAAACCGGCGTTCCAATAGGAACTGCAGAGGAAAGTTCTAGAATATCTTCATTATCCATTCTGACACATCCATGTGACATATCTCTGCCAATAGAAGCTGGATCATTGGTCCCGTGTATTCCATATGTAGGCTTTGACAGTCCCATCCATAAGGGGCCAAATACAGCTGGAGGAGTAGTATCTTTATTAATGATTTTAAATTTTCCAGTTGGAGTTGGAGTAATCATTTTCCCTACAGCAATAGGATATGTCTTTACTAATTTAGCTCCATCATATAGTTTTAATTGATGCTGCTTTATTGAGACATCTATCCTTTTTGCCATAGAAGAACCCCCCACCCTCTTATAATTTACTATACATGAAATTTTCTGGATTGATCCATAATGACTACTGCTATTTATACCGTTCTAATAGTGAAAAATTTCTTTAAAAGCCAAGGCCCTGGCGTAAATCCAAGTGTTAATTGCCAAGCTCCTATTGCTTGCAAGCCGAATTGACGAACTAACACCATTTTTTCACTCATGCTTCTTACATCTTCAAACCATACTTCATGCATCTGCCCCGCTTGATCTTTATATCGAAAAAATGGGGATTTGTACTCCTTTGAATATTGGATGGGCGACTGATATCTCATCGCTGTTTTAATCGCATTTTGATTTGATATAGCAGATGCTACTGTCCCAGGCCTGTAAGGAATTGACCAGTTATATCCATACAACGGGACTCCAATGATAAGTTTTCTTCGAGGAATACTTTTTATCGCGAATTCTATTGTTCTTTGTACTTCAGTAATAGGTGCAACAGGTCCTGGTTCGCTGCCTGCATGATGCCAATCATATGCCATAATGAACATATAGTTAACAACTGCACCTATTCCCCCGTAATCATACCCTTTTAACCAAGGAATATCTTCGCTTGTCTTGGCTGGAACCGCTATGGTCAACACGTACCCTGCAGGTTTTAAACGTTCACCCAACTGACGTAAAAATCCTGTAAAAAGATCTCTATCCTCGGCCTTTACACGTTCAAAATCAATATTCACCCCTCCGTATCCTTTTCTAGATACTAAATAAAAAATATTATTAACAAGATTGTTTCTTGCCTGAGGATTATTTAAAACTTGATGGGCAAGATCAGAACTAAATCCTTCAGAAGTTAGATTAGTAATCGTAACTAACGGTGTAACTCGGTTTTTCCAAGTCGTTTCAATCGCTACTAAATCGTTTAAATTATTTATAATATCTCCATTGCTGCCAAAATGATATTCAAAAATAGAAATGGACGAGGAATAAGTTGCAAAATCAGTAATTAAATTGCGATCTAATTCTGGATTTCGAACAGCATAGTATTGCAGTGTACCTGCAATGTAGTTGGATATATTAGGGATTTTTATTTTCATTCCCACCTGCAAATAATTATAATGAACTGAAGAATTAACCCTTTTTAATTCTTCTAAGGATACATAAGCTTTTTTAGCAATGCTGCTCATTGTATCACCAGGTTGAACTGTGTATACATAAGAAGCTATAAGTAAGGCCTGACCTGGAACAATATTCGTTTCTTCTAACCCATTTACACTTCTAAGCTGTGCAATGGGATAATCATATCTGCTGCTTATTGAAGACAACGTATCACCAGGTTGAACTATATAAACAAACATGTTTTCTCCTCCTATTTACTCTTTATCGAATTATGTTTTATTTCGTGATAAGTTTAAAGAAGCCATTCAATAAATGTATATGAGGATTGTTTGTTTATATAACTGAGTTAAGTAAGGGGTAACTTCTTTACACACTCCCCCTCTATGGCGCCCCTAATACGGGTAGAAATGTTCCAGAAATGATCTCAAAATCTATGTATCATAAATGTATGTTTTTGGTGTACTTGAAACAGGCTGTTTTTTTGTCAGATAGGATTATATTAAGAAATAAAAAGAGCAAGCTCTCTATCATGAGAGCTTGCTCCTTCCATTTAAAGATTAAATGGAATTGTTCATAATTCCCCACACCTTTTTCTCATGTTTCTAAGCCTCTTGTGATTACTGCAGAGAAAAATTTTTGTCCTACGGCTAAGAGTTAATAGAGGAGAAGCACATGCTGAAGGCACCAACTCAAGCATGTGAAATATCTTAACCGTATCCTAGAGCAGGATCATCAGGGGATGATATTTTTAGAAGCTATCTCCTATTTAATAAAGGAGTTTTTTGTAAAGAGGAAGTCAGTTCTTTCTTAACCTTTTACCTTGTGTTTCTTTTATTTATTTCTTTTTTTCCATTTTATAACCTCGATGTTAACGCCATGATCTTCTTGAGATGATATGGTGAATTCGTCCATTAATTTTTTTACCCCTGATAAACCAACGCCTAATCCCCCTGACGTTGTATAGCCACTTTCTAGCGCTTGTTGAATATTTTTAATGCCTGGTCCTTTATCTATAGCTATTATTTTGAGTCCTATTTCAAGTTGATTCTCTATTATTTCCATTATAATTTTTCCCGTCGTGGCATATTTATATATATTTCTGGACAATTCTGAAATAGTCGTAATAATTCGGGCTTGATCAAGTGTGCTGAAGCCTAAGCAGTTAGAGAACATCCGTCCTTTCTGACGCGCTTCTACTATATCCACTTCCGTGTGTATCTCAACAGTTAAAGGTTCCTTTCCTTCATCCGATTGAAATAGCATCATTATCACCACTTTCTTTATTTTAATAGGAGGGGAAAAACAATAGGCCAAAAAGAAAGGTTAGATAACCTTTCTTTTTGGCCTACATCTAGTTCAGTGCCTAGCTTATCAGTGCCGTTATGAAGTTGGGTTTAAAATCAGAAGAATTGTACTTTTATCTTTATGAAAATCCCATGCGACTAGTATATCTGTTACCTTTGAATCTAAAATTACTTCTAATGATTGGCTATGCTCATGAAGTAGCCTTTTTTCGAGATTTCTTTTAGCCAATGTAAGGTTTTCTTCAAACCCTAATTGAACTAATTCTTTCTCTACATTTACCATAATACCTTCCCTGATTATAAGGAGTGTTCTCTGATCTAATAAATAAGAAGAAACATCTTGAGGAAGTTTTTCTGCTTTTTGAGTCACTTCCTCAACTTCTTTATGCAGCAATTTCTGATTTTTATAGGAATGGTTGACTATGTTATTTTTATCAGAATGGATCATGATAAACATGCCAGACTGCAGCTCTAAATTCCAATCATAATAAAATTCTTCAATATCTAAATGTATATTTAATTGGATATATCCTTTTATCTCTTCAATTAAAGTCTCCATCAACAAATCACGTGTTTTTTGAACATAGATAACTTGTCCCTTGTCTAGCAAAGCCTTTTCTAAAGGTAATAAAAAGGCTTTAAAATAAACGGTTATAAAAGGAGGAGAAATGACGGTGAATACACCTCCAGGACCTCTTCCAAAATTTTCACGAAGTAACCTTCCCATATAACTACTTAATTCTTTTTCCAGTTTCGTTTTATCCATAGATGGTGCACCTAGTTTCTAGTTTCATAAGGTATACTATTCGTGATGTTTTATGAAAACTCCTTCTTCATCATAAGATCATTTTAGGTAATAAGAATTCACTTTCTATAAAATGTAAACTAGTCATACTAGTACATTTTTAATAGATTGGTTTCTGTTTACCTTTGTATTTTCTATGTTTAAAGATTCTTCTTTTATTTGAAATTCCAATTTTACTTCCGTAGATAATGGTACTTAAAAGTATTATATCCTTGCTAATTTCTTCTTTGTAAAATTCATTGTCATACTTTTGGTAATCCTGCAACAATCGACGAAGCTCTTTTATAAACAATACAATCTCATGATTATCAGCCATACCGACCAAATCCTTTCTGTTGGCACATCCTATTTTCAGATGCTATTTTAGGGGATTATTCCGTTACAAAAGGACTTACTCTTTTGAAACAACAAAAATAAGCCGAAAAAGAAAAGGTATGAGCTTTTCTTCCTCGGCTTATGTTTGGCACAATGTGTCCAATTCATTACTGCCTCATTAATTTTTTGGTTTTAAGATAAGAGTAATAATGCTATTATCCTTTTCAAAATCCCAATCCACAAAAATATCAAGAATGTCTGCATTTAATATCTCATCATAGTCATCGTTTTGTCGTAAGATTCCTTTTTCCAAAGGGCGTTTAGAGATGCGTAAGGTGTCATCAAAACCCAACGAAATTAGCTGCTTTTCAATAGCCACCAGTATTCCTTCTCTTACGATGACCAATGTACGATCACTTAATTTATACGAAGAGATTTTCTCAGGCCCTTTTTGTGCAATTTCACTCATCTTTATAATCCGATCATGAATTGCTTGTTTTCCTGGGTAAGGGTCACCCTCAGTCAAATCGGCTTTCAAATCGTCCAGACAAACTCCCACAAAAATTCCGGAGTGATGATCTAAATTCCAATCATAATATAAGTGCTGGATGTCAAGGTCTGTAATCCCTTTAATTTGACCAGTGATTTGAGGTTCAAGAGTCTTTACCAAAAGCTCTCTTGTAGTCATAACCTGAAGTTCTTCATTCTGGTTTAACAGTACTTGTTCCATCGGCGATACAAAGCCACTGACATAAATAACAACATAAGGTTCATAAATCGTAACATGAACAGCCTCGGGGCCTTTTCCAAAGTTATCTCGTAACAATTTGCCCAAGTTATTCGCCAATTTTGTTTGCTGAGCCTTAATATCCATATTTCTTCATCCTTTATTAAGAAAGAAGCATCATATCTTCTTTCCATCATTTTATTGTACCATTACGAACGAATAATTTAAATATGCAGAATAAATAAAAAATAATTTGTTACTTCATGTTTAACCGAATTATAAACGTTCAAAACCTCTTCTTTCTATTGCTTGGTACGTATTTTGAATGTCACCGAAAAATACGTACCCGTTGGATTCGTACTGATGTTTTCAATGAAGTGAGTTATAGCATGTAGTCAAATTATTGTTGGGGAAATATAGCTTTATCTTTTAATTGATGCATCGGAGGGACATATTAAAAAATAAACAGAGGTGCAGCATGAAAGAGAAAAAAGAGCCACTTATTTTACGCAAGTGGCTCTTTGCTATGTGGATTGAATTCACTTGAACCTCTAATAAATAGTGGCAAAACGCAATCTATAATCGATTTAGATTATTCTTTGACTAATTTAACAAGCATATGAGCAAGATGATGTTGTTCTTCCTCGTTTCCAACTTTCCATAACTCATGTAACAAGTATTGCTCTTCATTTTGTGGCTCCTCATGGGTTGCGAGATAGTCAGCTATTTTTTTAGCTGCTAGAGCTAGTTGATTATCATTTAACCCTAGTTTCTCACCTTTTGTGACTTTATCTCCTAAGTAACTTTTAAATTCGTTAAAACTGGAAAGGATGTTGTCTTTCTTCTCTTGACTCATTTCATTTAGTTTATCCTCTACTTTATTCTCAACGGTTTCAGTATTATTGTTCATTTTTCATTCTCCTTCCAATTAGGTATCAATGTTCTTATATGGTAAATCCCCCATTTACAGGTATATAAACATTTCGCAGCCTATTCATATGTTAAGTAGAATAATAGTAAACCTTGAATAAAACTCGAGTATTTGTAATAAAGTTTAGTGAAACACCTTTTTGATAACAGGATGTATTTCTTAGGATGTTAACAACCTAGGTTAGTTCCACAAAACTTAACGGGTTATTTAGATGAGGAACGGAGTGAATACAAATGAGTTTAGCTACTTATATAGGTTCGAACGTAGAATTACCTATTAATAAGGAATTAGATGATTTAGTTACTATTGGGAATTGCTTTTCAGATGAAAGAAATCGATTGAACATAAAGAAACACCAATTTACTACCCTTTATGTTTATGAAGTTGCAAGTGACTGGGGAATTGAGATTACGGAATATATGAATAAGAGCAGGCGCAAAGAATCAAAAGAGAAACTAATTGCACTATGCAAATTGATGGACCGCTATCTTAAGTCAGGAGACTTTTTTGAATTGTATAGTTGTTGGGTAGGAGAAGAAGCTGAAGAACCAGAGAGGAAATTAACGTTGAACATCCATTACTTTGACATCGACGACATTGACATGCCAGAAAAAACATTAGTTAGAATTGAAAAATGAGTTTGCCCTATTATTATGGTGAAATTACCCTTATATAGTATACATAAAAACAGAAAAACTCCCCTAATGCCTTAAGGGAGTTTTTCTGTTTAGTTAAATATTAAGGGTGTAATTGCTTGTTACTTACATATCATTTAATATTTTTTGTAGATATTTATTATAACCTATCAAATGATTTCGGGAAAGCAAAAAATGAAAGCGATTACTTTTAATTTAAAATAATAAATGAAATATAACTGTCTTTTTATGAGATGTATTTTGGTTCTGGAAAAATACAGTGCTTAAGCTTATATGCTCTAAATTTCTCCTTATCTATTAATAGATAAGGGGAAATTTTTATTCTTTATCGTTTCCTGGCACAGCATTAGAAACTATAGAAGTGTCTCCAGTATAATACTTATGGGGATAAGGATCAGAAGGCTTTGTTGCAAACTCTTTCTCAAGATCAGCTAATTCCTCTGATACCTGTTCTAAATCATTTGATTGATTATCACTCATATAAAACTCCTCCTTTTAATTAAACAATGTTCATCGCGCATTAAGGATTCTATACTTTCCTGTGCCTTTTCTTCATTTAGTATATATTTCAAATTAATATTTATTACTTTTTATAGGAATTTTCATTAGTCCATTATCTACCGCACCCATTCTTTTTTGTTTTATACTTTCGCTTCCTCTAGGGTTTCTTACCTATACACTAACAAATCTGCTTCTTCTGATTATCCAGCCAAGTGAACTTATTATTTTTCCTTTTACAACCGGAATATTGGGAATGGGCATAGGCGCTGCTTTTTACATTTTTAACAAGAGATTGTACATTGTTATAAGTGGCGCCACTCTATTAACTGTTGGGATTATTACTTTATTGTACGGTTTCAAATTCCCAGTACTAGGTCCTGCGATTCCCAATAATTTTTCTCTTTCTACTACTGGTTTAATTTTTGTATTTACTTTTCTTTATAGTTGGATTTGGGTTGAACTGAGCCTAGCTTATTTTAAAAAATTAAAAACATTTATTTCCTAGTGAATCTACAGATTAATCTCTTAACAGAGATAACTCGTTAAAATAATGGAGAAATCGCAATTAGCCTTTTAGAAGAACGTCAATTAGGACAATCTCATCTGAATTTTTTAAGGCTCTTTTTATTATATTTTCAAATTCGACTAAACTATTTGCCCGTTCTCCTTTAATTCCAAAGCTAGCTGCCAATTGGATAAAATTTGGGTTTGTAAAAGTTACTCCATAGCTCTTACCAAACTTTTTGTTCATCATTTCCTGCTCTATTTTTAATGTAGAGTCGTTTAAGACAATAATAATGAATGAAAGCCCTAAGCGCTTTGCCGTCTCTATTTCTGCAAAATTCATTAAAGCTCCTCCATCTCCAGTAATACAAATAACTGAATCATTAGGGCAGGCTAGTTTAGCTCCAATTGAGCCTGGTAAAGCAATACCCATGGAAGCTAGACCATTTGATATAATGAACTTGTTAGGGTTTTTGGGTTGATAAGTTCGAGCTATAGATACTTTATGAGCTCCCACATCTGAAATCACAATTGTTTCCTCTGAAGAGAGCTTATCGATACTATGCAAGATATTCTCGATTGTTAAAGGCAGTAAATTGCTGTCTATCTTTTTCTCTTCAATATGATAGGATTGCTTAATTTGTTTCTGGAGATTACCAGAAGGAATCCACGGTTTAGAAGGAATATCGAGCTGATTGAATACCCGTAAAGTCTGCTTTATATCTCCAACCAATTCAGCTTCTACAGGATAATATTCATCTATTTCTGCTGGTAAGGTATCTATATGTAAAATTGGTATTTTTTCCGTGTTCCATTCTTTGGGTAACTTTTCGACAAAATCAAACCCAATTACAATAAGCAGATCAGCTTCCTTTAAGCCTGCGAGCACTTCATCTTTCTCATTAAATCCAAACGTAAAGAAATTTTGTGGATGATCTTTAGATAACACACCTTTAGCCATATAACTATGGGTAACCGGTGATTGAAGACGTTCAATAAATAGTTGAAGCTCATCCACGGCTTCCTGTCTAACAACGCCGTTACCGATAATAACAAAAGGTCTCTCATACTGCCTAATAAGAGTATTGGCAGCCTGAATTGACTCCATGATAGGTATACTTACGGGTATAGATGTAGGTGAAATAGGTTTGATGGGAACGATTTGAGTTGCTAAGTCTTCTGGCAATTCTACTACTATGGGCCCTGGCTTTTCCATTTGTGCAATTTTAAATGCTTTTCGAATAATCTCAGGAAGCGTTTGTGCATCTTTTATCTGAACACGCCACTTCGTTGCTGGTTCTACCATTTTAATAATGTCCATATATTGATGTGACTCTTTATGTTGTCTCCCCAAAACAGCCTGTCCCGTTAATGCTACAACAGGAGAGTGGTCTAGTTTTGCACTAGATATACCTGTCAATAAATTAGTAGCTCCTGGTCCTAATGTTGATAAACATACCCCTACTTTGTTTGTTAACCTTCCGTATACATCTGCCATGAAAGCAGCTCCTTGTTCATGCCGCACATTCACGAATTGAATCTGTTTAGAGTTGGATAAAGAATCAATAAAATCCAACGTCTCTTTACCAGGTATTCCGAAAATATATTCAACTCCCTCATTTTCTAAACATTGAACAAGTGTATCCGTCACTTTCATATTGTTCGACCTCTCTTTAGATAGTATTCTGACAAGCTTATGTGAAAGAAATAGCTCATTAATTCCTATCTCGTCTTTTCTCGTTTTAACTAACCGAAACCCTAAATATATGGAATGAAATCATACTCACTAACTATTGTTTATAGTGTTACCATTAGGTTCTTATGTTAAATACATTTTTTAGATAATGTATAAATAATTGGATGAGTCAACCTTTCATCCGTGTGAACTGATTAGGAGTGTGACAATACTCTATAAAGAATTATTATGAGAAAGTAACATTTTAAGGAATGTAAAAAATCCCATATACAAATAATAAGCCGAATACTCGTCTAAATTGGAAGGAGCGGCTTTTATGAAAAGATTATTATGGGTAGGATTTATTGTGTTATTTTCGCTAAACATGCTGGTTGAACCAAGTAGTGCTCGTGCTGAAGCACCAGAACATTGTGTTAGTCAATCTCAGGTAACGTTTGAAAATGAATTCAGAAGACTTTGGATGGATCATGTATTGTGGACAAGTAATTATATTACAAGTGCAACAACAGCAGGATCAGAAGACCAAAAACAGGTGTTGGCAAGGTTATTAAAAAATCAGGAAGATATCGGGAATGCCGTGAAGCCGATATACGGAGAAAAAGCTGGGAACAAACTTACGGCTTTGCTTAAGGAACATATTGTGATTGCTGGCAAAATTGTAGATGCAGCTAAAACGGGAAAGAAAGCCTTGGTGAATCAATTAAACAAAGAATGGTATCGAAATGCTGATGATATAGCAGCGTTCCTTAGCCAGGCTAACCCTTATTTAAAAAATGAAGACTTAAAAAAATTACTGTATATGCATCTAAAATTGGTGACAAATGATTTATCTGCAAGCTTAGAAAAAGATTGGGAAGCAAGAATCGTTGCAATTGATGAAGGAATCTCACATATCGTCTTAATGGCAGATACTATATCTGCGGGAGTTGTGAAACAGTTTCCAGAGAAATTTAATAAATAATCTTAATAATCGCCAATAGAATGCTGGAGATTATTTGAAATTCCTTCATAAGAAACTGCACCTGTAAGAACTCTTTTGATTGATGCCTCTAGGAGACCTTATGTTCACTAAAAAGGGACATGTAGATATTCTGCATAAATCGTCATACCAAAAAAAGGTTTATTAAACTTAAACACTGGGTATTATCAAATCAAGACGATGTGTTAAGAGTACCGCCCGTGCATAGGGTGTGTCCTTCTCTATTCTATAAAAAATGGCGCCTCCAACGGCGTCATTTTTTATTTGTAAACAAGTTTAAGAATGCTTCATGCGAAGGTTGGATTTATATGAAAAGGTACATAGATTCTTATCTAATAGAATCTATTTTTACACCACTATTCAAAAAGATTTTGAGTGAACTTCCCTTTCTTTTGGGCAGACGGGTCCCCGTGTGCTCTCTCATCTAATTTAGTTCATATTTATGAATAAAATGCCCATAATAAGTATGTGGGCATTGGTTGATCTTTGACTTCTATCATTTCGATGTTTAGAAGATCACTTATAAATATTTTGAGGTTTTTGCATATGAACCTCATTATGATGTAGATCGTCATACCCCAATCACCTTTTTAGTGAAGTGAGTATTGATAAAGAAAGTTAGAAAGATCACATTAATTTAAGTTTAAGATGTCTCTATTGGGATAATATAATAAATAAGCTAGATTTAATGATAATCTGGTTTATTTTCTACATTTTAGGAGGCAACAAAAAATGGAACACGGTAAAGTGAAATGGTTTAATGCTGACAAAGGTTTTGGATTTATCGAGCGTGAAGGTGGAGAAGATGTATTTGTTCACTTCTCAGCTATTCAAGGTGAAGGCTTTAAATCCTTGGATGAAGGTCAAGAAGTGACTTTTGATATCGAACAGGGGCAACGCGGACCACAAGCGACAAACGTAAATAAAGCATAAAAACCATACTAAAAAGCAGACTCTATTTTCAGAGTCTGTTTTTATTTAAAAAGATTTTTATATCAAAACTTATTTATCAATAATTATAGTTCGTGTTTTTTTAATTCTTCTTCAAAGAAAAAGGTACTTGGATATTTGTCGACTGTATAAGAGTATCTTTTCATGTTTTTTACATAATGATTTTTTAAGATTGTTACTGATTCATTCGATACTCTTATAGTTACTATTTCTCCATTACTAAATATTTTCTCACTCATAGCCCTTATCCTTTTTTGCACCTGTGTAAATTACATACAAAATAATAAGCGTATTAAGAAACCTGCTGTTTTTGTGTATATAAAATTTTTCATAAAATTGATATCTTGGGCATAATACAGGATAGACACTTGGTAGAGGGGCGATTATTTGAGGCTGAAGGATGGAAACTTTTATACAGATAGTAGAACCAATAAGGTATATAGATTAAATGAAGATGACAAGGGAAGCTGGTACCTGAGTACACGTGATGATGAAGATCATCATCAAATGTCAAAAACCTCGGGGCGTAACATGATGAAATTGATAAAGAGTTTTTATACCAAAGTGAACGACAGTTGAAAATTTATCACTCTGCAAAACAACATAAAAAAATAAAGCTAGCTTAACCCAGCTAGCTTTATTTTTAGTTTATAGAGCTAGTTATCATAATGTTTTTTTAGGAATTAAGCAACGATACGAACAAAAATTTTTAACCTGGCCGTTGGCAATCACCTATTATTTAATTTCGATTGCAGAAGCCTTGTTGTCCCAATTCGACGCCATAATACCATTTCTATATTGTTTTTTAAAAAATCATCTATAATTGATATTGTTTTAATCTCATATTGAGATATATAATAAAAATAAGAAAAAAGAAAACGCTTTCTAAATTTAAATACATTGTTACTTTTCAAACTATAAGGAGGATTTAAAATGAGCCAAGTGGAAAGAAATTCTAAAGTACAGAAATTAGTTGAGTATAAAAAATTCAATGAAGAAGAAGTTTTAAAAATGACAGATCCGCAGGTTGAATATTATCACTGGCTCTATTTTGATGATTCCGCTTATGATTATATGTAACTCAACTATAAAGTAAGAAAAAAGCACAAAAACGTTTGGTTCCAACGGGTTTGTGCTTTTTTCTTACTTTAATTATACGATTACTCGTTTTCAATACCTTTTCCTGTGACAACAAAGTGAGGGCTGTCTTCCTTTCAGTTGAAAAGTCTCCAGAACTCACTATACTCATCGTCTTCTGACGTATCCGGAAATCCCTCCAGTAAATAACCTTGAGATAAAAAGACCTTTAGCCCTCCTACTTCATCCGAGTCAACTCTTTCAACAATCGTGTGTTCGTTTATACCTTCTATAAAAGATTTAATTCGTTCATCGAATCGATTATTTCCCTGGACATCCCATTCAAAGTACTCATTTTCATCATCCAATCCTGTTCTTGGAGAATAGAAATCCCGTGAGGCTACTACAATTTTATTACCTTTGACAATACGCCATGAACATTGAATATGTAAAGCGTATTCAGCTACCTCTTCCGTTTTCCCCCTTCTGGTTACTAAAATTTTTTCTCCAAATCCTAGCCAAAACAAATTTGAGGCTCTCCCCACGCATCTTACATTTAAGCCCACTAATTTGTCTAATTTTGATATAGTTGCTTTTCTCATGCTTTTCTCCTTTTATTTGCAGCTAAAGCTCACTTTTACTGCTCAAATTAATACCTGGTATATTCATACTAAACATAAGCTACATAAAAAAGCTCTTTGTGAAAACACCGTCTGTTTATTTCTGCTTTTTCCCTTCTCTTACTTCGCTGATTGTCTTTATAAACTCACGCTCAGTTACTCCTAGATAGGAGTCGGAACGACGAACATATACAATCCTAAGGTTTCTATAAGGCCCAGGTATTGAAAAGAGCTGTACTAACCCTTCCCTCTCATATCTCTCCGCTAATGACCGGGCTATAAGTGTCACACCAAGACCAGAAACTACTGTCCCCATAATCGTTTCAAGTGTAGCAAATTCCATAATTTTCGGCGATACGATTTGTTCGTCTTTTAACCATCGCTGTAGTCTTTCTCTATATTGGCAGCCTTCATTAAATAAAATGAATGGTAGGTGCAGTAACTCTCTGGCAGACTGAATCTGCTTCTTCCCTTTTTCATTTGCACTGCATACAAGTACAATTTCTTCATCAAAAGCCGGAATTTGATCAAGCATTGACACATTTACTGGTTCTGCTACAAATGCCCCGTCTAGCTGGAACTTAAGAACTTTCTCTATTAATTGTGTACTTACTCCTGATACTAGAGAAATATCCACATTTTTGTGCTTATTATGATAGGAAGAAATGATTTCAGGAAAGCCTACTACCGTTTCAACTAATCCAATACATAATGATCCAACAAGGTTACGCTCATCTTGAAATGCTTTCTGTATTTCATCCATTAGCCTCATCATTTGTTCTCCGTACGTTAAAAGTTTTCGACCTTCTACATTTAATGTCATTCCGCGTCTGTGACGATGAAACAATGGGTGTCCAATTTTTCGTTCAAGAGATCGAATACGTGCTGTTACATTTGGTTGGACGTAACCTAGCTTATCAGCAGCAAGACTTACACTTCCGTATTCTGCCACAGCTATAAATATACGTATATCTTCTACTTCCATAAACATCCTCCTTTCTACTTACGTTCATTCATTTAGGTATTAATGATAATGATATCTACAATCATTTATCATTATTTTACAAGATATCAAGCTCTAGATAAAATAATGACATCCGAGTGCTACTGCAATTATTTAGTAGCCATTACGTAAAGTTCTTAAAATGAGGTGACTAAAAGGAGGAAATCTGATTGTTTTATTTACTATTGTTTCTTGCCATCATCTTGGAGGTAATCGCAGTATTTTTTCTTAATCTTACAAATGGATTCACAAACTTTGTTCCGACTGTTTTAGCCATACTATTTTATTGTTCTTCGATTGCTGCTTATATGGTCCTTAACGCCAAAGGTGAAGTAGGAGTAGCAAGTGCTTTATATGCAGGAGGAGCAACCGTACTTGTTGTTGTCACAGGTATTATTTTTTTTGATGAAACTATTTCCTTATCTAAAATCTTAGGAGTTTCTCTTATCGTAATTGGTGCAGTTTCTCTTAACATTAAAGGAAGTTCTAAAGAAAGAAGGGCAGCGTAATGGGATACGTATTTTTAACGATTGGCTTAGTTTTAGGCATTGCAGGGCAAATGTGTGTAAAACTATCTAAAGGCTTTAGACAAACTGTTCCCACGATAGGCGCATTCTTGCTGTTCATTGCCTGTATTTATTTTATTTCTCTAACGACACACTATTTTGAAATGGGTATTGTTTTTGCTATATGGGCAGGGCTAACGATTGCTAGTACAACGCTGTTAGGTATTTATATATTTAAGGAATCAAAAAACAAAAGAAAGATTATCTCCGTTACTCTTATTATTACAGGGGTTATTATACTGAAAGCTTTCTAATAAAAATAAGATAAATAAGGCCCTTACTTAACTTATAAGTAAGGGCACCATAGAAGGAGTTAAAAACAAGGAGGTATTGGTCATCGACCGTCCATTGCTATAGTTGGTTATTGGTAAATAGTAACGGTGTAATGGGTCATTGGATTATTGGTTTTATCACTTGCCATCACAATAGTACTTTGAGTACACTAAACATTCTCCTTCTATGCCTTGAAGGGAGTCTCACCTCTTCAAGGATTAAAAATATTTATCTCCATCAAACTCTAACTCTATTTGATAGTTTTTAGCGTTAATTAAATTCGATAATCTATTTGCTTTCTTTTCAACCTCTAGCCCTCTTAGACGATATTCTTCAGGATCAAATGTAGCCACTTTAATAATGGATACCCCTTCTCCATAGTAAGGATATTCTCCTTTAGACGATGATCCAAACTCTTTGTATTTTCTTGCTTTGGCACGTAATTGAGTGGCATATTCAATCGCTTCTACAATTGTTAGTTTGTGTTCATTATAAGTAATATTATTTTGAATATTGGCTTGATACATTAATTTATCAAGTAGACGCAAATCCTTTCGAATATCCTCTAAATCCTGTTCAACATGAGCTAGTGATCGAGCCTGAGGAGGAATCTTCTCCCCTTTTTCAATCTCTACAAATGCAACACGGTCCATCTCTTCTTCTAATTCGTGTATTCGTTTTGATAATACACTTTTCAATTTCACAGCCTCTGCTAGAGAAATTTTAGACATAGATCAAAGCTCCTTTATCCATAAACTTAATTTTTACTATTTTATTGTTCTAATACCTTCTCATAATAAGGAGGTGTTGTGCCACTTCCGCCATACCCTGAGACACTGGTGCGATCTACTTTATAAGACATTATATAGCGTCCTTTTTGTTTACCTTTAGTCCAGTTTTCTTCAAACGTCACTAGATAAAACTCTTTATTTAATTTTTTAGCACGAGTTGTTCTTTCGATTTGATACCCTCTAAAAGTTCCTCTCCATATTCCAACTTTAGCAGGAAATAAATCAATATCTGTTCCTTCACCACTTGCCGCAAACTCTATGGCACCTTCTTGGGTAAATGGCGGAAGGCTAGGTGATAGCGCTTCGAATATACTCCAACTGAGAAGTAAAAGAATAAGAGGTATGATTAGCAATACTTTTGTACTTTTTTCCCTGTCAATTCTTCTTTCTACCCACCAATCTATACATGCATATAACATAGCAGCTGCCATCCCGTAATAAGCCAAATATGTATCTTGAAAAAACAAACCGTTAATTAAACCTAATATGCCATGGAAGAAGACAAATAGCCACCTCATGTTGGGAAGCCATTTCTTTCGAATAGCGTCCAGTATAACTGAGACAAAATTTCCGTATACAGCAATAACTACCCCTACATAAAAAAGATATACAAGGAACCACCCTGCCATGTCATTTCCAGTATGATACGATAGTTCTTCTCCGCTAGTTAGCTGTTGAATCAGACCTGTTACTGTCAAAAGGTACGCTAAAATAAAGCTTGTAGAAAGAGTTGTTATCGTCTTTCTCAAAATCACATAATCTTTTTCACTTTCCATAAAGGGTACCTTTTTCTACTTATTTCTATATATTTTATATTAAACCATATTTCTTCATATAAAGGTGACTTACAAACAAAAAATTGTGATTGAGACTATTTATTTTAGTCGCTTTGTTATAGTAAGTCGTTAATCACAGAAGTACATATATTAAACTGATTTGTGTTAGACTGTTAAAAGCGTATGACTTTGAAGAAGAAAGGCTGAAAAACATGACACAAACAAATACAGCATTTCGTGATGCACTTATCAAATCACTCAGAGGTGAAAGAGGTCATCTTCCAACAATTAATGCAATAACCGACATTAATATGGAACTTGCTTCACATAAACAAAAGGAATTACCTTACTCTATTTATCAATTAGTGAAGCATATGAGCTATTGGCAAGACTTTTTACTTGCTCTTGCTAAAGGAGAAAACCCTGAGAGACCGAAAAGTGTAAGTGAAAGCTGGCCTGAACATCCTGCTCCGGTTGATGAGGAAGAATGGCAAAAGACGATCCAGCATTTTTGTGATGGAATTGACGAAGCTTGTCACTTAGCTGAGACATTATCAATCGAAGAACCTCTGGATGCTTGGCCAAGTGAAACCCCAGGGGGATTACTGCGTAATATTGCTTCTCACAACAGCTATCATCTAGGTGAAATTGTCATTATGAGAAGATTAAACGGAGCATGGCCACCGCCAACGGGAGGCTTTCCTGCTTAGATTGAGACATAATGCAGAAATAAAGCTCTAAAAAGCGTCCATTAAACACTTTTAGAGCTTTATTTTAGTTGTGTACTCTTATCTTTGTGAATAATGTGTCGGACGAAACAAGTCTTACTCTGTATTTCTGACAATTGAAAAGTGTGCAACGTTGTAATGACCATGTAAAGTTTCACTATAATGCTTTATGATTTGTTTAGCACTTAAACCATTACTGTCCGTTGTTGAATGTCCATCACCCACTAATGTCACATCCACTCCATCGATTGTAGCTGTTCTGACTTCACTATCTATACAGTGTTATGTCTAAATCAATGAGCAACTTAGCGGATTTTCTTGCCTCCTTGGTCTCTTGACCAGCTCCCCTTCACAGTTAGGACAAATATACATCGCACTTTCACTACATTTATCACAGAATGTACATTCATGTGTACAGATATAAGCAACAGAGCTATTATGGAGTTTCTTATTGCACTTTTCGCATGTATTTCTCATTTCTAAAGCCATTAAATCCCTCCTTTTGATATAATTAAATTGTATTGTATAAATTTCTATTTTCACATATCAATTTTATTGTATTACTAATTAATAGCTTTAATATTGACGGAAAATTCATTATTTTAACTTATAATTTAAAGCGGGGTATGTTTTATGGATGAAATTGATAAAAATATATTACTACATCTACAAGAGAATGCTCGTTTGTCCGTTACACAGTTGGGAAAGCTGGTTGGTTTATCCACCCCTGCTGTTAATGAAAGAGTAAAAAAACTTGAAGAGAAAAACATAATAGATGGATATAGAGCAATAATTAACCCTGAAAATTTCAACAAACCTGTAACTGCTTTTATTTTATACAGCAATACAAAATGCAAGCAATTTGTAGAATATTGTAAAGAACACCCTGAAGTTATCGAATGTCATCGTTTGGCGGGTCAATACAACTATCTAGTAAAAGTTTTAACTACTTCCGTTCAATCTCTTGAAACATTTATTGATGAATCTATGGCTTTTGGAGAGCCATCTACATTGATTAAACTTTCATCACCAGTTGTCTATAAAGCAATAAAATAGAAAGGGAGAAATATCCAATATGAAAAAGCGGATTTTGAGTTGGAGCATTCTTGTTGGGGTTATTATTATTGTAGCTATTGGCATACCAAGGATAACAGCTAATGAAGCAAGCGCTTTAGGTTCATCAGAAGAAAAAAAGAAAGTAGAAGAACTCGAAGAAAATTTCCGAAAGTGGTCACTTGAACCACTGGATAAGTTTATGGTGCAAAGTTACCAAGCAAAGCCGAATGGACATCAGTGGAATAGTGTGAAACAAAAATCAATTAAAAATTACCGTGTCACATATTACACGTTTTTTGGATTTCGTTACATGGAAGCAGAAGTTAGTTGAATCTAACATGGAAAGATAAGATTTGCGCAGAATATTATGCCACATGCCCGTTTTTTTTATCATGATCCATTCGATGTTACATAGATATAAAAAATAAACGTACAAAAAAAAGGTAATGCAACATGCACTACCTTTTTTGTATTGTAATTGTTCTCTAAAACATATGAAATTATTTTAAAATGATCAATATTATAGATTAAAAGGATTTTATTACCTTTTATGGTATACTCAAACCTGAACTATTCTTAAGGAGTGAACGAATTGGAAGTGAATAACCAAACTCAAATGAGAACAGTTATTGAGTAGATGTCTAATGCAAATACCAATTTTAGAAAAGGTGATGTGTGTAGATGAGTCAAAGATATGTTCAGCATCGTTTATTTCCTTACTTATTGGCCGTATTTTCCGTATATTTACTTATCAGTAAAAGTAGCTTTATACCATGGTCCATCCTTGCATTTATAGTAGTTAGCACAAGCGTAATAGATAAAAGATATAAGTCTTCAGAAAACACTAAGAGATATATTTTTGCGAATAAGAGACTAGATTTTGTGTACAGACTTTTTTTATCTATCAGTGTTTTATTTATTATGATGAATCTACTTGTCTTAAAATTAGGTACAATATCTGTACTATATGTTCTTCTTCTACTATTTTTGACATCCA
This sequence comes from Priestia sp. TGN 0903, assembly GCF_050846855.1. Taxonomy (NCBI): domain Bacteria; kingdom Bacillati; phylum Bacillota; class Bacilli; order Caryophanales; family Bacillaceae; genus Priestia; species Priestia sp. TGN 0903. The sequence continues at coordinate 979,583 of NZ_JBOZGL010000001.1, forward strand.
TATTACTGTTCACTAGTCATATGGAATAATACGCTGTCTGTAGAATAACGAATGGTGGAGTTTTATCAATTAGAGAGGAGCATAAAATTGCAATCAACTTTTCAAATAAGATTTAAAGACATACTACTCATTATTCTAACCTTATTACTTGTCATCTCCGTATTAGTAAATTGCGCTAGTTATTTTAATAGCAAGCAAATCGAAAGCATCAGTTCACAATGTTACGATAAAGGCGGAGAAGTCATACTTGAGATACATAACCCTTTTACCAATGATTATTCTTTTATGTGTAGGTAGGCGTTATCTATCTACTCCAGTGTTTTTTCATAAATGCAGGGACATTTTCATTTTGCATTTTAACGAACGGTCTTTGCAAAAATAAATAAGCGCAGCTGCTTACTTCAGCTACGCTTATTTATTTAAATCTTTATGTTGATATTGACCTATAAACCACTCAATTCTCTACCTATACCTTATCTAGATCTAGATGAAAATCTCTTCATTATGGTCTGTACATGCCATAGCTCTACTGTTTAGTCTCAAATTAACTCCAACGTTTTTCGAGACGCAATATGATGGTAAACTGCACCAATCATACCTGATTGATTTCCAAAACTAGTAGATCTGATAACAGCACAGAATGCTGGATCAATTTCTAAGATTCTCTGTTTTAATTCGTTTATGAATGTTTTTCTTGAAGTAATTCCTCCCCCGATATAAAAAGTAGGAAGAGCAAACACATAATATAAGTTTAAGATGTTCATTGCCAATCCACTATATAAGTCACTAACCAGAAGCGATGCCACTTCTTCCCCTTGGTCGTAAGCTTCAAAGATTTGTTCACCTGAGACATTTTGAAAAGGTATATTCATACACTCTGCATATTTTTGGCGAATAACCGCCAGCGTAGCTGTTTTGTTAAATTTATGATTTTCTGCACTATCACTCGTAACGTGTTCACTGAACATATGTCCAAACTCACCAGATTGGTTACGTCTCCCTCTATAAAGAGCGTCGTTCAAATAAATTGCGCCTCCAATTCCTGTTCCAATAGTTAGACAAAGAAAGTCAGTCTCTTCTTTTGCACTTCCTTTCCATTTTTCTGCTAGAGCTACACAATTCGCATCGTTTTCTGCACTTATTTCCAAATCAGGAAATTGTTATTTAAAATATGCAAAGATATTGAACCCATTAAAATCTTCAATAGCACCGCCCATTTCAATAAAACCTGTATTAGGATTAATAAAACCAGGTATGCTTAGAGCTAGCCCTACTACATCAGAATCCATTCGGCTTTCAATTTGAGTAAGAATAGTCTGCCCTTTCCTATTGGCTAGAGGTATTTTTACGGATTCAACAAGATCACCGGAAAGAGAAAATTTCCCCATTTTTAAATCGGTACCACCAATATCACAAGCTAATACAAATTTCATTGTATATCCTACTTTCTTCTTCAAAATATTGACTATAACTTCATTATAAGTGCATAAATAAAGAATTTCCCCCTATAAAAGTATACGGGGGGTAATTCTTTATTTAGTTGTTTTAAGCAATATTACTTTCTGATTGTTTTTTTGCTTCGAGCTCTTCATTGTAAGAAATACTATCTTGCATTCTGACAAAAGGAAGATAAATCATTACTGACATTGCAATGGTTACTATTTGCAATAAAGCCCCTCTCCAGCCGCCAATCAAGAAGCCAGAAACAACCGGCGGTGTGGTCCAAGGAACCTGAAGTGCATTGAAAGGCTCTACCCATCCCCAAATGATAGAGAAGTAAACCATAAATGATGCGATTGCAGGAACAATAATAAAAGGAACAAACATTATTGGGTTAAATACAATTGGCATACCAAAAATGATTGGCTCGTTTATATTGAATAAGCCAGGAGCTAAAGATAATCGACCGAGCTGCTTTAAGTGCGATGATCGGGCCACTATAAGGGCTGCAATAATAAAACCAATGGTAATACCTGATCCCCCTAGTTTCGTAAATACATCCAAGAATTGAATGGTTACAACTTTAGCATTCTCGCCTACAACAAGCTCTTTACCAGAATCCAATATTGCTTGGTTTTGTAGAGCATTGGCTGTTAGAAGCGGTCCCATTACTCCCATAATAATGGCAGCACCATGAATTCCACACCACCAAAGAAGTGACATTAAGACCATGATAAGAACTGCACCAGTAAGCGTGTCCGTCAAATTTTGCACGGGTACTTGCAGCAGTTTATAAACAATTTCAGTGAATGTCTTATTTGCAAAAGCTTGGCATAATCCAAAGACAATGGCAGCTACTGTAATGATGGCAAACCCAGGAATTAGTGCAGAGAACGAGTTTGCAACGCCTGGCGGAACACCTTCTGGCATTTTAATACGAATATCACGCTTAATAAACTGCGAATACACAAAACCAACAAATAGACCAACTACAATCGAGGCTAGTACACCCTGCCCGCCGGTCCAAACTTTGGGAATAACACCTGTGACGGTTTCTCCGCTTTTTGCCAAGACAGAGGACTGAGTGATAATAAGGAAGGCAACTACACCTAAAATACCAGCTGGCGTACCTTCAATTTTTTCGTTCCGGACGTATGAATAAGCGATTCCAAACACACCAATAAGAGCCAGAATATCAAATGTAGAACCGACAACCTGGGTAAGTGGAAGGTTCCACTGTTCTCCAAATAATTTCACCATAGCCTCTTCCCAGCCTGGAATAGGGGCAGCGAGAATTAATAGAAAGAGAGAGCCGATAATTGTCATCGGCATTGTTAAAATAAACCCATCCTTAATTGCAAGTGTTGGTTTTGCATTTGCAAATCGAAGGAAGAACGGGGTGAACTTTTCAAATACACTTTCTAAGCGACCCATAGGGGTACCTCCTTAAAGTTCTTCTGCGCGTGTAGCGATAATATCCTTGTACCAAAAGAATGATTGCTTTCGTTTTCTTGCAAGATTATTTTTGTGATCGACATAAATGAATCCGTATTGTTTTTTATAACCATTTAACCAGCTAAGCAAATCAATGACAGACCATGCAAAGTATCCTGAGACGTTAATTCCTTCCATGACAGCTTTTTTGACAGCGCTTAAATGATTTTCAATATAGTCGATTCGAGGTTGATCATGAATCTCTTCACCAACGATAGGATCTTCATCTCCTAAACCGTTTTCCGTGATATACATTTTGATGTCCCCGTAGCGTTCTTTAAGCATACGCATCCCTTCTAGAAAAGCATCAGGAGCGATTTCCCATCCCCATTTGGTATATACCTTTTCTTCCATCATGACTGTTTTGTATACACCGTCAAATGAAGGATTTCCAGGTTTACCTGTTGAGTTCTCACGTCCACCAGACAATACGAGGGCTGAATCGTTTTTCATTACGCGCTGTGGGCAGTAATAGTTTAATCCGATGAAATCATTCATAGGTGCCGTTCTATGAAGCAAATCCAGTTCCTCTTCTGTCATTTGCGGGAGTAGCCCTTTAGCTTTGAGCTCTTTTATTACATATTGTGGGTAAGCTCCTTTCAAAATTGGATCATAATACCAATGTGTCGAATATGCATTCGCATGTCTTTCTGCAAATTTGTTCTCTTCGTCTTCATCAATGCTAAACGCCGGGTTAAAAACATGAGTAATGCCAATTTCCCCCTCATAGCTTGACTGTTTGAAAAGTTCAACCGCACGGGCATGAGCCACAAACACATTATGTGTCGCCTGAAAGTATGCTTTCGCATCCCCTTCAATTCCTGGTGGATGAGCACCGGTTAAATAGCCTAACGAACAAAAGATAACCGTTTCGTTAAAGGTAATCCAATTCCGTACTCGATCGCCGAATGCTTTAAAACAAACATCAGCAAACGTGACAAATGCATTGGCTGTTTTAGGATTTAGCCAGCCGCCTTCTTCTTCAAGCGTTTGAGGAAGGTCCCAGTGATACAATGTGACGAACGGAACAATTCCGTGTTTTAAACATTCATCAATGACATTATTATAGAATTCCAATCCTTTTTGATTTACTTCACCTGTACCGTTGGGAAGAATACGTGTCCAGGCAATGGAAAACCGATACGATTCCAATCCCATCTCTGCCATAAGTGCGATGTCTTCTTTATATCGGTGATAATGATCAATGGCCACATCACCGTTTGTTCCTTCAAATGTTTTACCGGGAATCTTTGAGAAGACGTCCCAGTTCGAAACCCCTTTACCGTCCTTGTTCCATGCCCCTTCTACTTGATAAGAAGCTGAAGCTGCGCCGAACAAGAAATCTTTTGGCATTTTCAAATCATTCACCCCGTTTATTTATTCGCTAATTTAATCGCGTGTTCAAGTACTTTTGCACCATTCATCATGCCGTAATCCACCGTGTTAATAACATCAATAGCGACACCTTTTGGTTCACAAACAGCTTTTCCTTTGTTTAACAAATACTTTACCTGAGGACCTAATAAAGCAACATCGATATTATCAACATACTTTTCCATCTCTGACTCAGGGTAAGCTGCAATCTCAGCTTCTACACCACGCTCACCAGCAAACGCTTTCATTTTCTCCACTAGCATACTTGTTGACATACCTGCTGCACAGAATAATCCAATCTTCACCATATCAATTCATCCCTTTCAATAAGTTAATTTCTTTTTGCATGGTCATCATATGATCCAATAGCTCTTTTACTAAGATCGTGTTCATCAAATGGTCTTGGGCATGAACCATCAATACACCAACCCGTGCCGATTTCCCTTGGGCCTCTAGTGTGACAAATTTTGTTTGAATAGCATGTGCTTCGTTTAAAATTGAATTCGCTTTTGCTACTTCTGCTTCTGCCTCTTCTACTTTGTTTTCTCTGAGCAGATGTAAAGCAGCGTGATAGCTCGCTTTAGCATCACCTGAAAATGCAATTAATCCAAAAATATCTTCAGAGCTAATCTCAATCGATTCTTCAACCATATATGTACACCCTTTCGTAAGTACAAATCTAATTTGTTGGTACAAATTTTATAAATTTATAATAACTTACTCAGATTCATATGTAAACTATTTTTTTTATTTTCAGACAAAAAAAAAAAGAGCCCTGAGCTCTCTTTGCACCTTAACTACCCTTCATATTTGATACTTTTAGCAATTTTACATGTTTGAAGTGATGCACTGACTGTGAATAATCAAAAATAGCACCGTTTATTAAATAAACCGTATTATCTACCACCAAAGCCGGATCATTCTCTTTTAATCCCAATAAATCAGCTTGCTCACACATAAGATAATCGGCACGAATAACACGATCTGCAAAGCCAATTGCTAGTTGCTGGTCATTGCGTAAATATGTATAAATGGATTTTTTTACAATATTTTCATCAAGATATTTAACAAGATTTTTGTTAAAATATGAAGTTTCAATTGAAAATGGATCTCCATCAACATATCTTAGCCTTTTCACATAATAAATAGGTGATCCAATCTTGCATCCCATATTTTGAGCGAGTTCCTCGTCCGCAGTAATTACTTTAAAATCTAGGAGCTTGTTTTCTACAAGACGGTCACTAAAGTCATTGGTAACTCCTTGTAGCTTTTCAAGATTAACGTATCCATTGTTGTGATGATTACGAATAAATGCACCGCTGCCCTGAACTTGATATACATATCCTTTATTTACGAGAATTTCAATTGCTTTTCGTACTGTATTACGGCTCACCTGATACTTTGCTGCATATTCATCTTCAGTCAAAAGTTTATTTGTTTTTTGATAAACATGCTCAGTAATATCAGATTCAATTTGGCCAGCTACTTGCAGATATTTTGGCATCATTCTGTTTTACACCTCTCTATACAAACTAAAAAACTAGGGATTATTATAGCATAAAATACGGAAAGAAGTGCTTTTATGAATATACTTGAAATAAAAAAAAGCTTTATAGCCTTGTTCAATATGAAGATAGCGCTACTACTTATATTACTCCTAAAGTACTGGAATTGACGTATTGTAAAACATCTAAGATTTTGCAAATCATTATACTTACGGATCAAAAATGAAGTTCGATGGCTTTATCTAATTGCTTTTTTAATGCAAGTTAAAGTTAGCTTTAAGTCAAGGTTTCCAAGAATAATTTCCAAAAAAAAAAACGATTTTGCAAATCATAAAAATAAGTCTACACCTTAACCGTACGGACTTAAAATTAAGTTAGTTCATTGTTTTTTTGGGGGGTTTTCTTGATTTCCTGCTTTACTGATTATCGTAAAGGGAACAAAAATAATAAATAAAATAACTAAGTTCGTTTTCACAATCGTTTCAATTAAAAAGTGCGTTAACCCTGCTTGGGTTAACGCACTTGATCGTTAGGCCTGAACCAGCAAAACTCACTTTTGTATAGAATCTAAACATCCTTTCAAATGCTGAAATAGGGATCCATTTTGACGGGAAGAGTAAGGGTAATTAGTAAATTCAGGGTGCGCATTACGCTCGATTACTTTTAAGCCGATGATTTTTCTGATGACTTATTGCCCGGTGCAAACCAACCCAATAGCGCGATACCAACTAATACTCCATAGAAAATCAGTGTCCAAGCAGTGCTATGAGGGAAATGAGAATCTAAGACCCCGATATCTTTATGTGCAAAAGTAATAACCGCAAGTTTCACACCGACCCAGGCAACAATTGCATATGCTGTCGTTTCTAAGGCAGGTCGCTTTTCGAGAAGTTTTACAAACCAGGTTGCTGCAAACTTGATTAAGATAAGACCTGCAACTCCTCCAAGAACTACAACTGCAAACTGTCCTCCATCCATCCCACCGATTTCTCCAAACTGTGAATCCGGAAGCCCAAGAGCTATGGCCACTGCAGCTAAAATAGAATCTATGGCAAAAGCAAGGTCAGCTAACGCAATTTTCCCCACTGTTGGCCAGAACCCCTTTCCAGCAGACTCCTTCTCATCATCATCATGAATATTCTCATTATGTTTCCCAAACCGCGCCTGAATGACATGCTTCAAACCTAGATACAGGAGATAAACGGCTCCTATGGCCTGTATCCACCAGACGTTGGCGATAAATGAAATGGCAAAAAGAGCTCCAAATCGAAAAATAAATGCCATCAGAATTCCGTAATTAATCGCTCTTTTTTTCTGATCCTCGGGTAAATGCTTGGCTATAACTGCCAGTACAAGAGCGTTGTCAGCTGATAATAATCCTTCTAATCCAATTAGGATCAATAATGCCCATACGTATTCGAGCCAAATAGATTCCATCCGCTTCTCCCCTTTCCAAAATGTAAGCTGCTATGCTAAAGGTTTTGTTTACAATAGAATAACCATATATGCTAAAGGCAACCCTAAAAGATAGGATTTTCATTATTTTAACACTAACCTTCTATAAAATACTGCTTTAAATACAAATAAAAACCAAATTATTAAATTTTTACGTTTTTTATCATATAACTTCGCTTTTTTACATGATTAATGAAAACTTCGGGCCAACATCTCCATAAGTTGGATGGTTAATAGGTAATGGGTATTATTTCAGACTTTTTTTTACAAAGTGCTTGCGACCAATGAAAAGAACGGCTAAAAAATATTGATGAATATTTTTTAGCCGTTCTTTATTTCTTCTTTGTACCATGCAATAAAACAGGTCAATTAGGACTAATCCCTACCCAAAAAAGATCTACTAGAGCCTGAGCCGTTTTTTCAGGGCCTCCTAATTCAGTTATTAATTCTTTTTTATTCCGAATCATTGTGACCATAGAAAATGTATGCGCAAGCAAGCGAGGGCTTGTTACGACAATTTCACCGTTGTTTGCAGCTTGTTTGAATACGTTCTCCAATGCCTGATGTATGGCTTTCTCTGCTTCACGAATTTCATGAATATGATCTTCTGTAAGCGAAGAAGTAGCTTCCTGCAATAATGTTTCAAAATCAATATGCGGTCTCTTTAAGTGATCCAATGTTACCTCGTATAATCTATGTTTCAGCCCTTTGGAATTTTGTAATAATTTCTCTGTCTGTTTTGTAATACGTTGGAACATGCTTGATACCGAAACGGTAAATAAAGTGGCCTTATTTTTAAAGTAGTAGTAAACACTAGCCTTAGTCACATCGCTAGCCTCAGCTACTTGCTCCATTGAGACTCTTTCATATCCATATGCCATAAATAAATGGGCAGCAGTCTTTAAAATTTGCTCTCTTGTTATATTATTTTCAGTTGTTATTTTGGGTCTGCCAGGCTTTTTTTTTGGTGTCTTATCAGTATTCATAAGAGGGCCTCCTTCTAGTTCAAGAAATTGCCACATTTAAACTAGTTGATTAATTAACCTTCTGGTATATATAATTATTGAAGGTTCTATATATATTGTAATAGAAACAAACAGATTTGGAAATGAGGGAGAATTAATGAAAGAATCACCTTTAGCAACATTCAGTCGATATATGACTGGGAAAGTGAGTCGATGGATTGTAATTGCCGTATGGATTTTGGCAACTGTAGTCCTCACGATTGCTTGGCCTGCTGTGAATAAGACGGAAGTAAACAATGCACCAAACTTAAGTGAGAATTCACCTTCCGTAGAAGCTGAAAATCTTATAAAGAAAGAATTCCCTAATTCATCAGGGGTTCCTGCCTTACTTACATGGCACAAAGAATCAGGTTTGAATAATGATGATCTAAAATCTATTCAGCAAATGGCGGCGGATTTAGAAAAGAAACCATTAGAAGCACAAACGTCTACTCCGCCTTTGCATAAATTACCGTTAGCAGCTCTGCAAAAGATGGTTTCGAAAGACGGAACAACTCTTGTACAGCCTATTTTCTTTGAAGAAAACGTTGAAACGGATGTACTAGAAAAAAACCTAGATACGATTAAAAAACAAGTAAAAGAGAATGTTTCATACGATTCTTTTGCGACGGATATCGATGAAAAAGATAAGCTAAGCACGCGCGTTACAGGACCTGTAGGAATTCAAGTAGATGCAACCAGCCTATTTGAAGGAGCAGACGTTTCCTTACTAATCGCGACAGTTTTATTAGTCTTAATTTTACTTCTTGTCATTTATCGTTCCCCCATTTTAGCGATTATTCCTTTGATCGGTGTAGGTTTTGCCTATGGGGTGCTGAGTCCAACTCTCGGTATTTTAGCAGATAAAGGATGGATTACGGTCGATTCACAGTCCATATCCATTATGACCGTTTTATTATTTGGAGCCGGAACAGACTATTGTTTATTTTTAATTTCTCATTATCGCGATGAGCTTCGCAAAGTAAAAGATAAGAGACAAGCACTTATCACCGCCTTTAAAGGTGCTTCAGGTGCTATAGCGATGAGTGGCTTTACGGTTGTCATCTCTCTTTTAGCTTTAATCGTAGCAAAGTACGGGGCTTACCACCGTTTTGCAATCCCGTTTAGTTTATCTATTCTGGTTATGGGATTAGCGAGCTTAACTCTTATTCCTGCCCTGCTTGCAGTTATGGGAAGAGGTTCTTTTTATCCTTTTGTTCCTCGCACTCCCGAAATGGAAGAAGAATTGGCGAAAAAGAAAGGAAAACCGGTGCGTGACCGAAAAGAGAAAAACCGTTTCGGGAATTGGATCGGTAATGTGGTGACGACTAAACCATGGACAATCATTGTAGCTTGTCTAGTCTTTTTTGGAGCTTTATCCATATACTCTAGTCAAATCAAGTACACGTATGATTTATTGTCTTCTTTCCCTGAAGATATGCCTTCTCGTGAAGGATTTACGATTATCTCTGACGCTTACTCTCCTGGTGAACTAGCACCAGCACAAGTAGTAATTGATACAGAAGGAAAATCGGTAAATCTAGAAAAAGAGTTAAAGAAAAACGATCTTATTAGTACCGTTTCTGCACCTCAAAGCGGTAAAAGTAATAAGGATTTAAAGGTATATGACGTCACGTTTAATGTAAATCCATATAGTATAACAGCTATGGAGGCTATTCCAGACTTGAAAGATGCAGCCGAAAAGGCACTGTCACAGTCCGGAGTTTCCTCAGTAAAATCCAAAGTATGGATTGGCGGTCAAACAGCGACGCAATATGACACGATGACTGTTAGTGATAAAGACAACAGTATTATTGTCCCGTTAATTATTATTTTTATATCGCTGCTGCTAGTGGCTTACTTGCGTTCTATTGTAGCTATGCTTTATTTAGTGGGAACCGTTATCCTCTCTTACAGTGCAGCTTTAGGCTTAGGCTGGCTCATCATCCACAATATCATGGGAGCAGATGCTATCCAAGGAGCGATTCCTTTATACGCATTTGTATTCTTAGTGGCGCTTGGTGAGGATTATAATATTTTTATGATCTCAAGCATCTGGCAGAAAAAGAAATACATGCCGTTAAAACAAGCGATTAAAGAAGGCGTAAGTGAAACAAGCGGTGTTATCACATCAGCTGGAATTATTTTAGCTGCTACATTCGCGGTTCTAGCAACACTGCCTATTCAAGTTCTGGTTCAGTTCGGAATTATCACGGCTTTAGGTGTTCTGTTAGATACCTTTATTGTGCGACCATTCCTTGTACCTGCGATCACTACGGTTTTAGGAAGATTTGCTTTCTGGCCAGGTAAAGCTGAAGTGGTATCAGAAAAAGAGAATTAAGTAGTAAAACAAAGGTGTTTTATAATTGATTTACTATATGGCTTCTATGAATGTAAAACCAAGAAAAAAGCAAAGAGAATATTAATATTCTCTTTGCTTTTTTAATTTACTTCCATCTGTGCTCTTCTTTATCTGTTAGCTTTACGATAAACGGAAATAAACCAATAAGAGATATAGCAACAATCCCACTTAAATAACCTAGCCCCATTAAAGAACCAGCACCTTTAAAGGAGATAAATTGTCTGGTATGGCATTTAGGACACTTCTTTCCTTTCTTAGAAAACCCAAGTAACCATACATTTTTAGCGTTCCATTTGTAATTGCAATGATTGCAACAAGCCATATATACTCTACCTTTCTTGTCTTATGCTTTTATTTGTTTTTATGTAATTTTTGAGCGGAATTATAATGTTAGTTCATATTAGTCTGATGATGATTAAAAGTCATATTTATAATTTCTCCAAGCAACAGTCCTACAGCTGCTACTGGTATAAACACTTTAAACATACTAATAGAAACATCTAAGCCTAAAATCAGTAAAAGAAAATAACCAAATAAGAATCCTGTACAGATAAATGAATATTTTTTTATCAATTTTCTCAAAAAAACACCTCTTTTGCTTGAATACTCCATTCACATCTTTATGTATAAAAGGATCATTCATTCTTAACAAAACGTTTATTTCTTTTTTTAACTTGAACGACTTTATAAATAAACAAACCTAAAGAAACCAATAAAATTAACCAAAAGATTTGAAAAGCTACGTCCGCCCAATTAACACTTGATATATCCATATTATCGCCTCCTATATCTTTTACGAACGAATTTCATAAAAGTTCCATATTTGTATTATTTATTGTGTTTTCTAAGTGATATTCTCACTTGCACTTTAGAACCTCCTATAATCAGTCTTAACTTTAAATGTATTAAAAAAGGGGAATACACTTTGTAAAAAGGTGTGATTTTATTAACTTTTTACGTATTACCACAACGGCTGTTGTTCTTTCTTTTTTTGGTGTGATATTCAGAATCATTTACGGCCAAATAATTGGGGAAAAAGATTTTCAATTAGAAAGTCTCGTTGGTCTCTTCGTTGGATTTTTTGTGAGTATTTTTTTCATTTATTGTTTTAATGATTATCGTAAAAAGAAAAAACATAATTAATTCACTAATTAGCAAACGAAGCACTCAATGCAAATTTTAATAATCTAGAATGGCTTTCCGCACAACTTTCATAAAAGCAGCTATTTAGGATAAATTATTACTGAAGAAACATATGCTACTGGAGGTCGTAACTTGTTAATAGGTGAGATTGTTCAAAAGCTAAATAATGGTGCTTCTTATGAAGATATTGCTTCTTCCATTAAAATTAGTGAAGATATCTTGAAAGATGATTTAAAGAAATTCGGATTTCACTACGATGATAAAGAAAGAAATCTCGTATTTACAGGATACGAATCTGAATATGAAAATACACTTTGTATTTGTTACTCTGATATCAGGAAACTTTCTACTTAACATTTTTGCGTTAAAATGATATTACTTCTATTAAATTATAAAAGCGCGGGCTGCATTCAGTCCGCGCTTTTAACCCTCTTCATTTCAGTTCTCTTTTTAATACTTTACCGAGCTGATTTTTAGGGAGTTGATCAATAAAATAAACTTCTGGAACTTTGTAACTTGCCAATCGTTCTCTACAATAGTTTAGAATATCTTCTTTTGTTAAAGGAGAAACAGGATCTTTTACCACGTAAGCTACAGGTTTTTCTCCATAAACAGGATCTTCTACGCCTACTACAGCAGCTTCTATAACAGTATCCATTTGCTCAATGATTTCTTCGACCTGATCGGGATAGATATTATCACCGCCATATACGATAACATCTTTATAGCGTCCCATAATATATAAAAAGCCGTCTTGATCTATCTTTCCAGCGTCCCCCATATAGAACCAGCCGTTTCTAAGAACTTTGTCAGTCGCCTCTTGATTATGCCAATAGCCTTTAAAACAATAGGGGCTTTTTATAATAATCTCTCCAACTTCTCCCGTTTTCATTTCTTGTCCTGAATCAGGATCCATAATTTTTACTTCTACACCAGAAAGAGGCTTACCCGCCGATTCAATTTTTTCATTTCCCATATCCGGTGTCCATACACTCACTGTCCATGCTTCTGTACTTCCATACCCTTGGATCATTCTAATGCCTAATTTATCATATTCCTTAATAAGATAAGCAGGAACTTTTGCTCCTCCTGCAATAGCAACCTTTAGTGAAGAGTTCTTTGACTCTGCATTTTTCACTCTTTCAAGCATTTGCATATACATAGAAGGAAACGCTAGCATCATAGTGATCTCGTGAGTTTCAATCGTTTCCCACATGATTTCTGGTGTAGGATCTGACAACAGAAACAACCCCATTCCGTTGGAAACAGATTTTAAAATATTGTTAATAGAACTCATATGATAAAAAGGATGCGAGGCAAGAAATCGACCATCCTCTTCATAGTCTATTCGTTGACTCGATGGTTGTATATAAGAATACACGTGACCATGCTCAATCATACAGCCCTTTGCATTGCCAGTTGTTCCAGAAGTAAAAAGAAGCATCGCAATGTCATCTTGAGAGACCTGTATATTTGGATTTAGTATAGAATACGCAGAAAAAATGTCATTATATTCTTCAACTGTCTCCACACTATTTTCTCTTCCTACTTGTAAAGTAATAACGTCATTTAATATTTCAGAATCAAAAGGAATAACCTCATGAAATTTTTGGTCGTAGAAAATAACTTTAGGTTGTGCACTGTCTAAAATATCGATAATTTCATACTTCGTCAGCTGCCAGCTAATAGGAACCGCTACGGCTCCAATTCTTAATGCAGCTAGCAGAATGGTAGGAAACGGATGATTATTTTGACATAGAATTGCAATTCGATCTCCTTTTTTAACATTATGGCTTAACAGGTAATGAGCCAGCTGATTGACACGTTCATTATATTCTTTAAATGTATGGAAAGATGTACTCCAAATTAAAGCCTCTTTTTCAGCAGATTGTTTAGCTCTTTGCTCTAATAGTTCTCCAAGTGTATACATGATAGCTCTCTCCTTTAATGATAATTACCAGTTTGAATCATATTTAAATGGTCCTTCATTCTAATTATTTTTAACTCTATAAACTACATTACCCAAACTTAACGTTAACGAAAACGTCAATTATAGACGTTTGAAAAATTCATATCTTTTGAACATGTAAAAGATACATATTAGTTATTCAGAAAAGACTATTCAGTATACTTTGAAGCTTATGCTGAGGAGTTCATAACGTTTGATCTTGTAAGGTTCTTTTCTTTTTTTAACTTTAGTCTCCTTTTGTAGCAGCTATTACGTATGTTCTCTTTCTATGCATCGAGTTAATTGCTAGTTGCACTCTCCATGTGAATAACAAAAGTCTTAAGAGTTATATTAATAAAAACGCTAAGATAATATAGAGCTTCTCTTCTTGCTATAGGATCTATAAATGACCATGGAGGAAAATATGAATAAAGTCTTTTTTATTTTTATGATTATTGGTGTACCTCTTTCAATTATTGGCAGCATGTTTAATTGGAATTATATTTTCATGTTTTTTATTTATTGCGTGACATTAATTAGTTTGGCTAATTACATTAGACGTTCCACTGAAAGCCTTAGCGTTGTAGTAGGTCCAACAGCAGGCGGATTACTGAACGCTACGTTTGGCAACGCTGCGGAAATTATTATTTCATTTTTTGCATTAAGTAAAGGATTAAATACAATCGTTATTTCCTCCATTACGGGAGCAGTTCTTGTTAATCTTCTTTTTGCCAGTGGAATATCCATGATCGTTGGAGGTATTCGATTTAAAAAGCAAAAATTTAGTGTGTTTAAAACACGACATAATACTTCCCTCTTAATGTTTGCTATTATCGTAACTTTTGTATTGCCGTTTATCTTTGCAAAACGCTTGGATGATAAAGATATGCAGGTTCTATCCACTTCTTTTGCTATTGTGATGCTGACCATTTACCTGCTTGCTCTTCTTTTTAAACTTGTCACGCATAAAGGGATTTTCACCGGAAACGCAGAAGAAAATGGAGAGGAACCAGAATGGGGAAAAAAGAAAGCAATCGTTGTGCTTGGACTGGCGACAATTGTACTAGCTTATATTAGTGAGAAACTTGTTGGCACCATTGAGCCAGTAGGTGCTGCTTTAGGCTGGAGTCACGTTTTTATTGGAATTATTGTTGTCGCCATAGTGGGAAGTGCTGCAGAGTACGTGTCAGCAATTGCCATGGCCTATAATAACAGAATGGACGTAATGGTGGAGATCTCCATTGGTTCAACCGTCCAAACGGCCATGTTTGTTGCTCCTATACTTGTTCTGTTCTCATACTTGTATGATTTCTTGCCTCTTGTGTTTAATACAGCGGAAATGATTGCGATGATTCTTGCCGCTCTCATGACGGTGACCGTTGTGAACGATGGTGATTCCAACTGGTTCGAAGGTGTTTTACTTGTTGGTACCTACATTGCGATAGGCTTTAGTTTTTACCTTTTATAGAATTTTTTCAAGAAAAAGATGAAAATTTCAGCTTACATAAAGACAAAGCTTGATCATCTTTTTAAATCTTGACGAATAATATATACACAAAAATTTGCTTTTCTTTTGCATGGTTTTCAACTTTAAACACAATTAAAGTATTGCTGTATTGATAATATATAATCGTATATGAACAAGAAAAACGAGCTCTTATCTGCTAAGAGCTCGTTTTTTATATTTATTTTATCTACCTTACATATAACCGTTTCAAATAAACAAAAGACACCAGTAAACCTAAAATGTATGTACATATTTTGAAGCGAATGACATATTAATAGCTCAAGAGACAGTGTTTACTAATAAAAGTTAGAGGAGATGAGAGTGAGAATGGATAATTTTAATTCACAATCATCCACTGATCATCCAAACCCGCAAGTATGGAATTTTGTTTCAGCTCCTAATTTACATCCCATGAAGGTTACCATTAATACTAATAAGCCTGGAACAGCTCCCGGCCTATTATTTGTTGCACCTTATACGGTATATGGAGCAGCGATGATTGGACAGACTGGCGCACTAATTATGGATCAGACGGGTAATCCAGTGTGGTTTAGACCGCTTGCTAGTAGGTATATCCAAAATACAGACTTTCGAGTACAAATATACTGCGGGAACCCTGTTCTTACGATGTGGCAAGGGACAATTTCAGGCACTCAAACTTCAAACCCTAACCTTCCAGTAGGTGAACCTGAGCCTGGTGCTTATTTTCAAATTATCAATCAGCATTATGAGGTCATTAAAAAGTTATTTGCTAAAAAAGGGTTTACCTCTGATTTGCACGAGTTTACAATCACCAAACGGAATACGGCTTTATTTACGGCGGTAAAACAAGTACCTGCAGATTTATCTAAGTATGGAGGACCCTTAAACGGGTATTTTAGTAATTACTCTATTCAAGAAGTAGACATTGAGACGGGAGAGCTTCTTTTCTTTTGGGATGTACTTAAACGTATTAATCCAGCTGATTCGATGGTACCTGCTTCATCCGCAACAAGCTCTAATAATATATGGGATTGTTACCACGTAAATTCAGTCGAAGAAGGTCCAAACAATACACTTTTAGTGAGCATGCGTAGTATGTGGGCTATTTATAATATTGACAAAGAAACGGGAAAGGTAATTTGGCAACTTGGTGGAAAGCAAAGTGATTTTAAGCTTGGACCGAACGCTAAATTTTCTTGGCAGCATGATGCGCGCTACAGGTCCGAAAACAGGATAAGCTTGTTTGACAATGCCTGCTGTGCTTCTCCTGATTCTCCACCTCAAGGGCAAGCGCGTGGTTTAATTCTTCACTTAGATTATAAACACAAGGTTGCAAATGTAAATCGAACATATTATCATGACCCCGCTTTATATGTTCCAAGTCAAGGAAATGCGCAAAAGCTTTCCAATGGAAATCAACTCATTGGGTGGGGACAAGAACCGTACCTTTCGGAATTTAGGAACGTTGGCAATACACGGAGAAACCCTTCATTTAATTTGTTATATGATATGCAGTATCCAAATCAGAATCTTTCGTATCGAGCCTTTAAAAATAAGTGGGTAGGTCTCCCACTTTATCCGCCTAGCATAACTGTAGACTTATTGCCCGACGGTGAAGCTACAGTTTACGCATCATGGAATGGTTCAACAGAAACAGTCGCTTGGCAGGTGCTGGCGGGACCAACACCTTTTAAATTGTCAGTAGTGGTATTTAGTACCCCTCGTACTGGATTTGAAACAGATATTCATGCTGAGGCAGGTGGTCCCTATTTTCAAGTCAAAGCATTAGATTCATGCGGGAACGTCATTGGTACATCACCAACTACTTACGTGAAAATAAGACGAAATAGACGAAAGTGAGCATTAATAATCCTCTATTAGATTTTTAAAAATGTTCGTATAGTGCCCCTACTCTGAAGACCTGGGGGAATACTTGATATAGATGAGTATGGGGTGCTTTTTCTCTCGAATTACTTACCTTTTAAAACAACATCTTCTGATTTGTCATTCCATTTAACAGTTAAAATCAAATGTTTAGATTTCATTATACCTTCACTAGCGTCAACCTTTACTTTCTCTTTAAAATTCCCTTCTTCATTTAACCTTGCGTCTCTCACTGCAATTCCATTTTGATTATTTGAAGTGTCTAAATTAATTCCAAAATCCCCTACGTTTTCTACCTTACCACCTAGATAATTTAAGTTAATTTGAGCTGTTTCTTTACTATTTTCAACGGGATATAACGTAATAGTAGCTGACCAGCTTTGAGTTTCACCTGAAAACTCTAAAGGATCCCCAGCTTTACTTTGACATCCAACTAATGAAACAAAAAAGAAAAGACTAAATAAAGCAATACAAAACTTTCTCATCCTCGTCCTCCATGTAAACAGCATAATGTCATTTTTACTAACTTATATTTTATTGAAATATATCCTTAGTCAACTTGCCGTAAGATATTATCTAGCAAAGAACATATGTAAGATCTTTTTTAAAAACTGTTCGTAGATTTTGAAAGATGCGCTAAATGCGGAACGTTTCTTTTCACTTTCCATTATAATTTTATCCCCTTTTATCCTCAGGCATATTCTACACAAAACAAATTGCCGTTAGTTGAAAAAATGAAAGGTCTCCCAGAAATAATTCTGAGAGACTAGTAAAAAAATTAACCTGTGAAAAAACTTACAACACCTATCAGCACAAAAAATATGAGAATTGCAGATAGAATGAGTACAACTATAAAGATAGGTTTATACTTTGCTCTATTTTCTTGATTACTTATCTTATTATGTAAATCATCTAATTTTCTTTCAATTTCATCCAGACGTTTTTCAGTGTTAATATCCATCACCTCCTACCTTTTATACGAATTACTTCTCTAAAAGTTTCCTAATTACTGTATTTTAAAGAATATATATGTAAAAACCATTATGGATTGTATTTATAGTTAGTTATCAGAATCGTTTTTATCAGTAGTGCAGATATCAAAACTATAAAAGCTCATTTAAGCTATAAAAATACTTAAATACAGTTATAATAGATAATACATAGACGATAAGGTGAGATGTATAAATGACTGATTTTTTATCTGATTTTTTATCAAGCTTAGGTCCTATTGTTGATACTCCTAGGCCTTTAAATACTCGAAAAATTAACAAACATATTTTATTGCTAAAACAGCAGCACTGGTTCAAAAACGTTTATGATAACAAGGAATACTATGCACTACTTTTTGGGAATAGACGAGTGCGATCTTATCTACACAGTAGCTTCCGTGTCTTTAGAATGATTCGTAACGAGAAGGTGCAAAAGAAGTTCATTATGCTATTGAATAAAGAATTAAAAAAATAGTTCTTTTCAGAACAATCAAAAGTGAAATGGACTCACTTGTTTGATAACAAACGAAATAATAAACGAAACAGCAATTGTTGCCGCTAGCTGCTTTGGAGTTTTGTAAAAGACTACGCATAAAACAGCATACATAATGAATTCTTCAATATAGTTTATATGTATATAAAATATTCCAACCGCTAAAGAAAGACTTAACAATAACCCCATAGGCAACGCTGGTAATATCCAAGCTAGACGTAAATTATTTTTAGCGATCCATACAATAGCTGCTAGAAACGGAGACGCTAGTGCGATACTTCCCCACAGTAAAAAATAACTGGTTGGAAAAAATCCAAATAAAAAAGCGGAATATATATAATAGCCTGTTAGCATTCCTATAAAGAACGCGAATGTATTAAGAGCCGCACTAATTTGGGTTTTACTATACGCGGCTATAAGAGTAGCAATCAGTACCCAAATACCTGTCCTTGAACACAAATATCCAAAATATGGTATGATGTTCATCCACCAACTTCCATCAACACCTGCAACAGTATCTAAATATTTGGCTGCTATCCCCAAAGCTGTACCGAAGACTAAATAGATAATAGAAAATGCAAGTTTGTTTGTAGACTTAACTATTCCAATAGTAAACTCCCCCTAACCAAAACAAACCTATTAAATTGTTTTAACTCTTTCGTCCAAAAGCTTTTGTATCAATATTTTTGTCATCTAGAAAATTCTCTATTTTTTTCTGTTCCCTTCCATTTACACCTTCATTTTTATTCATAATTGACTCAATTTCTGTTTCAGAAAAATCTCCTTCGCTCATACGCTCAACCATGTCATCGATTGCTTGATCCAGTTCATCCAAAATTTGATTAGAACCCGTAATAAAGCGGCTAATTCTCTCTGACTCTTTTTTATATCCTTCGGGTAGAGTATTGTGTGAGATATAGGTGGAAAAGTTACGATCATTTTCTTTTACCAGATCGTTTAGTTGTTCGAGTTTTTTCGCTTCAGCTTTAGTTAGCTGTTGATCAGAATCCATAATTTCTTCAAATTGGTCACTGATATTGGATAAATCTTCGCTAGTATCTAAGTATGTCTTTATACTTTCTTTCATTTCCTTTTCATCAATTACAGCATTATTTTTCGATGAACTAAATATGGAAGTTGGTAATACAATTTTTTCACTAGCTTCTTTTGTACTTTCCTGATAAGAACAAGCGCCTAATAAAAAAATAATTATTAAGCTAAAACAAAGTTTCTTCAATTCAAACGCTCCCTTTAACAATGTATTAGTCCCATTAATTTACATAGAAAATTTTAACATTAAAATTCTCTTAGGACTATACATCTAGAGGCGTATATTACAAAAATATCCTCATCTAAATGAATATAGCAAAAAATGTTAAGAACAAAGATTTGTTTGCTGTTATAGTGAACGTAAGGTAGGTGAATGTAAATGAATTATGTAACTTGTATACAGAGAACGCTAGATTACATTGAGGAGAATTTGGAGACACAAATTACTTTAGAAAAGTTAGCAGAAATTGCTTGTTTTTCTCCTTTTCATTATCACCGTGTCTTCCAAGCCATGGTTGGAGAATCAGTGATGGATTATGTGAGAAAACGAAGACTTACACGCGCAGCAGAACGCTTATTTTTCACAGATGAAAAAGTCATTGATATCGCACTTGATGTTGGTTTCCACTATCAAGAGTCTTTTAACAGAGCGTTCAAAAAATTTTATGATGTTTCACCGAAACAATACCGTAACGCAAGAAGAATATCTGGACCGCTGCGAGGAAAAGCCTACCTAAATACTGCAATTTTGTCAGGAGGAAATAAGATGGAACCAAAACTAGTCACTAAACCTGCTTTTTATGTCATTGGATATGAGCTAAAAACAAAGAACGAGGGTGGCCAGAATAATAAAGACATTCCTGAATTTTGGCAACAGTACATGCAAAATGGATTAGGCTCTAGAATACCCCATCCCATAAACAAAAACGTGGAGCTTGGTATTTGCACTGACTTTAATCCTGAAACGGGTGAGTTTGTTTATGTAATTGGTATGGAAGTTGAGAAAGACACTCCAGCACCTGAAGAAACAGTTTACAAAAGCTTCCCTGAACTAGAATATGCCGTATTTACTACACCAAAATCAAATGAAGAATCTTTTACTTCTTCCATTCAGTCCACGTGGAATTATGTTTTTACAGAATGGTTCCCTGAATCGGGTTATGAGCACTACGGATCAATGGAGTTTGAACTGTATGATAAGAGATGCTATGGTTCAGAAAACAAAGAGATCGACATCTACATTCCTGTGAAAAAACAGATCGTTAAGGCATAAAAAAGAAAAGCATTGCAAGTAGAAATTCACTTATAATATTGAACATATTCCTATACAAAAGCCCAATCTCTAATTAATTAAATTTAAGAGCGGGCTTTTTATTCTTTTGCATTGGGAATTTTGGAATCAGCCAATTTGAATATTCCCTTCATTTTTAGTTATCATAATGTACGATATCGGCAATAAAAACATCAGATATACAGAGAAATACGATGTGCTTTTCTCTCCAATTACTTAATTCTTAAAACAATAGATATAAGGTAATACTAGCTAACCCGCTTTGATCTTCTTCTAAAAACTCTAAAGAATCCTCGGCTTTATTTTGACATTCAACTAATACGACAAAAAAGAAAACAAAATTAGATACATTTACTATCACTTTATTTTATGTATTTTCCTCACGTGCATATTTTTTACATTTTATAGGAATGATAACGTTACTCGTTGTATAACAAATATTCACTCATATAAAAGGTGGTAAAACGTGCGACAAAGATATCTTCTGAAAAGCTCTAATAAAGAAAAGACAACAGATTGTTCAGCAACTCCCTTATATGATGATGTAAATAAAAATATAGAGAGACTATTGAACGAATTAGGAAATAGCTCCGATGTATTGGTTCGAATGGTTGAGTCTCCGTATCAAAACACGTTAAAAGCAGCCGTTATTCACCTTGACGGATTAGCAGATGAAAACATTATAAATGAGAATATCATGACTCCTCTTATTCAGTGGCTTAAGGAAAGTAACCAAGTAGTGACCGCCAAAGAGACAGAAGCACAAATACCCCAGATGTTAACTGTATCTCAATTGACTATTAAAGAGAATTGGCATGAATTTATGTCAGCCGTTTTAACTGGTGATACAGTCATACTACTGAATGGAAGTTCTAGAATTTTCATTGGTAATACAAAAAAACTTCAGTCCCGCGCAGTAACAGAACCAACCAGCCAAACTGTTGTTAGAGGACCTAAAGATAGTTTTACAGAGAATTTAAGGACTAATACATCCTTGATAAGAGCTAGAATTCAGGATTCTAATTTACGCTTAGACAGCATGAAAATTGGAAGCGTAACCCAAACAGATATAGGGATCATGTATATTCAAGGGAATGCAGATGAACGTATTGTAGAGGAAGTCAAAGAACGTTTAAAAGAGATTAAGGTAGATGGGGTCCTCGAGTCGAACTATATTGAGGAATTTATCCGGGATGATAGGACGACTATTTTTCCACTTCTATTAAATACGGAACGACCTGATGCCGTTGTAGGAAATTTATTAGAAGGTCGAATTGCTATTATTGTACAAGGAACACCTTTTGTATTAATTGCACCTGCTATTTTTTCTCAATTTTTTCAGTCTCCCGAAGATTATTATCAAAATTATTATATTGCTTCCTTTTTAAGGATACTAAGATTTGGTTCTTTTTTTCTGTCTATGTATGCGTCCGCTATCTATTTAGCATTGATTACGCATCATCAGGGGCTTATTCCAAACACATTAATGGTCAGCTTAATGGCGCAAAGAGAAAGAGTTCCTTTTCCAGCAATTGTAGAAATGGTAGTGATGGAGTTAGCTTTTGAGATGTTGCGAGAAGCAGGAATCCGAATGCCTAGAGCAATCGGACCAGCAGTCTCCATTGTAGGAGCGCTGATTTTAGGACAAGCAGCTGTAGAAGCAGGTTTTGTATCGGCGGCTGTTGTGATCATTGTTGCTATTTCTGCCATCAGCAATTTTACACTGCCATCTACTAGCATTGTCAATGCGGCCCGTGGTTTTCGGTTTATCTTGATTCTAATTTCAGCATTTATTGGCTTATATGGAATTTTGCTTATGACCTTATGTATATGGCTTCATATAAGTAGTCTAAGATCTTTCGGTATCCCCTACTTTTCACCTTTTGCTCCCTTTGATTTTAAAAAGCAAAAGGATACTTTAGTTCGATTCTCTTTACCATCTCTGTTGAAAAAACATCAAAATAAATAGACGTCATATAAAGATGAATGAGGATAGAAAATGAAAACTTATCTTTCGCTTTTATGGATCGCTGCCATTTGTTTATGCGTTTCAGGATGTTCGAATTACCGAGAATTAAACCAAATAGGAGTTATTATAGGATTGGGAATTGATAAGAATGAAAATTTGGAACAACCTTATAAAGTAACCTATCAGGTCATTAACCCAAGTGGTTTGTCACAAGGCAGTTCGTCGGGAGGACAAGGTCTTCCTGTCATTAACTATACAGTAACGGCCAAAACGTTAGTGGAAGCATTAAAAAAAGCTTCTGTCGTCATCCCAAGAGAACATATTACTTCTCATCTTTCGCTTATCGTTGTAGGTGAAAAGTTAGCAAGAAATGACCTTAGCTCATTATTTGATGCCTTGGATCGAGGCAAGCAAGCTCGTACAAGTATTCCAGTTTTTATTGCACGTGATGGAACTGCTGAGAAATTGCTTGGTGTGATTGAACCTTTCGAGGTTACTCCAGTCAAAAGTATCCTAAGTACAACCCAGAACAATCAAAAAATGTACGGAATAGTTAGTAATGTACAAGCATATGAAGTTATTTCTATGCTTTTGAGTGAGGGAAAAGACCTATCTCTTCCTGGAATCACCATTAACAAACCCTCTCAGAAGTCAGAAGAAGCAGGCAATTTAGAGAATACCAGCCCAAGCGCTATGCAGGTAAAAGGATTAGCTATGTTTAGAAAAGGGAAATTAGTTCGATGGCTGGATGGGGATGAAGCTCGATCTGTTCAACTTGCTACGTCTAAAGTGAAGAGCACCGCCCTTGTTTTCCCTTGTAATATAAATGAGAATATCACAGTTACGACGACCGGAATAAAAAGTCAAATAAAGACAAAAATCCGCCATGGACAACCTTTTATTCATACAGATTTGAATGTGATGGGAGAAATTACGGAAACATCATGCCAGAAAGATTTAAGCAACCCTAAGGTCTTAAAAGAGTTGGAAAAAGAAGTCCAAAATGAACTGCAAAAGGAAATTACAAAGACTATTACCATCGCACAAAAAGAAAAGGCAGATATATTTGGCTTTGGTGATAGCTTATCTCGAACCAACCCTAGTTATTGGCGTCAGCATAAACAGAATTGGAAGAATCTATTTTCAAGTGCGAAGGTATCGATGAATGTGAACGTCAGTATTGTAAATACCGGAATGCGTACAAATCCTTATGAGGTAAATTAGATGAGGAGCTGAAAAAGCGTTGACTAAAATAAAAATCGATGGATTTCAATTATTTTGTATGATGTTTATCTTTATATTGGGCAGTACGTTACTTTTAGATATAGGAAAGGCTGCTAGGCAAGATGCATGGATAGTCCCCCTTTTGGCTACTTTTTTTGGGTGTGTACTGTATTTAGTCTATATCTCCTTATATAAGAGATACCCTAATATGCCTTTGACTGGCTATCTCATTAAAATCTGGGGTAAATACGTAGGCGGTGCTATTAGCTTTTGCTATATTATATATTTTGTTTATATTGCTTCTAGAGTACTACGTGATTTTGAAGAATTACTAATTAGTTCTTCTTACTATGTTACATCGATTATTACGCTGGGCATATGTATGACCTTTGTGTTAATTTATAGTATTCACTTAGGAATAGAAGCATTCGCACGAGTTACATGCTTATGTTTTGTTGTTATTTTACTGACTCTTTTTATATTAAATGTTTTGTATGTAGTAGGAGGCTATATCAAGGTGGAAAACCTTCAACCCGTATTAGCAAATGGATGGGGAAACATAGGGAAAGAGTTAGTCCCTCTTGGTATTACTGTGCCTTTCGGGGAATTGATTACCTTTACTATGATTCTTCCTTATTTGAATAAAAAAAGTCAGGCTGCAGCAATTGGACTATCCGCCATTATAACAGGAGGAATTGTCTTAACCCTTAATTCGATTATTCTTTTGTGTGTACTCGGACCAGAGACTGTTTTAAGATCCTCTTTCCCGGCTCTTACAGCTGTGAGTTACATTAACATAGCTAGTTTTATTCAAAGGCTGGATACCTTTATTCTTATTCTCATGGTCATTTTAGGTTTTGTTAAAATAACCATCTATTTCTTTTGTGCAGTGATTGGCGCGGCTGATTTGTTTCGAATGAAATCTTCTGTTACAAACATTTATTTAATTGGCGGTGTTATTTTTTTCTCCTCACTGATGATTGCTCCTAGTTACCAAGCTCATATAAATGAAGGACTCAAAATTGTTCCTTATTTATTGCACCTCCCTTTTCATATAGCAATTCCCATCTTATTGCTGATTACAGCATATATAAAACAAAAAATAAAGCCTGCCCTTTCATGACAAGGGAGGCTATTGTTTTTTTAACACAGGAAAAATGCTAACAGTAACGAACAACAAAGCAAATAAAATAATCAAAAAATAATCTTCCCCACGTGCAATTATAAAATATTGTTTTATATTATAAAGCGATTGAAACATATAGTTTCCCTGAAAAGCGTCAATGAACGCAATAAGAACATAAGCACCCAACGTAATACATAAGGATGGAATTATTTTAGCCATTATATCAGCCTCACCTTTTTCTTTTAAATTGCGGTAAATACTATAAAAATATACAAGGCGTCCATGAGATTTAATACTATTTATTAAATAATTGATCTTCTGCAAAGCAATCTGTTATAAAAACCTTACATAACAAGAATTGTGGACAATGATTTCCAAGGAGCTTTGTTCATTCTAATGCACGGTTCTATTTTTATAAACTCTTGAGAAATAGTACAAGCCAAGCAGAAGTAATCCTACATTTGTATAAACATAAAAGATAAATCCATACCAAACATTCTTTTGAGCCAATGAATCAAAAACGTAGTGCAATAAGTGGTATAGCGCTACATAGATTAAACAAAGACTCCAGAAAATATTTTCTTCTCTAGAATAAATCTCTCTTAGTAATAAAAGAATGATCCACCAAAACACAAGTATGGATAATGTACTGAGTAAGTTAATTGGATAAGTCTTATAGTAAAAAGAATACGCGCTGCTATAAAATAAAAGCATCGATAGTAACAACATGAATAGTGGCTTTCTAGAGTGTTTATTGGTGATAAAAAAGTACAAGCCAATTAAAATGGCCATAAAAAAATAAATGTAATTCAACAAATTCTCCATCTCAAACCTCAACATTTTTATAATTTAATACTATGATATTTACGTTTCTCATAAAATCTTTTATGTAGTGGGTCAAAAACACAGCATCTTATGCTTCCTTGCCTCTTTTATGTGTACAATACCCAAAGATAGCAATTCCAAAAGAAACTCCAAAAGCGGTTGAAAATGCTGTTAAAAGATCAGAATTAGAGGTAAACAGAATATTAATCATTAAGTTTCCTCCGAAGAAAATTAAAAAATATACAAAGAATTTCAAAATAACTTTTTTCAAGAACTACCCTACTTTCATAGATATCGTTTAAATTGACTGCTGATTCAACACAGAATTTAAAAATCACGAAATTATAAATATAGCCAATATATGATTATATTACCATATATTTTTACTGACCATAAAAAAGAACCTCTTTAAAATAGAGGTTCTTTTTTATAACAGATAAGATATTTAGTTACGGTAATGACAAGAATTAAAATGTAATTCGCAAGTTTTAATTTAATAAAGATAGTTCTCTTACTACCTATAGCTTCTCTACCAATTCATCAACACGGACACAAGTGAATCCTTTTGTTTTCACTGTTTTTAATACATCTCTTAACGCATTAATTGTGTTTCTCGGAGCTTCAGATTCCGCCCCGAGCGTATCTCCGCAGTCGTGCAGCAAAATGACGTCCCCGCCTTTTATATTGGCTAGGCGTTGTTTAATCTTTTCGCTTCCGCCAGAGGTTCGCCAATCTTCCGCCATGATTGACCATAGAATAATCTTATATTTACCTCTTCTAATAAAATCGAAAAGGTTGAGCATTCCCCAAGGCGGGCGATAATAAATAGGTGTGACTCCAGTGATAGATTTAATTACCTTGGCTGTATTCTTAAGTCCTTTTCGAACTTTCCAAGGCGACATAAACCAGTTGGAGTGATGTGCGTAGTTATGAATTCCAATTAAGTGGCCTTCATTATGCATGCGCTGAATTAGTTCAGGATACTTTTCTGCTTTGGTACCAACCACAAAAAAGGTTGCCTTCACTTCATTTTTCTTCAGTAAATCAAGAAGTATCGGGGTATAAACAGGATTCGGACCATCATCAAACGTAAAAGCAATTTTGGATAAATCCCTTCCTCTTTTAATTACGTTCACTCCTAGGCTACGTGATAGGAAATACGGAATAACGGTGTATAACAAAATAAAAAAAATAATAGCAGAAATCATAAAGCCCATACTATATACTCACCTCTATCTCTTCTTGCTTTTGTATCGTTCTACCACTTGTTGCGTTGAGTAATGAACCGCGTCTTGCTTCTCCGACAATGACACGGAGAGCGTCTATGGATGATGTTTTAGTTTGGTATTTTTTCATTCTTTGTTTCATCCAGCTTAAAGGTGCTGAATCGTGGACCAGATTTTCGACCCGCGCAATCAACTCTTCTTCTGTTTTTACAGAAAGTGCGAATCCTGAACGACATAAATACTCTGCATTGTCTTCTTCTTGTCCTGGTAACGAATGATAAAGCAGTATTGGTAAACCCATCGCCATTGCCTCAGAGGTTGTCACTCCCCCCGGCTTGCTGATCATTAAATCTGAAATAGCCATTAATTCTTCAACCTTTTCACAATATCCCAAAATTCTCACGTCATGCTTTGAGTCTTTTAATTCCCACTCTAATTGTGTTTTTAACTTCTTGTTTTTACCGCATACTATAAAAAGTTGAATCGGTGTAGAGATGGACTCTAAGGCCTTAAAGGTTGAAATCCCTTTTCCAAAAAATCCGTCGCCCCCTCCCATGATAAGCAAGGTGAACATATTTGGATTGATCATATATTTATCTAAGAGAAGATCCTTTGGAAGAACATCTATAAATCTTTTCCGTACAGGTATTCCAGTGTTTTTAATTTTATCTGCCTCTACCCCTAACGCAATTAATTGATCACGCAATCGCGCAGACCCTACCACATATTGATCTGTAGAGCGATGAATCCAATAAGAATGATCCGTATAATCTGTGATGATGGTTACCGCTGGAATATCAATTAACCCTTGCTCTTTTAATTTCGATATAATTCCTGCAGCAAATGGGTAGGTACTAACCACTACTTTCGGTTTTATTTCCTGTATGATTTTAAGCACGGTTTGCATTCCTGACAAAAAGATCGAATTTAACTTAACAGAAAAAGAACTTTTCACACGAGTTTTTTCATACAAAAAGCTATACACTTGTGGAAACTTCTTAATTCCTTTTTTATAAATATAATGGCTGATTGGATAAAGGTTGGGATGAACCCACTCCATAATGTCAATGGTAATAGGCTCAGCATCAGCAACCATATTACTTACTGCTTCACTTATCGCATTTGCCACTTGTTTATGTCCTTCTCCAAACGTAGCGGAAAGAATTAAGTATTTATCCTGTTCACGATTATTCATGATTTTTCCCTCCTTGTAGTTTGTATGCTTTTGCTATGGGGTAAAACTGAGACTTTTCAGCACATCTTTTTGTTCTTTTGTTTAGGCGATTAAATAATTGCTCTGCTGATAAAAGAGTAAGCATGATAAAAAATCAATACCGGGTATTTAGCCTTTTTGGTAGTGCATCTTTTCTTTTTTTTCGTTACATAGATTGTTTGGGAACTCCTTACACTATTTATTAGAAAAACAAACAGTCTTAAGTTGAGCTTTCAAATAGCACATTTTCAGTCTACGTTTTGTAATTAAAAATAGGCTAAAAATAACATTAAAAATTAATGAAAAATCCAGTTTTTTTAATAAATAGTGCTACATTAAAAAAAGCAAAGGTGAAATTAACCTTTTCCCTCCTCTTATTTTCAATCAAATCCAAGCATATTTGAGTTATTCGCCGTGCTTTAGGCAAATACATATTATGAAAGAAGGACAAACCATGGATTTTATCACATCTTATATAAATCAATACGGATATATCGTGCTGTTTCTGGCATTGATGCTGGAACTTCTTGCTCTTCCTCTTCCAGGGGAGCTGCTCATGGGCTACGCTGGGGTTCTTGCTTTTCAAGGACATTTAAGCTGGGTGGGAAGTATCCTGGTGGCTGGTATGGGGAGTATGGTTGGAATGACCATAGCTTACGGGGTAGGCTATAAGTTAGGGACTCCTTTTTTTGATAAATACGGAAAAGCCCTTCATATGGGGCCAGAGCGAATTGAAAGAATGTCAAAATGGTTTAGTGTACATGGAAACAAGCTGTTGATTATTGCTTATTTCCTCCCGGTTATTAGACATATTACAGGATATTTTTCAGGAATTACTCGGCTTCCCTTTCGTACGTATGCACTGTACGCCTATAGTGGCTCATTTCTTTGGGTCACCACATTTATTACTCTAGGAAAGTTATTAGGACCTCAGTGGGAACAGTTTCATCATGCTATCAAGAAGTATTTTGTCATTGGGATGATTGTAGCTGTATGTTTGTTCGTTGCTATTTACATTTATAAAAAGTTCAAAGTAACGATTAAAAAGATAGCAGTTAATTGCCTCAAGTGGATAGTAAACGTATTTCATACGCGGAAACGGGCAGGTCTTGTTTTTATATTTACAGCATTAGTTACATTAGGATTTATTCTGCTTATGATTGGAATGACGCAAGACTTTATCGCAAACGAGTTTGGGGATTTTAACAAATTAACGAGTTTATTAATAACAGCCCTTTTTAATAAAGATTGGAATGTACCAATGCGGGTATTTTTCATGCTAGGATCTAGGAAAGTTCTGGTAGCATTGATTTTCTTTACACTTGTATGGATTTTATGGAAAGGCAGAGATAAAAAAATTGAATTGTTATCTCTGGTAGTTGCTGCAGGCGGCGGAGAACTATACGAAGAAAGCCTGAGACGAATGTTCCACCATTTCTCCCCTATTAGAAAATCGTTGATAGAACAGCTTTCATACACCTTTCCAAGCGAGCAGTCTTTAATGGCTTTTGTTATTTATGGGTTTGCTGTATTTATGCTGGTTCGACACTCTAAAAGGTTATGGATTCCTACATTAGCACCAATAGCGGCCATTCTTATTTTATTGCTTATTGCGATTAGTCGTTTGTATCTGAGTATCCAATATCCCAGCGACATTGCAGCAGGATATGTATTTGGAGGAGTATGGCTAGGGTTAAACGTTTTACTTCTTGAAACCTTCCGTCTTATGAAAGGTATTAATCTATAAGTGATACTGTAAAAAAATTTATTTGTGATGTTTCCCATGAGAAAAAACACCTCCAAGTGATTGTTCGGTACTCCATACCCAGTTATCAGCTTGAAAGTGTTTTTTTATTTATATAAAATCAGAGCCTGTCCAAATTATTAGAAATTACGTTTTCTTAATCTGCGAACGCTGATACTTTCTAAACTAGTTGTATTTCTATTACCTGAATTATCTTCCCATACTAAGAATCCGCCTTCTGCTCGAATAAACGTACCATTTCCATCAAGCTGTCTCCCAGCAGAAAAAACTTGAATTTTATCTCCTCTTCGAAAATTATCTACTATAGAGCGAGATTGAGATGTACGACGATCTCCACTACGACGTCTTGGCATAATTTCACCTCCTTATACATTTATAGTACACACTATAAAAAAAGCAAAAATTGGCATAAGCAAAGCGCGTAAAAGTATAAAAATATTTTATAAAATAAAAATTTGGCTATACCTGTCTTTAGTATTTCTGCAAGGTTTCTTACATTTATCCACAGTCCCATGAGACCTCTGAATCTCTTTCATCTTGTAACGTGACCTAGATTCAGTGAGTATAAAATACATAAGGGATGTTTAAGGTGTTTGATGTATATAGTCTGAGAAGTCTTCTTTTAGACATAAAAAAAGAATCCTCCATGAAAAAGAGGATTCAACAGGGTAAGTAAGAAAAAGAAATATACATGCATGTTCCTGGGGGGGCTACGCTTGTATAATCAACTTATACCCGCTATTCACTGATTGAAACAGCTAAAAACATTTTATAAAAAAATTGATAGTTAACCTATTAAATTAGCCCTATAGATTCTTGAACTACTCCCCCACGGATGATAACCATCGCCTATATATGAAAAGTCATACTTTTCATAGTATCCAACGTAGTCGGTGCATAAATAAAGATTATCAAATCCGGCATTTTTCGTATCTTCTTTCAGCTTTAAAAGAAGTTGCTCACCTAAGGATTTACCTCGATAACTTTCTTCAATGTAAAGAGAACACACCCAGGGCCATAAATCCATTCGACTTATAAAATCGTTGGTGATAAGCCCTGCGCAGCCGATAATTCCTCCTTCGTCTTCTAACAGGTACCAGACTGGAAGACAACTATTTGTGTTTAAGCTATGTATAATACAGTCTTCGTAAAGCTTTAAATTCTCTTTACTCGCCCACTTACGCTGAGTATATTCAATAGCTTTGTCTTTGTACTCTACCTGTTCTCTAATATTAATAATTCGCATGACAAGGGCTCCTCTATTAAAATTAAATCCATTCTTTTGTATGTTCATAAATGAATTTGATATCGTTTTGATAATGCTCAAGATGCCCTTCGTCTATCATTTTTTGAAACGCAATATCACCTTCACTAGCTTTTCTTGTAATTGTTTTACATAACCCCTCTAATCGCAGCAATACCATTTCCAAATAACCTTCTTGTAATTCTTCGCCATAAGATTCAAAAAATAATTTCACTCTTCGCTTTCTATCTTGAGCATGCTGTGATGAATTATAATGAATTTTCTCACCTGTTTCTGAAAGATAAAATCTACTCAAAGGGACGCACGTGTAAAGAGTATAAGCTATGTCCCAAAGCCTTGGCCCAGGTGCAGCAACATCAAAATCAATAATTCCTATTGGTCTCTCATCATTAAAAACAATGTTGTATATAGCAAAATCATTATGACATAGTATTTCAAATGGTTTAGGAGTGTTATCTATTGATTTCCAGCTATCATCAAATGAAAAATCGCTCACTGAATCATGATAAAGACGAAGCATTTTCCCTATTTCTATCAAAACATCATCGGACCACATATATTGCTTTAAAGGATAATTACCAGCTTCACCTTCAATAAATGACAAGACCTCTCTCCTTTTTTCGTCAATACCTAAAAATTTTGGTGCATAACTAAACCCTTTGTTTTCTAAATGCTTTAATATTCTATGAATTTTATGACTACCTGATTTTAATTCTCGTCGTACAGTATTTCCCGAACGATAAACGTTAGAGACATTCCCTCCTGTTAGTACTTCTTCTTCCTCAAAGCCTGACATATACATATTCCCCCTGAATATACCCGATTTGTCGTCAATAAGTGAAAGTGATAAAGCATTCACCATAATGAGATACCTTATTTTACTATTGATTTAGAAAAGCCCGTACTTTTCCCTTCATAGCCCATTAATGTTACTTTACATTATAAAAAAAGAATCTTCATTTGAAGATCCTTTCAGCTACTTGTTCCATATAAAAATCCGCTAAAAGATTGAAAGACCGCTACTATATTAAATCACCAAAAGCCACCGTCTGAGTGGATAATTTGTCCGGTAATCCATTCCGCTTCTTCACTTGCTAAAAAGATAATTAATTTGGCGGCATCTCGAGGCTCACCGAGTCGACCCATTGGGAACTTAGGCAGTAAATCTTCCTTTAACTCACTGCTCATCCAGCCAGTGTTAGTTGGTCCAGGATCTACAGCATTAACAGTAATTTTAAGAGGTGCTAATTCAATAGCAACTGATTTAGTAAATGTAGAAACGGCACCTTTGGTGGCAACATAAGCCAAATTTCCAGGCTCAGGTGACTTATCTTGACCTGATACCATATTAATAATTCGACCGCCATGTTTGCCTTCGATTAGACGTGCAAACTCAACAGTTAAAAGACATGTCCCTCTAACATTCACGTCATAATGAGCGTCGAGAACATCAGCATCTATCGAACGAAAATCCACGTCCACAGAATGTGTTGCATTATTTACAAGGATTGATGGAGAACCCAGTTTGGTTTGAACTGTATCAAGCAGTTTTCTTGATGCATCGGGCTGTGATAAATCCAATTCCATCGATTCACATCGTACTCCCAGACTGCGTATCTCCTCAATCAGATGCTTCGACCAATTAAAATCATCCTCATTACAATAATCCATTAAACGATCATAATTTGACCAATGAGTGAAAAAAATATCTGCGCCTTCTTTAGCTAACTCCCTGCATATTTCAGTACCAATACCTTTTGCCCGACTAGCACCAGTAACAATCGCAATTTTATTTATTAATCGCTTCATAAAGCATCTCCTCATGGGAACGCTGAATTTATATGCTCACCAATAGCACACGATTTCAGCAATCCTGTATATGTATATTAATCTATCAAGTTGTAATGAATGAAAAAGGTAATCAAAGTTTAAATGGTATTACAATGTCTATATTCTGCACTCATAGACAGAGAATGACATGCCTTCTCCGTAGCCATCTTTTACTTCATGAACAGTAAGATTGTTAAATCCATTAGAGCTAAGGATACGTTCAAACTCTTCTGAGCCATAAAGTCGAAGAGGGAAATCCATTATCTCCACCTTTTTTGTCTGATTTCCTTGAAGTAGCTCATATTTTATCTTAGTATTCAAAGAGCTCGCTTTTCTATCGTAGAAGCTTTTTTTGTAAACGACGATGATTTCTTTATTAAAAGATACTCTATTTGTTTCAGTCCAATCTACTAGTTCTTCAATTTCACTTTTTTTCTTTATAATCGTTAAAAGTATTTTCCCACACATCGGTTCTAATACTTTCATATTTTGGTCTTTTACAAAGGAAAGATAAAACTCCAGCTCTTTTCTCTTTGCAACGGATTTATCAACTTCGTATAACCTTGTGCAAAGCTCTCCATAGTAATCATCCATTCTTATTTCACCTCACATAAGTAGTTTTCCATACGTACATTCAACTTTCCTGCTCTATTCTAGTCAATAAGGTAACAGACGGAACAATCGATTACCTAAATAAAATTCAAAAAGGAAATATTCTCATTTTAGAGAAGTGAATAAAGGGCTGCTTTTCATTTTTCTAACACTTAAAAGGAGGTACACAAATGAATGAACAAATACTAAAAATAGATAAAGTAGAGATTTGCACAGAAAGTTTTGGGAACCCTAAAAATCCGGCTATTCTTTTAATAATGGGAGCAATGTCCTCGTTAGATTGGTGGGATGAAGACTTCTGTCTTCGCCTCGCTGAAAGGGAGAGATTTGTTATTCGTTACGACCATCGTGATTTAGGCCGCTCTACCACTTATCCACCCGGTACTTCTAACTATACAATAACGGATATGGCTGATGACGCAATTGGCGTTTTAGATGCTTATTCTATAGAAAAAGCTCATATTGTTGGAATGTCGTTGGGCGGGATGATAGGTCAGATTCTTGCTCTTAGATATCCAAAACGCATAGATTCCCTTACTTTAATTGCATCAAGCATTTTTGGAACTGAGGCGGAAAAATTGCCTCCAATGGACCAGCGTATACTTGATTATCATACAAAAAGTACTTCCATAGACTGGTCAAATCAAGAGGCAACCGTTCACTACCTTGCAGGTGGATGGAAAACGTTAAGTGGAACAAAACCTTATGAAAAGGAAAGAATGTATAAGCTAGCAAAAAGAGAAGCTGCCCGCGCCAAACAGTTGCCGAGTAGATTTAATCATGCTTTACTTCAAGGAGGAGGCCAATATTATGACAGATTGAGTGAAATTAGCACACCTACGCTGATTATTCATGGAACAAAAGATCCGGCACTTCCTTATGAACATGGACTTGCTCTTGCAAAAGCTATTTCTCATGCTAAATTAATAGCTCTTGAAGGTACAGGACATGAAGTTCATAGTGAGGACTGGGACCAAATTATCGAAGCAATTGTAGGGGTTAGCTCTTAAAAGTAAAAAAAGAGAAATGAAGACTTCAAAGCGCTTTTTCAAGAAAGCTTTGGGGTCTTTTCATATTTCAAAATTCCTTTCTTCTACTAGCAGTTGACAAAAACGTTTTCTATAGCAAAGGGTATTTTGTACAAAAGGACCTACACCTTTTCAAGACAGCCTATTTACGATAAACTAATAATTCATGAAATATCCACATAAGGGTATTAAAGTAAGAAAATGGAGGCTTTTTATGAAATATTTTAAGGTATTTTTTTGTTTAATCTTATTACTCCTAGTAGGCATAACCGGCTGTTCTCAAAAAGAAGAAGTTACAAGCATTAATACTGTTGATGTAAAAAAGCTTAAAGAGCGTAGCGGAACTTATGTTGGAAATAATTCTAACGGGGTAGCTATCGTAAGGGACTTGCCTGGAGGAGAAACATTTAAAGAAATTGATTTACATAATAAAACGCTAAAAATAACGTATGGTACTAAAGCGGGCTCTCTTTCAGAAGTTGAAACGTTAAAATATTGGTTTGACGGTAAGAATACATTGGAGAAAAACTTTCTTTACAATGCTATTTATTTAGCAATATTAGTGCCTAATGCTCAAGGTTACAGTTTTAAAGTAGACAATCAAAAATTCTCAGTATCTAGAGAAGAAATGGAAGAGTTTATTTCTGGCAACATTAAAACTTTACCGGATAGTAATAAATTATTTGATAAAGAAGAAGCACAGCAATTTATAGATGACAATAAAAAAAAGATAAATAAAACAGTTAAATCGGCAGCTATTCGAGAACATTTTTTTAAGAATGTTCCTATCGTAAAAGAATAAGACCAAATAATGAGCCTTAAGTAAGGCTCGTTATTTGGTGTCTATTCACTTAAATAATCTTTTAAATTAAATAAGAAATCCAGAAAGTCACGAATCAAGGAAATTTTTCACAGCAGTTAAGAACGCTGATAAATTTTCTGTATGCACCTCATGTCCAGCTCCTTCTATCATCACTAACTTGCAATCTGGAATACGTTTAGAAACTTCCTGCAACTTATCTTGAGGGATATGGCTAGATCCTCCTCCTATGATGAGAGTAGGTGCAATTATCTCTGTAAGACTTCCCCACCATTTAGGATTCGGGTTGTTCAACTGTTGAAGAATTGAAGGTACAACCTCCCAGTCAAACGGTAAAGAACCAGGCGGTTTGGCTGGGATTTCGAACTTTTCTCCTGTAAAAGGTGGAGGAGTGTCTTCAACAATCAATTGATTTACCCTTTCTGGAAATGTTTCAGAAAAAAGATAGGACACCGTACCGCCCATAGAATGCCCAATCAACGTAAAGCGCTCCAAATTCATGGCATTTACGAACTGAAGTAAGTCATCACACATAAGTTCAAACGTATAGGTGCCGGTTCTTTCACTTCCACCGTGTCCTCGCTGATCTAAAGCTAAAAATCGATATTCCTCTCCTAATACAGCTGCTACTTCATCCCACGACTCTGCACTCATTCCCAAAGCGTGAAGTGCAATAATAGCGGGTGCCGAAGCTTCGCCCGACTCTCGATATTGAAATGTTAAACCATTTAGTTCAATTTGATTTACTCCCATTTTCAAATTAGATCAACTCCTAACTCAGATTTCACCCATTAAAATCTAGTTTATTAAGGTTCATCTATATATTAGTAAAGAAATGAAGATTTCCTTCACCTCTTATCTTATTAGGAAAGATATTAGATTATTTTATGGATCCTGTGTAATTCTTTAGTCAGCATAATGTACCTAGAGATTCTTACTTTCAATCCCCTTATACTTTAACCCAAAAGTACTACAAGCCAATTGAATAAAAGATTGTAAAGGAAGAGACATAAATTTATCTTTATGCCAAAACATTTGTGTATAAAGAGGCGTATCAACTTTAGTACAAGCCAATTCTTTTAATATGCCTTTCTCTAGCTCTCCTCTTACTACTACTTCGGGCAATATGGCAATACCTAAATCTAGCATAACGCATTGCTTAATAGCTTCTACGCTTACAAATTCAAATTTAGTTGATGTACAAATACCCGCCTCACGAAACAAGTTTTCCAATACTACACGATATGAACATCCTGATTCGGTATACAAAAGAGTCTCATTCTCAAGATCTTCTAAGTAGATTTCCGCTTTATCAGCTAAAGGATGCTGAGGAGAAGCAATAATTTTTAAGTTTTCTGCAACAAGACATTGCGTATGTAAATTTGCATCATGATGCTGAATAGGCTCCATTGTGAAGGCGATATCAAGAGTTCCGTCTAGCAGCTGCGCTCTTGTTTGTGCTTGAGAGTAAATAGGCTTAAAAATCATTTTAACCTTTGGAAATTGATCCTTAAACTCTTTTAATATTGGAGGCAATCTATATGTACACTGACTTTCAGAAGACCCAATAATAAGTGTACCGGCAGGTTCCTCCACTCCACTTACAGCATTTTTTGCTTCCTTAGTCAGTTGAATCATTTTATCAGCGTATCTTTTAAATTCTCCGCCTGCCTCTGTTAAAACCAAGCGCTTTCCGAGACGTTCAAATAAAGGCGTTTCAAGTTCATTTTCAAGCGCTTTTATTTGTGCGGTAACGCTTGATTGAGCAAAATTCAAAATTTTAGCCGTATATGTAAAATTTAAATTTTCTGCAGCTGTTTTAAATGTAATCAGTTGTTTTATTTCCATTTCCCTCACCTCTATGTAATCGGATATTCCGATTGATTCAATCGGAATATTCATCTGTAACGATCGTTAATTTCATTATAAAATATGGTAAATCAAACCACAACATACTAAATACAAAGTGATAAGGGGAAATCATAATGAATATAAAAAAAGAAAATACAAAGGAATCGATGAGTTTAACACAAAAAGATACGAGTAAAAAAGATTTCAAATACTACTGGAATGAAATTATTCGAGCGCTTATCGTGACTAAATAATTAGAGCCAATCAATTATATGTTGCTTAAAAAAGCTATATAAATTAAATTCACGTACAAGCGTTTCAATGTAAAAACAATAGCCCGCTAATTCTGAATACCTTCAGAGTTAGCAAGCTATTAATCTAATAAATTTATAGTCATGTTTATTCGTTTGAATCCAACCTAAACTCCGCAATGTCCTTGTCATCTTGGGAGACGATAAGCGTACCTTTTATCTAACACTTCATGGTGTGATTGAGCTTCGATATGGTATTTAGAATACCTAAATCTAATTGTTAATGTTCTTGAGACAAAGCAAAATTAGAATAAATAAAAGTACTCGTGCTAATTATTATTATCCATAAATAAGCTGTTTCCTCCCTTTTTTAGTTTTAACACGTTTTTTGTACATATGATAATGTATCAAAAACGAATAGACATATTGAAAACAAAAAAGCTACTGGTATGTGGGACAATCTCGTCCCACATACTAGTAGCTTTTTTAATTAAAAATCGTTATATTCCTCTAAATCATCATCATCTAATGACCCAGATAATTGCTCTAGATCTGCAACCTTACCTTCTTTGAAGGTTTGGTGGCTTTCTGAAGGCTTCTCTTCTATCTCCTCTTGTTTACTCACAAACCCGTTGGACTGAGCTAATTTCTTTAATTCCCGTAGTTCGGAATTGATATGTTCAAGAAGTTCTTCTGTTCTGTGTCCTGTTTCTACTTGATTGGAAGATGAACTATGAAGGTCACGAACAATTAGAGATGAAATATAGTCCCCTAATTTTCGAGACTTTGCATATTTTGCAAGTATATCATAGACTTCATCACTCAACTGATTAGTTTTAATCGTAAAGGCGTTTTGACGCTCTGACATGGTTATCACCTACGCTGTTAGGATTTAACGGCTTTCTTCTCGGCTTGTTTCTTTTGAAGGTACCCCATGCTTCGGATTTCTAAGCCGAATAAATTTAAGTGACGGCTATCCTCAGGCACTTTATGATATTTCTCTGTGCGTTCTTCGCCAATTTTTTCACGCATGCTATTCATAATCGCTACTTCTAGTGTAGGAGCGACACCACCACTATATACATATTTTCGGATTTTATTTGCTGGTGGTGGGGCGACATCATTTAACTTAGCTAGTAAGATCTCTACATAATCTCTTAGAGAAGATTTGATTTGAGCTGTTAAATCAATGGATTCACCTGTGTTTTCATTTTTTAGTTCAAACTTTTGTTTGCTGTAGTTATCTAAAATAAATTGATCAAAAGCGCGTAAATCGGTAAACAACTCTGGGAATTTCTCTTTTCGTAACTTATCGATATGTGCTAAGTAGGGAATACCCTCGATACTTTGGAACGATTCACGACTGTTCGCAGCCTTCAACCCTTCAGGTAAGATTACAACATCAATGGATCCTCCACCGATATCGATCATTACGGTTTCACATTCCACATATTCATTAGCATCTTCACGGTCTTGAAGCGTTAGGTCTTTCTTTAACGCAAAACGTGCGATTTCACCTTCCTTTAAACAAACACTTTCTTCCACAGATACTTTTAATTCTTTTTCAAATCCTGGGGTATGGATATAAAAAGTGTGATCACCAACAAAGCGATTTGCCATAGCCTTTTGCGCTTCACCAAACGTACTTTCTTTTTTTAGTAACCAAATTGGTAACATTGTAGAGAAATAGTCAATTTGGATGTTGTTGTCCTTTTGATCTTTTGTGTGTAACGCGTGGTAGTATGCAACGGCAGCTAAAAATGTTACGTATGGAATATGACTTGTAATTTTATTATGTAAACGATTGATATGATTGTTTGCTAATTGTTGGCTGGCGGCAATGTCACCCACTAAGAAATAACGTTCTTTTTCTTCCTCTCCAATGGTTGTAGATAATAAGATACGCTTTTTAAATTCCTCTGGTGCTGTAACAGCATCTGTGAAGAATGAATCAGCAGCTTCTTTTTGGAGTTCTACTACGTTGGTTTGGAAATCAAATAGATATCCATCTATGATATTCATATCGACTGAGTTCCCACAGTCTTTATTAAAACGTGAAATTTTCATCTCTATACACCTCTTTTTTTAGTTGAACTTCTGTTGAACTTATTATACAAAAGAAAAGGTAGATTTTCAATCCTTCAGTTCAACTGATTTATCATCAAAAACTTACACATATCAACAATTTTTTTATCTAGTTGAACTTATTTCCGGATTAGAAAAACAGTGTCAGGAAAGTTCTTTTTCGGGAATAAGAAAGTCGGAAGTAGAGATTCTGGTGAAAAAAGAGGTTGAGACAAAAGTATTTTAGATGAAGTAAAAAACGAGCTATTGATCAAGCGATTAGTAGTTTGTTTTTTTATTAAGCTAAACGCAGACTTCATTTGTTTAGGTCTTTCTAGCAGTTGATTGAAGGGGAAGACAAATACTCCTGGTGGAAAAGCGGAATGTATCAAGATAATATTTATATTCGTTAAGAGACTTAAAATCTTGTTTGACAATATTAGATAATACTCACCTTTTTTGAACTACCTTTTTCATTAATTGACTTTTATGATCTTTGTCTTTAACTATAATATAATTCTCTGTTCCTTTTACTGAATAGATTTCTGAACCAACTGTAAAATAGTTTGATTGATTATTACCCGCGGGCATTTTAGTTGCTTTGGTTTCCTTTTCTATTGTCCCTATTTGGTCTCCTATTTCTTGTGTTTGATCTAATTTATCTTCTGTTCCGTTATATTCCTTGTTTTCAACTACAACAATGATAGCAGAAGAACTCTCTGTATTCGTCCCTAAACTTTCTTGATTACATGCAGTTAGAACGATTAAATAAACTACTGACAGAAAACTAAGTGTTCTCTTCATAATAAGTGGCCTCCAGAGATCATTTATTTTCCTTACCCTTTAATTAAAATTGACATTAGAGGATATACCAAGTTCAGTGACTTATCACAATGTATTCGAAAATAAAAAATCTTAAAAGGTCTATTAAACAAATTTCTCATGATCCTCAACATAAAAATCTACATAACCGCAGCTGGAACAAACATAAGGTATTAACTCACTATAATTATGATTATTAGTTAATACGCTGCTTGGCGTTTTATTTATACCTAAACTTCCAGGTGATGATTGAATACGAGCTTTGGTTAAAGTTGAATTACATTTAGAGCACTTTTTGCTGTACATACATATCACTCCCTCTATTTCATAACATCATTTCTATTTTCTACAGTACACGCTTGTTAGCTTTAAAATTGAAAATTAGCCATATAACTTGAATAATCAAAGGGAAAATAAATGCAATCAATAAAACAATAAAACAATAAATGCCAACAATTTCAGCTCTAGTGTTTGGGTAACACCCGCTCCATCCACTTCTCTTGTCCAGACAACAGCTGTTCCTACGACGAAAAGTATGATCCAAATTATATTAGCTATCCACCAGGAAATCCATCGTCTTTTCACATCATCACTCCTTTCAATTTAAGCTGCATCTTTCTTTATTAATTCCCAGATAAGAGCAATGGTAGAAATAGCTCCACCTACCGCAAAGAGATAAGAAGAAAACGGTATTGCTTCATGTATGAATAAACCTCTTACTCCATAGAAACACAGGATAATAGTGCTGATTAAACCAATCATAAGCCGAATATTTTTATTAATTGTTTTCTCCCCCTTTAGGCTTCTCTTTGCACCTGATCCTTTATCATAAGTCCAAATAAAGCGAAGAAGTTCAACACAATCAGCAATCCATAATAAAAGCCAAGCCCTTCAAAAAATAAAGAAAGAATGGGAAATATTATAGTTTCAAAGCCAAACAACACAATAATAAGTCCAATTCCTTTAGCGAGCTGCTTTTCATCCTTAGGTGTAAATACCTTTCCATATCCAGCAATAAAATTAGTACTACCTTTTTTCCATACACGTTTCCCAATATAAATGATTAAACAGCTTACTAGACTTATAAATAATAA
Organism: Priestia sp. TGN 0903; assembly: GCF_050846855.1. Taxonomy (NCBI): domain Bacteria; kingdom Bacillati; phylum Bacillota; class Bacilli; order Caryophanales; family Bacillaceae; genus Priestia; species Priestia sp. TGN 0903. The sequence goes on from NZ_JBOZGL010000001.1 coordinate 1,021,488, forward strand.
TTTCAACACCAGACATTACACCTTCTTTACATACTTCAATTTAACATATATAGTGTATTTTACCATAATCAATAAACAAATATTATGTATTAAAGGTGGACTCACAAAATACAACACTGTAAAATATATACATACTAATTTTGGAGGTTTTTGTTTGTTAAACTTATGCTTAGAGCTGGGTGAGTAAGCTTCCTTAATGAATGTGTGCATAAAGGAAGCCCCATTTATGGAGTATAAAAAGCGGTAATTTAGCAAGTTGATAGGAGACTCTAAATGGATATCTTATTTAAACAAGAACTCACTGAAGAATATAATGAAACTGAAAAAGTTGTGAAAAGCGCTTTTTTAAATGAAGAATACAGCGATAAGAAAGAACATTTACTTGTGAAACGAATTAGGAAGTCAGATGAATTTATTCCTGAACTTTCACTAGTCGCATTAAATCCGAATGCAGCAGATATTATAGGCCATATTCTTCTATCTAAAATAACAATTATAGATGGTGATAACGCTACCGTTTCTTTAGCACTTGCTTCAGTTTCAGTTGCACCTCAGTATCAAAAACAAGGAGCTGGGAGCCAACTAATACACGCTGCGTTAAAACGCGCAAAAGAGCTTGGTTATCATTCAGTAATTGTTTTAGGGCACAAAGATTACTATCCTAAGTTTGGATTTAAACCAGCTAGCTCATGGAATATATATGCTCCATTTGACGTGCCTGAAGAATTTTTTATGGCCATAGAGTTAACAGAAGGATCTCTAAAAAATGTGCAAGGTGTTGTACATTACTCAAAATCTTTTTCAGAGTAAGCACTAAATGATTAATTAGGTTTTACGTAAAGGCTGCCTGGAAAATAATTTTATAGTATTTTCCAGGCAGCCTCTTTTTTATTTACCTGATATTATTAAAGCGGTGGATTTTCCACACCTAAATGAACCCAATCTTCTTTTGGAGGCCCATAAACTCCAGCAGGTTTTAGGCCTGCTTGACGCATAAGAATGGTAATTTGACCTCGGTGATGAACAATATGTTTGATTAGTCCCATTAAGATTGTGGCATTTGATTGGATTCTTCCAAACGCTTCTTGCGTATGTTCTAAAGATTCATCTGTCCATTGCTGTTCGATAATTTTAGCAGCATGAGAACTTACATTTTTAAAGGTTATAGCGATTTCCTGTGCTGAAGATGGAACGCTTGCTGTACTTTCAATTCTGTCTATGCTTAATCCAAACTCAGTTAGGTAATCTGGAATATTTGTTGTAAAATGCCAAGCAATTCTCCCTAACGTACGCCCTTCAGGGTACACTTGTTGCTTCAACGAATCATCTGTCAAGCTATCCAAAACTTTTTGAGTCAGCATGGCTTCGTTGTTCCATTCTTTGATAAAATCTGAAATGGTATTATACATATAAAAGACCTCCCAATATAAATCTAATCTAAATCAATAACTAAATAATATCATAGAAGAAAAATAAGTTGGCTTATTTACTAAAGGAAGGAGACTTTATGTTATTTAAAGCTACCGCTCAAAAAACTGTTGTTTATCCTTTATTACTTTTAAATACTTTATTACTCATTCAAGCAGTTCGACATAAAGAACTTGCCTTTTTACACCTTTTGGCTATCCTTTGCTTGTTTCTTTCCCTTTTTCTCCGATATGAATTTCAGATAGACAGAGATACTTTAACCTATAGAATATATATATTATGGTTCAAAGTATATGAAAAAACAGTTAAACCAGGGGACATTAAAAAAATCGTATTTAAACGCTTAAGTTGGAAAACAAAATTGGCAGTGGTCAAAGTAGAAAACGGGTGGAATATGCGAATAGCATTATTTAATCCACCAAATGTTTTTAAGGAATTAGAAACATTTGCACATGAATATGATATAGATATAAAAAAAACATCAGATTATTAAATTCTAGAGAAAACATCTTGAATGTCACTGCGTTTTGGATACCTTAACTTTACGTATATTTTATAAAAAGACCGCATAATCAGCAGTTATTCATTTCTAATTAAGCAGCTTTTGGACCTCTTTACCGCTACAAAACATTGGTAAAGAGGCCTTTTCCTAAGCCCTCAAAGTTTAAACACTTTGCCCTCCTTACTCACATCAACCTCAAGCCCTATTTAAAAATAGACTCCAAGACCATTTGATTTAACATTATTTGGATGTATAATTCGGGTATAAAGCTTTTTAAGAGGTGATAATTCTGTATATATCAAAAAAGGTTGGCATTTTAAGCTGGTTTGCTACTTGCTTGTATTTTTTAGTTGAACCTTTCTTTATTTTGACTTCAACTGCTCCCTACAGTTTTTTACATCACGCAATGAGTGATCTTGGTGTAACTTCTTGTGGAAACTACACCTATTCAATTGCACCTCATGAAATTTGCTCTCCTCACCATTTCTGGATGAACGTATTGTTTATTATAAACGGATTAACACTTTCAATTGGTGTTCTGTACATTTCACAAAACCTAAAGAAAACAAAAATAACCCAACTCGCAACAGCTTTTATTCTTATATTAGCTTTAGGTAATATTGTTTCAGGCTTTATACCGGCTGATATACATTTATTTTGGCATTCCATATTCGCTCAGCTTGGCATGGTTACTGTTTTAGCTGGTCTTTGGATGTATGCATCCTCTTTAACCAGCGGCAAGTATTGGACTTATGGCTGCTTAATCGCCCTACTAATCATTCTCATACTCATTATGCTTGTATTTTTCGTTCCTATGCCTACCGGTCTGCTGCAAAGATTATTCTATTTAGTAATCTTTATATGGGGCACCGTGCTTTCCTTTATGTTAAACAAATAATCTATCATCCCAGGACTATGTTGAACTACTCCTCGTAATCTCAAAAAGTCCATAGAGGCATCCCCTATGGACTTTTTTTGCAATTTTTTAGATAAATTCTCTTAATAATTCTTTAGATTTCTTTCCGCTAAAACCAAAATAATTGCCAATAAGCTTGACGTATTCTGTGTAGGTAACTTTTCTATTTAAAGCAGTTTCCCACCATCTCTGTGGATTATAATAGCGACTTCCACTAGAACAATAGGTTAATTGTATTCGGGTATTCTTAAATTCTTTATTAAAGTTTTTTTCTACCCTTTTCATATGATAGTTGGAAGAAACAACGATAGCGGATTGAAAATGATAGTTCATCATTAGCCTTTTTGTGAATTTAGCGTTTTCCGTAGTACTTGTAGCGTGATTTTCTAATATAATTGAATCCTCTGATATTCCAGAGTCTTTGGCTTGATGATAAAAATTATTCTCTTGGCCATTCGAAAGGATTAAATGAGCCGCATAGCCTTTTTTATATAATTCAATTCCTTTCTCCAGTCGATCATTATCACCACTTAACACAATAATCACGTCAGATTTTACAGGCTTTTCGTTTACCACAAGCTCTTTCCCGGCAAACAGAAAAAAAATAATCCCTAATCCTAGCAGAAATATACTAATTTTTATCCTTTTACCTTTAATTTTTTGCATATAGACCCTCATTTAAAAAGTTCACTTCATATCGTATCATAAAGCTCAATATTCATAAAAATAAAAAGGTAACCTTCAAAAAATTTTAATTCTTACCCCTTGTTCTAAGCCTTTTCGTTCTTGCTAACTAGTACTTTTTAGTTTATTAGAGAATAGACTTACTTCCTAAATAACGAGGTGCCCAGTAAGAATTGCTTAACGATGCAATAGTTACACCAGTTGAACTTCCAGCATGAATAAACTGCCCGTTTCCAATATAAATTCCAGCATGTGAAGGACCTCCAGTAGTATCGAAGAATACGATATCTCCAATATTCGGAGTAGATGTACTTTTTCCTGACTGATACAAGGTAGCTACTGTTCGCGGTACAGTTACTCCACCTCCATTTTTAAATACGTAATAAATGAAACCACTGCAATCAAAACCGTTAGGAGAGGTTCCTCCCCAAACATATGGCACCCCTATGAATTTTTTAGAATAAGCAACAATATCACTAGCTGTCGCCTGCGTTGAACTATTAACAGTTGAAGATGAAGAACCAGTGGTGCTAGTAGATGCGTTATTTAAGGCATTTAAAGTAGCCGGACCTACTATTCCATCCACAGCTAAGCCATGATCCCGTTGAAAATTCATAACGGCAGTTTGAGTAATTGTGCCAAAATAGCCCGTTGGTGTGGCGTTAAAGTAACCTTTTTCTTTTAAGAGCTGCTGTACTTTTTCAACTTCATTACTAGTCATTCCATATTTCAGAAGTGTACTGCTTGTAACCGCACTTGTTGAATTAGCTATTAACGCTTGATATGTATTAGGTCCCACCACTCCATCAGCGGTTAAACTATGAGAACGCTGAAAGCTTAGAACTGAATCTTTTGTAATTGAACCAAAATAGCCAGTCGAAGTAGCTGAAAATATGCCCTTCTGTCTTAAAACATCCTGTAATTCTTTTACGTCTGGATCTGTCATACCTTCTTTTAATAGCTTGTCCCCTAAAGCTGCATGGCTTATTGTTGGTAAAACAATCAATGATGAGCATAAAGCTAATGAAGAAATTATCTTTTTCACTAAGTATATCCCCCAATGTTATATTTTTCTTGTTCTTGACTATAAAATTTTAGCAGGGAGAAATAAAAAAGAAACAACCTATTTGTGAATTTTTTGTGACGATCCTAAAAATCACTTGATTTATTAGGAGGTAATTATTTATTTTGTCATATAAAGTATAAATATACTTATAATGGTTAAATCTGTTGTTCTTTACCTCATTTATCTTTTTACTTATATGACGCCAAATCTTGAATATAATAAAACACCTTTCTATAATGGTGAACACCAAAAAGAAAGATAGGATGCCAGCGTAAAAAGACAGGAGGAATAATGTGAGCAAATTAATGTTTTTGAAGCGCCGGTTTAAATACTTACTTATTAAACTATTAAGATTAAAAGATCATTCACATAAAGTTGCGCTAGGTTTTAGTCTAGGTTCTGTTGTGAACTTTGTTCCTACCTTTGGATTTGGTCTTATACTATCCGTAGGTTTAGCCAAATTATGTAAAGGAAACAGCATAGCAGGGCTCATTGGTGGAATGTTTTTTATGTGGGCCTTTCCGTTGATGTTTTACTTGAATACAGTAGTTGGAGGATATATATTCCCAATCGATCTTGGTCAAACTTTACTTCAGAATACAGATGAAGATTTAGATAATTCACTAGAACTAGGAGCAAAAATAGGAAAGAATTTTTTAACAGGTATGATTCTTAATAGCTTCTTATTTGGAAGTATACTCTATATTGCTAGCTACTATATTATAAATCAGTACAGAGGCTTTCTCTTACACTACATCTCGAAAAAGTGGATAGTAAAAAAATCCTACTAAACAAATGGATTATTAGCTTGATTTCAACCTTTATTTCTAATTGTAAATCAATATAATTTATATAAAAAAAACCATTAACCTGAACATTTCTTCAAAAGGCATAGAGGTAAATTAGCCCATAATTGATACCTGTGGTTACCAACTGTGGGCTGAGATACAACCTTTGTGTCTGCTTTAAGATGCATATGGAGGAAATAAGGATCTGCTCTTACTCCTTTATTGAAGATAATACAGTCTGTTTCAACCATTTTTTTCGATTTCTTTGATCGATTATCCATTGATACAAACTTTGTATACCTAGTATCAAAGAGATGATGACCCCGCTAACTGCAAGGATTAATGCAAAATATTCTACAGGTACCATTTTGTATCATATCGCTCAATAGTAAACCTCATATATATTTTTCTTTGTAAGATTGCATTCAGTTTAAAAACTTAAATACAGTAAAACAGCTCCACATAAAAATAAGTAGCCATACTATGATAATAATTGAACCCGCAACCCAGTTTTTATGCCTCTCGTTTTGAATGAGCTCTTCTGCTTTTATTGTGCAGTCCTCTATTACACTTTTAGGTAACATCTTCAAAGCAATCATAATTCCTAAAGGAACTATGATTATATCATCAATATATCCTAAAACTGGTATAAAATCAGGAATTAAATCAATTGGACTGAAGGCATACGCAACAACACAAGCAGTAAATAATTTGGTATACCAAGATACTCGTTCATCTTTATAAGCTAAGTATAAGATAAATAGCTGTTTTTTTAACTTTTTAGCCCACAGCTTTAATTGATTAAGCATGTTTCCTATTCTCCTTTTAGTAGGGTTTTTAAAAAAGTATATCAGGAGATGGATACTTTTATTTTGCAACTCAATAAAACATTGCATTTATCATTAATTCGGCGAGAATTTGGCTTAGCGACACTATTTTTAACTTCCCTAATTTATTGAAAAATGGTAAAAAACGTTGCTGTAGACCCACATGCAATTCGCTTGATATCATTAATTCATCTCTTATAGGTGGTGAATTTATTGAATTCTTCAAAAATTGCTTTTCTTTCTGTTATGAGTAACTCTCTTCTGGTTGTCTTAAAAATAGTTGTAGGCGTCTTTACAGGTTCAGTTGCAGTTATATCAGAAGGTATTCATTCGTCTCTAGACTTAGCAGCTTCCTTGATTGCCTTTTTCTCTGTTCGAATATCTAAAAAGCCGGCTGACAAGATCCACCGATATGGACACGGAAAGGTAGAAAATATCTCTGGAACCATTGAAACATTATTAATCTTTGTAGCAGGTATTTGGATTATCTACGAATGTATTCACAAACTCATGAACCCCGAACCAATTAAACTTCCTTTCTTAGGGATTCTTGTTATGCTGTTTGGGGCAGTAATTAATTTTATTGTCTCAAAAATCGTTCATAAAACAGCTAAAGAAACAAAATCCATGGCGATGAAATCAAATGCTCTTCACTTGCTGACAGACGTTTATACTTCACTTGGTGTGGCTATAAGTTTATTCCTTGTAAATCTCACTGGGTGGTATGTTTTAGATCCGATTATTGGAATTGTGCTAGCCATCTATATCATTATTGAGGCCTATAAATTAATGAAAGAATCATTTCCTCCTTTATTGGATGCCAGTCTATCGGAAGATGAAGAACGGGTTATCTTAAACATTATTAATTCCCACAAACAAGAGTTTATCGAATACCATAACTTTCGTACAAGACGGTCTGGTCCAAGCGAATGGATTGACTTTCATTTAGTAGTTCCATCATATTACAACATTCACAAAGCGCATGATCTATGCGACAGAATTGAGCAAGATATTCTTCGCAAATTTCCCGATTCAGAGGTGTTAATACACCCAGAACCTGAGAGTGAACGTAAAGAAACTAGTCACGTTGAAGATTACACGTGAAAAGAGTAAAAGAGAGTGTAGAAATAAAGATAGATTAATAAGTGTCATAGGCATACTGGCTATTGGCACCTACATAAAAACTATTCCTATAAAAAACCTAAACAAAAGGCCTCATAAATAAGTAGGTGCTTTTGTTTAGGTTCCATAAATCACGTACCACAATCACCTATTAATTTTTAGTCTCTATAGTATCTTATTAGTAAATTTAAAGCTATACGAATAACTGATTAATGTAATCATCTTGATTTGCTGCTAGTTTAGGAACAGCTCCAACAGGAACCCAATAATAGAAAAAGATTAATCCTGCATCTTCCCCTTCAGAATTCACCTTATATTCCCACCGTTCTGCCGTTTCTTCTTGAACTTCTAAATGAAAAACATGTCGTTCATGATACTGACTTTTACTTTCATGATGATAGACGTATGTTTTTATTTTGTTCACCGATAAAAACTCCACTAATCCAGATTCTTCTTTGACCTCCCTATATAAAGCTTCTTCAATTGTTTCTCCCTCTTCTACAGTACCTGCTGGAACTTGAACTCCTGCTTCTGGATAATCTCTATGTTCGCAAACTAGTAACTCTGTATAGGGCTCATTGAATCTAGTTATGTAAGCCATAACTTTTGTTATAGTGGGGGTTTCCTTCATATTCCCTTCCTCCTTTAATGGGGACTAATTGAAAATATCTCTTTTTTTTAACGAACTTCTTTAATTCAAAAAAAACATTTATCAGTGTGTAAATTTATGGTAATATTTATGTCATACAGCTCAAGGAGGTTAAAAATGGCTATAATGTACTTGATTGTTATAACTACAGTTGCTTGCTCACTTTTATTTTCATATAAATTGGGTAGAACCACATCCTCTTTAAAATATATAATACCTTTAATTGTAGGAATGATTAGTCTAAGTGTTGTTATCATAAGCTACTTTTACGGAGGATTAACTGGTATGGGAATTGGAGTAGTTAATTTTGCTATTTTTATAGGATCCATTATATCTATAATCATCATATCGTTAAGTGAGCTAATAAGAAGTAAAGAAAGCCCTATGAATAAATCTTAGAGCTTTCTTTGCTTTCTAAATAGATTTATTCATATTGTTTGTCCTTCTTAAAAATACCTATCAGAAGAGTAACGACTCCGATTAAAAAGAAAAGCGGTAATAATAACATCATTAATCCCACGGCAGCAAAACCATTTCCTTGATTAATACCAAACAGAATAGAAACAATCCATGAAAAGAATGGAGTTATTATTAATATAATAGTCGTTCCCCACACTATATATTTTCTTTTAGCTGACTTTCCTTGGCTTAGTCCACTCGCAAACATAAGACCTAATACTAAAACAGTTAATGCGATTCCTATTGCCATTTCATCCCCGGCTTTCTCATAATGAAAAGGTTCTATCTTTCAACCTAGCCCCCGCTTTTTTAGCTCTAGTGCTACTATAAATATACTTGTAATGACAAGTAAGATTAACCCTTCTCCCATCGTGATTGAACTTTTTATCTGCATATCCCTTTAGCTAAATATTACCATTAAAAAAAGCAATTCACAGAAATTTAGTCAAAAAATAAGTAATGCTCCTATTTCAGAAGCATTACTTATCTTTATAGATTAATTAGTAAATCGTATATATAACCAACAGCTTTATAAAATTTATAAAAAAACGACTATGCTTTTGCACTAGAATTATTGCTGCTTATCATGTCTTGGCTGCCAGATTTAATGCTCCTAGCTACTAGTAAACCTACTACCCCTGATATCCCTAAAATAATAAAGATGTAGTTATAGCTTGTAACAAGAGCGATAAGCGTGGACGAAATAATACTCCCGAAATAGCGAAACGTCGAGTATATGCCAGAGGCTGTACCAGATTGCTCTTTACTTACGGAATCAAGCGAGGAAACCTGCATGCTTGTTAAACCTACTCCCGTAGAAAAACCTCCAATAATTAAAGCCGCTATAAGAAAAAGAATAGATCCAACGTTCTCTAAGGATAGAAAAAGAATATTGGAGAAAATGATCATAGCAAAAGAAAATCCAATCACTTTTTTAGAACTAAACTTATTGTTTAATAATCCTCCTATCCAGCCGCTTAAAGACATTGAAATCGAAAAAACCGATAAAACAATACCAGTTTGCGCTGTAGATAAGTGAAATTGTGCCTTCATTAACAGCGGCATAATTAATAAAATTACATACATAACAAAATTGCTAAGCATGATAGATAAATTAGCGCTTGTAAAGGTGGAATTTTTGAATAAAGAAAAATCGATAATCGGGTTTTCTGCCGTATTTTCTCTTTTGATAAACAAGATTGTAGATAGAATAAATATTATTCCCATTATTAAAGCCTTAGTAAATTCCATACCGTGTGTCAACAAGATCAATAAAGAAATGCTAATTGCTAAATAAATGGACCCTTGAATATCTAAAGTGCTTGTTTGCTTTTTAACATTAAATTTAGGAATCATAACTATTCCGCTGATCAAAGCTAAGAAAAGAAAAGGAACGTTCACCCAGAATATAGCTTCCAAGTTGAAGTTTTCAAGCAGTATAGATCCTAATAATGGTCCGATTGCAGCACCCAAACCCATCCCCATTCCAAATATACCCAAAACTTTAGGAAGACGTTCTTTTGGTACCACATATCTAATGATTGCTATAGTGTTTGGAGTAAGTAAAGCTCCTCCTACTGCCTGCAGTGATCGAAAGATAATAAGGGAAATGAGATTAGTTGAAAATATACAGCCTAAAGATGCTATTAGAAAGAACACCACGCCCCATAAATAGATATTTCTGTTTCCATATAGATCTCCTAGCTTTCCAGCGATAGGCTGAGTAACAGCCATTACAATTAAATAAATAGTCACTACCCACGAAATATTTGCAAGTGGTTCATTAAAATGAGCTGATATGGTTGATAGAGCAACAGCAATCATGGTTGAATTAATTGGTACAAGAAATGTCCCAATTAGTAATGAAATAATCAAGATAAGCTCTTTATGTTTACCCAAACATTATTGCCTCCTTTTAGTGGAGAGAAATTCCTTTTATAAACGTGTTTATACTGTTTTTTATCATATCTTGATAATCTGCATGTAAGGCTTTGTCTCCGAAATTTAGTTTATACATAAAATATCCCCAATACGTACTTAGAAAAATCTCTGCTTGTGTGCAGCAATCTAATGCTTTGATATATCCTTTCTTTTGCATTTCTTCAAAGTATTCTTTTAATATTTCTTTCGTATCATTAATTTTTTTTATAATTTCTTCGTGCGCTTGTGAGAAAATTAAAGGGTCTTTTAAAGCAATTGAAATCATGTCTCGGTTATTATCAAAGTCTTTTAGTAACAGGTAACCGAAATTCGTCAAATCTTTTTCAAGCTCCCATTCAATTGATTTATCAAAAATTTCAAGCGAAAAGCTTGTTGTTTTGACAATAGCTTGAATAATGCCTTCTTTATTGCCAAAGTGGCGAAAAACCGTCAATTCATTAACGCCAGCTTGTTCTGCAATTTCTCTAGTGGTAGTACCTTTATAGCCTTTTTCTTTAAGCAGCTCTATTGTAGCTTTTGTGATCTTCTTTTTTGTTTCATCTTTTTTCATATTGATCATCCTTTATGCTTCCTGAATGTAAGTATTTACTTTCCATTAGGCAGTATATAAAGGAAAAAGAGCTGTTGTCAAATGGAAGCGAAGAGAATTATTTATTCATTTAAAAGCGTCACAATTCCATTCGTACCATCGACCATAACCATATCGCCATCTTTTAGCTTATCCGTACTTATTTTCGTACCAACTACTGCAGGAATTTCATATTCACGTGCAATTATTGCTGAATGAGAAAGAATACCTCCAGCGTCGGTGATAACAGCCCCCGCAGTTTGAAATAAAGTAGTCCAAAGTGGAGTAGTGGTCTTACATACTAAAACGTCCCCTTTTTCTAACTTGTAAAATTCCTTTGTGTTTGAAATAACTTTTACTTTTCCGGTATAGATGCCTGAAGAAGATGCTAACCCTTTAATAGAATGTTCGCTGTTCGCGTCATCTTCCTCAATAGCTCCCATATATTTCTCAGCTTCTTTCAGCTGAGCTGCTTCAGGGACTCCGAAGTATCTAGGTAAATTAGACGTTTGCTCATGTTCTACATGTTCTTCTTTACGTTTCTTAATTAATTGGGTCATGTCTACTGGATTTTCTAAAAGAGACTCTAGTTCATCAAGATATAAGAAGAAAATATCTTCTTTCACTAGAAAAACATGATGATTAACTAGTAAATTACCTAGCTTAAGTAGGAATAAACGAGCTTTTGCATCCAACATTGCATCAATATAAAAATGATGATCATCTCTTATAACGGACGCATCTAATGCCCACTGATAATATTTTTTAAATTCTTCTTTGTGTTTGCTATCCGCTATCTGTTCCAGAAATTCATTATAGTTCTGTTCACGTTTCTTGACCGTCTGTTTGAAATTCTCATCAAAGTTGTAATTGTCATTAACATACCCTTGAATAATTGATAATGCGTGAAGAGGATTCTCTAGCCAAGTTTCTCCTACAAAATCGTGACTTACAACGTTTCGATATCCATACTGTTTTAGAAAAGTATCTACTTCAGCCATAAATCTTTTTGCTGCTTTATTTCCCTCTAATTTCTTTAATAAAGTTTCTGTGCATTCTTCTTGAAAGATTTCAGTAAGTTCACTATCTCTTTTCACTGTTAAAGCAAGTCTAGAAAGCTGTTGATCCGTTTCCAACGATTTGTTCATTTTTCCGGTCAATAGCTCATAAACATCATGTCCGGATTTTTTATTTGTAAGGTTTTTATAGTACTCTTCAACTATAGTATTTAAAGACATTTGAGGCATAACAATATCAAAGTGCAGATCATATGCCACTTTATAAAAATCAGCTAAACTTTGAAGAATCTCTTTTCCTCTCTGAAGGGTTAGACTTTCATAGGTAAAACTATTTAATTTGTTATAGTAAGGCAAGAATTGTTCCGTAATCATTTGATTCATCCGTTTTGTTAGGATTGGATAAATACTTTCCATCAATTCTTTATTTTCTTGGAATCTTTTATTAGAATCTCCTTTAAAAGGCTCCATTTTTGTATAGATATGACCTTTATAAAGTTTTAAATTAAGTCTATTAAACATAAACTTTAATTTTTTAAAACTAGCAGCTGTTCCTTCAGAAAATGCCGGAATAATAAATGAAGCGTACAAAGGACTAACAGCATGAGAAAAACTTGTGTCATTTAAAATCCAAAACTCTTCCATATCGTCGAAACTTAAAGATATATCTTTTTGGAAAGGAGTTAATTCTTTGGCCTCTGTTAATGTAGTAATAGCTCTTGCCTGTAATAGATATACTTGATTGTCTTGAACCCCAAACTCTATGTCTACGGGATGTTGGTAAAGAGCTTCTACTTCTTTTGTTATTTCGGCCAATTCAATGATTTTCTCGTCTGTTAAACAAAACCTTTGCTGCTCATCTTCCGTTGTTTCGATTTCTTCAACGCCTTCAGCAAGTGGAATTATCTTTACTTCCTTTAGCCCTTTTTCTTTCTCTATTTTAAAAGTTTGTTTATTAACTAGGTAAACATCAGGTGTTACTAAGCCCGATACAATGGCTTCTCCTAATCCATAGCTGGCATTAATCATCATTTCTTTTGTATTATGAGTGACAGGATTTTGACTGAATATCACTCCCGATACTTCGGACTGAATTAACCCTTGAACAACAACTGCCATTGAAACTTCATCAAAATCAGCATACATATTTTGAGTATATTGTTCGACTCTTTCAGTAAAAAATGAGGCCCAGCACGCTTTCACTTTACTCAAAAAATCCTCGGTACTTTTCACATTAAGATAGGTTTCATACTGGCCAGCAAAAGATGCACCTTCTAAATCTTCAGCACTAGATGATGAACGAACAGCTACCGATGTATAAGAGCACTTTAGGTTCCGAAATGCCTCTATGAGATCTGATTCAATTTCAATAGGAATTTCCCCGTGTAAAATTCTCTCGTGTATATTATCCGTTTGACGATCAATCCCGTTCCATTCGATATATCGCTTTAAAGCTTCCGTTTGAATAACAAACCCATCTGGAATCGGTAAATTTTTTCTTTTCATTTTTATAAGGTTTAAAGCTTTTGCTCCAACTCGTTCATTCGCCTCGTCCACCTTTTGAAAACTTAAGCTATACATTAAAAATATTCATCCTCCCACAAACTAATTTTAAAAATGTAAGTAATTACTTACTTTATATTTATTTTAATTCTTTTAAATTTTTATGGTCAATAAAAAATGGTAAAATATTTAAAAAATGCATATTTAGTTGTGCTTTATTTTAATTTCACTTAAATAATATTCCTCTTTTTTATTACATTTTTTAACTTTTATTAGTCTTTTTTATTATAAAGTCTAAATAGTTAATCAATTAAAAAGTTACTAAAAGAAATGCAAAAAACCCCATCTAAATTAAGATGGAGGTTTTCCTCTTTTACAGTTGGGTTAACCATTATCTCTGAGTGCTTACAAGCTTCCACTGGCTGAGTGACAATTTTACCTTATATCCTCTAATATATAAGTGAGCGCTATCAGATTTACGAATCATATGTGAAGTCATAATCCAAACTCTCCCTTCTTATAAAACTATTTTGGAAATCTTAACCTAAGCATAGCTCAGTATTGTAAACCATTTATTAATGACAAGAAAAGATTATGTAAACATTTTAAATTACAGGGGAACCGCTCATTACTTATGTTTCAACTTCAGTAGATTTAGGTCTATATATGTGTGAGTTCATTGACGGAGCAGAAACTGCAGTGAAGATTTAAAAAATCAAGTGGATTCCAATACTGTAAGGTAAACGAAAAGGATAGCCCTTTAAAGACCTATCCTTTTACATGCATATAAAAAATTTATTTTCTTAATAAAATTGAGACATTACCCATCTATAATGGTTATGTACGAGGATCAGTCTATTAAACTGACAAGCTACTATTTATGTTGGATACAATCCTTTTTAACTCCATTAAATCATCTATTACCACATCAGCCTGTGCAAGCTCAGCTTCTTGAGCAAAATCAAAATTGCACCCCACTGCCATTAAACCATTATCCCTTGCAGCATTGATATCCGATAGACGGTCTCCCACTACTGCTGCGTGCTTTACATCGTATTTCTTTATAATCGTTTTGACTAAATCTCCTTTATCGAGCGTTTGGATTTGTTGAATACTAAATGTTTCTGTTACCCACTTATCCAAATCGTAATGGTCTACAATCGCTTCTAAATATTCCTTCAAACCGTTACTTGCTATGTAAATGGAGCAATTATTTTCTTTTAGATAGCTAAAGACCTCTTTTACATTAGGATATAAAGCGCCTTTGCCTTTTTTTATATTCTCAACTAAGCTTTTCAAAAAATAGTCATTCGTATACTTTCTTATTTCACCTGAATGAGTAGGTAATAAAGCTTCCCATACTTTGGGTAACGGTACACCCATGATTTCACGATACTTATCAACAGGAGTACTAGTATTCCACTGGTTGAGTGTACGCAAATGGTTAAAGGTATCATCAAGTGATAATTCTAAAATTTTATCTGTTTGAAACAGCGTTCCATCCATATCAAAGATTAGTGATTGCAACATTAAGTATCTCCCTCTTTCAACAGTATTTAATACGTATCTATATACAATACCATAAAAAGGAATATGTAATTTATTAAAAATAGTAATCACTGTTCTCAGCACAAAAAGAGCACCTACTTATTTATAGGTACTCTTCTTAACTTTACATACTTTGTTTGAAATAATAAATGAAAAAGTGGCCGCTATAATCGAACTTAAAAATGGATAATTAACAGAAAAAATACTGACCGTTGAGCTACTCAAGTGCTGTGAAGTCTCAGGTACATATGTAAGTGTAAGAAATAGACGAGAAACAATTTGAAAAGCAAATAGCAACAATATAAAACTACCAATAAACACTGTATAGTTTTTCAAAAAAGCGCCTCCAGTACTCTTAATTTATAAACCTGATATTATTTTAAAAATAGTGACGCAACGATAAAACCTATAATCATTACAGTAATAAGTACACCAAGACCCTTCCATCCTAAGCTGCCTGCTAAACCAGATAAGTTTCCAGCTTCATTTCTATTAAATGCATCGTGCATATTCCCAGCTGGATTTCTTTTTACCTCTTCGTGTTTTAATCTCTCTCTTCTTCTTTCAGGTGTTTCTTTATCTTCGCTCATTGTCACACCACCATTTTTAAAAAATTATAACATATTATGGTTAAAATATAAATTAATGGTTTTTTAGAAACAAAGAAAGAAACCTTATAGTGACAGATCTCTTTTCCTCAACTAACTGTACACATTTCTTTTTTAATAAGTATGAAACAACACTTTTTAATGAAAAAGTATACAGCTCTAGTTAATATAATTACTATTACAAACACCTACATCAAAGAGATCCTCTTTATTTAAGGGGATCTCTTTAATAGCCTTATACTAGATACACATTCTTGAAGTTTTTTTGTGTAAGCTTATTTATTTAAAACCTCTTCTTTTATAATTGCTTTTTCATAGATCAATGGTTTGGTTCCTGCTTCTGGTAAAAGATAAATAAAAACAGTAAACATAAGTTGGAGGATTGAAACGACGGTTAAAAATAGAAAAAGACGTTCCTTATTCTTAAACCATATTACTAAACATAAAACTACAGATATTAACGACAAAAACAAAAAAAGAAAAAAGCTATATAAATAAGAAACACCGTAACGATACGAAATATTTAAAAAGAAGAATACTATGTAGAAAAGTATAAAAGTTGACGGTACTACTTTAATAAAGTTGCTCAATAGAAAAATCCTTTCCCTTTATTTGTTGTAGATTGGTCGCCCTAACACTCAATTTACATAAAAGAGCAAATATTGAAAGTTACAGCAAACATGATTATATTTATTTACTTCAATTTTTATCTCTCATTTTCTTTCTTTGAAAAATGAAACTAGCTATAAACAAAAAGCCCAATAACATCGTTAAATAAAAGGTTACAGAATCACCTGAACGATTAAATTCATCTACAATGATGCCTTCTTGAAACAATAAGGCTGCTGCAATTATTAAAAAGAAAAAAGAATTGACGATTACATAACTACTTGCTTTGACTTTATTTCTCAAGAAAATTATATACACCAAATTGCATACTGAAAAAACTGCGATCAGGTAATAAATAGGCCTTAATAATGTAAATGTTTCCTCAAGCATCAGCATATTCTCCTCTATTACTATTATTTGAAATTTACTAGTCAATATATTTCATTTTGCAAATAAATGATTATTACTCATCTTAATTATTTAATTTTTGAACCAAAACCCCTCCAACTTTGTCCTTATCATCTAAAGAAAACTCAATATTGAGTTTATGAGTTTTATCAAAATACCCTATTATTGTTGCTCCGGTATCTTCTCTTTCGTAATAATTTTTACCATATGCCCTAACGACACTTTGTTTGCTGTCACCAGTATGTATTCCTTTCTCTGTAGCATACTTGTTACTAATCAAGTCATATCTGCTGACTTGATTATCTACAATTTTAAATTCAACATCATACTTTTCTGTACTTTTTCCGTAAATGTAGGTAGTATACGGAGGCTGCTCAGTAATCTCTATAAATTTTGGTTTCTTCTTCAAACAACTTGCTACCTCGTATTTAGAACTGCCTATTGATACTAATTGAACGTTTTCTGATTCAAGGTTTGTGCTTTTGGTGCTTGAATAGTATTTTTCTTTAGGTGTAGAAGATGGATCACAGCTAGCTACTAATAGTAAAATGAGTGGAAAGACGAACAAAAAATAATTCTTAATGCGCACTGTTAGACTCCTTTGTATCGTTTGTTTTTACTCTGACTCTCAGCATTTTTTAATCTATTAACTATTTTTCTTTTGCCTATATAAGTCAATCGAATAGAAAACACTAACTGCAAAGTAATACATGGCAAGTATAGCTAATGTCTCATAAACGGATTCTCCAGCGCTATTTTTCACAAAAGAAAAAACAGTACGCACTACAAAGAAAACGATAGGATAGCTGATAAATAGAGAATTAAATTTACGATTCATAATAACAAAAAGTTCCTTTATTTGGATATTTATGGTTATTATAACATATAATTCTCTCGTTTATTTCTTTACTACATATTCAGTAAGTTTTTCGTTTACATAACACCGTTTATCAATAGTACTAAGTCAAAAGAAACTCTTATTAGTAGGTCTTATTTTGATTATCTATTCTTTTTAACTTCTTATCTACGATGAATTTTAAATGGCTAATAAAAATCAACAAGCCACAGATAACCATTAACCAGCGCGTAATCCCTTGATGTAAAGGGTCAAAAAGGTTTAATAAAGCTATTCCCAATCCTGATAACATAGCTAGATAACGTAAGATCAAGTATAATCCCCCATTTCGGTATTTTACACCTATAATACTGTGGCTTTAAACTGTTACGAATATCGTATAAACTCTTTGGCAACGTAAAAGAAATTCTGGCTTGACTTCTACATAACAAAGAAGAAGGCGTGTACAGGTTACATCTATACGGTATTATTAAAACAAACAGCAACCCTGTAAATAAAAGGAGCAATCCCATGAAATTCAATAAGTTAATACCAGAACTCTCCGTAAAAGATATTCACAAATCAAAAAAATTTTATTTAGAGATACTCGGATTTGAGCTTACATACGAACGTCCAGAAGATCAATTTGCATTTATTTCACTAAACGGAGCACAAATGATGATTGAGCAATATAATGGTCATTGGGAAACGGGTGAACTTGAATACCCATATGGTCGAGGGATTAATTTTCAAATTGAAGTAGAAAATATAGAGGCTATTTTACAAAACTTAAAGAACCATAATATTTCACTTTTTAGAGACACTATGATAAATAACTATAGTGGCTTTACTCAGAAAGAATTTATAGTTCAAGACCCAGATGGCTACTTGCTAAGGTTTTCTCAGGCTTATTCAATGCAATAATAAAACTCTTTTAATTTATGTTTATGACTTTATCACTTATTCCAAGAGTGAAGAGGATCTCTTAAGCAAAAGATACCTCTTCATTTCTTAGTTCATAGCTCCGCACCACACCATGGACAAAATGAAATCCCAATAGTGGATGAGCCACCATCATGGATAATTAAACCGTATTCCTTGTTCATTTTGTCAAATAAGATAAGATTATCTGGACACTCAAATGGATCACTATGAATATCACACGTAAAGTTCACATGATAATTCATATAATCGCAGCAATGCTTTTTCATTCGTTTTCTCCTTACTATATCGTCATTATTACTTTTCTCGGTAAGCTGAGCAGTGGTCATCTGAAATACGATAATTTTCCTTACCGGTTGGGGCTGCTACCTCAACTAATTTATGTCCCAACCAGTCCCACACAGCTACTGTATGCAAAGATACCCATTTCAGATCTCCTCTAGCAAGACGAAAAGAATCATACCAGTTTTCAGTCGTTACTAATAGATTTTTATAAGTAAGTTCCTTTTTCCTTAAGTGTTTGATTTCCAACATGAAATCTAACATATTTTCTTCCTTAGGCACTTGAATAATTCGCGCTATAAATGTTCCGTTAGGATTTTTTTTCGTTTTATAAACTTTTTCCCTTTCTATTTCTAACTCTGGACGACCCCTCATCTTCCTTCCCCCTGTGTGCTAACACATAATCTCTATGCTAAAAGGTTATAGCTGTTTCAGTATTTCTTCTATCTTCTCTTCAATATCAGCTTCTAAATAATTTTTTGACAAATCGTACAAAGTGCCTGACCCTTTAAAATACCCACCAAAGTAATACCACAACTGGATGTAATAAACGGATGCATCTTCTTCATCTGTAAACCCATCAAAGTTTATTGCCACTTGGGAACGATATTCTTTTTCTAAACACTGCTCCGAACTTAGATTTGGCAGTTGGTCGCCATCAATATCTCGACACACCCATATTTTTAAGTTCTGCTTACCATCATGTTCAAATTTATTTCTATATTTGTGCTGAAGACTTTTGCTGTATGCCTCTCCTACTTCTTCCAACTTCACTATCTCTCTTTTTAAAGTCTCATTTATTTCACTCTCAGGGACTAAAATGTATTTGTCATTTGTTTCCTGATCCTGTTTATCCATAAATAGCTTTTTCAATTTATCAAACAAGCTTTTCCCACCTATCTAAAAAAAGAATATAAGCATGTTAAATTCCACAAAAGAAAGCTCATTTCCTTCTCTGAACTGCGTTTAGTCGTCATAACTAATATGATATCAGCTACTTCCTTACGTGTGGAATCTTTTACGAGAGTGCTGATTTTCTGACATACTTGTAATTCGATATTTTTTACAGTGAATACATATGTTAAAGTGTAAAGTAGTGGAATGAAAGGAGTAACGACAACATGGCTCAACGAATCGTCAATATGTTTTTATCTGTTTTAGCTGCTTATGGAACGTTAATTCTAACGAAACACATGAGTATTGCAGATAATATTTTTGTGACACAGATTGTTCGTCTGATCATTTGTATTGTGGCTGTTATCATTGTGACAGGAATTACTACATACATTTTCAGAAATAAATCTTCTAATAAATAAAAGGGCAGCTATTTAGATAGCCGCCCTTTTTGTTTTCCTTAATTCTCATTTTATTTCACCCTAAAGAAATGGGGATGTCTCAAACACTCATGAGACATCCCCATTAAGGTTATACATACTTTTACGCGTTTAAAGCACGCACAAATTCTTTTGCTAGGCTGATTGTAGACTGCGGATTTTGTCCTGTTAAAAGCTTTCCGTCTACTTCAATATGATCGCTCCAATTATCTTTTGCAATAAACTCGGCGCCTAGCTCACGAAGCTTTGTTTCAAGAAGAAACGGCATGTATTTATCTAACGTTGTATCTTTCTCTTCTGAATCAGTAAACGCTGTAATACGTTTTCCTTTTACAATCGGCTCACCATTTTTAAGCTTTCCGCCTACAAGAGCTGCCGGTCCGTGGCATACCGCTGCAATTAGCTTGTCGTCTTCAGCAAATTCTGTTAGCAAACGATGTAAGTGCGTATCGTCTGGAAAGTCAAACATTGTTCCGTGCCCTCCAGGTACAAACATACCTGCAAATTCTTGTGAACTTACTTCAGCTAATGATTTTGTATTCTCTAAAAGTTTTCCTGCTTCTTTGTCTTCGTCCGTTACATCATCTGTTAAGCTGTTAGGATCCACAGGTGATTTTCCGCCTTTTGGACTTGCTACGACTACTTCGTATCCTTCTTTTTTAAATTCTAAATATGCTTCAGAGAATTCTGTAAGCCAAATTCCAGCAAGCTCTCCATTTTCCATCGTATGTCCATTTGTAACAACCATTAAAACTTTTGAATTTCCTGCCATGATTTACTCATTCCTTTTTCATTTATTATTTACATACATGTATCATTAATAATTCATTTATCTCTTTGAATATGTTCCCCGGTATTATTTGATGAAAACATGGTAACTTTTTCTTACTAATAAAAAGAACAGGTGAAAATAATAGTTGAATTATATAGAGAAGCAGGATTTTTTTTACACTTTAAAGATTAGACGGAGCCGATTTTTTATATGCAGTGTGACAAGTCTTCACTTTAAATATTTTTTTGACATATACATCCAATTCGATTAATATCAAATTAGATGTCTATCGAATTAGAGGGAGAAGGTATTAAGCTATGCAATTAGATAAGTTGGTTAATTATCATAAAGCCGTTGGTGATCCTACCAGGATTAGAATTATTTCACTATTAAAAAAAGGGCCTCTTCACGGGCAAGCAATTGCTTATAAGCTGGGGTTGCAACCTTCAACTATTACTCATCATATTTCAAAGCTAAGAGATGTAGGAATTGTTTATCAAAGAAGACAAGGAAACATTATTTATTTTTATCTAGACCTTGAAAGACTTGAATATAACTCGAAGGCTATTTTAAGTATTGGAGAGGATTCGATGGAAAATCAAGACAACCATTTACAGGATAAAGACAAATTATCTATTGTTAAAAACTTTATAAATAGTGACGGTACTTTAAAAATTATTCCAAGTCAAAGAAAGAAAAAGAACGTAATATTAGCCTATTTAATACGTGATTTACAGCACGGAAAAACGTATCCAGAAAAAGAATTAAATGAACATATTAAAAAATATCATGAAGATTATGCAACGATTCGCAGAGAGTTAATTATGCAGCATTTTATGTATAGGCAAAATGGAGAATACGAGTTAAATCCGAAAGAGATGTGGCCCGTTATTTATTAAAGTGGACGTAAAAACGTTCATTTTTCAAGCCTTCTAATTCGATATATGTCTAATTAGTTTGTGTTGTTTCAAATAGAATTAAAGTAAAAATGTAATTTCCAAAATGAAAGAAGCCAACATTTTGGTAAGCATGTGACATTAATTTTATTCTCCTATGTGTTGGCACAGCAACCATATTAGTTTGCTTACTGCTTCCCCTAAAAGCATCTGCTTTGAAGAAAAGCATAAAGTCTCTGTATGCAATAAGGATTATCCTCTACCAGTTAAATTAGTGAATAATCCTTATTTTTTAAAACTATAAAAAAAGTGTTTTAACCATGATGAGATCTATTTGTTCTTCGTCTCCCATATAAAATGAGTGAGATCCAATTTGAACAAATCCCTGTTTCTTGTAAAAAGCAATCGCATTTTTATTTTTTTCCCATACCCCTAACCAAATTTTCTTTTTATTAAATGTCGTTGCTATCTCTACTGCTTTATTAAATAAATGTTTACCAAGTCCTTGTTTTTGAAAGCTGTTACCTATATAAATTCTTTCAATTTCAAGCGCTTCTTCCCCCATCTCTTCAGACTGAGCGTCATTCATATTAACCTTTAAATAACCTGCAATTTCATGATTAACATACATAAAAAAGAATTGCGAAGACGTATTGGATAGTTCTTTTTCTAGCTGTTCGACTGTAAATGCTTTTTCTAAATAAGCTGTCATATTTTCTTGTGAATTCTGATCTTTAAATGTCTCATAAAACGTTTTATAGCTAACGTCTTGAAGATCATATACATCTTCAAGAATACACTTTTTTATATGCATCATCACTGACATGCCCCTCTCCTTTATATCATCAATAATTTCTCTTGTTTCCTTTTTTGACAAACTCCCAGTCTGTTTCGATATTTTTTCTTACTCTTTGAACTAGTTTAAGAATGGTATCTGCTTCTTCCTGGGTAAAACCTTCTAATGCCACTTTATCCGAATAATCATTTTCTCTTTTTATAAACGGGTATACGTTCTTCCCTTTTTCAGTAGGAAAAAGGTTTTTATTTTTTTTATTATGGAGATCATCTTTCTTTTCAATAAAACCATTCATTTCAAGCTTTTTTATAGCCCGAGCCGCTGTTGTGCGATCTACTTTTATCATTTCAGCTAACTTTTCCTGAATGATTCCTGGATTTTCACATATTCGCACCAAATACAAATACTGCCCTTTTGTCAGGTCATATTCTTTAAATTCTATATTACTAATTGAATCCAATGCTCTTGCTATCATGCCAATTTCACGCAGAATTTCACTCATAAAATATCTCCTTTATACATATTTTTGTTGCAAATACAATAAAAATAATCTACATTTAATGTATCTCAAAATAGTTGCATTTGCAATAAAAAATAACAAAAAGGATGATGACAGTGAAGTATGTTGTTTATGCAGGAGGAATTTTACTATTAACTCTTGGAATTGCTTTGACGATACAATCTAACCTAGGAGCTTCACCTTTTGATGCACTGTTGGTTGGACTGTCACTAAACGTAGGTTTTAGCGTTGGAAGCTGGGAGATTATACTTGCCTGTATTTTAATTTGTGGTAATTCTCTTTTAAGCAAACAAAAGCCAGAAATACTGGGACTGTTAACGGCATTCATAACAGGTCTTGGTATCGATATATGGCTTTTTTTCTTAAAGAATTGGATTACGTTCGAAAGTTGGTACAGCAAAGTATGTTGTTTTGGAATCGGTTTAATCATTATAGGTGTAGGCACCTCAGCCTATTTACATACAAATTTTGCACCCATTCCAATTGACCGCTTAACTTTAATCATACAAAAACTAACTAAAACAAATTTATTTCTTTCAAGAACATTTATTTACCTCACATTCTTACTAGCCGCAATATTTTTAAACGGACCAATTGGTGTTGGAACGTTATTAACCGTGTGTTTAGGCGGCGTGCTGCTTAACTTTTTTATGCCTATTACTAAAAGAGCATTAGACTGCATTTTAACAAACTCTCGTATATCACAAAATCATACTAAAGATCATAAACGCTCCATTACATAACTGAAATAGAACGTTTATGTAAAATCATCATTCACACACAAAAAGCGGATCTCCAGTTAGAGATCTGCCTCCTGTGTGTGATTGCTCTATTTTTTTGCCTCAGCTTTAATAATAAAACGATGCTGTTTTACGTCAAAAAAACCTTGAGACTGTATAATTTGATGGATATTATACAATCCGCCGATATGTGTTTCTATATCAAAATTAGGAACTTGCCAAGGAATTGCATTTAGATAAAAAACTAGCGCCCCAATATCATAAAATCTCTGCACAGGAAACTCTTCCTTGCAAAAGATGATGTTAAAAGAACTTTGTCTAAGCTCTTCTATTGCTTTCTTTAAATTCCAATTACAAAACTCTTTATTTATTGGAACCCCTATACATTCATTGATTCGTGAACAGTCTAACCCTCCCACTTGCTGAGTGAAAAACGTGCCTCCCTTAGACAAAATCCTTCTCACTTCAGAAGCACAAAAAGCTTCGTGCTGGTTCAAAATTAAATCAAATGTACCATCTTTAAACGGTAGATTCTCGTTTTCAGTTCGTTCAACAACTGTGACACCAAATGGCTCTAACCGTTTTTTAGCGATTGGAACGTTAGGTTTGTATCCTTCGGTAGCATACATAACGCGAGGAAAAGGTTGTAACAAAGATAAAAACTCTCCTCCTCCTGTTCCCATATCTAAAGCAGCATTAGAGTTTTGAATAAGGCGAAAAGCTTCACTTCCATATGACCACGAAAGCATATCACTATCCATACGACCAGTACGAGTAATAATAGAAAAATCCCATCCAGTAAAATCAACATTTGTATTGTTTACAGCCTTTAAAAAATGTTTGTCCGTTACCATGTTAAAATCCTCCTTTTAATAATCAGTCAGCATTAATCATCTATCCTAAACTAGTAAAAGGCGGGCCACGAACATACAGGCAGCGTTGTTATGTTTCATGTGCTAACGTATTCACACTAACCGCTCCTTTATTAAAATTACGTATGATTCATTTGTTTGTCCATTCATATGTAATATCGGGTAGTTTCTCTTCGTTTTCACATCCTCTTTTTATAATACTGAAGCCGTGTTTCTCGTAAAACCTTTGGGCGTTTTTATTTCGTTCAAATGTACGTAATATTAATTTTCCATTTGATTCTGTCTTGGCTCTTTCGAGTAAAAGCTGTCCAATTCCTCCTCTTTGATAATTTACATCAACGTACAGCTGGCTAATTTCGTCAGCCTTATAAGCAACCATTCCTACTATTTGTTCATCTATTAACGCTAATTCAACTTTATAGTGTGCTGACAATATATGATTTAAAAAATAAACATGACGGTCAAATCTGTGCATTTCCTTTTGTCCAATCGCTTTTTCTTTACTATCTCTCCACATTTTTACCGTTGCCTCAGCAAATTGAGGATGATAGTGAACAATATCAACATTAAGGTGGGCCATATATTCTCCTCCCTTATCTTTCATCGTGCTATACGTATTTTTAATAACGTAATAACGATGTCTAGATATTCCCTGCATGTAGTTGAAGTCTGTCAAAATCTTGTTTTAATAAAGAATATATATACAAATCGTCAAATTTCCCACACGTAAATTCATAGCTTCTTAATAAGCCTTCTTTTATAAAACCGTGTTTTTTTATTAATTTTTGTGAAGCAGCATTAGCAGGCTCTATCAAAGCTTCGATTCTCCGCAAATTAAAATGTGTAAACCCATATTTTATGACCGCGCCCAATGCCTCATTAGCAATTCCATTTCCCCAGTAGTCTCTGGCTAATTCATAACCAATTTCCGTACGGTAATGGTCATGAACTCGATTAAGAAACCCGCAGCTGCCAATAATGTCGTCTTGTTCTTTAAGAGTAATGCCCCATCTTATTCCAGATTCTTTGTTTAAGATTGATTTATACCATGAAATCTCATTTAAAGCATCTTCAACCGCTGTAAAAGGCTCTAAACCGTAGTGCTTCATTACTTCTTTATCGGATAGGTATTTTAAAATATTGCTTGCGTCTTCTGCTACAATTTCCCTTAGTACAAGTCTTTTTGTTTTAATTATGGGAAAATGATGTGACACCTGTAATTCCCTCCTCTTATCCATTCATTAACTGGACGGATCTTTTCTCACAGCTTTATCTAATTTAAATAACGTTTAGTAAAAAAGTTCTTTTATTATTAGTGAATTCCTTTTTTAGTCATAAATATTTGTCGAAAAACAAGCAAAAAAGCACGCAATTCTTCATTTCTAAATCAGAACCGTCATTTATTTTGTATTTGTTCGTTTTAAAAATTAAAGGAATAAAAGATAGAAATGAAGAATTCTTCTCCAACTAGTCTAAATGTAAAAAGTAAGGAGAACGATATGAAACTGTACGGGGATTTTGAAAAAGAAGATTGGCTAAACGTATTAAAGCTATCAGAAAAAGAGCTGCCTAATGCATTTATTATTCATGGTGAGTGGGGATTCCAAGATAATCTAAGCTTATGGAAAGAGATTTTATCTACCAATGTTCATATGCCTAAATGGAACACGGTGGTAGGTAAGTTCAAAAACAGAAATATAGGGTTTGCGAATGTGTACGGCAGTCCAATGGCATCAAACATCGTACATCAATTTGCCGCCAGCGGAACCGACCTATTTATTCAAACGGGATATTTTGGAGGCTTATCTTCGACTATACAATATGGAGATATCTTAATTGTATCTGCAGCACAAATGCAAGACGGCGTATCGCACTGGTATTTACCAGACCAAACGCTTGTAGAAGCTGACAAAGAGCTAGTGGAAGCCGCCTGCAGATATTGTGAACAAAAAGGCTACAGCTATATTAAAGGACATGTGGTCAGTATGGGTGCCATGCTTATGGAGACGCATAATATGGTAAAAGAATGGTCACTTGCAGATTTTCTCGGCGTGGATATGGAAACAGCTACCACTTTAGCTATTGCTCATAAATTCAACAAGCGGGCCGTGGGCTTATTAAATTTATCAGACCACCTTCTTCACGGTGATACTCTTTATTCCTATACAAAGGACAGAGAGTTAATAGAAAGTGAAACTGATAAAGCCATTCGCGATGTGGCTCTTTATTTAAGTAGTAAATTCTAATAGCGTGCTGTCTTATAAAAATTTTTGTATTACTGATATGAGTAAAATCTATTTGGAGTAGAATGCTCAGTTATACTATTGTTTTTAGAAGTATAGCTTTATATGACTCTGAAGAAATGGGGTAGACTAAAAAAGATAACCACTTATAAAAGCGATTATCTTCTGGCTGCTTGAAAGTATAAAAATGAATCTTATAATAAATATACGAATTTTTCTGCACTGTAAATGCGACAGTCATTGTGAATTAAGAAGCATGCAGCACCTTCTGCTCCTTTTTTCCTTTTTCTTTAATTAGTAAGACACCTAACAACCCCATCATTGAAAACAAAATGGGAATCATAAAAGCATAATGATAGCCCACGTGCAGCGAGCGTTCAGGGAATAAATCAAGGACATTTCCGAAAATACTAGGTAATAATACGGCACTTAAAAAGCCTCCCATATTAGCAAAACCTGATACAACTCCTACTTCTTTTACTGAAAAAGATTGGCGTACTACGGCAAATGTCAAAGCGCTTGCGCCGTTTCCAAATCCGATGATAAAAAGTAAAATAACGACTAGCATGAATGAAGGTTTCACTCCCGTTAATAATAATCCTGTCCAGCTAAGCACCACAATAAGATGGACGAGTGAATAGATTTTTTTAATGGAGTTTAACCTGCTTGATATCCAGCTAATTAAAGGTCCGCCAATCATAGCGCCAAACAAACCATACATAATAAGCTGACTTGCATCAGCGCGAGATAAATGAAACACATTCATGCCATAAGGAACTCCCCAAGAGCCAATAAAACCTATATATGTACCTACTACACCAAAATGACAAAGAAATGTTGCCCATGCTTGACGAGTCGTCATTACCCTTTTTAGGATCGCCCATACGCTTTCTTGAGTCTTAACAGAGGCTTTATTTGCTTTAGCATCATCTACAAATAATCGTTTAGGTTTTACGACTAAAACGACATAAAGCAAATAAGATACCGCGATTAAAACTAGACCTATACTAAGAAAAGGAACTCTCCAGCCTGAAAGTGAAATCCACATAGATAAAGGTACAGTAGCTGATAATGAACCTACACTTCCTACCAGCCCAATTAAACCTAACAGCTTTACAAACTCATTTCCCTTGAACCACTGACTTAAAATTAACACTAAATTGACAAAAATCATGGAGTCTCCGGTACCGACTAGCAAACGAGAGAAAATTAACACATATTCGTTGGGAGATGTGCTGTAGATAAGGCTTCCTATTCCGGTTAAAAGCGATCCGATGATAAGAAATCGATTTGGACCGTACCGGTCAGAAAGTAAACCAACAGGAATCTGAAGGCCTGCATAGGCTAAAAATTGTATACTCGTCATCAATCCTATAACGGATGCTGAAACGTGAAAATCTTTCATTAACTGCTCGGTAATAAGTCCGGGGGCTGTTCGTTGACTGACAATCAAATAATACGCTAATAAAGCGGTTCCAAAAACCACCCATCTATAACTACTTTCCTGCTTGTTCATTTTGATAGATCCTCTCATGTATAATTTTTTCTGCGTAGAAATGCTGGTGGAAAACGTTTAAGAGATGAAGATATTGATAGAATGAAGGTCTGTTTGATAAATAGGTCGCTATTGCGGACAGCTCTTCTTTTTATCCTTGTTTTTCCTTTCTATTATAATTTTAAGTTTTTAAAGGTTATTTTTCAATGAGGTATGGACTTTTAAAATATATCCTTTACTATTTCCCTTTCACTATTAGGCATCCAAGTTAGAGTTCTTCTTGTCATTTTTGGTTATAAAGCAATTTAATAAGAACCCATAAAGAACCTATATCACCCGTGTTTTTTTCAAAAGACCTCTTTTTTCACAGCTTTTCAGCTGTTTAATAAGTTGGTATAAAAATTGCATGTTCATCTATGAACACTTACTAAAGGAGGAGAACTTTATGAAAAAAGTTAAACGTAAGAAAAGTATTAAAAAGCAGGTCATTACTGGTGCTGTTCTCGCAGCATCTCTTTTACTGCCCATTTCAGCTTCTGCTGCATCTGCACCTTATACACTTTATCAAGTCGGAAGTACTGCAGACAAAGCGACTAGTACAAGCTTTGGACAAGTCTATATGGGTGGAAGCATCGATGTAGATGAAGCGTTCAAATGGATGATTCAAAAGGCAAACGGCGGAGATTTCTTAGTTATAAGAGCGACGGGTACTGATGCCTATAACTCTTATATTTACGACCTAGCAAAAAGCATAGGTAAGCCTCTTAACTCTGTTAGCACAATTGTCGTCGATGATTTAATAAGAGCAGGTTCAGACTCTTCTTTAATAGATAAGATTAACAAAGCAGAAGGCATCTTTTTTGCTGGAGGCAATCAAGCTGATTATGTAGATTTTTTAGAAGGGTCTCCCGCTCTTACAGCATTAAATAATCGTATTAATCAAGGCATTCCTTTTGGAGGAACAAGTGCTGGGACTATGATTCAAGGGGATCACATTTACGACTCTATCTCAGCAGGCTCTACAACTTTAGATTCTAAAACAGCGCTAAACAATCCTTATAGTTCTCTTATTTCCTTTACAGATTATTTGATTCAAACACCTCATAACAACAACATTCAAACAGACACCCATTTTGAACAACGAGATAGAATGGGACGCTTTTTAACCTTTCTTGCACGTAATATTAAAGATGGAGAAGAAACTGGAACAAGCGCAAAAGGGATTGCTGTTAATGAACAGTCAGCACTGTTGGTAGAAAAAGATGGTTCAGCTAAGGTCGTAACACAGCCGGGCTCTACAAATGCTGCTGTTTATCTGGCTAAAACAAATAAGGCGCCTACTACTTGTGTAAGCGGTCAGCCTCTGACGTTTAATAATATTTCTATCTATAAACTATTTAATGGCAGCACTTTTAATCTTTCCACTTGGACAGGTTCTGGAGGATTAGCTTATACTTTAAACGTAAACGGCGGTGTTATTACTTCTTCTACAGGAAAAGTTTACGGAGGAAATCAGCCGTAAACGGTAAATGAATATTTTATTTTATAGAAAAGGGAAACTTAATTAGTGAAGTTTCCCTTTCTTTCTTATATTAAGGATTGATTAAGTGCTGTTTTGTTTTTAAATGATATAGATAATGCAGTCCTTTTTCTGTTATTTTTGTTCCTGCTCTGCCTCTGCGTTTTATAATATACTCTTTTTCTTCTAGTAGATCCAAACGATTTCTCACCTGCTGTTCTGTAAGAGTAAAGCCTTTTAAATGCTGCGTAATCCACTTTCTGCTTGCTGCTTTTCCTGTATCATTACACTGTTTTATCGTTTCTAACAGGGCACGATTTTCTTGAAGTTCGATTAAGTCAACCGATTCATTTTCAACTTCATACAAAGAATGATCTTCTTTTTGACTACTAAGCCTATACTCTACGTCTTTTGCTTTCACTTCGTTGTCATCGCAGACGGTAAGTAAATACTCAATGACGCCTTTTAATTCTCTTATATTTCCTAACCATTCATGTTCGATAAGCAGCTTCATCGCTTCTGGATGGATATGCGTCCACGTTTTCGATTTGGACATAAAATGATGAATCAGTAAAGGAATATCGGTTCTTCTATATCTTAAAGGAGGAATCGTTAAAGATAATACATGTAAACGATAGTACAGATCTTCTCGAAACAGACCTTCTTTCATTTTATGTAGTAAATTGTTGTGAGTGGCTGCTATGATTCTTACATTAATCGGAATGACTCTTGTACCTCCTACCCGCCTAATTTCTTTTTCTTGAAGCACCCTTAAAAGCTGAGTTTGTAAACGCGGGCTGATATCACCAATTTCATCTAGAAAGATTGTACCTTTATCAGCGCTCTCAAACAGCCCTTTTTTGCCGCCTTTCTGCGCTCCTGTAAAGCTGGCTTCTTCGTACCCAAACAGCTCACTTTCTAGTAATGTATCGGTCATGGCACTGCAATTTACGGCAAGAAACGGTCCATTTTTACGTGTAGAATGATTGTGGATAGCCTGAGCAAACAGCTCTTTTCCTGTACCGGTTTCTCCTTGAATCAAAATAGGATACTCAGTGGCAGCCATTTTCCGGGAAATTTCAATCGTTTTAAGCAAAGCTGGGTGTTCTCCTATAATATCTTGATAGTTATACTTAGCAGAAAATCCGTTTTTTCTAAGTTCTGACTGCGCTTTTCCTTCTATTTCAACAGCTTGATTAACACTTTTAAACGTTGCTACAGTAGTATTGCTTTTCTCAATCATCGACTTATAGATAACCATTTCGTACCCATTTATGTTAAAGTACTGACTTTTCTCGTCGGACGATATAATAAACTCCACAAGGCCTTTGTTAGAAATTACGCTTTGAATCTCATGATCTATAGCATCGGAAGAAGCTAGCTGGAACAGTGATTCTAACCTTTTATTGAATAACGTAATTTTTCTATTAAAATCCACGGCAAGAATACCATCTTCTACTACGTTTACAATACTCTTTACATGAAGGTGAAGTTCTTTCATTTTCCCTTCTGCTTCTATTAGTTTTTTTTGCAGCACAATGATGTTTCGCAAATAGCGATCCCAAATAATTGAATGATTAGACTGATTAAAACCGAATGATTTTATAAGTTCAAAAATGGTCGCCATGTCAAAAAGTCTAACGCCTATATCAATTACATGTTTTACGTATGGGGGACACAAGTGAACCTCACCTGGAGAAACAGCAATTTCAACACCTTCGTAATAGGTCTTTTGCTTTTTAAAAGGGATAAACTGAACATGATTAATGCCTACTTGATAAAGAGATTCTATTAATTTAAGAGTTTCTTTATCGTCATCATTTACAATTAATACTTTTGTATGGGCAGGGATTTTCAGTAATTCATTTATATGTTTATGATGAATTGTTCTATTTCCTACAATTTCATGTGCATGCTGAACGTCTAATCTGTTCTTCATTTCATGATATATACTCTCTGATGAATAAAGAACAACATCTCCATCAATTTTTCTTGGTAATTCTTCATCAATCGCAAAGCATTCAATAAAAATATAATCGCCTAGCAACTCTTTTAATTGATTGTGTAAAATGATTCTAGTTTGCTTGCTTCCTGTTATTAAAACTAATTTCTTTTTCATCGTATGGACACCTTTCTACAGGCCTTTAACTTGACTTGCCTTCAGAGATTAGTCTTGGAATACTATACCTATCATTTTATACTTTGCTGTGCATTTCATCTAGCGGACGTTTGTCCCTTTTGTAAATAAAAATAAGTAGAAAAAAGCGCCTCCACTTTAATGGGTGGAGGCACGATATGCTAAAGTGCTAGATGTATTGAATTACTTTTTTCTCATTTAATGTCTACGTTTATTGGTTTGATATCTAAGGCTACTTTCACAATAGAGTAATCGTCTTTTTGACCGTCGGTATAAGCCCAATAGCCATTGCTTTCAGGGCTTTTTCTGAAGGTAAGCTCAAAACCTTTGCCTTGGTTAAACGCATAGCTCTTTATTTCTTTGCTCTGAGCGTTATCGATAAGATCGTAAGCTAAAAATTTTCTTAATACACCGTGCGGAGAGAAAAGACCCGTGTTTGGCCCAATCTTTTCACTGTAGTATTCATTTTTTCTAGTAGATGTTTTAGCTGGGTTTATGACGATTTCTTTTGTTGTCATATTTACTTTATCGCCTGGAGTAATACAAGAGATAAGAATATTTTTGTAATCACTCGGAAATTTGTCATTTGCCTGTACTTTGGCTAAATCAACTAACGTAATACCGCCTCTTCCAACAACTTCTATTTGTTTTTCTTTATTGTTTACCACCATAGCAGTATCTTCATCGATGCCGTAAGAAAGCTGATTTTTATTTCCTTTTTCATATGCTGTTGCAATAAGGCGTCCTAGTCTTGCTTTGTTGTCAAAATGCTGATCTACAAGACCGTATTGAAAAAAACCAAGGCTTTTTTCCAAATAAGCAGGACCGCCTTCTTGCTGAGTCATATCATCGTATGTGTCTGTAAATCCGTACGAAAGAGCTCCGTAGCTATCTCCGCCAGCGAGCATAGTATTACTCATAATCGCCGCTCCGGCACTCGTACCGCCAAGTACTGCCCCGTTTTTATACGTATGCCATATGGCTTGTAAAACTTTTGAGTCCGAACCATTTTCATTCCGCAACGAGCCCGTAATCAAGGTTTGATCTCCTCCTACAAACCAAATGCCTGTTAGCCCTTTAACTTTTTGCGCTAGTTTATCACTGTTCATATTTGTTTTCCAAGTCAACTCATCTTCAGAAGTTCCTTTAAAGTCGTGGTTTGAAATAGGTAAAATCTCTATATTTTCTGCCTTCACTCCGTATTTAACTAAATCACTTTTAAACTGATTAGAGGAGTCGAACTTAGTACTCGCTGCAGGAACAATCCCTATTTTGGCCTGCTTTCCTCCTGCAAGAGTAATAAACTTGCTATACACGCTTGAATTACTGCTTCCAAGCGCTCCTCCTGCAATTAAGAGGTTACCTTTAATCTCGTCGTATACAGGACTTTCAGGTGAAGAAAAAGTAGGTTTTTTATACGTTAAACTAGTTTTTTTATCCGGTTGAAATTTGACGGTTTTAGGTGTAATGTCCATTCTTACATTTACAATGGAATAATCATCTTTTTGTCCATCAGTATACCGCCAGTAGCCGTTTGTGTCATTATCCTTTTGGAAAGCAATTTCGTATCCAGACCCTTTACTGTCATAAACATAGCTGTTAGCAGATTTCATTGATTTATTATCAACGAAAGAATATGATAAATAAGCCTTTAATCTTCCATACGGTGTAAAAACACCCGTAGCAGGCAGTGCGTTAAAGGAATAATATTCAAACCCCTTCGTTTCTACTTTATCGTTTGGAAATTCAAATGATTTTAAATGATAGTTAATTTTATCTCCAGGAGATAAGTAACTGACTTTTATGTTCTCTAAGCCTGAACGCACTTTTTGCTTAGATATAAGCTTAGCTTGGCTCATATCTAATACAGCTACTCCGCTTCTTCCAACGACTTCAACCTTTTGATCTTTATTGTTAACGACCATAGCAGTATCTTCGTCTACACCGTATGCAAAGTTTTTTTCTTTGTCGCGTTCAGCATTATACGCAGCTACTGCAAGTCGCCCAAGTCGTGCTCGTTCATCCATATGCTGATCAATTATGCCGTGTTGGAAAAATCCCAACCCTTTTTGAACTGATAGAGGCTCGTATTCTTTCTTATTGTGTTGGTTTTTGTTTACATGTTTATTTTCCTTGTTTCCTATACTTTCTTTTAAAGCTCCTAGACTGTCTCCTCCTGTAATCATGACGTCACTCATAATTGCAGCTCCTGCACTTGTACCTCCGATAACTGCTCCCTTACGATATATATCCCAGATAGCTTTTAACGCTTCAGAATCGTTTCCATTATTTTGACGAAGGGAATCCACAATTTTTGTTTGGTCTCCTCCAACAAACCAAACTGCCGTTAGTCCTTTAATCGTACGGGATAACTTCTTGTCGTTCACTTGATTCTTCCAAGTCGATTCATCTTTTTGTGTGTCAGAAAAATCGTGATTGGAAACGGGAAGAATTTGAATAGAATCTGAGTTTACTCCGTATTTCACGAGGTCTTTCTTAAACTTTTCAGAAGACTGCAGCGTTGTGCTAGCAGCTGGAATAATCCCTACCTTGGCTTTTTCTTTTCCCCCAGCAAGCAAGAGAAATTTTTCATATATATCTTGATTGGATGTTCCTACACCTCCGCCTGCAATAACAAGGCTGCCTTTAATGCCTTCAGTATTTTCTTGTGCTTTTGCAAGCAGGGGTGTACTCAACGAAGAAAGTAATGTAAAGCTGATGAGACATGAAACCAGTTTCTTTTTCATTTGAAAGATCCTTTCCACGCAAATTTTAATACCCTTCTCTAATTAGCTCGTATCCTTTCCGCGATACTTTTGATAAATGATATCTAAAACCTGTTATTCAAACGTTCCTTTCACAACAGGGACACCGTCTTTTACCATTACTTTACCTTGAGCAAAAACCGTTTTAATTGTTAGCGTCTCTTTGTCTAAAAGGACTAAATCTGCATCTTTTCCGGGTTGAATATGCCCTTTATTGGACAGTTTTAATACTTTGGCAGGATTAGAAGTAATGACTTGAAGAGCTGTTTCTAACGGTACTGATTCCTCTAATACTGCATCTCGTACTTCTTGAAATAAAGAAGACACTTTTCCAACTTGAAGACCTTTATAATCTCCGTTATCATCAAAAAACGGCAGGCTCGCGTTTCCATCGGATGAAAACGTAATGCTGTCAATCGCCACTTTCTCTTCCAGCATGATGCGTAACCCTTTGCTGCACTTAACTTCGCCTTCTTCTAAAAAGTGAGGGATCGTACTAGTCGTAAAATCTACGTAGCCGCCTCGCTTTGCAAATTGAATTCCTTCTTTAAACAGCTCTTCATTTCTATTAATATGTGTAGGGTGAAACTGACGAATTGGCAGGTCTGTTTTATCTGCGATTTGATTCAATAAAGATAATTTTCGTTCTCCGTCTCCTACGTGAATCTCTAATATTCCGGCTTTCCCTGATAAAATCCCTCCATTGCGGGCAGCGGAAGCCACCTTCACCAGTTCTTCAAATGTCGGTTCAGAAGAACGGTGGTCGGAAATGGCAATTTCACCTACTCCGATAATTTTATCAATTAAAATAAGATCTTCTTCAATGCTATTAGTTAACGTTTTTACCGGTATTTGATAGGAACCTGTGTGAATGAAGCAGCTGATCCCTTCTTCTTCTAACCCTCTTGCTTTGGCCAGAAGGTTTTCCATTCTTCTTGTTGTACCGTCTGTTCCAAGTACACCTACAATAGTTGTAACACCGGCAGTCGTTGCATCGGTTAACATTAGTTCAGGAGTGCGTGTTTTATATCCACCTTCTCCTCCTCCGCCAATAATATGAACATGTGAGTCAATGAAGCCTGGAGCTATAATGTGATTAGCGGCATCTACAACATCAATAGGAATGGACGTATTTACATGATCAATACAATCTTTTATAAGGATGATTTTGCTGTCTGCAAGCAATATATCTTTTTTTCCTAAGTGCTGTGGTGCATATACTTCTGCGTTTTTGATTAAGGTTAACAACTTCTATTCCTCCTAGTAAGCTCAACTTACAAATTACATTTTTCTATCTCTTAAAATGGCCCGTAATTGATAAAATAAGCAATCACAACGGCTATTAGACCAATCACATATTGAATAAGGACTAACGGCAACACCCATTTTGCCCACTTTGTCCATGAAATTCCCGCAATTGCTAAGCCAGCCATTAATGTTCCAGCCGTCGGGAAAATAATGTTTCCGATGCCGTCTGCAAAAGAAAAAGATAATACTGCCGTTTGTCGCGTAATATCAAGCAAATCTGCAAGAGGCGTCATGATTGGCATCGTCAGCATCGCATGACCCGTTCCAGATGCTAAAATAAGATGAATCAGCGCTTGGAAGTTGTAGATTCCGATGACGCTTAAATATCCCGGAATATGTTGAATCGCTCCAGATACTTGATGAAGCATAGGGTCTACAATATGACCTTCATTTAAAACAACAAGAACTGCGCGAGAAACTCCGATAACAAGCGCTCCTCCAACCAGTGCTGCTGCCCCGTTTGTAAACGACTTAACCGTATTTTCAACAGAGAGTCTTCCAATAATCCCAATCACAACTGTCAAAATCACAAACAGAGAAGCAATTTCAGTAATGTACCACTTATACTTAATAACGCCAAAAGCAAGAATTACATAGTTAACAAGAAATGCTGCCATAATCCATTTATGCTTTCTAGTTAACTTGGCATCGGAGTTTAAAAGTTTATTTGCATTAGTTATGCTGTATTTTCCGTATGTTCCAATCGAAGGACTTTTTTTCACTTTCATCGCATATCGATAGACAAACCATACTGAAACAGCGTAAACAACTACGAATAAGACAAGGCGAAAGCCCATTCCAGAAAACATAGGAAGTTCTGCTACTCCTTGTGCAACACCCACTGTAAACGGATTCATAACTGCCGTAGTAAAACCAGCTGATGCTCCAATTAAAACAATGGCAGTTCCCGTTAATGCGTCGAACCCAAGAGCAAGTGCCAGCGGAATTAAAAGAGGAATATAGGCTAGAGTTTCTTCCGCCATCCCCATTAAAGAACCGCCTACCGCAAAAAATAGCATCATAACAGGAATTAATAATTTTTCTCTAGTAGCAAGCTTTTTAGCCATCGTTGTAATCAATACATCTACTGTCCCCGTAGCGCTTAGTACACCAAAGAAACCGCCGATAATTAATACAAAAAAGATAATGTCGGCTCCTTCTACCATTCCTGTATGTATCGCTTTGACCATATCAAAGAATCCAACAGGTGTAGAACCAATCCATTTAAACGACTGAGGATCTACCGTTGTTCGTCCGTCTACTTCTACACGTGCGTATTCTCCTGCTGGCAAGATATACGTTAAAATGGTAGCAATCACAAGAAAGCTTAACAATAAAGCAAAAACGTTTATTTTTCTCTCTTTTTTCCGTACCTGATTTAATGAACTCATTTCCTTTTGCGGTTCACTCATTCTTCTTCTCCCCTTCATTGTGAAATAGTAACTTTAAACAGACATCTCGTTCTTTAAAAGCAGCTTCCTTATCTGCAGCTACACATTGCTCCTTTCTCTTGTGTTCTTCACATATAGTACAAGCAATTTTCGTGCCAACGTATAACCGTTTAATTTTCTGAATTATGATATAATTAAAATGTGTTTTAGGTGTTAATTGGGTGTTTTTTAAAATTTAATAACGCCAATTAAGAAGCTAGTTGATAGAAAATCTGGAGCATGAAACCATTAGCTAGTTCTTTTTTTAAAAAGCAGCAAAACGAAAGATAAAAGAATTTAATCTATAGACATAAAAAAATACTACACTCAAATGGCTGGCTGAAAAACATGCGGATCGTAAACTTACAGAAGTGGCTGCTACAGTAGAACACGCACTTTATCAAACGCTCCAAGATGAAGTGAAAACGAAAGATTTAGGCGGACATGTCTCTACATCGGAGTTTACAGAAGCTATTTTAGAGAAAATAAAATCCACGCAAAATTAACAGCAATTTATCCATTCTATAGAGGTGATCATAATGAAAAAAAGAAAGATTATTATGGACTGTGATCCAGGTCATGATGATGCCATTGCAATTATTTTAGCTGCCGCACGACCGGAATTAGATATTTTAGCGATTACAACTGTTTCAGGAAACGCAGAAATTGAAAAAACGACGGTGAATGCTTTGAAAGTGTGTGACTTGGTATCGTTACATAACGTGATTGTTTCAAAAGGAGCAAGCGAACCAATGATGCGCAGACGTGAAAACGCGCCTAGTATACACGGAGATTCAGGATTAGACGGTCCTGAGTTCCCGGCTCTCTCTCGCAGCTGGAGCGAAGAACACGGAGTAGATACTATTATACGAATGGTCAAAGAGTCAGAAGATCCCGTTACGCTTTTGCCTACCGGTCCTTTAACGAACATTGCCTTAGCTTTAATGAAAGCTCCAGAAATGAAAGAAAACATTGAAGAGATTATCCTTATGGGCGGTGGAACCTTCGGGAACTGGACGCCAACGGCTGAGTTTAATATTTGGGCAGACCCAGAAGCGGCTAAAAAAGTGTTCGATAGCGGCATCCCACTCGTAGTAATGGGGTTAGATATTACGCATCAAGCCGTTGCAACAGATGACGTTATTAACCAAGTCATGAACATCGATAATAACGTAGCAAAAAAGGTCGGGGAATTATTAGCATTTTTTAAATCTGCCTATAAAG
This sequence comes from Priestia sp. TGN 0903, assembly GCF_050846855.1. Taxonomy (NCBI): domain Bacteria; kingdom Bacillati; phylum Bacillota; class Bacilli; order Caryophanales; family Bacillaceae; genus Priestia; species Priestia sp. TGN 0903. The sequence continues at coordinate 1,060,240 of NZ_JBOZGL010000001.1, forward strand.
AAACCTTTGGATTTAATGGCCCTCCTGTTCACGATGTATTGACCGTTGCTTACTGTGTAGCTCCAGAACTATTTACGCTAAAAGAAGTTAATATTGTAGTAGAAACACGCGGAGAATACACGGCTGGAACAACTTCAGTTGATTTGCTTGGAGTCACAGGGAGAAAACCCAATGCTAAATTCGGTTTAAGTCTTGATGTAGACGGATTTTGGAATTTAATGATTGAGGCTCTTAAAACATATTCAGCTTCGTAATGTTCATCTAGAAGATAAATTTTATAGAGGCAGCACCAGAACGTCGAGTTCACAACTTGCTGGTGCTGTCTTACGTTTATTCATACTATCTAGCTGTTTTTTTTGCTTTTTGATTGAGCATTAAAGTAATGATTGAAGCAACAATCACACCTGTAATCAAGCAGTTGGATATATCTTTATAAATTACTCCCATTACTATCCCACCTATAACGCCTACACTAATGAGTGAAATTCGCTCTCTTTGATTCATGATTTATCCCTCCATCTTTTTTAACAAAACATTTAATTTATGAAGAGCAAACTGCAGGTCTATTTGCTCTTCTTCATTTAATTTGGCAAGATTTCTATGAAAGTTACTATAAATCCCTCTCCATTTTTCCTCTTGAATACTTTTTCCTTTATGTGTTAATGTGACTAAAACTGCACGCTTATCTCGCGGATCAGGCATTTTGATTAAATATCCTTCATTTTCCAATTCACTGATAACATTCGTTAACTGTTGTTTGGCAATATTTAACCCTTGGCTAATTTCCTTAATATTCAAATCTCTTTTTTGCATATACATAAATTCAACTACGTGATTTTGTAAATGTGTTAATTTCACTTCATTCTTGTTTAAGTTCTTAAAGCTTTCAAATAAAACCGGTATTAAAGCGATATATTCCTTAGCCAGTTTTTCCTTCATGAGATACTCACCTTCTTTAGTAAATATATTATTACTAATTTTGAATAAAAACAATAAAAATCGTTCATTTTAGTAAAAATACATTTACTAAAATCCATACACACTTCTAAAGTTATGTTATCTCGCTCTAAAAAATAGTTTATTAATCCTATGGAAGCAGCTATTTAACAATAAAAAAAGTAAGGAAGTATACTCCCTCACTTTCTGTTTACAACTCCCGTTAAAAAATTCAAAAATACGTGTACGCCTGCTTTTACAGTTATTTCTCTTACATCACGCAACGGATCTAGACATACAATATCCATTGCTTGAACAAGCGGATGACTCCCAGCCGTGTATACCGCTTCAAACAATTCCTCCGTTCTCATTCCCCCTGTGGTTCCTGCTGGAACTCCAGGTGCGTAAGCAATATCTAACACGTCCATATCAACGGTTAAATAGATCATGTCTACTTCTTTGCTCAGCTGTTTTAGTGCTTCTTTCACCGTATGAGTTACTCCCGCTTTTCTTGCTTGCAGTAACGTTACACAATGAACGCCTTTGCTATCTGCATATTCCTTTAACGATTTTGAGTTGTAAAACCCGTGAAGCCCAATATTCCATACATGAGTTGCATCAATTGTGTTGCTTTCAATTAAATTCCGTATGGGTGTTCCGTTAGAAGGGCCATTGTCTTCTAAGCTTCGTAAGTCAAAGTGCGTATCAAACTGTAAAATTCCTATTTTCTGTTCAGGATGTGACTCTTTCCATCCTTTTACTAACATAGCTGTAATGGAGTGGTCTCCTCCGAGCATAACAGGCAGCGCATGCGGATGACATTTCCGCATAGACATCATCGCTTCTTTTATATACTGATGAGACTTCTCTATATCCGTTACGTGCTGTTTGACGTCCCCTAAATCCAACACTGACAAGGAAGTCAAATCCGTATCATACTCAATATGATACGGATTAAAGGATTTCCAGAGTTTCCTCATGGCCATTGGCGTCTCACTGGCTCCAGAAGCACTAATGGAAGACCTTGAAAGAGGCACGCCCAAGACCGTAATATCTATCGATGTAAAGTCGACGTTGCACCCATCTTCAACTGTCTGAATCCAATCACTTACTTTTGGGTCAGAAGTACTTTGACGCTGCCAGCAAAAAGGCGGTCGATCAAGCTGTGGGTACGGATAGTTCATGTAAAGCACCGCCTTCAACCACAACTTTTCCATCTTTTAATACCGTGTCTACAAGATTTACGGCATAGTTATACTGCAGCGTTTGGTAATTGGGCGCATCAAATAGCACTAAATCGGCTTTTTTACCTACTTCAATACTTCCGATTTGATCCCCTTTGCCAATGGCATGAGCCGCGTTGATCGTACAGGCTGTTAAAACTTCTGCTGGCGTCATTTTCATCGTTAAACAAGCTAAATTCATAATAAACGGCAGCGATTCCGTAGGAGAAGACCCTGGGTTTCGATCTGTAGACAAAGCAACCGGTACCCCTGCTTCGATCATTTTTCTAGCACGCGCCGGCTCTTCCATTAAAAAGAATGCAGTACCCGGCAATAGAACGGCTATAACTCCGCTTTCAGCCATTTGCTTAATTCCTTGATCCGATGCTTTTAATAAATGATCCGCAGACACAGCTCCCACTTTAGCCGCTAACTCTGCCCCGCCAAAAGACACAATTTCATCGGCGTGGATTTTAGGTTTTAGTCCGTATGCTTTTCCAGCTTGTAAAATACGCTCTGACTGTTCAACTGTAAACACGCCGTCTTCACAAAATACATCACAAAACTCCGCTAGCTCTTCTTTTGCAACAATTGGTATCATTTCTTCGATAACAAAACGAACAAACTCATCTTCATTTCCTTTGTACTCAGCTGGCACCGCATGAGCTCCCATAAAGGTTGAAACAACATCTACTGGATGCTGTTCATTCAGTTTCTTCGCTACTTTTAATTGTTTGATTTCATCTTTAAGATTTAAACCGTACCCGCTTTTGGCTTCGACAGTTGTAACTCCGTACTGCAGAAATTTATTTAAACGTTTTGTAGATTGCTTGATTAGCTCCTCTTCTGTTGCTTGTCGTGTACTAACGGTTGTTTGTAAAATTCCTCCTCCCGCTTTTAAAATATCAATATACTTTGCCCCGTTTAAGCGCATTTCTAATTCTTTTTCACGACTGCCGCCAAACACAAGGTGAGTGTGGGGATCAATCAACCCAGGCGTTACGATTTTTCCTTCGGCATCAATTATATTAATAGGTTCATGGATATGCTCAAGGTATTCCCGCGCTTTGACGTCAGGCCCAACAAATACAATTTTTCCATTTTTAACGAGTACGCTGCCATTTTCAATGATTCCTAGATCTGACATTTCTTCCTCTCGTCTAGGCTGACTTCCACCTTTAACCGTAATGACTTGTTCAGCGCATTTGATATACGTAATAGTCATACGTATCCCTCCTTTTTTATTCATGTAACGCGGGAATTTGTATCCCTTTTTCTTTTGCAGTTTGAATGGCCTTATCATAGCCGGCGTCTACATGACGAACAACACCCATGCCAGGATCTGTTGTTAAAACACGTTCTAGACGTTTAGCGGCATCTTCCGTCCCGTCTGCTACTACAACCATTCCAGCGTGCAGAGAATACCCCATACCTACTCCTCCTCCGTGGTGAACGGATACCCAGCTTGCGCCTGCTGCCGTATTGACTAATGCATTTAAAATAGGCCAGTCTGCTACTGCATCACTGCCATCTTTCATTGCTTCAGTTTCACGATTTGGCGAAGCCACGGAACCGGCATCTAGATGATCTCTGCCAATAACGATAGGCGCTGACAGCTCTCCGTTTGCTACCATGTCATTAATAATTTTTCCAAAGCGCGCTCTTTCTCCGTAGCCTAGCCAGCAAATACGAGCCGGCAATCCTTGAAACTCAATTTTTTCTCTCGCCATTTTAATCCAGTTGCAAAGATGCGTATTATCCGAAAACTCACGTAAAATGACTTCATCTGTTTTATAAATATCTTCTGGGTTTCCTGACAAAGCGACCCACCTGAACGGTCCTTTTCCTTCACAGAACTGCGGACGGATGTACGCTGGGACAAATCCCGGGAAATCAAATGCATTCGCGACACCTTCATCGAGCGCCACTTGGCGAATATTATTGCCATAGTCAAAAGCAACCGCGCCTTTTCTTTGCATCTCTAACATGGCTTGAACGTGAATAGCCATACTTGCTTTTGATTGTTTTATATATTCATTTGGATTTGTATTCCGCAATTTTTCTCCTTCTGCTAAGCTGACTCCAATCGGCAAATATCCGTTAAGCGGATCATGTGCCGATGTTTGATCTGTCACAATATCTGGGATAAATCCTCGCTTTATCATTTCAGGCAAAATCTCGGCTGCATTTCCAACTAATCCAATGGACAGCGCTTTGCCCAATCTTTTTGCATCTTCAGCTAACGTGATTGCATCAGCTACACTTTCGACTACCGTATCGCAATACTTTGTTTCGATACGTTTTTCAATACGCGTGCGATCAACATCAATTCCAATGACAACGCCGCCTGCCATCGTAACGGCTAACGGTTGTGCACCTCCCATTCCTCCTAATCCAGCTGTTAACGTAATGGTTCCTTTCAAAGTTCCGTTAAAATGCTGGTTGGCACACTCAGCAAATGTTTCATACGTTCCTTGAACAATGCCTTGGCTTCCGATATAAATCCAGCTTCCTGCAGTCATTTGCCCGTACATCATTAACCCTTTTTTATCGAGCTCATGGAACGTCTCCCAATTCGCAAAAGCAGGAACAAGATTTGAATTTGCTAATAAAACACGCGGCGCATCACTGTGCGTTTTAAAAACCGCAACCGGCTTGCCGGACTGTATGAGAAGCGTTTCATCTTCTTCTAATTCTTTTAACGTATCTACAATACGATCGAACGCCTCCCAGTTACGGGCTGCTTTTCCGATCCCTCCGTATACGACTAACTTTTCCGGATGCTCTGCTACTTCGGAATCTAAATTGTTTAGAAGCATGCGAAGAGCGGCTTCTTGTACCCAGCCTTTTGTCGTTAGTTCTGTTCCACGAGGTGCTTTTATTCCACTTTGTTTTGTCTCCATTTCGTTTTCCTCCTCTATAAAAATGAAAAACTGTTAAACTAACTTTTTATTACAGTGCTAGTTCATAATTCGTATCTTGCACAAAAGTTTTGAAATCAGCTGCTAACGCCTCAATATCACGTGAGAAAATTCGATCTTTCATAATGGTTGGTACGGTTTTTCTAATTCTTGAATAAATTTTTCTTGTTTCTGAAGCAAGTTTATCCACTCCTTGAATATCGGCTGCTTGAGCCGCACAAATTGCTTCGATTGATAGAACTCTTCTTGTATTTTGGATAATTTGATAAGCATGACGTGCAGCAGTCGTTCCCATGCTGACATGGTCTTCTTGATTCGCTGAAGATGGGATAGAATCAACACTTGATGGATGCGCTAATACTTTATTTTCGGAAACTAATGAAGCCGCAGCGTATTGAGTAATCATGAGCCCGGACTCTAGACCTGGATCTGCACTTAAAAATGCGGGCAGCCCGCTAAGCTGAGGGTTTACTATTCGTTCAATGCGCCGTTCAGAAATATTCCCAAGCTCCGCCATTGCAATTCCTAGAAAATCCATAGCAAACGCAATGGGCTGCCCGTGAAAATTACCTCCAGAAATTACTTTGCCGCTGTCAGCAAAGATGAGAGGGTTATCAGTTGCTGAATTAATCTCAATTAACAGCTTTTCTTTTACATAATTTAAAACTTGATAAATAGCACCATGAACTTGAGGAATGCAGCGCAGTGAATAAGCATCTTGCACTCTTATTTGACCTTGAGAAGTAGTTAATTGACTGCCTTCTAAGTACGAAAGAATTCGGGCAGCTACCTGCTGTTGTTCCGGGTAAGGTCTTACTGCATGTGACTCAGGCATGAATGCTTCTACAATACCTTGCAGACCTTCTAATGTCAGTGCTGCAATTCCGTCAGCAAGATCAGCGAGCTTTTGAGCTTCAAGGTACGAAACTACTCCTACAGCCGTCATTGCCTGAGTGCCGTTGATCAAAGCTAGCCCTTCTTTTGCCTGTAATTGTATAGGTTCAAGCCCTGCTAGCTTTAAAGCATCTTCTCCTTGCATTCGCTGACCATTATATACAGCTTCTCCTTCTCCAACTAGCAGCAGCGCTAGATGTGATAACGGGGCTAAGTCACCGCTAGCTCCAAGCGAACCTTGACTCGGGATAACCGGTACTACGTTTTGGTTTAAGCAATCGATAAGAAGCTGCAAGGTTTCCAGTCGTATTCCGGAATACCCTTTAGCTAATGCGTTCGCTCGTAAAAGCAGCATGACTCTGCTTACTTCTAACGAAAATGGCTCTCCTAGTCCGCAGGCATGACTGCGAATCAGGTTAATCTGCAGATCAGCTAAGTCTGTTTTTGAAATAACCGTATCACTAAACTTTCCAAATCCCGTATTCACTCCGTAAATTACGTTGTTGTTCGTAATGCTCTCTTCAACTAACGTTCTGCTTTTTTGTATATGTTCAACTGCGTGATCGCTAATTTTCACGGAGTATCCTTGGTAAATAACTTTGTAAATTTGGTCGAACGTCAGTGAATTTCCATCAATTTGAATAAACATCATACCCGCTCCCTTGTTAAACTGTAGACTGCCTTTTCTTTTTGAACACAAAAAGGGGCTATATCAAAGAGGAAACAAGCTCCTTTTGATATAGCCCCCTATAAACTAACCTACTTACACTATGGGCTTTTATTAATAATCAGTATTTCACTTATACATACAATCGCTAAATGACTAAATCACTATACACTTTAAGCTGTACAACTTAAAGCAACTAGGGTACCTACACTAAGTATTACGCTGAATTAATCATTTGTCAATTATTATTTAAGAAAATTTTAAATAATCTGAAATAAAATCGTTATTTCTTATAGCAGCGATGATTCACGGCTGCACAATTTTATTTTTTAAACGTTATCGGACGTTCATGTCGCTTGGGTGCGGACCTTTGCGGCGGTTGCTGTTTAATCCATTAATCTCTGCCATATCATCAGCAGTAAGTTCAAAATCAAACACGTTAAAGTTTTCTTCTATTCTAGACGGTGTAACTGACTTAGGAATGACAATTGTGTTGTTCTGTAAGTGCCAGCGCAATACAACTTGAGCCGGAGTTTTGCTATGTACTTCAGCAATTTTTTGAATAACCTCGTCTTGTAACACTTCTCCTCCTTGATCAAGAGGGCTCCATGCTTCCACGAAAATATTATGTTTGGCGCAAAACTCTTTTAATTCATTTTGAGCAAGATACGGATGGCACTCAATTTGGTTTAAAACAGGCGTTACGTCACATTCATTTAACAAGCGCTCCAAATGCTCAATTTCAAAGTTGCAGACGCCAATTGCTTTTACTTTGCCATCGTGATAAAGCTTTTCTAATGCTTTATACGTCTCCACATACTCATCATATTGAGGAGTAGGCCAGTGAATCAAATATAAATCCACATAATCAAGTCCTAATCGTTCTAGGCTTTCATCAAACGCACGTAGTGCATTTTCATAGCCTTGGTCGCTGTTCCAAACTTTTGTTGTAATAAACAGCTCTTCCCGAGGAACAGAAGATTCTTTAATCGCTTGACCTACTCCTTCTTCATTTTTATAAATCATAGCTGTGTCGATAGAGGTATATCCAACTTCAATTGCTTTTGACACTGCAGCTGCTGCTTTGTTATCTTCTACTTGCCATACGCCAAATCCAAGCTGAGGCATTTTTAAGCCGTTGTTTAATGTGACAATATTCATTTTACATGTCTCCTTTTTTGTTAAAAAGTTCAAAGTTTTAATGATGGTGCCAGCCGATCAGCATAGCAACCTGGCCCATTATAATGCCGACTGGGATTCCTACAATCATGGCTCCAAATCGAAATTTAAAAGACCATGCCCGCGGTACAAGGGAAAACAAATAAATCATACTCATCGTTGCCATACATGTACTGCTAAAGAAACTGACGATAGTGTGTAAATTTGGCATTCCTTCTCCTCATTTCACTAGAACATTTGCGCCTTTTCAATTTCATCATTTATCTTTTGTTCTAATGCCTATGTTTTCGCAGCCGACATAGTTACATTCGTCAAAGGGTTCCGTAATCCTGCTTCAATCAGCTAAAAATACTTTACCTACGTAACTTTTTTAATTAAAACGAATATGTGCTTTTAACTGAGAAGTTGTGTATAATTTCCGTATATACAAAATAATAAGAATTTTTTATTTCAAAGAGAAACTGTACATCCTCTGTAAGGCAATCATACATATTTGCAAGAGTTAACGAAAGGAATGGATATAAAAATGGCGATTGAAAGAGTAAAAGCATATTTTAAACAATATGGCATGGAGAATCGAATTATTGAAATGGATGAGTCCAGTGCTACTGTAGAACTGGCAGCGCAAGCTTTAAAATGTGAGCCGCAACGGATCGCAAAAAGTCTTTCTTTTAACGCAGAAGGAACCGTTCTATTAATTGTGGCAGCAGGAGATGCGAAAATTGATAATCGAAAATATAAAGAAGAGTTCGGAACCAAAGCAAAAATGCTTGGAGCAAGTGAAGTAGAAACGCTGATTGGTCATGCCGTAGGCGGAGTATGCCCATTTGCCGTTAATGAAGGTGTTCACGTGTATCTAGATGAATCTCTGAAACGTTTTGTTACCGTTTTCCCTGCCTGTGGAAGTGGAAATAGTGCAATTGAATTAACAATACCCGAACTAGAAGAATTTTCGAAATGCTTAAAATGGGTTGATGTGTGCAAAGGATGGAATGAATAACTTAGGTAAATTAAGGTACAGATATACATAAAATAAATCAATCAGTACGCCAATAAGCTGAAACAGTTTTTTGTTTCAGCTTATTGGCGTACCTAAACGAATTTATGAAACAGCTTAACCCAACCTAGGTAAGAAACCCCTAAGAGAAATACAAAAAGAAATAGTAAAGGAATGTTCCTAGGGATAAAAAGCCAGCCGTCTAACGTATTCCACAGAAATTCACTTTTATTTGCTTTTCTCATCGTTTTCACCTCAAGCAGATTTACTATTTTGTATTCAAAAATTCTTTTACATAGTTATATACAGTATCTTCAACTTATGACCTTTTTTCAAGAAAAACGTGCACGAAAAATGGACTGAATCTGAATCTTCTTAATGTATACCTGTTATGTACTCATTCATCGTCTTAGTTTCATCTGTAAAAAAGAAGAAGCCTACATGTTTAGATGCAGGCTTCTTCTCGTTGATTCAGTCTTTCCTTTGTTTGCCTAGTCAGGCCCTTTCGTTACGTATATCGGTTCATAACCAAAGTGCCTTGCGTGAGATACGGATACCTACTTTCAATTTGCGGTAATACATTTGCTGAAGTCGCTGTTAAGCCTTTCAAAACTAATCAGTCCCTTCAAACGCTAAGTATTTAACCTTTCACAACAACCATTTGCATGATAGCTGCTGTACTATATGTGTACCCCGTATTTATATAGTAAAACCTAAAAAAACAATTTTTTATTACATGTAATTTTCTAGACTTTATAGCAAAGAAAAGTTAGATAGTATAGGTGAAAGAAGCACGACAGCCATTAGCGCTCTACTGTTCAGATTCACGCATTCAAAGAAAAAATCTGAACTTGAAATTCAAAAAATTATTTAATGTATGGTTTCATCAATTTTTTGAAATGCATCTTCAAGTGAAGTATATCCATTTGTTTCTCCTTCGTTACCTTGAAGAGTCCATTCTTGCTTTTCGACTGCTAATTTTCCGTCTTTATCTTTTAGATAAGGTCTGTTAACCATAAACACATGATCATTCTTTTTTACTGTGTAGCCAAGATAATAGTGATTACCTTCTCCTTCCTCTTCATATACGGAGACGCCTTGAAGGTTATATTTGTTTAAAATGTCATCCATATGATGAGTCAGTTCACTTACAATCGCTTCTCTTCCTACATATTCCACATTTCATACCCCTTTTCATTTCGATTTATACTTAGCATTCCCTTGAGCATATTCAATTACACTATCTTTCAAACGTTGTATGAACAAAGCAAGTCAATATAATAGTCATTCATTACATAGTAATAAAAAAGCTACCTCACTATAATGCAACGAAAAAACATTGCTAAGTGAAGTAGCTTTTTTGTTACCGAAATCTACAGAGAAACTTGATTATAGTTCAGTTAAAATAATCGGTTCACCGTTTGTTACAACAATCGTATGTTCACATTGTGCTACAAGACTATTATCAGGTGTAACAAACGTCCAGCCGTCGTCTCCGCGTTCAATGATATGATCAGCCTTCATAGAGATAAACGGCTCTACAGCAATAACAAGACCTTTTTTCAAGAGGGCTTTATCCATTGGATCATAATAGTTTAAAATGTGGTTAGGAGCGTCATGCAAGCTGCGGCCAACACCATGACCCGTTAAGTTTTCAATAACAGCATATCCGTTTTGGTGTGCAAAGTTAGAAACAGCACGACCAATTTGATTTTGTTTTGAACCAGCTTTTACTTTTTTCATAGCTGCCCAAAATGCATCTACTGCAGCTTGACACAGCTTTTCTTTTTCTTCGTCTTGCCCAATAACAAATGAAATACCCGTATCCGAATAATAGCCATCAAGTACTGCGGATACATCCACATTTACTAAATCGCCATCTTTTAATACGCGGTCTCCCGGAATACCGTGAGCCACTTCTTCGTTGACACTAATGCACGTTACACCTGGGAAATTATATTCTTTTTCAGGTGCAGAAATAGCACCGTGTTCATCTAATATTTTTTTACCGATCATATCAAGCTCTTTTGTTGTCATACCTGCTTTTGCTTGTTTTTTCATTTCTTCGCGCGCAAGTGCAACGATACGTCCAATTTTGCGTAAACTTTCTAAATCCTGTTCGTTACCAATAATCATAAAAAAACACTTTCCTTCCTCGAAATATATATCCTATCCGATTTTATCATATTTTTATGAGGATTTTTCAAAAGACCTTTTAAGAACTAAAATGTACGATTAATTAGACTAGTAAGATATTTATCATATGTAAAAATCCTCTTCATTAACCTATGAAATTCAAAAAAGCATGCTACTTCACCGCAGCATACTTTTTTATGTTATATAAAAGCTGCCTTAGTAAGCGGCAGCTTTCACAATCCCTTAATCCACTGTTTCAAATTTCACTTCATTAAACAAACTAGTAGAATTCCACACATTCAGCCCAGCATAACCTTCTGAAAAGGTAGGGTCCATCGTATCGATCACCGGCTTATCATCGAGATAAACTTGAATGTGTTCTCCTTCAGCCGTCACTTTTAGATGGTAATCCGTATTTGGTTTTAAATCCAGCTTTCCCCCATCATCGTAAATAATGAGATCCTTGCCTATTCCGTCTCTAAACGCAATGAGCTTTATTTGATTATTCAGCACATCTACATTCGCAGCATAAGCATTGTTTGCCTGTTCATCCGAACGGAATACTAGCGCTCCTGCTCCTGTAGAATTTGAAACAGAATCGTCTAACACCTTTATCTTTGCTTCATATGTGAAATTTTTTGCTTCTTTTGATGATAAGGTAAAGGAATCTTCTTTGCTTCGTCCTTGTTTTCCGTTAATCGTATCGGCCCATAGTCCGCTAATATTCTTCCATCCAGATAAGTTTGTATCAACAGGACTTTTATTCCAAATAGATTTTAACGGATACATCTTAAGAGAATTTAATTTTACAGCGCCTCCTTTGCTATAAAGCTTTATTTTATTACTTGAAAGCGTTGGAAAGAGCTGGTCTGTTATTACTGCAGTGCCGTCATTGCCAAATACTTCTACAGACGAATGGTCTACAAACATATGGAGCTTAACCTTTCCCTCTTTTGGAAGCATGGGAGCAGAGTGTTTGCCTTTCACATTTTTACCAAAATTAAAACTTCCAGAGTGTGTTCGATCAACAGATAATTGCTGCTTGTTTATGTTATAGCTGACTTTTGTATTTTCGCTGCCTTCTTTTTGAATTTGAAAACCAAATTCTTGTGCATCTGTATTTGAAACATCGAATTCTGCAATGATTTCATATTTGTTTTCCTGTATGCCTGAAAGAAGATTTTTGTTTTCAGTAACCATCAGATTCTTCAACACCTTTTTTTCTTGCTTATTGGGAATTGAATCAATTGAAACAGGTATTTGTTTTAAACGAAGCCCTTTTGCTGTGTTGGTGAGTTCTATTTTTCTTGGGATTGACATAGAGCTTCTCCAAGTAGTAGTTGGGGTATTGTTGGCATATTGCCAGTTGCTCATCCAGCCTAGCCAATACTTTTCTCCGTTATCTCCTTCAACTCCGCTCCAATCTACAGCGGCATAAAAGTCGGCACCATAATCTGTCCAAAGCACTTCCTCTGGCGGGTTTTCATTTTTAAATGTTTTTCCGTCAAAATCACCAACAAAGTACTGCATACCTGAACCTCCAGCTGCCGCTCCATCATTGATGCTGACTTGCAGCACCCATTTTTTCTTTGTGCTGTCTCCATCAACCGGCAGTTGAAGTAAAGTAGGACACTCCCAAATGCCTCCGTTGCTTCCGTGAGTTGATTTCACCCATTCTCCTGACACTGTGTTCCAATCTGAAAGCTCTCCGCCTTCTCTTTGTTTAGCTTCCTCTGGTTCTTTTGCTACACTGTCTACTTTATCCGGCATTTTTTCTGTATTAAATACATTCACATCATCTAGATTAATATGCCCCCATCCGCCTACAGCTTGATCAACGGCTTTAATGTACAGTACTTCTCCTATATACTTAGAAGCATCCCATACGTAGCGCTGGTACTTTTCATCTGCAAACTTTGTATTCGCTTGACGAATCAATTCTTTGTCGTCGGATGCCCGGACTAAGGCTACATAACGGTTTGCGGGGTCGTTTCCGCCTCCCATTAACAAATTAATTTCACCTGAACCGCTCAATTTAAAATAAGACGAATGTAATTCTCCAGTGGCATTATCGCCATCTTGCTTATCAGAAAAACCCCATAAATGATACTTTCCTTTTTGTTCAAAAAGACCGCTCCAATTTGCGGTTGCATCCGTTACATGATCGTTTGTGAATGCATTTCCCTTTATCGTTTTCCAGCCGGTGAGATCTCCTATTTCAAAACTTTTATTTTTAATTTCTTTTTCATCTGTATCAATAAACTTTGTCATGTTAACGTCTTGAAACCGGACTGAAGATTGATTAACATGTAGTCCAAACAATCCTTTTGAAAAAGTTTCATCTTTTGCAGTAAGGGTGAAGTTATCGTCTATATGCAAATCAAGTTTATTTCCCGATGCAGTTACTTTTACTTGATGTGATTTGCTCGTATCAATTTTTTCGTTTGTTTCAGCAAGGACAGTTGAAATGCCATTTTGAAGTTTTACTAGTTTGATTGTATCCTTAGAAGCATCTACGCTAGCTATATATCCGTTTTTGGCTTCCGCGTCTGCTCGGAAAAGTAGTGCACCTGAACCATGATTTTCATCTAAAAATGTCATATTTGACTCGTAAATGAACTGATCTCCCTGTTCTTCACTCATAATATATCCGTCGCTGTTAGATTTACCGATTTTTCCAGCAGCAGTATCATTCCACGTTCCAGTAATAGATTTCCAGTTAGATAGATTGGTTATGAAATTAGATTGATTCGTAAATTTAACATGACGAAAGACAGCTGTGGAATTCCATGCTGTTAGTCCAAACTGACCGTTTTCAAAAGATGCATCACTGCCTTCTAAAACCTGTTTTCCATTTAGCAGTATCTTAAAGTGGTGACTGTTTGCTTCTACTTTCACGTGATACGCTTGTGACGTATCCAGCCTCATTGGCTTTGAAACAACGGTCGTTACGCTTCCTTTCTCTACTTTGTTAAGTGTTAAGAGGTTCTTTTCAGCATCTAAATTGACGGTATATGCGTTTGTTGCATCTTTATTAGAACGAAAAACAAGGCCTCCTGCACCTTCGCGTCCATTCTTTTCTACAAGCATAATTTCTCCCTCTAGAGTAAAAGATTGACCTTTTTGTTCAGTCAAAGTATATGAATAGGCACCGTTTTGACCGTTTGCTTGAATCCCTCCGTCAGATCCAAACTCACTTGCGTATTTCCAATTTTTCAAGTCAGGTGATGTATAAAACATGATTTTATCTTTAGCAGCTAAAGACATCACCCACTGCTTGGTTTGCTCGTGCCAAAAGACTTTTGGATCGCGCCAGTCAGGAACTGGGGGATTTGGCATAACGGGATTTCCTTCATATTTGGTCCATGTTCTTCCGCTGTCCGTGCTGTATGCTAGACTTTGAACTTGCCCTTTACTGCCTGAGTGCGTAAAGATAGCTACCATCGCTTCTTTTCCAAATCCTGCGGTATTATTCCAATCGATAACGGCACTTCCTGAAAAGATCTCTCCGTTCTCATCTGGCGAAAGAGCAACCGGAAGGTGTTTCCATTTCACTAAGTCTGTACTAACTGCATGCCCCCAGTGCATAGGTCCCCAGGTGGTACCGTAAGGATAATACTGATAAAAAAGGTGGTACTCCCCGTTATAATAGACCATTCCATTTGGATCGTTCATCCAGTTCGCTTCTGGAGAAAAATGAAATTGATTCCGGTATTTTTCTTGATAATACCCTGTATTATCAGCTAATACAGGGTATACAGAAAACATGCTTATGGAACAAGCGACTCCAATCATCAATAACTTTTTGACGGTTCTTTTCATCTTTCTTTCCTCCTTTATTGGCATTACTGGCTATGCAAAACATGTTCACCAGCGGATGCTAGAAGAATAGATGACTCCTCTTATTTATCAGCCTAAAAAGCCGATCCAATAACCTCCTATACCGATTAAGAAAATACCGAAAATAATAAGCAGCGGATTTGTACCTTTTCGAAGCATCCATGCTACTAATAAAGTTAGCGCTAAAGGAAGCAGTCCCGGTAAAATACTGTCGAGTACGTCTTGCACGGTTTTCACGACAACTTTACCAGAATCATCTTTGATCCTAGAAACAACCACTGGTATATTAATAGTGGTCCATTTCGAAACCAATGCTCCCATTACAAACAGTCCTAAAATGGATGCACCTTCCGTCAGTTTTTGAATTCGATTGCCTACTAAATCTTTTAAAATTTCTGTTCCTTTTAAATAACCATATTTTAATCCATAATATTTTGTACTTAATCGAATGGCATTAATTAAGATGAAAAACAGCAGTGGCCCGGCAATATTCCCGCCTAACGCAAGAGATGCGCCTAGTGCTGCGAGGACTGGTCGCAGCGTTCCCCAGAAAATAGGGTCTCCTACGCCAGCAAGCGGTCCCATTAATCCAATTTTCATTCCGCTGATGGCTTTTTCATCAAAATCTTTTTTATTTGCCATTTCTTCTTCCATTGCTGCCGTGACGCCGAATATAGGTGCGGAAATCCATGGATGTGTATTGAACCATTCTAAATGTCGCTTTAATGCTGCATTTCGCTGTGCCCCTGGTCCGTATAAACGTTTAATTGCTGGAATCATAACATAACAGTAGCCCATTGCCTGAACACGCTCAAAGTTAAATGAACCGAGTAAAAAATTCGAGCGAATAAACATGCTAAAGATGTCTTTTTTCGTTAATCTTTTTTCATTTTCCATCTCTATCCCTCCCTTAAGTTCGCCGTTTAGGCATCTAAATCATCATCGTCATCATCATATACTTGTTCGCTCCCTGTAGCTGCTGGAACGCCTGCCGGCTGCATTTGATTTCGCTGCTGCATTACTTGCTGATAAAGAAGGGCTAAACAAAGACCTAACGCCCCAAATCCTACCAGGTTAAACCCTGTAAATGCCGCTAATAAGAACCCGATATAGAAAAAAGGTTTTAAATGAGGAATGTTCATCATATTGATAACCATGGCATACCCTACGACCACGATAATGCCTCCCCCAATTTGCAGACCTTTTGTAATAACTTCCGGAATATTTCCGAGGAAAGTTTGCACGGCGCTTACGCTGATTAATGTAACAATTAACGTTGGAATCATAACGCGGAGAGCCTGAAAACCCATAGCAGTAATATGCATAATTTCAATTCCTTTAAAGTTTCCTTCTTCCGCGTACTTATCAGCTCGATGAATTAAAAATACTGTGATGGTACGAACAAAAATGGTGAGTACTTGCCCTGCAGCTGCTAAAGCTATAGCTACCGCAATGCCTTCACCAATCCCCTGACCAGCTGTGATAACCAAAATAGTTGAAATAACAGAAGCAATAGCCGTATCAGGTGCCATCGCCAATCCAACATTCATCCATCCAAGAGCCATTAATTCCAGCGTTCCGCCTAAAATAATGCCCGTTTTTAAATCTCCAAGCACCAAGCCTACTAACGTGCAGGCAATGAGAGGACGATGGGATTGCCCTTCGTCCAATACGCTTGCGATGCCAGTTACCGCTGCAATGACTAATAATAAAATAATTTGTATGGAAGACATAAACTCATCTCCTTATTTGATTTTTGTTTCATTTCTCAGTAGTTGAATAAAATTTTCGCTAGAATCTGAGGGTAATTGGCGCAGCTCAAGCTTTACGCCTAGTTCCTGCAGTTTCTCAAAAGCATCGATATCTTTTTCGGTAACGCTTACAGATTTTGTGATTTGTTTTCGGTCATTAGCAAAACGCATGCCGCCTACGTTTACTGTCTCGATAGGCACTCCAGCTTGAACAAGAGCTACAATATCTGCAGGACTTTCAAACAGCAGCATGGCTGTTGTATCCTGATAACGAGGGCTGTGAAATGCTTTTGTCATTTTAGAAATTGAGACAGCACTTGCTTTTACATTCGAAGGAGCCACAGAAAGAATAAGCGTTTTTCGCATTTCATCCGCTGCCACCTCATCTGAAACAATGATAATTCGATCTGCTGCATTTGTTTTGATCCATCTTGTTAATACCTGCCCGTGAATAAAGCGGTCATCAATTCTTGCTAAAACGATTTTCATAATAATCCATCCTCTCCGATTTGGTTTGCTTGCTGGACTTTCTCCAAATGTTCACTGCACACTTGAAAACTTTCTTCATTCACTTGCTTTAATCTCCCTAGCATCTCTTTTAATGTAACGTGTTCCCTCATGGCTAACACTTCTAATAACATAGGCAAATTAACTCCGGATACCATATCCGCTGTTTTGTTTTTAAGGATATAGGGAGTAGCCGCATTGTAAGGTGTACCTCCAAAAATATCGACTAGAAAAAGCACTTCATTTTCTAAGGGCATTTCCTCTAATGCTTGCTTATATTTTGCTTCAAGCGTTTGGATACCCTCTCCTTTTAGAAAAGGTACGGCTACTACGTGATTCTCTTCACCAAATATCATTTTGGAAGACCCTTCTAATGCTGGTGCGAAATCACCATGCCCACTAATAATGACTGAAATCATGTACACTTGCTCCTCTCTTTTACGTTCTACACTTATTTATTGCAAGTATCGTGCCAACAAAGAGTATTAAGCGCTTTCATTTATTTTTCAATACCTTTTTCTTTGTTGTTGATACAGGTTTCTTAAAATAAATAAACCTGTATCAAAACGTCATGCGTTTTAATACAGGTTTTTCTGTTATTTAAAAAATGGGATAAAAAAAGAAACTAGCGGCATATAAATTAAACTAGTTTCTTGGGATTATCATATGATTTTTACATTTCATCCGCAAAAATGGTGGCAATAAATAATTTTTCATCTCTTGTTAAGGTAAGTTTAAGCTTTTTTTCGACGGCTTGTAATGTTTTTTCCGTTTTTTGATAAATATTTTCTAACTGAGGAGTGATTTCTTCATCCTCCGGAAAAGCAAGAGGTTCGTTTTTTATCATTCTTTCTAAAGCAAAGGCTGTATGCATCACAATTCGAATCATAACGGTGTTGCTTAATTCCATTTCTAACTCATCTTGTACGTGATTTAACCACTCTAACAGAATTTCACTTATGAGATACGGATTAATAAATAGAAGGTACTTTCGTAAGTTTTCTTCGCAAAGTTCACGCACTACAATATTCCCTTCCGTCTTCTCCTCATCATAGCGTATCGTTTCTTTTGTAATTGCCTGTTGAAGTATTCGCTCTCCCTGCCCTTCAATAAGGACTTCTAGTGATACATGAGGCGCATCAATCTTAGGGTTTTTGGTACCTGCTGTTGCGACAATTTCATATTCTTTTTGAATTTCCCGAATGTTTGCTGCTAATTTAATAGAAGAAACGGTTAGAATTTTAATAGGCTCTTGAGATACTTTCCGCGAAATAATAGTTAAGATTTTTTCTAATTGTTTTGCTGTACCGCTTCCTGTTGTACAAATAGAAACAAGGGCTTTCTTTTTCCCAAACACATGCTGCTGCTTATCTATAAATTCCATAAAGTCTTTTTGCACCGAATCAAATATGGCATATAAATTTAAGTCTAAATAATTTACTTTTCTAACGGTGTCTAACACCATAGACGTCGTCACGTTGCTGATTGTTTTAATCTTAGTCCCTGTTTTTTGTTCTAACTTGCTTTCTAACATGGCAAGCGAGCCCATGTCTACAAGCATTAATACGCCTTCTCCTTCATCTACTTTCTTAATTCCCTGGATTAATCTATCTACAATTTCGACTGGAGATACCGTCAAAGGCACATCAATAGCTATAATAGGAGTACTTCCTAAAAGCTCCGTAGCCACTTCTACCATAGAAGTTGCCGTGCTGTTTCCATGTGCAGCAACCACAATCCCCACTCGCTTATTTTCTTCTAACGTTCGAATGGATTGAATAACCATTGTGAGATAAATAACTTCTATTTCTGGCACGACAATGTTAAACCACTTTTCAATTCGATTTTTAAAAAGCAGGGCTACCGCATATTCTTTTGGATACGTTTCGCGAATTTCATCTATCTCCTTTGTATTTAATACGTCTACTTGTTTTTTTCGCTTTAAAAAGGATTCCATATGCATACTCAAAAAATGAATAAATCTGCGATCAAATTTACAGTTCAATTCTTTTTCTGCTAAATGTTTTAATTCTTTTGTAAGCTGAATTACGTCGTCTTCTACGAATTTCATTAAATTAGAACTCTGGCCATTTTTTTGATTAAAAAAGCTCCGAACATTCAAATGAATGTCAGTAAGAATATATTGATTGATGTCTTCTTGAGATAAACCTTCTTTTGTTAAAACATCTACTTTTTCTTCTATTAACTGATATAAATTAAATGATACGTCTTCCTCTATTTTTATTTCTTGGCTCTCCATAGCCGGAGAAATGATCGTTTTGAGATTTACATATTCAGAAATTTTTCTGCTACGCTCCATATTTTTACTATTTGAAATCCAATCTCGTTTAATATCATCAGGCAAATCTCTCACTGTAAGTTCCACCATATGTTTACTATCAAGGTTATTTAAAAATCCGTGTGCACACACGAGCTGTACATTGGACTTTAACTGCCCTACATTCCCGAATTTTTCAGTGTGGATTAAAGCATTTAATACATCAATGTGGACACTTAGCTTTTTATTAATTCGTTTAGCTTCTTGTTCTAAAAGAAACGTTGTGAGACGAATCTTTTCTTTGAGAGATCGCTCTTCTAATGACGGAATATGAATAGTCATCGGAATTCTTCTTAAGAAAGTTTGCAGTAAGGCTGAACCGGGATTTTCAGTTGTAGCACAAATAATTAATACTTTAGACGTTCGCTTATGATCTGTTTCCCCTAGGCGATTGTACGTACCTTGATCAATGAGGTAAAAAAGCATTTCTTGACCTTCAGGAGGAAGCCGGTGTATTTCATCCATAAAGAGAATGCCTTCATTTGCTTGTTCTACTAAACCTACTTTACTTTCAGTTGCTCCAGTGAAACTCCCTTGCTTATGACCAAATAACTGAGAAAGAAGTAATTGAGGATTATGGTAATAATCAGCGCAGTTAAAGGTAATGAACGGGGCCCCTGTTTTTAACCTCTCTGAATATATAGCAAATTGATAGATTCGTTTTGCAAAAAGAGATTTTCCTGATCCCGTGGGACCTAATAGCAGCATATGTAACCCATTGGGCGGGTAAAGAACAGCAGCTTTTGCTTGAGAAATCGATTTTTTTAAACTGCCTGTGGCTCCAATCATTAATTCAAAAGGATTAGCAGAAAGTGCTTCTTCTTTTCCCCCATTAGATAGCTGCTCTAGTTTTTCCACTTCCATCTTATTCGTATCCCACTTTTGACGAAAAATGGTTTCGACAATCTCTAGCGGAGCGTAGCGAACGGGGAACATTTTAATTTTAATTACTTTTTGCATGCGGACAAGTTTGTTCAGTTCAAGACTTACATTAGATCTCTCTAAATCTAATTGTTCAGCAATTTCAATCGCTGAGCTTCCTTGTTTATGTAAAAGTTCCACTTCTGTAAACTCCTGAAAATTACTCAACAGCTGATTGTATACCTTATCAATTCGTTTCATTAGAAGCACCTTCTTTATTTTCAGTTCACGATCGGAAGTTTCTCTTTCAAAGAAATGAGACATTCCCTACTACTACAAGTTATTTCATCTATAAGTACCATCATGTCATACTAATCTATGAAAGCGTTTCAAGCCATTATATGTAAATATATTAAGTTAGTCAACCTTGCATGTCAACCGGTTTCATTCTTAAAGTTATAGTCTGTCTGAATGTTTCATTTTCTTTGAATAACTGTGAATCTGTATATACTACTTTTTCATTTTACTTAGCACTGCAGTTACAGCATATTTTTGCTTACATAATAAAACGAAAGAAAACAGCAGCAGTTGTCGCCATTCTCTTTCGTTTTTAAAAATTATTTATCTGCAGTTAATTGTCCTTGTTGTAAAATACTATTTTTCACAACAGCTGTTTTTGATCCTTTAATACTTAACAAGAAGCTAGGAGCAAACGTAGAGTGTTCCTCTGAATAGAAGCCTCTGTTTGTCATGTAACTTGTAATCACGACATTGTCTCCTTTAACTTGCGGAACTGCAAAATGTGAATACGTGAACGTTTTGTCATTAGGATCGAGGTTCATATGTAAAACAAGTCCTGTATCATTTAGCGGTTTGTATTTTCCTGTCAGCGTATTTGATACGTATCCTAGCATATATACGTCATCTTGGCCGATACCATCAATGGTCATTTTAGACCCGCGAGAATCTGTGAATAAGTACCATTTTCCACCTTTCTTGAATACATTTGCGCGTTCAATTTCATCTGTTACCGTGTTTGAGGTAATCAGTGGATCCATTACTTTTTTTAAGGTATAGTCGTTATTTAGTTCTACAATGCCTAATGCGCCGTTTGCTAAAGAGGCTTTCTTTTTATTAGAACTCTGCAGTAATTTCTCTTTTTCTGATTGGAAAAATGGATTGTTTCCACCGTAGTAAGCTCGATTGTAAAGAGAATCCTCCCCTTGATAACCATCTTCGGTTCCTGTGTTTGCTTCAAACACAAGGTATTTATGCCCTTTATCTTCTACATAGTGAGGATCTCTCAACGTATGATTATCTTCTGAACCATATGCGCCTTCGTCGATAAACTGCTGAATATTTTGATATTTTTTACCATCACCATCAAAAATGGATTTATGATCTTCAACACCTTCAATTTTTAACGTATCTGCACTTGGCTGAGATACATTTACTTGAGCTGTTGTTAAAGTTTGTTTTCCATAGTTTGTACCTGAAAAATTAGTATAGAATAAGCGTACTTTTCCGTCTGATGTTAAAGTAGCAGATCCTGACCATTCTTGTGTTTGTTTTTTCAAATGAGGGTCATTCGGTACAAATTTATCACTGTCTTTGAACACTCTTCCTGCATTTTTCCAACTGTCAATCGACTCTTCACCTATTTTTTTATAAAACACATAAATAGATGTATCATCCGCATCTTTAGGATTGCCTGCTAGCGCAAATACAACTTGGTAACCATGGTAGTTGGCTACTGTTCCGTCAGCATTTTGCAGAGGCAGCTGTCCCATACGTCTAAGTCAATTAAATTACCCGATTTATCATACCCTTTTGCAGAGGCAATATTTTTGATTGTTGCTTTATCAAAAGCTGGAACTTTAAACTGTTCGCTTTTTTGCTGCTGAGGAATTTTCAGCATGTTATCACGTGTAATATGAGAAACTCTATAATTATTATTTGTATCTTTATGATTGCTTTCAGCTGCCCATGTTTGAGATCCAGCACCTACTAACATAGCTGCAGCAAAAGATAATGCTGTTGTTCGCTTTGCGATTTTCTTAATGTTCATCTGTTTTCTCCCTTTTGTATCATACTTTTTCTTGTGTTACTCACAAGTGATCCATTTTCTATGTATCGAGAAGTCATATCCATCTGGTGAAATAACAGAACCGGTTCCATTACCTTTCCAAGATTACTTGCATAATATTGAAAAGTCAAATAGGTAAAATGGAGTGATCATACCCTTTTTTATCCCTTTGTTTTTTTAATTTAGTTATAAAGTCTTAAATCTTTAACTTTTTAATTAAATCGGCAAATTCATCATCATATTTAACCTACTATTCTTTTATAAGCTTTTCTACAGCTGTTAAAGTACCCAAACTTCAAGAAAATATCGTTAATGTATTTTTTGTGAAATAGTGGAATAATTTATTATATAATAGTTTCTACTGGTAATAATAAGAGACAAAAGAATTAGGTAATCTCTTTTTATTTTGATTCTTTTATACTGTTGAATTTTATGCAGCTCTTCCCAAGGAATCGCTATCATTTCAATTAATCAATCATACATTTTTCAGGAAATCAAAAAGAGCTCTTTATAAAGAGCTCTTTTTGATTTCATTTATGCTGTCTTTAAATAGCTGTTCTTATCTAAATAAATCAAGTGCCGCAGTACGTTTGATAAGGCTGATTAGACGGAGCAGACGGTGTACAATACTCTGACTGATCCGGCGATTCATATGGGCTAGAAAGCACTTCTAGAAGATCTTCCATAACGCTGTAGTCTCCTTTTTGTGCTGCATCTAGCGCTGCTTCTACTCGGTGATTTCGAGGAATGACAGCGGGATTGTTATGTTTCATAAGCTCTTCCGACTCTGCTTTAGATTGTTTTTGTCTGCCTAGTCTTTTCTGCCATAACTCCTGCCACTGTGCAAATTCTTCGCTTTCAAACAGGTCACTCTTTCCTAGCTTATTGAAAGTTAATGCACGAAATGTATTTGTATAGTCAGCTTTATAGGTTTTCATCATGCTAAGAAGCTCTTGGAATAATGCTTCATCTTCTTTTTCTTCGTTAAAAAGCCCAAGTTTAGCCTGCATACCCGCCAGCCAGTTTTCTCGATAGAATTTTGGAAATTCCGTCACGGCGTTTTGTGCTATTTCAACTGCTTTTTCTATATCTTGATCCAACAGAGGTAATAAAGCTTCAGCAAACCTCGCAAGATTCCACCCTGTAATGCCTGGTTGATTTTGATATGCATAGCGCCCTTGTACATCAATTGAACTAAATACAGTTTCTGGATCATAGGTATCCATAAATGCACATGGCCCATAATCAATTGTTTCTCCGCTAATTGTCATATTATCCGTATTCATGACGCCATGAATAAAACCAATAAGCTGCCATTTAGCAACTAGGGTAGCGTGACGCTTAATCACTTCTTGAAGCAATGATAAATATTTTTTTTCATTCTTTTCTATGTGGGAAAAGTGACGTTCTAATGCATAGTCAGCTAAAGCTTGAAGGTTTTCGACTGTTCCCCATTTTGCAGCAAATTGAAATGTGCCAAAACGAAGGTGACTGGAAGCTACACGCGTCAAAATCGCCCCCGGCAGTTCTTTTTCGCGAACAATGGATTCGCCTGTTGTTACGACTGCCAGGCTCCGAGTAGTCGGAATACCAAGGGCCTGCATCGCCTCACTAATCATATACTCACGCAGCATAGGCCCCAGAGCTGCACGACCGTCTCCACCCCGGGAATACGGAGTTCGGCCTGAGCCTTTAAGCTGAAGATCCACTCGTTCACCCGAAGGCGTAACTTGCTCCCCTATCAGCATAGCCCGTCCGTCTCCTAGCATGTTAAAGTGGCCAAATTGATGTCCTGCATAAGCCTGTGCAAGTGGGAAAGCACCTTTTGGAACACTGTTTCCAGCCAAAATGCTAACTCCTTCTTGGCTTTGCAGCTGTTCTTTTTGTAACCCTAGAGATGCGGCTAAAGAGTCGTTAAATTTGACTATTTTAGGTGAACTCACCGGATTAGGATCAAGAGGCGTAAAAAAAATGTTTGGTAACTCCGCATAGCTATTACGTAAATTCCATCCTGTTTCTTTTTGATTAGTCATCGTATCTCCTTTTCTTCTTGTGTCTTAAAACATAACTCTTTTCTTTACTGATCGTGGTTTTATAAGTGCAGCAGCCCTGCTCTATCCTGCTTTCTTTTGGGCATCTTAGAGCAGGACAGTTTCTCTTTCATTCATTATCTCTTTTACTATTATATCGTATTTGCTCGTACTTTTAATCTAAAGTGCCTTATCCATTTATATACCGCCACTTTGTTGACGAGCTATTAAATGCTCAAAAAAGAAGAAGTATTAATATACTTCTTCCTCTGTATTTTACCCCCAAATATCTTTTAAATTCCAATACGTTAACTCTTTTACGATTACGTCTCCTCCTTCAGTAAATAACTCAATTCCAAGCCTGCTTTCTTTTGGATAAATGCGGCTTGTCATGGTAGCTTGTCCTTCGTTTGCAAATACTTCGATGGAAGAACGATCCACAAATATTCGTAAAGCTAGTGTCTCACCTGCTTGCAACGCTACTTTCCTCACTCCATCTTCTTTTCCCGAGTGAGTACAGTCAAGCACTAGCTTTTGCTCATTAAGGTTATAACACATAAGCGTTCCTTCATTGTTTATTCCACAAATTTTTATTCCTACTGATGAAGCTTGGCAGTCCGCTAAATCAAATACAGCTTGTATCTCTAGCAAATCTTCATTTACTTCTACTACATAGCTTTCAGAAAGAGCTTTATTGGTTAGCATATTATATTGAGTTTTCCGAAGTGATGTCAGCTCTTGGACGGGGTTCATTAACACTTTATCCTCTCTTAAAGTTAGTTCTCTCGGAAGCGTTAGCGCACCGCACCATCCATCCTCTTTCGTTGGCATATTAGCTTCCCACATGTCCATCCACCCGATTGCAATTCGTCTTCCTTTATCATCTAAAAGCGTTTGAACAGCATAAAAATCGTGGCCGTGATCTAATTCAGTAAATGACCCATGATGAAAGGTATTGGTTTCATAACTATATTCTCCAACTAAATATCCCGTTTGGAAAAGGTTGTGATAGGAATCACCTTTTGCTTCTATCCCTTGAGGAGAAATCATTAACACATGCTTTCCGTCTAACTCAAAGAAGTCCGGACACTCCCACATATATCCTAGATCTCCATCGCTTTTAGCAAGGACGCCAACATATTCCCATTTTCGTAAATTTGAAGACCGGTATAAAATAACGCGTCCCTCTTGTTTCTTTGTTGAGTTTCCTAGAATCATATACCAGAAATCCTCGTGCTTCCATACTTTAGGGTCTCGAAAATGATGAGAACTATCTGCCGGCGGCTCCGCAATAACTGGGTTGACCTCTACTTTTTCAAAGGTAATGCCGTCTTTACTAACAGCTATATTTTGGTTTTGAAAAAAAGTATCCAGCTCTTTGTCTATATAATTATGTCCTGTATAAATTAGCGTAAGCTCTCCTTGGTTATCCACGGCACTTCCAGAAAAACATCCATCTTTATCAAATGTATCTCCAGGAGCTAAAGCAATCGGTAAATGCTGCCAATGAACAAGATCTTTGCTTTTGACATGTCCCCAATGCATCGGTCCCCAATTCTCGTCATAAGGATGATGTTGATAAAAAACATGATATTCTCCTTTATACTGAACCAACCCATTCGGATCATTAATCCAGTTCGCTGGCGCCATAATATGATACCCTAACCGATATTGATGATTTACCTTTTTCTCTGCTTCATTTAATGAACGTTGAGCTTGCTCGATTTTATTTATCGTTAACATCATCATATCCCCCTATATAATCTGCGTGTTTTCTTGTACATCTTTTCTTATAAACTTATGTTTTTTAGAGTTTAGTAGTGTAAACATGGAAATAACGTTAAATACCAAAACCATACCTCCCATAATTAAATAGGTACGGGAAAAGCCTACGCTATCATATAATCCTCCCGCTATGGGTGAAAGAACTGAAGCACCTATTTGTGAAGCGAATTGGAATCCAACCAAATAAAGGATAGAAGATAGGCGCGTGTCAAAGTTAGCTGCCAAATATTTAAAGATGGCAATGAGCATAATAGGAAGTTCTAATGCATGAATAAGCTTCATCGAAGATATTCCAATTGGACCAACCACAAGTCCTGACCCAATAATACGAAATCCCATTAGAAACCCTGCTAAAATCAAACTATTTTTTGCACCGATCTTATTTACAATAAACGGTGCTGCAAACATCATTCCGGCTTCTAAAAATACTTGAAACGAATTTAAGTAGCCAAATACTTGATTACCTATCGATTCAGTAGGAAACAAAGATGCGTAATAGATAGGAAATTGCTGATCGTATACCCCATACACGCACGTAACGCCAACAACATAAATCATAAAAAACCAAAATTCCTTCAATAAGAATAAATTACCTACATCTCTCAGCGTGACAGATTCAGCTTTTTCCATTTCATAGCTGCTCATTTCTACCTTCACAGAAAAAATAATAGCCACTAGGATAACCGCTGAAACGGATGCCACCCAAAAATTAATATGAGGATTAATGTTAAATAGTTGTCCTGCAAAGAATGTAGCTGCAGCCCAGCCTAATGACCCCCACATTCTAGATTTCCCGTACTCAAATTTATATTTTCGGCTGACTTTCTCTATGTATGTTTCAATCGCTCCGATGCCCGCCAAAAACGCTACTCCTAAATATAAGCCTCCAATAATAGCTCCTATCAACACATTGTATTGAAGTAAGGGCCCATAAACAAAAATATAAAATGGTCCTACAAACACTAAAAGACAGCTAATAAAAAATAAAATGTGTTTCTTTAAACCTATCCTGTCAGATATATATCCGTACAAAGGCTGCATACACAATGCAAAGATAGCGTTTACAGAAAAGATTAAGCCTGTAGCTGATCCGTTCAACTTAATCTCTTGCCCTAACCAGATAGAAAATAAAGAGTAGCTCGACGACCACGTAAAAAAGAAGAAGAAAAAATATGCACTCAGCTTCCAATATAAACTTTTTGAACTTTTCATTTTAGTTACCCCTTTAGCTTAAGATATAAAATCTTTTATCTAACAAAATGAAAGCACTTTCAACTTGATTTTATGTCAACCGGTTTCATATGTCAACCGGTTTCACATTTTATATTGCAAAAAGCTTGTATTAGGCGTAAAAGTGGGCTTTGTGGTATGTTTAAGTTGTTCAATAAACCGTTTACAATCCTTACATAGATTTTTATGTATCAAAATAAAACGTAGCGACTGGAAAGCTGCTTGCTTGATTGCATTTATTTTAAGGCTTTTCCACAGCAGATATATACTATAAAAGCAAGGTTTTGGAGAAATTAGGAGGAAACTAGATGAAAGCCAAAATTATTGATGTAGCAAAAATTGCAGGTGTTTCACCGACTACAGTTTCTCGTGTATTAAATAACCGTGGTTACATAAGCAAAGAAACGCGAGAAAATGTCTATAAAGCAATGAAAGAAATTAATTATTTCCCAAATGATATTGCGCGTTCATTATTTAATAAGCGAACAAATTTAATCGGGATGATAGTCCCGCAAACGAGCAACCCTTTTTTCGGAGAGTTAGCCTTTCATATTGAAAGTATATGTGCTTCCCTTAACTACAAAGTACTTCTTTGTAACAGTCTGAATCGCATTGATAAAGAAAAAAAATATGTAGAAATGCTTATCAGAAATCAGGTAGACGGTGTTATTGCCGTTACTTATAATAGAGGTATTTTTGATTCCGAAAGTCAAAGCCTTCCTGTAGTAGCAGTCGATCATTATTTATCAAAAGATATTCCTACCGTATCTTCTGATAACTATTCTGGAGGAGAACAAGCCACGGAATTGCTTATTTCAAAAGATTGTAAGCATATTATTCATATTAACGGTCCCCTTAAACTTGAAACTCCAGCTAACTTAAGAAGGAAAGCATATGAAAACGTGATGAAACAGTACGGAAAACAGCCTATCACGTATGAGATTTCAAATACCTTTGACCGCAACATTCAGCGAGAAACTATTTCTAAGGTTTTTGAAGAACATCCGGAAGTAGACGGTATTTTTGCAAGCGATGACTTACTTGCAGCTTTAGTAGTTGCTGAAGCACAAAAAAGAGGAAAATGCATCCCAAAAGATTTAAAAATCGTGGGCTATGATGGAACAGAAGCCAGTCAGACTTTGTTACCTGGCCTAACTACAATTCAACAGCCAATCGAATCGATTGCTCAAACAGCCATTGATATTTTACTAAAAGAAATTGAAGGAGAATTTAGTAATGTCCCCCGTGAAATCTGTCTTCCTGTTAAGCTTCTAGAAGGGCAAACGACGTAAAAATATGTTTTTTATAAAATAAATATCAGTTTGTTGCATATTCTTCTTCCTTTATTCACACCTTAACGTTACAGAAAGGAGTTGAATACAATGGCAAACAATAAAAGCAGCAATAATAATGAATTATTAGTATACGGAGCTGAACAAGCAATCGATCAAATGAAATATGAAATCGCTAGCGAGTTCGGAGTAAATTTAGGAGCTGACACTACTGCACGTGCAAACGGATCAGTAGGCGGCGAAATCACAAAACGTCTTGTACAATTAGCTGAGCAACAACTTGGCGGCGGACGTTTCTAAGACAATTTCATACACACCATGACTTAAGGAAGAATGGATATCCATTCTTCCTTTTCATATATTTAATTTCCATCTTTATATAAAAATTATTATTGCTCATCTTCTTTACTGACTGATTTTGTTTTTCCTTTCTTTAGTACAGCACTGATTCCTAAACAACAGACAGCTGCTATCCATCCGGAGATGAGAAAATAAACAGAAGTATTTGCAAAGAGTGTACCTATTAAAATAAACAGGCCTCCGAGAATAATAAAAAAGACGTGACCTTCACCAATTTTTTTCACCTTCATCACCTCTCCCCTACCTGCGTATACAAACTAATGTTCAGATACAAAAGAAACTTCTTGATAAACAAGAAGTTTTCTTACGTCCGTTTCTTTTTCAATAAAAAATAAAGGTGTTTTCTTTTTATTTATTCAACAAAACCACTCAATATTCTTCTCAATTACGTGCTATTTAATAATTTCTTCTGTTTTATACTCTTTCATAAATACATCAATAACATCTCCTGCTTCCTCGTTCTCCTCCTGCATTTGAACGAGTATTTCGTTTTGTGCATTTAATGACATTTTTTCTTATGTCTTTTATTTAAGCAAAACAAAAAAACGGCTTTTATCAGCCGTTTTTTTGTTTTGCTTTTCGATTATGAAAAAGCATATTTATTTCTTTATTTGACCGTTCTCTGTATCAGGTATCATACGTTTATTGATTCCGAATGCGTAAAAACTAATGACAACGAGAGCGAGGAAAATAACCCCTACAATAAGTGAAATACGCGTTTCATCATTAAACCACATGCCTACGAGCACCATTAGTAGAAAAGCAATGGTTACATAGTTCGTTACAGGCGCAAAAGGCATTTTGAAAGGATGACTATCCATTTCAGCACCTTTAGCTTTACGGAAACGAATTTGGCTGATAAGAATAATGAACCAAGGAATCATTCCAGGAAGCACGCTAGCACTG
The DNA here is from genome assembly GCF_050846855.1 of Priestia sp. TGN 0903. Lineage (NCBI taxonomy): Bacteria > Bacillati > Bacillota > Bacilli > Caryophanales > Bacillaceae > Priestia > Priestia sp. TGN 0903. The sequence goes on from NZ_JBOZGL010000001.1 coordinate 1,090,179, forward strand.
TATACATAAACAAATACATTAGGTGGAGCGATGTAGTTTAAAATAACACCAATTACTAATCCAATCATAACAGCGAGCGTACTGTAAATTGGAACGCCGTTGCGAGAAATTTTTGTAAAGAATTTAGGTGCTTGACCGTTTACACCGAGCGTATAAAGCATGCGTCCTGCACTAAAGATTCCGCTATTACAGCCTGACATCGCTGCCGTAATGACTACAAAGTTAATGATACCTGCAGCTGCCGTAACACCAACTTTAGCAAATGTAGATACAAATGGACTTCCTAAAGAATCTAACTCATTCCAAGGATATACCGTCACGATGACGAAAATAGCGCCAATATAAAAAATTAAAATGCGCCAGATGATGCTTTGAATTGCGCTTGTTAACGTTTTTTTAGGATCCTTTGCTTCACCAGCTGTAATCCCAATTAGCTCGACTCCTTGATAAGCTGCAATAACAAGAGATAGCGCGAAGAAAAAGCCTGACCATCCCCCTGCAAAGAAGCCTCCGTGTGCCCAAAGATTTGATAACCCGATTGCGTCTCCATCATTTCCAAATCCAAAGAAAATTAATCCAAGTCCCGCGATAATCATTAAAATAATTGTTACAATTTTAATCATCGCAAACCAAAATTCAAACTCTCCAAATGATTTCACTGAAACTAAGTTTGCTGTGCCTAAAATCAACATGGCGATAATACCAGGCACCCAAGCTGGTAAATGAGGGAACCAGTAATGCATATATGCTCCTACCGCTATAATTTCGGACATCCCTACGATTACAAATTGAAACCAGTTACTCCAAGCAGCCATATAACCTGCTAATGGATGAATATATTTGTGGCCAAATGTAGCGAATGAACCTGTGCTTGGTTCCATGTACAGCATTTCGCCCATAGCACGCATAATAAAGAAAATAAACATTCCGCAAATTGCGTAAGCAAGCAATACCGATGGACCTGTCCATTGAATCGTGCTTGCTGATCCCATAAATAATCCAACGCCAATTGTTCCACCAAGCGCGATCATTTGAATGTGACGAGATTCTAAGCCTCTTTTTAACTCTTTGTCTGCCATTCCATTTCCTCCTCCTAAACTTGTTATAGCTCTGTTAGGAAAGATACTTTCTGTTTCTGATGGAACAGCTGTCGTTTTTAAATCATTCCATTTTTACCTAGTACCTTTACAACTAAACTATTTTTTCTATTTTTAGCTATTCGACTGTATAATTACTTATTTTATAATAATAAATTTTCCTCAGAAATACAATTGTTTTTTTCAGAAAAACACTTAAGTAAACCATTTACCTCTGTCAAATCAGTCATTTTCGTAAAATAGTTTTTTATTTCAGTATAATTAAAATTTTATGAATATTAAAATAAATATAGTCTCAGCTTGGATGCTGGAACACTCTCTTTCACAAGGATAACGAAATGAAACCATTACTTAATCGAATAAATTCCTTTTTTCTACTTTTACGTTTTTTCTTTCTTTTCTTAGGGAAAGTATCCATAGAAAATAGAGATGAGGAGGGATTTTTCATGTGGCAAGCTGCGATGTGGGGCGGAATTTCAGGATCAGCTGTCCTTCTTGGTGCTTTGGCAGCAGTTTTTTTGCCTATCGGCAAAAAGATAATTGGTTATATTATGGCTTTTGGGACGGGTGTATTAATTGGAGCATCTACCTATGAGCTGCTTGGAGACTCGGTTCATAACGGCGGGTTAAAAGCTACTTCTCTTGGGTTCCTTGCGGGGGCTGTCGTTTTTACTTTTTTAGACTATCTAATTTCACGTCAAGGAGCGAATAAAAGAAAGAGGTCTACAAAACAAATGGCCGCGAATAGTTCTGGAATTGCTATATTTATAGGAACCGTCATGGATGCAATCCCAGAGTCCATTATGATTGGAGCTAGCTTAATTGAAAAAGCAACCGTTAGCTGGCTTCTTGTTATCGCTATTTTTATAAGTAATATTCCTGAAGGACTGTCCAGTACGACCGGTCTAGTAAAAAGCGGATTTTCTAAGAGGAAAATTTTTTTACTATGGGCAGCTGTTTTGTTCATTTCAGCTTTTAGTTCATGGACAGGCTTTGTTTTTTTAGATCATGCATCTGAGACACTTATGGCTGCTATTGCTGCTTTTGCCGGCGGTGGTATTATTGCTATGGTAGGTTCTACAATGATGCCAGAGGCCTATGAAGAAGGAGGTTCTATTACAGGATTGATTGCTGCACTTGGATTACTTGCTTCATTGATACTGGATCATTTTTCTTAATCGTCTTCATACTACTTTTATCGTTTCCAAGTAGAAAACAGAAAGCCTTCTACTTGGAGATATTTATCTCAAGCACATTATGATAAATGTGTCTTCTTAATAAATAAAATCGTAGTTCTCTCTTATTTCCTGAGTAAAAGCTTTCCAATCCGTAGCTTCAAATTCCGCATCCCGTGCTTTTAACTCTTTTTCCATTCCTTGAATCTCTTGAACAGCTTCTATTGTTCTTTCACTTCCTGGCCCTACTCTCCAAATTAATTCTTTGTATTCTTTAATTTTATCCATTAGATAACCTGTCTCTAATTCTTTATATTTAGACATATTAGCTGACTCCTTTTACTTCATTCTTTCTTCTAAGATATCATATTTCTCCTTTATGGATAAGCCTCTCCTCTGACGTTTCTTTAACCTCAAAGATAGGAAATACAACAACAAAAAAGCAAGCACAAGTGCTTGCTTTCACTATTATTAAGGCAGTGGTTCAACCGCTACGTTCCCTACCGTTACAGCTTCTGTATATGCGTTCGTACTGCTTTGGCGTAAACGGAGATTAGCACTCCCCGCTGCACTTGGATTTAGTTGGACATTTACAACCTTTTCTCCATTTCCATCTGCGTCCGTTGTAATTGAAAAATTGCTGCTGTATCCATAGGATGACGGCCAGCTTCCATCTGCGTTTTGGACTTTAGCAATTTGAGTTCCCGATCCGTTATATACACCTAGATTAAACGTGCTGTACGCAGTGTTAGCTGAAAGCCCGCTTACCTTTACGCGTATTTGGAATACGCCGCTCGTTGGTAAAATGGCTTGATGTTCAAATGTGTAAGCACTAGCAGTTGGTGGTTGCGTAGTTCCACCTTTATAACCATATGAACCAGATGCAAAAGTTGACGTATCGTACCATTTATACCCTGCTGTAGGTGCTGACCATGGTTCTGGCTGAGGCTCAGTGGACTGACTTGGCGTTTCCGACGAAAGTAATGCTGTAGCTTGATCCAATTGAAGTCCTGATACTTGATTCAAAGAAATATAGCTTTCTTGCTTCGCTAACCAATTGACCATATTTACAAGCAGTGTAGAATCGTCTTGTTCCTTAAATCCGTCATATGTGGTTTTAGAAGATCCTGTATCTTCTCGTTTATATTTTGGTGTAGCATCTTCAACCGGTGAAGAATCTCCTATAAAAGCAGCTTTACCTGCCCCTACTTTTGAAACAGCAGCAAAAGGACCTTCTGCTCTTCCCCCTCCGTTATACACTCCTTGATCTACAGCATTTGACCATTTTGCCGTTGTCTTAGGAAGATACACAATTCCTTTTGCTTTGTTTGGGTCCGTAATTGCAACCGTAGAACCTGCATGCATAGCAACGGTGGAAACACCTAGCGTAATACCGAATGCTTGAGAAGGAGATACAATATCATTGGCTGTCACATCACCAATGGCATTATAGCGAAAGCGAACACCAAAGTTACTTGCTAACCAGTCAGAACTTGTTACGTTTTGCATTGCCTCAGAGTTTGCTTCTTCCGTTGTCATGCCTTTTGCTGGGTTTGTCCATGCTCCACGACGGTACCCGTTAAAAACTTCTGAAGAATCCCAGCGGTTTTTGTTTCGGTCTGCATTGTAATGATCAGCAATAAAGAAGACGCTTCCCCCGTTCTGAACATATTGTAAAAGGGCAGCTTGTTCAGAAGATTTATACGGAATATTTGCTTCTGGCACAACAAACACACTATAACCGCTAAGGTCACTGTATGTAATCGGCGTAGATTTCCGCAGCTCTTTTACATCAAACCCGCTGCCAGCCAGCCCTTTCCCAAAATCAGAAAAACCTCCGTCAATAACCCAATCTGCTGTACCCGCCGTTTGACCATGGGTATTATCAAACAAGATTTTTTTACCATTGTTTTCATTTACAACAGAAGCTTTAATTTCTGGTGCAGGGTCAGCAGCGCTTTCTGCTGATGCTGGATGAGTAGTAAAAGGCAGTGAGATAGATAAAGCTGTACACATTGTCAAAACGGCATAACCTACGCGATTATATTTTTTCCGCATATAAAATGCTCCCCTCAAATTTTTGCAACGCTTGTCTTTTCAAGAGGATTATAGCAGGTTCATTTATGATTTTTTTAAATTTATTGTAAATAATATATATTTTTTCAAAAAAGGTTCTTTATACCTTATATTTGTCGAGACATTCCCTTTTAAATATGCCCATGATTATATGTAAAATTTGTTAACGATAACGACTTGAATATTCGAGAATACTGTGCAGCATTTGACGTGTACTCTTTGATTCGTTTGCGCGTTCTTTATATTCAAGAGGACGACTAGGCGTTGACTTATTTTCTTCTTTATACTGAGAATTTTTGTGTTCTGACACGTTTTTTCACTTCCCTATCTCTATTTTATCCAGAGCAGCTCAAAGCTGCTCTTTTGTCTGTCACTCTTTTATTTGTTATGACGACTTGCTTTTGCTTTTTGAAGCTCATCTGTATGAATATCGTTTGATAAAATATTTTTATTCACATTATCAACAGGAGCTGCTGCACTGCTGCTGACTCCTTGGTTTGTGCTTTTATTTTGTTTACTCATTTCATCCACCTCCATGTGTAACGTCTATATTTTATGGAGTTATAAAAAGAAAATAAGAGGTAGTATTAGGAAAATGACTTTCTTTTCTTTTTGCTTGCATCCTCATATTGAATAAAAATAAAATCTCCATATTTAACAGAATGCACCAGAAATAAATGTTCATACTAAGAGTAGAAATTCTGCATATTCATTTTGAAAATATAGGAGGAACTAAGTGTGAGTACAAATAGAAACACACTATCCATTTTTGCTTTAGGGGGCATTAATGAAATAGGAAAAAATATGTATGCCGTTCAATATGATGATGACATCATTGTAATTGACTGTGGCTCTAAATTCCCTGACGAAAGTTTATTAGGAATTGATTTGATCATACCTGATATTACATACTTGCAAGAGAACCGAGAAAAAGTTCGAGCACTGGTTGTTACACATGGTCATGAAGATCATATCGGAGGTATTCCTTATCTTCTAAAACAGTTAAGCCTCCCCATTTATGCAACAAGCCTTACACTCGGATTAATCGATATTAAACTCCAGGAGCATCAATTATCTGCTGAGACGGAGCTTATTGAAATCAACGAAGAGTCAGAAATTACATTAGGCAATATTCCGCTTTCTTTTTTTAAAACGAATCACAGCATTCCAGATTGTCTTGGAATTGTCTTTCATACGCCTGAAGGAGCTGTTGTACATACGGGAGATTTTAAGTTTGATTTAACTCCTGTTAACGACCAATATCCAGATCTTCATAAAATGGCGAAAATCGGCAGTGAAGGTGTACTGGCTTTAATATCAGAAAGTACAAATGCTGAACGCCCCGGATTTACACCTTCAGAAAAGCTAGTTGGCAAACATATAGAAGAAGCTTTTCGTAAAGCAAAGCGAAAAGTGATTATTTCTACTTTCGCCTCGAATGTTAACCGCGTACAGCAAATTGTCGATGCAGCGATTAAAACGAACAGAAAGCTTGCGCTGCTAGGAAGAAGCATGGTTAACGTTGTATCAGTTGCCTTAGAGAAAGGATATTTAACCATTCCTGAAGGGATGCTGATTGAACCTTATGAAGTACATTCACTTGCGCCTGAACAAGTCGCTATTCTCTGCACTGGAAGCCAAGGCGAGCCGATGGCCGCTTTATCTAGATTAGCCAGCGGAAATCATCGACAAGTAGAGATTCTTCCTGAAGACACGGTCATTTTATCAGCAGGGCCTATTCCTGGCAATGAACGTAATATCTCTCGTATTGTCGACAGTCTTTTCACACTCGGGGCTCATGTGATTTACGGTTCAGGAAGCGCAACAGGCATGCACGTATCAGGACATGGCTATCAAGAAGAGCTAAAATTAATGGCTACATTGATGAAGCCAAAGTATTTTATCCCCATTCACGGTGAGTTTCGAATGCTTCATCACCACAGCTTATTAGCAGAATCCGTAGGGGTGGAAAAAGCGAACATTTTTATTATAAATAACGGTGATATTGTCGACATCAAGGGCGGAACAGCTGTTCAAACAAGAAAAATCTCTGCAGGCAATGTATATGTAGATGGGTTTGGCATTGGGGATGTTGGAAATGCGGTTTTACGTGACCGCAAACAGCTTTCAGAAGATGGCATGCTGGTTATTGTGATTACTTTAAATAAAACGGAAGGAAAAATTGTGTCGGGTCCAGATACAATTTCGCGAGGTTTTGTTTATACAAGAGACTCAGAGCAGCTATTAAAAGACGTTAATCGACAAGTGACTAAAATTGTAAATCAATTACAAAAAGCGCACGTTCACCAATGGAACATTATGAAAAAAGAAATTAAGACCACCCTTGGACAGTTCTTATATAACCAAACGAAAAGAAGACCTATGATTCTTCCCATCATTATCGAAGTTTAATCCCTCCAGCAAAAACTGCCTTAGTCCCCACTAAGGCAGTTTTTCCCTTATAAATCCGAAGCTTAACCTAAAGTTAGAAGTTGCCTTCTGTAGTTTATGAATAGGCACTGCTTTTATATGTATGGTTAAAAGTGTTAGGTGTATTTCTTCTTTTTTACCCCATTCTATAAGAGAGATATTTCACCGCAAATATCTTGTGAAAGTATCCTATCCTTGAGGTGATTATGATGAATGATAAAAATCATGTAGATCAGCATTCAGAACTATTCCGCCACAACTGGACGAGACCGAAGCGTTCAAAGTCCCAAGTAAATGGACATACAGAGATGTCTCAAACGAACATCATCTTGCGAAGTAATGCAAAAGCTCATCGTTGGTAAGGATACACTTCAACAAAAAAAAGACGCGAACGCGTCTTTTTTTGTTATTGGCCGTCTGCCCCGCTTTGAGTTATCTTGCGAATATGACCATCTTCATAATTATTTTCTCGTAGCGCTTTTGCTTTGTCATCTACTACTTGTTTTTGATCTACTTGTGAAGAAGGAGTCTGCTTGTTTTTTGGCATGATCATAACCACCTTTTATTTTGTAATTGTACAACGTGCATAGTGTCCCTCATAAAGATTAAATATATGTTAACTAGCGGCTTCTTCTTCTTTCCACTTATGGCGCAGTTTTAAAATAACAAGGCTTATAACAATTAAAAAGCCTAAGCTTGCAAAGAAACCTGGTCTGCTTGCAGATTCTAACAGCGTACCGCTTACTGCTAGCAGGATTAATAAGAGGCCAACAGCTTGTTTTACTTTATCCCAAACGGTTTGTTTAATTAAGCGATGAAACGAAATTAAAATAAAAAACCAGTTATAAATCAGCATCAGTCCAGCTGCTGTTGTAATGTACTCATAAATTTTCCCGGGCAATAGCAAGGAAAGGACAATAGAAATAACTAATCCCGCTGTTGTTAAAAGTAAAGCCGGTAAAGGAAACTGCAGCTTTTTCTGTTTTTGTTTTGAAAACAATGCAGGAGCATCTCCATCTTCTGAAAGAGTGACAATCATTGTTGTTACGGAAAAAAAAGACGCTGACATCGTTGAGAAACCCGCAATAATCATTGCTTCATTAAAAACATGAGGAAAAAATGGAAGATGATATGTTTCTAAAGCCTTTATAAATGGACTTTGATTTCCATGAAAATCATGAAATGGCACAATTAAAATAGCTAAACTCAGTGAAACAATATAAATAATTCCAAGAAGAATAAGCATACTTCTTCCCGCTTTCGGTGCGTCTTCTTTTTTTTCTAAACGAACCGTCATGATTCCCATGACTTCGATGCCGCCGAAAGCATAAAAGGCATAAAGCAAAGCGCCCCATAAACCTAAAAATCCATGAGGAAATACTTCACTTATCGTTCGCGGCACTCCTTGTTTGGCACCTTCGTCAAGAAATCCAAATAAAGCGAGACTAGCTAATACAATAAACATTAAAATAGCAGCCACTTTTGTGACAGCAAATACATTTTCCATTCGTTCAAAGCCTTTTGTCCCGATTAATACAACACTAATGCCTAAAACAGCATAAATAGAGGCAAAGACCCACAGTGGAATATCTTCAAACCAAAAACGTGTAAAAAGAGATAAAGCCGTGAGCTGACTCCCCATGATCAGCATCTCTGAACTCCAGTACACCCATCCGCTGCTAAATCCTGCCCATCTTCCATAAGCTTTTTTAGCATAGGAGCGAAACGAACCTTTTTGAGGATCTTGAGCACTCATTTTAGCAAGCGCCTCAAATACAATAAATGTGCATACTCCTGCCAGTAAAAAAGCAATTAAAACAGAGGGCCCGGCTGCTTTTATGGCAATACTTGATCCTAAAAAATAGCCTGTGCCGATTATGCATCCTACTCCGATTAAAGACAGCTGCCACCATTTTAATTTCCCTTCAACTTGACTTCCGCAGCCTATTTTCTTTTTCACTCTATCACTCCTCATACTTCGATGTAGTGTGTGATAGTTTGAAAAATTTATGCGTAAAAAGAAGCATCTTTTCTATTATTTTTCAACGTACTGAAAACACTTTAGATTCAGCACTTCTTTTAGCCTAATTGCTGTGCGGCTTGCCAGCCGAAATATAGGCCAAACCCTATTAAAGATAACCCCGATACAACGGACACGGCAGTTAAAAACGTCGCAGCTAAGTATCGTCGAAACGTGCTTGCTAAAGCTGCCATCGCAATATCCCAGGCCAGAATTCCCGTAAAAATAGCGCAGCTATGTAAGATAAGCTGTTCAGTTTCATATGTATTAGCCATTTTTGCTAAAACAGAGCCATAAATGCCAAGCCAAAAGAGAATTGTAAGCGGATTCGTTAATGACAGCAAAAAACCTGAGAAAAAACACTTTAACACAGAATCACCGTTTGTTTTTCTATGCTGTGTAATCCTCCCTGCACCCATTAGCCCCTCAACACCTGTATAAATTAATACAAAGCACCCAAACGAAAAAAGAAACGTTTTCATAAAATCGCTACTTAAAAAATGAACGGATCCAAAATAAACTACAAGCATATAAAGAGCGTCAACCGATGTTGCTCCTATACCTAAGAACCAAGCATGCAAAAAACCATTTTTAATTCCTTTATCAAGCTGAGCTGCATTGATTGGACCGATTGGCGCAGCTAATGATAGCCCTAATAATACATAGCTGAAAAAAGCCCCCACATACATCCACCCTCTATCACTTCTAAGATTTTATAAATTGAACTATGATAAATCTATGCAACCTGCTTAGCTTGTACTACGTAATTTTTATTTTATTTCTAAATACTTTTGTATAGCTACGAAAAACCAGCGCATGTTAACTGTAAATACTATACAGAAGGGTGAGAAGCATGAATTCATACACTCATATTAAAGAAGCATTACAATTAGCTGAACAGGCTGTTTATCAAGGGCAGATGAATTTGGATGCAGCCAATTTTCAAAAAGCTCAAATGCAGTTGAATATGGTTCAGCAGCAAATTAATGAACAAAAAGAAGCGGCGTCTGGTGATAAAGAATTAAATCGAATGGAAGAACACTTAAGACATTTACGCGAAGCACAGCAAGCTATTCAGCAAAATTTTTAATAAGAGTAATAAACATAACTGTTTTCTCACTTCCAGATAAACAAATCTGAAAAAGCTCTAAGAACACACTGCGTTCTTAGAGCTTTTAATCCTTTATCCTAAAAAAAGAAAGGAGAAAAACTCCCTTCTTTTTTTACATTAATTATACTTTTGCCGGAACTTTAACGCCCATGATCGCTTTTGGCTCTAGATATTCTTCAATACCAAATGCTCCCCACTCGCGTCCAATACCAGATTGTTTGAATCCGCCGAATGGTGCAGCTCTGTCTTGCTCAGCATCGTTGACGATGATTTGACCAGCTCTAATATTTTTAGCAACATAGTCAAGTGTTTCTTGGTCTTTTCCGACCGCATAGCCTGCAAGTCCATAAACTGTATCATTTGCGATTTCAAGAGCTTGTTCTAAGTCATCATACGTAATAATAGTTGTGACAGGTCCAAAGATTTCTTCTTGTGCAATAACCATATCATTTGAAACGTCAGTAAAGACTGTAGGTTTAACAAAGTATCCTGTCTCTAAGCCGTCCGGTTTGCCCGTTCCGCCAGTAAGAAGCTTTGCACCTTCATCCATTCCTTTTTTAATATAATCCTGTACGCGATCCCACTGTTTTTCCGCTACGAGCGGTCCAGTTACGTTGTCTTTATCTAACGGATCACCAACTGGGAATGATGGTAGAACCTTTTTCACTGCTTCTTCAAATTTTTCTTTCATAGAGGCAGGAATGATAATGCGCGTTGCTGCCGTACATACTTGTCCTGTATTCATTGCAATGTGTGAAACTGCTATTTTAGCCGCTTCTTCTACATCCGCATCCTCTAATACAACTAGCGGTGATTTCCCGCCTAGCTCAAGCGCTACTTTTTTGATTGTTTTAGCAGCGTTTTGCATAATTTTCTCGCCTACAGCACCTGACCCTGTAAATGATACAAAATCAATGTCCGGGTGAGAACTAATACCGTCACCGATTGTGCTTCCCGTTCCGTTTACAAGGTTAAAGGCACCTTTTGGCACACCAGCTTCATCAATGATTTCTGCTAATATCATCGCTGCATACGGTGTAAGTTCTGATGGTTTTAATACCATTGGACTTCCTGCTGCGATAGCTCCCGCAATTTTAGTAGACGTTTGATTTGTTGGGAAGTTCCATGGTGTAATAAGTCCGCTTACTCCAATAGACTCTTTTACGACCTTGTAGCTTCCATGATCTTTTTCAAATGTGTAATCTTCAAGCGCATTAGCTGCTTCTTTAAAGTGGCTAAGCCCCATTTCATAGTGAACTTCTTCTGAAATCTTTAAAGGAGCGCCAAGCTCTTCAGTCATAACTTCAATAAGTTCCTGTTTACGCTTTTCATATCCTTTTGCAATATTGCGAAGCATTTTAATTCGCTCTTCTTTTGTTGTTTTTGAAAATGTGGGAAGAGCTGCTTTAGCTGCTGCCACGGCTTTATCTAGATCTTCTTTTGTACCTAAGCTAATTTTACCAATTGATTTTTCAGTAGCAGGATTGATCACATCTGACGTTTCGCTTCCTGTTGATTCAACCCATTCTCCGTTAATAAAGTGCTTTAAGTTTGTACGCATTGATTTGATCTCTCCTTTTAGTTTGTTACTTTTAGTTTGTTAATTATTGAACTATGTCATCTAGTTTTTATCTACCCGCCTGTCTGCTTCTCAAACACCACTGGTATTATTTTTTGTTTCTTCCACAGCCTTATCCCTTTTCCAATCGGCTTTTTGCAGCTGAAATTTTTTTCCTCTGCAGCTTTTTAGTTCTTTATAACAAACAGAGATTGAGTCATAACGAAATCAATCCCATCTAAAGATAAACAAATGGGATAAAGGACTTAGTATGGGTTATTTGTTATTCCGCTGTTGATTTCCCTGCAAGCCTTTTCTTTCTGCGTGCGGTCGATTAGCCTCCTCATCGCTTACGCTTCTGCTTGGTCTCACTAAATGAAACTCATATTCACCATAACCACAAAAAAATCCGAACGAGTTTGATTCTCCATCAAGAATCTCGATTACTCGTTCGGATCTTCCTTCAACTAAAACACTTTTGTTCCAGCTTCTTTTTTATTAACGTACTTCTTGTAAACGATGTACTGCTCTGCTTTCAATTAACGGTTCTGTTTGCTGTCTGTATTGTTGATAGTGAGGTGTTTCAATGTGAGCTTCAACATCTTCTTTGCTTTTCCATTTCTCATAAAAAACAAATGTGCCTGCTTTGTCTGTATCCTGGTGGAGAATGTATTGAATACATCCTTTTTCTTCTCTTGATGGTTCAATAACTTTTACTAACTCTGATCGAAGCTCTTCTTCTTTTCCTGGCTTGGCTTGTAAAATGGCGTTAATAATAACTTCTGACATCGTTTTTCCTCATTTCTTTTAAAAAATAGTCTCCATAAAAAACTTCCCTCTTTTTGTATTCATTACACTGACCATCATATTTTTTGTATGATGATGGATCTCTCTAGTCCAAAACAGCAAAACATACACATTATCTACGGCGGTCTTTGTTGATGCTGTTAATAAAAAAGCCTGTAGGACTACAGGCTTTTTTACATCTTAGTTTAATAATTGTTTCACGACTGCTTTTGCTACACTGATTGTTGACTGAGGATTTTGACCTGTTATTAGGTTGCCATCTGCTTGTACATTATCTGTCCAGTTTGGAGCAGTTACTACATTTGCACCAAGTTCACGCAGACGTGTTTCCAAAAGAAACGGCATGAAGCGGTCCAATGTTGTTTCACGTTCTTCATCATCTGTAAACGCAGCAACATCTTTTCCTTCCACCAACGGCTTTTCATCTGATAATGTAACACCTACTAAGCCTGCGGGTCCATGGCATACAGCGGCTACTACTTTGTCTCCTTCGTATAGTTCACGAATTAAAGCGTGAAGCGTTTGATTATCTGGCAGATCAAACATTGTGCCATGACCGCCTGGTAAGAAAACAGCATCAAATTTAGCACTGTCTGTAATTGTATCAAGTTTTAGGGTATTCTCTAGATGCTTAGCTGTATTTAAGATTTCTTGAGAAGTCTCTCCTTCAAGGCTGCGAGCATCCACCGGCGCTTTCCCTCCTAGAGGACTTGCTACAGTAATCGTAAATCCAGCTTTTTCAAACTCTACGTACGCTTCACCAAATTCTGAAAGCCAAAGGCCTGTTGGATGATTTTCTTTCATTTTGTCAGCCGTTGTTACGACCATTAATATATGTTTAGACATAGTAACGTCCTCCTGTAAATAAAGATAGTATTTTCTGTTTCCGCCTTACACACCATATTGTAAGAGAGGAATAACTATAATACAAATTAGAAAATATCTGCTTATCCATAAATATTTTTATAGATACTGTGAACGTCTTTGTTAATAAAGCATCTGTGAAAGAAACAATCATCTAACACCTGAACTTATTTTTTTATACACTCAAAAAAACCGCCCTTTTGAGTAAGCGCGGTTTTTTCCAGAAAAGCATAGAATCTATTTTTTATGTTAAAGAGCAGATTGAGCGTTCATTTGTTTCACGTTCTTTTCTCCCGTTTTTTTAAGACTCATCATAAAAATAAACGAAATACAGTACAGCCCTGCCAAGTACGTCATCGCTACCGTCATATCATAGCTTTGCAAAAGATAGCCGACAAGAATGGGTGACAACCCTCCGAGCGCTCTCCCGAAGTTAAAAATAGTGTTCGTTGCAGTACTGCGAACTTCTACCGAATAGTGACTGCTGATCAAGGCTCCGTATCCTGCGAACATTCCGTTTGAGAAAAATCCGACAACAGCTCCTCCTATAAGCAGCCCTGCACTTCCTTCGGCATACGAGTATAAAAATACCGCACACGCTGAAGCGAGAAGAAAAATTCCAAAAGTACGTTTCGAACCAAAACGATCCATAAATTGACCAAATGTTAGCATGCCTATAATCATTCCAACGGCTGTACTGATTGTCCAAAGAGCTGAACTTGAAACAGAGAGTCCTTGTGATTGCTGAAGCATAGACGGAAGCCATATCATGAGTCCGTTATAGCCTGCAATTTGAACGGTAGCCATCACTGCCAGAGAAATAGTCGTCATCGCCGTCTTAGGCGTAGCAAATAGTTGACGTAGCTTGCCATTATTTTTAACAACGGCTGTTTTCTCTTTTTGAGCTTTTAACCACTCAGGAGATTCGTTTAAATTTTTTCGTACGATAAAAGCAAAAATGACGGGGATAATTCCGACAAAAAACAGCGCTCTCCATCCGAAAATCGGCAGGATCAGAGAACTTAAAAGCGCCGCAAGAATAACTCCAAATTGTGCGCCAATACTAACATAAGATGAAGCTCTTCCTTGCTTATGTTTCGGCCACGCTTCTGCAACAAGAGCCATACCGATTCCGTACTCTCCTCCAGCCCCAATTCCGGCAATAAATCGTGAAGCATACACTTGTTCAACATTTGCTGCAAAACCTGTTAATGCCGTTCCGACTGCAAATAGAAGAACCGTGTAGGTAAAAACCCGCACTCTTCCAAATTTATCTGCTAAAATTCCGAAGATGACTCCGCCTATCAGCATTCCTATATTCGTAATAGAAGAAATAAGTCCACCCGTTGCTAAATCAATGTGAAATTCAGCGATAATCATTGACATAGCAAACGAGATAAACATAATGTCCATCCCTTCTAACGTCAAACCTGCTACTGATGCTACAACTGTCTTGTTACGATAATTCATGTTGTTCCACCCTCCACTGTATTCTTTCTGTATCAACGCTCTTTCTTTTTTGAAGGAATGGATAAAATAACATATGTCCATTCTCTTTTGAAGCCTCTCTGGACTTCGTTTAAAAGAGGTACGCAACGCATAAAAGCCCTTTTGTCGCAGAGGGCAAAAGGGCACAGATAGGCATAGAAGCAGTAAATAAGTGATCCGTCCTTTTCGGCCTCTCTGGACCGTCTTAAAGGCAATTATTATATTAATCATTATGTTAACACGCCGCACAAAAGCTTTCAATAAGAAAAATATCTTTTTTAAAGCAGCTATGTGCATCTCTCACTTTTTACGTTCATACTATTTTGTCCATTATTTTTAAATATGGTTAAAACCAAAACCTAACGTATCATGTTCAAAGCCTTTTTTCGGTGCACCTATCGTTCCATACACACAAACGCTAATCCATTCGTCGCTTGATCCTGAGAACTCAATTTTTCCGCGCACAATTGAAAATGTGAGTCCTACCGTCCGTAAAATATCACCTAGCTGCAGCGTTCCTCGACTAACTCCTTGAATAGCTTCAAGTATAGCATGATAAAGAGCGTGGACTTCCCGGTACGACTGGGCATTAATAATGTTGTTTGTCTTGGCGCTCGTTTCAATTGCGGCCACAACTTTAGACAGCTCCATCGCTCCGACTTTTCCAACTGTATAGCTATATCCTCTCTCATTGATTTCCTTTTCAATACCTTCAGCTAGTTCCGTATTATGTAAAAGAACGAGTAAAGATGTTAATCTTCCCATTGAAAAATCATTAACTTGTTGAAATTTATTGCTCAACTGTCATTCCCTCCCTTCTATCCCCTTATTATTTTAACAGACGGTACCTAAAAGGGTGCTGATTATTCAACGAACGAGCGCTCACTTAAAGGGTCAGAGAATCTATGTGTACTGTCCACCACTGTTACGAAGTAGAACTTGCAACAAGTAACTCACCTTTTAGTAAGCGCTTACTTTATTGTCAAGGAAGAAATCATTTTTCTCTACTTACGTTAAGACAAGCTGTGATTCAACTTTTAACTTTCCCAGCATCTCTCTCGTCATTTTTTCTAGGTTATATTCTGCTTTAAATCCCCACTCTTCTTTCGCACAGCTGGAATCTATATGGTTGGGCCAGCTTTCAGCAATTGCTTGTCGAACAGGATCTACTTGGTAATTCAGCACAAATTCCGGAATTGTTTTTCTGATTTCAGCTGCCATTTGTTCTGGATCAAAGCTCATGGCAGAAACGTTAAATGAATTTCGATGCTTCAGCTTAGAACCGTCTGCTTCCATTAGTTGGATGACAGCGTTTAGTGCGTCAGGCATATACATCATATCCATATAGGTTCCTTTGTCGATATAAGACGTATAGCGCTTATGTTTAACGGCTTCATAATAAATTTCAACAGCGTAGTCCGTTGTCCCTCCACCTGGAGGCGTTACGTATGAAATTAAGCCTGGAAAACGTAGCCCTCGTGTATCTACTCCGAATTTATGGTGATAGTAATCGCAAAGTAATTCACCCGCTACTTTATTAACACCATACATCGTGGTAGGACGTTGAATTGTATCCTGCGGCGTCCAGTCTTTTGGAGTCGTTGGACCAAATGCACCAATTGAACTTGGAGTAAAAAATTGGCACTTCAGCTCTCGAGCTACTTCGAGCGCGTTTACTAATCCGCCCATATTTAGATTCCAAGCTAGAAGCGGCTTTTGCTCGGCTGTCGCTGATAACAGCGCAGCCAAGTGAATGACCGTATCGACTTTATGCTTTTCGGCGATCGTAAATAACGCAGTCTGATCCGTTACGTCTAAAATCTCGAATGGACCTGAAGTCACAACATCGCTCGTCGTCTTGCGAATATCAGTGGCAATAATATTTTCTGAACCATATATCTCTCTCATTTTCATTGTTAATTCAGAACCGATTTGTCCTAGAGACCCCGTTATTAATACTTTTTTCATCTCAATATCCTCCTCATGTACTGCTTAGATTCAACGTTTAGATTAATTTCATTTCCTTGCCTACTTTTTTGTAGATACGAAGTGCTTCATCTAACATTTCTTTTGTATGAGCAGCCGTTGGCATATTGCGAACGCGTCCTGTTCCTCTTGGAACGGTAGGGAAAACAATTGATTTAGCGTATACCCCTTCTTCTATTAATCTCTCACTAAAAATCTGCGTTTGATTTTCATCTCCTATAATGCACGGAGTAATAGGTGTTTCACTTTCGCCGGTATCAAAGCCCAGCTCTTTTAATCCTTGCTTTAAATAACGGCTGTTTTCCCACATTTGATCCTGCAGCTCTGTACTTGTGCTTAGAATTTCAATCGCTTTAATACAAGCAGCAGCCGTGCCTGGTGTAATAGCAGTTGAGAATAAAAACGGGCGGCTTCGTACTTTCAACCAGTCAATTAAGTCTTTTTTTCCAGCTACGTATCCGCCTACAGCTCCAATCGCTTTTGACAATGTTCCAATTTGGAAGTCTACTTTTTCAGATAAGCCAAAATGTTTGACTGTGCCCATGCCGTTACCTAATACGCCCGATCCGTGAGCATCATCTACGTATGTGATTAAATCAAATTCCTGTGCGATTTCTACAATTTCCGGAAGCTTAGCAATGTCTCCATCCATTGAGAATACACCGTCGGTAATTACCATTATTTTATTATAGGCACCGGACTTTTGTGCTTCGCCTGCTTTTGCACGAAGATCTTCCATATCCGAATGCTTGTAAGGAATAATTTTTGCTTTTGACAATCGGCATCCGTCAATAATTGAAGCGTGATTCAGCTCATCTGATAAAATCGCGTCATGTTTATCCATAACCGCAGAGATAGCTGCCATATTGCAGTTAAAGCCAGATTGGTAAGCTATAGCTGCTTCCGTATGCTTAAACTCGGCAAGCTTTTCCTCTAGCTCAATATGAATATCTAGAGTTCCATTAATTGTCCGGACAGCTCCAGCCCCCACTCCATATTTTTCAGTCGCTTTGTTGCACGCACTAATAAGCCTTTCGTCTGTAGCAAGCCCCAAATAGTTGTTGGAAGATAAATTAATTAGTTGTTTCCCCTCAATTTGAATAACAGGCCCGTTTGGTCCCTCTACCGGATTGATAACGTTGTACAGCCCTTTATCTTTTAAGTCTTCTAAATTATTATTCAAGAATTCTTTTAAACCTCTACTTGTCATCTTCCATACCTCCTCATTGTTGTTCAACACGTCTTATAAACTTCTCTTTTCCCCATTAAAAGATTAATCTAAGCACTTACAGTATATGAGTTAAAATTCAAGTGTGTTCCTGAGAAAGACAAATGTTTCTTTTGAAAGCGCTTAAAATTCAATACTTATAGAATTTATAATAATCAACAACCAAGTAAATGTCCATACTAAAAAAACAAAAAATAAGAAATTTTCGGCAATAATAAAAATCCGTCCTTCTGTTAACGATTTTTCCCGAACGTTATTAGACAATATCTTTTTTCTTTTCTCTCTTTGATAATTCTTTTAAAAAAAAGACTGATACATAACTAATTCAACAGCTAAAAGTACCTACATTCACCTACCAATAAAAAAATCCGAACGAGTTTGGTCCTTAATCAGACTCGTTCGGATTGTCCTTCAATTAAAATACTTTTATAACAGTCTCTTCCGTTACTTTTGCACAGATACATTCTTTATTTTTTCATGTCTTGTTTTTACTAGAAAGCATGAAACAACAAAGCTTAGTAAGGCTGCTAAAAACGTTCCGCTGTAAATAATGTGAACACCTGATGCAAGAATTTCATGCAGCTTTGACAGTTCTTCTGGTGGTACCCCGCCTGTCTCAAACGAAGCATTCAAATTTTCTTGCCCTAATTTCTTTGCTTGTGAAAGCGTCACTAAGTTAAAAATTGTACCAAACACTGCGGAACCTAGCGTTTGACTAAATGTATTTGTAAACGTATTAAGAGCCACCGCTACTCCTCTTTTGCTAGCTGGAACCGCTGATTGAATAACTAGCATAAAAATAGGCGTAATAATACCCATTCCTAACCCAAGGACCCCAACGGCTACATAAATTAAAAATACGGGTGAGTGGGTGGAGACTAAAAACAGCATAAAACATGCTGTACTTACGATTGCCGTGCCCAGCGTAAGAATGGAGTGCGTTTTAAGACGCCCCACTAAATTCCCTGAAAGCAGTGAACCAATCGTCCAGCATACTGGCATAGGCATTAGTACAAAACCTGCAGCAGTTGCACTTTTCCCCAGCACCCCTTGACTCCAAATTGGAAGGTAGACCGTAATACTAATAACTACTGATCCGACAAGAAGTGTTAATAAGTTTATAACAGATACACTTCGAATGGAAAACAGTTCAAGCGGGATAAGAGGTTCGGGCGATTTCTTTTCGATATAAATAAAGCCAATGAATGTCAGAACAGCTAGAACAAATAATCCTATAATGGTTGGATCTCCCCAGTTTTGATGCTGACTTCCGGTTAAAAGCGCGTATAAAAATGCAATGGTTCCCACTGAAAACGTCACCGCTCCAATGTAATCGATATAGCGTTTTTCTTTTACCACTTCTTCTTTATAGTTTACTAAAAGAACAATAAAAGCCATTAGTCCAAACGGTATATTTAAAAAGAAAATATAGCGCCAAGACAGCGTATCGACTAAAAATCCCCCAAGAAGAGGACCGAGAACTCCAGCAACTCCCCAAACTGCGCTAATCCATCCTTGCGCTTTGGCTCTTTCTTTTGCTTCTTCATACAAGTCGCCAATAATAATCATTGTAAGCGGCATAACGACCCCGGCGCCTAGCCCTTGGATTGCTCTATAGACAATTAATTGCTGCATCGAAAAGCTAAGTCCGCAAAGTATCGATCCGATTAAAAAAATAATAATTCCAACAAGCATAACTTTTTTGCGGCCGAATAAATCTGCTAACTTTCCGTATATAGGTGTAGATACAGCGGTTGTCAGCATATAAATGGCATACACCCAGCTAACTAGCTCAATGCCCGACAAATCACTTGTAATTCTTGGAACAGCCGTACTGACAATGGTTCCTTCCATTGCAGCTAAAACAGTGACAAGCAGCAGCGCTGTCATGATTCGTTTCCTCATTTTTTTCTCTCCTTACAACTGCGGGCATACCGTGTTTTTTTCTTGCAGAAGATAAAAGCGGTTTCAATATACGGATACCCTTTTAGCCTTTATATGTATGTGATGCCTCGCATATAGTTGCTGCCATATGCAGCCAAATAATTATTTTACTATAAATTTTTTCAAAACGATAGATAATTTCAAAAATATGACTTTCCTCTCATTAATAGAAACATGCGTACATGATGTTTAATTCCCTTTTTCAATTACAAAAAAGCACCCCGTAACACCTGGTACGGGATGCTTTTTACGTATTTTGTATAATTAACTTAGTCGGGGATCTTTTAATAAACGTTCCATTTCTTCCATATGATTTGTTTCATCTGCAATCATATCCTCAAGTTTGACAACAAGCTCTGTTAATCCTAACTCTTCTGCTTGCTTCTTTCGCTCTTCGTAGCGCTGGATCGTTTCTTTTTCAGCCTTGCTCGCTTCTTTAAGCATTTCCGTCACGTTTGAGACGTGCTTCACCTCAGCTGGCTTTGTTGTTGGCTCACCGCCAAGGTTTTTAATTTTTTCTGATAAATAAAGGGCATGCCCTTGCTCATCAGGAATTTCTCCTTCAAAGAAAGGTTTTAAAATTTGATATTCTAGGCCGGTTACTGTAGACGCATAGTAAGTGTACTGAATAACCGCTGAATATTCACCCGCTAAATCGGTATTAAGTCCCTCTATTAGTTGTCTCATTTTCTCTTCCATTTGAATAAACACCCTTTCATTTACTGTTAGTAGGCATGTACCCTTTTTAACGAGTCCTAAACCATAATAAGGTGATATTCTGCTCCCTTTTTAAAAATAGGGAATTTACTGACTGGAACGAAAATGTTTGATTTCTATGTTCTTAAAGAAAGACGTTCCTCCTTGGGAAAAAAGCGTAATTCCTTGATCATTGTGACGAGGAAACACCTCGCTAGAATGTACGGTTTTTCCATCATCAATAAAGACTTCAATACTTGTTTTATCTACCAATATCTTCAAATGAACATTTTTCTTGCCTGCATCAAAGTAATCGCGGCTTTCCACATATTTTTTGCTTTGATCAGGCTGATTACTATAGCTTCTATTCACATATGAGACGTTATCTTTTGCAAAAACCCCGACATCAATGTGCCGCTTTTGATCTTCGGACTCTCGCAGTCGTAAGCCTACATTCTCTGCGTCCGACCACGAAATATCTGTATCAAGCTGATAAGCTTCGCCTTTTATTTTTAACTTTTTCTCTCCGTTTACTTCTACTTGCTTGAGAGAATTTGTTGAATTAGTTAGCTGATTTAATTCCTCAACAGGCTTTGATAACAGACTGTACTGATCGTCGTCTTGTTTTGAAAGCGTAATTTCACGGGTTACTGAATCGAATCCGTTAAACCCATCTTTCATCGTTGGTGTCTTATCTGGATAATCCCAGTTGTTCATCCATGCAAAAGCGTAGCGTTTTTCTAAAGAATCCTCATTTTTACCGTCTTTAAACGTGACTGCTCCGTACCAATCAAAACCATGATCTAGCCATTGTGGCTCATCCATATCGGGAGTGAATGTTGTTCCATCGTAATTTCCTGTCCAATAAGCATAGGTGTTTGGCTTTCCGCTTTCTTTTCCATTTGCACTTGTCCCGAGAACCCACTTAACTGTCCCGTCATCCGCCTTCATTTGGAAAAGATCTGGACATTCTGTAATGCCAATATCTTTAGTGACAAATCCTCCCGTATACGTCCAATCCTTTAGATTAGAAGATTCATAAAATCCGATTTTTTCACCTTCTGACATGACGAGAACCCACTTATCGTGTTCATTATCCCATATGACTTTGGGATCTCGAAAATCTTTGGTGCCTGGATTAGGCATGATAGGATTTTTGCTATATGATTTAAAGGTTTTTCCTCTATCGGTGCTATACCATAAATACTGTTCTTGCTTTTGTCCATCAGCAGAAGGCTGGGTCATAATCGCTACAATTGCGCCTTTACCAAAACCTGCTGTGTTCTCTTTATCTTCTACAACGGATCCGGACCATATATCGCCATTTTTATTTGTATACTTTGGAATAGCTACTCCTTTATCTTTCCAATGAACCAAATCTTTAGACGTTGCATGTCGCCATTCCGTCCCGTTCCCTTTAGGGTAATCATGATTGTATAAGTAATAGTAATGATACTCTCCGTCAAAATAAATGGGCTTTTGAGGATCATTTTTCCATTTATCAGGCGTGCTAAAGTGATACACCGGGCGATAAGTGGATTCACTTTTATTTCCTTTTTCTTTTCCTTGATCTTTTGTATCCTCTTTTTTGGATACGCCTGCTATAATGAGTCCGGCTATTACAACTAAAAGAACGGCAAGCGTTATCCATTTATAAGCACCTTTTTTCTTCAAACAAACCCCGCCTTTCTCTTTTTTGTCTACATCGAATAAAACAAAAGAAAATGGTGATTACAATCACCATTTTCTTTTGTTGCTATTGCAAAGGGCTTAGTCTTCATCCACTGTTAACTGACCTTGTTCAAGAACGCTATCTTTTACAACAGATGTTTTTGAACCGTCAATATTTACTAAGAAGCTTGGTGCAAATGTAGAGTGGTTGTCTTCATAAAAGCCTCTGTTTGTCATGTAGCTTGTAATAACAACATTATTACCTTTTGTTTGCGGTACGGCAAAGTGAGAATACGTAAATGTTTTATCATTAGGATCTAAATCCATATGAAGAACTAATCCCGTATCATTTAAAGGCTTATATTTTCCTGTTAACGTATTTGAAACATAGCCTAGCATATACACATCATCTTGTCCGATTCCATCAATCGTCATTTTAGATCCGCGAGAATCAGTGAACAAGTACCATTTTCCATCTTTTTTGAAAATGTTTGCACGTTCAATTTCGTCTGTAACTGTATTTGATGTGATAAGCGGCTTCATTACTTTTTTGAGCGTATAGTCATCATTTAACTCAATAATGCCCAAAGCCCCGTTTGCTAAAGAAGCTTTTTCTTTATTAGATCCTTCAAGAAGCTTTTTCTTTTCAGATTGGAAGAAAGGATTGTTTCCTCCGTAGTATGCTCTGTTATATAGAGAGTCTTCGCCTTGATAGCCATCTTCTGTTCCAGTGTTAGCTTCGAAAACAAGGTACTTATGTCCATTGTCTTCTATGTAATGAGGATCTCTTAGCGTATGGTTATCCCCTGTGTCATAACCGCCTTCATCAATAAACTGCTGAACCGTTTGATAAATCTTTCCGTCACCATCAAAGATTGACTTGTAATCTTCTACTCCGTCAACTTTTAACGTATTATCGTTTGGCTGAGACATGTTCACTTGAGCTGTCGTTAACGTTTGTTTTCCGTATTGTTTACCTGAATAATCCGTGTAGAATAAACGAACTTTACCATCTTTCGTTAATGTGGCAGAACCAGACCATTCTTGTGTTTGATTTTTAAGATGCGGGTCATTCGGAACGAATTTATCGCTGTCTTTAAACACTCTTCCAGCGTTTTTCCAGCTGTCAATCGATTTGTCTCCAGCTTTTTTATAGAAAAGATAAACAGACGTGTCATTCGAATCTTTTGGATCACCTGCTAGGGCAAACACAATTTGATATCCATGATAAGTCGCCACTGTTCCGTCAGCATTTTGTAATGGCCAGCTGTCCCATACATCTAAGTCAATTGTATTTCCCGATGCATCTTTTCCCTTAGCAGAAGCAATGTTTTTAATAGTTGATTCGTCAAAAGCAGGAACTTTAAACTGATCACTGTTTTGCTGCTGTGGAATTTTCACCATATTATCGCGAGTAATATGCGAAATTCCGTAGCTGTTATTAAAGTCTTTACTGTCGTTTCCTTTAGCAAATGTTTGGTATCCCCCGCCTACTAGTAGGGCTGCAGCCAATGTAGCAGCAGTTGTATGCTTAGCAACTCGTTTCATTTTCATATGTTTTCTCCTTTTGGGTTAGTAAAGAATATAAATTTATTAATTCAATTAGCTATTAAAAATCCGAAAACAGAACCGGTTCCGTTCAACCAAAAGATTACTTGGATAAATGACGAAAGTCAAACGTGCCAAATGTAGCTATTTCTCATTTTCATCTTTTTCATTGAGCTGTAACTAGGACCAAAGTTTACGTGCAAGAGACTTTTTATGTAACCGTTTTTCAAAAAAAGGGTACGACTTTTTTTACATTCCAAACTACGTTTTCCAGCCGTTGCGTTTTATACTCTTTACACGATTAAATACTCTATCTTTCTAGCATTGAAAGCGCTATTCCTTTTTTTATGCTTTCCAATCATTTTGTTTTCATCAATATCTTGAAAAATCAGTACTCTTTTTTATTATTCGGACATGAAAACGTTCTATTCTTTTTCCTTTCTGGAGATTAGGATGATGCTAATAAAGGTCTAAAGTATGTTTTCCGAAAAAAATATTCCTTCTTTTTACCTACTTATTTTTATCTTTTTTAATGCATCATACGCCATCCCTTCTTGTAAAAGAGGGAGCGTATGATGCATCTTTTTAATATTAAGAGTCTAAGCCAGTTGCTTTTCCTTCACGGCTGGAATCAGCTGCTCCAAATAAACGGCCGTTTTCTTTATCAATTTGAATACCTTGAACATTTCCGATTGGGAACGGCTCATCTCCAAAATTAAACCCCATGGCTTCTAGCTCTCCTTTGGCATTCATATCCACTCCGGCTTCCCAACCGATAAGTGATCCTGTACTATTAAAAATTCTTGGTTCTTCAATCGCTTCTTTTATATCCATTCCATAGTCTAAGACATTCATAAGCGTTTGGAACACAGAGCCTACAATGGTTGGTCCGCCCGGAGACCCTAAAGTGAGTACAGGTTCACTGTCTTTAAAAACGATGGTTGGGCTTTTACAGCTAACCGGACGCTTTCCTGCATCCGCTTGGTTTAGCCCTCCAGGAATAGCATCAAAATCAGTAAGCTCGTTGTTGAGTAAAAATCCATGGTCTTTAACCATAATTCCTGTACCAAAAGGATGTTCCACAGTTGATGTACACGCGACAATATTGCCCCAGCGGTCAACTACCGTGAAGTGAGTTGTTTCACTAAGCTCGCGTTCAGGTTCATAAGGCTGACGCACAACGTTCACTTTTTGGCCTTTCTCATAATCCCACGGGTTGCCAAAATCAACTTTCTCATTTTTATGCTTCCAATTAATTAATTTTTGACGTTCCTTTATATATTCGTCATTTAAAAGCCCTTTTAATGGAATGTCACTGTAGGCTGGATCTCCAGAGAATGCAATTTTATCTGAAAATGCAATGCGCATAGCTTCTGCAAACAAATAATACTTTTCCCACGATTTCACGTCGTACTGAGACACATCGAAGTTCTCTAATAGCTTTAAAATTTGCAGCACCGTAGCTCCTCCTGCACTAGGCATGTTGGAAGAAGCAATTCGGTATCCTTTATAATCTCCCCACACGGGTTCATCAATCTTAATCTGGTATTCTTTCAAATCTGACAGTTCCATAAAACCGCCGTGCTCTTTTATCGTTGAAATAATGGCTTCTGCAATTTCACCTTCATAAAAAGCCTCGATACCTTTTTCTTGAAGAATGCGGAATGTTTTAGCAAGATCTTTTTTATTAATCATATCTCCTTCTTGCATAGGCTTGCCGTTTGGAGAATATAGCTGCTTAGCATGTTCTCCTAGTCGATAGGCATATGTTTTTAAAATATCTCCAAGCACCCAGTTTGTTTCCACACCCGCTTCTGCTGCTTTGGCAGCCGGTTCAATTAATTCAGCAAGGGGTTTTGTTCCATACTCTTTACGAGCTGCTTCCATCGCCTTTAAAATCCCTGGAATTCCAATTGCCGTTGCATGAGTAGAACGCTTTCTAAACGGAATAACTTCTTTATTTTCATCAAGAAACATTTCCGGATAAGCTGCTTTAGGAGCCTGAGAATGCCCGTCAAAAATTTTAGTTGTTTTGCTTTCATTGTGGTATACCATAAAAAAGCCGCTGCCTCCAATACCGGTCATCATCGGTTCTCCAACGTTGAGCCCAAACTGAACGGCAATTGCTGCATCAATTGCATTACCTCCAGCTCTTAGTACCTGTTCTCCGGCGTCGGTTGCAATTGGATGGGCACTGGCTACCATTCCTGTTTTTCCAACGGCTGTTTCTCTTCTATATGAACTCTTTCCTGAACGAGATAAACTTTTGCCATTAATCATCTTTTACGACCTCCTAGTTACTTACTTTATCTGGGATATTGGTAAAATACCCTATTGCTTTTGGGATAAAACTGTTTAAATTTGTATTGATTACTGTACCTAGACCGATATCCCTAGCGTATTTTAAGCCCTTTGAAATCTATAAAACAGAAAAAGCGCCAACCCGTTTTATTTAAAGAACAGGGTTGGCGCTTTTTGCGTTTTCTAACGTTTATACACTTTTACACTTGTACCGAAGCTACTTCATTATTTACATTCAGCAGGTTATAAAGCTCTTGAAGCCTTCCAATTTCATAGGTAGAATTCCAATTTGTATCATTCTTTTTTTCCTGAGGATTAAACCAGCACGTATCAATACCGGCTAGCTGCCCGCCTTGAATGTCTGCACTCAAAGAATCTCCAACAATCAATGTTTCATGTACGGACAGCTCTTTTATACGTGAAAAAACATAATCAAAATATTCCTTCATAGGTTTTTGAAAACCTGTATCTTCTGAAACAAATACTTCTTTAAAATAAGGATATAGACCTGAGTCCTGAAGGCGCTTATATTGTGTAGCCGATACGCCATTTGTAACAACATATAACTCATAGTGACTGCTCAGGTTTTTAATTACCTCAATAGCTCCGTCAATTAGCTGATGACCATTATTCAAATACGTTCGGTACTCTGCTTCAAGCAGCTTTCCGTCTTTCTCTATTCCATATTCTTTACATAGAGTAGAAAAGCGAGTATTTACAACTTGCTCACGACTTATTTTATTTTCTTCAAAAGCTGTCCATAACCCCTGGTTTATCAAACTATAACGTTTTTTGCTTTCATCAGTCAGCGGAATACCGTGGTTAGCAAAAAGAAGCTGTAAAGCCTGCTCTTCGGCTGCGTTAAAATCTAAAAGCGTATTATCAATGTCAAATAGAAGCGTTCTGTATGTTTTCATTCTTCTCTCTCCCCTTCAACTAATCTATTGCTTTTTCTACTCGTATATATTGTCGTTTGCTAGACAGCTCAGTTTTTCTTTATCTTTGAGAATAATAGAGCCTTTCTGTTTTTCAATAACTCCTTGCGCTACAAATTTCTGAAGAACACGATTTAAATGCCGGTAAGTCGTTCCGATTAAATTGGCTATATCTTTTAGGCTTTCTGTTTTTTGATCCATAACCAAATGCGATTCTTCACAAAAAATAGAAAGCAAGTAGCTAGCCAGCCGCACTTCAACTGGGTACATTAAATTAAAGCTGAGCGAGTTCGATTTTGCGCAAAACTTTTTTGTGAGCATTTCCAGTAAAAACGTCAGCAGCTGTGGATCATCGCTCGCATGCTGTTTTAATCGTTTGTATGGTATACCAATTACAACTAAAGGTGAAACGGCTTCAACCGTATTCATAATATCAACATCCTGTACATACTCAATATCGCCTATCACTTCAAGGGGCTGTTTAAAGGAAAGAACAAGCGTCTTGCCTTCGGGCGATATGGTATAAACTTTAACCTTGCCTTTCACCAGTATGTACAAACAATGAGACACGTCTCCTTGAGAACAAAGACGTTCTCCTGCCTCCACATCATACAGTGACAAATGCGGTAGTAAGTCTTTCTTGAAAACTGACTCTAATCTATAAGTATTTATATACTCCAGCAGCTGTTTCTCACTCGTAATTTCCCTCATGTTTTCCTCTCCATCATAACGGTTTCTTTTTATTAAATAATAACACTTCCCAAAATAAAAAGGACATATGTCCCGAATAAAATTTTAGTTTTTACGTTATGTTCATAGATCCTTTCAAAAGAAATATATACACAAAAAAGACTCTAGCTCGTTGGCTTAGAGTCTTTTTTTGCTAAACGCTCTTTTTATTTCTCCCGTATCCAACGTAAATAAAGACGCCAATCAGCATCCAGCCGATTGAGTACATCCACGTTACCATTGATAAGTTAAACATAAGAAAGATACAGCAAAGAATAGCAAGAATTGGAATGAACGGTACAAAAGGTACTTTGAAACCGCGCTTTAAATTAGGCTGAGTTTTTCGCAGAGCTAAAATTGAAAATGAAACGGCAGCAAACGTAACAATCGCTAGCATATTTGCTAAATCCGCCAGCTGTTTTAAATCAACAAAACCAGCTACGATCGCGCCTAACGCCCCCACAAGCCATGTAGATATGACAGGCTCGCTATTTTTTCGGTTCACTTTCGCAAAAAGAGACGGCAATAATCCATCATGGCTCATTGACATCAGTATGCGGGGCACGACAAACAAATAAGCAAATACGACGGCCATAATACCAATAACCGCTCCGATAGATACAATGAGCGCTGCCCATTCTTGTCCTACACTATTGAGCGCATATGACAACGCATCGCCTACGTTTAGCTCTTTATAAGAAACCATTCCTGTTAATACTAATGCAATTACTACGTAAATGACTGCACAAACACTTAGTGCAATCAAAATACCTAGCGGCAAGTTTCTTTGGGGATTTTTCACTTCTTCTGCCGAAGTAGAAATGGCATCAAATCCGTTATAAGCGAAAAAGACGGAAGCTGCGCCTGCAAAGATCCCTTTCACACCAAAAGGAGTAAATGGGTGCCAGTTATTTGTATGAATAAAAAAGACGCCGACGGCTACAAATAAAAGAACAATACCTATCTTGATTAAAACCATTAAGTTATTTATTTTTTTACTTTCTTTTACCCCTCGTGTTAATAAAAACGACATGCATAGGACAATAAATACTGCCGGAAGATTAATAATACCTCCGTCACTTGGTATGGCCGTGAACGATTCAGGAAGCCTGATACCAAATTCAGTAAGCACGTTATTCACGTAAGAAGACCATCCTCCTGCTACAGACGCTAAAGACACCGTATAGCAGCCTACGATCGACCACCCTATTAAATGCGCTATAAATTTCCCTAGTGAAACATATATGTATGTATATGCGCCTCCCGAACTTGGAACAGCTGAACCAAATTCTGCATAGCACAACGCAACAAGAATACAGGCTATTGCAGAAATAATAAATGAAACGGAGACCGAGGGCCCTGCATCCCTGGCGGCAACTAGTCCTGCTATAACCAGAACTCCTGTCCCAATGGTTGCTCCTACTCCCATCAAAATAACATCAAATAACCCTAGTGTCTTAGTTGATTCTTTTGCTGCATTTTCCTCTAACAGCTTATTAACATCTTTTTTTGCAAACAGATTACTCATGATGACTAACCTCTCTTCATCTCATTACGAATGACTACTTTATAGTGGTAGATCTTTCTATATATGTAACAGTGAATTATTTTACTACATTTAATTTTCTGTGTAAAATAATTTAGTCTTTTAACTTTTTAATGATTAAAACAAAATCACTAATAATGTTTTCTATCACACCATTATGATGTACCCGAACAGACTAAAAACATGCGTTAACACCTTTCTCAAAATTAGCTTCATTCATAATTGCTTTTGTACTATACTAAAGAAAAACTTCATAGGAGCAACGTAAAAGATGAACTTATTTTATTTTCTAAAGGGGTTAGTGATCGGTTTTTCCGTTGCTGCTCCCGTCGGTCCCATTGGTATTTTATGCATCAATCGCACGTTATCTAAAGGGCGATTACACGGGTTTGTATCCGGGCTGGGAGCAGCTACAGCAGATGCTCTTTATGGATGCATCGCTGCGTTTGGCCTAACGTTCATTACAACCTTTTTATTAACCCAAAAGATTTGGCTTCAGCTGATTGGGGGATTATTTTTATGCTATTTAGGTGTACAAACTTTTCGTTCTCAACCTGCAGAGCACGCTGCTGCTGCTAAAGGAGAAGGGTTGCTTCGTTCGTATACATCCGTTCTTTTTTTAACGGTTACGAATCCAATGACAATCTTATTTTTTATTGGCGTGTTTTCTGGTGTAGGCATTAGTAAATCAGCATTTGATGTTGCTTCTGCGCTGACAATGGTTGCAGGCGTATTTTTAGGATCGGCCTGCTGGTGGCTTTCGCTCAGTTTTGCTATTAGTCTTGCCCGGTCGAAGTTTACGAATAACAGCTTGATCTGGGTAAATCGTATTTCGGGAGCGGTGGTACTGACTTTCGGGATATTTGCGTTATACAAGTTGCTATAAAAAGTCACTTGTCTCCTTTTCTGGGGACAAGTGACTTTTTTAATAGAAAAGAATAATCTTAAAAAATACCCTAAACGCTGTGTTTTCTGTATAATAGATAAATAGAAAAACAGAAAAAGTATAAAAAATGCTTGAAAACTACATACTCAATCAATAGTCTTCAAACATAATAAGGGGAAATAAAGCATGACCATTCTTCTCGTAGATGACAATCAAGTCAATCTATTTGTGATTGAAAAAATTCTAAAAGGCGCTGGCTACGATAACTGTGTGTCTCTTACGTCTGCCCATGCGCTTTTTGACTATCTTAACCTGGACGATGAGAACTCAAAAACGAATTCGGTCGATTTGATTTTACTTGATATTATGATGCCCGAAATTGATGGAATCGAAGCCTGCAGGCGAATTCAACAGGTAGAACGCTTAAAACATATTCCAATTATCTTTGTCACAGCCCTAGAAGACAGCAGCAAATTAGTAGAAGCTCTAGACGCTGGCGGAACAGATTACGTCACAAAGCCGATTAATAAAGTGGAACTGCTGGCTCGTATGCGGGTAGCCTTACGCCTTAAAGCAGAAATTGACTGGCACACGGAACATGAAAAGAAAATTCAAACTGAGTTAGATTTAGCTACGCACGTACAGCAAAACTTACTCAGCCCCCCTTTACGAGAGAAAGATATTCAAATGGAAGTTTCATATTATCCTTCTTTTAAATTAGCGGGTGATATGTACTATTGGCACAAAATTGACGAGCACCGGTACGGTATTATTCTTTTTGATATGATGGGGCACGGCATCTCTGCCTCGCTTGTTTGTATGTTTATTTCGTCTGTGCTCAGAGAAGCTATCAAGTCCCTCATAGACCCTGAGCAGGTTATTACAGAGTTGAATCGCTACATGGAATTATTGCACAGCGAAAAAGATGAAATTCCTTACTATTTCACTGCTATTTATTTAGTGATTGATACGGAAGCTAAGACAGTAGAATATGTGAATGCCGGACACCCAGAAGGTTATATGTTAGTGGATGAACATACGCTCGTTCCTCTTCAACGAGGAAGCTGCCCTGTAGGGTTTTTTGAAGAAATGGACGTTCAGAAATCTGTTGTCAGCTTTGAGAACGATGTGCAAATTTTGCTATTTACAGACGGAGCTCTTGAATCGATGGGCCCTTGCGAAAATGAATCTGCTCTTCGTCTTCAACAACTTACTGAACAAAAATGGACAAATCCGCAGGCATTTATGAATGAAATTTTCTCAGAAGAACAAAAGTTAAATCAGCCTGATGACATGTGCGTGCTTATGATTCAAGCACAAGCATAATAAAAAAGACCTCATAAATGAGGTCTTTTTTTATTGCTTTTGATAGATGCGCTCGTTCCCTGCAAACTCAATATAAGAAGCTGCTCCCTCAGCAAAGCGAAGCGTTTCTTTATCGCCAAGCCCAAGAAACCCTTTTACACACAGGCTTTCTGAAAATAAATTATACACTTGATTTTGCAGCTGAGCTGTAAAATAAATAAGGACGTTTCGGCAAATGATGACGTGAAATTCATTAAATGACTGATCCGTGACTAAATTATGCTGAGCAAAGATAATATTTTTTAACAGCGACGGATGAAAATATGCATAGTGATGATCCGTTTGATAATATTCCGAGAAGGCATTCTTTCCCCCGGCTTGAATATAATTTTTTGTATATGACTTCATTTTACGTAAAGAAAAGGCGCCTTGTTTTGCTTTTTCTAATACATCTTCGTTCATATCGGTTGCGTAAATGACCGTTTTATCCATTAACCCTTCTTCTTCTAAAAGAATCGCCATAGAAAATACCTCTTCGCCCGTTGCACAGCCAGCGTGCCAAATGCGAATTTCCGGATAATCCTTTAATACCGGAATCACTTTTGTGCGAAATGCTTTAAAAAAGCTTGGATCGCGAAACATCTCTGTTACATTTATTGAAAAATCATTTAAAAGCTGATTCATAAATTCTTCTTCGTGAATCGCTTTTTCTAACAATCGAGACACGGTTGGAATACGTTCAATTTTCATTCGATTATAGACTCGGCGACAAATAGAAGATTTAGCGTACTGTCTGAAATCGAATCCCGTTAATCGATAAATAGCCGTCAGCAGTAAATCGATCTCTAAATCTGTTTTTTTATTCATAACTAAGTCTTCACTTAAATCTAGGTGCTTCATATCCATTTATGTTTCATACCCCGCTTAATTTACTAGCCATACACGCATAACGGAGAACAGCTGATTTAAATCTAAAGGTTTACTGATATAATCTGAAGCTCCAGCTTCCAAGCATTTTTCACGATCGTTTTTCATCGCTTTAGCGGTTAATGCAATAATAGGCAAATCAACGAGCTTTAGCTCTCCTCTAATTTTCTGCATGGCTTCATATCCATCCATTTGCGGCATCATAATATCCATTAAAATGAGATCAAATGGTTCACTATTTTCCATCATTTCAAGACACTCTATTCCGTTATGAGCTGTCATAATGGTCATACCTTGTTTAGCTAGCGCAGTTTTTAAGGCAAAGATGTTGCGCTGGTCATCATCTACGATGAGCACTCGCTTATCTTGAAACACATTTTCACCATCTTGCAGTGAAGATTCAACTGGTTGTACAGGATGATCAATTTCAGTTATTTCTGCTTCAGGTTCAGCTTCTTCTACAGATACCGCTACTTCTTCATATGCAAAATTCACTTTTTCATAGTCAATAAGACCATTAGAGAGGCTAGGAAGGTATAGCGTAAACGTACTTCCTTTTCCTACTTCACTGCTTAGAGAAATCCAGCCGCCCAATAATTTTGCAAACTCACTGCAAATAGATAAGCCAAGTCCTGTTCCTCCGTACTTGCGGACCGTAGCTCCATCTGCCTGCTGAAACGCTTCAAAGATAAGCTGATGCTTTTCTTTTGGTATACCAATCCCTGTATCAGCTACAGCTATTTCTAGCCAGCAATCCGTATCAACTGTACGCATAGCTGTTGTAAGACGATGGTCAGCTACTCGTTGAATGGATACTGTGACAGATCCCGATTCCGTAAATTTAAATGCATTTGATAAAAGATTTTTCACAATTTGCTGGAATCTCTTTTCATCTGTGTGAATGATGTCCGGTACATCTTGTGCTTTATTAATTTTCAATTGTACGTTTTTCTGTTCAGCAACGTGGCTGAAATTACGTTCGATTTGATCTGGAAGCTCACTCATATTCATCTCAGCTAGTAAAATATCTAGTTTTCCAGACTCTACTTTTGATAAATCCAAGATATCGTTGATTAACGCGAGCAAGTCTTTTCCTGAAGAATGAATAATACGAGCGTATTCTTCTTCATCTTCAGATAGCGTTTTAGCTGCGTTTTCCTCAAGCATTTCAGACAGAATAAGAATGCTGTTAAGTGGTGTTCGAAGCTCATGCGACATATTAGCAAGAAATTCAGATTTATATTGAGAATTCAACTCCAGCTGATGCGCTTTTTCTTCTAAATCTTCTTTTGCAGCCTCTAATTCAAACGATTTTTCTTCTGCGTCTTTTGTTCTTTCTTCTAGCTGTTCATTAATCATACGCAGCTCTTCAGACTGCATTTGCAGTTCTTCTGATTGTGTTTGAAGTTCTTCAGACTGAGCTTGGAGCTCTTCTGTCATCGCCTGAGATTCTTTTAATAGACGAGCAATTTCCATACGTCTAATTACGCCATTGATAGTGAGACCAAACGTTTCAATCACTTGACTAATAAGTTCTTGCTCTAAAACTGTAAACTCGTGCAGCGATGCAAGCTCGATAACAGCAATTACTTCATCTTCAAACAAGACGGGTACAATAAAAATACTCTTAGGTTTTACGTCTCCTAATCCTGAAGTAATGAGCTGGTACGTGTCAGGTACATCGTTTATGACAAAGGTTCTTTTCTCTAAAGCAGCTTGTCCAATGAGCCCTTCGCCTATCAAAAAGCTCTCTCTTCCCGCGTCGCCTTTTCTATCTGCAAAAGCAGCTTGTTTGACGAATAAGTTTCCTTTATCATTTTCCTCTCGAACATAAAATGCTCCGAAAGAAGCTCCTGTCATTTCTGAAACCGTAAAGAGAAATTTTTCCGCAAGCTTGTCTACCGATGCTATGCCTTGGTACATCGTTACAGCATGAGCAATGTTCGTTTGAAGCCAGTTTCGCTCTTCAATATTTTCTAACAACGCGTTCGTGGCTAGCCCTAAATCTTTAATTTCATCATTAGATCGAACTTTAATTCTTCCTTTTAACTCGCCTTTTGAAGCCGTAATTCGTTTGATCGTTTGCGTAACTTCTTTAATCGTATTCACAATAGAATTAGACAACACAATAGCGATAGCAAGTGAAATAAGCGTAACGAATAACAGCAAACCGTAAAGTCCAATTTTAATTTTTTGATTTTTCTCGTCTAACTCTGTTGCTCTTGTTTCAGTCGATTTTTTCTCTACATTTCTAAAAGAAGTAAACTGGCTGCGTATATCGTCCATATACTGGCGCCCAGGATCTTTCTCAAAAAATTGCTGAAGCTCTTTTGTATTATTTTCTTTTTTTAATGCAATGGTCGGTTCACCAGCAGCTTCAATCCAGTCTTGAATACTTCCTTTAATCTTCTCCAGTTTCTCCTGCTGATTTGGATTATTATTTAGAAGCTGATACAGCGCATTATAATCTTTTTCCCAACTTGTTGCTGCACTGTTATAAGGTTCTAAGTAACTCGCTTCTCCTGTAATAATATAGCCTCTTTGTCCGGTTTCCATATCAAGCAGGTGCTTTTCAATTCGATTGGTCAGATCATGGACTTCAATATCATGATCAATGATAAAATTTCGCTCTTTTTGCAAAGATGAAATTTGACTGTTTAAAACAATAAATGCAATAAATAAACAGACAATAACAATTAAATATCCAATAATAATTTTGGATTTGATGCCAAACCTCATTTTCTTTTCCATAATGTTCCTACTTTCATTCTAGATATTCTTCTAGAAGCATTCGAAAAACATGTTTATTTTTGCCGCTGGACAATTTCACTTTCAGTACACACTCTCCACTCCATCTTCCTTTGCTTGATAAGGCTTCTCTCTTTTTCCTATCAAGTCAACATTCCTATTATACACTCTATTTTTGTACAGAAGAATATTTATTGTGCAAGAGGTGAAGATTAATTCCCCAATTAGAAATTGACGTTTTAAAACGCCATATAAAGATAAGCCCATGCCTGTACAGGCATGGGCTTATCTCATAATATATTTGTACACAATAAGGTAATGAAAAGTAATTTATGCTTTGGGGAATCACATAAATTATGACAACATAGGTATAAATACTTATATGCAAAATGCAAAGCATTCATTAATTGAATTGTACTTGGATAGTAGAAAACATTGCCACTTTTTTTAATTTAAATATATTTTTTAAACTTACATATCTACTTGCTGTACTTTTTATCTCGAGCTCTTTAACATTGCCAAAATCTCTGCGGAGCTCGCAACTCTTTTATTTTGAAGCGTTTCAGCAAGATGTGATACTTTATAAAGTGTTTCCATGCTTTCAATCGGATATTTCCCAGCTGCTGTTTCAGCAGAAAGCATCACTGCATTCGTGCCGTCCAGTACTGCCTGAAACACATCCGTCACCTCGGCTCTTGTAGGAATTGCGCTGCTCACCATTGATTGAAGCATTTGTGTCGCGGTGATCACATATTTATCGTGCAAGCTGCATTCATGAATTAATATTTTTTGGAGCAAAGGAATCCATTCATACGGTAGCTCTACCCCTAAATCTCCTCGTGCAATCATAATTCCATCGCCTTCTTCACATATTTGCTTGAAATTTTCTATAGCTTCCATTGTTTCCACTTTCGCAATCAGCTTTGGTGCATTTAGATGTTTTAAATGGATAAAATCTTTAATGTCTTTTAAATGTTCAGGGGTTCTTACGAACGAACAAGCAAGAAAATCTACTTTTTCTTTCAATAAGAATACGATGTCTTTTTTGTCTTTTTCAGTAATGGCCGGCAAACCGACGCGAGCACCTGGCAAATTCACGCCTTTATGAGACGAAATAGATCCGCCCTTTTTTACCTTTGTGACAAGTGTATCTTCTTCTACTCCTTCAACAGCCAGTTCTACTTGACCGTCATTGATTAAGATTTTGCTTCCTGTTTGAACATCCTTCACGATACCCTTATAGTCAACGCTGGCTCCTTTTTCATTTCCTGACATCTGCTCTGTATATAAAATAAAAGATGCGCCTTCTTTTAACACTATTTCTTTTGACTTTATCACTCCAAGTCTAATTTTAGGACCTTGTAAATCTCCTAAAATTTGAATAGAGGAATTTAAAGATCTTAACGTATCTATAATTGTTTTATGACTTTCATGCGACCCATGAGATAAATTCAGCCGAGCAATTGTCATTCCTTTTTCCAACAGTCTCTCTAGTACATCTTTCTTATTACTAACAGGTCCGATTGTACAGATTCTATCGATTGCCACTGCCTTTCACCATCCTTTTAATGTAGGATGCCCATTTCCATAAAAGAGATAAGCTTTATACAAAAATAGGTATATCACCACAAAAAAATGCCTCTTAGTCAATAACTTGCCTAAGAGACAGCCTTTTTATTACTTTACCCAGCTTTCCGTCACTTTCTTATTTTTAGAAATCCAGTTTTTCACGCCTTTTGTTTCGTCTTTTGCACTGTTAATTTCTGATTCTAATGATGCCAATTGATCAGCGCTAATCGAAAAATCTTTAAGCCACTTTGCTGCTTCTGGATAATCTTCCTTAAAAGCTTTTTTACTGATTGACTGTATTTTCTCAGGTCCAGTTGGATTCATCGTATTTTTGGGATCTTTTAAGTATCTGAGATTATACTTTTCAAAAGCCCAGTGCGGGCGCCATAACGTAACAACAATAGGTTCTTTATTAGCAATGGCTTTATCCAATTCCGATAGCATCGCAGCTGTACTGCTCTCTACTAAATTCCAGTCTGTTAACCCATAGCTGGGCATGGCATGGTCTTTCGTAAGACCATTGATTCCAGATCCCGGTTCAATGCTAATAATCTTTCCGTTAAACTCTTCTTTCTTATTTTTTAAATCACCTATCGACTGCGCGTCTACATAGTCGGGAACGGCTAATCCGCTGTCTGCTTGATCGTACCAAGTGCCGAGAACGTCTACTTGTTTTCCGAATCTTTTCATGTAAGAACTATGGGTAGTAGGCATCCATACATCCAAAAATAAATCAATATTTCCTTGAGCAACTCCTGAGAAAAGCGGGGCTACGTCACTTTGAACTGCTTTAACTTTATAGCCTTTTTCCTCTAATAATTCCTTCCATAAAAACGTAACGGCTACGGCTTCGTCCCATGGTATGTACCCAATTGTAATTTCTTTTTTAGTCGTCGTGCCGCTTGCCGTATTGCTATTTCCGCATGCAGAGACAAGCAGCATGACGACGATTGTTAGCATAATAAAAGAAATTTTTTTTGAATGTTTCATCTAATCCCACCTTTATCCATTTTATTTGCTTGATTGAATATCTTGGCTTTTTCGAGTAGAAAGATGCGTTAAACGATCTAAGATAACGGCAATAATAACAACCGCAATCCCACCGATAAACCCTAAGCCTACATCCAGCATACTGATGCTTCGTAATACCTCTGCACCTAGGCCTCCCGCACCGACCATGGAAGAAATAACAACCATCGAAAGTGATAGCATAATAACTTGGTTTACACCCGACATAATCATAGGCAAAGCGAGCGGCAGCTGGACTTTAATTAATTTTTGCCATTCTGTCGCTCCAAAAGCTTCCGCTGCTTCTAAAGTGGTGTGCGGAACTTGCTGAAGCCCAAGCAGCGTCAGACGAACGGCAGGCGGCATTGCGAAAATAAACGTAGCAATAAGAGCTGTAACATTCCCTAATCCAAATAAAAGTACGGAAGGAATTAAGTAAACAAAAGCAGGCATCGTTTGCATAATATCAAGAATAGGCTTTATGACTGCCCCCACTTTGTTAAAGCGGTGTGATAATATGCCTAAAGGAACGCCGAATAAAAGTGAGATAATCGTAGAAGCTAAAACGAGAGATAAGGTCAGCATTGATGCTTCCCATAAATCCAAGCTAATAATAAGAAGTAACCCAAAACACGTAAATGCAGCTATCTTCCAATCTGTCAACCATAGCGCTAATAGAACAAAAACAAGGACAGTTACTAGCGGAGGAGAGGCTGTCAATGCCCATTCAAGGCTGCTGATTAAACTGGTCATTATCTGGTTGATTCCAGTAAATACACCTGAAAAACTATCAATCATGTAATCAACAAATGAATTTGCCCATTTATCTAAAGGAATACGAGGAATCATCGCAGCATTCACCATCATATTTATCGAACCTCCACTTGATATGATTTAACTTCTTGCTGCTCGGTCACTGCAATACGTTCAGTGAGATTTGCAATAAGAGTACTCGGGGAAATCATACCTTGTAGGCGATGATGATTATCAACAATGACTACAGGCGAATGACTGTCTGTAAATAGAGGAATCATTTCTTGTAAAGACATATCAGGATTGACGCAATGCGGCTGTGTCAATGCTTTTCCTTTTAAATCATGCTTATGAGCTTCAATAAGCTCCATCACTGTATAGATGCTCATCATACCTAATAAGCGGTCAGAACTATCAAGAACAAAAATCGTAGATAAATGACTGGTTCTCATTCTTCTTAATATAACTTGTGGTGATTCATACTCATAGGCAGCCGTTTCTACCGGAATAACAGCGTCTTTAGCAAGGCGGATTTTGCCGTAATTAACGTCTTGAACAAGCAGTTTTACATAATCGGTTGCGGGTTGACTTAAAATATCTTCAGCCGTTCCAAGCTGTACAATCTCTCCGTCTTTCATTACGGCAGCCCGGTGCCCTAAAGTTAATGCTTCATCTAGATCATGCGTTACAAAGATAACTGTTTTTTGTACTTCTCCTTGAATATCAAGAAATAGCTTTTGCATATCTCTTCGAATAAGAGGATCTAACGCCGAAAAAGGCTCATCCATCAGCAAAATCTCTTGTTCAGAAGCAAGGGCTCTCGCTAATCCAACCCGCTGCTGCATACCTCCTGATAATTCATAAATTCTTTTATAAGCTTGTCCATTTAACCCCACCATTTCAAGCGCCTCTTTCCCTCGCTTTTCCCTTTCGCTTGCTGATACGCCTTGAATTTCTAGACCGAACGTAATGTTGTCAATTACGGTGCGGTTTGGAAGAAGGCCTACATTTTGGAATACCATTCCAATTTTATTTCTTCGTACTTGCTGAAGCTGTCTTTTTGGCATATGAGAAATATCTGTATTTTCTAGATATACCGTCCCTTCTGTTGGTTCTATAAGTCCGTTCAAACATCGAAGTAAAGTAGATTTACCGCTTCCTGATAATCCAATTAACACAAAGGTTTCTCCCTTTTTCACTTCGAAATGAGAATTGTAAATAGCAACGGTTGTCTTAGTAGCTTGTTCGACTTCATATTTACTTTGTCCAGACTCTCTCAGCTTAAGAGCCTGTTCTTTTTGACGGCCAAACACTTTTGAAACATCGGTAACGCGGATAATGGGTTCTGTTAGTTTAGAGCTTGTACTCAATTTATTTCCCCCTTATTTTTAAAGTAGATTGTTAGAGATGGTCTGGCACACCGAGATAATGTGCCAGACCGCTTCTATTTACTATTCGACCTTCATACCGATTGCTTCTAATACATAATTGTAAAAATGCGAAACGTGCTGTTCGATAGGTACTAAAATCCCTCCTTCTTTATAAGATTTTGAGCTCATATTTTCTTGACACCACTCACACGCTTCAAAATCTTGTAAATTAACGCGGTGAAATAATTCCACGGCATCTTTTGGGTCAAAATCAGGCTTAGCCATTTCTTCCGGGTCGAATAACCATTCGCAAATTACTTTGGACTTTTCTGCACTGATTGGAATAATACGATGAATAATAACGTGATCCGGTGTTAAGTTGATAAATACAAGCGGCAGAACGGTAATGCCAAAATACGTGCGGTCATCTTCAGGAAGCAACCCTTTTAACATAGGACGGCTTCCTTTCCCGCTAATTGAAAAACCTTCTAACTCATTGCCAAACTTAGCTCCACCCCCTACTGAATTTTGAGTGCCGACTCCCGAACGAAATTCAGGGAGCGTTGCCGTAAGTTCAGGGTGAATAGAGGAACAGTGATAACACTCTTGAAAGTTTTCTACAATAAGCTTCCAGTTTGCCTCGACTTCGTACTCTTCACGATGAGCGGATTTTAAATTTTGAATTTCATACCTAGCAAACGTATAAAGCTCTCCAAAACGATCAAAAATTTGTGCATCTAGCTGATATTCAACAGATATCGGATTGTCTGATAAATTAACCCAAACCATGCCGTGCCACACTTCAATGTGAACGGATGTTAGTCCGTAACTTTCGTTATGCACGAGTTCTTCTCGACAGTGGCTTGTGTTAGGAACACCTACTAAATCACCATCTAAGCTATAGCTCCACGAATGATACGGACAGCGAATGACCCCTGCTTTACCGGATGCTTGGCTGCACAGCTTAGCTCCTCGATGCCGACATACGTTTAAAAATCCTCGCAGTATATGGTCTTTTCCTCTAGTAATTAAAATATTTTCGCCTTCAACTCTCGTCGTAATATATTGTCCTGGTTCTGCTATTTCGTATTCAAATGCAACTAAACTCCATGATTTAGAAAATATATGATCTTTTTCTAACTTAAAAATGTCCGAAGATGTATACAGCTCTCCTTTCAACGTGGGCTCAAGTCTCCCATTATCATTTACTAAACCATGTTCCATAACCATCTGCTATTCCTCCTTCGCTTCTTTAGAAACATTTAAATAGAACCATTCGCAAGAGCTGACGACGATTTATACTATTTTGTTCGCCGCAAATCGCTGCGGAGCAAACAAATCAATTGGGTGATTGGTTTTTCCCTCTGTCACTAAATCTGCTAAAATCTCTCCTACTACGCTTGCAAACTTAAAACCATGTCCGGAAAATCCCGCTGCAATTGCTACTTGAGGATATTCAGGATGCAGCGAAATGACAAAATGTTCATCTGGTGTATTGGTATACATGCACGTTTTCCCTTGTAAAAACCGACCGTTGAGCTGCGGAAGACCTTGAGCTAGATAGTGCCGCATCATGTTCACTTCATCTTCATATATATTTCGATCAATCGTTTCCGGCGTACACGCCGTTCCTTTTCGGAAAAACGCCACTTTTGCTCCTTCAGCCTTTAATCCAAAAGAAGGGAAACCATACAACTGTACATAATCATCTGCTTCCCAAATATAAATCGGCTGTTTTCCCACTGAAAAAACGTCTATTCCTTGTGTTGGTTCAAAAAACATTTGCACATGACGCTCTACTTGTAAGCTAACACCTAATTCCCGTAATAAATCGGGTGCCCAGGCGCCTGCAGAAATAATGATTTTTCCAGCTTCATATATTCCATTAGCTGTTACAACACGCACGCCTTCACCAGAAGGATGGGCTTCCCACGACACCACTTCTTCAAAAAAATGAAGCTCAGCTCCGTATTTTTCTGCTTGAAGAAGGTGAGTATATACGCTTGCTTCCGGCCTAACGAATCCAGCTTTTTCTTCATATAGAGCAACCGTAGCAGGTGAAGGTGTAAATACCGGAAACCGTTTGTAAATATCCTTTGCTTCTAGAATCTCATACGCAAGATTCCACTGTTTAGAGCTTTCGATGCTTCCAGAAACCGTCAAGCTTTCAGGAGGTCCCATCATAAGTCCACCGGTAACCGTAAAAATTTCTTGACCGCTTTCTCTTTCAATTTCATTCCACAATTCGTAGGCGCGAAGCAACAATGGAACATAAGCAGGGTCTTCAAAATACGACTGCCGAATAATTCTAGAACCGCCGTGACTCGATCCTAGATCATGAGCAGGACCGTATTGTTCTAACCCCAATACCCGCTGCCCTTTTTTGGCGAGCTGATAAGCAGCCGTACTCCCCATAGCTCCTAATCCGATAATAATGACATCATAATGTGTTGACATCTGCATTCCTCCTGCCTTTCGATTGATCAATTAAACTACCGCTGGGGAGTGTGTCATCATTGCTGCTTTATAACGCTGACCAAAGTATTCAACTTCTAAAACCATTTCTTCATTTACAGCTTGAGATAATAAGGTGTGTACAATTCCTTTGCCTAAGCTGTATGAATAGCCAGCACTTGTCACAAATCCGAGGGCCGTTTCTCCATAAAAGACCGGTTCATATCCCATTACTATCACTGAAGGATCATCTAATATGAGCGTCGCTAATACTGTTTCAGAATCTTTTCGCTGACGATCAAGCAATGCCTCTTTTCCAATAAAAACTGGTTTTGTTAAATCAACCATTTCATGAAGGTCGACTTCATATGGATGATGTTCGCTCCAAAAGTCTTTCCCGCTTTTTAACGAAAAAGATTCAATTCGAAGGTTTTCAAGAGCTCGGTCTCCCCCAGCAATCAGCTGATAAGGCTGTCCTTCTTCCATTAATAAATCCCATAAATTCAGACCTTGATCGGAAGTCGTAATTAATTCCCATCTCTCCATTCCCCCGCAGGAATCACGCAGAGCAAGGACTGAAACATTTTCGATAAACAGCGTTTTCGCTTGCCCTTCAATCCAAGTGTTGCCAAGGTCTGAGCGTTGAACCATGGACTTCATTACTCCTGTAGCTTTAGGGCCAATTAATGCTAAACTGCATGTCCCTGACGTTACATCTTGAAAAACAACTTGATCGCTGTGTGGCACGTGTTTTTGAATCCAGCTTGCTTCTACAGCTCCCGTACAAACAATCAAGAAAGTGGATATATTTTTGCGAATAACCGTTATTTGATCTTTTATGCCGCCTCGCTCATGCAACATACACGTGCGTATGCTTTGACCTACTGCAATGTCTATATTTCCTGTCGTTAGCTTCTGTAAAAACTGGAGAGCTCCTTCTCCTTTAATTTCTAACCTTTTCTTTGCTGCCGTTGTATCGTAAAGAGCTGCGTGCTGACGAGTATGCAAATGTTCAGCTTCAATAATTGGTGACCAATATTCAGCAGCCCATCCATTTCTTATTACCATCATCTTTTCATAAGTAGATATAAGCGGATAGTTAGCTTCATACCACTGTGGCTGCTCCCATCCTGCTTTTTCATTAAAATAAGCTTTCAGTTCTTGTTGACGCATATAAAATGGACTCACGCGCATGTTTCGCGATACTTTTCGCTGCATAAATGGATGGTGAATACTATAAACCTCTTCATACTCTTCAATAGACCGCTGTTTGTAATAAGCAGGGCTGCATGCATACGTATCGAAACGATTAATGTCGCATAGCTCTAAATCCACAGTCGGCGCACCATTCATCATCCATTCAGCCATTTGTTTTGCGACACCTGCAGAGTGCGTTACCCATATAGCTTCTGCTACCCAAAATCCCTGTACCGTTTGTGATTCACCAAGCAGCGGCATACCATCGGGCGTGAATGAAAAAATGCCGTTCATTCCTTTTTTTATTCCCGTTTGTTTTAATGTCGGAATTAACTCTATTGAATCTTCCCACGGTTTTTCAAAATCTTTTGGTGTAAAAGGTTTAACAGAAGGCATTTCTTTTGTTTCTCCGTATTTTGTAATATCACTGAGTTCAACTGGAAACGGCTCATGCTGATATGATCCAATCCCAAGCCCTTTTTCTACTTGACGAAAATAAATTGAATTATCTTGATCTCGAATAAGAGGAGTGGCGGCTTCTTCCGTTTCTCCGTTCAACTCAAGTAAATCATTTGTAAACACATATTGATGAGCCATTGGCTGAAGAGGGATCGTTACACCGACCATTTCTCCGATGCGAGGTCCCCAAAATCCAGCACAGCATACGATTAAATCTGCTTCGAATTTCCCGACACTTGTGTACACTGCTTTTACTTGACCCTTTGTCACTTCAATATCCGTCACTTCTGTATGACCGTAAAACTCTACTCCGCACTCTTTAGAAAAACGAGTCATTTTATCAACG
Organism: Priestia sp. TGN 0903; assembly: GCF_050846855.1. Taxonomy (NCBI): domain Bacteria; kingdom Bacillati; phylum Bacillota; class Bacilli; order Caryophanales; family Bacillaceae; genus Priestia; species Priestia sp. TGN 0903. Next base: position 1,134,411 of record NZ_JBOZGL010000001.1, read on the forward strand.
GCATGCAAAGGTTTAGCAATACCGTCTGACGGAACATAGAGACCTCCGCAAATACGATCAGGACAAATCAACGAATTTTTTTCCGCGCATTCCTGCGGTGAAAGAAGAAAAGCTTCGATTCCCCATGAGCTGGCAACACCAGCCTTTCTCTTTAGATCTTCTAATCGCTCTGGTGTACGGGCAACTTCTAAACTGCCGACAGGATAAAACGAGCGCTGTTCATCTGTACTCAACTCTTTAAAGGTCTCGACTGTTTGAGAAGCTAGTGTTGTCAGGATTTTTGAAAAGCTAAGCTGAAATACAAGCCCCGGAGCGTGAGAAGTAGATCCTCCTGTTTCTAGCAAAGGGCCTTGCTCAATCACTGTTATGTTTCGTTGCCCCATTTTACTTAAATAGTAGGCAATGCTGCACCCGACAATTCCAGCTCCTATCACTACTATCCTCTTATGTTCCATCACTTTATATCTCCCTCCTTTTTTGGTTTGAAGATGTTAAATATTGTCGATAGTTAATTATATTTTTAATATTCATAATTTTCAAAGTATTTTGTCAAAAAGTGTGACATAGATTTTTTTCCCTTTCTTCCGCTAATGTTCGGATAACGCTTTCTTAACTTTAAAATCCCAGAAAAATCGCCGTTTTTTTCTTTCGAATAACGAATTTTAAAGAAACTATCTATCTGTCAAAATGACACTTATCAATGAATGGTTATACCAAAAATGGCGGAAAGAAGATAGCTAAAATAACTTAGCTATCTTCTTTTTAAACCATTTACCGATTAATTAATTTTGAAGGCTTAAATACTTTTGCTTATTTTTAGACCAAAGTTGCTTGTTTGACTACTTTTTTCATTTCTTCTGCAACGTTTCTTTTGTCTTTTTCACTTGTAATCCCCCCTCCTACAATCACAAGATCCGGCTGTGACTGCACGACTTCAGGAAGTGTATTCAGTTTAATACCTCCTGCCACCGCTGTTTTTGCATTTTTCACAACTCGTTTAATCGTTTGAAGCTGCTCGAACGGGGTTTCTCCTTCAGCTTGAAGATCATACCCTGTGTGTACACAAATATAGTCAACACCGAGTGCATCGACTTCTTTTGCACGTTGTTCAAGGTTTTTTACATTAATCATATCGACAAGAATTTGTGTTCCTTGTTTTTTGGCCTCTTCTACAGCGCCTTTTATAGTCGAATCGTTAGTAGCGCCAAGTATGGTAATAATACTAGCACCCGCTTCAGAAGCTTTCATGACTTCATAAGCACCTGCATCCATAATTTTCAAATCAGCTAATACCTTTAAAGACGGAAATGCTTCCTTGATTTCTTTGACTGCTTTTAGCCCTTCGTTAATCACAACCGGAGTACCAATTTCTACAATATCGATATACTCTTGAACCTCCTGCACTACTTCTTTTGCCTCTGAAATATTTACAAGATCCAATGCTAATTGAAGTTCCATACCTGCTTCACTCCTTCATTAAATGGGGTTGCCTAGCATGAATTCATTGTAAAACCGTTACTTTTTAAAAAAAAGTAGGCACTTTTAAAACATATAGTCACTAAAAATATACTATGGATGCTTCGGTGTATCTTATCACTTGTATTTATTTTAGAAAATTCTGAATAATAAAGGCGTTTTTGTAACCTTCTCAAGAAAAGATTTTATCCCATATGTGTGGAGTTATTCATTTCAGGTTCTATAAAGGTTTCCATATAATTTTTTCCCCACTCGTCCATGCTTTCAAGAATGGGCATCAAGCTTCTCCCGTGCTCAGTCAAGGAATATTCAACTTTTGGAGGTACAACCGGATAGACTTTTCGGTGAACGATTTGATCTTCTTCTAATTCTCGCAGCTGACTTACTAACATTCGCTGAGTAATTCCCGGCATCATAGATTTTAACTCACCAAATCGCTTTGTTCCTTCTTTTCCTAGATGCCACATAATCAACATTTTCCACTTGCCTCCAATAATCGTCAACGTTAATTCCTTTTCACAGTTAAACGTTTTGCTAAAAAGTCTGCTCAATCCTTTTTCCTCCCTTTTTATGCGTAATAGTATAGTTTTAGACACTATATGAAAATAAAGTGTCTACTTATAAAGGAAAATTGTACCTTCTATACTGTAATCTGTAAAGATGGTAAAAGACTATATTCACTGCAATAGACCGTTAAAATAAAGGAGGAGATCAATTGGACAGCGTAGCTCGTTCACGTGATAATTGTCTCAAGTCTCATTTACCACAAGCGTTAGAAGTGGATTCCATGACCTTTATCTTATTTGGAGCAACAGGAGATTTAGCTAAAAGAAAAATTTTTCCTGCGTTATATAATTTATTTTTAGATAAAAAGCTGCCTTCTTCCTTTTCTATTATTGGTACGGGTAGAAGCAACTGGTCTAATGATGCCTTTCAAATATATGTAGGAGAATCCGTAAAGACTTTTTCAAGGCGCTTTAGCCAAGGTGAATCCAAGATAAAAGAATTTCTTAAGACAGTTCGCTATCATAAAATGGATGTTACCAACAGTGATGGATATGACCAGTTGCTGCATGCTATTCAAGAAGGTGAAGCAGAATTAAATATTCCTGAAAATCGTCTTTTCTATTTATCAGTGGCTCCTGAATTTGTAGACGTTATTGCTTCAAATATAAATAGCGGCGGATTAGGATCTACAAAAGGCTGGAAACGTCTTATTATCGAAAAGCCTTTCGGACACGATTTACAATCTGCTCAAGTGTTAAATCAAAAGCTTACTGAAACGTTCAATGAAGAAGAGATTTATCGTATCGACCACTATCTGGGAAAACCAATGATTCAAAATTTGGAGGCTCTAGCAGCTGCAAACCCTATTTTACAAGCACTATGGAATCATCACTACGTTGCAAATGTCCAAATTACAGCTAGTGAAACAGTTGGTGTAGAAGAAAGAGCGCCTTACTATGATCAGTCCGGTGCAATTAGGGATATGTTCCAAAACCATATGCTTCAAATGCTTATGATGACTGCCATGCAGCTGCCAAAGACACTTAACATCGCAAAGACTCGCCAACAAAAGATAAAAATTATGAAAAGCCTTCGCCCTCTACAAAAAGAGGTTATCCATTCGAACGTCATAAGAGGTCAATACAAAGCGGGAAAAATCCAAAATTGTTCCGTTATAGGATATAAAGAAGAGCCCGGCATCAATGCTGCTTCCGTCAATGACACATTTATAGCAGTCCGGGTATGGATTGATCATGAGCTTTGGAAAGGAGTGCCTTTCTATCTTCGCACGGGAAAAAGAATGAGTAAAAAATGCACGCGTATCGTCATTGAATTTAAACATCCTTTAAAGGAGGTTTATACAGCCGATGAAATCATTCCTAACCTTTTAGTTGTCGAAATCAGCCCAAATGAAGGTATTTCGCTGCAATTAAACAGCAAAAATCCTTTGAATGGCAATAAAATCGAACCTATTTTTATCAATTTCTCCACAAATCAAAAAGAAGTACCAGAAGCTTATGAACTGCTGTTATTTGATGCTCTACAGGGAGACTCCACGTTTTTTGCTCATTGGGAAGAAGTTGAATTATCTTGGAAATGGGTGCAGCCTATTTTAGAAGCTTTTAACAATGAGGACTTTCCTCTTCATTTTTACTCTGCTGGTACAATGGGACCAACAGCTTCAAAGCATTTGTTAGAAGAAGATGGGTTTAAGTGGTGGTAGTTTTATAATTACCCTAGATTATTTCTAATCTATAAAAAGAGATTGAGACATAACTAAAACAATGGAAAGATCCGAATGATACGTTGTTCGGACCTTCCTTTAACTAAAACATTCATGTTCCATCCTCTTTTTGTACATGTTTCAAATAACTTCACCTGGCTAAATCTATGACACTTAAAAAATTAAATCTTCGTATCTTCTTTATTTAATATCAGCCATTTGATTTTTCGATCTCGCTCTTTTCTTTCTTGTTCATCAACCAACTCATATTTCTTCAGCAAATGAAACATCTCGTTTAATGTTGTTTGCGAAGGGTTTCGCACGAGAAACTCATGAAATAATGAACGAATATCTTCTGGCAGCCACTGTGACTGCGAATTAAACTTCTGATGTACATCTTCTACCGAGTGGTCTAAATTACATTTACCCATACCTTTTCCTCCTCTTTTATGTAACTGTTTTGCATTTTTTAGTCTTCTTGGCGTTTAAACGTATTTGGCATAACAACTGCCACAACTTCTCCGGTCGCAACAATAATGTCATTCGCGTATACTTCTGTTTTAACTCTCCATTTCTTCGGGTGAATTTCTTCAACGGTTCCTATCGCTTTTAGTACTTCACCCTGTGGCGTTGGTTTTTTAAAATCTACGTGGAGAGAACCGGTAACAAACCGCGGCGGCTCTGCTGAATCTCCTATTTCGCAGCCATTTTTACGGTATAGAGCAAGAGATGCAGAGCCTGTTCCATGACAATCAATCAGTGATGCAAGAAGTCCGCCATATACAAATCCTGGTATAGCTGTATGTTCAGGCTTAGGTGTATAAAGGGTAATTGTTTTTTCTCCTAGCCATCCTGTCCGAAAATGATAGCCGTCTTGATTTAATCGGCCGCAGCCGTAACACCATGCAAAATCATCCGGATATTCGTCTTGAATCGCTTTTACTACTTTTTCCATGGTTCACCACTCCTTTTTTCGGAATATTTTAACACATTTTCTCTTACAATCGTTAGAACTAAACGGACTATTTTCAAGCTTACATAACTAAAAATCTTAGAAGAAAAGCCTCACTTAAAAAATAAGTGAGGCCTTATCGTTAAAATTCTTCATAGGCAGCGGGGTCTTGATTATTAAGTCTTCCATCTTCGCGGTTCAATTCTGAAAGCATATTCATCTCCGTTTCATCTAAAGAAAATGAAAAAATCGATATGTTTTCAAGCTGCCGCTTGCGAGATGACGATTTTGGGATTGAAATGGCGCCTAGCTGATAATGCCATCGCAAAATCACTTGTGAAACTGTCTTATTATGACGGTCTGCAATTTGTTTAATTGTTTCATTTTCTAAAACAGCACTCGCTCGTCCTAGTGGACTCCAAGATTCAATTTGAATGTTTTTCTCTTGATACCAATTTCGATATTGATGTTGATTAAAAAAAGGATGCAGTTCTATTTGATTGATGCTTGGTAAAATGCCGGTCTCTTTTTCCAAGCGCTCAATATGCTCGGGAAGAAAATTACAAACACCAATTGAACGAATCAAGCCCCAGCGCTTCGCATCAATCAGTGCTTGCCAAGCTTCTACATAATGATCTTGTTTAGGATTAGGCCAATGAATAAGATACAAATCGTAATAGTCTAAATTCGCCCGATATAAAGATTCTTGAACGGTAGGAATTGCTTTGTCATACGTATGGTATCGCCCTGGGAGTTTAGAGGTAACAAATAGTTCTTGTCTAGAAACCGGTGTTTTTCGGAGAGCTTGCCCCACAGTGCCTTCATTTTCGTAATTATAAGCAGTATCGATTAAACGATACCCTACATCAATCGCACTCGTTATAGCGCTGACTCCTTCATTTCCGTTAAGCTTGTATGTACCAAAACCTATAGCAGGCAAGGTTACCCCGTCATTAAGGGTTATTTCAGGAATTACTTTACTCATTATTATCCACTCCTTTCGATCATGCCCTAAGCTTAGCATATATTATCCAATACTTGAATAAATTTGCATCACTCCTTTTCACAAAGGAGTGATGCTTTTAAAACAATCCAAAAAGCGATTACGGAGAAACCTCCGTTTTAAACTCGTTAACTTCGCACTTTTCTGCTTCTTTCTTGTTTTTAGTTAACGTAAAGAAAGCTACAAAACCTAAAAGCGCCGTACTAAATAAGATAGCAGCCATCGGAATCGCTGTTGTTTCGTTAATCCCTACTAAAGGAGAAACAATTGATCCTAAAGTTAATGGAAGCATACCTAACACGGCACTCGCACTCCCTGCTCTATGTCCTTGATTTTTCATTGCCAATGTCACCGAGCCTGTGATCGTCATTCCTATAGAGATCATGTAAATAAAAATGGGAATAACAATCGTAGCAAGCGGTCCTTTAAGCATAGTCATGATAAGAAGTACGCTAGTAGCACTTACAGCCGTAATCACGGCAATGCGAAGCAGGCTTCTTTCATGGATAATTCCGCTAAAGCGCCCAATAATAAAGCTTCCAGTCACAATAGCCAAGCCGTTAATACCAAACAAAATGCTAAAAACTTGCGGAGAAACATGGTATATCCCTTGATAGACAAATGGAGTGCCTGATACATAAGCAAAGCTTCCTCCATGGACCAGTCCGATAATTAGGGCATACCCAATAAAAGAACGATCTTGTAATAAACTGCCCATTGTGCGAACAGAATGACCAATTGAACTTGGTGTTCTATTTTCAATGGGCAAAGTTTCTTTTAAACGCATTGAGATTGTTAAAACAATTAAAAGACCTATTAAACTTAAAAACAAGAAAATAGTATGCCAGCTTGCAAAAGGAAGAAGTAAAATAGCACCTCCGGCCATTGGTGCTATCATTGGTGCAAAGGCATTGATAACCATTAACAGAGCAAAAAACTTCGTAAGTTCTCTTCCGCTAAAAACGTCTCTGACAATGGCGCGAGAAAGAACAACTCCTGCCGAAGCCGTAAACCCCTGCAAAAAGCGTGCGATAACTAAAGCCGTGATAGTAGGAGCCAGTGCACAGAGCAATGACGATAACATAAATAAAGAGATGGAGATGAGTAAAGGTCCTTTTCGTCCCTTTGCATCACTGATTGGACCAATCACGATTTGACCAACGGCAAGTCCTAGTAAACACGATGTTAAGCTAAGCTGTACAAGTGAAGCTCGCGCATCTAAATGATCAGCAATAGCAGGAAAACTTGGCAAATACATATCGATATTAAGCGGACCTAATATCGCAAGCGTGCTGAGAAGAAACGCCAATCCTAGACGTTTTTTTCCAGTTGGATTATGAAGCATAATAGCAGAGCACCTTCCTTACCTAAATATTGTATTTTCACAGATAACCTCTAGTCTATTGAAAGGCACCCCTTCTGTCTAGGACATTTGTCTAGAGATGCAGATAAAGTTCCACTGGCAAAGAAGGAGGTATGAGTAACTACAACTACATACGGTTAACATAAAAAACAGCGCTTGAAATTCCTCCAAGCGCTGTTTTTTATATACTATCTAATGCCTGCTGTAAATCTCTCATAATATCTTCCCAAGCTTCCAGCCCAACTGATAAACGAAGAAGTTCATTTGAGATGCCCATTTCTTTTCGAGCTTCTTCCGGCACAACTGCATGCGTCATCGAGGCAGGATGCTGAATAAGTGTTTCAGCATCGCCAAGACTCACCGCGATGGAAATGAGCTTAAGCTGATTCACCACTTTTACGGTTTCTTTATAACCGCCTTCCACTTCAAAAGAGAGAAGCCCCCCTCCTTTTTTCATTTGCTTTTTCATGAGAGAATAAGCAGTGCTGTTTTTATCCCCTGGATAATAAACGGCTTTTACTTTGGGATGGAGACTTAATTGTTTTGCGATATGTTCAGCATTCTCACAGTGGCGATCCATTCGAACGGCCAGCGTTTTTAAGCCTCGGAGTAACAGCCACGCATCAAATGGTGAAAGAATACCTCCAATATCTTTTTGCGTTGTTTTGCGCAGTACGGAAATAACCTCTTTGTCCCCTACTACAATTCCTGCCACAACATCTCCGTGTCCACCAATAAATTTAGTTGCGCTATGAATAACTAAGTCGCATCCAAGCTTCAGCGGCTGCTGCAAATAAGGAGTTGAAAAGGTATTGTCTACTACCACGGGAATTCCTTTTTGTTTGGCGATACAAGTCACTAACTCTAAATCTACTAAAGTCATAGTCGGGTTAATCGGTGTTTCAATATAAATACATGCTGTATCTTCTTTGATAGCAGCAAGAATTTCTTCCTCAGTTTCCAAGTTGGAAAAAGAATGATGGATTTGATATTTTTCCTCAAGCATTTCCAGTAAACCAAACGTGCATCCATACACTCCTTTAGAACATAAAATATGATCGCCTGCTTTTGTAAGTCCAATTAATACAGCCGATACTGCAGCCATTCCTGATCCAAATGCCAAAGCGGCTTCGCCTTCTTCAAGCTGTGCCATACGCTCTTCTAAAATGGTGACCGTCGGATTAGATAACCGAGAATATACATAACCATTTTCTTCTCCGCTAAATCGGTTTGCACCTTGTTCTAGAGATGAAAATGTAAATGTAGACGTTTGATAAATAGGTGGAGCTAAACTATCAAAATGATGTTTTGATTCGTACCCTGCGTGAATGGCTTTTGTTTCAAACTGATATTTCTTTTTTTCGTTCATACGGCTTCCCCCTTATGCAAACAAGCGCTGTGTCATTTTTAAAAATGTAAGCGTTTTCTTTTATTATATTTCTCTTTTCTTTTTTCGTTCCCTGCCTATCTATGTAGATAATTCCACCGTAGAGAAGGAAGCGACATGCACACTGCACCTCGCTTTACTTCATCATTTGTTTAATTAGTATTGAATTACGCTTTTTAAATACTTCATTATGAGAAGAAACCATAGCTGTCTTAGCAGCAGAGGGCTGAACGAATTGTTTTGCTTTGTTTACGGCATTAGCAGCATCTTGAAAAGCGCCGGTAATCAAATGGACTTTTCCTTCGTGCATGAGAATATCTCCAGCTGCATATACACCTTCTACAGACGTTTCGCTTGCTGCATTACCTGCAACGTAATAGTCATCAATGGTTTTGATATGTAGTTCGCTGTTTTTTAACAGCTCTGTATCTCTTTTATAACCGTGATTAATGATAACTTCGTCAATCGATAAATAAGAAACCTCACCGGTTTGATGATTAGTCAGCTCAACTTTTTCAATAAATTCATGCGTCGCATCAGCCACTAATTTTGTAATAGATGTGTTAAGCAGACACCGAGCCGAACTGTTTATTAATTGTCTTACTTGTGCTTCATGACCGTTTAGTTCACTGTTTCGGTACGTAATATATACCTTTTTAGCAACGGGCTCTAGCTCATTTGCCCAATCAATGGCTGAATTGCCTCCCCCGGAAACAATCACCGTTTTATTTTTAAAATGCTGCAGAGATTTAACCGTATAGTTTAAGTTTGATATTTCAAATCGTTCTGCTCCTTCAATTTTGAGCTTTTGCGGATTTAAAATACCTCCTCCAACAGCAAGGATAATGGTTTTAGAGTAATGATGTTCACCTGAAGAACCCGTCAGCTGGAAAATACCATCTTTCAAGCGAGAAATGGATTCAATCTTCTCATCTAAAACAACAGTCGGATCAAACGTCAGTCCTTGTTTCACAAGCTGTTCAATAAGCTTCGCACCGGAAATAGGCGTTTGGCCCCCTACATCCCAAATCATTTTTTCAGGATAAACGTGAAGTTTTCCGCCTAGTTTTGGCTGATATTCAATCAGCTTTGTTTTCATTTCCCTTAGCCCGCTATAAAAGGCAGAATAAAGGCCAGCCGGTCCCCCGCCTATAATTGTCACATCAAAAAGTTCATTGTGTATCATGCACGTTCACTCCTCGTAATCAATTGTCATTGATTATCATTCTCATTTAAATATACATCTTCTTCAACGTTTTGACAATAAAAATAACTATTGACATCCGGAAACGTTCGAATTATAGTATGTAAAGTAAACGATACTGATAATCATTATCAAGTATTTGTTGTATTAAATGTAAACGGAGGGTCAGATATGGTTCGCCTATATACAGAGAAATTACATATTAGTTATGGTGAACGTCTAATAGTAAAGAATTTAAGCGTTAACATTCCAGACAAAAAGATTACTACAATTATTGGTTCAAACGGATGCGGCAAATCAACGCTTTTGAAAGCCATTACCCGCATTATTTCTCATCAATCCGGTTCCGTTATTTTAGACGGCGAAAACATTTCAACAGAACATACAAAAGCACTCGCTAAAAAAATGGCTATTCTCCCTCAAACCCCTGAAAGTGCTAAAGGCTTAACGGTGGGAGAACTTGTATCTTATGGGCGATTTCCCTATCAAAAGGGGTTTGGGCGTCTATCAAAAGAAGATTATCAAACGATTGACTGGGCGCTTGAAGTAACCGGAACAAAAGATTACAAGTTTCGTCCTGTAGATTCTCTTTCAGGCGGTCAGCGCCAGCGAGTGTGGATTGCGATGGCTTTAGCTCAAGAAACCGATATTATATTTCTTGATGAGCCGACTACCTACTTGGATATGGCTCATCAGTTAGAAGTGCTTGAGCTGCTTCAAAAATTAAACAAAGAGCAGGGACGTACAGTTGTAATGGTGCTTCATGATCTAAATCAAGCCGCTCGCTTTGCGGATTATATTATCGCTTTAAAAAATGGTGAAATTGTCAAAGCCGGAAAATGTGAAGAAGTCATTACGCAGGACGTTCTAAAAAAAGTGTTTCATATCGACGCTGAAATTGGACGAGATCCGAGAACAAATAAACCAATGTGCATCACGTATAACTTATTAAGAGGAGATAACTAAATGAAAAAATTATTGCTTCCATTCATGCTTATATTCGTACTACTTATTAGTGCCTGCAGCAGCGGTTCAACTGAAAGCAAAAATGATTCTAGCAAAAACAGCGAATCCAAGACGATCACATATCAATCTGAAGACGGCCCTGTAAAAGTTCCGGCTAATCCGAAACGTGTTGTTGTGTTAGGTTCCTATGCAGGTAACGTACTTTCTTTAGGTGTTAACATTGTCGGAGTAGACTCATGGTCTAAAATGAATCCCCGCTTTGAAAAGAAATTAAAAGGCGTGGAAGAAGTATCAGACGAAAATTTAGAAAAGATCATTGAATTAAAGCCTGACTTAATTATTGGCTTATCTACTACAAAAAATATTGATAAATTGAAAAAAATTGCCCCTACTGTCACGTATACATACGATAAAGTAGATTACCTTACTCAGCATGTAGAAATTGGAAAGCTATTAAATAAAGAAAAAGAAGCACAATCATGGGTAGACGACTTTAAAAAGCGTGCGGCAAAAGCTGGTTCTGATATCAAAGCTAAAATTGGCGAAGATAGCACGGTTTCAGTTATTGAGAACTTTGACAAGCAGCTTTATGTGTTTGGGGATAACTGGGGACGCGGAACGGAGATTCTTTATCAAGAAATGAAATTAAAAATGCCAGAGAAAGTAAAGAAAATGGCTTTGAAAGATGGATACTATGCGATTTCGCCAGAAGTTCTTCCTGAATATGCCGGAGATTATTTAATCTTTAGCAAAAACCAAGATGGAGATACATCATTTGAGAAAACAGATACGTACAAAAATATTCCTGCTGTAAAGAATAATCACGTATTTGAAGCAAATGCAAAAGAATTTTATTTTAATGATCCAATCACATTAGATTATCAACTAGATTTCTTTACTCAAAAATTTCTTGGCAAGTAATTCATTCAAGAGGAATTCTTTTTAGAATTCCTCTTACTTTGTTTTACTAAATTTATTCTTACATGAAAAGATGGGTGTGTTATGAAAAAAGACAATCAGCGTTTCATTCCTTTTTTATACAAATTAATAGGTATGCTGCTCGTATTCATCATAATGTTTGTTTCTTCAATGGTTTTTGGCGCTGCTGACATATCGATAAAAGATGTATGGCTAGCACTTTCATCAAGCAGTGTAAACGAACAGATTTCGATCATCAGAGATATTCGTTTACCTCGTGAAATCGCCGCTGTTTTTGTGGGGGCTGCTTTATCAGTATCAGGGGCTATTATGCAAGGTATGACAAGAAACCCACTTGCAGATCCAGGACTTTTAGGGTTAACGTCTGGCGCAAATGCGGCTTTAGCTGTAACAATTGCCTTGACCCCTGCTATAAATTATTTGGGTATTACGATTGCTTGCTTTATAGGAGCCGGGGTTGGCGCAATCCTAGTGTTTGGGATTGCTGCTCTAAAAAGAGGAGGATTTTCTCCGCTTCGAATTGTACTAGCGGGAGCTGCCGTTTCAGCATTTCTTTATGCCATTGGAGAAGGCGTTGGTATTTATTTCAAAATTTCAAAAGATATATCGATGTGGACTGCTGGGGGAATGGTAGGCACTTCTTGGGAACAGCTTCAAATCATTGTTCCTTTTATTCTCGGAGGTATATTCATTGCCCTTTTGCTTTCTCGGCAGCTTACTATTCTGAGTTTAAATGAAGAAGTGGCTGTAGGATTGGGCCAGCAAACGACAAAAGTCAAAACCATTTTATTTGTCATCATGATTCTTCTTGCGGGTGCTTCTGTTGCGCTAGTGGGAAACATGGTGTTTATCGGCTTGATGATTCCTCATATTGTACGAGGAATTGTAGGAACTGACTATCGTTTTATTATCCCTATGTCCGCTATCACTGGCGCAGCGTTTATGCTGCTCGCTGATACATTGGCTCGAACGGTCAGTGCTCCTTATGAAACACCGATAGCAGCAGTTGTATCGATGATTGGTTTACCTTTCTTTTTAGTCATTGTTCGTAAAGGAGGAAAAGCATTCTCATGATTCACCCAGCGCTTATTAGAAAACAACGAATAATTATGATGCTGCTCACTGTTTTGATTCTTGGAACGGTTGTGATAGGAATGGGACTCGGTGATGCACCCCTTCCTTACAATAAAGTGTTTCCTACTCTTTTGGGCAAAGGGAATTTTACAGATGAGTTCGTCCTTTTTTCAATTCGACTTCCGCGGATTATCATTACGCTTCTAGCAGGAATGGCTCTAGCTTTATCAGGAGCTATCTTACAAGGTGTTACGCGCAATGATTTAGCGGAACCTGGTATTATAGGAATTAATTCAGGAGCAGGAGCCGCAATTGCTGTGTTCTTTTTATTTTCCCCAATTGAAGCAGGCTCTTTCGTTTATGCCCTTCCGCTGGTAGGCTTTATCGGCGCCTTGTTGACAGCTGGTCTTATCTATCTTTGTGCATATAGTAAAAGCCAAGGACTGCAGCCTGTAAAGTTGATTTTAACAGGCGTAGGTTTTTCAATGGCTCTTTCTGGAATGATGGTGGTGATTATGTCATCAGCTGATCGGGTTAAAGTTGATTTTATTGCTAAATGGATTGCAGGGAGCATCTGGGGGACAGACTGGCCTTTTATATGGGCTCTTCTACCTTGGCTTCTTGTCTTGATTCCTTTTATATTGTACAAAGCAAACTCATTAAACATTTTTAATTTAAATGAAGCTGCAGCTATTGGAGTCGGAATTTCTCTGGAGAAAGAACGTGTAACATTGCTTTTAGCCGCGGTGGCATTAGCGGCAGCCGCGGTTTCAGTGACGGGCGGCGTGGCTTTTATTGGACTTCTTGCTCCTCATATTGCTAAAGGCTTAGTAGGACCGAGAAGTCAGCTTTTTATTCCCGTTGCTATTCTACTTGGCGGTTGGCTTTTGCTGATTGCAGATACGATAGGACATAACATTGCCAATCCTAACGGTATACCGGCAGGAATTATTGCCGCCGTAATCGGTGCTCCTTATTTTGTTTATTTGCTTTTGAAAAAATAATAAGCAGACGCGCTTTTTCAGAAAGCGCGTCTAGTTATTATTTTTTTTGTCTTTCATCTGCAGCGTTCGCTCTAGCCTGTGCTTCTAAATCGTCTTGGTCTGCTAATTCACGCGAAAACTCTTCGTCCACTCCATCTGCTTTAGATGCAGGATAATCTGCTACCTTTTTTAATTGTTTCTTCAACTCTTTTTCATTCATAATGAACACTCCTTTATTCTAGACTGTTATTAGTATGCGTTTGTCGTTTCTGCACTATGTGGAGAAAGAAGGAATTTTACCAATAAGACCGAAAGCATACGTAATAAGAAAAAGAAAGGACGTTTTATATGATCATCATTATTACGCTCTCTATTATCATTGTATTTGTTATTTTACTGCTGTGCGTAGTTACCACCTCAAAAGCTTATGATTATAAACATACCGTAGATCCGCTTACAAAAAAACAACACGAAAAAAAGTAGGTGCGCTCGTTTCACACCTACTTTTTTTATTAGCCCTGCAGTGATTTTAAATCATGATCGTTCAATTGAAATGCTTGCTTAATTTTGTCTTCTAAGTTTTTTGTTACTCTTCTCTTCCCAACTTCAACCAGGGCGATTAAAGAAAAACTGCAGTTCACTGCTTGAGCGAAGTTTCGCTGATTCATATTGTAGTTTTTTCGAATGTTTTTTACCATCTCTTTATCCATTTGCACTCACTCCGCATAACTCAATATACTTTTTTTATTCCTCTTCAAGTCACATGTTCATCTAGCTGCCGACAGAGCGTAAGAAATTGCTGCTGCTCTTCTTCTTTATAGCATGCAAACAGTTTTTCAACCCTTTGCTGCATGTCTTTCTCAGCCGCTTGAATCACTTGTTTTCCCTTGCTTGTAAGCTCAACCATAACTTTACGCCGATCTTCTTTTGAATGGTAGCGCTCCACAAGATTCAGTTCATACAAACGTGTAATTGATGCTGTGATAACGCTTGGGCTCGCCTTCATTTCGTCTGCCACTTTGGTCACAGGCATTGTACGTGCACGTTCAACAATCAGTAAAATATGATATTGAAAAGGGGTAATTCTGTAATGCTGTAAAAGGCTTTTTACATTTGTCATTACTTTTTTGTTTAAAGATATTGAAATTCTTTGAATTTCTTCACCAAATATCAATGGATCCATCCACCTCACCGCCCCTTTCTCTCCAACATGTTTTATGATGAACTTTTGATTCTATAGCACTTTATGAATTTATACTTTTTGGAGCTGGAAGCATACGAATATCTTCCTCTTGAGCTTTTGATTTCTTTTCTTCGACTACTTTATCTTTACGTACGTCACGAAGGAAGAAACTTAAAATTAAACCGATAACAGAAATCGCTGTTGCCCAATAAAAAGCATCGTTAATACCTTGAATCGTACCTTGCTGCGTCATTTTTCCAGATAAAATCGTCAGCGCTTGCTGCTGAGCTTGATCTTGTGATAAATGCAAAGTAGCAGCTACTTTTTGTACAAATAAATGAAAGCTATTCATAAAGAATGGATCAGACGTATTCATGGAACTGCTGATTTCATTTACATGATACGTTGTACGGTTTGTAAAAATGGTCGTCATTAAACTAATACCAATTGAACCACTTACTTGACGAAGCGTATTAGACATTGACGTTCCGTGACTGCTTAGTCTCTGCGGAAGCTGATTCAAACCGGCTGTCATAATTGGCATCATTAAAAGTGACATACCAAACGAGCGGATAATATAAATCGCTAAAATATGATTAAACGGTGTATCCATCGTCAGCTTCGTAAATTCAAACGTTGAAATAGATGTAATAAACATACCAACGATTGCTAGCGGACGAGGTCCCACTTTATCAAACAATGTACCTGAAATCGGCGACATAACCAGCATAACAAGTGCGCCAGGAAGCAACAGCAGTCCTGAATCAAAAGCAGAATATCCGCGGATATTTTGCAAGTAAATTGGAAGCAAGAACATACCTGCGTACATACTGATTGTAATCGCAATACTAATAATATTTGATAGTGAAAAAATATTATATTTAAACACGCGCATATCCAATAGCGGCTTTTCAGATTTAATTTGTTGAAGAACAAATATAATTAAAAGAACTGCCCCACCAATGATTGTAGAAAGAACAACTGAATCCGTCCAGCCGTCATTTCCAGCTTCACTAAATCCGTAAAGCAATAATCCCATACCTGCAAGTGATGTCACAACTGAAGGCATGTGAACTTTTACATCCTTTGGAGGCTGAATGTCTTTTAATTGAAAGAAAGCAATAATTAATACAATCGCACCTAATGGCACCATGCCGTTAAAAAGGATGTGCCAATCATAGTTTTGAATAACCCATCCAGATAATGTTGGACCAATAGCCGGTGCGAACATCATGGCTAATCCAAAAATACCCATCCCTTTTCCTCGCATGTGAGGAGGGAAAATAAACACAATAATGGTCATAACAAGAGGCGATAAGACACCTCCGCCAATAGCTTGAATTAAACGGCCGGTAAGCATAATCGAAAATGTAGGTGCAATTCCGCAAATCAATGACCCTACTGTAAAACAAACCATTGCAAATAAGAACAAGCGACGCACACCAAATCGTTCAATTAAAAAAGCTGAAAGCGGAATTAACGCCCCGTTCACAAGCATATATCCAGTTAACAACCACTGAGCTGTATTTGCGGTTACGCCAAACTCAGTAATTAAATGCGGGATGGCTACGTTTAGTAACGTTTGATTTAATATTGCAAGAAACAAACCAAGCATTAAAACAATCAATAGCGGAATATGCTTTTTGATGGATCCATCACTTGTGTTTTCTATACTGGCTGTCATCATATTTCCTCCCTTCTTGAACTGTTGTAGTAAGAATTAGTCTTTTGAAATTTTTACTTCAGCGTTCATTCCTGGTAGCACATGCTCTGAATAATTAGAAATAGAGATTTTTACAGGAACCGTTTGAGATACTTTTGTGTAGTTTCCATCTGAGCTTGAGTTCGATGTTAAAGATGAAAGTGAATTAGTTGCATATCCCACTTCTTCAACTTTACCGTCAATTTTTGTACTACTGTCTCCATCTACTGTTACATCTACATCGTCGCCCTCTTTAATATCCTTAAGCTGATCCTCTTTGATATTCGCTACGATAAATAGATCTTTCATATCTACTTCGGTTGCAATTTGCTGTCCAGCTTGAACCATTTGATTTTCTTTTACATTTGTTTGAATAATTTTTCCATCTGCTGGTACTGTAGCAGCTACAGAGCCTTTTTCAGCTTGAATCTTAGCAATTTCAGCATCTTTTGATACATCATTTCCTTCTTCCACTGTCCAGCTTGCTACCTTACCTGCTGCAGGTGCAACTACGTTGTATACATCTCCAGATACTTTAGCGTTATCCGTTGTAATATAGTTGGATTTTTGAACGTAATAATATCCTCCTCCAATTAATAAAGCTAAAATAACGATGATTCCAATAAAATTTGTTACCATTAAGCGACTTCTAGACATTCATTACTCCTCCTTAATACTTCACTAATAAAATTACTTTTTGATATAGCTTTTTCATAAAGATATTATCTCCATCTATTAGGAGATATGTTTCTTTATAATCATCCATTTGGTTAACTACCTAAATAACTTTATCATAAAGATATTTTTTCGTAAAGATATTAATTTAAAAATAATAATGGGGGTTAAAGATAATCGTTTCCATCCTTTACAATTGTTTCATTTTATTTTAGAGTTAGTTTATATATGTCCGTAGTGTACAAGGAGATGGAAGCTAGCATGGATAACAATGTAGAATCAAAAATTGAACACCTTTATCAAATTAACACATCTTTTTTTCAATATATGCGACATTTAGTCGAAGAAACATTAAAAACGCAGCCTTATCACTTAACACCCACTAAATTTTATATCTTAAACTACATTGCCAGCGGTACAAAGTATATGGTGGCAGATATTTCAAATAAACTTCACTTAACCTCGGGCGCTACAACTAGCTTATTAAATCAATTGGAAGAAGAATCTCTCATTCAGCGCGTGCGAGACGAAAAAGACCGGAGAGTCGTGTGGGTTTCATTGACCGATGAATCCAAACAGCTTGTTTCAATGATTACAGAGAAGCGAAATGTATTTTTAAAAGATATGCTAGCAGCTCTAACTGTAGAAGAACAAGAAGAATATTTTCGCTTGTTAAATAAAATGGATGCCCTTTTGAGCGATAAATATGGATTTTCTTATTAGGATACCTAAAGGAGCTCCGTTTCGAATAGAAACGGAGCTCCTTTTTTATTTTAGAAAGCCGAATTCATTAATGTAGCTGCTTTGTCAGGAAAATCGATAAAAGGATTTCGGTTGCCTTGCAATTCAAAAATTGCTGCATTGCGATGTTTTTCATAAAGTGAAACGGTAAATTCTTCATGCCATTTTAGTAAAAGAGGAAGATCTACTCGTGAAGAGTCAATTTTATTATGATAGCGAATTAAAAAATAAAGCGTAGCTCGAGCGACAATTCCTTTTCCATATTCGGGTTCAAACTTACCTTTTTCTGATTTGCCGCACCCTTCTTTCACATCTGATTGCTTAACTTCCGGTGTATAATCCGGGAAGTCAATATAAGAGGAATTACCTCTTCGGCTGTTACAAGAAGGTTCACACGCAAACAAATGATGCAAATCGCCTCTCATAGGCTCTTGTTTTCCAAACCAAGATTGCGGGACAACGTGCTCACAGTTTAGCAGTATATCATTGCTTGAAACAGATGAGTGACTAAGCGACTGAAGTGCATCAATATCTTGCTGTATCGCTTCTAACGGATCCATACCTTTCCCTGAATACAGACTCTTCAGCTCTCCATTCTCCTGTAGATCCACCCATGGATATACATATTTATGCGGCGAATAACTCAGCAAATGCTGATGCGTTTCCGTTAACAAAGCTTGCATGGCTTCTCTTTCAAAGAGAGTACCTCGATAATAAAGATTTTTACTCTCTTCATCCGTCTTTTCATCATAATAGCTTCGTTTGTTTACGTATTCGTGATAAAGGGCTTTTGCCTGCTGTTTTTCCACCATTAATATATCTAAACTGCTTTTCATCCCATCACCTCTGAAGTCATTTGACGTTGAATTTCACGCAATAGCTTTTCAACAATGGTCAAGTGCACAAACCCGTTTCCTACTTCTCTTGGTGATTCATTTAATGGAAGTGTTCTTCTGATTAACTGTGCGTAAAGCTCTGGTTCTGTAAGTTCTCTTCCAAACGTTTCATTTGAAAGAACTTTTATCAATGCCAAAGCTCCCGCCACGTGAGACGTGGCCATAGAAGTTCCGCTCAGTGCGGCATACTTTCCATTCAAGTAGGTTGATATGATCTTCTCCCCCGGAGCCACTACGTCCACTTCATTGTTTGAGTTGGAAAATATCGAAGAACGTTTCTTTAGATCAACCGCTCCTACGCTAATCACTTCATTATATGAGCCTGGGTATGCAAACTCATCTGTGGAGCTTTCTCCATCTCCTTCATTTCCCGCTGCGCAGACAACTAAAATATTCTGATCAACAGCATCCTGAATCGCTTCATGCAGTTCAGGTACATCGGCCGGACCTCCAAGTGACATTGAAATGATATCTACTTTTTGCTGGATGGCGTAGGTAATACCTTGAATAATCCATTCATATTGACCTGAACCATTCCCATCAAGTACTTTCAGAATAAGTAAATTCACCTCAGGAGCCACTCCTACAACGCCCGCTCCATTATGAGCTGCTGCAATTGTGCCTGCTACGTGAGTACCGTGACCATTATAGTCTTGATAAACATCAGGATTTTGCTGATCATCGTGCGTAAAATTTCTTCCTCCAATAATTCGCTCCTGCAAATCTGGGTGTGTAACCTCACAGCCAGTATCCAAAACCGCTACGGTTATTCCCTGTCCTTTTGTTTGCTTCCATACTTCCTCTGCTCCAATTAGAGCCACTCCTTGTGGGACTTCATTAAATTGACTTAATTGTTCAACTACTTGAAATGGGATAATGCGCACTTTGTTCTTCATTTAGATTCCCCCTGCAGGATTAAATGGAAGCTAGTTCATGGTGGGATCACTTTTAATCGCTTATTTTTGGAGTTCACTCATCGAGGTTTGTTGCTTCTAAACTTATTATAACACAAAAACAGAACACACGTTTGTGTTTTTGTGATTTTTTTTAAAAAAATAAACAAAAAGCAGAAGCGAAATTTCCGCCTCTGTTTTCTTTTATTGTTGGTCTTTAGAAGAATCAGGCACGGCACATTGACCATCTGCACAAAAGGCATCATCTGCGCCTTCTGGAGACAAACTCTTCAAAGCGGGAGTCGGATTTTCTTCTTCCCATACTTGTTGGAGAGCTCCTACAAATGTTTCGACTGGCTGTGCACCTGAAATCGCATATTTTTGATTAATAACAAAATACGGAACGCCGCTAATGCCATATTGCTGAGCCGTTGCTTCATCACTGCGCACTTCATTTGCATATGCATTTTTATCTGCAAGAATTTGACGTGCTTCTTCTCGATCAAGACCTGCATCTTCAGCAAGAGCAATCAGCGTCTCTTCTTCACCTAGATGTTTTGATTCAGTGAAATATGCATATAAGAGTTTTTCTGTAATAGCTGCTTCTTTTCCTTGAGCTTTTGCAAATTTAGCTAAACGATGAGCGTCAAATGTATTAGTTGGCTTCATGTCGTCAAAATTAAAGGATAATCCTACACCAGCTGCCTGCTGTCCGATCCCTTCATTTGCTTGCTTTGCTTGTTCAATGGTCATTCCATATTTAGCAGCAAGAGCTTCATTAATCGTTTTACCAGTATTAACTGAAGCATTTGGATCTAGCTCAAAGCTTTTAAATTCAACCTGCACGTCATCTTTGTGTGCAAACTGCTGAAGCGCTTGCTCTAATCGACGCTTTCCAATATAACAAAAAGGACAGACAAAATCTGACCAAACTTCTATTTTCATCGTGACACCTCTTCAATTCAAGATAATTCTTATCGTAGCATACCTTTGAAGAATTTCCATCATAACTTGCTCAAACACAGCAAAAAGCACGGTGTTGATTTACATACTAAGTGTATTGAATCAGCACCGTGTTTTTATCTCACTTATTTTAAATTCATTGCTTTTAAAAGAGCATCATGTAAATACGTATTTTCATATTAGCTAATCAATACTTGGTGGAACTTCAAGCCAGCCTTTTTTAATCATAATTTCCGTCGCTTCGCTTGCATATTGAAACGCATCTTCTCCTATCAGCATCATTTTAGCCACAATATCTCTTCGAAAACTAAATGCTGCTCCAAATGCCTGACTTCCAATACTAAAATTACTTAGTAAAATATCGCATGTCAGCATCAAACGATCAGAAAAAGCAGGCGTTTCAGAAGTCGTGATGCTTCCTGTTGAGGCAACAGAAGGTGAAATATCGTCTTGTATAATTATTTCTTCTAGACGCGTAATAATCTTTTTACTGAGCTCTTTTCCTTTCAAAAAATGCTTTTTGACTTCGGTATCTTTAGCCGTTTGAGAAAAAGCCTTCATTAACTTCATCCCCACAATGTTTGTTTCGACCCCGTGATAAAGCTGAGCTAGCTCCATCGTATTTAATACTCTTTTATCCGCAAATACATTTAAGCCGCTCAAATATTTTCTGTCAGAAACAAACTCAACGGTGGTTGGCATCGGAATATAGGGTGGACGTGATAAAATCCCTTTTTTCAGTAAATACTGCGTACAGGAATCATAACAATGTTGCGTAATCTTTGTTAAATCTTGATAAAATTTCACCACATCTTCTCTGTAGGCCTTACCTAAACTTAATGTATACATCCCCATACTAATTTCTTTAATAACACGAAGAAACATAATATCAAATCCATTAGTAAATAGTTTTGGAGCCTGTATGTTTACGTCTTGAGATGAAAGCCCGGTTGGCACTACGGCTCCTTCTTTTTCAAATATTGTTTTTATCTTTCGTATGTATATAATAAGCTGCTCACGCAAATCTGTCATAATTGTTTTAGCATCTTCATCGTCTGCATGTTCAATCATATAATCCAACAAGCAAATGATTAACGTTTTCTGCTGATATGTCATCCACAGCGTTCCAATTTCACTTGAGGTAATACTAGGTTTGTCAGGCACTGTTACTTTCCTCCGCTTCTTGAGCTTTGTTGAGTGCTTTTATCGCTCAAAAGAGAACATACTCATTGTACGTTTACTTACCATTATGCTATCCAACATTCTTTTTTTTATTTAACCCGCTGATCTATAGTTTTGGAGCAACAAAAAAACAGCTCCGCACTTACAGAACTGTTTTTTATCTTAAGCACGAAACGAGTACCCAACACCTGTTAAGTCCTCAGATACGCTCCATAGTTTTTCCGCTACGTCCGGTTTAAATAAAACATCTCCCATCATATCTTTTACAGGATATCCTTTTTTAGCATCTTTTCCGTCTGGCCCAATATATGTACCGCCTTCTATTGATTCAGTGGCTGCATAAAGAGTAGGCAGCGCGCCCATTTCTGCAGATTGACTAAATAGCTTGACTAAAAATTTCAACAAGCCGTTTGGTTCTTTACCTGAACCGCGTGATAATAGGTTTGTATTAGAAATACCTGGATGTACAGCGGCACTAATTGTCGTTGATCCGGCTGCTTCTAAGCGAGTTTGCAATTCTTTGGCAAACAATAGGTTGGCGAGTTTGCTTTGTCTATAGAACTTCATTGGACTGTAGCCTTTTTCTCCGTCTAGATTATCAAAATAGATTTCTCCAGAATTAGCGGCTATACTGCTTACCGTTACGACACGTGAATGTGGAGTGGCCATTAGTAAAGGAAGCAGCAAACCCGTAAGTGCAAAATGTCCTAAATGATTACAGCCAAACTGCAGTTCAAATCCGTCTTTCGTTTTGCTGTGAGGCGGCACCATCACGCCTGCATTATTAATGAGAAGATCCAAAGACAAGTATTGTTGAAGAAATTGATTGGCAAAATCCCGAATAGAGCTCAAGTCACTAAGATCTAATGACATAATAGTCACTTTAGCATTCCCGTTATCCGCTTTAATTCTCTTCTTAGCTTCTTTCCCTTTCTCATCATTACGCACAGCAAGAATGATTTCTGCTCCGCGAGCTGCTAGAGCCTTTGCAGCTTCAAACCCAATACCGCTGTTTCCTCCCGTTATAAGGGCTGTTTTCCCCTTTAAATCGGGCATCCGTTCAGCTGTCCATTTTGTTGTCATATAAGTTCTCCCTTTCAGCTATAGCTTTTTTTCTAGAATTTACGCGTCTCGGTCACATACGTTTTTTAAAAATTAAAATATGTATAAATTATAATGTCTTCAAAACAAAAGGGACAAGCTTTTTAAAAGCTTGTCCCTTTTATATGTTTATGTGGTTCGCGGCGAATCGTAGCGCCCAAACCAGTCGTACCTGTTTGTGGATATCCATTTGTATAGCGGACTAAACGCTTTTTTCATTAATGGTAAATGCAGAAGCACGCCGATTGGACATGTAAGAGGCAAAACAGCTAAAAGCCGTCTGACCGTTTCAAATCCTGCTAATACTTCCCCTTTTTTGGTGACCATATGAATTTGATCATATAAGTCTCTTCCTTCTTCTTTTAAGTAGCTATACTCCGTTCGCTCAATGTATTGAACTGGAATCCACTGGATTTGGTTCGTCCAGTCCAGCGCTTTAATTATTTTTTTTACGTTGTAACATAAAGGACATTCCGCATCAAAAAATACTTTGTGCTTCATTGTTTCCACCTTTCTTCCCTTATTTCTTTTTCCTTAGTTTATAAATACCCTTTTCTCATTTTTAATAACCATCATTAAGAGGCACTTCTTGTGCAGCCTGGCTTTAAAGCGAACATTTTTTGTGGAGTTTCTTTTGTGAAGCCGCGAAAGAAGATAGGATTTTTTTATAAAATATCACTTTTTTGGTTTAAAGCGCTAAAAACATGTTAAAATAGATTTCATATTGATTTGAAGCACTAGATGCACGCATTTAGTCGCATACTAAAAAGAACTGAATAAATCCAATGATAAAAGGTAAAGGTAATGTCTTCATAAACTTATCATGGAAGTAGGTTTATAAATAACGATGAAAAAAGGAGGGCTGGGTGATTGCTTTTATCCATTTCATATAAGCTTTTTTACGTAAGGATGTGTAAACGATGAAAAATAAGTACATGCTGTCAGCTTCAGGTATGTATATTAACTATTTTCTACTTGGCATGGTCAATATCATGCTTGCATCAAATATGTCATTTTTGACAAAACAATTAAATACCGACGGTGCTGGAATCAGCTATATCATTTCTGCTATCGGAATTGGAAAATTGCTTTCATATTCTCTATCAGGCATCTTGTCTGATAAAGTCGGACGAAAACCTTTGATTATTGTTTCGTCTCTGACGATGGCTATTTTCTTAATTGGCATTCCATTATCGCCAAATTATCAAACAGCCTTTATCTTTGCCATTATTGCTGGTATTGCAAACTCTGCTATGGACGCTGGAACATACCCTGCTTTGATTGAAGTTTTTCCTAAATCTTCAGGTTCAGCCAGTGTTCTTGTAAAAGCATTTATATCAGCTGGAGCAGCGCTTCTGCCGTTTATGATTGCCTTTTTTGCGGATCGTGATTTGTTTTATGGGTATGCTTTTTTCCTTCCCGCTCTTATTTATTTACTAAATATGATCTTTATGTTCAAACTGCCTTTTCCCAATCATAAACGCGAACAGAATACAGTTCAACAGCAAAGTACAGAAGAGAATAAATTTATCTCTCCTCCTAACATGAAACAAGAAGGAATCGCTCTTATTGTGATTGGATTTACTTCTACAGCTCTGTTTACAGTGGCTCAAATTTGGCTTCCTACTTATGGTCAACAAGTATTAGGTATGGCTGAAAGCAGCTCGGTTCGCCTTTTAAGCTACTACAGCATCGGAGCTTTAATCTCTGTTTTAGTATTAGCCGTATTATTAAGCAAAGTGCTTCGTCCTGTAACGGTTATTCTCGTTTACCCGATGATTACCCTTATCGCTGTACTTACGCTTCTATTTGTTAAAGTACCTGCTATTGCAATTGCAGCTGCTTTTTTCATGGGATTTTCTACGGCTGGGGTCTTTCAATTAGCGATTACCGTTATGACCGAGCTTTTCTGGAACAAAAAAGGAACGGTTACAGGAATTGTAGCGACCGCTGCTGGATTAGCTGCAATTTTATTGCCTTTAGCAACAGGGCTCATGTCTAAAACGGGACATATTTCAATTATCTTTATCTTTGATGCGATGCTTTCAGTAGTAGGTATGGCGGCGGCGGCTTTTGTTAATTACCGCTACCGCAAAATTTTAAATAAAAAGCCCCGCGAACAAATTCAAGAAACAGCCTCATAAAAAAGAGGCTGGGGCAAAAGTATTTTAGAGAAAGTAAAAAAAACGAACCATTAATGAATGGTTCGTTTTTTGTTATGGTGAACGTATGTGTCATTTCTTTAGGTCCTTCTAGCAGTTGATTGGAGGGCAAGGCGAAGACTCCTGCGGGGAAAGTGGAACAGATGAGACCCCGCAAGGAGACTCATCGGCCACCCGCGGAAAGCGAAGACTTGCATGGAAATCAACTGCGGTGTCACAAGCAGTGCAGCTCATGCATACTATTTGTTTGTCTTTAGATTAGATTAATTTGGTAATATCTCAACCTCTTCTTAACTTTTCAGCTCACTTCCTCAGCTGATTTTTGCTTCATCAATAGAAACATTACACCTGAAATAACCGCAAAAACAGCTAAAATGTAAAAAGTAGAAGGCAACGGAATCACACTAACTAGTGACCCCATAGCTAAGCTGCTGACAACTGCTGAAGTTTGTATAGCTGTCATATATGCCGTCGTGGCTAGTCCAATTTGACGCGGGGCCAGTGACTGAGCATACACCATGCCAACTCCCATTGTAGCGGATAGAATGAAAGCATAAAATACTTGAAGCGCAATCAATCCACTCAGCGGTAAATGAAGGCTTGTTAAAACAAAATAAAGCACTTGGCAAGCTATGCCGATAACAAAGAAGCGTTTGACTCCGATTTTATCAGAAAAATAGCCTCCTAACGGCATAAATATTAGTTCAAAAACAGACGTAACGGTAAAAAGAATTCCTACAATTGAAACGGATTGCTTTAACGTATCCGTTATATACAGCGGCAAATACATAGAACGTCCGGAATCACCCGCAAAAATGAAAAGAGCCGCTACGAATACAGCTATTAATACAGAAGGTATACCAGCTGGCGCTTTTGAAGATGCATGTGCTGAAGGTTGAGGCATACTGTCTTCTTTAAGCGCAAAAAGAACCCACACTAAAGTTGCCAGCGATAACAACCCTGATAGTAAAAATAAAAGAGTATACCCTCCGTGGTCAATGATTAAAGCTCCGAGCATCGGTCCAAAAATATAGCCTTGTGAAAATGCCATTCGCACAGTACCGGTAATCGTACCTGCCTGCGATTTACTTTCTTCCTTTTTAACAATAAAATCATTCAGCAGAGCAAAGAAAAAAGAAAACGCATTAAACCCTCCTATAGCAAGTAAAATGAGTGCTATTGTATAAGAATGCGTAAACGCTAAGGGAACTCTTGAAATGGTTCCAATCAGTAAGGCCCAAATAATAAATGGCTTTCGTTTTCCCCATTTGTCTGATAAAGAAGCCAAATAAAACGAGACGATTAAACCAAGAATGCTCATTGGGACAAATAAAAATCCTGCTTGAAACGAAGTGGCGTGCAATGTATTTGTTGCCCAAACCGTTAAATAAGGCATAAAGCCGCCAACAGACAACCCAATAATAAATAATGAAATAAAAATCGTTCGAAAATCCCGGTCTGTAAATACAATCTTTATGCCTGATACAAACGAATTTTCTGCTTTCGACATAAACTCATTTCAACCCTTTCTATCCAGCTGTCAAACGTTCCATTTTCGCAAAAAAACGCACCTTTCTTCAAGAAACAGTAGAAGAAAGGTGTGTAAATGAAGGTTATTTTCCAATTTGTACAGCAATTTTTTCTTTTTGTTCTTCCTTGTTGATCAGCTCTTTGAATTTAGTTAAAAGAGGTGCTTTTAATTCTTCATCTTTTAACGCAAAAGCAAGGGTCGTAAAAATAAAATCTAATTTTTCCCCTGCATCATAACGTTCGCCTTCGAATTCGTAAGCATAAATAGAACGGTCTATATTCATACGCTGAATAGCATCCGTTAGCTGAATCTCCCCACCTTTTCCAGCTTCCTGCGTTTCAAGATAATCAAAAATGTCAGGTGTAAATACATAGCGTCCAATAATTCCTAAATTAGACGGAGCTTCTTCGACTGATGGTTTTTCTACAAAACCATTCACTTCGTATAATCGGTTTTTATTTGCTTTTGGATCTATAATCCCGTAACGATGAACGGCTTCTTCCTCTACGCGCTGCACGCCGATAACCGACGATCCCGTTTGGGTATACTGGTCAATCAGCTGTTTTAAACAAGGCTGATCTGGGTCTGTTAAGTCATCTCCAAGTAAAACTGCAAACGGTTCGTTTCCAATAAATTGTCGAGCACAGCCAATCGCATGGCCAAGGCCCTTCATTTCTTTTTGACGAACGTAATGAATATTCGCTAGTTCAGAGATATGCTCCATTTCCTCTAATAGTTCGGTCTTTCCTTTTTGATGAAGCAAGTGTTCTAATTGAATATTATGGTCAAAATGATTTTCAATCGCTTGTTTTCCGTTTCCTGTAACAATTAAAATATCTTCGATGCCTGATTTTAAGGCTTCTTCCACAATAAATTGAATGACGGGCTTATTTACAATTGGAAGCATTTCTTTTGGGATAGATTTTGTAACGGGTAAAAAACGAGTACCTAACCCTGCTGCTGGTATAACTGCTTTTTTTATAGTCTGCATATGATTTACTCCTCTCTGTTAGTTATCTAGCTGTCTTACATCTATTACGCTTTAACAGGTACCATCTTGAAAATTTCTTTCACACCTTGCTTGTATCCTCCCGCTGAGCGAAGTGATTCTCCGATTTGTTGTGCATGCTGTTTATATGTGTGAGTAGTTAAAACGTCGTTAACTGTATTTTTGATTAGCTCAGCAGATACATTATTTTTATCTAATTTCACGCCTGCTCCTAACTCCTGCACGCGATCGCCCACCATAAATTGATCCACTGCCATTGGAATAACGACAAGCGGTGTATCGTAGTATAATCCTTCACTGCTGCTGTTCATTCCGCCGTGAGTAATAAATAAATCTGCACGTTTTAAAATTTCTAGCTGCGGTACGTATTGTTTTACAACGAAGTTTTCTGGAATGTGTGCTAATTCTTCAGGTTTTGTATTTTTACCAATAGATAAAATAACTTTACCCTCAAAATCTTTTAATGCTTCTATACATAAGTTATAGATTTCTAGCTGCTGATTAAAAATAGTTCCCATAGAAACAAAAATAATTTTTTCATTTTCATTTTGTAAGTAAGAAGGATCTTCAATATCTAATCGTTTAACAATTGAAGGACCAATAAACTTGTACTCACTCGTAAATTCAGATACGTGCGGCTGAAAGAATTCTGACGTAAATATTAACGTAATATCCCCTGGATTTGACATAATGTCCATGGAGTCTTTTAACTCCGTATTATATTGGCTGTTGAACTTATTTAATGATTTTTCGAATTGAGGATAAAAGGAAGATTGGTCAGGTTCTGTTTGACCACTTGGCATCATACAAGTTGCTAACTCCTTATTTAACGCAAACGTCGTACAAAGAGAAACCTTTGGAAGCTGAAGAAGGTCGGCCACAGCGGAACCTGCTAAAAGGTGATAATCATAAAGTACATAATCATATGTTTCATGTTTCGTTTCACTCATAATTTTAGTAATAATATTTTCAGATTCATTTAAAAACAAATTCATTATTTCATAGCGGTCATAAGACTCTTCTTTGGTCATACGGTTGCTCATATCAAGACTTGGACGAAAATCTTCGTATTCACGAAATTCCGCTCCTGCTTTTCGGATTTTTTCAGCATAGTCTTCAATGCCGTAATAGACGACCTTCTCCCCTTGAGCCATTAATTCTTTTACAATTCCTAAAGAAGGGTTCACATGTCCTTCACCTGGAAAGCCTATTACTAATACATTTCCCATAACATCCATTCCTTTCACTTAGTTAATAATTAAATCACTTAATTATTCATTTGGTAAATTTATTGTATAGAAACTGAATTTACTATAAATTATCTTTATCGTAAAGTCATTAAGCGTTTTCAACTAAAAAAAGGTTAAATAGGCTCATTTTGGAATATAGTTATAAATTAACTCAAGAAAAACAAATATTGTAAAATTTATCTTGTTTGTAAATAGATGTATGCGCTTCAATATGATGAAAATAAAAAACACACCTAGCTACATTAAGCATAAGGTGTGTTTTTTATTTAGAAGTTATATAACTCCCATATATCTGATGTTTCTGAACCAATATACCAAGCTGCCGCCCCGCCTAAATGATAGTCATTAATTAATTTAACCCGGCGCTGCATAGATGCTTTGTCTTCGAGCCATATTTGATGCTTCGTACCATTTTCGGTGTATTCTACATAGTACTGAGAGGCTTGGCTGTCCCATTTTTTAGTTAACTTTTTAGAAGAGATAATTGCTTCGGCTTCTTTCATCGTTAAGTCTTTTGTGACAACTTTTTTGGTAGATAGATCCGTTTTCCATTCTCGCGTATAAAAAGGAACTCCCAGCAGGATTTTGTGTGCAGGTACATCTTTCATAAGAAGTTCTGTTCCTTCTTTCACCCAAGGCAGCGAAGCCACAGACCCTGGAACCTGACTCCCTCCCCAGTGTTCTTCATAACCCATCATAATGACGTAATCTGCCACTTGACCAATCTGTTTTCGATCAAAGCTTCCTGACCAAAACGGATCATTATTCTCTCGTGTTACGTCTACTGAAACGGTCATACCATGAGGCTTTAACGCTGCTTTTAATTCTTTAATAAATAAAACAAAATCTTGTTTGTTTTTGATATTAATATTTTCAAAGTCAACGTTAATACCGTCACTGTTTGTTTTCACAAGCGAACTTTCGACTGACGATACAAGCTTTTGCCGCTTTGCTTTATTGCCTAGGACGTCACTTGTCAGCACATCATCGAAATTGTTACCGATGAGCGGCCAGACTTTTTTGCCGTTTTTGTGAGCCGTTTGAACATACGATGGATTTATAGAAGATGAAACAACTTTGTCACTCCGCGTTAGCGTAAACCAGCGTGGTGAAACAACGTCTAAGTTCTTTTGTTTCATCGATTCTGCATAGCCTGCTGTTTTTTCATTAAAGCTCCAGCCCATAACTACTGGCTTATGCTTCTTTTGTCCTAAATCAGATTTTTTGATCCAGCCCTTTTTCCCTTCCAAAAGCTGTACTTGTACATAGTAATCAGGAATAATAAGCATTTGTCCAGGCTTAATATTTGTTGATGATAGCTGATTTAACTTTGTTAATTCAGTCGCTTTCACACCGTACTTTACAGAGATTTTCCAAAGCGTATCTCCTGATACTACTTTATGTAACAAGCCTTTTGGTGGTATTTTCAGCTTTTGCCCCGGAGTTAGCTCCGTCGTTTTTAGCTGATTTTGTTTTATTAGCTCGCTGACTGTTACACCATATTGTTTAGCTAGTAGCCATAGTGTATTTCCTGGCACTACTTTATGGGTGATAACTTGAGCTGCATCTCCCGCTTCAGATGAAATAGCAGGAAATTCTTCTCCTTTTTTCACTGTCTGAACAACCGAAGAATGCAAAGATGGAGAACGATACACATTTACATTATCACCTTTAACAGTGCCTACTGAAGAAGCAGCGTCTCCTTTACTTATTGGGGCCAATCCTCCACTGAAAAGACAGAGAATAAGTAGGCTCATACATATTTTCTTCATTTGATAATCTCGCCTCCCCACTTTTTGACATCACCTGTCTAGTTTACTACTCCTATAAGATAGAATCCTAGAGGTACATTGTGGTAAAGAAACGTCTGGGTATACGTCAAACTCAAATAAAAAAGCTTACCGTCCGATGACGATAAGCTTTCGTTTCTTATGCATTTCCCACTACATTTTGATCGTTAATATCCATATCAATTGTATTGGCGGTACTGGCACTGCTTGTAATATTCATAAAGTTTCCTGTGTTCCCGCTACCAGAACCGACTGTTGTAAAAGCTGTACTCTTTGGCTTAATAGCCAGACAATCACCAAACTCCACTGAAGATGAAACCAATACATTCGAGATATTTACGGCTCCTACTACCGATGGCATCTGCCTCTCCTCCTGTTCACTATCTATCTGCTATATGATATGAGCAGAAGGCTAAAAAGTAGCTTTTTCATCTTTTTAATTTTATTAAGGATCAATTCGTTTATACCTTGATTCTGCAAACATATATACTCCGTATGCCATAAGCCCGATTGATACGATAGCCAGCAGTACAGACCCAAAAGGACGCTGCGCTACTTCAGCAAGGGCTCCATCTAACCCTTTCGTTTCGTCTGGATCCGCTTGAAGAGCCGTGCGAATAAGAAAGAAGCCAATAATCCCAAAGACGATACTTCGAGCAATAATACCCGCTTTTCCAATATGCCCGCTCCATCGCCACTCTTCTTTTGACATTTCGTTTTTCTTTAGTTTTTTTAGGAAGCGTCCTGAAAGAGCCCAATATACTTGTCCAATCCCAAAGATAATAACGCCGATACCTGTAAGCGCAATGATGGTTTGCCCAAAGGGATAAGATAATAGCTTGGCTGATACCGTTTGATAATGCTTACCTGACGTATGAACGTGAGCATGAAGCAAAATTTTTATCGAACTCACACAAAGACTAATATAAAACGTGGCTACAACTAAATAGCCTAAACGAGTAAAAGCGCCTTTTACACCATGCCCAACGTGGTGAGGGTCAAAAATAGCAGAAATGATTTGCCAAAACGCATATCCACTTAAACCTACTGCCAAAACGATTAAAATTAAAAATCCAAACGGCTGCTTTGCAATTGTGTGTAGGGCCCCTTGAGAAGTAACTAAATCGCCTTTTAATCCGAAAGCTGTCTGAATCGCTAATATACCGATGACAAAATAGACCACACCTTGAGCTACATGACCAAACCGTGAAAAACGCACGACAAACGGCTTAGTGCGTTCTTTTAAGCGATGTAACTTTCGACCAAACGTATCTTTTTTAACAAATGGAGATTCACCCATACGTTTCCTCCTGCTTTTTGAAAACAAACTTTATTTTATAAAACACCTGAAAATAAGCGAGCAAATGACTCTTTCGAACGTTCTACTAAGCTTCGCTTGTAAAATGCTACTGGTTTGATCAAATGACTGTCTTCCATATCTTCTTCGTAATTTTTAATGAGCGTTTGAATCGTCTCTCCGTCAATTAAAAATGCATTCACTTCAAAGTTCAGATGAAAACTTCTCATATCCATATTTGCAGTACCGACCGAAGCCATATCTCCGTCGATAATCACAATTTTTTGATGCAAAAATCCTTTTCTATACGAATATACTTCAATTCCACATCGAAGAAGTTCGGCAAAATATGATCTTGTTCCATATTGAGTCAGAAAGCCATCATTAATTTCCGGCACCATAATTCGTACTTCTACACCTTTTCTAGCCGCAATACGAAGAGCAGTTCTTATAGCTTCGTTTGGAACAAAATAGGGGGTAGAAATCCAAATTGACTTCGTCGCGCTTGTAATCATTGTATAATAATAGTCGCTCATATTTTCCTGCGTATCTGGCCCCGTCGCCACTACCTGAACGAACCCTTCTCCTTCAACACGATGAGGTTTTGTATACGCTTCATTATGAATTAAGCATTCTCCAGAAACGTATTCCCAGTCAAACATAAAAATTGAGTGCAGCGTTTGAACAGATTCACCTCTTAACATCAGGTGGGTATCTCGCCAAAAACCGATTTTTTTATTTTTCCCTAAGTACTCATCTCCTACATTTAGTCCTCCTACAAAACCTACTTCCCCATCAATTACAACTATTTTACGGTGGTTTCGAAAGTTAAATTTTTGATTAAAAAATCCATACTTAATAGGTAAGAAAGGATGCACTTTAACATTCGCTTTCTTCATTCGCTTAATATCTGAACCCGATAATGTAAAGCTTCCCATTGTATCAAACGTAAAGCGCACTTCTACACCTTCGCTTGCTTTTTTAATTAAAATATCAATGATTTCTTTTCCTAACGAATCTGAGTGAAACATGTAGTATTCCATATGAATAAAATGTTTGGCTGACTGCAAATGCTTTTTGATTTCGTTAAACGTTTCTTGCCCGTTCTTAAGGACGTAGGTTTTTGTATGAACATTCATCTTTGTCAAAGATACACATTGAAGATACTGAGCAAAGTAACGCTGATGAGATTGAAGCGTTGATAGATCAGGCGTCGTTTCTTTATCTGCCATCTTTCTAAGCATCTCTCGGTTATGCATACGCTTTTTTTTGAACATATGCCCCTTTAAATAGAGCTGTCCTGAATACAAATAAAAGAAAAAGCCTGCAACAGGGAAGAAAAAGAGGACATACATCCAAACCAACGTACTTTCAGGCGTTCGATTTTCAAGCATAAGTGAATACATACAAATGAAAATGATGACACCATATAATCCAACTAAGGCATACTTCCAATGAATATCAATAGAGGTAAAAAAGAAAGCATAAATTGAAAGTAAAATAATAAATAAAAAAATAAAGTCCAACCGGCGTTTTTTCATAAAAGCTCTCCTAAAAACAAACTGTATTGTATCACTTGCCTACCTTTCATATGAGGTAGTATATGGAATACACAGAATTCTTATCATGCATGCTACATAAAATGTACATATATTTGCACAAAAAGCAGTTTAGCCGCTTAAGCAACTAAACTGAACTACCTCAGACAAGCATCATTCATATACCTATACCCTGGATGGTAAAACAAAAAACCTCCTTACAGGGAGGTTTTTTCACTGGCTTTTCAAGCATCGATGCCTTTTTATGAGTTAGTATAACCAGACTCTTTTTCTTTTTTAGGCCAAACGAAATTAGAAAGAGATAATAAGAAATCAATTCCTACAATAACTGTCCAAACTTCCACTACATTTTGCAGCACGTTAGTTTTTCCATTTGGTACTATATACATCATCGCCGCTAAAAGAGCTGCCCCAATAGCGTAAGCAATAAGATGCTGTATCCATGATTTAAAATAATGCTTTGCATATTCTATTCCATAGCGCTTACGAGGTTTTTCTCCGCTTTTCATCACATAATATTGAAAGCGTTCGTCTGCCCATTGAATCATACTTTTTCCAAAAGCAATCGAAATTCCAATATACACGGCTGCAATAGCGTGAGCATAAGTCGCTGTAGCACCTCCGTAAAGGTCTATGCTCGTCACAATCAGAAGAAAAAAATCAACAACAGGTGTTAAAGCTAAAATAAAAAAACTGAGCTTTTGTTTTTTAAACATATACCTTGTTGCTAATCCTAAAATGATGACTATCCAAAAAGCGATTTCACATGCAATAATCATCCAGGCTATTAAATTCAAATAATCCCCTCTCTTCCTCTCGTTCAACGAATAGATAATAGGTTTTAAATAAAAAATTTTATGCATAAGTTTATTTTTATGTATATACATCCTGCTTCATAACCCTACGGCTTATTCCATCCTCAGCTGAGTTCTAAGATTCATTGAAACGTATTTGCTAGGCGGGTCTTTTAAATCGATATCTATAATACTCCCAGCTCATTCCTACCGCGACTCCAATCGAATAGGCTAGTATATCGCTCCATAAGAAGCCATACCCCAAAATGAGCCCTCCTAGCGCAGTCTTTCTTATGTCATCAATCCACGGAGCGTGATACAGCTGTGTAAATTCAATGAAGTAACAAAACACTATAGCAAACATACCAATCATTTTTGTCTTCCATGTAGGAAACAAAAAACCCGCACTGACAAAAATCATTAAGGCCCATAACGAATCTCCCGCATATATATTTACGATGTGAGGAAGATACGCAGTAAGTTTTCTTGATAAAAGACCTGCTCCCATGATAACAATAGCTAGAAGCAGGTATACCCATCTATTTCTTTTATTCATTTCAAACTCCTTTTTCTTCTTAAATGCTTCGTCACAATAAGCCTTCACTGTATAATTTTATCAGAACCGCAAACTGTTAAATACCTCTTTTTTTCATTTTTTACAGCTTCCCCCTACGTATATATGACAAGTGTCATAGTTTCTATATGACACGTATGTCTTAAATAGTCAGAAAAATCCCTTTATACTGAGGATAATATACGGTGATGAAAGGAATTTCATATGACTATACAAAAACAAAAGAATTTACGAAAACAAGTTGCACCCTTTGAAAAAGCAGTAATGAAAGACAGCATAAGACAATTGATTAATACTTTTTTACCTTTTTTCACACTATGGTTTCTCGCTTATGAGAGCCTTTCAATTTCTTATTTTTTAGCATTTCCGCTAACTGTTATCGCAGCAGGATTTTTAGTAAGAATATTCATTATTTTTCATGACTGTTGTCACTACTCTTTCTTTAAGAGTAGACAACACAATAAAATTCTCGGAACAATTACCGGTGTGTTAACGATGTTTCCTTACAGTCAATGGGGACATAGCCATGCCATTCACCATGCAACAAGCAGCAACTTAGATAAAAGAGGTACGGGTGACATTTGGGTGTTAACCGTAACGGAATATAAAGAAGCTTCTATTTGGAAAAAAATCGCTTACCGTATCTATCGCAACCCGTTCGTTATGTTCGGCGTGGGACCTATATATGTATTTTTGATTACAAACCGATTCAATCGAAAAAATGCGAAGAAAAAAGAGAGAATGAACACGTATCTTACAAATGTATTGATTGTTGCATTAGCAGCAGCGACCTGCTGGTTGGTAGGTTGGCAGGCGTTTGTATTAATTCAAGGACCGATTTTCTTCATTTCAGGTTCAATTGGAATTTGGCTGTTTTATGTACAGCATCAGTTTGAAGATTCTTATTTTGAAGAAGATGAGCACTGGGATTATGTAAAAGCAGCCGTTGAAGGAAGTTCATTTTACAAGCTTCCAAAACTTTTGCAATGGCTAACAGGCAATATCGGGTTTCACCACGTACATCATTTAAGCCCAAGAGTGCCCAACTATAAGCTTGAAGCTGTTCATCAACACACACAGCCTCTTCAAAATGTACCAACCATTACACTCGCAACAAGCCTTCGCTCTCTTCGATTCCGTTTATGGGATGAAGAAAACAAAATGTTTGTGAGCTTTAAAGAAATAAAAAAACGCTCAGCTGCACCAAAAGCAAGCAGAATTTCTTCTCAAACAAAAGCAGAACTTTAATAAAACAGTCAAGCTTTCAAAAGCTTGACTGTTTTATCTATTCGCCTAAACTTATTTCATTCTACTTTGTGGTAAACTAATAGTGTATTTTAACAAACAAATGAGGTTCTTTATGAAAAAATATACGTTTTTCCAAAAAATCACTGGGCTATCTCCTTACATATGGACGGTATTTGCCATTTTACCATTTTATTTTATCTTACAGTCTTCATCCATGAATCACATTATTCTTGGCTCTTTACTAACCATCTTATTTTTTATTTTCTATCGTTTTGCATTTGTTTCAACAGACAAGTCCGTTTACGTATGGACGGCTTTATTAATCGTCATTTCCTTAGCCCTAACAACGATTTTTAATTATATTTACTTTGCCTTTTACTTCGCTTTTTTTATCGCTTATTTTATTGGAAATATCCAAAAACGGCTCGCTTTCTTCACTTTGTATGCTGTTCATTTGATCAGCACCGTTATTTCGGTAAACTTTAACGTTGTTATGCAAGAAGAGATCTTTTTAAAACAGCTGCCTTTCATTTTTGTAATTTCCATTAGTGTAATTGTACTGCCATTTAGCATTTATAACCGGAAGAAGCGAGACCGGCTGGAAGAACAGCTGGAAGATGCAAATAAACGTATTTCTGAGCTTGTAAAACAGGAAGAGCGCCAGCGTATAGCTCGCGACCTGCACGATACGTTAGGACAAAAGCTGTCTCTTATCGGTCTAAAAAGTGATTTAGCAAGAAAACTTATTGCAAAAGATCCTGAAAAAGCAAAATCTGAATTAAAAGATGTCCAGCAAACAGCGCGCACGGCTCTTAATGAAGTAAGAAAAATGGTTTCTCAAATGCGTGGAATTCGCCTTAGCGAAGAACTAAAACGCGTTCAAGAGCTTTTAGAAGCTGCCGAAATTACGTTTGTAGGAGAAAAGGATATTTCATTAGAGAATGTGTCTTTGCTAATTGAAAATATTCTGAGCATGTGCTTAAAAGAAGCCGTAACCAATGTGGTCAAACATAGTCAAGCCACCGTTTGCACGATTACTTTACATCAGTCTGCAAAAGAAGTAGGCATAACGGTAGAAGACAATGGAGTGGGTATTAATACGAAAAAAACCTGCTGGGAAGGAAACGGGCTTTTAGGAATGAAAGAGCGGTTGGAGTTTGTAAACGGCCATCTTGATATCTCCAGTCAAGGGGGGACGATTATTCATATTACAGTTCCAAACATCGTCAAACATATTAAGGAGGAACAATTATGATTCGAATTGTCATTGCCGAAGATCAGCAAATGATGTTAGGAGCTTTAGGCTCTTTGTTAAATTTAGAAGATGACATGGAAGTTGTCGGAAAAGCTTCAAATGGGGAACAAGCGGTATCACTTGCTAAGCAGCACCAGCCAGACATATGCGTAATGGACATCGAGATGCCACTTAAAACTGGGCTTGAAGCTGCAGAGGAACTGAAAGATTTAAACTGCAAAGTCATCATTTTAACAACGTTCGCTCGCTCTGGCTATTTTCAAAGAGCTTTGAAAGCAGGCGTAAGTGGCTACTTGCTAAAAGATAGTCCAAGTGAAGAACTCGCAAATTCAATTCGAAGCGTGATGGCAGGCAGACGCCTCTATGCTCCAGAATTAGTGGATGACTTATATAGTGAATCTACCAGTCCTCTTACTGCTAGAGAGAAAGAAGTATTAGCTCTAGTAGCTGATGGAAAAAACACAAAAGAAATTGCTGACGAACTATCTATTAAGACCGGAACAGTGCGCAACTATATTTCTACCATTCTGGACAAACTCGAAGTAAAGAATCGCATTGAAGCCATTACTCGCTTTAAAGAAAAAGGATGGTTCAAATGAAAAAAGCATGCATCAAACCGAGATGCATGCTTTTTAATCATTTGGGAGTTTATCGTACCCTAATTTGTCGATGATCACGACATGCTCGGGGAATTCATCAAGCAGCTGCTGTTTTGTGAATAATTCAAAGTCACGGAAATCAAAGCCTGGTGCGACCATACACCCTACCAGGGAAAACGTATTCTCATCTGCGACAGAGGAACCGAAAATGGTATCTCTTGGAACTAAAAATTGAGGAACTTCTCCATTTTCTAAGTTTGTACCTAGTTTTACTTCTTGATAGGTTCCGTCGCGGTAGATAATATGAATGGTTAAAGAACTTCCCCCATGATAGTACCATAATTCATCTGATTGCAGCCGGTGGAAATGCGATACATCTTGAGACCTTAATAAAAAGTAAATACTCGTATATAGAAATCGTTTGTCATCAAACTGCGATGACACTTCTTTATCAGAAATTTCATCATTAGAACGATAGGTTTGTTTATAAAACCCTCCTTCTGGATGAGGCTGCAGCTCAAGCTTTGAAATCCAATATTCCCAATTGTGTAAATCCATTACGTTCCTTCCCTTCCTTTTTTCTTTTATCATTAACTACATCATAGTAAATCATTCTTTCTAACACAACAAACGGCTTCATTATTCCATTAGGAAAATGAAGCCGCTTACCACCGGTATCTTATCATTACATCCTACCCTTTCTGTTAGCACGGCTATATCTATACCTGCTAGAATGGCAGCGATGAAATAAATACGTCATATACAAATCTAACTGAAATCGATCTCCCTCAATGAAACATTGAAACGGCTGTTCTTTATCTTGATAAATTTCCGCAGATGAACGCTGCTTAAACGGGACAATATTCATCTCTTTTCCCCCTCAGACAGATGTGCTTTTTAGTGTAAATGCTGATGACAAACGTAATATTTTTTGATAAAAGTGAGGGCTGCCTGTGCATCTTGAATGCCAAGCTTTTTACAAACGCCCGCTAACATGAGCAGTTTGTACATAACCAGCTTTTGATTATTGGTTGCCAGTACGTAATAAACAATCGTATTAGCAACTGCCCGCGGTAATCTTATTTTTTTCAACTCATATAACGCAGCAGACGAAGACATGCCTGCTTCGTTTAAAATTTGCTCGGTTGTGTACGTCTCCAAATAGCGAGCAAGCTTTCTTTCTTTATTGTTAAATATACCTTTAGAATCGTTCATTTTCTCTCCCTCTGTTATTTTAATAATCCATTAAACGCTGCATTAATTAGCCATAATGCGATAGCTCCCCCTGATAAATAAGTGCTGAGATAGAATATTAGCTCCATATACCTCCCTCCCATTTCTATCTTACCCCTTCATTTCTTTAGCTGCAGTGATATTCATCACAGTAAAAAGTGTATTGTTGAGCTGCCGAATAGCTCCGCAAAAGAGCTCGTGAGAAAGGTCTCACGAGCTGGTTAGTTAGCATTTTTATTTTCGGATAATGCGTTTAAAAATCATAATAATTAATAATACAACCACAATAACAAGCAAAAATTTCAACATGAGTTGTCCATCCCTTCAAATCAGTAAATCGTCTTTCATTAGTAAGTAGTTACCCTGTTTCGTTTTTTATAAACTGCTGACTGCTTATTTCATGCCAAAAATTATATAATAGTAGAAAATGAGCTTAAATTAGCCCTACATATAAAACATAAACGGGAGTATAACCATGACTGACTATCTTCAAACATTTCTGCTTGAACATTTAGAAGCAGCAGAGCTTATTAGTGTTCTCTTGAACATCCTTATTAGCATTACGGGCGTATTTCCAAGCGCGCCCCTTACGTTCGTAAACGTAAAATTATTTGGTTTTTGGAATGGATTTTTACTTTCTTTTATTGGAGAAATTTTAGGTGTAGCTCTCTCTTTTTGGCTGTACCGAAAAGGTTTCCGTACACTTGTTCATACCAAAACACCTTCTCACTCCAAGTGGCTAAAGCTGCTGCGCGTACAAGGGAAAGAGAGTTTTATATTCATTCTTTCTTTACGATTACTTCCCTTTGTTCCATCAGGCCTCATTACATTCTTCAGTGCTGTAGGAAAAGGCTCCTTTGCGGTATTCATTTCTGCTAGCGCACTTGGAAAAATTCCAGCGCTTTTTATTGAAGTTTATTCGGTTTATCATATTTCACAAGGATCTATGCAAGGAAAAATCATCTTAGTGGTTTTATCCATTATTTCACTTTTTTATATAAGTAAAAAATGGAAGAAAAAAGCTTAACAGACTATAAAAAGGGAAGACTATCTAAAAATAAATAAAAACATTATCCTATGTAACTGTAATAAGATAACGTATTGGAGATGGTCCATTGATTTTCCTGTTGGTTTCTGCAAGTATTATTGTTCCTATTATCATGCTTTTTTTCTCACTAAAGTGGAAAGGAGCAGAACTAGTTTTTAATACGCTAGCCCTTCTTTCAGCGCTAGTATTTGGAAATATAGCCGCTGCTTCTATCTATCGTATCTTAAAAAATCATACTGTTTTTATGACGAGCATTCATGCAATCTTTTTAAATTCAGCTTTTTTATTAACCGGTGCATACCTTGGAATCTATGTATTGTATAAACTGTTAGCTCTGACCTTAAATGTAAAACAGCGTACTATGTGAAAATAGTACGCTGTTTTTTTAAGTGCAGTTTATTTTATGATTCCAGTTGGTATACATAGAGGTGAACCATCAACCGGATTTTGAATGATAGTTGATGATAAATTAAACACATCCCTTATCATTTCTTCTGTAAATACTTGAGCAGGAGAACCTTCTTTGTAAATCTGACCGTTTGAAATACTGATTAAATGATCTGCATAGCGAGCTGCTTGGTTTAAATCGTGCAAGACCATCACAATTGTACAATTTCTCTTTTGGTTTAAGAAACGAAGAAGTTCAAGCACTTCAATCTGATGAGCTAAATCTAAATATGTGGTAGGCTCGTCCAAAAGCAGAAGCTCCGTACCCTGTGCTAATGCCATTGCAATCCAGGCCCTTTGACGCTGTCCTCCAGAGAGCGCATCCAGTGTGCGATGACTTAAATTAGACAGTTTAGTTGCCTGTAAAGCCTCATCTACAATTTGATGATCTTCAGCAGAATAGCGAGCAAATAAGCCTTTATGAGGGTGACGACCATAATAGCATAGCTCTTTTACTGTTAAATCTTCAGGAGCTTCAGGAGCTTGAGGCAAAATAGCCAGTTTTTTTGCTACTTCTTTTGATGAATGTTGATGAATATCTTTTCCGTTTAAATAAATATTTCCTTCTGTCGGCTTTAATAAACGCGCCAATGAACGAAGGATTGTTGATTTTCCGCAGCCATTTGATCCAATGATTATGCTTATCTTTCCTTCTGGAATGTGAAGGTCAATATCGCGAATAACTGAAGTTGAATCATATGATAGCGAAAGTTTTTCCGCAGTTAACTTTGTCATTAATCTTCCTCCTTTCTCCTATTTTTTCTGTTCACGCCGCAGTAAATATAGAAAATAAGGGGCACCAATAACGGATGTTACGATTCCAGCTGGAATCTCAATGGGCGGCACAACCCCTCTTCCGAGACTGTCAGCAATTATCAGGAATAAAGCACCTACTGCTGCTGAAACTGGTAACAAGAACTTCGACCGACTCCCTACTAACCTCCTACTAATATGAGGAGCAATTAAACCAATAAATCCAATTGACCCAACTACAGCTACAGATAAACCGGTTAATATCACAGCCATACTCAATAGTGTATAACGAACGTACTTTGTTCGCTCTCCTAGGCCAACTGCAATCTCATCTCCTAAATTTAAAATATCGAGCTTAGATGCAAATATAATAATAAAAGGAACAAGTACGACGCAAGGAATTAACATCAAAAGCTCACTCCAGCCTCTTCCCCATAAACTTCCTGTAAGCCAAAGAAGAGTTGTATTCACGTCATCTGGAAACTTAATCATAAAATACTGAATTCCAGCCTGGCAAATAGCTCCTAAAGCTACACCCACTAAAGCCAGCGTATGAGTTTTAGCTCCTTGAGAATAGGAAAACACCATGAGTATAACGGCGATGACCGATGCTCCTAAAAAAGCTGAAAGCGGCAGCAGAAGCATAGAAGCAGCTGGAAATACAATTAAGATAAAAACGGCGAATAGCCCTGCTCCTTTTGTTACACCGATAACATCAGGAGAAGCAAGCGGGTTTTTTAATATCCCTTGCAAAATAGCTCCTGCTACCGCTAAAGCCGCACCGACCACAATAGCAATGAGGGTACGTGGAATGCGATAATTTGTTAAAATAAAGGAACTACCTTGGGAACTACCTACTATTTGCTGAAAGATTTCTGCAGGGGAAATATAAACGGCTCCTACTCCTAAGCTAATTACAACCGTGATGATTAAACATAGCAATAAGATACTTAATATTTGATAAGGGTGTTTTCTTTTCATTGCTTAATATTCCTCCCTTTTCTAGCAAGATATAAAAAGAAAGGAGCTCCGATAAGAGCTGTTACAATCCCTACTGGCGACTCAAAAGGATAGGCAATGAAACGAGAAAGTACATCGGCATAGACAAGCAAAATGGCTCCTAATAGAGCTGAAAATGGCAGGATTCGCTGGTAGTCTCCTCCTACTAATTTTCTAGCTATGTGAGGTACAATGAGACCTACGAACCCAATTGGCCCCGCAACGGCAACAGATGCACCTGCAAGCATAATGACTAGTATACCTGCAAAAAAGCGAATCCATTTTACCTTTTCGCCTAAACCCGTTGCCATATTCTCTCCTAACACTAGAATCGATATAGAACGAGATGATACAAAAGCTAGAAGAAGACCTAGAAATGACCAAGGTAACAAAATTTTTACATGAGTCCAGTCTTTCCCGTTAATAGAACCTACAAGCCAATACAAAACGTCCGTAGCTTGTTCATTTAACACAATCACTCCTTGAGTAAGCGACGATAAAAATAAATGCACGGCCATTCCGGCAAGTGCTAGTTTCACATGAGTTGTCTTTCCGCCCGATGCGAACAAATAAACCGTTATTCCTCCTAAAGCTGCTCCTAAAAAGGCAATATAAACAGTTGATTGAGAGGTAAAATCAGGAAATAGAATAAAAGCTATTACAATCGCTAATGAAGCACCTGCATTTACCCCAAACACTTGGGGTGAAGCAAGCGAATTTCGTGTAATAGCTTGCATCAATGCTCCAGCAGCTGCCAAGCTGGCTCCAATAAGAGCTGCCAGCACGGCTCTTGGCAACCTGAGCGTCTGTACGATCGTTGTCTGCTTAGAGTCATCAGGAGCAAAAATTGCTTTAATTACTTCTGTAAAACTAACTGCAGAGGATCCCACAGCGACATGTAAAATCATTCCGATGATTAACAAGCAAACACTAGCTACCAACACAATGTATTTATTTATTTTTTGCTTTTGGACAAGATTTGTCATTTCCAACACACTTTCTACAGTTTTCTTTTCTAAACAAATAGAAGCAAGAATAGAATAACTATTCTCGCCTCTTTGTCAGATTCCGTTATATTACTGCTGCTTATTGTTTAGTAACTTAACCGTATCTTTTCCAATTGCCTCAGCTGAAATTACCCCTCGGAATCTTGTCCATAAATCACGGTCTACTACAAACACTTTATCATTTTTAACAGCTTTTAAATTTTCCCAAAGAGGATTTGTTTTCCATTCATCCGTTACAAGTTTGCCTTCATTATTTGCTAGGATTAAAATATCTGGATTAATGTCTGACAACTGTTCTAAATTCATTTCAGCATATGCTTCTTTGTTCTGCACAGCGTTCTTCAACCCTAGCTTTTCAAGAAACTCTCCGTCATAAGAAGAAGACGTATGCGCTTGGAAAGAAGTATCTCTGACAACTGCTGGTAAGACTGTCTGACCACTTTCTTCTTTTAACTCATTTTTTAATTTCGAAATCGTTTCTTCATGCTCATTTAATCGCTGCTCTGCTTTTTTTTCTTTTCCTACTGCTTTTGCAATTGTTTTAAATGAGTCTATATTTTCTTCATATGTAGATTCACGACTTTTTAATTCGATTGTAGGTGCAATTTTGTTTAATTCTTTATAAATTGCTTTATGACGCTGCACATCGGCGATGATTAAGTCCGGCTGCAGGGAACTAATTACTTCTAAATTCGGCTGTTGACGTGTTCCTACTGAAGTATAGTCAATCTTTCCACCTACAAGTTTTTTAATCATATCTTTTTTGTTGTCGTCTGCAATCCCTATTGGCTTCATTCCTAAACCTTGCAGAGCATCCACAAAGGATAGTTCAAGAACAACTACTTTTTTAGGATTTTTAGGAACTTTCGTTTTTCCAAGCTCATGCTGAACAGACACCTTTTGGTTATTATCTGAATTTTCTTTCGAAGAATTTTGATTTGACCCGCATCCTGCTAGAACAAATAAAATAGCAACAATAGTAGCTATACTGAGAAGTCTAATCTTTTTAACTTGCTTCATTTTAATGCTTCCTCCTATGTATATACTCTTGATGACGCTGATAATCATTATCATCAATGTTATCTGTTAATTCAAGATGAGTCAATAGTTTTCTCATAATACGGGACATATTTTGAATAAATAACAAAAAAATCCTTTCACTTCTTTTTGAAAA
This sequence comes from Priestia sp. TGN 0903, assembly GCF_050846855.1. Lineage (NCBI taxonomy): Bacteria > Bacillati > Bacillota > Bacilli > Caryophanales > Bacillaceae > Priestia > Priestia sp. TGN 0903. Next base: position 1,179,053 of record NZ_JBOZGL010000001.1, read on the forward strand.
AGCTTTATTCCCTTTCCTTTTTACGATACACTATGTATAAGTTGACCAAACACAACTTTATTGCACTAATACATTTTAGATAAACTTAATTTTGGAGTGAAAATAATGAATTCGTCTCTATTACAAATGAATACTATATTTATTAGTATTCTTATTGAAGCTCTTCCTTTTGTATTATTAGGCGTGATCATTTCAGGAATTATTCAAATTTTTGTAACGGATGAAATGATGGCTCGAGTTATTCCTCAAAATAAAATAGGTGCTGTCATATTAGCTAGTGTGATTGGAGCTCTTTTTCCAGCCTGTGAATGTGGAATTGTTCCTATTACTAGGCGCTTAATGGCAAAAGGGGTTCCCCTTTATGCTGCCATTCCTTTTATGTTAACAGGCCCTATTATTAATCCTGTTGTTTTATTTTCTACCTTTGTAGCTTTCGGAAATGATTGGAAAATAGTATTTTATCGGGCAGGAGTAGCTTTTATTGTTTCCTTACTTGTAGGTCTTATTTTAAGTGTTCAATTCAAAGCACCTCAGACAAAACGTGAGGTTCATTTGCATACTTCCCCCAAGAAAATGAGTGAGAAAGTTTCACAATCGATTCGTCATACTATTGATGAGTTTTTTTCTGTTGGGAAATTTTTAATTATTGGTGGATTAATTGCCGCCGGCATGCAAACGTTCGTGAAGACCTCTACTTTACTTTCATTGGGACAAGGAAATGTTTCATCAAATGCGGTAATGATGGGACTTGCCTATGTATTATCGCTTTGTTCCTCTGCAGATGCGTTTATCGCTTCCTCGTTTCGCAGTACGTTTACAGATAGTGCTATTGTTTCATTCTTGGTATTCGGTCCAATGTTTGATATCAAGAATACGCTGATGATGCTAAGCCAGTTTAAGACTAAATTTGTCTTTACGCTTTTGGCGTATGTCTTCATTTTAGTACTTATTGTTTCGATTTTAATTGTTCATTAGTAAGGAGGGATTTGGCATGATTCGTATTTTAATTTTAATAGGGTTTACATTCATCTTCATGCACCTTCATGCAACTGGGGATATCTCAAAATATATCAATATGAAATATTCCTGGATTTCATTTTGCACCATCTTTGTCCTTTGGTTCTTGACCATTGCAGAATTAATCTTTTACATGATAGGCCCTAAAAAACATGATGATGATTGTAGCTGTGGATGCGTCCATAATCAGCAAGATGGCAAATGGAAACGAAGAGTATGGTACCCAATTTATATTTTACCTGTACTCACGGTCTTATTTTTACCTGTCGCAACCCTTGATTCTAATATTGTTGAAGCTAAAGGGTTTCATTTTCCTATTTATGACAAAAAGGACCCTTATTCTTCTCATCAATTTTTACAGCCTGACACAAGTTCTTTTTACGGAGAAGAAGCCTATGACAAGATGATTCATCGTGATCTTAAAAAGTTTTCTAAAGGAGAAAATATCAACTTAGAAGACGAGGAATTTTTAAATGCAATGGAGACTATTTACCGATATCCTGGTGAATTCACTGACAAAACCATTTCTTTTAAAGGATTTATGTATCAAACGAAAGAATTAAAAAAGAATCAATATTTTCTCTTTCGCTTTGGTATCATTCATTGTATTGCAGATTCAGGGGTGTTTGGAATGCTTATTGAGTTTCCAGATGATGTTACTTTTAAAAATGATGACTGGGCAACGGTTACAGGAAAAATTAGTACAATGTATTACCAGCCGTTCAAAAAAACCATCCCTGTTGTGAAAGTAACAAAAGTAAAGCGTGAGCAGTCTCCAAAAGACCCTTATGTATATCGAAATAACCAATAATAAAAAGCCGTTCTTATTTAGAAGAACGGCTTTTTACATTAATGAACAAATTCCATTTTTTCTTCGATTTTATGAAATTTCTCATAAAATTCCTGCGCTGAAATCGGTTTGGAGAAATAGTATCCCTGCACTTCATCACATTTTTCTTTATGAAGAAGTTCTACTTGTTCAACTTCTTCTACACCTTCTGCTACGACGGATAGCTGCAAACTTTTGGCTAGTGTAATAATGGCTCTGACAATCGATACTTCCGTTGTATTAGGATCTAAATCTTTAATAAAAGACCGGTCAATTTTCAGCGTATGAATAGGCAGCTTCTGAATATAGCTGAATGAGGAATATCCTGAGCCAAAATCATCAATCGAAATAAATACTCCTGCATCTTTTAAAATTTGTAGCTTTTCGATTGTTTGCTCAACATGCTTCATCGTTACACTTTCCGTAATTTCAAGTTCTAAATATCGTGATTCTAACTCTACTTCACGCAAGACATCTAACACATAATCAACAAAATCAGTTGTACCAAAATCCACGCTTGATATGTTCACACTCATTTTTAAGGGAGGAAGTCCTTTCAGCTGCCAATACTTATTTTGATGGCACGCTTTTTTTAATACCCATTTCGTCAATGTAACAATCACGCCTGTTTCTTCAGCAATCGGAATAAACTCTGCGGGAGAAATAACGCCCATCTCGGCGTGAGTCCACCGGATCAAAGCCTCCACTCCAACAATATGGCCACTTTGAATATTGACTTTCGGCTGATAATGAAGCTCCATTTCGCCCAGCTCAAAAGCCTTTCGTAAACCATCTTCGATTCTCATTCGTCGCGTAGTATGAACCTGCATTTCTTTTTGATAAAACAGATAATGATTACGCCCTTGTTTTTTGACTTCGTACATCGCTAAATCAGCATGGCGAACTAGCACCTCAAGCGCCTTTCCATCTTTAGGAAATAAACTAACTCCGATGCTTACCCCTAAATAAACATCTCTCGACAGCACTACAAAAGGAGTGGATAAGCAGTCATTTAATGATTGACAGATTTTTCTTACTTCTTCATCCGTCCTATCATGCAGTAAAACTAAAAACTCATCTCCTCCAAAACGTGAAAGAACATCTTGGTTTCTTAGGCAACTCTTCATTCGATCGACCACCTGAAGCATAAGCTGATCTCCAGCATGATGACCAAGCGTGTCATTTACCTGTTTGAAACGATCGAGGTCTAAAAATAAGAAATGAAGCTTTTTTCCTGAAGCAGCTGCTGAATCAATGGATTTCTCTACAATGTTTGAAAACATACTTCGATTTGGTAAATCTGTTAGCATATCGTGAAAAGCCATATATTGAAGCGATTCTTGAGCTTTTTTCTGCTCCGTTACATCTCTAGTTACTGTCTGAAAAAGGGTCTCTCCATTAATTTGAATGAGCGTAGATTTTACTTCTAAAAAGAGTTCCTTACCTAACGCATTAAACATTTTCAACTGAGCTAATGGAGGTCTTGGCTCATCTTTTCTATCTCTTACTGCCTTCAATCCTTTTTTAATATCAGGAACTTGTTCAGATGAAAAGAAATCATATAACGATTTCCCAACGAGCTGGTCTTCGGTTACTCCTAAAAGCTGAATCATAGCATCATTCACGGACACGACCTCTTCTTCTCGATGGACCATAATTGCCAATGGAGAAGAGTAAAACAAGTTTTCATAACGATTTTTTGCTTCAATCAACGTTTTTTCCGCTTCACGCTCTTGCGTCATATTGCGTATATACAGCATATACTCAACCGTCTCTTCAATCGCTACCGCCATCACCGTTATCTCAACCGTAACTTCTCTATTACTTATCAAAAGGGAGTGCTCAGTCCGTCCGTCTTGTAGAGAAGAAAATTTATAGAAGGGCAGCAGCTTAACAACATCACTCCCGATTACATCTGATGCTTTAAGAGAGAAAAGCGTTTCTGCTGCATAATTGAGCGATAAAACATGTCTTTTTTCATCAATCACCAAAATAGCATCCAGGGCAGATTCAAAAAAAGCCCATTTTAAAACTTCTTGTTTTTGTACGCGTCGATCCATAAAAATGGTTAAAAACACAGCCGTAAATAGGCAGACAACAAAAAAAATAATAACGGCGGATAAATATAGTGGATTTAAAGCAAAACCGTTTGATTGTTCAGGCATTCGCATTCCTGAAAAAGAAGCTGCCTGCATACCCGTATAGTGCATACCAGCAATAGCAATGCCCATAATAGTAGAACAAATAAGCTTAGCAAAAACGGTAAGCTTCCCTTCATTTAGCTTTGAGTAAAAACCAAGCCACAAAGCTGTATTAGAAGCAGCAACAGCAATAAGAATAGAGAGAAAAACGACAAATGGATCATATGAAATCATAATGGGCTCCATTGCCATCATGCCGGAATAATGCATAAAAACAATTCCAGCTCCCATAAAGCTCCCCGCAATGGTGAGTGCCTTCATGCTTTTCTTTTGTTTGTGAATGAGGTAAAGGCCTATATAACATCCTGTTATCGCTCCCAAGATTGAGAGAAGAACAAACCATAAATTGTATGAAACATCTACGGGCAAGTGAAAAGCAAGCATGGCAATAAAATGCATGGACCAAATGCCTACTCCCAATGTAAATGCCCCGCTGATTAACCAAAACTGAATAAATTTTGCCCGGGAAATTTTCACACGATTAGCTAACCCAAAAGAAGCGTACGCCGCAGTAATAGCGATAATGAAAGAAAGTGTAACGAGTAACTCATTGTACGTCCCTTCTAGTAAATGTGTATGATGATTCATTCATGACCTTCCTTCAATTCGTTCTTTTCTTTGTTATCGGTTAAGGCCTAAAAATATTTACTATTTCAAAAGAACTTCTGTTGGATTTACTTCTTACTTTTTGAGCGTCCTGACAATATCGCGCTCACTTTTTCTTTATTGACGGTGTATAAACACGTACAATCATCTGACTTATACGCCTCTTTTAATTGAAACGAGAATTTTTTTAAAAGCGTAATTGAATCTTTATTATTAGGATCGACCTTTGCTTCAATCTCCCGTATATGAAACTCTTCAAAAGCTTTTTCTAGCAAAAGGCAGAGCGCTTCTGTCATGAGGCCTTTTTTCCAAAAAGGTCTGCCTAAATCATACCCAATCTCTGCTTGCTTTTTACCATAATCAATACGGTTTAGACCGCAGGTTCCAATGATCTCATCGGAAGTCTTTAATCGAATAGCATAGCGTATTGCTTTTCCTTCTTTCGTCAAACTTTGAAGAAGTGCAATCATGCTTTCCGCTTGATAAAGCGTCGTAAAGGGCTCAATATTCATATATCTCGTAACCTCTTCATCCGACCAATATGCAAAAACTTTAGAAGCATCTTTTTCTTGAAGAGGAGATAAATATACCCTCATCTATGTTCTCCCTCCTTTTGATGAATGATGGAGCAAGACATTTTCATCTGCGCCTCTTTCACATCTTAAAAAATCTCACATGGTGCACGGAACATGTGAGATTTGACATTTAACTATTTTTTGATTGTGCATCGCGCAGCTGCGTATATAAACGATTAATTGCTACAGTCATTGACTGTTCATAGGAATGATGATCATAATAAACCGCTATATTTTTTAACATTTCATATGTTTGATGATCAAGCTGCACCTCAAGCGTAATTTTTTCGTCAATTGTTGCTGTTTGCAAATGATGAGGCAAGTCCTCTTTTGTAGACACTTGCTCTGCAATATGAATTGCTTCTTCTACTGTTTCAATTCGGCCGTACTGATGCACCCATCTTCTGCCCATTTCAATCGTATCTTTTACAAACTGACGATTGGTAATGGTATCTTTAATATTAAATTGATGATCCGCCACATATACAGATTGATACAAGATTACACTGATCACTTCGTCTTTTAAATTTAATTTTCTCAGCTCATCAATTAAATCCGCTATATATTTAGGTAAAGGACTAAATGTCCCTCGCACTTCCTTAATTAAATCCATGGCAATGGATTCAGTTGAATTGCGTTTAAATGCTTTTATAATATCTATCATTACATGTTCGTTTGCCATACATACACCACCATTTATGAATCGAATAATTTCATGCTCCTTGCTAATTGGCATAGACATTCACTATTCGTTTAAAATATATACTATTATTCTATTATATAAAAAATATGAATAAGTTGGTATAGGATGAATGATTTATCATTATTTTTTCATAAAATTTTATGAAAAAGAACATGTTTATCTATTACTAGCACAAATCCAGCACTGCAAACAACGGTCTCGCCAAAATCTGAGAAGACAAGCATTTATTATTAGTACATGTGAGTTTTTCTTTGATGGAAGACATTAAATAAAAAGAGACCAAACTACCCCCGCTTATTGAAATGGTCAAAAGATTTTTAGATGTTAGATGACAGAAGGTATCCAATATCAGTAATCAATCTCCTTCCCTGTTCATTGTCACTTAGTCCATCTATCAAAACAACGGCATAATACGTTTCGTTACCTCGCATGAGAATAGCACTATCATGTTCCGCTCCCTGTAGTTCTCCAGTCTTATTCGCAGCTTGAAACGCTGATCCTATACGTGCTGGAAGCTTATGCCGAAACTGCTGCATTTCTAGCATTCTCATTATTTTTTCGCAACTAGATTTTCGCAAAAAGTTTCCTTCACATATTTCCTTTAGGCACTTTACTACGTCAGAGGCACACGTATAATTATCAATCCCTTGTTTAACAGCTGTTTCGTCCATCATATAGCGGTTTAAAACGGTTTTCTTTAATCCTAGATTTTTAGCACATTCGTTAATTTTTTCAAATCCTACTAAAGAAATGAGCTCATTTGTAGCTGTGTTGTCAGAAACCATTATCATAAGGGCAAGCAGCTCTTCCACTTTAATATGTGTTAACCGCGGAAGAGCTCTAAGTACACCTGCTCCGCCAACCGTGTTTTTTTCCATTCTTTGAATGACAGATGTTAAAGCCAAGATGCCCTCATCAATTTGACGAAACGCTTCTATTGCAAGCAGCAGCTTGATTGTACTTGCTGCTCGTTGTTGGATAAAAGAATTAATCTGTATGGATTCTTTCCCTTCAATATGAATCCGTATAAGTCCATTATTACTCCGTTTCCATTTCGTAACTGCATCTTCTATTTTCACTCTTGCTTTTTCCATCATTTTGTCGCAGCTGTTTCAATATAGTTGGTACTCATTATCTTTTGATTGTATAAGTGGCAGGCCACAAAATGATTTTCTTCAACTTCCTGCCACTCTGGTTTTTGAGTCTTACAGGCTGCTACTGCAAGAGGACAGCGTGTATTAAACACGCAGCCAGAGGGAGGGTTAATGGGGCTTGGCAATTCTCCTTTAAGAACAATTCGCTTCCGATTATCCTCAACGTCAGGATCAGGAATAGGAATAGCTGACAGTAGAGCTTGAGTGTATGGGTGAAGCGGTTTTTGATACAGCTCCGAACTTGTTGTTAATTCTACTAAATGCCCTAAATACATAACTCCAATACGACTGCTTATATGCTTTACCATCGACAAGTCATGTGCAATAAATAAATAAGTTAACCCTTTTTCTTTTTGGAGTTTTTTTAATAAATTAACTACTTGAGCCTGTACAGATACATCTAAAGCAGAAATAGGTTCGTCTGCAATAATGCATTCTGGATTTAACGCTAAAGCTCTCGCAATCCCTATGCGCTGGCGCTGCCCGCCGCTGAACTCATGAGGATAGCGGTTGGCATGATCACGATTTAGCCCCACATCTTCTAGCAGCTCATACACCCGGTTCAGCATTTCTTTTTTATTGGAATAAAGTCCGTGAACCTCCATTGGTTCTGAGATAATCTCCTTTACGGTAGAACGAGGATTCAGTGAAGCATATGGATCTTGAAAAATCATTTGCATATTACGATGAAAAGCAAATTTCTCTTTCTCTGATAGCTCATGCACGTTTTTCCCTTTATAAAGCACCTCTCCTGATGTACGGTTATACAATCCAATGATTGTTCGCCCGGCAGTGGATTTTCCGCAGCCGGATTCACCAACAAGTCCAAAGGTTTCTCCTTTTGAAATATAAAAAGACACGCCGTCTACTGCTTTCAAAACCTGCTTGTTCGTAATTGAAAAATATTTGCTCAGCTGCTTTACTTCTAACAAATGCTTCGCTGTCATAACTGCCACCTCCTAATAATAGCGCCGGGCTGCGCACAGCTCTTCTTCATAAAGCGTTCCTTTTAATTCAATCAGTTCGACGGTTTTACCCGTTTTAGGTGAATGAAGCATTTTTCCTTTGCCATAACAAATACCAACATGGTGGATAGACCCCTTCCCTTTTTCATAAGCGAAAAACAATAAATCTCCGGGTTGAATAGAGTCTAATCCTACTTCTTTGCCTTTCCTTGCTTGATCGGTGGCATCTCTTGGAATAAGATAGCCGTTTGCTTGATGAGTAGCATAGGCAAACCCGGAACAATCATATCCCCAAGCACTCATGCCCCCCCATAAATATGGAAGATTCAAAAACTGTTCTCCTGCTGCAATAATCATATCTCCAGTTCCTTTTGTTGTTTTACGGTTTCTATCCTCTATTACAACAGCATCTTGACGTTTTATTCTCCCAGTGCCAACCGGTGTTTGAACCTCTAGCCATTCTTTATCTTCTTTTAAAAGAGGCAGCTGCGTTTGATAACTAATTTGCAAGGTTTCTTCCGCTAGCTGCAGTGTCGCAATCGCTGCTGATACCACTGCCGTTGGTTTATTCAATGGAGAATATTCAGCTTGGGAAATCAGTTGGTGGAAAGGAACCCACCCGGGATATCCTCTTTCATCTTTAGAAGAAAACTGAGAAGGAATAACGATTTTTGCCCATTTACCTTTCAGTTCCGTTACATATACTTCTTCTCCTAGTAACAGCTGCGTTTGAACTAAATTTTTCTCACAAAGCTCCAACCGACGTGTATACGTTAATTGCTCCAGCCATTTATCCAGTTTTACTGGGACACTTGTTGCATTGTCATCTATTTCTCTGCTAGAGTCATAGGAAGTCCAAACAGTCGCCACAGCTACACAAACGTAATACGCTTTTTTATCCATCACTTATTTCTCCTCCCTGCAGGTTTAACCTTCAGCGTTCGACTTTATCTTTTGGTAATGTAATACCGGATTCAAATTCCACCATTCGTTCATAAGTCGACATCGTGGCATAACTTCCAATTCCCACAGCTGTTTGAGGCGAGCAATGCCCGATGCGAAACCCTCTCATAACAGGCTTTTTTAAAGAAGTCAGGTAACTTGTTAATGCCTCTTCTAATGAAAGCGACTCTGTACGTTTTTTAGGATAGCAGTTATGGAAATCTCCGATAAGAATTCCCGCTGCATCCTGCAGTTTATTGGCCATATACAGCTGTGTCATCATGCGGTCAATTTCATACGGCTCTTCGTCAATATCTTCAATAAATAAAATTTTATTTTTCGTATCTAGTTCAAATGGAGTGCCAAGCGTGCTCACGAGCAAAGTCAGATTTCCTCCTATCAGCTGACCAGTTGCTTCTCCTTCACAAATAGTGTCGAGCGGGCTAATTTGATCCGTATAGTAAAAAGAACGGTGAGAAAATAATTGATAAAAAGCTTGCTTCGTCTCTATATGAACATCTTCTTTTCCGATATCCGACGAAAGCATTGGCCCGTGAAAGGTAACCAAACCTGTGCGCTGATGAATAGCGGTATGTAAAAACGTAATATCGCTATATCCCCAAAAAATCTTTGGGTTTTGCTTAATTAAATTGTAGTTTAATTGCGAGGCAAGCCTAGCAGTCCCGTACCCTCCGCATGCACAGATAATTGCCTTTACTTCCTTATTGGCAAACATCGCATGTATATCGGCTGCTCGCTGTTCATCAGTCCCTGCCAAGTACCCGTTTTTTTTATATAAATGCGCACCCGTTACTACGTTTAATCCTATTTCCTTCAAATATTCTAGTCCTTTTTTTAGATTGTGCTGATTAGGCGGACTAGCAGGTGCAATAACAGCTACTGTATCACCTTTTTTTAATCGTTTTGGTTTGATCATTTGCTACACTCCTTTTGTGTAAAGAAATGAAGAAAGTGAAACTTGGGTCAGAAGGGAATTGAAATCCCCTCTGACGAAAAGTTCCACTTTACTGTTTATCTGCCCACTTCAAATCTAAATAACCAACAGGATGACGAACAATTCCAGATACGTTATCTTTTATTAAAAACACATAGTTGTAGAAATGAATAGGAATGATCGGCATCTCATCAAATAAAATACCTTCTGCCTTATACATAAGCTCAAAACGTTTTTTATTATCCGTTTCGTTCATAGCTTGTTTAATTAACTTATCATATTCTTTATTGCTCCAAGCTGTACGGTTCATTGAATGACCCGTCTGGAAGCTCTCTAAAAAGTTGATTGGATCTGCATAATCAGCTAAAAACGAACTTCGTGACAGCTGAAACTTTAACGCTTTTTGTTCTTCTTGGAAAACATTCCATTCCATATTGGCAAGCTTCACATCTACACCTAGATTTTCTTTGAACATTTGCTGAAGTGCTTCTGCTATTTTTTTATGTGTATCGTCTGTACTGTATGTTAGCGTAATAGCTGGCAGCTTTTTATATCCTTCTTCTTTCATTCCTTTTTTCAGAAGTGCTTTTGCTTCTTTGCCATCTGTTTTTAGTAAGTCACCGCCCGTTTTACGGAAATCCTTTCCATCTGCATCTTTAAATCCGTATGATACAAACCCGCGAGCTGGTTTTTCTTTATTTTTTGTAACAAAATTAACAATTTGATCTTGATCTACAGCCATTGCGAATGCTTTACGGATATTTTTGTTTTGAAAGGGCTCTTTATCTAAGTTAAAGCGATAGAAGTAAGTTCCCGCTTGGTCTTCGATATAAACATCTCCATCTTTCAGCAGCTTTTCACTTAAATCCGATGGAATTTCAGAAACATCTAGTTCTCCATTTTGATACATTTGGTATTCTGTGTTTGTATTTTCAACAATTGCCCATTTTACCTTATCGAGCTTTACATTTTTAGCATCCCAGTACTGATCGTTTCTTTCCATTACTAGATTACTGTTATGCTTCCATTGAGTTAATTTGAAAGGACCATTAGCAACAAACGAATCTGCTTCTGCAAACCATTTCGGATTTTTTGTTGCTACTTTTTCATTAATTGGAAAAAACGCTGGATTGGAAACTACGCTTAAGAAATAGGCTTGCGGACTTTTAAGCGTAACTTCAAAAGTTTTGTCATCTAGCGCTTTGACTCCTACTTGATCAGCACTGCCTTTACCCGTATTAAATTCTTCTCCACCTTGAATAAAATAGCCTAAAAACGCCGCTGGAGAACCAGTCTTAGGATCTAACAGCCTCTTCCAAGCAAACACAAAATCACTTGCTTTTACGTCATCTCCATTTGACCATTTAGCATCTTTTCGCAAATGAAATGTATAGACTTTTTTATCGTCAGAAATATCCCATTTCTCGGCCATTGCTCCTTCAGGCTCATCGCTTTTTCCTAAACGAGTCAGCCCCTCCATTAAGTTATTAAGCATATTCCATGAATATGAATCAAACCCAATAGGCGGATCAAAAGACGTAGGTTCTGCGCCATTATTCATATAAAGGACCTTACCGTCTTCTTTTGCTGTACTGCTTTTCTTTTCTGGCTCCGCGCCTGAATCTTTTGTGGCCGTACAGGCAGCAAGTGCAAATATAAGTACACACATCATTAGTAAAGACCCTATTTTTTTCATCATTTTCCTCTCTTTCATAAGTTCGCTATTCATCTATAAATCTAGCTTATAGTTGTTACAAATTTTTGGGCTCTCTCATCTTGAAGCCAGCAGTGCACTTGGTGACTTTCTTTCAGCTTTGTCGACGTAGGATACATGCGATCACACACTTCCATTACGTAAGGACAGCGAGGTGCGAACGAACATCCAGATGGAGGTGCAAATAAATCGGGAGGTGAGCCTGCAATAGGCACAAGCTCACTTTCGTATAGATCTAACCGAGGAACTGAACGCAGCAACCCTTTTGTATACGGATGCTGCGGCGTATAAAAGATGTCTCTTCTTGTTCCAATTTCTACAATCTTTCCTGCATACATTACGGCAACACGGTCAGCTACCTGAGCAACTACACCTAAATCATGGGTAATTAAAACAATGGAGACATCCGTTTTCTGCTGAATATCCTTAAATAATTCTAAAATCTGCGCCTGTATCGTGACGTCAAGGGCTGTGGTAGGTTCATCAGCAATTAGCACTTCGGGGTTGCATACAAGGGCCATTGCAATGACAATACGCTGTCTCATTCCCCCGCTAAATTCATGAGGATATTGCTTTAGGCGTTCTTTAGGATTTGGAATTCCGACTAGCTCCAGCATTTCAAATGCTTTTTCTTTGGCTTTTTCTTTTGAAATGTTTTCATGTTGCATAATATTTTCTGCAATTTGCTCACCTACGCGAAGAGTTGGATTAAGCGCAGTCATAGGATCCTGAAAAATCATCGAAATATCAGCGCCTCGAATGTCTCGCATTTTCTTTTCTGATAGTTTTGTTAAATCCTGGTCTTTAAATAAAATAGAGCCGCTTGTGATCCTTCCCGGAGGTGTTGGAATTAACCTCATGATACTTTGAGATGTTACGCTTTTTCCGCAACCTGACTCTCCTACAATCGCTAGGGTTTCTCCTTTATGTAAATCAAAACTAACGCCTCTTACAGCTTGAACTTGCCCTCCGTAAGTTGAAAACTGTACGTGTAAGTTTTTGATTCGGATTATTTTTTCCATTTGCTTACCTCCTTAATTTCGGATCAAGTGCATCTTGCAGTCCGTCTCCAAGGACATTAAAAGCAAACATGGTAAGAGAAATAAAAAACGCGGGAAAAAACAAACGCCACCAATAGCCTGATAGAATCGTTGATAAACCATCGTTTGCCATTACTCCCCAGCTCGCATAAGGAGCCTGTACACCCAGCCCTAAAAAGCTTAAAAAAGCTTCAGCAAAAATGGCAGTTGGTACGGTTAGTGTCATTTGAACGATAATCGGTCCCATCGTATTTGGAAGCAGGTTTCGCTTAATGATACGGCTTGTTTTTGTTCCAAACGTTTTGGATGCAAGCACGTATTCATAGTTTTTTATTTGCAATACTTGCCCCCGTACAATTCTCGCCATCCCGATCCAACCTGTAACGGAAAGTGCCACAATAATCGTAGAAAGCCCGGGTCCCATGACTACCATTAGTAAAATTACCACTAATAAATAAGGAAGACCGTATAAAATTTCAATTACGCGCATCATGACATTATCTGTTTTTCCTCCTTTATAGCCTGAGAAGCCCCCGTAAATGACACCGATGATAAAATCAATAAGCGCTGCCATCAGCCCTACAAATAAGGAGATTCTAGCCCCGTACCATGTCCGAGTGTACATATCTCTGCCTAAGTCATCCGTTCCAAACCAATGACTAGCTGAAGGAGGAAGGTTTTGCTCTGTAAAAGAGGCTTTCGTTACGCTGTAGGGTGAAAACATAGGACCGAATATAGCCATCACAACGAGGATGACTAAAAAAAAGAGACCCAGCATGGCCAACTTGTTTTTTACAAGCCTGCGCCATGCATCATGCCAATAAGAAAGACTCGGCCTTACAACTGCTTCGGCTTCAGATTTCTTTTTTTTCTTTGGCGTAAACCACTCATCAGGAATTTGCTTATACTCCTGTTTTTCCAGCACGTTATCCCTCCTTCTTATACAGTTTGATTCGTGGATCAAGTATTCCGTAAGCAATGTCTACTAAAAAAAGCATAATGATGAGAATCGAACTGTAAAAGACCGTAGTGCCCATAATTACGGGGTAGTCTCTCGTATTAATACTGTCCACAAAATATTTCCCCATGCCAGGAATAGCAAAGACTTGTTCAATAACAAATGTGCCAGTTAATACGCTGGCTGCAATCGTTCCAAGAACTGTTATAACAGGCATTAAAGCATTTCTAAGCGCGTGTTTAAGTACAATTTTCATTGGCGAAAGCCCTTTTGCACGCGCTGTTCGAATATAATCTTGAGTTAGTACTTCTATCATGCTTGAGCGAGTCAAACGTGCAATAATAGCCATAGGACCGGTGGCAAGAGCTAGAGTCGGAAGAATCATATGTAAAGGGCTCGTCCACGTAGCAGCGGGTAAAATTTTAAAATTAACAGAAAGCTGTTGAATTAACAACGTGGCCATAACAAAATTTGGAATCGACAATCCGATAACTGCTATGCTCATCGCAATGTAATCAATTATTCCGTTTCTTCTAAGAGCAGCGATAATGCCTAGTGTAATACCGGAAATCACCGCAAGAATTAACGTCACCATTCCAAGTTCAAATGACACGGGAAACCCTCTTCCTAAAAGGTCGTTAACCGTTTGAGACGGCTGTTTAATAGAAGGACCAAAGTCAAAGGTAACAATGGATTTCAAATAAAGAACATATTGCACAGCTAGCGGCTCATCTAAGTGATAAAATGATTCCAGGTTTTTTTGAACTGCATCGCTTGTTGCTCGTTCTTCATTAAATGGAGATCCAGGAATCGAATGCATTAAAAAGAAGGTTAAGGTCACAATTACCCACAGCGTAACAAGCATGGATAAAAATCGCTTTAAAATATAACTTTTCACCTTTATCCCACCTTCTAACAGAATGTTGTGCGCGTAGCTAATTCAGTCATAACAAGCATGGCCTGATAAGCTTCTAAAATATCTTTTGCTTGAAACCGAACGGTCGTCGTTCCAGGTTCAATTTCTGTGCCCGGCATTAAATGCGCCCACTCTGCTTGACCATAATTTGCAAATTCTATTCGTAAGGTTGGGTGTTTAGGTGGAATTAAAGGTTTAACAAGGTGTTTGTGCTGAATAGCTGCGGCTGTTTTTTCTTGAAGTAATTGTTCTGCTTTCTTAGGGGTTAATGTTTTGGCTGCAGAACGTGAAATGGCCTGTTTGACGATAGCAGTCGTCACGTTTGGAATAAGCTGCTGCGCTTCCAGCGCCGTTTGGTCATCACCAGCTACCATTAAAACTGGCACGCCGTAATAGCCTGCGACGTATGCGTTGAAGCCTAACTCTCCAATATTCATATCGTCTATGTACATATTGCGAGCACCAAATATCATTGAATGAGACATGACACCAGGCATGGATGCTTTAGCATGATACCCTAGAAATATAGCACCATCAAAAGTCTGATCTAATCCCTGTACCATTGAATATGGTTTTACGCTTCCTGAAATAAGCTGAGTTTCTGGATGAAGACGTTCAACAAGGAGATTATTCATACTCGAATGACTGTCATTTACCACAACTTCTGAGCACTTTTCTCTAAACCCTGCATAAATGACTGCATTCGCTTCATCCGTCATTATTTTGCGGCTTCTTTCATAATTCTCTTTCTCTCGCAGAACATTTGTGTGATCGACGAGTCCCGTAATTCCTTCCATATCAACCGACAGGTATAGTTTCATTTGTCTTATCCCTCCTCCTTCCTTGACTGTTAGTCAGTTCATTATAAATTATTCTTATGTTTATAATTTATAATTGTAAGAAAATTATAAATTATCTTTCTTCTTTTTACAACAATATATTGAATCTTTTGACATTTTACTCGTCATCCTTTTAACAAGATATCGCTTACAAATTGGAAATCCCATGGTAAAATAATAGAGCAACCTGTTGGTTCATTCAGCCGCTCGTCGGCATTAATTGAGGTGTTAAGAATGTTTCGAGTTTCCATTGCTTCGCTACAATGGTTTTTATTTATGATTTCTAATAGTATGATTGTTCCTATTGTAATTGCTTCTCAGTTTCATTTAAACGCAGCAGATTCTATTCAATTTTTACAGCGAACGTTATTTATTTTGGCTTTATCCGGGCTCTTGCAGGTGTTTATAGGGCATAAATACCCAATCATGGAAGGGCCAGCTGGCGTTTGGTGGGGCGTCTTTTCTCTGTATGCGAGTCTTGGAACCGTTCTGTTTGGTTCTCACTCCGAAACGCTTCGCGTGCTGCAGTTCACCCTTCTTATAAGCGGGATAATTGCTATTTTAATGAGCCTGTTTGGTCTCATTGATAAACTAGCAAAATACTTTACTCCAACGGTTACCGGTACATATTTAATTTTATTAGTGACGCAGCTCAGCGGTTCCTTTTTAAAAGGAATGTTTGGCATTACAGAAACGAATTCAGCTATTAAACTTCCAATTGCGCTGACTTCAGCTGCGATTTTGCTGCTGACTTTTTATTTATTATCACACCGGACGTTAAATAAACTCAGCATTATTATTAGTATTGGTGTAGGCTGGGGAGTATTTGCAATGTTAGGGTTAGCTAAACCTATCGAATTTCAGGCGCAGTTATTTTACATACCTAAAGTGTTTGTATTCGGAGCTCCTCGCGTTGAATGGAATATGGTTGTTACTGCTTTTTTTGTAACACTCATTTTAATTACAAACATGCTCGCTTCTATTCGTGTTGTTGAGTCTGTTTATAAACACAAAGGAGAAAAAATTGAAAAAGACAATATTAAACGTTCCGGGATGGTTTCGGGTATAAGCCAGCTGCTTGGAGGATTGTTTTCAGGTGTCGGTGCCGTTCCTATTTCAGGTTCCGGTGGATTTATTTCAGCTACAAATCTTTATAGTCGAGTTCCTTTTATTGTAGCATCGTGTCTTTTGCTTTTTCTGAGTATCTTTACCCCTTTAACGTCCATTATGTCCGCTCTTCCTCCTGCCGTCGGATACGCGGCAATCTTTCCTGTTTTTACAGGTATGATGGCTCTTGGAATTGGAGAATTCAAGCATGCCAAACAGCCCGAAAAAGCAATGAAAAAAGCAGGTATTGCGCTGCTGTCGGGGATAGGGGTTATGTTTTTGCCTTCTCAAGCTTTTTCAACACTTCCTCCTTTAGTTACTACGTTTTTAAGCAATGGATTAGTTCTTGGTACCATTATCATTCTTGCACTGGAAATTTCCGAATCACTTTCGTTGAAAAGACAAGATGCAAAAGAGGGATAAAAAAAAGAAGCTGAAACTCAGCTTCTTTTTTTACCTTTTTACCGTTAATCCTTTTAGTTCATCGTCTTCCATAGCCATTTCATAAAATTCTCCCGTTTCATCGTGCGCTAAAACATAATCCAACTCTTCCTGAGCAGAGGCAGTTTTTCCAAGAACAGCTAGGTAGCATGCCAAGTTATAGCGAATAAAAAGATCTTCGTCTCCGCTTTCTACTCTGGTTATCATAAGCGAAGCTGCTGCTTCTGTTTCACCTTCTAAATGATACGCGATACCTAAATCGGTATACATTCCTTCATACTCTTGACGCTGTTCAATTGCTTTTTGAAGAAGCTGAACAGTTTCATGATAACGTTCCGTTTTATTATACAGTTTTGCTAGTCCTGCATATATATCAGGCTGATAAATCTCCTGCTGAAGTAATTCTTGAAAAGCAGCCTCTGATTTTTCTACCTCTTCAAGGCTACTCAAAATAAATGCTCGGTATATCTGCAAATCTATATGATTTGGCTGCTGTTTGAGAAGTTTTTGAACTAAGTTTAGCGCTTCATGTGCAGCCTGTTCATTTGCTTGGATATTAACGAGTATATTGGCTAAATGATAGGCAACATCAAAATCCCAGCTTTGATGCAGCGATTTTTTCAGCACGGTGATGCTATCTTCAATCAACCCTTTCTCTTCGTAAAAAGCCGCAAATGCATGCACAGCCTCTTTATTATTTCGATCCGTTTTTATGGCAAGTTCATACAATTCAATCGTTAAGCCAAGCAGCGTAACCGTTTTTGCTTTTGCTTTGAATTTTGCTAAGCTTCGTTTGAAGATAGATCCTTGCTGCTCTTCTACGACCGAATCGGCATACTCATTTAAAGCCTCGGCTGCGTTTTTAAATAACAAACTTTTGCTTTGTTTTTCCATTTTTATCTTTTTTAAATCTGCCGTAAGCCCGGACAGTTTTTTTCCATTTGGAAAGCTAGACATGAACGTTTGAAATAGAGCGTAATCTTCCGGATCCTCACTTAGCAACTCTGTAAGAACTTTTCTAGCTTCTTCATATCTCTGTTCCATGATGAGCCATTTTGCCTGATGATGGCGAATAGCAGGATTCTGTAGATCTAGTTCAAGAGCCTTCTCTAGATACGCTTCAGCCTGTGAAATGTCTCCTTTTAGACGATACACATGAGCCTGGCTGTCAGCGAGCCATTGAGGTAGCACAATTTCCTCTACGCTCTTTAATACCTCTAACAGCTCTTCATACTCTTTCTCTGTTTCACAAAGTGAAGCTACGTGCTCAACGTTTACTTCCATAGGATTCAGCTGTATCCATTGAAGCAGCCAATTTCTTTCAGCCGTTCGATTTTGTTCTTCACAAGCCATTTCGGCAAGCTTCATACAAGCGGCTTCAAATGTTTTATCAAGAGTTAAGCACTTTTGGAAGGCCTCTTTTGCTTCAGTGATGCGATTCATTGATTGATATATTTCACCTAGCCGATAATATGGCAAAGCATCTTGCTTGATACGAAGCGCTTGATGATAAAGTTTCTCACTTTTTGTTAGCTGCTTGGCTTGTTCGTATAATATGCCTAAATAGCACATGTACAAAATCTCATTAGGGTGCTCTTGATGTTCTGCAGTTAAAAACTTAATTCCACGAGTCAATAACGCCGTGTCTTCTAAATAACCCGTATATGCTTCTAACACTTCATCTAACGCTGTTTGAGCAAAATGAATTCCCTCTTCATAAAGAGCAAATCCAAACTCTATCGTTTGATTGTCTAGCTCCTTTTGTTTTGCTGCATCTAAAAGCATGCTGCCTGCATCCAACATGACGTCGCTGTTCGATGAAAACTTCTGCGCAATAAGCGTGAGCGTATCAACGGCCGTTAAATGTTCACCGGTTTCTAAATACGCATAAGATAAACCCAAATACATAAGGGCATCTTCCTCTATTTTTAAGCCTTCTTTATACAGAGCAATAGCTTCTTCGTACCTTTGATTCGCGACGTATAAATCGCCTAGTCTTCCTCGAATTGTCATGTCGCCCGGTAGATGCTTCATGCCTTCTTTGAGATAGCTTTCAGCTTCGTCCGTTTTTTCTAGTTGATATTGTAGCAAATCAGCTATCGAAAGATATGGATAAGGAACAGTCGGCAAAAGCTGTTTAGCTACTTGAAACCCCCGGTAAGCTTTACGAAACTTTTTTAAATGTTCATCACAACGGGCTCTTTCAAACCAGCTGTGCGCATCTTTTGGGTTTTCCTTTACTAACGCGTCGAAAAGATTTCTGGCTTCTGCGTATCTTTCTTTCTCCATTAAAATAAGTCCGTGATTGATTTGTGTATAAGATTCATCACTATACATATTTAAGGAAATAGTCGAGCATTCAAAAGCCTTTTCGAGGTTTCCTTGGTACATGTATGCAAGTGCTAGATAGCTCCAGTTCAAATGCTGCTCTACGTCTAATTGCAGCGAGCTGCGCAGTGCTTCAACAGCCTCATCATATTTCTCTTCATCCAGCGCAATTCTTCCTTTAAGATAGTGATAAAAAGAGCTATGCTTTTTGTTATCTATGTGGTGTAACAAGGAAGATGCTCCCTTACTGTCGTCAAGTTTAAAAAAGGCATATGCGGCGTGAAGCTTAAGATAATCATGATTGCTATATTTCTCTAACACATGATTAATACACGTACGAATATAGGCTTCATGCTCTTTTCTGTACAAATGCTTCATACTGTAAATAGCGGAAAATGGAACATGCTCATTTGCTTTTAATAAAGAAACGAGATCGTTAATGTGGGCCTCTTCATCCGCTTCAACTAGTTCGATTAAGTCATACAGCTGACGGATAAACTCATCTTGCTCTTTAGAAAGTGAAGCGAGATCCGCTGCCGCTTTAGAAGCAACAATTGATAAAAACCCCGAATTAGCGTAATGCTGATCAAAATTTTTATATTCTACATATGTTGGACTTAGAAAATTAGCATCTTGTACATGGAAAAGTTCAAGTTCATCATCGTAGCCAAATACAACTTGAACGTGGGAAGCTTGTTCAAATTCCAGACTGACCAAAATAGGCAGCCCTTTGTCTAATAGTTCTTTAAACTGTTCAACTGTGCCTGTGAAAAACATCGCTGCAAAGCCAAGAGATTCAAAGTAGCTCACCGCAGTTGATAATTTGGATCCTAAGCCGCCGTAAATACGCGTTCCAATCTCATCCTGTGTTTTTTCGGTATGTAAAAGCCTTAACATCATACTCATACTGGCTGGCACGCAATAATTATCTTTTTGAACGATGGGTACAATCGGAAGCTTGATTGTACTGAATTTATCGTCTGTATGCTTTCCGATTAATTTTTGATAAGGTGAATCTTTTAAACATCGCTTGGTCGAGAGCAGATGCATAAGCTGAGATTGCTGCTGCTGTTCAAAATAAATGTCGGCGCGCAGCAGCGTAAAAAAATCTTGATAATCGTGATAGGGTAACTTTGAGTCGATAAATTCAATCGTTTCAAGCAAGAGAGAATACTCTTTCAAATCTTTTAATCGCATCACTTTATCCATATATAAAGACGGAAGCTGTGGATAGCGAACAATAGCCTCGTTAATTGTTTCAAGCGCTTGTTCATGCTTCCCTTCGTACGCATATAAGTCCGCTAGCATTGCATAGCAAAAATCTCCATTCTCCTTATATGCCGTTCCTTCTTTTAAGCAGGCTTCAGCTTTCATTCTGTCGTTGAGCTGCAAATAAAAATATCCCCATCTGTCAGCCATACCCTTTTGGTTATGTGACGTTACTTGTTTCATCCACTTAGAAGCTTCATCCACTTGTTTCATTTCTAAAAGAATTCTTACCTTTAAAAAATAGATTTTCTCAAGCTGTTCCTTTTTAACTGATTCCGTATCCAGCTGAGAAATTAATAAAGAAAGTCTATCATCAGCGTCAAGTATCTTGCCTTCGCGCAGGAGATCATCGCAATAAAGAGTCACCATTCGAATCGAGCCAAATCGACGATAGCCATATGTCGTTAACATTCGGCTTACACGATTTAATAAAGCCTCATCACAAAAGCGGATAAGCTCGTACAGCTCTTCTTCCGTTTGTAAGTGTGTCAACCATTCTTTCACAATCCCCGCAAGGCTCTTTGGTTGAAGGCTTTGTACTTCTTCTGTTATATACGCTACAAGATCAAATATTTGATAATGATCCACCATGCTTTTTAATTTCTGATAATTTATACTCAATTCAAAACCACCTTATTCAATAAAATAAGAACTATTACATCTGCTGTCTATAAATTGAAGTATAAGAAATTTCAAGGATTTTTTCTAGACACAATATAAATTTAAGCATATTGACGGGTCTTTAAATAGCAAAGAGCTGTCTTTTATCATAAGACAGCTCCGTAAAATCACACTTCAGCTTTCTTCAGTTTTACGCCGCCTTCAGGTTTTGGTTTGATAGCTTTTAAAACTAAAATGGCACCTACTGCACTAACCCCTAGAGACGTTTGGAACACAGCCATGTCCGACCACTTCATAAGCAATGTATAAAGAGGAGGCCCAGCTGCTACTCCGACAAAGCGCATCGAACTGTAAAGAGACGTAATGGTTCCTCTCTCTTCCTTTTCAATTCCTTCTGTAATAAGTGCATCAAGACTGGGAAGAGCTGCTCCAATTCCAATTCCACCAAGCACTAAAGTGAGTAAAATACTAAAAAGAGACGTATTAAAAAATAAAATGATGAAAGAACATGTTAACAATAAAAAGCCAAAAAAAGCAGACCACTTCATAACGATTTTATTGTTGCCAACTTTTTTCCCCGCCACAAAAGAAGAAATAGATAAAGCGAGCAAAGGAATAGCCATTACCAAGCCTTTTTTCGTATTCACAATATGATAACGCTCCTCTAGTATGGTCGATAGGTAAAATAAAACCCCGAATAATACAAGCATAATAATGGCGCCTAAAATAAAAATAGCCATAAGCCATCCAATATTTTCTTTGAGCGTCTTCTTCAAATCCTTCAAAAACTGCGTGATACTTTTCTTTTTTTGTTCAGATTCAGAAGAACTATCATTTTTCGGAACTTTTACTAAAAAGATAACTAAAAGAATCGAAATAAGGCAAAGAATAGGAATGAACCAAAAAGGAAGAAACCAAATCATAGCCGCTAAAAAAGCTCCCAGTATTGGGCTTAGTACTTTCCCAAACGTATTGGCTGTTTCAATTAAACCTAGTCCTTTTGTAATTTCTTGCTCGTCTTTGAACATATCTCCTACACAAGGCATCACAACAGGCATAGCCCCTGCTGAACCTATTCCTTGAATCGCGCGGCCAATTAAAATAACCCAAAATGGATTGGCCATTTGCCATGAAGCCCAGCCTGTTAAAGCCCCTCCTACTGCAGCAAGCAGCAAACTAGGAATAATAATTTTCTTGCGGCCAAATCGATCTGATAAATAACCAGCAATCGGGATTAAAAAAATAGCGAAAATTGAGTAGACCGTGATAATCATGGATACCTGCAGCGAGCTTATCTGTAGACGTTTTTCAATCACCGGCAACACCGGAATTAACATTGAATTTCCGAGGGTCATGATAAGTGGCACAGAAGCAAGAGCAAGTAAATCCAATTTTTTTCTACTTTCCATAGCGTCCTCCAAACCTTACTTCTAATTAACGTCACAATCACACGTTTTTCAATTTAAGCTTTATAAAACTTCTCGTGTTCATTGATTTCAAAGCTTAACTATCTCATTACATAAGATGATGTGTATCTATATTTTTTAGCTAAAAAGGTAATTGCTATTCATGGTTTCACTGTTCTTCTTTAATTTATTGAACTTTGTTATTTATTCTTGTTAATACTTGTAAAAACACATGTTTTTAATCCCATATATGAAGAAGCGTACGAGTATCTCCGTACGCTTCTTCATATATAGGCGTCATCTTATTACACTACTTCACCTCGATGACCATCTCCATCATACATAAACTGTTTATCAATAATATGTTCGATATATATGGTTGTCAAATCGCTTTTTTTCACTTGAGCTACAATTAATCCTAACGGATCACCAATGGTGAAGCTTGTTCCATTTTGAAACATTAACAGCTGCTCATTTAAATGCAATACGCGCTTATAAATTTGTTCTTTCTCTAGGCTGCTGCGGCTCTTTGCTGCTTCGAGCGTTGAAAATAACAAAATGATTTCTTTTCCATTTATTTGTGTACGATACATACACGACCCACTCCTTATCACCGCGTTAAAATTATGCTGACTATACTTTTATTATAAACTAAATTTTCAGTTATTTTTCATCTCACAAGAAATTTTTTTATTAAAAATAGACTATGTCCACGTTAAATAAAATTTAATTTTCAGAAAAGTTAAATTTTAATATTGAAATTTTATTTCTTCTTATTATATAATATAAACAATCATTTACCTCTATTGGAAATGATAATTCGAGTTTCAGCAGCATGATGCTGCACAGTACTAGGGGGATTCAAGTTATGCAAAATGGTAAAGTAAAATGGTTCAACAATGAAAAAGGCTATGGCTTTATTGAAGTTGAAGGCGGAAGCGACGTATTTGTACATTTTTCTGCCATCCAAAGCGAAGGTTATAAATCCTTGGAAGAAGGACAAGAGGTATCTTTTGAAATTGTAGAAGGCAATAGAGGCCCACAAGCCGCTAATGTCACTAAGCTATCATAAATAGATCTTTTTATTTTATAGTAAAAGAGACTCTTTTCTGAGTCTCTTTTTTGTTATACCTAGCGTTTGGCCTCAGTAAGCTGCTGGTCACATGTTTGAATAGACTGCATGCACTGCTGAAGAAATTGCTCGTCTACTCCTGTGCCATGAGCTTTGGCAGATTGAAGCTGTGCTTTTGCATCATTAAGCGCATTCGTTGCCTCTTCAAGCTGCTGAGGACTCATACTCATCGTAGCTGTCCCAATCATCTTTTGAGCAGATTGAATGGACACTTCTACTTGCTTTAAATCATTATATCCTGTTGTTACTTCTTCATTTGAAAACTTATCCATTGAAAGAACACCTCCATATGGATAGAATGAAGCTGCTGCCGACAAATTATACACGCTTACTTTTTAGTCAGCAAATCTCCATACTGCTTAATCTTTTCTCCTACGGTACACTCTTTAATACAAAACGTCTGAGCGTATGTTTTGCCCTTTTCTTTGTTAAACGTTTTTTTTACAAAACAATCACTACAGTAGTAATCCAATAACTCCGTTACTTCTTCTAATAATTGTTTACGTTCCACTCTCGTTCATCTCCATTTCGTTCTGTGTGTTACACTTGCTTCCTGCTAGCAATTGGTATCCCTTGAAGAGCTTGAGTCGCAAGCTGGTCGGCCTCTTCATTTTCCTTCCTTGAAATAGGCTCATATACCGGTCGGATACCAAGTTCCTGCATTTTATCTTCTATTCGATCTAAGTACCGATTAAACTCTTCTTCGAAACAGGGCCACTCCCCTGCAAGCTGATTTAATACAACCTGAGAGTCACCTCTAAACGTTACCGGTATATGATGAACACCAAGTTCCTCAAGCTCTTGTATTAAATAATAAAAAGCAGCATACTCTGCCTCATTATTTGATTCTATCTCTTGCAGTCTTGAGTTTCGTCGTATTCGGTAAGACTGGTTGTTCTGTTTAAAATAAATCACAACCCCAAGCCCCGCTAAAAGCGTATCATGCTCATAGCCTCCGTCAAAATATGCCACAATATCGTGAGGCTCTGTCTGTACTTCCTGTAAGAGCTTTTTCGCTTCTTTTACAGTCCATTTTTGCTGCTGCTCATCAAGTAGAAAAATTTCCTTCGTTCGACCTGTTTTTTCTAAATCACCCACAATCATTAGCGCCTCATTCGCATCTGTGAAATCGGATGTGAAAATTAACTGTTTATGTTTCGAGGATTTATAATGCCATTCAATTTGGAAATTCATAACGAGCATTCCTTTCATCAGCAATTTTGAATTCAACACTTTTTCTGCTTTTTTGTATTTTATCTTCTATTATGTCTTTTCATGACAGTTTTCTTACCTAATAAGCGGATTTTAGCGTTTATACGTGCTAATATAAAATAGCTGAAGTACTTATGATACAATACTATTGATGAAAAAACATGGTTTAAGCTTATATTGTTTTAACAAGGAGGCTGTATGATGATTGAAGTTTATATAGACGGAGCCACTGCTGGCAATCCTGGTCCTTCTGGAGCTGGTATTTTAATTAAAGGAAATGGTGAACATCATCGTTACGCTATTGCTCTTGGGACAATGACGAATCATGAAGCAGAGTACCATGCACTTCTTCATGCATTAAAAATTTGTTTAGAAAAAAAGTATACGAGCGTATCTTTTCGAACAGACTCTCAGCTAGTAGACCGCGCAATGAACCAAGAATACGTTAAAAATAAAGCGTTTGCTCCTTTACTGGAAGAAGCCCTCAAATTGTCCAGTCAATTTGATTTATTTTTTATAAAGTGGATCCCTAGCTCTCAAAATGCAGGTGCTGATCAGCTGGCCAGACAAGCCATTAATCAAAAAGAAGCAGGAATGTAATCCTGCTTAAATCATACCTGATGACTTTAAATATTGAATGGCTTGTTTTTGATTGCTAATACGATTTGATGTCAAATTCTCGAGGAGCGATACAAAAAAACTGCCGTCAAATTCTTTTTGTACTTTTAGTGTCCATTCAATTGTAAATATGACCATCTCGTCAGCTGCACGCGTATACTGCTGACCAAATGAAATAAATCCACGTGCATCTTCTGCTAAATGAAAGCCTTTTTCTTCAAGATAAAGAAGATACTCTTCAACGGTTTGAGCTGTTTTTGTCACTTTTTCGTCCCATCCTTTTGCAAAGGTTCTTCTTTATCTTAGCTTACTTTTGGCTATTTGACTATGATTTCCCTTCTAAAAAATAGCCAATTGCTCCAAGTGCTACTCCTAAAATGGCTCCGCCAATCACTTCTTCTGGCTGATGACCAAGCATTTCTTTCAAGCGCTGTTCCGTCAAATCGTGAAAGCCTCCGTCTGGAAGACCCGCAAGCTTTTCAATTTCTTCATCTAACGTATTCACTTTAATAGTAATTTCGCCAGTCTGCCTTCGAATTCCTTGTGCATCGTACATCACAATAATTCCAAAAACAGATGCTAACGCAAAGTCAATCGTAGAAACACCTCTTTTTAATGCTACATAGGTAGCCAAAGAAGATACGCCGGCTGAATGAGAGCTTGGCATTCCACCCGACGCAGCAATCATCCGCATATCCCATTTTCCTGTTTGATACTTTTTAATTGGGATTTTTAAAGCTTGTGCTAAACCGATTGATGAAAGAGCAATGACAATTCCTTTATTCATATTGCTTCACCTCATCTATAGTTTGCGATGGATTGACATCTTGTACCCAAGCAAATATTGCCCAACAAAAAACACCCGGCTAATCTGCTGACAGAGCAGACTAATCCCGGCGTTTTTGGAAACAGTTCTGTTATTTTTTACGCTTTTTTTGTGCAGCATTATTCATTTTGGCAGATTCAACTTCAGCATAAGAGCCGAATTCTTGTCCATATTGATTATTTGCACTTTTATTAGCTTCTAACTTCTTGTTAACAGAATTATTTTGGTTTTGTTGCACGTTGAACTCAGAAGCAAACTCCCCAGCATAAGTGTCATTTGCACTTTTTGCACGCTTTGCTTTTTGAGCCTGATTTGCTTTAAACTCAGAAGAGAACTCTTGGTTATAATTATGCTTTGCATTGTTATTCGCTTGCGCATTTTTATTACCTAATTTTTGACGACCCATCGCTATCTCCTCCTATTTGTACCTCGTTGGTACACTATTAGTATGGATCAAGCGGCACGTCATATCCTGTTCAAATTAAGGTAAAAACACCAGAGCTTAGCACGTTTATATTCTTGCTACGTACTCTTTAACCATTTCTTCCGTCACTACTTTACGGCCTGGAATGATGGTATATTTTTGAGACAGCTCATTAATTTCTGCTGTTACAGCGTTAATACCGTCTACAGAAAAGGGCTTCCCTTCTTTGCAGAGAAGCACAGCTGCTTCAATAGCTTGCTCACGTCGAGCTTCTAAGCTGGCAAAAGCACGTACTAATTCGTGCTGTTTTTTAGAATGGGCTGAAATTTCTTTATGTACACTCATGTTCGTTCCTCCATTATATTATGCTGAGTTAGTAAAAATAAGTTAATGTCCTCATAACTGATTTGCTTTTCCGGTAATTCTTTTAAGTTTTTTTCTATCGCTGCAGATTCTTTCTTAATGCTATCCAAAAAGTTTTTCATCTTTTCATTAAAAGCGACTTTCCCGCTTATCTTGCATTGTACAAATTGCTCAATGATGGATTGCTGCCTATCGTCCAGATTTGCCTGCTTACATAAATCGGCAAATAAAATGACAGGGAAACTGCGCTGCTTTACTACTACTTTCAGTGATAAAAATGCACGAATCAGTTGGAGCATCACTTTTATATCCTCTATTGTAACAGAAGATGTCAGATTTCTTTTACTATTTATCGTTAAAATTTTAAAATAATGATATCCCAATGCTTTTAAGGAATATGATTGAGCCATCATTTGCCGGAGTGGCTCAGCAAACGATGACTTCTGATAATAAACAAAAGGCGACCATAGCCACTCATAAAGCGAAGGGTTTGATTTTGTAAACAAATAAATGGTTTTGTACAAATCCCACCCTTGCATATCATAATTGCCTTCTGCTACATTAATGACCTCTTGAGGTCTATTGAGATGAAGATAGCGTGATGCTTTATATTTATATATAAAGCGGACGTCAAAATCACTCGCTAACGTGTCGAGTCCGTAAGCACGGCTCCTTGCTTCACATGCAAACAAAATTTCTACATTATATTCTTTTTCAATTTCCTGTAAACGTTTATTTATGTGTGTAGACATAAAAATTAATGACCCTTTCTTTCCTCCAATACATGTTCTAGCACCGTCATTGTACTTACCAATTCTTGAATTGGAAATTCTTCAGACACGGCCGCTTGCAGCTGTTTGTAATAATCATACCATTCTTCAGATACAGACTGTTTATGCGCTAAAACGTACTGATTCACTAAATAGGTATAGTGTGAATGAAGAGCAGCTTCTTCTTTCGCAATGTAGTGATTAACATCCGGCTTAATACGTTCTAATAAAGCAGCGTGGAGCTTTGCTTTCTCATTTTTTTCAAAAAAGCTTTTATTGTTTTTATACAGTGAAAGCTCTTTTTGATACGATTCATTCTTATCGAATTGATGACTTGTCACAACTTCGCTGCCATTTGGAGGCTCTAACGAGTTCAACGTTGGAGTAAACGTCGGTTCATAGCGCTGTAGCTTTGTGATGATCATTCGATGCCAGTCTTCGATTAATTTTACGATGTATTTTTCGATTCGCAAAGTGGTCGCACGCACTTCTTGCGTTGCGTCGAAGGAAATAGACGTTAACAACTCCTGCAAACACAGGCGCAGCTGCTTTTGCTTTTCACCTCGATCATCTCTTAAGTTTGCCGGACTGAATGCTTCTTTAAAGAAGTCATCGTACCTCACAAACAGACGTTTTTTCACATAAAATAAAAGCTCTTCTAATTCTCGGTCAAACTGCTGTTGTTCATATTCAAAATGAATTTCATGCAGTTTTGCTGCTACCTGCTCATTTTTTATGTGAAGAGATTGAATGTATCGCTTTTTATCGACTTCTGATTTTGTCTGCACCTGTTTCATTTCATTGGCAACTGCTAAAATTTGTTCGAAATCTGCATAGACACTTTGGATAGCAAGCTCTGGTAATTCATAATTTATGAAGCGGTAAAACGCATTTTTGAATGGCAGAAACATTTTATCCTCGTGGTTTTGCAAAGCCTGCAAGCTTGATACCGGGTATAAGCGCGGAAAGCGTATACCATACTGTTCAAGCTGCTCTTTTACGTACGTCTGAACTAACTGCAGCTCTGTATCCGAGCTGGCTAAGTCCGCTGCATTTACTAAGAAAAACATTTTATCAAGCGCAAATACATCTTTTACACGGCCAAGCTGAATAAGAAATTCTCGGTCAGCTTTTGAAAATGCATGATTATAATACGTTACAAATAAAATGGCATCTGCATTTTTGATATACTCAAACGCTACTCCCGTGTGTCTCGCATTGATTGAATCAGCTCCAGGTGTATCAACAAGCGTAATGCCTAAGCGAGTAAATTCACAGTCATAATACAGGTTAATAAATTGAACAAAACACGCTTTTTCTTCCTTGGCTACATAATCATGAAATCCTTCTGTATCCACTACTACTTCTGAACCGATATGATGCTTGACTTCGCCGTAGCCTTTTTCTACTGCCTGTAAAAACGACAAATGCAGCTGCAGCTCTTCTGTTGCCTGCAGGGTCGGAATAATCGCTAGCGCTTCGTCAATTGTTTCTACTTCATGATGAAACAGCTTAAGTGCACCATTTAAATCTTGGATCATCTGCTCGTTTGTTTTCATTTGCACAACAGCTGTTTTATGCGGCCGTTTTTCTGTTGGAGGCATAATTTTATTGATGGTTGCTGTTGTTGGATTCGGAGATACAGGAAGTAATCTTTCTCCAATCAACGCATTAGCAAAAGATGACTTACCGGCACTGAATGCTCCGAATAAAGCTACGGTAAACGTTTGATTTGATAGCTTTTTACGTTTTTCTTGAAGCCTATTAATAAAGCGGTCTAATTTTCCAAATGAACGGAGCTGTTCGAGAACAGCTGATACATCTTGAAGAACCTTTTCTGTTCCTGTTTCATGCACAGCTTCCTCAGGCTGTGAAACTAACTGCTGCTCACTCGCAGCTTCATGCTTTTCTTCAGCTTTCATGATGCCCGTTTCATATTCTTCTTGTAACATATATGACAACTCGTTTGTATCTTCTAGCGTTAGGTCGTCATCAGTTTGCTGTAAAGATTGAAGCAACGCTTTTGTACGTGCCAGTTTTGCTTTCATTTCCTGAAGAGATGTATACGCTTCTTCAAATGCCTCACATTCCTGCAAGTGTTGAGAAATATTCTCACGCTTTACTTCATCTTGCTCCATTTTGCTCTGTTCGATTTGCGCATAGAGCTCGTATAACAATCGCGTGGCTTTTTTCTTAATGTGATCAGCTACATCTTTTGCGTACGTTAAAACATAATCACCATTAATCGTAGCTCCTGCTTTTACCGTTTCAATTAAGTCATGAGGTTCTAACGGAATTTCAAACTGCTGAACCTGGCGTATAAGATCCGGGTCAGTAAGATTTTGATTTTTCACCAGATCTTGCACATATTGCTGCAAGTGCCACTGCAGCTGAGAGGCTGTTCGTTCTTTCATATCGTCAAAAAATAACGTCAGCCGCTCTTTTTTTACTTCCTCGGTCTTTTTCTTAGCAAATAAAAGACCGACTTTGAAATCAGGCTTTGTCGTTTCTAAAAACAGCCTAGCTTTTTCTCTCATTTCATATGGTGTTAAATTGGCGTTGCTTAGTATCTTGCCTGTTTCTTGTTGGTACGTTTCTGCTAACTGCTTTTCAGCACGCTTTATTTCCGCTTCTTTTTCGAGAAGCTGCTCTTTTTGCTGCTTATTTATTTCATGGTTCTCAAGCGTCAGCTTATGGCGCAGCTCGTCATGAATCGTTAACTTTTCTTCTTCTTGGTCTTCAATAAAGGCAAGGTGATCGTCAATTAACATTTGCATCGCATATTGAATATGCTGATGTCGGTTTTCTTTTTCCGTCATCATAGCAAGTAATAGAGATTTTACGTACGAAAGGTCATTATGACGGTTGGCTGGCTCTTTTAACGACGTATAGAAGATTCCTTCTGGTCTAACATTCCACTTTAAAAATGACGTTTCTACAGATTCTTTAAATGCTTGAAATGTTAGCTGATCTTCTTGATGTTTATCGATTTGATTTACAATTAAATAAAGCGTTTTATTAGCTTCTTGCAGCTGTTTTGCAAATTGAAGATTTAATTCTGCCTGCACATGATTATAATCCATCACGTAGAAAATAACGTCCGCTAAGTGAAGAGCTGACTCGGTCGATACACGATGCGCATCATCTGTTGAATCAATCCCCGGTGTGTCCATCACCACAACATTTTTAGGAATAGCGTTTGTCTCGATTGATAAATGAATGGACTCTACTTCATCTCCGTCGACAGCAAACTGCTTAATTTGTTCATACTGATAAGGCGCTTCATAACGCACCGGCGGCTGTTTGCGGTAATAAACGGTTGCATGCTCATCCCCCGCCTTTACTGATACTAAGTTTGCGCTTGTCGGAATAGGACTTGCAGGCAAAATTGCTTGCCCCATTAATTCGTTAATCATACTCGATTTCCCCGCCGAAAAATGTCCGCAAAATGCTACAACAAATTCACCGTTCACCCACTTTTTTAACAGCTGTATTGCTTTTGCTGCCTGCTGTTCATCTCCAGCTGCTTGAAATTGCTTATGTAAATGAAAAAGAGATGCTTCCAATTGGAGATTTTCTTGATGTTTCACACTCACTTTACCCATTATTACTCTACCCCTTTTGCCTCATTCAAGACTGTATTTAAATGTTCTCTATCCATCTTTGTTTCTGCTTATTCTTTCTCTATTTTACTTGATTCACCTACGTTTTCCCATAAAAAACTGAATTTTTAGTTACAAAAACAATAAAAAAAGCTGTCAATAATTTGACAGCTTTGCATTGTATTTATTTACCGTGTATATATTACGCCTTTTGGGCTTTTTCAATATTTTTCATTACATACGTTGTGACGCCAACATATGTAGCAAGTGCTCCGATCACAAAAAGACTAACCATTACGTCCACCACCGTTTCTACTTGATGAAATTGATAATCTTTATCATTTGATTTCATCTTATCATGAAAGATAATCATTTTCAATTAGTTTTGAGATTTTTTTGCAGGAAAGAAACGTCCCGTATTTTGCATGACCTCGCCATAATTTGTTTCATTCGTTAGCGCTTGCTCTTCTAAAGGAATTCTAACGGCTAATATACACAAATTGAAAACAGAAAAAATAGCTAACGTCCAGTATGCCTGAAACATAAGCGGAACTAACACCAATTCTGCCGCTACAACTGTATAATTTGGGTGCTTCATAAACCGATAAGGACCTCTTAGCACAACCTTCGCGTTAGGCAAGACGATAATTTTTGTATTCCAATACTTTCCTAATGAAGAAATAGCCCATACTCTTGCAAGTTGCACAAGCACAAAAAAGCTAAACAACAAAAAAGAAAAGTGATACATTCCACCGTTTAACACATACACTTCCGTAAAAAGAGCAGCAAAAAAAGCGGCGTGCATGCTTACCATCCATTTGTAGTGACTTTGACCAGCTTCGTATGCTCCCTGCTTCTTCATCCAAGCTTCATTTCTTTTGGCAATCACCAATTCACATAGACGCTGTAAGATAATAAATACAAAAAAACTATAAAAAAACAATCGCTTTACCTCCACTCTAATAGAAGCATTTCAGAACTAAATCCAGGACCAAGAGCTGTTAATAAACCGTATTCTTTACTCGGAATTTCTTTCTTCATAAAGCGGTCTAGCACATATAAAACGGTTGCCGAAGACATGTTTCCATGGTTTTTAAGTACATCTAGTGAATCAGCAATCATATTTTCGTTTAGCGATAGCGTTGATACATATGCTTCAAGCACTTTTTTCCCTCCAGGATGAGCAACAAAATGTTTTAAATCCCGACTGGTCAAATTCTGAGTTTGTAAAAAAGACTCAACTTCTCCGCCTAACCACGAATCGATAATAGTGGGAATATCTTTTGAAAAGACAACAAATAACCCATCATTTTTAATCTCCCATCCCATTACGTCTTCGGAATTTGGCATAAGCGTCGATTGTGTATGTAAAATGTAAGGAAAGCTTTTTGAACGGGCAAAAGTGATATCTGCTTCGTCACCTGCGACTAAAGCAGCTGCTACTCCATCAGCAAATAAAGATGTACCGATTAAGTTGCTTTTTGAACGATCATTCCGCTGAAAAGTCAAACTGCACAGCTCAACGGATAATACAAGAACTTTAGCGCGCGGAAAGGCTTTGCAATATTCGTAAGCCCTTGAAAGTCCAGATGCTCCTCCGGCACACCCTAATCCCCATATAGGGATTCTTTTTGTATGGTCTGAAAACGCAAGCTTATTCATAATTCGCGCTTCAATGCTAGGCGTAGCTACACCGCTTGTTGAAACGTAAAAAATAGCATCAATTTCTCCACACGGCAAAGGGGTACTTACATAGTCTTTATTTGTTAAGCATTCTTCAATGGCTTTTGTACCTAATTCAACAGCACATTCTATAAAAGCATCATTTTTTTCTTCGAATGTATGATCTTCTTGAAACCAAGATAAGTCTTTGGCAAAATTACGTTTTTCAATTTGACCATTTTGAAAAACGGTCAGCAGACGATTAATATCTTTAAACGACTCGGAAAAAAGTTCTTTTGCAAATAGCAGCGTGTCTTGCTGAGTTAATTCATAGGGGGGAACTCCAAATCCAACTGAGATAATTTTTGGCATACACTTCACCTCTTTGATTGCGTTACATTTAACATTTGTAATAGCTGGGGATTTATTCAATTCTTTTTTAGTGGAATGGAGGTGAAACATAAAAAAACTTTCCTGTAACTCAGGAAAGTCTACGTTTTGAAGAAGTGTATGTTTGTTGTGCACTTTTATTATAGCGCAAATAATCTGAATGTACAGATACAATTTATGGATTGACGAAAATAAGTGCTTATTTTTTATGAAAAGAAAATGGACATATAGATTTCATCTACATATTCATTGTTGAAATAAGCTTGTTCTTTCATAACACCTTCTTGTTCAAATCCTACCTTTTTATACAATTCGTATGCCACTTTATTAGAAGCAAACACAGTTAAAGAAAGTTTATGAAGATTATTTTCTTTGCACCAGTTTAGCGTATAATTCATAAATTGTTTTCCTATTCCCATTCCCTGTGCTTTTGAAATAAGCCATGTACGGAAGAGCCCCGTGTGGCGCTTCATTTTAATTTCGCCTCTCAGAACACGTGCGATTCCAAGCACTTCACCTTCGACTTCAGCTACAACGTACATGTGATTGTTCTTTTCTACTGATGCAATAAAATCTTGCTCTTCTTGGACTGTGCGCGGCTCATCTTTTTGAATAAATTCCCCGGCCTCAATAATTTCTCTTACCGCTGTTGTAATATGCTCTGCATCACTTGCCTTTGCAGGGCGTATAGTGACTTCACGTCCGTCTTTTGCTTTAAATTTCACTATGTTTTTCTCTGCTGTAATCATCTATATCAACTCCTATATTTTTCACCATTCAGTACTACTATTTTGGTTCTAGCTTGCGTAATTTATCAGTGGTAAAGTTCTGCTTTTCATTTCATCTAACAAGCAATCATGTGCATTTGTTGTATTACCCACGCTTTAAACAAAGCTAAACCATTTTTGAAATATTTATTCTTGCACAGACATCCTAGAAATGCAATTAATTGCGTTAAAGAACTATTATTTCAAATTTTCTTTACAAAAGTGCATAAAAAAGGGGCTGGGACACAACGAAATCACTCCGACCTAAAGACGAACAAATGGGATTAATGAGCTAGAAGCAACGAAACGCATGAAAGCTACGTCCATCTTAACAATAAAAAAATACGAACTAACAACCAATAATTTTGATTATTAGTTGCTAGTTCGTATTTCACTTCGACTAAACTATTTTTGTCCTACTTTTTATTAAAGTCCCATTGAGATATATTTTACTTCTAAATAATCTTCAATGCCGTAATGACTTCCTTCACGTCCAAGACCACTTTCTTTAAAGCCGCCGAATGGAGCTTGAGCTGCAGATGGAGAGCCATCATTTACTCCTACAATGCCGTATTCTAATTCTTCAGATACAAACGTTGCTTCTTTGATGTTTTCTGTAAATACGTAAGCTGCTAAACCATAAGGGCTATTGTTTGCTCGTTCTACGGCTTCTTCTACTGTTTTGAATGTTGCTACAGGTGCCAATGGTCCAAACGTTTCTTCAAACATGCAATTCATGTCATCAGTTACATTTGTGATAATTGTCGGCTCCATAAAGAAACCGTTTTTAGTTGTTATAGCTTGTCCGCCAACTACAACTTTAGCTCCTTTACTTTTTGCATCCGCAATTTGTGCTTTTACTTTCTCAACCGCTTTGTCGTTAATTAGCGGTCCAACTTGTGTACCTTCTTCTAATCCGTTTCCTACTGTTAATTCCGCCGCTTTTGCTGCAAATTTTTTAACGAAAGCATCTGCAATGGATTCTTGTACGTATACACGGTTTGTGCAGATGCACGTTTGACCTGCGTTGACAAACTTAGAAGCAATTACGCCGTTTACAGCAGCGTCTAAATCTGCATTTTCTGTTACGATAAACGGTGCATGACCGCCTAATTCAAGCGATAATTTTTTCACAGTATCAGCAGCACCGCGCATTAGATGTTTACCAACCGCTGTTGAACCAGTAAATGTTAATTTTCGGATGCGTCCGTCTTTTTGCCATGTGTCGCCAATAGCTGCTGCATCTCCAGTAACAACATTGATCACACCTTTTGGAACGCCCGCTTCTTCTGCGAGTTCTACTAAACGAAATGCTGTAAATGGTGTTTCTTCAGATGGTTTTAAAACAATTGTACATCCTGCTGCAAGAGCTGGGGCCACTTTACGCGTAATCATGGCTGCAGGGAAGTTCCATGGCGTAATAGCTGCTACAACGCCAACAGGCTGTTTTTTAACCGTAATACGTTTATGCGTATGATGAGCTGGAATCGTTTCACCATATACACGCTTTCCTTCTTCAGCAAACCAAGCAATATAATCATTGCCATACTGCACTTCACCTTTTGCTTCTACAAATGGTTTGCCTTGTTCCGTTGTCATAATTTCTGCTAGTTGATCTTTATGATTTTCAATAAGTTGATGCCATCTCATTAAAATAGCACTGCGCTCTTGAGCGGTTCTTTTCGACCATGTTTTAAAAGCTGTCGCTGCTGCATCAGCGGCAAGTGCTGCTTCCTTTGAGCCTGCCTTGGGAATTTGTCCTATAACTTCTTTTGTTGCTGGATTAATCACATCAATTTTCTCTTCTGTTGTTGTCCATTCACCGTTAATATATAGTTTGTTCGGATACATCATTCATCCTCCTAGTTGTGTGAATTTCTTTGCGCTGTGTTAACTACACTATATACACTAGCATCTTCGTTGATTTATGAGAACTTCCCTTCTATACTATGGGTATAACAAAAGGTTATAGGTGATAAATATGAAAACAGAATGGCTTGAGTCTTTTATTGAAACAGCCAAAACAAAAAGCTTAAGCAAAGCAAGCGAACAGCTGCATATGACGCAGCCCGCGCTCAGTAAGCAAATGAGAAAACTAGAAGAAGATTTAGGAGTAACATTATTTATTCGCTCCGCTACAGGAGTAGAATTAACCTCAGCAGGTGAAATTCTTTTACAAGAAGGTGAATCCATACTATCAAGCGTTTATGCTCTTCAAAAAAAATTAGTGTCTACGCAAGAAGCTTGTGATTTAACTATCGGAACGTGGCAAAGTATGGCTGCTTTTTACTTACCTTATCAACTGGCTTCTGCTAAAGACCACAATCGCCATATTGATATAAAAACCTCGCATCACTATTATGATTTGTTAGAGCAGTTAGAAAGCAATCAAATTGATGGAGCTTTATTTGATGATCGAGAGATTCAACATACTTACTGGTCAAAATTATTATTCAAAGAAGACTTTTATTTATTTGTGAATGATCAGCACCCGTTAGCCGAAAAAGAAAGCGTATCATTTGAAGATTTCAAAGAAGAACCCATTGTAGTTCTCCCTCCAGGGTGCGATGTTCGGACACTAGTAGAAAAAGCGTACAATCGTCATAACTTAAAAATGTCCATTGCCAATGAAATTGAATTTGCTCAAAGTATTATGGGATTTATTTCAGCTAATTTAGGTATTTCAATTCTCCCTGAAATTTTTATGCGCCATTTACAAAGCTCAAACATTAAAGCATTGCCTATTACAGACTTCAAATTCAAAAGAGAAATTTCATTAGTGGCAAAAAATCCTGACGTGGGGAAAATGCTTTATACACTGTTTTTCAAAACACGATCTTAATAGGAAAGACGACCAAATTAGGCCTAAGTTCCCCATAACAATGAAAAGATCCGAACGATTAATCGTTCGGATCTTCTTCAACTAACATACTTTTGTGCCAGCCTCTTTTTATTTCGATATTGCTTCATTTGTTAACTTTGTTTCTGCAACTTGCGCACGTGGTGATTTCATCATATTAAAGACAATATTTAAAAAGATTGCTGTAAAACTCCCCATCACAATACCGCTTCCAGTGAGAACTTGAAGACTCTCTGGTAAGTTTTTGAAGAGTTCAGGTACAACCGTCACCCCTAGACCCATACCAACCGAACATGCAATTACAAGAAGGTTTTCTTGTTTTGCTAAATCAACTTGACTAAGGATTTTTATACCTGAAGAGATGACCATCCCAAACATGGCTACCATAGCTCCTCCAAGTACAGAGCTCGGGATAACTGTCGTCACGGCTGCGATTTTAGGTAGAAAGCCCAAAATGATTAAAATTCCACTCGCTGCAAATACAACATTTCTTGTGCGAACACCTGACAACTGTAAAAGTCCTACATTTTGAGAATACGCTGTATAAGGAAATGCGTTAAAAAATCCGCCTAATAAAATCGCCAATCCTTCTGCACGATAGCCTTTAGATAAATCTTTTTCATCCACTTCTTTTTTACAAATATCACTAACGGCAAAATAAACGCCTGTGGACTCGACAATGCCAACAAGTAAAACAAGGAACATTGTCAGGATGGCCGTAATATTAAACGTTGGCATCCCAAAGTAAAACACGTGCGGCATATGAATCCACGCTTCTTCTTTTACGCCGGAAAAATCGACTTTTCCCATAAAAGACGCTGCAATCGTTCCAACAACCAATCCTAATAACACAGAGACGGAGCGCATAAATCCTTTTGTAAATCGATACAGAACAATAATTAATAGCAAAACGCCAAAACCTAAACCTAAATTGCTCAAGCTGCCAAAATCTTTACTTCCTTCTCCTCCAGCTAAATCTTTAATCGCTACAGGAATTAACGTAATTCCAATAATCGTTACAACCGAACCCGTAACTAAAGGAGGGAAAAACTTAACCAATTTACCTAGAAAAGCAGAAAGAAGGACAATGAGTAAACCGGCGACGATAATAGAACCATATATGGAGGAAACGCCGTAAGAACCTCCAATTGAAATCATAGGTCCTACGGCAGTAAACGTACACCCTAATACAACTGGAAGACCAATACCGAAAAAACGATTTTTCCATACTTGCAGCAACGTTGCCACACCGCACATAAATAAGTCAATCGCCACTAAATACGTAAGCTGCTGCTGAGTCAAGCCAATGGCTCCTCCAACAATAAGCGGGACAACAATCGCACCTCCGTACATAGCTAAAACATGCTGTAAACCAAGTGAAAAGACTTTTCCTTTATTCATATTAAACCTCCACTGTTGGTTTATCTTCAGCAAATGTAACTTTACCATTTGATAAAGACTGAATGCGCGCTAATGATTCTACTTTAACGCCTGATTTACGAATTTGTTTTCCTCCATCTTGGAACGCTTTTTCAATAACAATACCAATGCCGCCTACTTTAGCACCTGCTTTTTGCACGATATCCATCAAGCCGAATGCAGCTTGGCCGTTTGCTAAAAAGTCATCAATAATTAAAATCACGTCATCTTCTCGAATAAATTTATCAGCAACTGAAATTTCATTTTCTTCTTTTTTTGTAAATGAATATACTTTTGATGTAATGAGTCCGTCTTGAAGTGTTAAAGATTTTCTTTTTCTGGCAAACACCATCTCAACGTTTAGCTTCAATGCGGTCATAATCGCTGGAGCAATTCCTGATGATTCAATCGTTAAAATCTTCGTAATTCCTGCATTTTCAAAGCGCGAAGCAAATTCTTCTCCAATTTCTTTCATCAGTACAGGATCCATTTGGTGGTTTAAAAATGTGTCTACTTTTAAAACCGTGTCCGATAATACGATTCCATCTGTTAAAATTTTGTTTTGCAAAGCTTTCATAGTTCGTTCCTCCAACGTTTGTATTAAAAAAGCTCAAAAACATAGCTGCACTCGTATATGAGTAGAGCAATGTTTTTGAGCTTTTACGCACAAAAGTGAAAAACAAACTTCATCGCTCACCCATAGTCAAACTATTTACGGTAGTTTGGTAGATACTTACGAGCCTTATTCTCGTCATTATATGAGTGCGTTATTGAGTTACTTGTATTATATCAGCAAATCTTTTATTTGAAAATATCTAAAAAAGATATTTTCGAACATTTACTTGCAATACAAAACATAATATTCGGTTATAGCACTTTTTATACGTGATAAATTTGTCCGTATTTCTCTTCTAGATATTGAATTAAATAATCTACATTTAGCCCTTCACCCGTCACATCGTTTAAAATTTCAAGAGGTTTTTTTATTTTTCCGTACTGGTGAATATGTTCTGTTAACCAATTTGTAATCGGCGAAATTTCTCCTTTTTCCAAGAGTTCATCATAATTAGGCAAGTCTTTTAACATGGTATGCTTAAACTGCGCTGCGTACATATAGCCCAGAGCATAGGAAGGGAAGTACCCAAAGCTTCCTCCGGCCCAGTGTACGTCCTGAAGCACGCCTTCTCCATCGTGACTTGGACGAACCCCTAAATATTCTTCGTATTTCTCATTCCAAATTTCCGGTAAATCCTCAACTTTATACTCCCCGTTTATTAATCCTTTTTCAATTTCGTAACGAATCATAATATGAAGAGGATACGTTAACTCATCTGCTTCAATACGAATAAGAGACGGTTTTGCTTCATTTACTCCTCGGTAAAAATCTTCTAAACCTACATCGTCAAATTGTTCCGGCGCATGCTTTTTTAGTACGTCGTAATGATGCTGCCAAAATGCTTTATTTTTCCCGACAAACTGCTCAAAAAACAGTGACTGTGATTCATGAATTCCCATTGAAGTACCTTCACATAGAACCGTGCCAACAAGATCCTT
The DNA here is from genome assembly GCF_050846855.1 of Priestia sp. TGN 0903. NCBI lineage: Bacteria > Bacillati > Bacillota > Bacilli > Caryophanales > Bacillaceae > Priestia > Priestia sp. TGN 0903. The sequence continues at coordinate 1,219,238 of NZ_JBOZGL010000001.1, forward strand.
TGAAATATTCTGCTCATATAAAGCATGGCCACATTCGTGAATCGTGCCAAAAATAGCCGTTCGGAAATCGTTTTCGGCATATTTAGTTGTGATGCGCACATCTCCCGGATTTAAGCCAGTAGCAAAAGGATGGACGGTTTCATCAAGTCGCCCCGCTTCAAAATCATAGCCGAGTGTTTTTAACACGTCTAGACTAAATTGCTTTTGCGCTTCTTTTGGGAAAGTACGGAATAAAAATTCCGTATTGGGCTTTGTATTTGACCCGGCGATTCGCTGAACAAGAGGCACAATATGCTCCCGCAGCTTTCCAAATACCTCGTCTAAGATTTCAACCGTCATTCCCGGTTCAAAAAGGTCTAATAAACGGTTATATTTGTTTCCTTCATACCCCCAATACTCCACAAACTTCTGATTAAACGCTACAATTTTTTCAAGGTACGGTTGAAATAAAGCAAAATCTGCTTTTTCTTTTGCTTCTTCCCAAATTGACTCCGCTTTTGAAGTTAACGTAACGTATTCTTTATATTCGTGCGGAGGAATCTTTTTATTTAAGTCATATTCTTTTTTACACTCTTCCACTGCTTTTTTCGTAATATCGTTTATGTAAGGCTGTGACTCAGGGTTCGTTAATTTCTCAATAAAACCTGCCATTTCATTAGAAACGGAAAGATTGAACGCTTCTGATGACATCATGCCAATCACTTCAGAACGCTGATCCGCCCCTTTTTTTGGAGCGCCCGTTCTCAAATCCCAGTACATCACTCCGATTGCCTCGTGATAACTTTTGATTTTATTCATGTATTCATAAAACTGTTTCTCAATTTTCTGTATGTCTTCTCTCATTGTTTTTCCTCCTTACTTTCCTTATTTCACCATAAATTATTTTATCATAATAGTAACGGTGTGTATATAACTGAAAATTCAATCTATTGTGCACATAAAAAAGCGCGGCTGCCACCGCGCTTTTTTATACGTTTTCTATTTTCGTTGGAACATTTTGTTCAATGATTGAACGCACTTTTGAATCTGTGCTTTTTGGCATAAAGATCGTGATTAGACCCTTATCATTATGAGAGCGAATCAGCCTTCCAACTCCTTGCTTTAAGCGAAGAAGCATATACGGCATATCTGCATCCCAAAATGGATCGACTACTTGATTGCGCTTTGCTTCAAAGACCGGATCATTTGGCGGATACGGCAGAGACCAAATAATTACATTCGATAACGAAGGTCCAGGAATATCCAACCCTTCCCACAAATGAACAGCGCATAAAATCGTTTCTTCTTCCCTTTGGAACTGAGACACTAATTTACTGATTTCTTGATCGCCTTCAAATAAAAATGTGTACTGATTTAACTCTTTGGAAACTTCTTTGAACATCTCTAGTTCTTCTTTACTGTTAAACAATAAAAGTGCTCGTCCGTTCGTTTTTTCGAGCTGAGCAACAGCAAAGGCAAATTTTTCAGCAAACGCTTCTTCTTGATCATCCGAAACATTTTTCACCGCAATTTTCATTTGCTCATCATAATCAAATGGCGATTCAACGGAAAAAGAAAGCGGCTTTGCAATTCCTAAGCTATATGCTAAATAATCGAACGATTGGTTATCTGAAAGAGTGGCAGAAGTGAAAATGTATGGTATTTTCTTCGCAAATACTCGTTCTTTTAAGACGTCTTTTACTGCTTGCGGCATAATAACCAACGTCAGCTGCCAGTTGTTTTCTTCCACCCAGTAGATGGCATTTTCGTTGTCCATAAATAAGCGCAGCGAATAATCAATTTGATCTAGGTACTCATCTACAATTCGCAGCGTATATTCGTCTACTGTATAGGTCTCACTCTCAAACACAAGCTCGTTTCCGATATGTTCAAGCAGCGATAAAAGTTCTTTTCCTACACTTTGTAATCCGTTTGTTCGGGCTACTTCTTTACGGCTAGAACCAACGATTTCTGTGCTTGCTTCACTTAAACGGTCAAAGAACATTGCATACACATCGATAGCGTGCTCGATCTTCACAGCAAATTCTTCTCGCACGTCATTTTCTAATAGACGCGTTAACAAGTTTTCTAACGTATCTTCTTGAATGCGATACGTTAAAGCCTTTTGTGCAGCAAATTCCAGCAGGTGACCTTCATCAAATACAACACAGCTGCTTTCAGGAAGAAGCGGAAGCTGTCCTTCACGCTTGCGGGCTTCATATGTCCAAATGTGTTCCATGTAAAAATCGTGAGAGCAAATAATTAAGTCATGTGCTTTTCTATAGTGCTCGCGTGAAAGCGTTAAGCCACATCTATGACGCTGCTCACAGGAAGAGCAATCTTGAAACGTATCCCAGTTAATTTGATTCCATTCCTCATCCGTTAAATGAGGATATTCTTTACGGTCTCCGTAGTGATAGAACGACTGCATACCACTATGATCATGAACAAAATCAGGAAGCGTATCGTAAATTTCTTCAATGTTTTCATTATCTGTTCGTGCTGTCACAGCATCTAATTTCTTTAAACACAGATACTGATCTTGAGATTTTGCTAGGCGAACATCCATGTTAATATCTAAAATACCAGAGAGCTTGGCAATGTCTCCTTCGGCTTTTACTAACTGTTCAATTAGTGTTTCATCCGCACAGGCAATAATAGCCGGCTTGCCAATATACCTTGCATAACAAATAGCGTACAGTAAATACACAATGGTTTTCCCTGTTCCTACACCTGCTTCTGCAAAGATTACATTTTTTTCTTTAAAAGCTCGTTCGATTTGAAAAGCCATAAAAATTTGTTCATCCCGAAGTTCTAATCCTGCGTCTGGAAGATGATCATAAAAAACATCACCTATCCATTCATTTAATTTGTCAAAAAAGTTTTCATCCCGCTCAATTGTAAAAGGCAACCGCTCTCTCATCATCGATACTGACTCCTTTATTTATGTAAATATCTATCAATAAAAATTAGCTTCACTTCTTTTTATCTAGTAAATTTCTCATGTAAGCAAAACTTAATTATTGACTACTTTATCTAAAATGTCAATAAAAAGAGCTGAACATAAAAAAGTTCTGCCTGTAAGGACAGAACCTTTTTGTATAAAAGCTGGGTGTATAGAACGCAAACGGAATAAGTGCTATTAAAAAATTAATTACAGCGGAATTTGGAATCCGTGGACTGAGACAATAAAAAGGCCGCTTCATACTCGGCTTTTGCTTGTTCCAGCTGAGTAAGCGTCTCTCCGCTAACTTCTATTCCCTGCTGCATTAAATGATAGCTGTTTTCCAACGCTTGCCGAATCATAGTGAACTGCGTGTTTCTATCCATTTATAAACATCCTCTCTCTGTAGTGCTTACTATAAAAGTGAATACTATCATTCTATACACCAGCTGTTTATTTTATTCTCAAAACCAGCATCTCTGGCTTAATAAATGGATTCTTTCATTTAAGAAAATAATCGAACTTATTAAAATATTTTAATTCTCACTTGACATATAGGAATAATATATTTTAAAATTACTTACAGATTCAATCACTCAAAACTACATACTACAGGCTTACCGGTCAACCGATAGCCTCTAATTGCCAGATACACGTACAATCCGTCTGTGCAATTAGAGGCTTTTATTTTTTAAAAGTCTGCTGAGAGGAGAAAAAAATGGCAGAACTGCAGTTGCAGCATGTGTATAAAAAATACGGAAAAGATAGTCTTGCAGTTGATAATTTTAATCTTCATATTCAAGACAAAGAATTTATTGTATTTGTAGGACCTTCAGGGTGCGGCAAATCCACTACCCTTCGAATGATCGCCGGCCTTGAATCGATAACAGAAGGAGAATTGCTTATTAATGGAGATCGTGCAAACGATTTACCTTCTAAGGACCGGGATATTGCAATGGTGTTTCAAAACTACGCGCTTTACCCTCATTTAACGGTTTACGACAACATGGCATTTGGCTTGCAGCTCCGCAAAGTCCCAAAACAAGAAATTGATGAGCGCGTTCGTGAAGCGGCTCGTAGTTTGGACTTAGAACCCTATTTAAAACGCAAGCCAAAAGCATTATCAGGAGGTCAGCGTCAGCGAGTGGCTTTAGGAAGAGCCATTGTACGGAATGCCCAAATTTTTTTAATGGATGAGCCTTTGTCTAACCTTGATGCGAAGCTTCGCGTACAAATGCGTGCTGAAATCAGTAAGCTTCATCAGAGGCTGCAGACGACCATTATTTATGTAACCCACGATCAAACAGAAGCCATGACGATGGCAAGCAGAATCGTAGTTATGAAAGACGGAAAAATTCAGCAAATAGGTTCACCTATGCAAGTGTATAATGCTCCAGAGAATACGTTTGTAGCCAGTTTTATAGGCTCACCGGGAATGAACTTTTTCACAGGAAAAGTAGTGAACAGCAAACTGTACATCAGTGAACATGAGTTTCAACTGACAGAAAATCAAATGCATTCGTTACATGAAAAAGGCTACAATAATCAATTCATTACTGTAGGAATTCGACCCGAGCATATTACGCGTGCCTTTTCTGATGCTCCTCATATTTCATTACCGGTAGATGTGTCTGAGTTATTAGGAGCAGAGTACATACTATACAGCAGTTTAGGAGAGCAGCTCTTTGTGGCTAAAATCCCTGGGGATGAACATATTCAAGTTCATCAGCACTTTCCGTTTCATTTTCAAATGAATCATGCTCATTTCTTTGACCAAGCATCTACCAATCGTATCAAAATTGACCAATAACTATCTAAAAAGAATTCTATAAATGGGGGAACTAAAATGAAAAAATTATTAATTCTGTTAGCAATGCTCACCGTGATCATCGCCGGCTGCGGCAAAAACAGTTCAACAAGCGGCGACAGCAGCGATTCTTCAAAAAAAGTAACCATTAACTTTACGCATTGGCGAGGAGAAGATACGAAAGCCTTTGATTCTATCATTGAGCAATTTGAAAAGAAAAACCCAAATATTCATGTAGAGATGACCGTCTTTCCTTCGGATTCATATCAATCACAAATTCAAGGATCTCTACTATCTGGAGAAGGCATCGATGTATTTGCTAGTTTTCCAGGAAGTCAATTTGAAACGATTCGCAAAGCAAACGGTTTTGCAAAGCTGGACGACCAAAACTTACTCAGCAAATTTGACGAAAAGCTAATCCAAACGGGTAAAGCGGATAATACGCAATATGCTCTTCCTTATCAGCTAGTCTATAACATCCCTGTCTATAACAAAGGCATTTTTGAAAAACTAAATTTAGATGTTCCTAAAGACTGGAATAGCTTTTTAAAAACAGCTGAAACATTAAAGAAAAATGGTTACACGCCGATTTTATTTTCAGGAGACGTAAGTCCTTCTCAATTTATTAACCCAATGATTATGAATAACGAACCTACAAATAACGCCCTTCACGAAGTAGAAACGGGCAAGCGCAAGCTAACTGATGAATGGTTTATCAAAACCCTATCTCAAATTAAAGAATTAAATGATAAAGGTTACTTCCAAAAAGATGCTCTTGGTACGAAAAAAGAAAGTGCTGCAGCACTTTTTGCTCAGGAAAAAGGCGCAATGCTTGCTCAAGGTTCTTATATGATGGCTACAGTCAAACAGCAAAATCCAAAGATTGATCAAGGTTTGCTTGCACCGATTACAGTGGATCAAGATAAAGCCAAATACGAAGGTGTTCATACCACAACATTCTTATTAGGTGTTGCTGAAAAATCAAAACATAAAGAAGCTGCTAAGAAATTTTTAACTTTCCTTGCAGATCCAAAGATTTCTTCTGAGTATGCAAATGCTACTGGCCAGTTATTAACGGTCAAAGACGTGAAATATGATTCACCTGAACTCAAAGAAAGCGCAAAGTGGAAAGACAAAAAAACGGTCTTCCAACCTCGATTTACCATTTTAAATGAGCGCGTATCAAAAGCTGTTGAAACATCTGTACAGGACGTACTATCCGGTATGTCAGCGAAAAAAGCTGCTGAAAAAGCACAAGGAGAGGTAGAACGTGTCGCTAAAAACTAATACGTCTATTCAAGAGGAAGAAAAGAGAACCCCTTCGTTCTCTTTTCCTCTCTTTTCATTTAAAAATATCTCTAAAAGCAGGCATCTATGGTTGTTTTTGCTTCCTGGTTTTGTCATATATACGGTTTTCTTTGCATTGCCAACGCTTTCTGCTTTATTTTTAAGTACAACTGATTGGAATGGATTGTCTTCTCAGTTCTCATTTGTAGGGTTTCAAAACTTCAAAGAAATTTTAACAAACGATGCTATTTTTACACAGTCGCTTACAAACAACTTAAAGTTCACAATTGGCGTGCTGATCTTTCAAACGTTATTGAGCTTAGGCTTTGCACTCTTACTTTATAGAAATTCTGCATGGAATACATTTTATCGCTCACTCTTTTTTGTACCGACGATTATTTCGTCCGTGTCGATTGCGTTCACGTGGAACTTTATGTATGACCCCAACATTGGAGGAGTTAACCTATTTTTAAGTAAAATAGGCCTTGAGCATTGGACACAGTCTTGGATTGGAAATGGACATATCGCCATTTACAGCTTGGCTTTTGTACAATTTTGGGCACATACTGGTCAAATGCTTATTATTTTTGTAGCTGGAATTCAAGCTATTCCCAGTGAGTTATATGAAGCTGCTAGTATTGATGGAGCAACACGATGGCAAAAATTCAAGCGCATTACGTGGCCTCTTTTAGCTCCAGCTACGACAATGGTTGTGGCTTATACGACCATACAAAGCTTTAAAGCATTTGATTTAATCATTGCAATGACAAATGGAGGTCCCTCCAACTCAACTGAAATTCTTTCGACACTTCTTTATCACGAAGCTTTTATTAATTTTCGTTTTGGCTATGCCTCTGCCATTTCCGTTGTATTTATGATTGTGATTGCTCTTTTAACGTTTCTTCAATTTCGCGTACTTCGCCTGACCAAAATGTAAAAGGAGATTCTTTTATGAAACAAAATCCATTCAGACATCTGATTTTAGGGATATACGGTTTAATCATTCTGTTGCCCTTAAGCTTGGTTTTATTAACAACCTTTAAAACAACGCCTGAACTTTACAGCAACCCAATTGGATTACCAGCAGGCTGGAATATTGAAAATTATAAACAGCTGCTCGTCAATGAACCCATCTTTGGCTATATTAAAAACAGCGTGATTGTTACCGTCTTTAGCACGTTTTTTATTCTATGGTTTTCAAGCATGATTGCTTACGCTATTATTCAGCTACCTCAAAAGCTTGGATGGATTGTATACGGCTTTTTTGTTTGCGGAATGATTGTCCCTACTCAAGTCAATATGATTCCTGTCTTTTTGCTGATGAATAAGCTTGGACTGGTCAATACGCTAACAGGGGTCATTATCGTCTCCATAAGTTTTTTGCTTCCTATCGGTGTGTTTATTATAACGGGGTTTATGAAAACTTTGCCAAAGGAACTATTCGAAGCCGCTCGCATGGACGGGGCGTCAGAGTGGAAAATATATTCAAAAATCGCTCTTCGACTCTCCATACCTTCAATGGCTACAGTAGGAATTTTTTCGTTTGTGATCGTGTGGAATGATCTGTTATTCCCTTTGCTATTATTAAAATCTAAAGAAGTAAAAACGCTGCCTATTGCATTATTGGACTTTCAAGGGGAATTTCTAACCAATTACCCTATGCTGTTTTCAGCAGTCGTTCTTTCTTCTATTCCATTATTGATTGCGTACGTGTTTTTGCAAAAGCATTTCATTTCAGGAATGACCTCTGGGGCATTAAAATAGCAGGCAAGAAAATCACGCTTCCCTGCCTGCCCCTTTATTCTATAGGATTATTTTTCAAAGCACGCTGAGGTTTCGGTTTCTCTACTATTAGGTGTTGGTAAACGTACATTAAAGCAGCTTTTAACAGAAAGATACCTAGCAAATGGTACTCTTTAAATGTGCCTACCCTAAAAAGCTTTGCACGGCTCATAGCTCGTTGAAAAGGATAAACAAAAAATGTATCTACGATTGCATTTAATAACATATACCTTCCAAAATGGCCATATGTGAACTTTTTAATCCATAAAGAACCTGCTAAAAATGGACCTAAAAGTAAAGCAGCTTCACCTGTTAAATATGGATGAGGAGGATTAGGGAATATCCACCACTTCTTTTTTTCAGCAATATAGCTTTCAACCATAATTAAAAAGGAAATAAACATAGTAGATGATAAATAGCGCTTAATATGCTGTCGTCCTATAAAAGGGATGGTTAACCATGAAAGAAGCATCATCCCGCCAAAAACCCGTGCTGATCGATTTTTTCTCATTTTATCACCTCTTAGGTTTTAGTATGAGATTTCCCTTTCGTAAATATGTTAGAAATAAGCTAATCATTTCTCGTTTTAAGCCTGCTATTGAAAAGAAATGAATACATATATTGCCCTGCTACTCGCCCATACTATAAAAAAACATAATGGGGTGAGTACATGCATGATTATTATGACGGACTATATAAATACCTGCTTAATGCTACGTTCTGGTTTATTTTATTAATTGTCGTGCTCGGGATAGGCATGTTTGGAATGCTAGCTTATCGCGGTTTAAAAAAGAAATAACGTAAAAAAGCCAAGCTGTTTTTACACCGCTTGGCTTTTTGTATTTATTGATCGTTGCGTGGAGGACGAGGTCCCCAGTACTGATAGTAGTCTGTTTTAATAAATCCGTTAAATAATTTGCGTTTTTTCGTCGCTTTTTTACCGTAGTACTGTTCAAACTGTTCATGAGATGTAAGCATATAAATCGACCACGTATCAAGCTTAGAAAACGCTTCGCCCATTTCAGCGTACATTTTTTCAACAGAAGGACGATCGCTTAAACGTTCGCCGTACGGAGGGTTACCAATAATGATTCCATATTCTTTCGGCGTCGTAAAATCGCGCACTTGCATTTGCTTAAATTGAATTAAATCTCCAAGTCCAGCTTCAAATGCATTTTGCTCCGCTACTTTTACCATACGATGGTCAATATCATGACCAGCAATATCTAGCACTTGGTCGTAGTTCGCTAAGTCTTCTGCTTCTTCGCGCGCTTTGTCCCAAATGCTTGCTGACATCCACGGCCACTCTTCTGATAAGAAGTCACGATTAAATCCTGGTGCAATATTTTGACCGATAAGCGCTGCTTCGATAGCAATTGTACCAGAACCGCAGAAAACATCGACAAACGGACGATTCGCATTCCACGGCGTTAGCATAATTAAAGCAGCTGCCAGCGTTTCTTTTAAAGGAGCTTCCCCTTGTCCTACGCGGTAACCGCGCTTATGAAGTCCTGCACCGCTTGCGTCAATTGTTAATGTAGCAACATCTTTTAATAACGCTACTTCAATTTTAAACGTTGACCCCGTTTCTTCGAGCCAGCCTGTTGTTTTGTTATAATGTTTTTTCATGCTGTCAACAATTGCTTTTTTTACAATGCTTTGACAATCTGATACGCTGAACAATTTAGATTTAACTGATTTTCCCGATACAGGAAACTGTGCATCTACGGGCAAATAATCTCCCCAATTTAATGCTTTTGTTTGTTCAAAAAGCTCATCAAACGTACGAGCTTTGAACTGTCCAACCTGTACTTTAATTCGATCTGCTGTACGAAGCCATAAATTGCATCGAGCAATTGCAAGCTCGTCTCCTTCAAAGATAACCTTGCCATTATCTACTTCACATTCATATCCTAAAGCACGCACTTCTTTAGCGACTAGTGCTTCAATTCCCATTGCTGCTGTTGCAATAATTTTATATTTCGCCATTTTTCAACCTCATTTTGTTTCTAATTATCTACACTAAGTGTAAAAGTACCATATACATGCGCCGTAGTCAAAGCTTTCTCCGTCTTTTTATCAAAATGCAGAAACTGCTCGCTCTTGGTAGAGCCAGCAGTTTCTTTACATATGTCGCATATAGATTTGTTTTTAAAAGCTTTCCATTTTAAAATTGCGCAATCGGTTGCTCAACTTGTTTATGAAAGTAAGTATACACGTGTTTCATATGGGTGCAGCGTACATTGTTCAAGCGTTTCGTTTTTATCCAACGGATAATTATGAATCAGCACTTCTATGTTTGTAAATGAGCTCTCTGAAGGAAACTCGAACGTTTGATTATTCGGTGACATATTACAAATAACAACAGCGGTTTTACCTTCTAATGTTCGCGTATACGCGTAAATAGCGGAATCTTCTTCTGCCAACAGCTTATAAGTTCCATACACCAGCACATCATGCTGTTTTCTAATTTTAATGAGCTGTTTGTAAAAATTCAGTACCGAATTCTTATCACTTTTCTGCTCTTCTACGTTAATGTCTACGTAATTTGGGTTCACTTTCATCCAAGGGTTTCCGGTAGAAAATCCTGCATTTTTTTCTGTATTCCACTGCATTGGCGTCCTTGAGTTATCGCGGCCTGTTTCCCAAATAACTTTCATAATCTCGTCATGTGAATCGCCTTTTTCACGCTGAATACGGTAGTAGTTAATCATCCCAACATCATCATAATCATCAATAGAATCAAATTTAACATTGGTCATTCCAAGTTCTTGTCCTTGATAAATAAACGGTGTTCCTTTCATTAAAAAGTATAGTGCAGCTAAGCACTTTGCACTTTCCACTCGGTAAGCTGTGCTGCCGAATTTATTTACAGAACGAATTTGGTCATGATTTTCTAAATATAAAGCGTTCCAGCCGTTAATTTTTTCTAAACCATTTTGCCAATTAGTTAAAATTGTTTTTAACTCGATTAAATCAAGCGGTTTTTCTTCTCCTTTATCCCACAGTCCCATATGCTCGAACTGAAAAATCATATTGAAGTTTCCGCCATCTTCAGCTACCCACTCATCTGCGCTGTCCGATGTTACACCATTTGCCTCTCCAACCGTCATAATATCGTATTTGGCAAACGTTTTTTCTTTTAGCTCTTTTAAATGTTCTTGAATTCCCGGTCGATTCATATGCCCTTCAAACGATGGCACATAATCTAGCTTTTCAGGGTTCGGCAGATCTGGGAAGCCGGCCACTTTCTTAATATGCGAAATAGCATCTACACGAAAGCCGTCAATTCCTTTATCTAACCACCAGTTAACCATTTCATAAAGCTCATGACGTACTTTTTCGTTTTCCCAGTTTAAATCGGGCTGTTTTTTAGAAAATACGTGCATGTAATATTCTTTTGTCTTTTCGTCGAACTCCCAAGCTGATCCGCTAAAAATAGATTCCCAGTTGTTTGGCTCTTTTCCATCTTTACCTTCGTGCCAGATATAATAATCACGATATGGATTCTCTTTAGCAGACCTAGATTCTAAAAACCAAGGGTGTTCATCTGAAGTATGGTTAATAACTAAATCCATAATCAGCTTCATTCCGCGATGGTGAACTTCATCTAACAGCTCATCAAAGTCTTCCATTGTTCCAAAATCTTTCATAATATCTTTATAATCACTGATATCGTAGCCATTATCGTCGTTAGGAGACTGATAAATCGGGCAAATCCAAATGACATCAATTCCAAGATCAGATAAATAGTCTAATTTTGAAATAACCCCTTGAATGTCACCAATTCCGTCGCCGTTTGAATCCATGAAGCTTCGCGGATAGATTTGATACGCAACAGCTTCTTTCCACCATTTCTTTTCCATGTGCTCAACCCCTCAAAATAGTGCTTTTACGTAAGCGTTCGCCTTTACGCATATCGCTATTTTATAATGAATACATGCAAAAAAATAGGTTTTTCACAAAAAAAATCGTTATTCTCTTTTGAATAACGATTCTCACTGCGCTAATTTGTGTTTAAAGGCATAAATGACGGCTTGAGTTCGGTCCTGCACATCCAGCTTACTTAATAAATTGCTCACATGTGTTTTTACCGTCTTTAGCGCAATAAATAATTCGTCTGCAATCTCTTGATTTGTTTTACCCTGTGTCATTAAAAGTAAAATTTCCATTTCACGAGCTGTGAGTTCTTCATGAGGTAAAGACGGCTTTCTCATTTTAGACATCATTTTACCGGTTACTTCAGGCTCTAATACAGATTCCCCCTCATATGTACGGCGAATAGCAGCTGCAATTTCTCCTGCTTTAGACGTTTTTAATAAGTAGCTTGTTGCCCCTGCCTCTAGAGCGGGATATACTTTTTCGTCATCTAGAAAGCTAGTGACAATAATTACTTTTGCTTCCGGCCACTGCTTAATGAGCTGTTTTGTTGCTTCAATCCCGTCCATTTCTTCCATGACTAAATCCATTAAAATAATATCCGGGCGCATCTGAAGCCCTAATTCAACGGCCTGTTGGCCATTGGCTGCTTCAGCTATTACATGAATGTCTGTTTGAGCCGACAAATACGCTCCTACGCCAATACGAACCATTTCATGGTCATCTACTAACAGTACATTAATCATTTTGCTTCTCCTCTCTTTCTACTAACGGTACTTTTACTTCTAGCTTTGTTCCTTTGTCGGGCAAACTAATAATTTTTAATAGGCCTCCAATTTCAACTGCGCGTTCATACATATTTTGCAGACCGTACGATCCGACTTTCTCCTTTTCTACATCAAAACCAACTCCGTTATCCACAATACGTAAAATAATGGAAAAGTCACGTTTGATCAGCAGCACGTCTAAAGCTGTTGCATTTGCATGACGCAGCGTATTTGATACGGATTCTTGCAAAATTCTAAACAAGTGGTCTTCAATGCCTTTATCAAGTTCAAACCCTTCTATTTTCCAATTTAATTCAAGCGGTACTTTTTGAGCAAGCTCATTCATCAGTTCTTTCATTCCAGCCTGTAGCGATTTTCCTTTTAATGCTGCAGGACGAAGATGAAGAAGCAAAGCCCTCATTTCAAGCTGTGATTGATTAATCATTTTTTCAACCATCTTTAATTGCTTAGCTTCAGAGTCTTGTAGCGTAAGATTGGATTCCGTAATAGCAGACATAAGCATCGAAGCGGCAAATAGCTGCTGACTAACGGAGTCATGCAGTTCTCTAGCAAGCCGATTTCGTTCTTGAGAAACAATTTCTTGCACTTGCTTTTGCTGATTTTCCACTTTTTCCGTTGCCATCTTTTGAGATTGCTGCGCTTGAAGAATCATTTTATGATCTACTTTGTTTAAACGGCTTATAATTCGAGACGTTTCTTGAATAAGCGGTTCATTTGCCGGCATATGCCGGTGGCCATTTTCTATTTCATATAATCGGTTTTCAACATATGCCCACTGCTGTCTCCACATAAACCCCATGATTCCTCCAATCACACTTCCAATCGTAAGGCTTAAACTGAAGGAAAACAGCACAAAAGGCATGCCAAATACGCTCGTTTTCCATAAGTCGCTAAGTTGAAAAACAGGATATGCAAAAAACACGGTAAGGAGCACGGATACAAATACAAAAAAACTTAAGAAAATCCCCCACAATAACTGCCGTTGAAGAATACTCATATCCTTTGCACCTCTAAATCTCCAATCACAACAGTTGTAACAATCTTCACCCTATGAGCAGATTGATCAAATTCCTCTGTTTTGATAGACAAATTTTCATTGAACGAAAAGCCGCGCTGATGGCCAAAAACCGTTACGTTTCCTGCTAGTTTAGAATGATTCACAGATACTTCTGTTTCGTAAGGAATGAGCACTTTAATATTTCCAAACACTTGACGAATAAAGATAACCGCATCGCCTTTTGGCAGAACAGTATTGCTTAAATCAATCACAATGTCTCCCCATACGCTTTGAATATTAATATCATCCCATTCGTATACGGAGTCTTCGGTTCTTTGACTACCAAGAAGTTTATTTGTCAAAACCGGCCGGACCTGCACCAAACTTTGGTTTGGCTGCTGTGTCAACTCGTCAGTTGGTCTAAATTCAACCGGATGCTTTCGTAATTGAATAAATCTAAGTAAAAAGTACAGGAAAAGAGCAATAACTAAAAACTTAAAGGCAACCGTATTAAATATATTCAACACAAGCCCAATAACGCCAATCCAAAATAACATACGCCCTAATTTTCTTCTCATTTTTTTTCGCCCAATATACATGAACGCACCGGCAATTAATACAGAAAAGATCAAGCCGCTGTGAAAAAACATAATTTCAATAAACAGGACAAATAAGCTGCAAATAAAAATGAACATAAGAGATTCTGTTTTGTTTACGCTTTGCACAGCTCCCTCTCCTTTCTCCTCGTAGATGACATAGCGTTCTTTGGATGCTGCAGATATCTATTCTCTCACCTTAAAAAGACGCAGAAACCTACGCCTTTTTTAGAATACCATGTTTTATGCAGAAACACTGATTTTTTACGATGATTTTACTCTTTTTTCTAATTCAGCAATCTTGCTGTCTACCGTTTGTCTGTAGTAATTTGTATTAATTTGATTTTCAAGCTGGTCAATATAGGTTTCCATTTCGTCAAACTGACTGTAGGACGCATAAGATGCTTCCGTTTTCATTACTGAATTCATACGATGGTGCGCACGGGCAATATTTTCGCGCCCCATTAGTTCCATACGGCGAATATGCATATCTTTTACCTTATGCTTCATTTCTTCATACTTTTGTTCAAGCTCTTCTAACTGCTTGGATGCATCTTCATAAGATTCTTTTACACGCTTTGCTCTCTCTTCGTAGTGAGCATGCTCTTTTACAATAAATTCATGTAATTCTGCTTCTTCAGCTGCTTGCGCCACTTGTGCTTGCTCATGACGTTTTTTCATCATGTCAAGTGCCAGATGGTATTCGCGATTAAACTGCTCTTTTAACGTGTGCTGCCGCTCAACAAGCTGCCTTACCTTTTCAGTCTCCTGCTCGCATTGGCGCAAATAGTGATTTAACGCAGCAATTGGATTTTTTTGTTCTTTGTGATCAAGTAATTGATGAAGGTCTGCAGAAATCGTTTCTTTCATTCGAGTAAATAAGTTTCTCATTTTGTTCATCTCCTTAGATAATAAAGTGAAATTTTATTATTTTTGATTTAAGTCAGCCCACTGACGTTCAAAGTGCTTAAACGGATCTTCTTTTTCCATTTTTATAGGCCTGCTGCTGTTCCACTTTTTATATACAATGTAAAGTACTACTGCTGCGATGATACCAGCAAGAGCCGGAAGGTTTGAAACGGTTGTTAAGAGTACGACGACACCAATAAACCCCCAGAACCATTTTTTAAAGGGGGTCTCTGCTTTAACAAACCCTTTAAATGCTACGTACAAAATAACCAAGCCAAGCGCAAGTCCTACCATGGGGCCAGCATTTGCAAGAAGAACGATAGCAGCTACCGCTCCAATCAAAAACAAACCAACTTTTTTCATTTTGTTTCCTCCTTTCGCTTCTCTATATACTTAGTTTAAGGATGATAACGTTTTTTCAAAACGAGCTAGAGCTTTATTTTCTCCTAAGACCTGAGGCTGACAACAAGCTCAGCCTGATTGTACAAAAAAAATGACAGCTTATGATAAGCTGTCATTTTGACATAAAAAAAGCTCTTCCGTTATATGAAGAGCTGGGTTGGATTAAAATATAGTGTATAACAACTATTGTCGATTGCTTTTCAATAACGTTCTGTAAGCCATGTTTTGTACCATTGTACTGCAAGCGGCTAGCTACCTCGTACTCCGGTGGCAATTATCTATCTACAAAATGTAACCATTTTGTCCTTCCTTCCGTTCAGTTCCTTCCAGAAAGTTCCCCTACCATTATTTGGGTTTCTCGCTCGAGGGGTTTACCTCGTTCCACTCTTATCATTTCTGATAAGACTTCGTCACTGTGGCACTTTCAGAGTAGTCAAGCCATATCTTAAAAAGACTTAGGCTTTTTCCCCGCCGTTAGCTTTTAACAGCTACCCTAGCTTATGACTTCGCTAGGCACGAACACTACAGACATCGCAGTCTGTGCGAGCATGGACTTTCCTCTACATCCTCATATGTGATGCAGCAATTACCCGAACGTTATTGATAACGACTTTCCTTAGTATAATAAAAATAGGAGTTGAATGCAACTCCTATTTTTAGGTTATTCGTATAATTTACTTCCAAACACATGTTTTTCTAAGTTTGACAAACGTTTTAAAATATCAAAGTTTGTCGTACCCGCTTGCTGCTGCTGTTGAGCCGGCGGCGGGGTAAACGAAGGTTGTTGCGGCTTTTTAGATAACTCTTCTACTTGCTTTTTTAAGCGTAAATTTTCAGTTTGTAATGCTTCAATTTCTTCATGAAATGCTTCATAATCTTTAATAACAGAATCTAGATACTTATCTACTTCCTCTTGATTATAGCCTCTCATGCCTGTTTTGAATTCTTTTTCTAAAATTTCTTTGGCCGTTAAACGAATTTTATCAGCTAACATCTCTATCACCTCGAATACGATAAACCTTATCTTTATTATAATTCATTTTTTCAAAAATAGCTTCAAATGTCAATTTATCTTTTAAAATGTTTCGTCAAGTGGCGTTAAAAAGACGAAAATTTTTCTTCATCCACGATATCTTGTAAGTCGTGAGACGTCACCATTATAATAGGGTATTCTTCTCGTTCAGCACGCTTTTTAGCCGTTTCTAACATATATTTAGGACTTCCTTCGTGCTCTTCGTCGTAAACTAAACAAATACCTTCACTTTTTTCTACTAAAAATTGATTTTTCAACCGAAACTGTGCTGGACTTTCATATTTCTTTTTTGTGATGCTATCTACATAATCTGCTTGACTTAAGACGAATTCATACAATTCTTTATTGACGTCATTCCATTTTTCTTCCTGCTCCAAAAATGGTGTTAAAACAGCTAACTGAAGCTCGGGATAATCGAGCTGCAGATCAAATACCACTTCTGCTGCCCAAATCTCTACTCCTAGCTGGCCACTAATCAATACCCATTCTAATCCATCTTCTACTAATTCCTGTAATTTTTTATAGAGCGCTTTTTTTATGTATGTAATGCCTTGATGTTTTTCATTAAAAATTCCAAGTTCGAATGGCTTATAACCAGTAACCGTTAGCACCTTCATTATATAACTCCTTTGTAACAAAATAGAATAGGAACTGATGTAATCAGCTCCTATTAACGTACATTATCTAAAATACCCTGAATTAGGTCCTTGATGCGCGCCTTTTGTATGACAGCTTCCTTGGCCGCAACCTTTGTGTCCAGGATAACTAGCGCCTGCTACTTGACCTGGGTAACCTCCTTGGCCTGGAAAACCAGCTCCACCTACTTGACCTGGGTAGCCTCCTTGGCCTGGATAACCAGCACCTGCTACTTGACCTGGGTAGCCTCCCATTTGACCTGGATAGCCTGCTCCACCTACTTGAGTTGGATATTGCTGCGCACCGCCAAAAAACTGTTGATTTGAAGTTTCATTTACAACAGATTGTGTTTGCGGGAAGTAATGCACGTGCTTCACATTTGTATGATTCACCAATGTATTATGACTTGGATGAATGTGAGGTACAACTACCTCCTGAGAAGTAAACTGTGTGCAGCATTTTGTTGGATGCACAATTGGTGGCATACATTTTGTTGGTCTTGGATACATATCCTTTTTCCCCTTTCACTGTTTAGTTATTACACTATTACAATATGTGAAGGGTAATGTACATGTACTAAGACAAACACCTATTTTTGACCTACATAAAGGAGTTATACGAATTTTTCAAACTGCTTAAGACAATTACTGTTAAACAAATTAATGCGAAAAATGATACTAAAATCACATTTTTCATGAGGCCTCTCTCCATCTCACCAAAGTTCTGTTTTTAAGCTGTAAGAATCAGTCTTACATTGACTAATTTTATCAATGACTGAAAAATAGAACAATATAAAACGTCTACAAAAACAAAAGAATAATAATTCTGAATATTTTAAAATAAATCAGCTGAAGCCTATCCTTTAGCTGATTTATTTTTTAATCTAAGAAGTCTTTTTTCAAGCGCTTCCTTCGACGTTTTTTTCGTCATTCCCTTGAGTTGATTCCACTTCTCCGAGGCTAGCTCAGTATATAGAAGTGCTTGATGAACATCTTTGAGACGATGCTCATAAATTTTAGCTAACTCAACCAGTGCTTCTATAGCGACGTCACCTTCACATGTTTGAACCAAGGGTTCAAACATGTCCACTGCCTCTTTCCAACTCTTCTCTTTTTTATAATGATAAGCCATCGCTAGCTGAGCTTTTTTATGCTCTTCTTTTTCTTTTTCCGCTACGCCTTGATAAAGAGAGAAAGCGTGCTTGTTCTCCCCCAACTGCTCATACCACCTTGCCACTTCATATGTTTCTTTTTCTGTAAACTCCTCACTAGTAAGGAGATGTTTTGATAAATGAATGTATAAGGTAATAAGCGATAAAATATCATGTTCATTATGTTTCATAATGTCGAATAAGCCTCTTGGATTTTTCGTTTTAATAAAATCAAAATAAATCATGGGAGCTAAGAAACCGGGAATATCATCAACTCGTTCAATTCCAAGTATTTCTTTTTCGACATTCGCAAGCTTAACCGAACCCATTTTATGTTTCCACAGCCTTCTTGACGCATGCAGTAAATCAAAGTGACCGAACTTAGGCAGCTTGGGCAAATGATCTCTCAATAGCGTATGGCGAGTCTTGACGTGAGGCCAATCGAAAGATTTACCATTATAAGTCACAAGCGTCGTGTAGTCTACTTCTTTTAAAAAACTTTCATAAAATGCTACTTCTCCACTTGGCTCGGTTAATATATGCTGACGAAAAACGACGGAATCTTTTAACACCCTTGCGTATCCTAGCAAAAAGATAGTCGTTCCCGTACCTGTACTAAGCCCCGTCGTTTCCGTATCAAAGAAAAACAAATCTGAATATGTGTGGCCTTTTGATGAAAGCGGATGAGCAACTGTAGACTGATTCCATACTTCCACTACTTTTTTCAGCTCATTAAATTCATAATGTCCATGCTTGGAGTCGAGCGGATAAACCACTTCTCTGATCATACAGTAGCTGTCTTCGGCAAAGTAAGGCGCAGCATGATTTCCCTTCCATTCTTGCTCATAGGGAATAGACGCGCCCTTAGATCCCTGGGGGTTACTTTCAACCGGAGGCTTCGCTTCTGTAACATGAAGATGCTTTTTCATACGGTTTAATTTATTTTTAAAAGACACGAGTTCACCTACTTTGCAGTTGTTGTAGCAGTACGAGCGCATCGCTTTTCGCGTGTTCTCCCTGTGCTTCCATACCAATACAGGACGGACAGCCGCTTTCGCAAGAACAATTTACAATTAATTGATTAGTTTGACTTAGCACACCATTCATTTGTTCGTATACTTTATCGCTTAGGCCAATGCCTCCCGGGTATCGGTCATATAAGAAGATAGTGGGCTGTTCATTGTGCACCGCTTTTATCTGAGGCACTACATGTAAATCAGAAGGATCGCACATCACCATAAGCGGTGCAATTGACTGAATGGCATTTGCCACGGAAATAAGAGCTTGTTCCAATCGTTCTTCAGATTCGTGAAACTGTTCTTTTTCAAAGCTTAGCCACACGGCATTTGTATGAAGCTCTTCTTCCGGAAGTGAAATGGGCCCTGACCCTATGTTTTCATGCGTCTCAAACTTTATTTTTTTAAATATCGTCGCCATGGCGCTGACCATTACATCGCCATAACTGATTGAATATGTCCCTTCCAGTCGTTCTTTATCAGCTTCTAGAACCTTCAAGTTAACCGCCAAGTTTGCATCGGTAAAATAATCTACATCGACTTCACGAACATACGCTTTTTTCTCATCCCAGTCCAAGTATTCTACTTGATACTGAATGCCTTGATGCAAGTAAATCGCCTCATCATGAAGAAGCGTCATAGCACTAAAGCGATCCATTTCTCCAATTACTTTCACATTTGCAACGTCTGATTGATCAATGATGACAACATTTTCTTGGGATGCAGAGCGCAGACTGATATTATGAGCTGGGAAGGAATCATTCATCCAGTACCATTTATCTCCGCTAAAATGAATCACTCGTTCTTCTTGCAAAAACTCCAGCACGTCTTCAATTTCTACCCCATCAAATGTTTCTCCCTGCTTAAACGGCAGCTCATAGGACGCACATTTTAAATGATCGACTAAAATAACAAGATTATCAGGATTAATTCGAGCTGTTTCTGGATTTCTGCTAAAAAAGTAATCCGGATGCTGAATCATATACTGATCAAGCGGACTTGAACTTGCGACCATCACAATGACGGCTTCTCCATGACGTCTTCCTGCTCGTCCTGCTTGCTGCCAAGCGCTTGCAACCGTGCCTGGATAACCTGTCATTACACACACCTGCAGCTGCCCGATATCCACTCCTAGCTCTAAAGCATTCGTACTGACTACCCCGTAAATACTTCCCTCTCGAAGTCCTCTTTCTATTTCGCGTCGCTGCTTCGGCAAATATCCTCCTCGATACCCTTGAATAGACTTATGTTGAAGCTGGTTTTTTACGAGCTCCTGCAGATACGTTAAAATAATTTCCACTCGTACTCGGCTTCGTGCAAATACAATCGTTTGAATTTTATTTTTCAAAAACTCTCCTGCAATATTTCGCACTTCAAGCGTAGCACTTCTTCTAATGTTTAACGGTTTATTCACAATAGGCGGGTTATAAAAAATAAAATGTTTGCGGCCGCTAGGCGCTCCGTTGTTATCTACTAACGTAACATGAGCTCCCGTTAAATGTTCAGCGAGTTCTTTTGGATTAGCGATGGTCGCTGATGTACAAATAAAGATAGGATCGCTTCCATAGTAGCGGCAAATTCGTTTTAACCGGCGTATAACGTTGGCTACGTGGCTTCCAAAAACACCGCGGTACGTATGAAGTTCATCAATCACAATGTATTTCAGATTCTCAAACAGTGATACCCATTTTGTATGATGAGGTAAAATAGCTGAATGAAGCATATCCGGATTCGTAATAACGATATGCCCTGCTTTTCTCACCTTTTGGCGGATATTTGCCGGAGTATCTCCATCATACGTATAGCTATTGATTGGCACTTCCATTTCTTCAATGATTTCATTTAATTCACTTTTTTGATCTTGGGCAAGCGCTTTTGTTGGAAACAAATAAAGAGCTCTAGCTTGATCGTTCTCCATAATACTTTGCAGTACCGGCAAGTTGTAGCACAGTGTTTTCCCCGAGGCTGTTGGCGTAACGGCCACAACATTCTTCTTAGCTGTCGCCAAATCAAACGCTGTTTTTTGATGCGTATAAAGCGAACCAATTCCTCGTTTTTCAAGTGCTTCCCGCAGTTTCGTATGCAAAGAAGCTGGAAATGGCGCAGTTTTAGCTTCTTTCTCTTCGATTGTATGCCAATGAACAATATTTTGCTGATACGATGGATTCGTTTGCAAGATATCTATTACTTCTTGTAAGTTTTTTCGTATTCTCATTTTCATCACCTGCTTCTATTTTAACGAATGAACGTTCGATAGAAAACCATAAGTTTTTGTATGTTTTTGGTGGATTCGGACATGGTATTAATACAGTAAATTTTTCAAGGAGATGTTAAAAATGGGAAGCCCTTATCTTTGCCCCAGCTGCAAAACAAATCGAACGCGCTTTAATATCATTGAACAAAATGCAAAACCTGTAAAAATGGACCCAAGAAGCGGAGATGTCGTAGAAGAATACACAAACGATACGCTCGATGCCTTTCACGCTGCTTATAACGGACCCCAAAAACGCATTCAGTGCGGAGCTTGCGGCTTAGTAGAAGATGAAACCATGTTTGTACGGCATGCTGAATCAAATAAACTTCAATAAAAAAAGGTGGGGCCCTTTGGTCTCACCTTTACTCCTATAACTCTTAGTGCTTTTTCTTGATGGAAAAGCAGACATTTTCATCTAAAAAATTCATGTCTTTTCTTATACAAACATGCTAAAATACCTAAAAAAAGATATGGAGATGATGGTCATGTCATTTCTTCTTTCGCTTTTACCTTTCTCCTTTCTGAAGAAATTTCGTTTCCCTTCAGGAAGAGAAGTTAATGAAGATAAAATGTTCGATAAAACGAATACAGAAATGCTTCAACAAAGAGTCAAGCTAGTTTCACTTGCTCTTGTCATTTCCTACCCTCTTTATATTTATATAGGGTTTTCTTTACTTCAACATGCGGGGACATCTCAGTTTAGACATACACTAATTGGTATTCATTTCACTAGTTTCGCTCTCTCTTCTCTTTATTTATTCTTCTATTATTTTAGTAAAAGAAAAGAGCGATTTGCTAACTACTTAAGCACCATGGTATATGGCTATATATTTTATTACGTATTTGCTGCAGCACTTTCTACTATTAACAGCCAGCTTTTCACAGGTCGCGTAGACGTCTATATGATGCTTTTGATTTCCACAGCTGTTTTATGTCCTATGAAATTAAAACATCTGTGCATTATTTTTATTCCTAACCATCTTTTTTTACTATATGGCTTATCACGATATGTACCGGATTCTGTTTCTCTTATTTCAAAGCAGATCAATACAACTGCAGCAGTTGCTATCGCTTTGCTTATCTCATATATTCTCTATACATACCGTCACAAAGAATATATGAATCATTTAAAGCTAAAAGAAAGCGAACATAATTTTTTTACGCTGTTCAAAATTAATCCCTATCCTTTACTATTAACGAGATTATCCGACCACAAAGTGCTGCTCATTAACAATAAAGCTATTCATTTTTACAATCTTGCTTCTCAAGATCTTGATCAACTAGACGGATTTATAATCTACCCTACTGATGAAGATCGAGAGGAGATTTTAAAACGTCTTCAACAAAAAAAGCATGTAAAAAACTATATCCTAGAAGCACGTGAACATGGAGATTCTAAGTGGGTTATGATCAATTATGAATTACTAGAGTATAGAAGCGAAAGCTGCATACTCGCAGGTATTACCGATATAACCGATTTAAAAGCGGTTGAGCATGAATTGAGCTTGCACGCTTCAACTGATATGCTAACCGGAATTTTAAATCGAAGAAGCGGAATGGAAAAACTGCAGCTGGAACTGCTGAGAGCTAAAACCAATGATACATCTTTTGTATTATGTTTTATCGATATTAATTCCTTAAAACTAGTAAATGATCAATACGGTCATAGAGAAGGCGACTGGCTTATTAAAACAATAGCAGAATCAATTAGTGGTTATATTAGCAAGGATGATACGCTCTTTCGCTACGGAGGTGATGAGTTTTTATTAATTGCTCCTGAACAAACGGAAGAATACGTACACGAGCTATGGCAAAATATTAATAATCAGCTAGAAGATAAAAAGAAAGAATGTAAGAAGCCATATGCACTGTCTGCGAGTTACGGGTTTATTATATGTGCGCCTTCAGACGACACCAACCTAGATACATTAATTCAAAAAGCAGATGCTGCCATGTATAAGCAAAAACATACGCGCGTTTCTTCCATCTTTAAGTAAATCATCGAAGTCCTTGCGCCATCGCATCAAGTAGATTCGCTAAATAGAATGACCAAGGAATAAATCCGTGCATGAATTACGCATGCACTTTCTTTCTTTGCAAAGAAAAACTATAATAGATGATGCAAGTATTTTACTGATATATGGAAAGGACGTACATATGTTTACAATTAAAGAATATACAGCTGAACAATTGCAGGATCCATTTGGTCTCCTTCTAGGTGAACGCTATGAATTTCATTTATACATTGAGGTAGAAGAAGAGGATGAATTATATACCGGCAGCGACCTAGCACTACGCGTAGTATATATTAAAGGCGAAGATAACACTTCTATTGCCCAGACTCATTTCTACGAAGTTTCAACAAATAAAGTATTAGACTTCGACCTAGAAGAAGAGGAAGAAGCAGCTGTCAAAGAGTTTTGCGGGAAGCATTTACCTTCAGAGGAAGGGACAGATAAAGAGGAATAATTAAAAGCGGCTGGAACAAAAGTAGTTTAGTAAAAATCCGAACGATGAATTGAGATTCCTGATGGAGAATCCAACTCGTTCGGATTTTTTCGTAGTGATGGTGAACGTAGGTTTCATGTATGTAGGTGCTTATAGCTGTTGATTGGAGGGCAAGGCTCAGCGCCCGCCCGCGGAAAGCGCAGTCTTGCACGGAAACCAACAGCTATGTAACAAGCAATTCATACTAGAGAATCCATTCCATTTGTTCGTCTTTAGATGGGATCGATTTCGTTATGTATCAATATCTTTTTGATTTCGTTTTTCCATTAGCTTTTTAACTACTTCTTTTGGTTCCCAGCATGTAAACTGATAAGCAGGACGAGTTTCATAGCCTAGTCTCTTGCATTGATACTTCATTCCCTTATCCAATTTAATGCTTTGAAAATGTTGACATGTGGCACAGCAATGAAATGAACTCACGCCTTCCCTTCTCCCCTACTTTAATCTATTTTCTTAATCATACAAATAAAACAAATTCGCACAAAAAAAGCTGCCGATCGGCAGCTTTCATATGTAGCGTTGAATTATAATTTTACAACATTCTCCGCTTGAGGTCCACGTTGGCCTTCAACGATTTCAAATTCAACTTTTTGGCCTTCTTCTAATGTTTTGAAGCCTTCAGATTGGATAGCTGAAAAATGAACAAATACATCATTTTCGCCTGGTACTTCGATAAAACCGAAGCCTTTTTCACTGTTAAACCATTTTACTGTACCTGTAGTAGCCATGTAAAAAAACCTCCAAAAAATGTAAAAATTTTAATATGTTACTCTATATTTACATTTATACCGTAAATAAAAAATTCACATATTATAAAAGAGACCTACGCGAAGTAGATCTCCTTTATAACAAGTGAATTTTCACTAAATCTAATTCGAGTATATGGTCAAAACATAGTATTAATTATATTTGGTTGCGTTTACATTATACTATACCTATATGTAGAATGCAAATATTTGGCCACCTTTAACATATGGCTCATCTGTTTTACAAGATATTTACCTTCCTTACGTCAACATGTTATCAATATGGGCGTCGATAATTTCTTTTCGTTTATTTTGCAGAGTTTCAAATAATAGCTTAGCTTCTTCTGAAGTTAACGCAAACGTTGTTGTTTCTTCATGGTTTTCTTCTTTTGTATGAAGCACAAATATGCTTTGTCGGATTTCACTCATACATATTCCTCCTTTTTCGATAGTATAGGCTTTTTTATATTTTTCATGTATGCTTCACACGTTTTTAACAAATTATAAGAAAGGTTAAAACTTATAAGGAGTGATACTATCATGAAGAAATCGTTTTTGTTTGTTGTAGGCTGCATGACGACCCTTTCTTTATTCGGCTGCAGCACAGCAGATCAAGGTAAAGATGGCGTCATTGACGATAATACAGTCCGCAACGTCACATATGAAAATGGAAACAATAAAACGAAAATGAATGACGTAAATAATACGCAAGACGTACAGCGTAATGAGAAAGAACAGTACAATCAGTCCGGCGGAATGAGAGTAGCCGATGTGGCAGCTGATCGTATCGTAGCGTTAAAAAATGTAAAAGATGCTAACGTAATCGTAACCGACCATACAGCTTATGTAGCAGCTGTATTAGACGATAACAAAGAAGGCAATCTCACAAAAGATATGGAGCATAAGATCGCACACGAAGTACGAAAAGCCGACGGCAGTGTTCATCGAGTGTTTGTATCAACAAACCCCGACTTTGTAAACCGTATGAATGGATATGTAGACAAGCTTCAAACGGGTAAACCAGTCTCTGGACTGTTTGACGAGTTTTCAGAAGTTGTTCGCCGCGTGTTTCCAAATTCACGCTAATATACATGAATGTCAAAAGAGCATTTTATAAAATGCTCTTTTTATTTTACCCATTGCATAAAATATTGCATAAAAAATGCACTTATAAGTTTCTGAATATTTTTATTTTATTTTATTTTGAAAGCGTTTTCATTTCTTTATTATAGAGGGATAGGGGATTTTCGCCTCATGTATTTTACGGTTTTGTGGGTTGATAGTAAGGGAAAAGTTTGTTAGTTTTAGAAACCATAAGATGTTTGCATGGCGAGCAGTGCTCGTTTCATGCATAAAAAATGCATAAAGGGGAGATTTGGTGGATATTGGTGTTTATATTTCACTGGGCATTTATTTTGTAGGAATGCTCGGAATAGGATGGTATGCCTACACAAAAACAACTCAAGACGTATCGGGTTACATGCTAGGCGGACGCGGACTAGGTCCGGCTGTTACTGCGCTTTCAGCAGGTGCTTCAGATATGAGCGGATGGATGTTAATGGGCCTTCCTGGATCCATGTACGTGACAGGTCTTTCAAGTTTATGGCTTGCAGTAGGTTTATCTATTGGTGCTTATTTAAATTATTTAATCCTCGCTCCGCGTCTTCGCACTTATACGGAAGTAGCGAATGACTCCATTACAATTCCGGACTTTTTTGAAAATCGCTTTGGGGACCATGCCAAGGTTCTTCGAACAGTATCAGCGATTGTTATCTTTATTTTCTTCACTCTTTACACTTCAGCTGGTATGGTATCAGGCGGAAGATTGTTCGAATCGGCATTTGGTTTAAATTACCAAATAGGACTATTTGTAACGGCTGCTGTCGTTATTGCCTATACTCTGTTCGGCGGTTTCTTAGCCGTTAGTTTAACAGATTTTGTGCAAGGCGTTATTATGTTCATTGCCCTTGTTTTAGTGCCTATTGTAGCCTTTACTGACTTAGGCGGCGTTGGAACAACAATGGATATTGTAAAAAATATCGATCCAACTTACCTTGATTTATTTAAAGGTACAACCGTAGTAGGGATTATTTCTTTTTTAGCCTGGGGACTTGGCTATTTTGGTCAACCTCATATTATCGTTCGCTTTATGGCGATCTCTTCTATTAAAGAATTAAAGCCTGCCCGTCGTATCGGTATGAGCTGGATGATCCTATCAATCATTGGCGCTATGTTAACGGGTCTTGTTGGAATTGCTTATGTGGATCAAACTGGGATGAAACTTGGGGATCCTGAAACAATCTTTATTAAATTTGCTGATGTTTTATTTAATCCATTAATTACTGGATTTTTATATGCAGCTTTATTGGCAGCGATTATGAGTACTATTTCTTCTCAGCTGCTTGTAACGGCAAGCTCTGTTACAGAAGATTTTTATAAAACATTTTTCCGACGTAAAGCCTCTGACAAAGAGCTTGTAACAGTCGGAAGAGCTGCGGTTTTAGGTGTTGCAATTATTGGTATTTTGCTTTCTTTAAAGCCTAGTGATACGATTTTAGGACTTGTCGGATACGCATGGGCTGGATTTGGTTCTGCATTTGGCCCGGCCATTTTACTAAGTCTTTACTGGAAGCGTATGACTAGATGGGGAGCCCTTGCAGGAATGATTGTAGGTGCAGCTACAGTATTAATTTGGGTAAATACTCCATTGAAAGATGCCCTTTACGAAATGATTCCTGGATTTTTCTTAAGCTTGCTGGCTGTTATTGTAGTAAGTCTGTTAACAAAAAAGCCTTCAGAAGCTGTAGAAGATCAATTTAGAAACATGGAAAGCGTATTAGAACAGCATACAAAATAGTAAAAAAAGTACACAAGTTACGACTTGTGTACTTTTTGCTTTTAATGCAAGCCCTGCAGTCATATATATGTACTAAAGACGGATTAAGGAGGGTTTTTACATGCAACATTCTTATTTCCCTTATGAACCTACACAGCCACTGCGCGCAGATACACAAAATAGAGAAATTAAAGTAACTGGTGAAGGAAGTGCTTCAGCCATTCCAAATGAAATTTCCATGACGATTGGAACGCGCACGGAAAACCGAGACGTTCAAGAAGCCTTAAAAGAAAATTCAGCTGTTTCAAATACTCTGCTGCAAGAGATACAAAAACTTGGAATCAATGACCAGCAAATTGAAACAGCTTCATTCACTATAAATCCTAAATATGATTACAGCGATGGAAAATCGACTCTTACAGGATACGAAGTACAGCATTTGTTTAGAGTAAGAGTACAAGATGTAAAACAAGCTGGCGATGTTTATAACGCTACGTTTTCAAGCGGAGCCAACGTAGCGCAAGATCTTCAATTTCACGTTACAAATGATGATAAATATGAACAAGAAGCGATAAGTAAAGCTTTGCTTAACGCTAAAGAAAAGGCCTTTACCATTGCCAACACGCTGCAGCTCCCTATTAACCAAATCCCCATTTTAATCGAAGAAGGCCCCGTCTATCAGTCATCTGGCTCCTCGCCTAAGTTATTAGCAGCCTCTCCCCCTATCCAAGCTCAGTCCTTGACTGTATCCGCTTCTGTAAAAGTTACGTACACGTATTAATACTTATGATAAACTATAGATTATTATAATGAAGAAACTAATCTAAAGGAGCTCTTTGCACAATGACTTCTGAACATTTACTAGCAGCTTATCAGACCCTATGGTTGAACCGTTCTTTCGCTTCTAAACAAGCCCTGACAAGTGAAGATCAGCTTCACGAAGCCATTCTGAAAGATTTAAAAGATGAAATGACTCATCCACGCGTTCGGCAAACACCGTATGTAAAATATCATCTTGGCATAAAAAGAATTCTAAACAGCAGTCTTTCCTCTGATGAAAAAGTTGCGCTTACGTCCCTATACACAAACCTTTTAGATAGCTGTATATAACAAAAAAAGGACTTCCTTAATGGAAGTCCTTTTTTTATTTAATTAACGCTTTTTCTTCTAAGCTTTGAAAAACAGCGTTAAAGTCTTGCTTCAAATCCTCGAATTCCTCTAGCCCTACTGAAAGGCGAAGAAGTGAATCAGTAATTCCTTTTTCTTCACGTACTTCTTTTGGGATACTTGCATGAGACATTGTTGCAGGATGCGTGAGAATGGATTCAACTGCACCTAGACTAACTCCAATTGAAGCTAATTTGACTCCTTGTAAAATATGTCGTGCTACTTCTTCATCCTGCACTTGGAAAGAAATCATAGCTCCGTATCCATTTGCTTGTTCTGAAATGAGTTTGTGGTCCGGATGACTTTTTAAGCCTGGGTAGTATACACGGCTCACTAGAGATTGTTCTTCAAGCCACTTTGCAAACTGCAGCGCTGTTTTTAACTGCTGATCTAAACGAACTTTTAATGTCTTAATGCCTCGAAGCAGTAAAAAACAATCCTGTGGCCCCAAGATAGCACCAAAAGCATTTTGTACAAACTTTACTTCTTCCGCTAGCTTTTCATCGCTTACTACAACTAAACCGCCAATGACGTCACTGTGGCCGCTGATATATTTTGTAGCACTATGAATGACAATATTTACACCAAGGTCAATCGGCTGCTGTAGATAAGGTGTTAAAAACGTGTTATCCACAATTGTAAGGAGATTGTGCTCCTTCGCCAAACTTGCTACTGCTTTAATATCCGTTACCTGTAAAAATGGATTTGAAGGGCTTTCGATATAAATAGCCTTCGTATCTTTTGTGATAGCTTCTTCTACTTTCTCAACCTTCGTTGTATCAACAAAAGTTGTTTTGATACCAAACTTTGAAAATAGTCGTGTTAATACACGATATGTCCCGCCGTACGTATCGTGTGAAACTAAAATTTCATCTCCTGATTCAAAAATAGATAACACCGATGAAATAGCAGCCATACCTGATGAAAAAGCAAAACCAGCGTATCCATTTTCTAGCTGAGCAATAGTGTTTTCTAAAGCCTCACGCGTTGGGTTTCCTGAACGAGAATAGTCATAGCGGCCGTTGTTCGTCTCATCTTCTTGATTAAATGTAGATACCTGATAAATAGGTACGTTAACCGCTCCAAAATGACCGTCAATTCCTGTATTTGCATGAATTAAGTTCGTACCAAATCTATGTTTATTATTGTTGGTATGCATCAAATGCCTCCTTCAAATCTTTAATTAAATCATCTGCGTGCTCAATTCCAACTGATAATCGAAGTAAACAGTTTGTTACTCCGACACGATTTCGAATTTCCTCCGGAATATCAGCGTGTGTTTGACGAGCTGGGAATGTCATTAAACTTTCCACGCCTCCTAAGCTTTCTGCAAATGTAATAACTTTAACATTTTCTAAAAGTACTGACACGATGTTAGGGTGTGAGACAGCAAAAGAAATCATGCCTCCAAATCCAGTTGCTTGTTTCTTCATGATTTCATAGCCCGGATGTGTTTCAAGACCAGGGTAATACACTTTTTCCACGAGATCATGAGCAGTAAGCCAATTTGCAATTTTCAGTGCGTTTTCGTTATGTTTTTCCATACGAAGCGCTAGCGTCTTAATACCGCGCAATAACAGCCAGCTATCCTGTGGACCTAAGATTGCCCCAGCTGCATTTTGATAAAAACGAATTTTCTCTCCTAAGCTACTACATCGAGCGACTACAAGACCAGCAACTACATCATTATGACCCCCAATGTATTTGCTTGCACTATGTATCACAATATCTGCTCCGAGCTCTAAAGGACGCTGATAGTAAGGGGACATGAATGTATTGTCAACGATAGTAAGCAAATCATGCTGTTTAGCTAACGCAATTGCTTCTGGCAAATCAGTCACGTGCATCATTGGATTTGTAGGTGTTTCAATAAATAGAGCTTTCGTGTTGGGACGAAGCGCATCTTTTACTTGCTCGAGATGGGCTGTGTTGACGTACGAAACAGTAATTCCTTGCTCTGAAAAGATTTCATTTAGTACTCGGTACGTTCCTCCGTATAAATCCTCTGATACAATTAAATGATCTCCGTTTTTAAATAGTGCTAAAACTGCCATTACACCCGCCATTCCTGAAGCGAATGCTACTCCTACTTCGCCTTTTTCTAAAGCAGCAATTGCTTCTTCCAATGCTGTACGAGTAGGGTTTGCCGTACGTGCATAGTCAAATCCCGTACTTTGCCCTAAAGCAGGATGAGCAAATGTTGATGCTTGGTAAATGGGTGTTGTAATAGAACCTGTTGAAGGGTCACGACCTACTCCTGAACGAACTAATAAAGTTTCAATTTTCATCTATTTCTCTCCTTAACTCAAAATAAAAAACACTCTTCACAGATGGAAGAGTGTTCGTTTATACACGATTTCTCTCATCTGTTAGAACAATACTGATGTTCCACAGGAATTAGCACCGTTCAAATGAATGTTTCATTTGATGGTTGCCGGGCATCGCAGGGCCAGTCCCTCCGCCACTCTTGATAAGAGTTCTATATAATTGTTGGTGGTTAACGTTTGTTGTTACTAACTTTAATAAAGATTTTCTTTATTGTCAACATAATTTTCTAAAAAATTTAAATCATCTCATTTGTTTATTCAATATACTTGTCCTGATAAGCACATAAAAAAAGAGACGACACCAAGGTCTCTTTTTCTAAGGCAAGTGCACAGATTTTACGTGAGCTAACTTCCAGTACATACTTTCTCCATTTGCCGTAATTAGTTCAACAATATTATTAGAAACTTCTTTAAGTACGCCAATTTTTTCTGATTGATCCCCTAAATCTAATACGACCAGTTGATTTTCATATTTTTTAAGCTGCTCTTCAAAGTTTCTGACAAAAGGTGCAGAGGCAGGCCTTACTGGGAGCTCTTTGTCACTTAAAGAATAAGGGGTTAACTCATTACTATAAGGGGTAAGCCATTTCAAATGATGTAAAGAAACAAAGACATTTTTATATACTGGAGAATAAAACACAAGATAATCATTCAGCACGCTTGTAATATAGCCATGCAATGATTTTCCTCCTGTTACATAAATTTCAATAAATTTTCCTTTTGCCTGCTGTAAAATATTACGATAAGAAATCCGCTGACTTTCTTCTATTAAGTTCTCTTCTATGGTTCGTAAAGGTGTATAATCTTCTTCTGAAACCTCTCGCAAGCGATGTATGTGTAAAAGAGGAATATACAAATAATCATGTCCATTATATAAAACCATTACATCTAACCCGAGATCAACAAGTTTTCCTATAAACGTTGTTTTCCCTGATATATCGACTTCAACAATTTTATCAATATAATGATTCATACTCATTCTCATTCTCCTCCTTTTTCCTATATGATAGAAAAGGTGCTTTATAAGCACCTTTTACGTTCCAGTTCGTCATGCTTTCCAACGATAATTTTTCGTTTTAATAACTTTTTCACCTGGTGTTGAAGAGCGTGAACCCGTACGGCGTCCTCCCGAGCGATCGTCTGTGCGACCTCCTGTACGTCTTCCGGTACGTCTTCCGGTACGGTCTCCAGTACGGCCATCCGTGCGACCTCCGGTTCTATCTACTGTAGTTGACTCTTGCATAGAATCTTCTTCATTTGTATCTCCATTTTGCTCAGAATTTTCTTCATTTTGCTTGAAAGATCCTTTTGATCCTAAGGCAATGGTTTTTACGTGTCTTGGTTGTAAACGTAAAACTTGATTATTTTGTACAAGAGTAAAGTTTCCACTGCGGCTTTGAACTAATACACCTTCCACAGCCTCTGGGCCTCCACCGTTAATAGCTACCCATCTATGTGAAAACTCTTCAAACAGTTCATTAAAACTTTTCGCTTTGATATAATCAGGTGTTTCTTCAACTAATAATGGATTTTGCGGAACAACAGGTGTATTTTTGCTTACAACTTCACTTACACTCTTTATATGCTCTACATTGATATAAACGACGCCGTCATCTTCTGTTAATAATACGACATACGCAGATTCAAATGAGCCTAATACGTCAAGGATTTTACCCACTTTCTTCTCTGGACCACCTTGATTTATTTGCACCTGCTTATCTTTCATTAATAATAGAGTACCTGCAAATGTGTTAGCTCTGTGAAGTTCTACTTCACTATTAAATCCAGAAAATGTTTGTGCCGAATTAGACTTCGTATCCTCTGTAATGCTTTTAACATGGGCAAGCTGATAATAAATAAATGTATACTGCTGCTGTGGAATAAGCTGAGCCGGCTGATTATTTTGCTGGTTGTTATTTTGATTTGTTTCAAGAGCAAGTGTTAAATAATCTGATTGAACGTCAATTAAATATCCCGTTTTAGATTCAGGCCCCCCGCGATATACAGTCACTACTCTCCCTTTTAGTGGTTTAAAATGGGCAGAGTAGCCCGTGCTTTCAGCTTGTTGAACTTTGCGAGCGCGACTACGATTTGCATTTTGAGTTTGATCTTGATTTTGGTCGTAGTAATAGTTACTCATTGTTTTTCCTCCTTATTGATTATCCTTATTGGTCATTCATACTGTATATATACGTATCATGTACAGCTATTGATTTCCTGCATTTGCCTATTATTAACAAAATCCACTGTTGCCTATAAATTGCCTATAAATCTATCTCTTTTTAAAAAGTCAAAATGTTATTTTTAATATACGCTGTTCGTTCTTTTATAAAAGACAGCATAAATTCGGGTTCTTTATAAAATTGCTCCAAGTTATCTTTTACGTAAGGATCTTTTAATACATAAGGAGCAATATACTCATGCAGTTGATAAATGATTGGTTTCATGTATTCTATCGTAAATTGATTATTTAGAACATTGTTCATTTTTTGAATATATCGTTTTTTAATGCTGTTCACCGCCAGTAAGCGAGCTGTAAGCGTATTAAATCCTTGTGCGCGGACATAGTCTCCTTCCATTACTTTTCCATTTACATCTCTTCCCCAAGTTGCATCATAATCCCATGGAATCAGTTCAAAGCGCCCGCTTTCATGATTTAGATAGAAGGCATAGTTATGGACAAAACCGTCGTAATTCTGCATACAAATAATACCGACTAACCAAGATAAGTAGCGGTCGACGTTCAAGTACTTCTCAATATTCTGTTCGAATTCTGTATTTGTCCACGTATTAAGATTAAATATAAACTTTTCTAATTTTTCCGCATCCCCTTCTCTCACTGCTTTATTTTCATATCCAGATAACAAAGTTGTTTTCGGCCTTTTATCCAAATCGCTCATCAAAGAAAAATTAGCATCTCCGTCCACTGCATAAAATATGGATCCATCCGCTAAATTTCTTTTTTTCAAAAATAGTTCATCTACCGATTCGAGCTGAAGATATATTCCTTCATTTTTCCCATTAATTTTAAGAGTGACAAACTGAGAGTGAGGAGATAAAACGTCTAAAGAGGAGAAAAAATCGAGAGACAATTTGTTGCGCATAAGCGATGGATCTTTGTATTCGGCGTTTAGGTGTATTTCTTTGGCGCGCTGAAATATTTTTGGAGAATAAAATTCAATATAATATGACTTTTTCTTCATCTTCCGAATGTGGGAGCCTCTTAGCAGCAAATCAATATCGTAGCGTTTTTTGTTAAACTTCATCGTTGCCTGAACCGCTTCTTCTGACCAAATATCTTTTTGCATTTCCTTTAAATCTTTTACATTTACAAACAGAGCGTATTGAGGGATTTCTTTTTGATTCATGATTCGACCACCTTTCTTCAATTATTAAAGTATATGAAGGGTAAATTCTCCATGATACCCCGCAGCATCAACTATTTGCGCAAACTCCACTTTTGACTCATATCAAGGACAAGCATTAGCGCGTATTCTATTAATGCAAGACCTAGTCCAATTGACAAGGAGGTTTTTGTATTGCATATTACACCTGAAAAAATCAAAGAAGCTGCTGAAGCCCTAGAATGTACAGAACTGAAATCTTTTATGTTTCAAGAGCCAACTGCTGGTCCACTAACAAGAAAGCGTCGCTCTTCTCGTAGCACTGGCCGCAGTAGCCGCCGTTCTACTCGCGGTACTCGTCGCTCTTCTCGCGGCACTCGCCGTTCTACTCGTCGCTCTCGTCGTTCTACTCGTCGCTCTCGTCGTTCTACTCGCCGTTCTCGCCGTTCTACTCGCCGCTCTCGTCGTTCTACTCGCCGTTCTCGCCGTTCTACTCGCCGCTCTCGTCGTTCTACTCGCCGCTCTCGTCGTTCTACTCGCCGCTCTCGTCGTTCTACTCGCCGCTCTCGTCGTTCTACTCGCCG